>CAVQGV010000018.1:0-574446 GCA_963712135.1 uncultured Gammaproteobacteria bacterium
CATTCCCGTTCGAGTCCGGGGTGTCTCCGCCTAGGCACGGCGGTCCTGATGGATCGCACGTCACCACCAATCCCCCGGGTTCGGCCCAACTCGCCACAAAACCGTCGTGGTTTAGTAAATGCCCGTCTACTAAATCGTTACAGATATCTCCATTTGTTGTTGCGTAGTACCAACACCGAGTTTGCGTTGGTCGCCAACCTGTGGCCCGCCACGATACTGCGCCACCAGAATCCATGTCATACCTAGAAGTATAAACATCAAGATCGATATCGGTTCCAAACTCATTAAACAGCGCCTGTAAATCTCGCGACGACGCCCATGTCCAACCACTCATGTCATATCCGTTAAGAGTTCCATTACACATACCGGCGGGACAAACAGCATTAATGTCGTCCCACGAAAGGTTCGTAAACAAGTCCACCTGTGCCCATTCTTTGCCATTAACAAAAATGGTATCAGTGATATCCATTACGCAGTCAATTCTTGGATCCAACGGACATGTATCATCTTCATCGAATATGCCGTCATTGTCATCGTCATAATCCAGGTAATCCCTAATGCCGTCCCCTTCACTATCCAGGACATTTGCGGTGACCTTAAAGGGCTTAAATCCTGCAGCGAAGACCATGAGGGTGATATTTCCATCCTGATCGGGTGGAGCATCCAGCGAGAATATCCCCAGATTTTCAGCGCATGAAAACATTGATTGACCATTGGCGAGGGCCAAGGCACAAACCGGAGTATTTCCACTATTGATGGTACCACTGACAACAAACCATCCTTCTGTTGCAGAGGGTTCATAGGTAGTCTCAACTTGAAAAGAAGGACTATTTTGATCAAGGAGTATATTGATTGGATATGCTGCAGCTTGTTCAGGAGTCACGGTCTGGTTGAAGGGAGCAAACCCATCGGCAAATACCATCACCGTGATCATGCCATTGTCATCGACTGGAACCTGCATATCGTAACGGCCAGTCCCATCACAGGAAAATTGGGTCTGACCGTTGATCAGTACCAGAGCGCAGACAGGTGCTTCCCCAAAGGAGACGTTGCCACCAACATCAACCCAACCGTCCTGGTGTTCCCCACTGTGTGCCATGGCGAATCCATTGCCTAGCAGACAGAAAGCTACGAACAGCGCAGCGGCACATCTTTGAATTATGTTTCTTATCATTGAATCCTTTCAATTCCTCAAAAAGTAATGCTTCGAACTGCGCTTGATGACTATGTGACCGGCTGAATCATGTGGGCAACGCCAGCTCTGCGCGGCAAAGCCCATTAACTTGACTATGCTCTCGCAATGCAGAACCCCACCGCTAGAGGCGAGGTGAGGCATACAAATTTCTACGGTGTACAGGCAGGTGGCGGGGTATTGCTGCCACTCCATACGCTGAGGTCAGGGACGCTTGCTCCTGTGTCGACCAGGCGATTTTTGCCGATGGTTACAACTGAACCAATCGTTGCGTCTGCACAAACATGGACGCCCTGATTGATTATAGTGTCGTCGCCGATTGTCGCACCAACTTCAATGGTTACGTCTTTTGCAAGTGTGACATTGCTGCCGATATTGACACTATTGCCGACTACGCCATCTTTATTGATCGTCGTATTATCTCCTACCGACACGCCATCACCAATATTTACATTCTTGTTGAGAACCACAAACTCGCCAATCTGCGCGTCGTCACCAATGGTCACGCCCTGCCTGATTACTGTACCGGTTCCAATGACAGGGTTCACGCCTACTGACTCCGGTCGGAATCGTGCCCGGTGGAACGCAGACATCGCCGAAGCCGTCTCCGTCGACATCAGCCTGGTCCGCATTGGGGATCGTGGGACAGTTATCATCCGCGTTTAGTACACCGTCATGATCTGTATCGTTTGAGTTCGCGCGAATCAACCAATTCCCCGCAAATTGAGGAGCGTTATATCCAATCTGTGTAAAATCTGTGCCGACTCCAACCAAGCTTTTACCTGCATCGGAAGATTGATCCAGTGCTGCTGGGAAATGACCAGGGCCATCAATAGGTGGGTTATTACCCACATACGTGACGACCACAAAAAAGGAACCAGTAACAAACTGATCCTCGATATCGAAAACCTCAAACGTGTTCGTATCAGAATTGGTAATGGTGCCTTCGACGCCGGTTACAACTACGGCATCCGCGGGCGAGCCATCATTATTAGGGTCCAACCAGATACTCACACTAACACCATCGCCATTCTCTTCACCTGCACCTGAAGTCGACACGGGGTCACCAAAGGCAACCTCTATTTCCGTTATAAACTCCCCAGCAGCAGGCGCAATAAAACGGTTGGCCCAAATCATAGTGTTACCCCCGTAGCCCTGGCCAACAGACGCCTCGGCAGACCCATCGTCTATAGAATAGGCACTTGGGGCCGCATTCGCCGAGATTGATGCAGCCATTAAAAAGCCCGCAGCCACGGTAGATTGTAAGTATTGGAACAGGCGTGGAGTCATCGTCACTTCCCCTTGTGTTATGGGTTGTTTTAGAAGAACTAGCCTTACATATAGACAAGCATCCGTCACTTGTAAAGGTAGCTGAAGAAAGATCTATCGCGTTACCTACGAACGCCTTGAGGTGACTGCGGTTTCCCGCCCAAGCCCACAGGTCCGCTATTGGATGCGTACTCGAAGCCCCCAGAAAACCAGAAATCCAGTTTCCCAGACACCCCCAGCTTCACTACTCCGCCGACTTCCGACACCGAGTGTCCCACTGTGCCCCAGAGTCCTCGCGGCAAATCCCGGGCGGCGCATGGGTGGGGTCATGAGGCTGGACGGCGGTGCACTGCGGGGAGCGCGGGGGTGGAAGTCAGCGTGGGAGCGGGGGGAGAATATCAGGGTGTATTTTTCATCTTAGTTTTGATGCCCAAATGGCAAGTTTATGTCTCATGGCAAGCTGAGATATCTGATCATTTGGTAGAGGTAGAATTATTTTATCGTGTACCAGCAGCCGATATATGTATTCGATTTTTTCAGTTGCAGAATCTGTTGGCTCAAATTCAACCACTCCTCTTTGCACGCCGTACTTCATTCCCTCGGCGATTGCCTTTTTGACCAATTCTTTTTCGTTTTTTAGTTTCTTCATGTGTGGGTATACCTTCTAACGATACTTACAAGTTAAGTACACGAAATCCGATATATCAAGCCGCCATTATCACTCTGCCCCAGACTGCCCATCTCTCGGCAAATCCTGGGCAGGGCATCAGTATTGTTGGAAAAAGCATTGTCGAGGTTTGTTTGAACTGCCAATTGCCGCATGAATTAGGAATTCGCCAGGGACAGCCTATTGCGGTGGCAACATCGCAGTTGCTGTAGGTCGCAAAATGTCTACAAGCGGCTATTCGCTCACCTTCCAATCCAGCTAAAAATGCAGCTATGCTTGCAAAAACCGGATAACAAGGGGAAGGGCATGAATTGGGACGCAATCGGAGCCATTGGTGAGATCGTCGGTGCCCTGGCAGTGCTGGCTACCCTTATCTATCTCGCCATCCAGATCCGGCAAAGTTCAGATACACAGCGGGCACAAACCCATCAGCAATTGGCTCATGAACGTACCCTTAATATGCGAATGATGATCCAAAACAGGGAAATTCGCCATGCGACAGCGAAGGCTCAGTTCGGAAAGCCTCTCACTGTAGATGAACAAGGTATTTTATATTGGTTCACGATCCTCAACCTTCGAGCCTATGAAAACGAGCTGTACCAGCATTCAAAGGGAATGATCGAAGACGAAGAACTTGAGGTGCAAAGAGCATTGCTGGACTATCCCTATATGCAGATTGAAGCTGTCGAAGCAATATCACTGCCTACGTTCACACCGAAAATGCGACAGGTGATACGTGCACTGGCGGAGAAGCGAAAGGGAGCTGCATAACATGAAGTTGCAGCCGTGCCCTTGGGATATTCGGACGTAGTGTCCGCGCACTTTAGCTGAATGGTCGCCGCAGAAAACGCTGGCATCCAATCCACATCACCTACAATCCACTCGCAGCGGTTCCCCCTCCCTGAATAAATCACCAAACAACCCGGCGCACTCGACGACCTGACGGAAGTTTCAGGGGTCCAGGGGCTGCGAACGTCGAGTCTTCAAGTCCGTCGGGTAGATCCGGGGCTTGGTAGCCCCCTTTAGGAATCACACCTGGGGCTCTAAGGATACTGGAAAACTGGAATTCTGGGATTCTGGTCCGCTGCCGGGAATCCGCCCGCTGACACCGGGGGTTGCCGTTTTCTGGCCTTAAGGGGTCCTGATGCGGTGGCAATATTGGTATGGCTGTAGGTCCCAGTGAGAAAATCTACTCTCAACAGGCCTTTTGTAGGACTATACTTCGATCAACTGCTGATTCCTTCTGGCGTCCTATTGGGAAGAACAATGATCAAGAAGTTCTTCACCGAGCTTCGCAGGCGCAGCGTCTTTCGCGTAGCGACAGTCTACGCCATCGTCAGCTGGCTTCTGGTGCAGGTCGCCGGATCGCTGCAACAGGGTCTGGGCATGCCCGCGTGGTTCAATGGATTCGTGATCATCACGCTGCTGCTCGGGTTTCCTGTCGCCATCGTGCTGGCCTGGGCATTCGAACTGACGCCCGAGGGTGTGCGACGCGATTCGCTCCTGCCGGCTGAAGCCACCTCGGGAGAACCCGCGGCGCCAGCCACCACTACCGCTCCAGCACTAACTACAACGGCCCCTCAGCATAAGCATTCCTTCACCCGGCCTGGTCTGGCCGTGCTGCCACTGCAGAATATGTCATCCGATGCGGAGCTGGAGTTTCTCGCCGATGGCTTGACGGAAGACATTATCACCAGTCTTTCCTACAACCAGCAGCTGTCGGTGGCCGCCCGCACCTCGTCTTTCGTGTACAAGGGGCAGTCAGCGGATGTCCGTGCCATAGGCGAGGCGCTCGGCGTTCGTTATATCCTCGAAGGCAGTGTGCGCAAGATGGGCGAGCAGGCACGCGTGACGGTGCAGTTCATAGAGGCGCAGACCGGCGCCCACATCTGGGCCAAAAAATTCGATGAGACGATAGAATCACTGCACCGATCCTCCGATGGCCTGGTCGAGAAGATTGCCGCCGGCCTGTATGCCCAGTTGATGTGGGTCGAAGCGGCGCGCTCCGAAAACGCGCCGGTGGAAAGTCTCGGCGCCTGGGAGTATTGCCAACGCGCCAACACGGCCGTCAGTCGGGCGGCAGGATCAGTGAAGACCCATCGTAGGGTGATGGCGGAATTGCGCAAGGCGCTGGAGATTGAGCCGGGATACGGGCCCGCTCATGCATTGATGAGTTGGGTGTGTAACGCCGCCCTCCTCAACGGCACGTATGATGACGAACAACTCGGCGAAGTTGTGAACCTTGCCAAGCAGCATCTGCGGCGGGCGCGCGAACTGGCGCAGGATGACCTGATGTGTCTTACTTATATTGGCGGCGCGGAGAATTTCGCCGGGATGCAGGAGCGTGCGCTGCATACCCTGCAGAAGGTGCTGCAGCGCAACCCCGCTAGCTCGGATGCGCATATGAACATCTGTCAGGTCTACGCCTATCTCGGCAGGTACGATGACGCTCGGCACTCGATCCACAGGGCCTCTGAGCTGGCTCCGGAAGCCGGCTTCACGCAATTTCACAGCTGGTACCAGGGGCTGGTCGAATTTCTGGCTGGTAATTACCAATCGGCTGCGCCGGCCCTCGAACGCCATACTATGAGTACACCGGAATACGGTCTGGCGAACATCTTCGCGGCGCTGTGTATGGATGCGTTGGGCAATCCCGAAGCGGCGAGAAAGTATATCGCCAGGGCCAAGGAGCACAATCCGCAGCTACGCCCCGACAAAGCCAGCGGTATGTTCTTGGCCCAGTTCGATAAGGAAAAAGGCCTACGGGAGTACGCAGCGCTGGAGAGACTGTGGATTGACGTGGACGGGGCCGGCCAGTAACGGGCATCTTCCGGTCACCCCGTTGCGGCTCGAAATCAAACCTTCTCACCGGTATCGTGCGCAGAGGCTGCAGTACCCGCTTGTCACGAAAGCAATGGGATGGACGCCTCCAGAAAACCTGAAATCCAGAACCCCGAGTTTCCCGGTCCACACCCATCTGACACTACCCTCGGAAATCCCGCCGAGCCGCGCACTCCCCCTGTGCGCCAGAGTCCTCTCGGCAAATCCTGGGCGGGACATGGATGGGGTTATGGGGCTGGACGGCGGTTGAGGAATATGTAGCAGCAAGACCGAGGAACTTTTGCTATATTGCAGTGGTATTGAGATTTTCGGTGGGAACACAGTATGGCCAAACTTCTCAAATTTTTGCTACCTTGGGGCCCCGTCTTCTTTGGCGTACTGCTATTCACACCTATGGCAGCCGCCGTTCTGGATAAATTGGAATTTCCGGCGACCGCTGGATTTCCCTCACTCTACATGGCATTACCAATTGGACTAATCTGGGGGCTGGTGGCGAAAGTACGGGGGCAGTGGCTATGAGCATTAGCGAGGAGCGAGCCATTGCCCAGCAATATATCGGTGCGTTCCCATGGTTCATGGTGATATGGGGGCTTGGCGGTTTCCTGCTGTGGTTGGCGCTATGGCCGCTGGCGCATACCGGCCAGATTCCCTTGTGGCTCGGCTGCATTATTGCGACGGTTATCATGTGCGGCTGTTATCTGCCCACACACGAAGCACAACACGGTAACATAGGGCGCCCCAATACTTCCCTGCGCTGGCTGAACGAGTTGGTTGGGCATCTCTCGGTGTTTCCAATAGTTTTTCCGTTTCGTCTACATCGGGCTATCCACCTGAAACATCACGCTCATTCCAATGATCCCGTTCGGGACCCGGATATGTATATGAAGGCAGATACCATCTGGGGCGCTGCAAAGAATGCCTGGCTCAGCAAGCAGCCGGGACATACTGGTGCTTTGGCGGATAATGTTCTGGAGGACAATCCCAACAAGGACCGATTGATAATGGAGGCGATTCTGGTAACGCGACTGGCCTGGCTTCTCGCTGCCGTACTGGCCTGGAGTGGGTTCGCGCTCGAAGTATTGATGCTTTGGTGGATTCCACGGCAGCTAGCAGGGATCTACACCCCGGTCACCTTGTCCTGGGTACCGCATCACCCCATGAAGGAAATGGGCCGATATCGAGATACGCGAGGCTGGAAGTCCCCAGTGGGAACGATTCTCACTGTGGGGATGGAATACCACTTGGTACATCACCTGTTTCCGTCCATCCCGTTAAACAGAACCCCCGCCGCCTACCGTAAACTCAAGCCATTACTCGAAGCAGAAGGCGTTAGCCTGAACGGGCTGTGAAAAGAATGTTGAATGTGCAATTGGCTGGGGTTGAGCAGTTGGAAGATGTGGGCGTGCAGATAGCTGCGGCGACCTGGAACAGGCCTAAAGGGAAAATCCTGGTCAGCAGTGCTGTAGAGAATGGGGGTATCTCCCCACTATCTGGATAGTGCTCAATCAGAGCTGGCCGGAAATTTTTGGTGGGCTCTATTGGGCGCTGGCGTAGGTGGCAGGTTTACCGAAACCGGGTATCTGCTTTCGATTGACGGGGTGAAAGCCTCGGTCTCTCCTTTTCGATCTCAAGTGGTTCCAACTCTAGTGTGCTGTGCCTGGGCATGAAGCCTGAATTCATTATCTTGATATATTCTTTGAGTCTATCTTCAGCCTCTGACAGTTCCTCATACGGGCCTTCCATCGTTCCTTCCCGGGTATTGAAAAACCATTTTCCGTTATCCTTAAAAAATCGCCCTGATCGAAACCGCATTTGAGGTAATACGTCTGTTTTTCGTCTCTCCGTCATCTGGCCAATCCCAACAAATTTTCTAACTTAAGTAAATTTTACTTCAAAGATTTCGCTGTCGTTATCGATAACAGTGGAGGTACTGTGCGATGGCTCACAGAACGACCAAGCTAAATTCCTGCTATGCCCCCAAATTTTACCCTGTGCATGGCGAATTGCTAATTCACACATAGAATCAATAAGTTAGTCATTGCCACGCGCATTCATCAATACTACCCTTGCGCGCCATGAAAGACGCGATATTCCTGATATTTGAACTACCAAAAGCCATTGCCAGGCTCCTTGGCCCCAGCGGTAGGTAGCCGAGCGATCATTGCAGAAAACCTGCTCCTGAAACAGCAATTGCTCGTTCACAGCAGGGCAAGACAAAGATCACCCAATTTATCCGTCATGGATCGCACACTCTTCGGATTCTGGACACTATTTTTGAATCCCCGGCGTATCGCTCGTTCAGCTATTATTATCAAACCGTCGACACTATTGCGGTTCCATACTGCTCTCAAGAAGCGAAAGTACCGATTGCTGTAGCAACATCGAAGTAGCCGGAAGACCCAAATCGAGCGGCCGCAATATAATTTGGCATGCATATTGAACTCAGGTTGGGTGGAGTACCATATGCTGGCTATGAAATTATGGAGAACCAAAGCGCAATGAAACGCTTGCCATCAAAAATCACTCGAATTGGCATAGTTTTTTTATTTTTGGTTCTCGCGGCCTGCAGCGATAGCAACAACGATAACGGTGGCCAGCGCGAAGCCGTCGGGCTGGCACAGGCTGCCCGACAAGCCGGGCTGGCGGTCGGGGCTGCAGTAAATACCGACGCTTCGTCCGAGCAGCTAGCAGTTACGTCCAGAGAATTCACCTCTGTGACTGCAGAGAACGCTATGAAATGGGGAAGTCTTGCGCCCACTTCCAGTAGTTTCAATTTCTCAGATGCTGATCGGCTGGTCGATTTTGCTGTCGCCAATGGCCAGCGTTTGCGTGGTCATACGCTATTCTGGCACCGCCTGAATGGACTACCTGACTGGCTTGCCGATGAACTCAACAACTCAAGTGACCCGGCGGCGCGTTTACGGGAACTGATGGTCACCCACGCTGCTACGGTAGTGGGCCGCTACGCGGGGCAGGTAGCCCAGTGGGACGTGATCAACGAGCCGCTAGCGGCAGTGGGTGGAGACTTTGATCCAGAGAACATTTTTTTCCAGCTGTTAGGCGAAGAGTACCTGGATATCGCACTACTTCAGGCTCATGCCGCAGATCCTTCGGCAGAACTGTTTATCAACGAGACCTTTGTCGAGTTTCAGCCGGTGAAATTTGACGCCCTGATCGCGCTGGCGCAGCGCCTGCTGGACAGAGGTATTCCGCTGCACGGGCTGGGCCTACAGGGGCATTTCTTTGTGCGTGCACCAGATGAGGCCATCTTGCGTAATCAGCTGCAACGTATCGCTGCACTAGGGCTTAAGGTAGAAATTACTGAATTGGATATTCCCCTGCCACTGTTCAGCAGCACACCTGACCCTCTTGCTGCGCAGGCGCAGGCGTACGCAGATGTATTCAATGCCTGCCTTGCTGTTACGTTATGTAGTGGAATTACAATGTGGGGTATAGACGACGCCCACACTTGGCTTGACAGTTTTTTAGCTTTCTCCGCGCCCAATCGACCCTTATTGTTCGACGAGACGCTGCAGGCTAAACCCGCTTATGGCAGTGTGGTGAAAACATTGCTCACATTACCTCGTTAGAACACTCGCACGGGATGTCCCCAGAAAACCACGACTCCACCTAACAACCTGACGGGGACCGCCGAGTCGCCAGGTCCGTCGGGTATATCCGCCTGAATTGCGAATTCGCCAGGGACAGGATGGTTCATTACATTTGTACCCTCCACTATACTTCGGTAACTTGCTAAACGCTTCGTCAGGCTCACCCCAAATTGATGACTTTCATAAAAAGCTACGGATTCAGGCTATTACTTTTTGGCATCTTTGTCGCCATCTGGTCTTGGGCCGCCTGGAAACCGATCCATCCGGATGACTGGTTATTGGAGAATTACCTGGTATTTTTTTGGGTGCCTGTTCTTCTGGTCACGGCGCGATATTTTAGGCTTTCTGACATCTCCTATGGACTCATCACACTATTCATGTGCCTTCATGTAGTGGGCTCTCACTACACTTACGCCGAGGTACCGTTTGGTGAAACCTTACGGTATTGGGTGGATGCGAAGCGCAACATGTACGACCGACTGGTTCACTTTGCCTACGGTTTGTTGCTGGCATATCCCATAAGAGAGGTACTGGTGCGAATCGCGCGACTGCGTGGGTTCTGGTCATACTTTTTCCCGATCGACATCACCTTTTCCTTCTCATCCATCTACGAGATCATAGAGTGGAAAGCTGCTGCCTTGGCGGCGCCGGAACTGGGTATGGCGTTTCTCGGGACTCAGGGTGACATTTGGGACGCGCAGAAGGACATGCTTCTGGCGGGAACGGGGGCCGTCATCGCAATGGTCATCGTGTTTCTTCTCAATCTTTGGCTTAATCCGAATACTTTGACCGAAATGCGTGACAGTTTCAGATTGCCCAAGGAGGATCGTCCCCTGGGCGAGGTAAAAATTGAAGAATGGCTGGAGAAAGATTGAAGCTCGGGATACTCCCCCTGTAGCCCAGAGTCCTCGCAGCAATTCCCGGGCGGGGCATAGGTGGGGTCATGGGGCGGAAATAGAACACACTGAAATTTAATTCTGATCGTGAAAATAAGGATCTCGACGCAGAGCTTCAATCTCCCACTCGTTCAGTCCTTCACTAGTCGTTGCAAAAGGAAAAGTATAGTGTGCGGCCCCCATAACAGATTTGTCCCAATACTCTTGGCGAAACGGAAGATAGCGTGTATCAATAAGGCAATCCTGAAGCCCCCACCCTTCTATAAACTCCCGGTCAGGATGAGGGAGTCCCATCGATGTAATTCCCGTGCGATTAATGTCTCCAGTACCACAATAATCAAACACCCCCATCGTATGGCCGAGCTCATGTGCAATGGTGTAAAGAGCCGTATTGTAATTCCCGCAGAAATTTGCGGGAAAGTCGTCTCGCAAAATACCCCATCGCTCGTACTCTGCTAAACACTCTGCGGTAGATGCTGCATCACCCATAACTCCATAAATAACTGCGGACCCAACTGTCGCGGTGCCCCCAGTTGAATAGACCGGCAAACCATCGACGTAGGTACAGGACGATTCTGGGTTGTTTGCTGAATACGCGCCAGCATAGCCCGGGTGGTGCTTATAGAACATAATGACAGACCTTACGTTACACGGTTTATTCTCCCATGTATTAATATCAACACCTAGTTCACTTCTCAGTACACGCAAAGCCTGAAAATATGGATCATTAACATTGCATGATACGCCACGCTCCATAATCGACGTATCACGGCATTCATGGAATTTTTTTGAGAAAGGCGAATAAACCGGAATGTAGCTTCGAACATCAAGATCCTTTCCAGGCAGTCTCGCCAGATACCAAGCTCTAACTTCAGCAAAGGCTCTATTCAGGCGGCGTGTCATAAGCTCTTCTTCAACTCGATAATCGCTAGACGTATCTTCTGGAATTATCAAGTAAGGCTGCACATATAACGGGTATTCTAGTACTTCCTCAGTGTCTATCGTTATTTTGAAGGGCTTGAACCCAGCAGCGAATACCATGAGAGTGATATTTCCATCCTGATCGGGTGGAACATCCAGAGAGAATTTCCCCAGGTTCTCAGCGCATGAAAACATCGATTGCCCATTAGCGAGCGTCAAGGCACAAACCGGTGTAGTTCCGCTATTGATGGTCCCACTGACAACAAACCATCCTTCTGTTGCAGAGGGTTCATAGGTAGTCTCAACTTGAAAAGAAGGACTTTTTCGATCAAGGAGTATATTGATTGGATATGCTGCAGCTTGTTCAGGAGTCACGGTCTGGTTGAAGGGAGCAAACCCATCCGCAAATACCATCACCGTGATCATGCCATTGTCATCGACGGGAACCTGCATATCGTATCGACCAGTTCCATCACAGGAAAATTGGGTCTGACCGTTGATCAGTACCAAGGCGCAGACAGGTGTTCCCCCCGAGTACACGTTGCCACCAACATCAACCCAACCGTCCTGGTGAGGGCCACTGTGTGCCATGGCGAATCCATTGCCTAGCAGATAGAAAGCTACGAGCAGCGCGGCGGCACACATGGCTCTCATCATTAATTCCTTTCAACTCTTCAAAATATCTAGCGTGGCTGCATTGCTGTGACTTGTAAACCCTGCCGCAGAAATAGTTTAGTGCCGATCTAGAGCGAGGTTTGCAGTAGTGTGTAAAAAAAGACAACAGCCCCCGAGAGAGCCGCTGCGCTTGCTAGATTGGCCGCTGGGGTCAGGTGGACGACAGCGGGCTTGAGGATATGCCGCGTAAGTGGACCGAGCGCTGCGCGGCCCGCGCGATGGTCGGTCACGCGACCGTAAATGCCCTGGGTCGCTCATTCATGCCCTATGGTATTGTCCGATAGAGCAGGAAGCCGCACCCGGAATACTCCCCGTACGTAAGGTTTATTCCCGTATTGGTGCCAGCATAGTCATAAGACTCCGGGTCAACGTAGTCCTGTGAACCCGCATACGCGCCCTCGCTAATCCCTCCTGCGACATCGACTGGCAACATAAAGTATATTGTTCTAAATGTAGAGTCATACAACGTAGGGCGGAAACCGGCAGCATATACGGCGGGCGCCCACGTGGAATTCGCTACGTTTTGCCCATCTGGAACGTCCGTTGATAACGATGCACCGAAACTGTTGTACAGGCGGGCGACGTCACGGAATCCCGCCCATGTCCACCCTGTCAAATCTTTACCATTCAAAACCGCGCCAACTTTACATTTGCCTTTTGGGCAGGCTGCATTCATCCGGTTCCATGTAATAGCGGGATCTAAGTCGGGTTTTAAGGTAAATAAGTCGGGTTGCGCCCATTCCTTTCCGTCTCTTGTGACAATATCGTTACCCGTGATTAAGGCGCAGGGATTGCTCGGGTTAGCGGGGCATGGATCCTCATCACCAATCAGCCCATCACAGTCCGGATCGTCAATAAGACAGAAAACAGCCTTTAGTGCCGGCATGGTCTTTCCCCAGAATTGTTGCACCGTTGCCGCGGGAAAATCAAAAACGCAGTCATAGGTCGGGGGAGTCGCGGTCGTGCAGTAGTTGACCCAGTGACTGAACATCCAACCCGGGCGAGGCGCGGGGTTGTAGGTTTCCGCGTAATCCTCAGCGACGAGAGCAGGCAGTTGTTCCAGATCAATCCCCGCATAGTTTTTGCTGCAAGCGGGATTTGCTGCTTTGAACTGTTCCAGAGAACAATTCCTGTTACCGCTCTGGGATGTAACGTCACCCTCACCCACAATTTCAATGGGGTGGCTGCACGCTTGAATAAGTAGTAATGCGATGCCGAGGGATACTAATTTGGCCAGGTTCATATTCTTTTCCCTGAAGGGTTCTATTGGTGTTGATGCAAACTGGTCAGCTTGGAGTAAATCACAGAATTCTGATTTCGTCCAAATGTACTGTCTAAACCATAGTTTGGTCTACAGGTTCAGATGCTTCTGTGCATTGAGCTACAGGATAAAATGGAAACGACTGTTTGGAATTGGCAAGGAACTTTCTCGCTAACAAGAGCGCAGCCTTCCCTGGCCAACGCTCTTGCATTGTCGTTAGGACAAAATGCTTTTTCTATAAGCGAAAGATTAGATGGGTTATGTATTTCCATAATACGTGACCCAAGTCCGCTGCGTGTTTTGCGAACATACCGCGATCAAGGAACTGAGAAGAGCTGACATCCAATCCAAGTTCTAAGCCATCAACAATCCACTCGCAGGGGATCCCCCCTCTCCCTGAATTAATCATCAATCAACTCGACGTGCTCGACGGCCTCACAGTACCCGGACACAGTGGCCGTCAAATCGCTGGGGTCGCCTGTAAGTCAATAAACGCACTTCGCAAATCAAAATGAAATCCTCAACTAAAGGTTGTTTGGCTCCAATCTGATTCGCGAGATGGTTGAAGCTAATCCCAACAGCGTGGGTGAAAGCATTTCAAGAAGGGCAAGTCTACAAAATTTAGATATACTGAAATCCGCAACGATGGAAACTACAGGGAGGATCGCTCATGTTTATTAGGGCAGTATTGATAATTGCTTTGTTGGCTGGTGTGCCTTACATAACTGGGTGTGCAACTACTGGCCCATCCGGCCAGGCCGAAATTGATACTTGGATAGGCACTACAGTTGACGAGCTAAATCTAGCGTACGGCACACCATCAACGTCTGTCGAACAGGGGGATGGAAACACACTCGTCGAATTTCAGCATTCACGCCTTGACAGTTCAACCCCGTATTATTGCACCGTTCGATACCTAGTGAATCCTGCTGGCATTGTCGTCAGCGGGACATACGAAGGAAATATTGGGGGTTGCAACCGCTTGATCAAGGTACATCAAACAACACCATGACAACGCTTCTTTTTACGCCCTGTGGATTTACGGGGTCTCATCAATGACAGATGCCGACCTTCGATTCGGTTGATAATTCCAAACTGCACGCTATCTGCAAATCATTCGCGGAGGAACACCGCCCTCCCCAACAATTTACAATTCCACCCGACGCACTCAACGAACCCGACGGAAATTTCAGGGGTGCCCGTCGAGTCGTCAGGTTCGTCGGGTAGATCCGTGGCTTGTGCTACCGCACCCCAGCGCTTTGGGGATCACACCTGGTGCAGGATCCGTTTCCCAAGGAAAAAATAAATGCTAGCCAACCCTGCACTAAAAAGGAATAGCGTGGACGGTAGGGGTGTGGGTGTTGATTCTTCGCGAAGAGTCAAGAAAGTTCCTCCAGATTCGTACAAAGACGACCTGTTGGCAAAGCCACAATTCTCAATAGGGTTAGGAAAGGGCCCGGTAATATTGGCGCACTCCCAACTGGTAGACAAAGAATTTTGGTTCATTGATAAAAAATTTCTGAGAATTGTCGAGGACTCGAACGTATAATATTCAGCCGAAATAGACAAGGCACTCACCACGCCGTCCGGGTTGACCGTCCAGCTCACATCACTAATATCGTAAACTGCAAAGCCACAAGTATAACCGGCGCATACTCCAGTAAATTCAAAGGCGTCCAATCCGGGTGCCCCAACCAACTGCGAAAGCGTAAAAGACCCTACGCCGGAGAAGCCGGTTTCTTCTCCGTTGAATCCGAAATCATACGTAAACGGCAAGGCAGAAACCGTACCGCTCCAATAAACAAATAGCATAGCTGCCAAACACCGCAAAATTTTTTTCATGTTACTCTTCTTCGTAAAAAGGCGTCCAAGCACCAAAGTCACATTCTTGAAAATCAATCAACGAGTGTCTGTTTTCCCGATAGCGGACGTTCTCTGTCGCTTGCTTTAGCCCAAGGACAATATTCGCAATCCGATCATGTGCCTAGAAACTATCAAAGCTGCGACCACGGCAATTTAAGCGGCAATCGTGAAAACCACAAGGGAGTATGACATAAAACCGCATCTCCTAGTGCAAATAGAGCGAAATGTCATGGCTTTCCTACAAGTTTTTGGGGCCGATAAAAATGTGGAGACAGCCATGGGCAACATCACTTGCCCAATAACCTCGTCGGCAAAGTTGGCATATGTATAGCTCATGTCTTTCGATTGTCAAATCCACCTAGATCAGCCAGATTTCACTGGGCTGTTGTGAAAGTTTTTTGCGACCTTATCACGATCAAGTGCATCTTGAATTTGTAAATTGTCCAGGCGCGCCTCATCTTTTGCGTAGCCCAAATTTCTTAGCATCGCGCCCGCTATAGAGCCAGTACTTACCGGAGAATACTGCCCCTCGCAGGTTTCGATATCGTAATCTAGAAAAAATTCATCGGCAGGCATCTCTGCTTTCGCGTAATCTTGGACCGTATCAATAGTACGCAATAGAAAATCACTTCCTTCGATTGTAGATGTAACGAACTATGGGCACTGGACTGGATAGACGCAAATTTCTCCAATTGGCGGTAATGGCGGCTGCCGGCACCAGCCTCATTTCCTGCAGCAATGATGAGCCCGACGCACGTTATACTGGCGCGGATATCGCCCGACTGGCCCAACAACGGCTTGAAGAAGGAGCCCGCTCCGGACAGGGGCCTTTTGGACCATTGCGCTTTAAGGGCTATCGCGGCCTGGCTGAGTTGCCCTGGTTCGAACTCGATGGGAACGGGGAGCTTTACCTGGTCGCCCCGGATCTGCCCAAAGCGATCGATATGCACTGCCACCTGGGTATGTCGCTGTTACTGGCGCCCACTATCGATTTGCAGCAACGCACCAGAGCGCGTCGTTCATCTGCTGGATTGCGATGCAACGAATCCGGGCTGTGAGCTGGATCTTGACGTTTATATCAACCGCAACTTCAGTGATGAGGCACTCGATGAGTTGTGGTGGGGCGCGGTGGCGCAGGGATTGTGGGGCAGCAGAAGCGCCAGCACGCAGACCATTCCCAACCTGTTGCACGAAATGGATGCGTGTGGCGTAGAGCGCGCCAGCATTATGCCGATTGCCTTCGACCTGCCCTTTGGCGACGACCTCACCGAGCGCTGGATGCGGGCGATAGACACGGCAGGTGCTAAAGATCGACTGATACCGGGCTGCTCGGTGCACCCGCAGGATCCCGCACGATTTACCCGGTTGCGCGGCTATGCGGCTGCCGGTGCTCGCATCATCAAGTTTCATCCCACCATGCAGCGCGCCTATCCCGATTCCGATGCGATGATGGAGCTGTACGGCGAGTGTGAGCGGCTGGGGTTGATCGTCTTCTTCCATTGCGGGCGCGCCGGTATCGAACCGGAGTCAACCCACCGCTACGCCCTGCCCCGCCATTATGAAGCGGCATTAAAAACCTATCCGAAACTGCAATTTATCCTGGGTCACTCCGGCGCGCGCGACGTGGCTGAGGCCATGCCGCTTGCAGTGCGTTATGACAATGTGTGGCTGGATACCCACGGCCAGGGTGTAAGCACCCTGCACGACATGCTCGAACGCACCGGTGGTGAACGCATGCTGTTTGGCTCCGACTGGCCCTTCTATCACCTCGCCGCCAGTCTCGCCAAGCTATTGATCATTACAGAGAGCCAGCCAACGCAGCGCTACGCGCTGCTGCGCGGAAATGCCGAACGATTGCTTGGCCTAAGCAACGTAACTGGGTGATACGTTGTTTTTTTACCGCTCTTATACTTCGGGGGATGCGCGCAGTGCAGAGCTGAGACAGTTTTGAGTGCCCATGAAGATATCTATCTGAATACCCTGTAACAGGAAATATTTTTATGCATTAGGAAAGAGGCTGTAGCGTAGTTATTGTTCTATTCCGCGATATATTATCGCATCTTCTATGCCTCTGATACTTTCCACATCGGCATAGGCTCTGGAATGATAATCGACAGATGTGCGGAGTGCTCCAGGGTGTAGCGGCCCGGATCAAGGAAAACTATTTGGACTATACTCTGAATGTGATTCTTCAATTGAATGTGTTAGACGAAAGATGAAAAAGTTATTGAAAATTGTGTCATATCCGTTGCTCTTGCTTATTGCACTGGCGATCGAAGCCCAGCTATTGCATACAGATATTCCCATTGGAATCACTGTGGCTATTGCGGTGATTCCACTTATGTTAGGCATCTGGGGATTGGAGATGATTTCCCCCTACACGCGCAGTTGGAGGCCAACCCTACATCAGTTTTTGTTGGACTTCTGTCACTCGTTGCTGTCGGCCAACGCTGCCGGGCAACTGACACGTATTGCACTTGCCGGTGTGATGGCGACGGTCGGCGCGTTTCTTGCGGCGAAGGTTGGCTCGCAATTGTGGCCAACCCAGTGGCCTTTGTGGCTGCAATTGCCGCTTGCCATCCTGGTTGCGGATTTCGGAGTCTATTGGGCGCATCGGTGGATGCATCTTTCGAGGCTTGGGTGGCGCTTACACGCAGTGCATCACACCCCAACAAAACTTTACTTCCTTGCTGCGGGCAGGACGCATCCGTTTAATGCAGTGATATCGCACGGCGCCGAAATCATTCCACTGATTGTTCTCGGTTCGGGGCCAGAACTATTTGCACTGTGGACGGTTTTCAAAACTGTCAACGGCGTTCTGCAGCACTCAAATATCGATTTGACGCCTGGCTGGTTGAATCGGATTCTGGCGACCAACGAACAGCATTGGCATCACCACAGTCAGGAAAGGACGCCCTCCAACTCTAACTTTGGAAACACAACAATGATCTGGGACCAGCTTTTTGGCACATACTACACGAGCGACGAGCGCCCATCGCCCATTGTTGGCATCGCGGGTGCGGAAATTCCAGAGCATTACCTTGCCCACCTTTCGGTCCCATTCACACTGCGTCAGTATCAGCCTTCGTTTGATCAACAATTGGTCTAGGCCGGTAAGGGTTAGCCTGTGCTTGGCGAATTCATCCTTACAACTAGTACCACCAACTCGGCCCAGGTTCGGAGTTCGGTTTCGAAAATCCCTTACGACCCCCTCTCTGCCACCAGACTGCCCATCTCTCGGCAAACTCCGGGCGGGGCATGGGTGGTGTCATGGGGCTGGGCGGCGGGGCAGAGCGTTGAGAGCTCTTTGGATAGTCGGGTGCCCAAAGTATTAATTGGCCATGCCCAGACTTATCTGCTTACTTCGCAGATGGCTCAGAACCTGCGACTTTGAGTGTTGCAACTTCGTCAAAGCAGACTAAAGTGATATAAGCACGGCATGTTTCACCAGTGCGAATCCAAACGCAACTTCTTGGCTGATCGCAAAGGCCAATTCACGCGAGGTACATATAACAAAGCATCTGTCGAAAGACCGCACTTCCATTAGTGATGTTTTATTAAGAGGGTTGTCTATGCCAAATTATGAATTCAAATGCAAGAAATGTGGTAGCCACTTTGAACGGTCCGAGTCGATCGGCCAACATGACAAGCACAAAGAAAAGTGCCCGAAGTGTGGCAGCAAAAGCATTCAGAACATTGTCAGTGCGGTGAATGTGAAGACATCCAAGAAGTCTTGATCGAAATTCTGCCACTGCGGAGTTGGCAAGGTCGGCTGGCATCCTGCAATTCCTGACTGTTGTGACGTTTTGTATCGCCTCTAACGACACGCCAAGTCATACTCCGGAAGGCCTCGTGAGCGCTCATCTGGCGTCAAGTCGTCAGGTACGTCGGGTGTAAGTACATAAAGTTCCCCCGGGGTAGCTCCCCTTTGACGCTACAGCTCACAATATATCCGGCCGGTAAATTTTGGGGATTTCCTTATAGGTCTTGCCTGAATTACCTGAACACGTCAATTTGTCAGTAACCCACTGAACTATCCCGTCAACCTATGATCTATATTCCACGCCATACAAGCGGCGCTATCGTTAGCGGAGTCGGATAATCCTTTTCCACAGTATGAAACTTAACCTCAGCCAACCGCTATTACCTGCAGCGCTCTTTATAGTGCTGTCGGCGGTATGCTTGCCCGGCACCTACAACGGTTTCTCTGCAAAAGACACTTACGTCGCCGACACCGTCACATCAACGGTTGATCTTCAATACAATGACCTTGGTAACTCGGACGGGGATGACCAGAAGATTAGCGGCAGCCCCGACTGGTTAATCGCTCTTCCGGCGCCACGCCATACCACTCGCTCACCCAACCCGGCCCCAGCGCCAGATATTGCTTTCACTGTTAGTCAAGCCCGCGCTCCTCCCCGGTTCTGAACTTTTTTCACACAGAACCCTTTTCGGACAACTAATTTTGACCGGCGTATTACCGGCGCAATGCGTGCGGTGGCGTCTGTTATGGAGCGTATTGCTATGACTGTATTCAAGAAACTTGATTCTGTATTTACCAGCACGATTAGAGACATTCAGCGTCCTGCGGCGATGCGGCAGCTGAGCATGCACAGCCCTGCACTGGAGGTTTTTATCGATTTTACCCTGCAACAGCCACTGATGCTTGAGCAGAGCACCACCATTGATGTGGCGCGCAAAATGATGAAGAGCATGCATAGCACACTCTTCCTGGTGATCGATTCACATGAATCCTTCCAGGGCATGATATCACTAGGAGACATGGTATCGGAGCAGGTGACGAAACTAATAGCGCAATCCCGGGTGCGGTGGAACGAGTTGACCGTGGAACAGGCAATGACACCTCGAAGCGACTTGCGCGCTATTGATTTCGCCGAGTTTAAACTGGCGAACATCGGTGATCTGGTGGCTGCGATGAGAAAGTTCGGCGAGCGACATTTAATTGTCGTCGATAAGCAAAATCGATCACTCCGAGGCATCGTTTCGGCCCACAGCATCGCCCGCAGGATGCATGAGCCGTTTGTCATCAGCGAGCGAAGCGTTACATTTTCCGACTCCTACTGGGCTAGAGCGGGATAAAAGGTATCCTCCATTAAACTCCGGTGAACAGGGATATCTGCTGTTATTGTGAAGTGAAGTAAAGGGATGGTCGGGATATTCCCGCTCTGCCCTATCTGCCCACTTCGCAGAAAATTCTGGGCAGGGCTTGGGTGGGGGCATGGGGTGATATGCGATTGCCAATGTGCGGGAATATGTGGCGGTGTACTACAAGTCGAAGCGCCAGCATTCGACTGAAGCGCAGCCTTCCCTGGCCAACGCTGCCACATTGTCCCTAGGTGAAAATGTATTTTCTATAAACGAAAGATTAGATTGGTTATGTTTCTCCAGGTTACGTGACCCAAGTCCGCTGCGCGTTTTGCGACCTATCAAGCCCTGAGAAAACCTGACATCCCACCGGCACGGGAGGTAGCCAGCGGGAGGCCCCCAATGAAATCCCAATTACACCCGACGCACTCGACGACCTGACGGAAATTTCAGAGGTCCCCGTCGAATCGTCAGGTCCGTCGGGTAGATCCGGGGCTTGTTAGCCCCCTTTGGGGATCACACCTGGGGCTCTAGGGTTTCTGGAATTCTGGGGTTCTGGGCCGCTGCCGCCGGGAACGCTTTCTGGCCGGAAGTGGACCCTTTGCAGTAGCAACATCAAGGTGACTATAGGTCAGAAAACGCCTAAAAGAGGACAATTGGTCCAGGACACCAATTTGACAGACTCTTTATTCTGGCCCTAAATAATTAAGTGGCACGCGGATTTACTATTGATGGATGACCGAAATGACAATAGAACAATTCGGCAGTATTGGTGAAGTTGTCGGGGCAATCGCGACCGTCGCGACGCTCCTTTATCTCGCAGTGCAGATTCGCCAGAACACCAGGACGGTTCGATCGGCCTCGATTTCGTCGTACGTACAGGCCAGTGGCAGCGTTATGACAATGCTTGCGGCGAATGTGGATCTCTGCGACCTCTATTACAAAGGATTGGAATCCCCAAACTTACTCACAGATTCGGAACGGCGTCGCTTCTACGTCACGATCGGCAATTACATCATGTGGCTGCTGCAGGCCGACCAAATGACCTCGGAAGGGACACTGCCGCACGGTTTGGCACATCAGTACACCACCCAACTCGAGTGGCTGGTCTGCCAGCCCGGATTCCAACTGTGGTTAGAGCACTGGGGCGACACCCTGCCGCCCGGCTTCCAGAAGAAGATTACAGATGCGAAGAACTCCGGTATTGCCGCCGGAAGGTTCGGCATCTTCAGCGAAGGCAGGACTGGCAGCAGACCACCTGTCGCAACCATCGCGCTTCTATGACAATTTCATAAACGAGATGCAGATATGCCGGATCGCGAAACAATTGTCCGCTCGATTCAGATTCATTGTCGAGCAATTAGCGCACATAATAAGGCTGCGTGGCTGCAAATTTGGGCTGACGATGCAGAGATTGAAGATCCCGTTGGGGTCTCGACTTACCGTGGGATCGAAGCCGTGAGCACTGGTCTTTGGGCCGAAATAGAGGCAATCAAACCCATCAACCTTTGGCTCGAAAAAGACATTATTGTCTGCGGTGATGAAGCGATTGCTATATTGGCCGCAGAAGTCGGCTCTGGACAAGCGAGGCGTCTAGTGGGCCCAATTGTTGACCATTTTTTTACCTTCAATGAAGATGGAAAAATCGCGAAAATGCGTGCTTTCTGGAAATATGATGAAGCGTACAGCCAGAGACAGGCGGGCGCGATCAAAGCTTTTTTTGCGCCCCTGCAATTAAAAGGTAAATTGCTTCTTGGGATCTTTGCTCGTGCATTCCGCGGGAATCTCAGGATTAGATGGAAATCAGCACCCTGCGGGAACCATGGGATGCACAAGCGGTATCGTCTTGGAAGAGGGTAGCGAGGTGGAGTTCAGGGTTAACTGAATCGGGTAGACCACGATCTGCGTCGGGTAGACCTCGTAGTAGAGGATTCCGCCCCGGTTGATGATGCCGGCACTGTTCAGGTCCCAAACGTTCGGGTTCTGAATCCCCAACAAACCAGAAGTTACGCGCGGGCTTCCACTGTGCCCGCGCATGTAACCCACTACATCAGGATTGTTGAGCGTCTGGGTAAGAGGGATGAAACTGTTCTCATTATGGGGATGGTGCGCTAACAGGAAGATGTTCTCGTTGCGACTAGTTGCCTGGGTAGCGAGCTGGTCGATCAGCGATACATCTGTGGCTGAAACCATGTTGTAGCCGCCATTCGAGTTGTTGAGGCCGATGAAATCCAGGCCATGCCAGCCAGTGGTCACCGTGAGCCCATTATTTCCTACGACAAAATTCGATCTGGTCTCCCACACTCCCGTTGACCCGATATAGGTCTGGTAATTGGTGAAACCAACCGTGCTGTTCCAATCGTTGTTTCCGGGCACCGCTTGATACGGGATTCCGGCCGCTGTCAAACGCGTGTTAATCGTATTGAGCCAGGTCGTCCACTCGTTTTGATTCGACGCTTTGTCGACCAGGTCACCGGCAAACATGACAAAGCTCACGGGGTGCGGAATCAGGGCTCCAGGCTGTCCACCTGCGACAATCGTATCCAGAACATTCTCGAACCGTCCCTGTTCGATAGCGTCTCTTGGTTGCGAGTCGCTGATCTGGGCAAAGGTGAAGAGCGGCACCGCACTGTACGCAGCGACCGGCAACAGACTGACGCACAAAAAGGCCAACACTTGTAAGAACAGGCGAGCGCCACGGCGCTCCTGAGGCACGCGCTCGGACCGCCTGCGCTCATTGGTCCGCAGGTTCATTGGATTAAGCACTCGCGGCAATTGCAGCCTTGTGCTGAGCGCAACTTCTCTCACGTTCCAATTCGATTCATAGAATCGACTCCTCTTCGAACCGCTTTACCACACAGAGCCCACTCAACGCCAAGCACCGTGCAGGGAAGCACTTTACAGAACTGGACAAGTTTTATGCCGGCAACATCTATAGCTCGGCATTTTTTAGGGTATTGAGTTGCAAGGCATTGCTATACTTGTTCCTGTGTAACAAAACTGGCAAATACTTATCAAAATCTCTGTTTCCGATAAATCGGTGCAACACTACATTTGAGAATTTTGACGAAGGAACCCCACTACAGCCGAATATCCCCTGCGCTGTATCAAGCCACTGCTTGAGTATAGGACAACATGCAAAGTGTCGTGGGCAAATTTACCTTAAATTTCTTTCCAAACCCAGCCGCTAAATCTGAAAGAGGGTGAGCTGGCCGCTTCACTACAGATGCGCCTGCAGAGGTATAAGAAGTATTAATGGAGTTTCGATAGTAGATGGTCATCCAGAAAACGTTCTCGGCATCTGACGCTAATCGAAAACTGCTCGCGCAGTGCGTGTAATTTGCGCCTGGCTGTGCATAGCAAATACCAATTCACACATAGAATCAATAAGTTAGTGTTTGCCACGCTTATTCATCAATACTACCCTCGCGCGCCATGAAAGACGCGACATTTGAACTACTAACAGCTATTGCCAGGCTCCTTGGCCCCGGTGACAGCCGAGCAATCATTACCGCAGAATCGGTTTCTCCGTCCTCCCCAGTAAAATCTCCAAACAACCCGACGCATTCGACGACCTCGCGGGGTGCTGCAAACGGCGAGTCGTCAGGTCCGTCGGGTAGATCCGGGGCTTGTTAGCCCGACTGCGTTTGGGGATCACACCTGGCATTCTGGGAGTTCTGGGATTCTGGGTCACTGCCGCCGGGGACGTAGCTGGAGCGCCAATTTGGGCTAGCTGAACAACCCGGAACACCTCAAGTGGTCTAAGTTACTTAGAACATAGTATGACCCTGGTTTTCTCACCGAGAGCGACGAATTTGCTCTATTCTTGAGTACTCAAAAATAACGAGGACACAAAAATGATAGCTTCAGACTGGATTGAGATGGCTCAGACGGCAGACAGCAACACTATTGCGTCATTCGGGATTTTGATAACCCTCATGAGTGGTTACCTTGTTGTCGCGTATTTAGTCGGTGAGAAATTAAACCGGGCTCAGGTAACCACAGTAAATCTACTTTATGCAATAAGCGCAGTCAGCGTGGTTGCGGCTCACTGGCAACATAATTATGACTCAATGCTCGCACGCCACCATGCGTATACTTATATTCCGGATATGTCTGGTTCTGTTCCGCCTGCTCTAATGATCTTGATTCCTTCGGGACTGGCATTGATAAATATTAGTCTGATAATTGCATCACTTTACTTCATGTGGAGCATCAGGCACCCAAAGACCGAGTGACCGCTGCGAGGTGAATGAGGTTTCCCGGCCCAAGCCCAAAGGTCCGCTATTGGAAAAGCGGACTCGAGGCCGCCAGAAAGCCAGCTCACGACATACCCTTAATACTTCTTATACTTCGAGCGGCTTTTGTCAAAATTGGACAGTCGCCCCTTTTGTTGGAATGTATGTGCTCGCGAAACTACTACATATACTCATCGAACCGTTACCATAAGGAGATTCTTGTTTGACACAGTCCACCACTCAGTCCTACTTCGAAAGCGTTGACATTCTGCGCGGTTTTGCGGCGCTCTCTGTCGTTGTATATCACGTCATCGAACACCTCAATTGGACGGCTTTCCCTTCTTCGGGTCCATTGCTATGGTTCAGGGCCGGGTGGATGGGTGTTGACTTGTTTTTTGTCATATCCGGCTTCGTGATTGGGCTTTCAGCATTCTATGAGATTGATAGAAATGGCCCCTGGAGTTTTCAGGGTACATTCTTTTCTCGAAGAATGGCGCGAATCGTTCCGCTTCATTACTTTACGTTATTGGTATTTGTTGCTTTTATATCTCCAGAACTTCTGTTTACAAATTTCTGGGGAAATCTGACATCTCATATTTTTTTCGTTCACAATCTGAACCTGCATTTCTTCGGCGCGATCAACGGCCCTAACTGGTCTCTCGCCATAGAAATGCAGTTCTATGTGCTGATGCTGTTGGTTGCGCCGTGGATACGAGTTGGCAGGTACTGGGTAATAGCATTAGTACTAATTGGTATTTCCTGGGCATGGAGATATGGGGTCACTCAGTTTGTAGAGCCCTCCCAGGAGTTGGGAGTTTTTCCGATTTTTGTAGCTGCTGCCGGCCAGCTGCCAGGCGCGCTAGATGAGTTTGTCGCTGGTTTGCTATTGGCTAGGCTGGTGAGATCAGGATATGGCGAAAAGTTGCTCGCAGGACAAGTAGCTACGCGAGTCAGTTTATTTGTTCTGGCAGCGGTTTTCGTAACTGTGGCCATGTCCATTTACTGGCGTTACGCGAGCTACTGGAACTATCCGTTAATGGTGACGATGTGGCGTACTCTATTGGCACTTGCGTTTGCTTTCGTTCTCCTGTTTACCATATCGCTCAAGGTAACGGGTCTGACGAGGAAGCTCCTTTCACCGTTCTATTATCTCGGGGTAATATCATATGGAATTTATCTCTGGCATTTGCCAGTTCTATTGTCATTGAAAAGGATAACCTGGATTAGTCCAATTACTGTCCTGATTTTATGTGTGGTGCTCACTTGTGTCTTCGCGTCGGTGTCGTGGCATTTCTTCGAGAAGCCAATTATGAGGAGATTGCGGAGTAAGCCTGTCCCATAGAACATCCTGTCCATGGCGAATTCGTAATTTCTAATTGAATTCAATTAGTTAGCTATTTCGGCCTCAGCGATGAGTATTTACCCTGTCGCGCCATGAAAGACACGATATTCCTGATATTTGAACTACTAGTGGGCCTAAACAGTTCCAGATCGACTACAGCAACTACTCCACTACAAAACTGCCCCGGACTTTCCCAGGTGTTGGAAGCCTACATCAAAAACCAAAATTGGAACTGCGCTATATTACGTCGTTGAGATCGAGGGATTGTGCGAATACTTTTTCAGGCTTAACCTCAGCGACACGGTATTCATCGATCATCTGCTGTGCAAAATCCTGTTGCGTGTATTTGCCCTGGAATGGCATCGCCACGTCGGGCGCTTTCAGTTCCGGTGTCATCTTGGTGCCGAGCTTCTTGAACAGTGCGATACTTTCCTTGTAGCTCAGCACGGTGCCACAGCTGGCATAAAGATCGGTACGCCAGTCGGGTGTGCCTTTCAGGTATTGCGCAACGCTGGTTGCCTTTGGGTCGGAGTCATCCATCTTGCCGCACAACGATTTGAATTCCGCGAGCGTGATATCGCTGGAGCAGCACAAGGCCGATGCCTGCTTGCCGGTAGTGGGGTCGGCCGGCGTAAATGGCTGCGTGCATTTTGCAGCGAGATCCGGACGCGCCAGAATATCGGTGGTGGTGTGCAGGTCGCAATGTGAGTGACGGCATACCAGTTCACGGTCGTTGGTAAAGGTCACATCACATTCGAGGATGCCAGCACCCATGCGCGCGGCAGATTGGTAGGATTCCTGCGTATGCTCGGGAAACTGCAGCGCCGCGCCACGATGGCCAATCGAAAAATCGGTTTTGTAGAAAGGGCCATCACTGCTTTCTTGCAAGGCCTTTTTTTAGCGTGCCTTCATCCATGTCGTTGACCAAATAAAATGGCCGTGGCCCCAGTTGTACACTGCTGCTTTGATTTCCTTTGTTATGCGCATGTTACTCTTGTGTGGCGCGGGCAGCGACCGTTGTAAGCGCTACGGTGAAGGCAGCAATCACAGCCATTGGCAAAAGGTGTTTCATTATGTCTGTCCCCGTGATTTCTATGGCGCGTTGAGGTGCCATTATGCGCATTTCCTTTAAGCATTGCCGTGGATTACTTGAATTGCCGGTCGCCGCCTGAAATATGAATTCGCCAGGGACAGGGATCATGTATGTGAACGTTATCCGTGAGGTCACGTTTGGCGTCGTTTGCCGAGTTGAATCTGTAACACTATCCGGGGGCGGCAGGGCTCAAGCCTGTGGCAGCTGGTTCGGTCTTTTGTGCCTTTGTATTTGAAATTGAGCTCTTCCAGCTGCGCACCAGGCTTGGCTGCAGAACGATTTCAAACCGCAATATGATGTTCCAGGCACCACTGCGGCTCTGTTCGGCCGAATCGCGACGCAGGTTATAGGATGGTTCCAGTTCCGCAAATAGGAATGGGCGGTAAACCTGGCGGCGAAACACCATGCCCATGCGGTAGTTTTGAATGTAGTCGGGGTCCGTTACACCTTCGATAGAGCCAAAGTACCCGATCACAAACTGGTGTTTTTTATGCAGGGGGCGTTGGCGCTGGCCCAGTGACAGTTGGGTTTGCCATTCCTCGCCATCGGTTTCCTCACCGTAGATAAGCCGGTTGCTCCAGCGCAGCAAGCTGTTCTCATCTAATACGCGGTCCAGGTTGACTTCAGCCGTGCTGTAAAAACCCTCTTCTTCCTTGTACTCGAGTTGTTGTGTATAGCGATAGCCCACTTGTTTTGAAATTGGTCCCTGGTTGCGGTAGCGAATGCCGGGCCGCAGGTCCCAGGTTCCTGCATCCAGTGTGAGGTCCACGCGAGAACGATTGAGTTCCCCCAGACTATATTGAACGCCAATGAGGTCGGTGCTTTCCTTGCGTTCATCCGCGCCCAGTTCATCGCCGTCTTCCCCGCTGAAAAGCAGGTTCAGCCGCTTTGATATCCTGGGCATGTGCAGTTTGCCACGCAAGCGGGCCCTTGCCTTGTGGCCGTCTTCCTCATCCCAGCTGTTTTGCAAATCCAGACGTACCAATGAGTCGGGCTTTTCCAAGTCGTAGGTGGGGTCGCCAAAAAAATTATCCATCCATACTGTCAGGGCCTGGACCTGATGCGTAGCATAGGCGTGGCTGCTATCCACCCAGGTGATAGGCGGATTCTCAGGGTGTTCCTGCACTGCATCCAGCTCCGGGGCACCGACTTCGTCCGTCTGCCGGGTCTCGGCCAGGGTCCGCGCTTCTCCCAATGCCAGTACAGGCCAGAGCAGCAGGGTGATTAGCCAAATCTTCACCATATCGGGCTACATACCTTGGCGTACTTACGCATTACAGCGTGAACTATCAATCGGATATTTGCAATTCTGCAACGGGTTCTACCACAACACGCGTTGCGGCATTGTAGTTGTTTTTGCCCCGAATTGGTGGACACTCTACATGAGCTCAATCATGCGTACGGCGGTGGCAAGGAACCTGGCAATGGCTGTCAGTAGTTCAAATATCAGGAATATCACGTCTTTCATGGCGCGGAAGTACGCGCATGCCCAGTACCCAGTTCACATATCCAAAGCAAGAAGCAACCCTGCCTGATATACAGTTCACAAATCTAAAGCTAGAACCAACCCTGATCGTGAAACCCAGGCATACTGAATCTGCAGATTGGCGTGCGTGGTAGTAGGGCTGTGACCTAATGCTCTGCAGCCCTGGATATGAAAGGGAGAAAGGGCGATGCTTTTACTGGAAATGACGTTGATTATCACTGTGGGCTTTACTGTTTGTCTATTGGCCTGTTTCAAGCCTTTGGAGGCAACCAAATAATGACGATGGGAATACTTTTCTGGCTGTGCGCAGGAGTCGTATGTTTTGCCATGATGCAGACAATATTCAGGCTCCTTTTAAAAAATTCCAATAGCAAGTTCTAGATGCTCTGCTCTGCTCTGGGGAATTCTAGTATCTATTCGAGCTCGTGTTATGTGACATTTAAAAATCTGTCACCCCGAAGAATTTACCATTCAAGTCGGCGAATCCGACCCCGAGTCATACTACGCAAGGCCCTGGGGCGATGATGTGGCGTCAGATCGCCAGCTTAATCAATCAATGTGGATAAGCGTAGCGAAGCTCATTCCCTCCATTAGCAAGCACCGCCGGTACAAGATCGAGATTGTTGCCGTAATCTGCCCCGATACGCGGAGTGTAGAATACATTGACGACAGGCACGCCGACATCACCGTCATACTCAGGTCGCACATATTCCAATAATGACTTATTTCCGTAGCCCTGGGCGTCAGAGTTGAAGGCAAACACCTACGCAAAAAGATTGAAGCAGGGGAAGCTGTCATGTTTCGCTGCAAATGGACCTAAGTACACATTTCTAATTCTGTCAAAACACAATACCCAAATGAAAGTTCAGATCAACGGTGGTAGACATACCATCCGATCCGCACAGGCCCATGCTCATCCATTTGTCGAATAACTCGGCGGTAGCGTAGGAAATGAACTCCTGGATCACACCGTGTTTTGGACTCTGACTGAACCGGAGGACAAGCTCCTCGACGACCAGTGCTATTACAACAAATACCGGGCTCATGCTGGACGGCACGATGCCACTTCTGTGGAGAAGATGGGCGGCAAAATCATCGCTATCAATCAGTAGCCTTGGGATAAACAAGTTTGCGGACTAATCGGGTTGCCAGCAGCGGCCTGAATTATCAATTCGCTGGAGACAGCTGTGAAGTGGACAGTGCCGTCAGAAGGGATAACCGGTTATTTTGCGAATGGAACCGTAAAGGGGACTGAGCCTGTCATACATTTTCATGTAGACCTCTTTGTACAGTTGGTCGTACATGCGCACATTTTCCTCGATGGGAGTGAAACGATCACCTTCGTGTGTCATGCGGTCCAGAGCTGTTTGATAGTCAGGATAGAGTCCGATGCCGACTGCAGCATTGATCGCAGCTCCCAGGCCAGAGGTTTCATAGGTATGTGGGCGCTCGACAGTAAGACCAAATATGTCGGCGGTAATTTGCATGGCCTCATCACTCTGCGAGCCACCGCCGGATACTTTCAACGTGGTGATCATATGGCCGCTGCGCTGCTCCGTGCGCTCTTTACCTTCCCGCAGGGCGTAAGCCAGTCCTTCGATGATGGCGCGATAAATGTGGGCGCGTGTATGCACATCCCCAAACCCGATCATGGCGCCCTTGGCCTCTGGCCCGGGTATGCGAACGCCGGGAGACCAATAGGGTTGTACCATCAAACCCATGGCTCCGGGGGGAACTTCCCGTAGGAGGTCATCGAACAGTGTCTCTGCCTCGACGCCGCGCTCCGCTGCAATTCGTTGTTCGCGCAGACCAAACTCCCTTTTAAACCAGTTCACCATCCAGTACCCGCGCTGCACGATGGTCTCGGTGTTATAGGCATTGGGCATTGCGGCAGGATACGCGGGAACGTGTTTTATTGCTTCTATATAACGGGTATTGGTACTGTTATACGTCGCCGTTGTGCCGTAACTGAGGCTGCCGGTGTCCGGTGTGAGGCAGCCCGATGCCAGCACCTCACAAGCCTTATCTGCACCGGCGGAGATCAGTGGCAAGCCCTCGGGAATGCCGGTTACTTTTGCGGCGTGCGCACTGATCACGCCAAGGGGCGAGCCCGCGGGGACCAGATCTGGCAGCTGGCCGCGCTTTATAGGCAGCGCTCGCCACTTCCAGTCCAACGGACCGGCCCAATCATGGCGCTTAAAATCGAAGGGCAGGTAACCCACCTGACTCGCCACCGAATCGACATACTTTCCTGTCAGTCGATAGGTCAGGTAGCCGGATAACAGCAGGTATTTGGCGGTCTTCTCCCAAATTTCCGGTTGGTTGTTCTTGATCCAATGAGCTTCGGCCTGGCTTCGAAAAAACCTGACGGTATCCTTCACTCCGGCAAGGGCAAGAAGAACATTCCATATACCCATGCCGGGCAAATTTTTCTCGAGGCGCTGATCGAGCCAGATAATTGCCGGACGCAGCGGTTTTCCCTCAGCGTCCAGATTGACGACAGTCGCGCGTTGGGTCGTAAGAGCGACGGACTTTATGGCACTTTTTGGAAAATCCAGTTGCGGCCATAGCCCGTTGCAGGCCTTGCACAGGTTCTCCCAAAAGTACTCAACGCGCTGCTCGGCCCAACCCGGTTCGTCAGAATAATATGGCTCAATCTCTACTTTGCTTTTGGCAACCAGCTGCCCCTCAAGGTCGAAAACAAGGGCCCGAACGCTTTGCGTGCCGTTATCGATAGCCAGAACATAGTTTTTATTATTGCTCATAGTATTTTTCCGGAAGGGCTTCACGCCCCGGGTAGGTAATAGTGCTTTCTCCAGATGGCCCGGTAGCGAGCCACTTCGGACAGCCAGCGCCCGTTATCCCAATGCAATTCCTCGTGCACAGATTTTCTGCATTTCGGGAAACAGTGCCTCACCGCCCTTTTCCAACACCAAACCCAGCCGCGTCCGACGCAGCAGCAAATCATCCAGGTGCAACACAGATTCGTTACGCGCGGCCCAGCGGCATTCGGCCAAACAGAATGCAGTACTCTCGATCGGTTTTCTCTCTTCTTCACTGGCTTGATCCAGCAAAGTTTTGGCATGCTGCCCGTAACGGCCGATCAAACGTTGGGCCCACTTTTTATTCGGGACATTGAGTTCATCCGCCGTAATGACCAGTGGCGCTGAAAACAGCATCATCGCTTTCCTTTGCCTCGAGACTGCCAAGGGTTACCGCTGCAGCATTGATAGCATCCAGTGCGATCAGTCGGAAGGTGGTAAGCTTGCCCCCGCTCACCGTCACCAGGCCATTATCATTCCAGACAGCGTGATCCCGCCTTTCCTTGGAGGGATCTCGCGCTTCATCTGAACCTATCACGGGCCGGATGCCCGACCATGTTGAAATAATATCGTCGCGACACAGGTTGTGCTTCGGGAAATAGTGTATGCACAGCTTCAAGCAGGTAATTCAGTTCTGCTTCACTAATAGCAGGCTCCTCGTCGAGGTCTTCATCATGATCAAGATCAGTAGTGCCCACTACCGTGGTGCCTTCCCAGGGAAAAATAAATACCGGGCGCTTATCCCTGGGGTGAAATAGAGTGAGCGCATCCTCAACAGGAAGCTGTTTTCATCGGCAGTACCAGATGACTACCGCGCAGTGGTCGAATGCGCTTTTCCGGGTTGACCTCATTGCGCAGGCGGTCCGCCCAGGCTCCGGTAGCATTGATTACTGACTTGCAGTGTATTTCAAGTTGCTCGCCGCTCTCTGCATTTTTAAGTACGACGCCAGCCACCTGGCTGGCATTCTTAATCAGGGATTCGGCCTTGACATAGTTGAGTGCGTAGCCGCCGGCAAGCATGGCGTCCTGCAGTACACGTAGCACCAACCGCGCATCGTCGGTGACAGTGTCTGTATAGTACATGGCGCCCTTTAGTCCATTACTGCCAATGCCAGAAAATTGGCTTTGGACTGAACCTTTGTTGAAGTATCGATGGTTCTTGATGCCGGCCAGCCAATCGTAAAAAGACAACAATATTCCAAACGCAATTCGGCCAGGAAATTGGCCTTTTTTGAGTGTAAAAAAATAACCCATTCGCTCAATGAGTCCAGGCGCCTCCCGCAAGAGTCTTTCCCGCTCTCTCAGGGAGTCACGGGTCAACCGGATGTCTCCATGGCTGATGTAGCGTAGGCCGCCATGGACCATCTTGGAAGACCGGCTGGAGGTGCCCCAGGCAAAGTCTCGCTGCTCAACGAGCAGAACTTTAAGACCACGCCGGGCGGCTTCACGCAAAATTCCCGCGCCGATGATACCGCCACCGACAATCACCATGTCCCACGTATTTTCGCCCTTCTGTAGCTCCGTCCAAAGTGCCTGTCGATTGGTAAAGCTTGTGTTTCCCGCTCTCATGATTAAGCCTTTTGCCAACTTTGACCCTTCAGGGAAGCAATTTCCCGGGATTCATTTGTTGTTGCGGATCGAAAAGTTTTATCAGCCCCTGAATCGCAGTAATACCCAACTCACCTTTTTCAAGGGGCAGATATTTGGCGTGATCCTTGCCCACCCCGTGCTGGTGGCTGATTGTGCCACCGAAGCGCACTATAGCGTCGGCACCTGCCGCCTTCAGCTTCCGCCACCGGGCATAGGCTTGTTCGTAGTTGCTGCCGCAGCGAAATATGTAGGTTATATAAATACTTGAGCCTTGCCCGTACAAATGAGAAAGGTGCGTAAATGCATGGACGGCCTCTCCTTCATCTTGCAGTGCGTCGGTGATAGCCGTCTGGATTCCGACAACCGCTTCGGGCACCCTTACCCAGTCGATGGCTGTTTCCATCGTATCAACGGCATAGCCGGATTCCCACAGCCCGTGACGCAAATACGGGAGAGCGGAAGCGGCTGTGTTCCCATTTTTTCCCCAGCGCAGGGCCGGCCCCCACGCCTCCATGGCGTTTGGAAATTTCCCTGGTAAGCCTCAAAGCTGACTTGCACTGACCACTGGAGCCAGTCACCCCAAAAGTGAACATGACTTTATCGTCGCCGGCACCACGCAATCCCAGAAACCTTTCCAATAGCGCAATTACTCGCTCACCGCCGGCAAGTTTAAGCTGTGTGACGGTTTCAATCTTGTTGCTCAGACGCATCATGGAAAGTTGCATTTTGTTCTGGACGATTTCACTGCACAGCCGCGAGTCCCGCGTCCCAGTCTGGGGAAGAACAGCACGTGGAAAGACTCGTGTTCTGGCAGGGGTGTGACACGGGCTTTGACTTCGGTGATGATACCCATGCGACCCTCGGTTCCCAGAAAAAACTCACGCAGGTCAGGCCCCGCCGATGAGGCGGGAAAGGTGGGGATATCAAGCGTACCTTGCAGGGTTTCTATGCGGCCTCCGGCAAACATCTGCTCAATTCTGCCATAGCGCATCGATTGCTGGCCGCTGGAACGGCTGGCGACCCAGCCACCAATAGTGGACAGTTCCCACGACTGCGGAAAATGTCCCAGTGTGTAGCCCTCTGCAGCCAGTTGCGATTCCACCCGAGGCCCGACTGTTCCAGCACCAAACGTGGCGATCTGGCTCTTCTTGTCCAGGCTCATCAGTTTGTCCATGCGCGTCATATCCACCGTCAGCACAGGACGGCCGTTATCCTCGGGATTAATATGACCTACGACAGATGTGCCGCCACCATAAGGTATAACATCGATCTGGTGCTTTGCGGCGTGTTGCAGCAGGGATTGAACCTGGTCACTGCTCTCGGGAAAAGCAACGGCATCGGGAAAAACACCGAACTCACCGCTGCGCAGCGCGAGCCAATCGGGCAGGCTCTGGCCGCGGGCATGGCGCAGGCGAACTTCTGCATCCAGGCTGTAGAGATCGTTTGGCGGGAGGCGCGACTCGGGCACGCTGGCCAGGACCTTCTCCAGACTCGCATCCTGCAGCGGGGTCGATTTACCGATCAGACCTTCCAGAAACCCCCTGGCTACATCACTTAAAGTGTAGTCGAGCGCATTTGCGTCATCGCCCCAGCCATTCCATCTCTTCATTTTTGACACCCAATGTTGGCGTTTACCATAGATAGTCAATAATTGCCGTGATTACAATCCTGTCCAGGGCGGATTAGTAATTCGTCAATAATATCAGAAGGTTAGGCATTGTCACTTTCATCGATGAATATTACCGTCGAACAGCAAGAAAGACGTCGATTACCTGTTGTTCTACCTGCTCACCAAACTGGTTAAGATGATTAGACCCGATGGCGGTCTAGCAGGCATCGCTGAAAACCTGCTACTAAAGAAGCAGTTGATCATGCACAGTAGATCACGCCAATTTGCCGACGTAGAGCGACCATATATAGAGTTTAGGACCAAAAAAATATAGGTGGTTGTCATGGCATCTCGTTTTCGGCATCTACGCGCCCGGGTGCTCAAAGCAGTTTTTCAGATCCACACGCAAATGTATGAAGTTAGCGAAGGTCGTTTCGGGGCATGGATAGGGCCGCCTTTTCTGGGGCAGCCTGCCTTGCTGTTATCTGTAACCGGCCGCAAGTCGGGGCTGACACGCACTACAGCATTGGTTTATTTCGAGGATGGCGGTAACTACGTTGTGGTGGGCTCTGACGGGGCCGCACGCCGCGACCCCCAATGGTGGAAAAATCTCCAGGAGAACCCACAAGCTATCATCCGCGTTGGCCGTAATAAGTTTTCGGTTAGAGCTGCCCAAGCTACTGGTGCGGAGAGGGACCGTCTTTGGCAGATCGGCATAGGTATCAATCCAACATGGGCCAAGTATCAGACTCAGACCGAGCGTATCCTGCCTGTGGTGGTATTGACCCCCAACTAGCGATCGAAGAGCACTAAAAGCCGACCATGATAGGCCGGATTATATTGGCGGGTATTCCTAACCACAGCCGGATGATATGTCGCATACATTACCCTGACCATCGCCATCACTATCTGCCTGGTCGGGGTTGGGTATCAAGGGGCAATTGTCATAGAAGTCTTGCCATGTATCGTTGTCATCATCGTCATCGCAAGCGTCACCGCCATCATCAACACCATCGGTATTGAGTTGGTCTGTATTGGGAACAGAAGGGCAGTTATCCGCATCGTCAACCACTCCATCCGCATCGCTATCATTAGCCTTCCAGCCAATGTCCTTCATTAGCTCATCAGTGAGGTCAAGATCCGATGCCAGCGACCCCGTGATGTAGGGTTCCATCAGGAGGCTGGGGGTGGCTGTTGTATCCCAGTGAGAAACAGATGATCCCTGCTGCAGAGGATTGGGCGCATAGAGTTTGACGCGACCACTTCCGTCCTTGCCGCCAGATAAACTACCAGCGGCAGCAGTAACGTGGCTCCCGCTCCATACCAGGTTTCCTGTATTTACAGCAGAATTCATACGCTGGAGGCTACTCATTTGTGTCCATTGCAGACCCAGGCTGTTGTCTCGAATGAAACGGGCAAAGGCATCAGGCAGGTTGAAAAACCAGGCACCATTGGCCTCGTTTACGAAGGTGGAAAAGCCCAATCCATGACCGATTTCATGGAGCACTACCGCCAGTAGATCGATATTAGCCCCCTCGTTATGATCCAGGCCCAGGTACCAGCTAATACCCGCGAGACAGTCGCCACTGCTGCCGATATCGCTGTTGAAGGTGGCAGAAATATCGCCGTTAGCAGGATCTATATCTGCGTCTGCCAATGCATTGGCCAGCGCGATGTGATACCAGGTATTAACCTGAGGTGCTTGGTTGAAATTGGCGGCGAGGTTTATGGGGCCCGCACCCCCTAGCACGGCAGATGAGGCATCGCAGAACATAACATCAAAGTTGGCTTCGACGACTACCGGTATATCGCCACTCAGTGCGCGCCCCCAGATATCCGCCGCTTTCTGGAAAACGTTTAGACGCTGCTGGCCCAGCGTAGTGCCTGAATTTCCACCCACAGGAGCAGCCGGTGTCAAATCATTGAAGCCCTCGCCTGGGCCGTCTGCATTCTGAATGATGATGTTAACGGCCTGGACACTTCCAGCCATACTCATCATCAGGACAAGTACACATCCCAGCAAATAGCGTAAGGAATATGGATTCACGGTATATCTCCGCTGCCATGTACCTGTGAGTGTTCGACATCATCCGCGGAGTGGTTACAGGTGATGTGCGTTTCACCATCAGGCGTCATGGTAACGACACTCATGTTCTGAAAACGTCCCTGCAAATTCACCAGCAAGGTCCCGTTAGGCAGTAGGCGCTTTTCCAGCCCCTCGTCAGAGCGACTAAGCTTGTTTTGCAGCGCGATGGAGAGCCCCGGCAGCTCGGTGCCTGGCGGAGGGCCACCTAGTTTGCGTGTTTCAGGTTCGATATACACCCGCGCAGCTGACTGCTTGGTTGCGGTACCTGTTGCAAGTTGCGCGTTATCCTGAGCCGCAGGGTCTGCAGTGGCGCTGGTAATGCCCAAACCGCCCAGCGCAAACGTCGAAAGAAGAATAAGGTATATCAGTTTGCCCATGTGCTTCTCGCTCCTACCCGCTGATGTCGCTAGCGCCATTCAGAAAATGCAGGTTCCACAAGAACTCTGATTATCATTTTGATCTGTACCTTGGCATTGTGACATGGTTTACCAAAAAACCTGCAAGATTAGTTCTATTTTAGTTAGATCAGTAAGTTATGTACAGACGGAGCGCAACTTAATGTCAAATTGTAAAAAATAAATTATGAACAGCCGCATGAGAACTCACAATTGCCTGGGCTTCACCGACTGATAACTTGCCAGTACCGGCTTTTATATTCAGGGGAATTCCACACGTAGGTGCGCACCCCCGAATCTGCTCTTGGCCACCTGTAAACTTCCGAGATAACTCTCGACCAAATCAGCCGCTACCGCGAGCCCGATGCCATAACCACTTTGCTGCCGGTCCGCCCTCACCCCTCGCTCAAAAATCGCCTTTTGCACTTGTGGCGGTATGCCTTCGCCATCATCTTCCACCGTAATCACCAGCGGCCTTGAACCTCCGCCGGTTGTAGTGACCTGCACCTTGTGGTGACCATATTTGCAGGCGTTATCCATCAGAATACCCAACAGCTCCATTAGATCGCGTTCATCGCCACGGAAAACGCTATGGGCTTGTGTATTTAGTTCGATTACCACACCCTTATCTGCGTACACTTTTAGTAAACTGGTTTGTAAGCGCTGCACGACTGGCGCTAAAGGAACCATTTGCAGCAGCCGGTGAGAGCCACCAACGGCGCGCTGTAACTGGTAAGTCACGATTTGCTCCATGTGCTCCGTTTGTTCCTTAACAAGCTGGGCATAATCCTCGTCGCGGGCATCCGCGCTGCGAATGACAGCAAGCGGTGTTTTCAAACTGTGGGCCAAATCTGACAGTGTATCGCGCGCCCTTTCCCGGCGTTTTTTCTCACTCGCCAATAATGTATTCAAACTGCTTGTCACGGCCTGGATTTCACGCGGATAAGTCTCCCCCAGTCCATCCGAAACCCCCGACTCGATATCCGTGATATCCGCTGCTAACAGTCGCAGCGGGCGTAGTCCCCAAAACAAAATTAGCGTCTGGCAGGCAAACAACAGCAGTGCCGATCCGCCCAGCCAAACTATGAGACTGCGGCGATAAACCCCAAGCAGAGAGTCTGCCTGATCTACTGATTCACGAACGGTAAACAACAGAGGTACTTCTGTACCCTCTTCAGTTTCCCAGGCTACCTGGTGGGAGTATTGGAATATTGTGTCGCGGCGCGCAAAGTCTCGCCCACCCATACCTGGCTTCGGCAAGTCCAAAGTATCTCCGAGCAGGACTGCTGGAGGGGTTGATAGTGAGGACCACAACACGTGGCCATCGCTATCCGTCACCAGGGCATAAAGCCCTGAATCCGGCCGGTTAAATCTTGGTTCCAACAACTGCTGGGGTAAACGCAATGTCTGATCGAATTCGGCCTCCGCCAGCAGCGTCAGAATTTGCAACTGTAAACGCTCTGACACCGCTTCCTCGATGCCAAGCCTTTGGCCGCGGTCCAGGTAAAGGCCTGTCGCACCCAGGAACAGTGGCAATAATAATGCGCTGGCCAGTAGTAGTCGCCCGGCCAGGGAGTGTATAGCCAATTTCATTTAGCCCTGGGTTCCAGAGAAAACCGATAGCCGGAGCCCCGCACTGTTTTTATTGGATTCAACTCATTATGAGGGTCGAGCTTTTTGCGCAAGCGCCCGATAAATACTTCGATCACGTTGCTGTCCCGATCAAAGTGCTGGTCATACAAATGTTCGGTCAGTTCTGTTTTAGAGATCACCTCTCCTGCACGGTGCACAAGATATTCCAGGGTATTGTATTCGAAGCTGGTCAAATCCAGGGGTTCACCTTCTCGCAGGACAACCCGGGCGCGAAAATCAATACGGATCGAACCGTAGTCCGCCAGGGAGTGCGAGCGACCTGCAACCCGACGTTGCAGAGCATTCACCCGCGCCAGTATCTCCTCAAGATAGAATGGCTTGGTGACATAATCGTCTGCTCCCATTTCCAACGCCTCTACCTTGTCCCGCCAATCACTACGGGCGGTCAAAATCAACACGGGAAACTCGCGCTCACTTGCCCGCCAATTTTTTATGAGCTCTATGCCAGACATTGCCGGCAATCCCAGGTCTACAATGGCGAGATCGTAGGGATGCTCTTTACCCATGAAGAGGGCTTCAGCGCCGTCGGCGGTTTCTTCCACCACCCAGCCTAGCCCACTGAAATGCCTGGCCAGTTGTTCTCGCAGGCGAACCTCATCCTCAACGATCAGCATACGCATAATTCAGCCCTGGATCGCCACTGTAAGAACCCGTCCGGATTCTGTTAGCAGCCTGACCTTGTAGCCCTTGCCACTGGGAGTCACTTTGAGTACCTCGCCGCCGTATTGAGCCTTAGCCCTCTCTGCCGCCTGCGCTGCTGTAATTGTGTGCTGCTGGGCTCTATCGGCCTTGGATTGCTGCTTCTGGTCTCGATCGGCCTTGGGTTGCTGCTTCTGGGCTCGTTCGGCTTGGGGTTGCCGCTTCTGGGTTCGTTCGGCTTGGGGTTGCCGCTTCTGGGTTCGTTCGGCTTGGGGCTGCTGCTTCTGGGTTCGTTCGGCCTGGGGCTGCTGCTTCTGGTCTTGTTCAGCGTGGGCTTGTCGTTTCTTGCCGTGTTGTGCCTGCGTGTGCGCTACAGGTAAAACAGCACACGCAAGCCCTAGCACCAGCGCCAGGAAAATCGCCTTACGTGAACAGTGCTGGGGCATAAAAGCGCTCTATTTTTTACTCTAGCGGGATAAGTTCAACCCGTATTTTGATCGTTGATCCGGGAGGGTATCGAGTTTCAGTTTGATAAATACTATCGCCATACTGGTAGCTCACACGATAGCCGATGATATTTTCCTGCTCGCGCAATTCATAGTCTACCCCACATCGCTGCTCTGTCACGTAATAGCTTTCGGTGTTACGGCTGTGGCTGACATCATGACCAACAGAGGCTCCCAGCAAGGCGCCAGCTCCAGCGGCTACTGGCTGGTAACGGCTGTCATGCCCCACAGCACCACCCACCACTCCTCCAATCACCGCACCGAGGATAGCAGGAGTCGCCGAGTGGTTGCTACCCATCCGTTCTACTCTAACCTGTTCATCCCGGCACGACTCATGGGGTATTTTCCGGGTAACAAATTGCATTATCGGCTCCACCTCCGTCACTGGTACTTCGACCATGGTTCGCTGTACGTCGGCATTGGCTACTGAATGAGCAAACAACCAGACAGAAATCGCTGCAAATCTTCTCAGGGTAATCACGATAACTACTCCGCATACGCATTAGACAACGTACAAGGTAGCCAAGCCCGCCTGAACCGAAGCTGAACGATGCAGCAAAAATGGCCTCACTGCATTCAGCTCTGGTTCAGCCACGCGGTCGTAATCTCGAAACCGTGGATACACCACAGGGGAGAGAAATCATGAAAAAATTGGCAATTTACGGCATTGCACTTTCGTTGCTTATCGCCGCCACAGGCGCGCTCGCAGGTGATAGAGGCCATGGGAAGCACCATGGCAAACACCACTATCAGCACAGAGACCACGACTACCGCCACGACCGCCACTTCGGACACTACATACCTTACCGCCAACCCCGGTATTACAGCGGCTACTATCGTCCCAACTTCTACCCGTCATACGTGGGTGCAGCACTATTGGGCTCTGCTATTACCTATATCCTGTTTCACACCCACGACGGTGAATATTGTAGCGCCAACCATGGCTATGACGGTTACCAACAAAGCCGCAGGTCCAGCGAGGTAGTCGGTTGCCATAGAATAGAGCGTTTTCCAGATGGCAGTGAACGCCGGGTAGAAGTTCCCATGTCACAGTGCTTTTAGCAATGGAGCTGAAGGGGCTTCGACCACGAAGAGAGCTTGACGCAAGACAAATTCTTTGGCCGTCTAAGCAAAAAAAGCCGACCTTTCAGTGTCGGCCTATATTGGCGGCTTTTCTAACCGGAGCCTACCGTAAACTCAAGCCATTGCTCGAAGCGGTGGGTGTTAGCCTGAATGGGCTCTGACAAAAAGTGTTGCATGCGTAGTTGGCTGATACGCATCTGATAGTCTGGATTTCCTGGAAGGCACATCAACCTATATCCGCCCAAAGCGGTGGCATGTCACTGCGACTTCGCCAGCTTTCGTTTGAGTTCATCGACGCGAGCTTGGGCTTCTCGAAGATCAGCCTCTGCTCTGGCGAGTAAGTACTCGATCTCTTCGGCGTCGTCTGCTTGGTTCAATGCACTGAAATCGCGTCGATCAGAGCGGTTGCGTGAAAGAATACTACTGATTCTATTATGCATCGTTTTTTCGTTATCCTTATGCTCAACCATGTCTTGACTCCCAAGTCTATCCCCGCCTTACCACACCACCTCAGAACAACGGGCCGGGTGATTTTCCGGGACGTTCTATAAACCAGGTGGAATTTATTTTAACTAACTAAAGTCGTAAAAAAAGCGGGGCAAGGGAACTACAACAATCACTACTTTGTATACCGCAGCCCCGCTTTTAGTGTCTCGCTCCGTGATGACGCGGTTTCAAATATAACGAGCTACAAATCACAGTCACTAACCAGTGATGTATTCTGCGAGCTGCCTCACATAACTTATTACATATTCCTATCGAGATAAAATGGATCGCGAAAGTCGCTGCGTTCCACAAGCCGTTTACCAGTGAATATTTCGGTGGGCTCTCCGATAGCTCTCGCCTGCATTATCTCGAAGGATGATCGGCAGGTATGCGGCATGCTCCAGGGTGGCTGACTGTTGTGCCGCTTGCTCAGATCAGCACCCTATCCATGTCCGGACTCATTTACCCACCGGCATACACTGGCACGCAAAAAGGGATACGCGATGTTGCGCTGGTGTATGACTGACACTTCCCGAGTCGCAGAGACCACCCAGCTGCAGTGATCCGGAACTCCCATGGCAGATTAAGGAGCGGGCCTGGACCTCCCCAATCCGGCTCCGGACACCATCGCCATAATTGAGCCGACAGCGACTAAATTGGTGTAAAACCCATTTGCTGCCGAAAATCAACGCTCGAAAGCTCACCGTCTGACGTCTGCTTTTCTTTATAGCGGATGTTGGTAAGCCTGGAGGGGGATACCCCGACCAACTCTGTACAAGATATAACAGTGACGAATGATTACAAATAGGAAATGGTGATTTTTATTTCAGCGCGACTACATCTATTCTCGATTCCGTTATCTCGATGAGTTCACGTCATCGAATAAACACCCGCTCGGAGCAGAAATCCTCTGTTCGCAAGCGATTTTCTGAGCGGGTAAAGGAAAGTGAAAACGTACTGCTATGCGGTATGTTTGCAAAAATGTGCTCGGCTGGGTTGCTGAGCGTTACCACTTATCAGGGACACTCGGGGACTAGTATATGAAAAATCAACTGATAGCGACTTTCGCATTTTTAAGCATATTGACTACGGGCGGTCTGGCACTAGCAGGGCAGCCTTCACCAAACGCAGCAGAGGGTAGTGCCAATGCCGGACAAGGAAAGGAAAACGCCGGAAAACCTTCACCAAGAGCAGCTGAACGGTCAAATAATTCAGCAAAGAAAGGGCAAGGCAACCCTAAAGTTCAAATTGCCCACTGTGGATGCAATTACGATGGCAGCGGGCTTGAATGGAAGCACATTTCTGTCAGCACAAAAGCCAAAGGACATCTCAATCATACTGTCGATAGCCAAGTGACTTGCATTAATGATTTGGAAGAAGAAGTGACTTACACGCGCGGTTATGCGGACTGCCGCATCAGCGATGGAGAACCTTCTAATAATATCGGTGGGCTGTTAGATTGCGAACCGGTTCCGGATGTAAGCACAAGTTGCGAAGCAGAAGAGGAGCCTGAGGTGCCTGAGGTGCCTGAGGTGCCTGGGATCTAGCAACAATACATTGGTTTCTCACACGTATGCTAATTCTATCTTGATATAAATTGCGCTGCTATTTGAGAAGCCCATATTTGTCGTTTGGCCATTTATCAGGCCGTCAATGACCGCTTTGCCTTGCCTGGAAGCGGTCATTGCCGGCCTCCAGGCAAAGCAAACCTTCCAGGTTCTAAGCTATCGACAATCCATACGCAGGGAGTATCACCACCTCGCCAAAAAAAGTTACTTTAGGGCCTGAGGACCTGACGTAAATTCTGGTGTTGCCGTGCGAGTTGTCAAGTTCGTCGTGTATACCCGGGCTTGCTACCCCCCCCTTCCATTTTTCGATCACACTCACAGGATTGCGCATGAACACCGGGGTTCTTCCTCTCTGGCCCAGTGGCCACGTCGCCGTAAACTCTGCGTGGCGCAGGCGTGGTAATCTATGGAAAATTGAAAATGGGGACGCACTTATTTTCGCTTGCCATCCTTGGAATTGGGATTATCTCCTATCAGGTACAATCGAACAGGTCTGTCCCATTTATCCAAATCCTTAATCCGAAATAGAAGGACATAGTAATGACGACGTATCTGTATTGGATGATTGTCATCGCCACAATGGCGGCTGCGCTGTGGGTAGTGGGCGGTCTGCTCAAACACTGGGGCGCCGCTGTGGTGGTTGCCGCGCTGATCGGAGCCGTCGGCGCGTCGGCATACTATTTCCACTACCAGCAGATTCTGGTCAAGCGCTGGGGCGGCGTGATGCACGTCTCGGTACCCGATGGGCAGCGCCATCTCGGCGTCACCTGGAAGGACGACAATCTGTGGATCGAGAGTTTTGATCCAGCCAGTAACACCTGTGAATTTCGCGAGTACTCACGCGGTGATGTACTGCAAGGCCGGGTGATCATTAATAACTGCAACCCGCTGTAGCGGCTTCTCGCGTGACAACACCAGTCCCGGTGGATCCCGTCGTGGACATAGAATGCGGTCGATGCCGTTCATCCGCTGATCTCCGTGGGGAAACCTCGGCGCAATCCGGGCGGGGTATGGGTGGGGTCATGGGGCGGGCCGGTGGCGCAGACCAGGGCGCGAAGATAGCCAATTGTCTGAAAACGTCAGTGACAGAACCCACTGTCAAATCTTCTCGGTCGTACCTCGAGCCATATCGCTAAAAGACTACTATGCTGTAGCCCAGACCTATCTATCCAGCAGGAGTCCATATGAATCTGGAAACCATGTCTCAACTGGGCGAATTTGTCGGCGGCTTCGGGGTAATCTTGTCCCTGGTATATGTGGCACTCCAGGTGCGCAGCAATACCAACTCTCAGCGGGCAGATATGACTGCTCGTATCCTGGACCGCATGGCCGCCCAGCAGCACACCTACGCATTTGACGCTGAGGCCAGCAAGTTCTTCACACGCGCCATTACCAACCCCACCGGGCTGACCTTGGACGAGAGAAACCAGTTTGCGTGGCTGATGACGGAATTTCTGAGCGCCATGGAATTTCTCATGCAACAATACCAGGCGGGGAATGTCGACGAACAAACCTGGCTTCGCTGGTCAAATACCCTCGACTGGTGGCTTACCTTTCCGGGCATACGGGCATTCTGGATCGGCAGGCCCACACCGTATACAGACTCCTTTACGGATTTTGTGGAGGATCGTCTAGTTAATGGCAAGGGCGACTATAACCAGGACAACTGGCGCAGCTATCTGCTTACTGGCCAAGCGTCCAGCTGAACATAGTGGAAGCGAAAGCGGCTTGGACGTAGTTATTTATAGTAGCTATACCCCGGGTTAGATCTCCTTTTGCCACGACTGCCGACAATATATCTGCCTGGATAATTTTGTAGACTTTCTTATAGGCCTAGCCTGGATTTCCTGGAAGATACCATTACGTCTCTTCACCGCTGCAGAGCATCACCAAGGCCGATGGAAAGATCATGCAAACCTGATGCGCGAACAGCCACTTCCTTAATCCCAGTCCGAAGTACGACGTCCTCGCTTCAACCGCCGTTCAACATTTTCAATATGCGGATGTAGTTGGCTTTTTAGACCATGAGGAGCCCGGCGGATCTCATCGGTATTACGCCGATCTAAATAGTGCTCATATTTGCAAGAGCACTTCGACTTATCGCAATTGGGTAAAGGGATTTGCGGTATATCCTTCTCCGAATCAAGAAATCGTTTGCCTGATATCGCCTTTACAGCTTCGCAAGAATTTTCTCCGCAGATTATTGCAGTGGCGCGATAAGGGTTTATTGGTCTGGGAGACGATTTTTGAGAGGAATTTTGCTTCTTTGCTCCAGCATTCATGTCTTTCTTTGGTGTCTGCTTGTTCGACCGAAGCACCAAAGCTGCAGCTGCGACGCCGACCAGGATAAGGACCAGAAATACTATTATTGAATTGCCCATAGGGATTACTCGATCTTCCTATGCCGTAGTCATTTTTATTAAGTATATAGACGGCAGTTTAGCGATCGCTTCCAAGCAATACCAGCGGCGGCACAAAATACTGAGGGTAGAACAACGCCTGCGGCGCTGATGCGCTGACTGGCATTAGCACCACCAAGAGGTGCTTTGCCACTTTACCGCTGCCAAGCCCTGCTTTGGGTAATCACACTAACCGAATTTCGCGTGGATTCCGGGAGGTCTCCCCTTTCTGCCCCAAAGTGACTACCTCTCGGCAAGTCCCGGGCAGGGTATGGGTAGGTTCATGAGGCAAGCAGTGGGGGCGAATTGGGGCGCGAGGGTGGAGGAGCCGGCTAGCACTGACTCAGACAATGCAGGCTAAGCTATAATAACGACGGTATACCATCCCTGAGAGAGTATTTATGAAGCGTTATTTATTCACCTGTCTTCTTATTTCTACCTGTGCAGCTGCCACACAAGTTATGGCCTCTGATCTAAACGATGTGGCCGGCATGGCTAACGCCGCGCAACATACCAAAGGTAGTCTGGAGGATATAAATCAGCGTTTTACAGATGCCGAACGCAATGAGTACAAATCATACTACAACAAGCAATCGAAAAATAAAAACCATGGTAGCGAGGATGATGATCAAGGCGAATATCACGACAATACAGGCCATGATAAAAAATACTCTGACCTGCCCCCAGGCCTACAAAAGAAAGTAGCCAGCGGTGGAAGTTTACCGCCCGGTTGGCAGAAAAAGGTGGTTAACGGACAAGTTTTTTCGCCCGAGCTGCGACGCTACTCTAAACGCTCGCCTTACCCTTCACCTAAAGGCACATCGGATTACATTTTAGAAGATAAAGTTATTCGGGTAATGGATGCTACATATGTGATCCTGGATGTGTTGAGTAACTAAGCAGAAGTTAAAAATACCCGCGAACGGAGAATGAAAGGCCAGGGCTTTTCAGCAAAAAGCCATAGTCAAGGCCACCGCAGGAATTATCCCTGATAGCCTTGTGTTTTTACTTTTCGCCCCCAAGTCGATATCAACTTTTTTATGGACATTCACATGAGTGACTCATTACATTTGGTTTGCCCACACTGCCAAACCATTATACGTGTCCCATCAGCAAAATTAACGCAAGGGCCCAAGTGTGGCCATTGTCATCAGGCGGCATTTGACGGCCATCCAATTGAACTCACAGTAGCAACGTTTGCTAAACAGCTGGAACGCAATGACATTCCGGTATTAGTTGATTTCTGGGCACCCTGGTGTGGTCCCTGTCGCATGATGGCACCGCAATTTGAACAAGCAGCCAAACAACTTGAGCCGCGAGTGCGCTTTGCGAAAATCGATACCGAAGCTGAACAATCGCTCGGTGCACGTTTTAATATTCGCAGCATTCCAACGATGAAATTATTTTTGCACGGCAAGGAATTGGCAAGTCAATCCGGTGCAATGAGTGCTCAGGATATTGCGAGATGGGTCAATTCTGTAGTCCCCTCTGCAACGTAGGGGGGAGGTGTGATGGTAGAAAGCATTCATTGTGATGTGCGTTCCCAATTCGGGTTTTACTCATTACCAATCTCCTATATCCTGCAGACTCAGCCAAAACAAGGAGTCGCGCGTTGGCATACCCAGAAAAGAAAGACCTGCTGAATTGGGCCACTAACTATCCCACGCTCTGGAACGCTGGTGACAAGCAAGCCTGGGTAGACAACTGGCAGTCTGTAGCCAAGGGCGAGTTTCGCATGCTCGATCCCGTCGGAACGCCGGAGAAGCGTGGATTCAAATATTGCTGTGAAGATTCCTGGGATTTGTTCCAGCCTCGGGTCCGCTTCAATATACAACCCGGAACCCTGTTCGTGTGTGGCAATGAGGTCGCCTGGTGTCTGGAAAATCACTTTGAAGGACCTGAGGGTCCGCAGATTCAATACAGCCTGGAAACCTATCAATTTGGGGAGGATGGCTCGGTCAATATCCGCACCTATTATCGTGTACCTACTCACGACAATAAAAATCTGGGTGACATCTTCCAGACGTATCTTCCCGGGGAATGAAAAGCATCCCTAAAAGTAATCCCAAACAACCCGAGGCCAGCCAGGTCTGGCAAGCTTGTCAGCAATGACGCTAGAAAATCACCCCACTGAGCAATAAAAAGGCCATCATCGCGTCGATAACAATACCTGGCAGGGACTGCCGCAAGCTGGTCTTGTCAGCCACCATCGAGTAGAAGCGCGCCAACAGCCCAAAGCTCCAGGCCACACCGAGTGTCATGTAGATCAGCGGCTCATGAAGAGCCAGCGCCATAATGCCGCTACCCAAGTGCAGGCCACCGAATACCACTCTGGCCTCCGACAGGGCCATAGGGCTGCCCAGCTCGATCTTCTGACCGTCAGTGATCAGGCGTGGTTTGAAAAAGCCGATTAATCCGAATAACACAGTCAACATTGCACCGACACGCGGCAGCCAGTCTATAAGCATTTCCATTTATCCATTTTTCTGGTTACTCAAGGGTGGTAGCCTAGCAATAGTGGGACAGGATGTCATGGATCCTCGCCATACCTACGATATGCAAGCAGCTGAATAACGTCTGTCATCAACAAAATCGTCAGCATCCGCTAACGCTTTTTTTATAATTTTGACAACAAATAAAAGCACCACTGCTCCAGCAGTTGCTGTAACAATTGATCCGATTAGGCCGTTGGCCGACAGTGCCAAAAGGTCTATTACTACTTGAGGGGACTTTCTCGCTAACAAGAGCGCAGCCTTCCCTGGCCAACGCTCTTGCATTGTCCTTTGGTGAAAATCTTTTTTCTATAAACGAAAGATTAGATCGATTATGTTTCTCCAGGATACGTGACCCAAATCAGCTGCGTGATTTGCAAACATACCGCGATCAAGGCACTGAGAAGAGCTGACATCCAATCCAGGTTACAAGCCATCTACAATCCACTCGCAGGGGTTCCCCCTCCCTGAATAAATCATCAATCAATCCGACGCATTCTACGAACCCGACGCCAGATGATTACCTAGATGGCCTTGCGGGGCGGCACCTGATCCTGTTGTATAGTTCTGTCTTTATTGCTACTTTCATTCGGACACCTGACGTCAACGACCTTTGGAGAGAAATGAAATGGCTACAGCAAAGAAAAAGGCACCTGCTAAGCGAACTGCAGCCCCTAAGAAACCCGCCGCCAAAAAGCGCGCGAAGGGCAATTTTTTCAGCAATGTCCTGCAGGGGGCTCGCGACCAGATGGACGAATTTATGGGCTCCGCAAAACACAAGGCGAAGGAAATCGCTGCCAAAGAAAAATTGATGGAGAAAAAACTTACCAAGCAGGTCAAGACTGCCGAGCGCAAGCTGAAGTCTCAGGCCAAAGCTGCCGAGAAAAAGGCGACCCAAACGGGAAGGCAGGTAAAGAAACAGCTGGGGGCTCTGGAGACGCGTGCCAAAAAGGCAATCGATAAAGCTCCGGCCAAGGTCAAGGCCAAGATAGCGGCGGCGAAGAAGAAAGTTGCCACTCCGAAGAGAAAGGCCGCTGCACGCAAGCCTGCCGCCAGGAAATAGGCAAGCGCCAGAGTTCTGGCAGAAGCGCGCTATCAAGCCCTGAAAGACCGCTTCAAAGAAGAGCTGAGATTCAATTTAGATTCTACGCTATCCAGAATCCACCCGCACGGGAGGTAGCCAGAAAACCACGATTCCACTCGACGCACTCGACGACCTGACGAGGAACGTCGAGTCAACAGGTCCCGCCGGGTAGATCCGGGGCTTGCTAGCCCCCTTGGGGAATCACACCCGGCACGCTGGGGTTTCTGGAATTCTGGGTGTTCCCACCCTCTATTAACCGGCAATAAAAGGCCCACCGAAACGGTCTTTAATTGTTATTCCGGGTCAACCGCCTCTTTGGTTGCATCCCAAGCCTTTTCACCGCCTTCCTTGGTTGCGTCCCAGGCCTTTTCGCTGCCCTCCTTGGTTGCATCCCAGGCCTTTTCACCGCCTTCCTTGGTTGCATCCACGGCTTTTTTACTCCCTTCCTTGGTCGCATCCCAAACTTCACTGGAAGCTTTCTTGGTATTCTCCCAAGCTTCGCCAGTTGCTTCCTTTGCGTTGTCCATGTGGCTGTCATCTTCAGCCAGCACGGGTAATGACAAACAAAGTGAAGATAGTAGTACTGCGATAATTTTCTTCATAGTTCCCTCGGAATGAAATTCATTGTTGGCTACATCATCGCCAAAAAAAGTATAGTCGCCCATACCCGCCAGGCAAATCGGAGAGTGCAGGAAGGGCAGATTCAATGTCCCTTTGAGGTGCTTTGCGACCATCCCGATGGCCTATCCTGGTGGGCGATCATGATGATTATTGGCGGGATATGATATGTCATAACCAAGATTGGGATATGGTGGCAATATGATTGACGGCACCGGCAACCTAAATCGCTTCATCGAAGCACAAAATGATGCATACGAAGAAATTGTTCAAGAGTTGAAGAATGGAAAAAAGCTAACCCACTGGATGTGGTATATCTTTCCCCAGATAGCAGGTCTTGGATTTAGCTCCACTGCCAAGTTCTTTGCCATTCAAAACCCACGCGAAGCACAGGCCTATCTTAACCACCCAATCCTTGGCCAACGCCTACTCGAATGCACGAAGACTGTCCTGACGCTCAAAGGTAAATCTGCAATGGATATATTTGGTGACATTGATGCTTTGAAGTTCAAATCATCGATGACACTGTTTATGTCTATTGCGGGAAGCGATTCGGCATTTCAAGATGCGATCGAAAAATATTTTGAAGGTGCGCCAGATCAAAAGACCTTGGATATGCTTTTGAAGTGGTGACCTGCTTTTGAGCGCAATCTGACGAACCTGTCGCCAGCCATGTGCGGCATAGTCCTTCTGCACCGTGGCTGAAGACGCGAATGTTAGCTGCACTGAGGCTGAATCTATAGCAAATCCAGTAGGCGTAGCTGATGCTTTCAGGCGGAGATCAGTGGCGCTTATATGTACTCATGGGCAAATACCAGCAGTTACGGCCAGTTAATATGGTAGTACTAAAAAGGATGTAAATACTGGTTGCGACGGAAAACAGTATCTATAATTCATCTGGGCGATACCTTCAAAGAGTATCTCCCGGAAAACGAGGGCGGTTCGTAGGTCGTTCCCATCGTTGTCGCAAAACATTCATAATCGATGAATGTAGGCATAAAACTAAAGTCGCATCAGACTTTAAAATGAAGAAAGTCCGCTGCCCCGGACAAGTGAGTACCCCAATGAAGCTCAATATAATCGCCTCGATTACTGCTATTTGCTCAGCGCTATGGGCGGGCAACACGCTCGCCTATGACTGTAGTGGTCTACCCCAGTGGAAACGGCAGTCCTACTACCTGCTCGGCGCTAAGGTGCAATATTTAAATACGGCCTATGAAAACACAGCCGAGTCATCCAAGCGCGCTAGCCCTGACAGTGGCGATCCGTGGATATCCCTTGGTTCCTGTGACGGAACGGGTGGTGGTGGCGGGGGTGGCAGTGTTCCTCCCCAACCACTGTCTATCTACGGTGTCTGGCATTGCGGCAACAGTTTTTGCGCCTGGAGCCAGGTGCGTGACATGGCCGAATTCGACCGCGCCAATCACTGGATCATCGATCGCAACAATGGTGGAGACCACCACCCCTCGGTCAATCTCGTTGTCCTAAGCTTTCTCAAGCCGATGGAATTGCTGCTAGGCACTACAAACAACGCCTTCGAAAACGGTATCCCAGTGGGCATGACCCCCGAGATAGTGAATTACTTCAAGGCCCATGACATACGCGTCCTGCTGTCGATGGGCGGCGTCACCTACACAGATTCCTGGAACCAGGCATTGGCCAGTGACCCCGCATTGCTAGCCAGGAATGCCATTGCGGCGATCGAACGGCTTCACGCGGACGGACTAGAAATCGATTGGGAAAACGGCACACCGACTGCCGTTCAAATGGCGGGCATGGAAACTTTCATCGCGACCTACAACCAGCAGACCGAAGCCGTGCTGAGCCTGGACCTCGCAGTTGGAAACCGCTACCTACAGGAACTGAGCCGACGCGCCGCAGCCGACTGGCTGCCAAATGGACATGTTGACTATGTCAACGCGATGGTGCCCCGTGGTGAACCCGACACAGCCCAGTGGCAGGAACACGTGGATGGCAAGACTAATTACGACCCGCCTATCCTTCCGAAGGCGCCAGCAAAGGTTGTCGTCAGCATGTGGCTCACGAACAGCCGCAGCCCTCACGCAAACTGTGTAGATTTCGGTGCCTCGACCCAACTTGCAAAGGCCGATTACGTGCAGACCATTCAGCCCAATGGTGCCGGCCAGACACCGGGATTTCTCGGCTACATGTTCTGGGCCGCGGAATGCCCGTCAACGCGCAGCGTCTGTACGACGCCGCCAAACAGTTGTGAAGGCGGAATGGGGGTGGGTGCGTCCCGGTTCGGAATCCAGCCTCTGGATTTCTCTACACTGCGCCAAAATTGAGCTCCGAGGAGAATGGGGGTGAGTGTGTGAAGTCAGCGCAAATTGGAGAGCCAATTTACACTCGGCCCAGGTTCGGAGTTCAGTTTCTGAAATCCCTTACCATTCTTCAACTTACTCGCACCAATCCTGCAAACTGACCCCAACCAAGTTCGGTATACGCTCGGTTTCGGTTACAATGGCCCCGGTCTCCAGAAAAACGCGTTACCTTTCTTGAACTTACTGAGCCGGTCCGGCACTCTCCCTGCTTCTCATAATCGGCAGGTTGAAGACGGTCGGCCGCTGCCGTTCAAGTTCGTCTGGCTCCAATATCTTATTGATTTATATATATTTTCTATAAGCAAGAGCATCCGACTTTTATAGCGTTTGGGGCGAGCGCTATAGACCGGAGTCGGAGGGTGTATCTCCCCCGCCATCAACTGCACAGGACAACTTCATGCTGACAGCCAGTAACCTTGAAAAGATCATCGAACTCGAAGACAACCTCAAATCACAGTACCAATCCCAACTGGATGCCAAGACCGCAGAGATTGAAGTCGCTCTGAAGAAAGTGGCAGAACTGCAGGCCACTGTCGCCACCCAGCTGGAAACCATTACCGATTTATCCGCCAAGGCCTCGGTCAACCAGAAGCTCGAGCAGCAGAACCGCGAACTGCACAACCGCAGCGAGAACATGAAGGAAGAAGTGGCTGCGATGAAGCAGCGCGTCAAGAGCCTGCAGATGGACCTGGCCAAGGAACGTGAGCAGGTCAATGAACTGAAAAAATACGATCCGGTGAAGATGAAGAAAAACCTGGACGATAACAAGAAGCGTCTGGCGGAAAAGACCAGCGCGGCCGAGGTGCTGCAGAAGTCATTGAGTAAGACCAAGGCGGAGAATGCGGAGTTACTGAAGAAGGTCGAGGCGTTGGAGACCAGGGTGGCGGAGCTGCAGCCCGCTGTGGAAGAGTCAGAGAAAGAAGCGGAAACGCCTCAGGCTGTGATTAGTAGTAGACAATCATCATGTTGAAGAATATCGGTTTTCTGGCCGCAGTACTAACAACGTTCTCCTTTCTGCCCCAGGCAGTGCTGACCTTGCGGACCCGTAAGACCGATGAGATATCACTGACCATGTACCTGATGCTAAATCTGGGGATCGTGTGCTGGCTGGTGTATGGCTGGGTACAGGACGATCTGGCCATCATCCTGGCCAATAGCGTTACCCTGCTCTTTTCCCTGCCCATCCTCCTGGTCAAGAGCAGCAACAAACTGGCCGGGCGGGAGTGAGTCGGCAGTAATTGCAGGTAGATTGCTGGCCTACAGTGGGCAGTTGGTCGTTCCAGGCACACAGAGCGCGGTAATATTATTCGGGAACCATGAGGTTGTGGTCGATGTGCTCGGGAAATCTCCGGTAACGGGACTACGCGCACCGATACCGCCGCCCACCAGGAGGATACCGTCGTTAACCACCGCACCGCTCGCAACCGCGGGTGTACCGATACCCTCAAGGGCAAGCAAATGCTCTCCAGTGTCTGCATCAAAGGCGTTAAGCGTTCCACCGCCTGCACTGCCCGTAAACACCACGCCGGGGATGGCACTGGTGGGTGCAAAACTGCCCAGATCGAAATCTCTTTGCCAAAGAATATCACCAGTATTCATATTCAGGGCATGTACGTTAGGTCTCTGGGGGTTGCTAAGACTCTGAAACGGTGATGAGACAAATATCTTCCCCCGATCCTGATCTACCGCAGCGGTCGCAATAATACCGCTGTACGATCCGCCCTCGACGACTTTTGTCGTCCAGTAGGGAAAGCTGGAACTTCGGTAGTCGACCACTTCATCTGTGAAGCGCTTGTTAATTCCGTCGCGATCCAGTACGTAATAGGTACCATCTTTATTGCCGACACCGACCACATCGACGGTAATTGCCTCGCCACCCGGTACCGTTGTTATCTCTATCTGAAATAGATTGGGAACCCCGCCGAAGGCCAGATCATCGTTGTCAATCTCGCGCGGCCGCCAATGCCAGGCAACCGAGCCGTCAAGATTCAGGGCGGTGATTGCCTCATCGTGGGGAGGCATAATCGGTCCTGGCAAATAGCTTACATCCACAGGTTCACTGTCACAGTTGCTGGATGCAAAATAGAGTTGCTCCCTCTGTGCATCCACGGCCGCTGAAGACCAGACGTTACCGCAACCATTGCGATTGCGGGGGTGATCGCAGCCCTTGCGCGAGTTGAACCAGTCGGCGTCTACGTTATCCAGGCCCAACTCCTCCAGGGAGTGATAACCGTCATAACGGCTGATATTGTCACCAGGATTTGGGTAACAGGTCTGCCCGCTTTCGAGATCAAAAAACCACTCCAGAAATCCCGTATCAACATTCAGAGCATAGAAGCCGCCCTTGCCTCCTGCACGAGCATTCTTAGGGTCAGGGTCATCGACGCGTTCCGATTCATCGACATCCATGCCAAAAAATATCTTTCCGTCGGCTACTATCGGCGAGGATTCGATCTGGTTTCTCTCCCCATAATAGGTGCAATCGCCAATATTCTGACAGCCGGTACCCGCATCGAAGGTCCATAGCTCATTGCCGTTCGTCGCATCCAACGCGTAAAAACGTTCGCCCGCTCCGAAGAACACCGCCTCGACCCCTTTTACCTGTCCAATATGCGCCGAGCCAGTGTTGGGAAAGCTGACTTCCTGCGCCCTGGTTTGATACCGCCATATTTCCCGCCCGGTGCTAACGTCGATCGCATACATATAGCCGTCCCAGGACTGGACATAGACGACAGTACGCAACCCCTCCGTCAGATTTATTTGCGCCACCGCTGGCGAAGCCGTAATTATGGCGCCAGTAGGAAAAGTCCATAATGTCTGCAACTGATCAACATTCGACCGCGTTATCTGTGTTTCGCGCCGGTTAAAAAAGGTGCGCTCTGCTCCACCGGCATAGGTCCGCCATTCCTGCGGTGCGATAGACGTGGCCGGTGAGTGATCGTCATCATCCGAACAGGCGACGGGTAATGTGAAGAATAAAACGATTGCTGACCGCACTAAAAGTTTTCGTAAATTGATGATCATAGTATTCAGTTAATGGTTGATAGGGTTCAGGTCGTCATCCAATGCAAAAATATAGCAAATAGTACCCGCGCAGTTATTATTTGATCAGAGTCACAAGTTCCGCGCTGTTAGTTCGATCCGCTATCATTGAACCTGATACGCCACACTTTACCTTTTTTCGATGCCGGCCCCACGTTGGGCAAGGTGCCGCTCAGTTGCATATCCGTAAAATACAATGTCCCTTGTGAATCAAGTGCCAGGCCGTAGGGATGTCCTGATGATAACGGCAACCCGGTCAGGAACAAAGGGACTTTCGGGGGGCATATTATTTGCCGGGTCTAGAATTGTCTGGTACACGGTGGTGCCGTCGGGACTGATATTCCAGTATCTTGCCGTCGAATACCCCGGATACATACCAGTTGCCCGTGGTCGGCGACTGCACTATACCCGATGGGCTAATGAGTGCGCCCGCCACGATAAATACTTCCCGGTCCAGCGGGTCACCCAGCGAAGGGTCGACCATCGGAGCCCCGGTCTTGTCGGTACCGCTGCAGCCGCCAGCGAAGTCCGGTCCTGTTGGAAAAGGCGGACGAAATACCACGACCGTTCCGTTGCCCGCATTGGCAACATAGACATTGTTATCGTCATCAATAGCCACTGATGAGGCCGTGCTGAGATCAATCGCAAGTTTGCAGTAGTTGTGACTGAAGTTGGAATTGGGATACCCGGAGGCAGGAACATTGCCAGGCCATACCTTGAATCCTTCCACGGGATCCGGAAACCAGATAATCAGCTGACCAGTGCTGGCGCCACTGGAACTGGCCACCGACTTCAGTCGTAAACAGTCGACCACTGCCGTCCCTGGCGAGTCCACAGCCAAAAGGTTCGGATTGGTTCTCCTGGTACTAATACTCGTCGGCGTCAACTTGCCGACCTGATTATAGGAGCTATCAAACACGCCCCAACCCGCGTAAGCAAACGTCGCATCATCGGCCGACTGGCCCGTATCTTCGCCAAAGATCCTGTTGCCTTCTGCGTCCTGACATATCTGCCCGTTGGAATCCCTACCTCCGTCTATTGCACTTTCGATCGCTACGCTGTGTACGATAGAAGTGTTATCGATGCTGTCAATTTCTATACGCCGCTGTCGATTTGCCTCGTTAAACAACAATTCCTCCCCGTTGGGCCCCGGGAATACCGCAATACCATCGGGAAAAGACATGGGGAAACCCGGTACCGGTGTGGTTTCGTCCATGATAAGTTCAGGTGATAGCGGCGCCGGACCGGGACCGGGTACACGTGCCGAGTTATTGTCGCTGCCATCCGAGCAACCAAGCAGCAAAATGACTGAGCTCAGGACGATCGCGCCAGGACGAATAGTTTTGCGCATACAGAGTCTCATTTTTTTATTCTCTCTTAAATTACTTCGGTAATTAAATATAGCTGTATTTGGTGAACCTACCAATTCGGGCGCAATCAGAAGGGACAACCATCCCATAATTCTGACCTACGAAGGGATGTTCCCATCCTCTATTCACCGGACGTAACCGGCTGACCTAGACACCTGATAACTACTCCACACATAGCCGGGCAAAGGCCATTAGTGAACCTGACCTCGCGGCCATTCTCACCCTTTATTGATTCTTTCCACGCACTTCAGTACTTCCGCCTGGTACGCCTTTCCCCGCTCATTCACCAAATCCAGTACGTTCAGTGATGTGGGTACGTAGCCGAACCCGATTTTGAATTGCGGATGCCATTGAAATAATGACCCACCTAGCCCCATCCAGCCATAAAATCCTTCCCTACCCGTGTTAAGAGCTTTCTCAATCCGACTACTGTTCTGGGTGGCCTCGGTGAACAGGGCGACACCGCCCTGGGTGAAGCTGGTAGTGACGAATCCCATATCTGCTTCGCGCGGATCTTTATGCAGCGCGTCCCAGGCTTCCTGATTTATATATTCTGCTCCGGCCCACTTTCCGCCTGCTGCCATCATGGCTGCAACTTTTGCCAACCCTCTTGCCGAGCAGTTTGCATTCGCAGAAGGGGTTTCTCCCATTGCAATAGTAGGCTCATTGAAAAACGTGATTCGTTCCATGCCCTTGAATGGGGGAGGAGCTCTTCGGACTGTTGAGTTTCGAATCGCGGGGATTAGTCGGATCACCTTTCCAAGGATTTGAAAGATATTCAGTTCTATTCTTCGCTTAAGTAATTTGGGTTTCAAACTTTCCAGAAACTGAAAGCGAAACCCAAGCGGTCTTACTTTTTTGACTCGATGTAGTTCTTCCTGCTTGACCCCGACAATGACATCTACCCCGAGCGGGCTGCTGAGGTCTTCACGGAGGAATTCACCAATAGTGCGGCGCGCTGGGTCCACTCGTCGAAAGAGTTCGTTCACAATCCATCCCCTGGTGATGGCATGATATTCCCTTCTATGCCCATCGCCCTTACGGTATTTTTGTGCGTGGCTCTCAATAACCCGGCCAACCTTATTCAGCTTTATGTTCTCAGTAAGCAGGTCTTCCGGCTCAAAACTGGTCTTAAGGACCGCCAGACCTGCCTCGTGGCGCATGAGTTCAGCGACCGTTAGATCAACCTTACCATTGGCACCAAATTCAGGCCAATATTCAGCAATTTTGGCATTGTAGTTAATCAGCCCCTTACCAACGAGTGTTGCAATTGCAATGGCTTCAAGGCTTTTACCGCTGCTGAACACATTGATAAGGGAGTCTGGAGAAAAATCGGAGTCATCAGTTACGCACGCCCAAAGGTCCACCACTTTTTCCTCGCCATGATAGACACAGAGTTGCGTACTTTCTTCCGCCAGAGTCCGCATGTTGTGTTCATACAACTGTTTAACTGACTCAAAACCGGATGCCACTGTTCCTTCGATTTGAAACTGCTTCTCAACGCTGCGGCTCATCGTTCTACTCCAGTAAATTGGGAACCAGTATAGCAAGGTTACACTGCCCAGCTCTCATAGAATGTAACTGCCTGACGACGCGGCTCTCCCTGTGCCTGGCGAATTGATTCTCTTTAAATGATGTCATTGGGATGGTTTGTTAACACGAGACACATTGCGGGAAGAAAATCCACTTACGATGACCTATTCATTTGTCTTATACTCATCCTCAGGCTACGGGCCACCGAAGGTGCGCATAGGCTACGTGGCTGCGGGTAAGACCACAGTGCTCCGTGCCACGCGTTACATGTGGCGTTGTCTATGTAACACAGACGCGAGTTCACCTTACAGAGGCATGGGTATGACTAGTTACATCGCTTGGTTCGAAGAACTCTCACGTAAAAGCGTCGCGAATGCCGGAGGCAAGGGCGCGAACCTGGGTGAGATGACGCGTGCCGGGCTACCTGTGCCACCGGGTTTCGTGGTCACGACTGATGCGTTCTTGTCTACGTTGGATGCCTGCGGCATTCGCACCGAGCTGCAACGCATGTTCGCAGACAGTCCAGGCAACGACTCCGCGGCCTTGGCAGAAGCATCCGCCAGAATGTGCGCGCTTATCTCGGGCGCGAAGATTCCAACGGACGTGCGCGAAGCCATCGCCAAGGCTTATGCGCAGCTCGGATCGGGCGCGGTCGCAGTGCGCTCATCGGCTACCAGCGAGGACACAGGTTCCACGTCCTTCGCTGGCATGCACGAAACGTTTACCAACGTCAACGGGGTGGATGCCTTGATGCAACGCGTGGTCGCCTGTTGGGCCTCGGCCTATGGGCAACGAGTGATTTCCTACCGTAAGTCCCAGGCGATGACCGAGGAGCCCACGCTCGCCGTGGTTGTGCAAAGCATGCTCGACTCGCAACGCTCGGGCGTCATGTTCACCGCAGATCCTGCGACCAACGACCTAAACAGCATCGTTATTGAAGCCGCGTTTGGTTTGGGCGAAGTGGTTGTGGGCGGACAAGTGGAAGTGGACACCTATAAAGTGGCCAAGGCTGGGTTGCGGTTGCGACAGGTTCGCGTCGGTAACAAGGCGTTCAAGATCGTTCGCTCGGCAGATGGCGGCGAGCAGCGCGTCCAGCTGAACGAAGACGAAGCCGCGCAACGCGTGCTTATTGATGATGAAGTTTTGCAGTTGGCTAACCTCGCCCTGCGCGTGGAAAAGCATTACGGTGAGCCTCAGGATATGGAGTGGGCCTTCGCCAATGATCAGTTCTACCTGGTGCAAACGCGCCCCATCACCACGCTGGCCACGCCCGACGACAACACAGCCAAGGTGCTCGTGACCGGCTTGGGTGCATCTCCCGCCATGGCGAGTGGCAAGGTGCGCGTGTTGAGCTCGCCTGACCAACGGGCTGAGCTGCTCGATGGTGAAGTGTTGGTGGCACCCATGACTTCACCTGATTGGGTGCCCACCATGCGTCGCGCGTCCGCCGTGGTGACCGACAGCGGCGGCATGACATGCCATGCGGCGATTGTGAGCCGGGAGCTTGGCATCCCCTGCATCGTCGGTGCACGCACGGCCACTCAAGTGCTACGCAACGGCGAACTGGTAACAGTAGATGGCCGACGTGGTCACGTTACCGCGGGAGCCTCCATGGCGGCAGTCGTCAAGGCGAGTGCCGTGTCAGTGGCATCTGGCCTGGAGGTGGCAGTCACGCCGCTCGCGACCAAGCTCTACGTAAACCTGGCCATGGCGGACCATGCAGAAGCCGCGGCTGCATTACCGGTGGATGGCGTGGGCTTGTTGCGCGCGGAGTTCATGATCCTCGATGCGCTGCAGGGCAAGCACCCGCGGGAAGTTCTGGCGACACAGGGCAGTGCGTCCTTCGTAAACAAGATGAGTGAGCATCTGCTGCGAATTACCCGCGCATTCATGCCGCGACCGGTCATCTACCGAACCTATGACTTCCGCACCAACGAGTTCCGCGGCCTCACCGGTGGTGACCGCTTTGAGCCCCAGGAAGAAAACCCGATGATCGGCTACCGCGGGTGCTTTCGCTATGTGAAGGACCCGGAGCTGTTTCGCCTGGAGCTTGAGACGCTGGCACAGGTGCGCGCACAAACACCCAACCTGCATATCATGATCCCGTTCGTGCGCACAAAGTGGGAACTGGAGCGCTGTCTGGAACTCATCGATGAGAGTCCACTTGGCAAGGACCGCGGACTGTTGCGATGGGTGATGGCCGAGGTTCCTTCCGTAGCCTATTGGATTCCGGAATATGCCAAATTGGGTATCCATGGTGTCTCCATTGGCTCTAATGATCTCACTCAACTCATGCTCGGTGTGGACCGCGATTCTGCGACCTGTGCTGAACTGTTCGATGAATCAGATGGTGCCGTGGTGGATGCAATCCAACGTATCATCGGTGCCGCCAGGGACCATGGTCTTACCTCTTCTCTGTGTGGGCAGGCGCCCTCAAACCACCCTGAGTTTGCGGAGATTCTCGTGCGTGCGGGCATCACTTCGATTTCAGTGAACGCAGACGCGGTGTCTGCTGCGCGTAGCGTGGTAGCTTCGGCGGAGCAGCGTTTGGTGCTCGAAGCCGCCCTCCCGCAGCGTACAAAGAGCTAAAGATTATGGGCATGCATCCCATAGACACAAAACGTACTGTTCAAGAAATTGCAGCGACTGTGGACGGAAGAGTAACACTCTCTACAAGGAGACCGATATGGCTGTAAACCCGATGACGGAAAAGGAATTCAGGACCCTTCGACGCATCATTAAACCTTTTTCCCGCCTGAATGTTTTCGTCTACAAACTGACAGGCGGTCGTGTCATGGGGAAGCTAACGGGACGCCCCGTCATGCTCGTCACCATGAAGGGCGCGAAGACCGGCAAGACCCGCACGATTCCCTTGATGTATGTGCCCTATAAGAATGGCGTTATTGTCGTGGCTTCCCAGGGTGGCGCGCCCAAGTCGCCCGTCTGGTACAAAAATCTCGTCGCAAACCCGGATATCATCGTGCAATACAGGAACACGAAGATGAACCTCCGGGCGCGGCAGGCAGACGACGCCGAGAAGGCAGCCGTCTGGCCGATCTGCGTGGAGCACTATCACGAGTACGATGACTACCAGAAGCGGACCGATCGGAACATTCCGGTGTTCGTGTGTGAACCTCGTTAGGCTCGAACCGATCTTCGCCCCATCGGACACTTACAACCGACAACTCGACGAACCTCACGACCGACGCTTTCCTGATATCGGAACGCGCCGATCATTCGAGCGGCTTTTGCAGATCCATTGGCTTCACGTCGCCGCAATCACTCGACAGCCACTTGTATTGGGCGCTCGAACTGATCGACTGCTTGTGGCCGCCAAAATTCATGACTGAAGTTGATTTCATCAACATCGATTCCGGGCTAAGCACCTCCACACGGGTGTCACCTTCGATGGCGAAAGTGCCGGTACACACTGTGTGCGAAACCATTAATGTTGAATTTTTTTCCTTGATCTCGTTTGTGCATTTGACACCTTCTGGCATCTTCATATTAGACATATCCGAGAGATCGATATCGAGCAATTCACGTGTCAGGCATGCCTGCTGAGCATCCGCAAGGCCCTCCACCGCAATTTCCCACAGCCCGGACTTGACATCCAGCGCCCATGCTGACGACAGCCCGAAAGATCCTACAAGGACAAAAACACTACAAAAAGCAAACCGAAACTGAAGCATCGAGGCACCTCTTTAGGTTTTGCGCAATTGTGCTTAGCAAGCATAAACTCAGACACTGGTCCCTGGGAAGCATACAGGTAGTTTTTATCGATGCCGCTGGCAGATTGCATGGTACCCCTCTGGATCTTTCGCAAGAGGCTTGTAGCGTTTGGTATCGGCCGGCATTCGTACGGTAGTCGAAAATTGAGGGGCCGCGTAATCCAGGAACGCTGGAATTTCGTAGTAAGATATCGATCACTGAGCGCCGTTTATGCGGATTAGAAAATGACTCGTCAGGAGGTAGTAGTGCGCGCGATTAAACTCAAGGCACCCGGTGGGCTCAATAATTTGGAATTGGTAGAAATAGGCGCCGTAGAGCCACAGTCTGGCGAAATTCGGGTCCGTATTCGTGCCAGTTCACTCAATTTCCACGACTATGTAGTGGCGATCGGTCTTCTGCCTGTTGCAGATGGGCGCATTCCTATGTCGGATGGCGCAGGCGTCGTCGAGGCGGTCGGTCCCGGTGTTACCCGGTTTCAGCCTGGCGACAGGGTGATGAGCTGTTTTTTTCCGCATTGGGCCGATGGCCCCGCTGACAATGTGGCCAAACTCAGTGGTGTTCCAGGCGACAATGTCGATGGTTTTGCGGCAGAGACAGTTACCATGCTCGACTCGGCTTTCACAAAAATGCCAAACGGCTATACGTTTGAACAGGCGGCAACTCTCCCTTGTGCCGCCTTGACCGCGTGGCGCGCACTGATGGTCGAGGCGAAGGTGAAGCCTGGCGATACAGTGCTGGTGCAAGGAAGCGGTGGGGTATCTGTTTTTGCTCTGCAGTTTGCCAAGGCTGCCGGGTGTCACGTCATTGCTACCTCGTCTTCAGACGCCAAGCTGGAAAAACTCCGGGCCCTGGGAGCAGACCAACTCATCAACTATCGCCAATTCGAAAACTGGGGTGACCGGACCCTTGAAATCACTGGCGGTAATGGAGCGAACGTTGTCGTTGAGGTCGGTGGCTCCGGCACACTGGCGCAGTCCGTTCGCGCAATTGCCATGGGTGGACATATCTCCCTGATTGGCGTACTCACCGGGATCCAGGGTGAGGTTCCTACAGCGGAGCTGTTTCAGAAGAATGCGGTGATCAGTGGCATTACAGTTGGATCGAGAGCAAATCAGGAGGACATGGTAAAAGCTATCAATACAACCGGAATACAGCCGGTTATTGACCGCAGTTTTGGTCTCGAGGAACTGGCAGAGGCATTTCGCCTCCAGGAGTCACAGCAACACTTCGGGAAGATTTGCCTTAGCTTTTGATTTTGTACTGGACTGAAGACTGGGTGGAAAAGGTGATGTTAGACACGCTTTTACGGCGATAGAAGCCCGCAGCAGCGAGTGCCATGCCCAGTAATGAAATAGTTGCGGGCGCAGATACCTCTACAGCCAGATACGCTATCGGCCGACCGCCTGTGTAGCCAAATATTTGTTCGCCGTTATCATTGTTGCCGCCAAATATAAACTGATTGCCTAAACTGGCTGTTAGCGCTGCTACACCGGCCCCGTTCAATTCTATTTCTATGTATCGACTGGACCCTGCATTGGCGTCATCTACCAATACACTGCCCAGACTCGGGCCATTCGTGAGGCCAGCAAAACTCAAATTCAGCGCCTCGTAAAGGTTGAAAACAGCTGCGGAATTTACCGTATTGAAATTGGCAGCATCGTTCCAGATGAACATACTCGCACTGGAAATCGTACCCCATGCTGGCAAATCAAAAGCGAACCAGTCGCGGTGTGTGTCGCCTCCAACGCCCGAGTTAGTGCCCGCGAAGGTGTTGCTGGTTAAATTTAAATTGGAATCTTCGCAATCATCAGAAACGTATTGAGGATCGCTACTACACCAGCCCGAGCCCGTTGCGGCCACATTGATAATGTCAGCCTGGACGCTCGTCCCTGCCAGCGCGACAATGAAACCCAAGACCAGAGCGAATGCTTTCAACCCCGCCAAATTCCGGCGCTGCTGTAAATCCCAAGACTCAGAAAGTTGCGTCATCATCCTCACACACCACCTTGATCCCGTAACAAACCAGCAGACCAATGAACGTATTTATTATAGGGTATATGTATAGCCCTGTTGTTGCCGGCAGTAAAGCCGCTCCGCTGGAAAAGTGCCGAAAAATGGGGTTGTGGTCCCATTGTGATAAGTAACGACATGTCAGCCGCAACCAGGTGCCGGCTTGTTATACCAGATGGGACTCGTCCAGGAGCGCTCCTGCACGGTTTTGGGGACATCCGCGTCACAGCAGGCTGCATACTCATCAGGAACCGATGCAGGTTCGGCACAGTTGATGGACGGATCGGCTGCAATACACTGCCGTTGTGTCCAGCGACAACTGGGATTTTCGATTACTCGGGCATAGTAGAACGCATTCTGCTGGGCGTCGAAATCGGGATCCTGCCACAACTCGCAAAAACTGGCGGAGCCAGCGCCCGGAGCCGGGCTGGTCTGACAGGTATCGATATTGACATTGGCACCGTTGAGGGGGTTCCCGGCTACCTCAATTACTTCCTCGTGTTTCTCACCGTCACTATCCGTCCAGCCCTTCACGATCTGGATGCGTTGCAAATCATTCCCCGGGTTGCTCCCGGTGCCTGCATCTTTAAGAGCGGAAACCAGGAACCTGGGCGAGGTTTGTCCTACACCTGCCTTTGGCAGGGTAGAACCCATGGGCACCCCGTTGGCGTAAGCAACCTCGACCATATCGGGAAGCGAACAAACGTTGTCGGGTATGTTCCAGCCACCGAAGAAGCGGACCACATGGCGAGGGCCGCTGGTCGCATACACTTCACGCCGTCGCATGGCATCAAAAAGTGCCGCCCGACTATTCTGCGTGGCCCATACCACGGCCAGCCCCCCGGGATTGAACTCAGGGGTATCGCTAATACCGGTACTGAACGTCGCGCCGCTCGCGCCACCCGCTGCACCGCCATGCCCAGGATAACTCGCAGACTCTTCCACCAACCCAGAGGTACCCAGGTGGGTGTCAGTGCTGCCAATAAACCCATATTGGAATGGGTTGGCGCCCACATTATCCCTCAAGAGCAAACCTTCTTTCAGTGCGTTACGCACAGTGCCCTCTACCTTGGGCACCGTCGGACCGATGAAATTGCCTGCCAGGTGTCCCCAGGGAATGACTTCAAAGTCGCAAAGTTCATCACTTCCGCCTAAGGAGGGCGGCAGGCATTCCGACTGACCTTTATGTTGTGTAATTTCAATCAGGGGCTCAAATTTCGCTCTCCGCTGCGCCTCGGCCTTACCGTATGGATTGCCATTTCCGACGGGAAGCGGGGGGTTCACAGTTTCGAACATCAGGCCCTGGCTCAGGTTGGAGTTATGTGGAATGGTAAGCACGTCGCACTTCCTGGTGCCATCCACCACATCAAGGCATTGGGTTTGCAGGGCATCCCACAGTTGCTCTGGATAAGGCGCATCCAGGTAGGTTGTCGGGGCGTTCGGCACTTTACTATTGAGGAATATGACATTGCGGTGGAGATTTTGTGTCTCTAACTGCCCATAGATGTTGAATTCGGTCGGAGCCCCCGTCCACTCATAGCCGATAAACGTGGTGAATGTACATTCCGTGCTACGGTCATAAAATTGCTCAGCTGCGGTCTGCATATTCTGCCAAATAGAGGACAGTTGACTGGTGCAAATGCCGCCGGTAAGGCCACAAAAATCAAAGCGCTGTACGTTGGGCGGGGTTGCACCCAATAGCACGTTCCACCCAATCAGCGCTGCACTATTGCGTTGACGCAGCAAACTGCACTGGTCTTCATAATAGAGAGGATTGGATGGATCCAGGCAGATGTTATATTCACCAAAAAATTCCGCGTGATCCGTGACCACGGCAAAGTCGAGGGGTCTTTCGAGCTGTGCAGACCGTGTAGGCAAGCCATTGGCACTGAAGGGATGCAAACCGATTTGCTCACCTTTCGCAAACCGGTAAGCTTGCTCGGGCGTTGTCTCGGTTCCCTGGGTAAAGGCATCGACGGAGAACGTCGTGTGGACATGCGTATCGCCGAAATAGGGGTTCCCCAGACTATTGAAGTTATCGCAGTTAACTGACGTTCCATCTTTATCATCCAAAGACCAACTGCTTTGCATGAAAAAGCTGCAAAAGATAGCCAATAGGATGCGCAACGGAATCGATTTCATAATAACGCCTACCTCTAACTTATCGCTCTTTTTGCTTATTTTTTACCACAAATTGCCTTGCTACAAGACCTGCGGCTGGCGAATTACTAATTCAGTCACAGAATCAGTCAGTTAGCAACTCGGATCAAGTCGGCCCATGCCTGGATTTCGAATTGGAATATGTCCCGGCCTCGGCCAGCTTACCACCATCGACCCTGAAAACCGACCCCTCTCCGCCCCTCTCCACCCCTCTCCAATTCGGCAACTGTTCGGTTTCGATTAGGTTACCGGCATCGTTTGTGCAGTATAGCAACAAGTTAACTCGTCACCCTGAGGAGACTTAAGCTGACTGTACTGGAAGCAACCCAAGCTCAACCTGTCATTGGCCCGCGCAGACAGTCAGCCCTATCTTTTACGACAGTCTCTGTTATAGTGCGCTCCGTTTTGGCACACTTCGGTCTGTGCCTCTTTTCAGCCTCACAATCTGTGGCGGCTGTTACCATCAAGAATTCCAAGCCTGGGCCGTACCATTAGCGAGTACATTTTGTGATTCGCAATCTGGTCAGGCACTCTCATAGAGAGAATCAGGAGCAACACAAAAATGCTATTTAAAGATCTCGGCCTATCGGCTGAACTGCTAAGCGCGGTCGAAAAGAAGGGTTACCTTGAGGCAACCCCTATCCAGCAACAAGCCATACCCCTCATTCTGGAAGGCAAAGATATGCTGGCCGGAGCCCAAACGGGCACAGGTAAAACCGCTGGCTTTACCCTGCCCGTGCTGCAACGGTTGCAGCAAAACCATAGTGTGGGTCAGAAGCCTTATCCCAGAGTGCTGGTGCTAACGCCAACCCGGGAACTCACAGCCCAGGTGCATGAAAGCGTGCGGGAGTACGGGAGATATCTGCCATTTCGCTCGGCGGCGATTTTTGGTGGTGTCAGCATCAATCCGCAAAAACAAAAGCTCATCAAGGGTGTAGATATAGTCGTGGCCACACCCGGTCGCCTGCTTGATCATCTACAGCAGCGAAGTATTAATCTGTCTAAAGTAGAAATTCTTGTTCTGGACGAAGCGGACCGAATGCTCGACATGGGCTTCATCCGTGACATTAGAAAAATATTGAATGTCATTCCAAAGCAGCGTCAAACGTTATTGTTCTCAGCGACCTTTTCGCAAGAAATCAGGGCACTGACGACCGAATTTCTGAAGAAACCTTCGATGATACAGGTCACACCACAAAATACCGCTGTTGAACTGGTCACCCAAATCGTTTATCCCGTCGACAAAAGTCGGAAGCGCGAGTTGCTGGCACATAAAATCAGTGAGGAAAACTGGCAACAGGTTTTAGTTTTTACACGAACCAAGCACAGCGCAAATAAACTGGCAGAGCAACTTGGCAAGGATGGTATTACATCCACCGCGATCCATGGCAATAAGTCGCAGGGCGCGCGAACCAACGCACTCGCGAACTTTAAAGCCGGCACCGTCAGGGTTCTGGTCGCAACCGATATTGCTGCACGCGGTATAGATATCGACAAACTGCCACACGTGGTGAATTATGAACTCCCAAATGTACCCGAGGATTATGTGCATCGCATTGGAAGAACCGCACGAGCAGGTCATAAAGGCCACGCGGTATCCCTGGTGTGTGTTGATGAACTAAAACTTCTTCGCGATATTGAAAGACTACTTGGTAAAGCTATTGGCAAGATCAATCTACCAGGTTTCGACATTGACCCACGCATCCAGGCCGAGCCTATTCGCAACGGCAGCAATCGTAACAACACAAGCAATCGAGGCAGCAGGAATCACTCACGAAGTAGAGGCCGACTGGCAGGTTAAACTCAGTCCAGATTCCGTATTCTCCCTACTTCCCCTGCGCGCAAGGCAAAGCCCAGCGCGAATTGAGGATAAGCGGGTTACTCATTCTCCCCGGCAAAAGGCGGCCAGGTCGCGCGCGGTATCCCGACTGATATCCGGACAGCACATCGGGAAGATCTCGGTCCCATGAATGGTACCCATCACTTGTCGGCAACGCGCGGCGACGCCGTTCTTGATGAGCAAACGGTAAAAGTTGATCCCCTCGTCACGCAGCGGGTCGCATTCATTCACGCTGATAACCGTCGGGGGTAGCCCCACAACATCCTCGTCGCCGGCAAAACCGGGCCAGGCCAGGGGATTACGTTTCTCCAACTCCTCGATGCCGTAGGCCATGGCGCCGTTGTTATTGTGCAGGTCCAGTAACAACCCATTGTTCTCGATAGAGGACGGGTTTTGAGGCAGCGGCCAGATTCCGGCAATATAGGGACACAGAGCGTACAGGCCCTTTATGAGGTGCAGTGCGCCCTCACGTTTCAGTCGCATGCCGGTCGCCAGCGTCAGGTTACCACCACCGCTTTCACCGGCGACAATAATCCGGGAAGCGTCGATACCCAGGGATGTCGCCTGACCCACCAACCATTTGAGACCGGCAACACAGTCATTGAGTCCCGCCGGATAGGGAGCTACTTCCGGCGCCGAAGACGGCGTCAGTGCATTGCGAAAATCGACCATGGCCACGGCTACTCCCCGGGCAGCGATAATCCTGCCCCATGCGCGGTAATTGCCATCAAAGCAGGACATGGCCTGCATGCCACCGCCGTGTATATAGTAGACGCAGGGCAAGGACTCTGCAGATTGTGGTCGGATGAACTGGATCAGGATTTTGTTGCCATCCGGTTCGGACCTGAACTCCAGGGTGCTGGTTTCCAGGCCATCGGAGGGAGCGATCTCCTGTGTGTCACACAATTCCAGAAAGCCTTTCAATGCCTCAGCCATCGCCAGCCCCTCGGGGGAATTGGCGCGCTCCAGCATCTCCTCCCGGCTACTGACATCAGCCCCTTCGGGGAGCTCTATGGCACCCATCAAGGCCTTGATACGCGGATCGATACGAGGATCGTCCTTCATGCTGAGTTTGCTCATCGTGTCATCCGTATCATGTGAGTTCGAACTGAAGTGTAATCGGAGTGCTCGGTGCATAACAACTCGCAAGCAACTAAACCCGGCGACAGACGCAGGTTACAATGGCGGCATGTATATCCCTGCATTGCGAGGAATCAGACTGATCAGTGCGCCAGCATTCTCAACCCAGGGTCCAATGAATAGAACTGCGCTGGGTGGTGCAGGATGAGTTGGCTGCCCTTGCCTTCACGCGTCAGGCGCGGCCTGCTATCCCGTCGTTTACGCAAGCGTCGCATCCCCTTGCGTATCTGGCTACTGGTCGAAAAAACCGATCCTCTATTGGCCCGCTTCGACCGCGCAGGGCGACTGAAGTTACGTATGCTCGCATCTGAGATTATATGGCGAACGCACTTTTTCGCAGCGCGGGGGCTGGATTTAACGGAAACAATGAAAGCCTGCCTCGCAGCCCGTATCGCCATAGTTGTCTTTGGGCTGGAGGATCCTGAGCAAAATACTTCCCTTGTCTGGCTGCGCAACTGGCGCGAAATTATCGTCTATCCCTCGCGCATTCAAACCTCATCGCCAGTCGGTCTCTCCGTTGGGCGGCAGCCCTCTGGGCCTGGTAATGCATAACGATCCCGTCGAATCAGGTGAAACCAGCTACCAGGGTCCCTTGATTATCAGTTGGCAGGATACCAAACCACGAACTTTACACAGCGTGCCAGTCCAGGTACTGATCCATGAACTGGCCCACAAGTTAGATATGCTCGACGGCTACAGCAACGGGCACCCGCCCCTGCACGCGTCGATGGATCAACAGGTCTGGCATGACACGTTTGAAGCAGCGTACCTGCATCTCAGGCACCGGGTGGAAACAGGACATAAACACGAACTCAATTCCTATGCCGCTACCAGCCCGGCGGAGTTCTTTGCGGTATGTTCCGAATATTTTTTTGAGTCGCCGGAGCGATTACAGATGGCCTATCCGGACGTTTATCGACAGCTGAGCTTGTTCTACAAACAGCAGCCTGTGCATGGAAAACCAGTAATTTGCCCATCGCATTAAATCAACAGCTGCACTACCGGGCGGCAAAGGGCTCAATCCGGCAAGGTCAGCGCAACATCCTTGCAATCTGGCACCGACAAGATTACCGGCATCAATCCTGAATCCCGGCAGAGGAATCACAAGGCTACTCGCTAGTCGGATGTATCTGTGTCCAGTGGTTATTGATCAGTTCCAGCAATTTATTGCGCTGCTCGGCTGTCACCTTATTCTTATTGGCCAGCAACAAGCCCTGCACACAGATTGTTTCCACCGAATCTGCGCCTTTAACAGCGCCAGGCGCTACCCGCATACGACGATAGATGGCCTCCCCGCTAGCCGTCTTCTGGGTAAGGCGCTCATCCCTGATCTTCACAAAACGAAATTGATCGGGGTTGGCGATAACCATGTCGATCTCCGGTGAGTGTTCATTGAGTCCGTGGACGACCATCACGGCCTCCTCTATATCCGTTTTCGGGTGCGCAAAATTGGTCATCATCTTGACGGTATCGCCGTAAATCAGCGTGGTCTGCCCAAGCTCGGGGACCAGGCTCTTCATATAGTTGAACGTCACCCAGATGCCGCTTTTCGAGCTCTTGATGCCCAGATGCAGCCGACGCGATGCCTGCATGTCCTTGTCAGTACGAATGTCGCTGTCACTGTTGCTGATAATGAACACACATTCCTGCCCAACATTCTCCAGTGTTTCAATTGCCTGCGCCGCACCCGGGTTTTCATTGAGGAAAAACTGCAGGGCGTCGGCCTGGGCAAAGGCCAGACTGACCGGACTGTTCTTGTCCAGAAGTGCCTTGCAGGTTAGCGAGTGAACCGATGCTGGCATGATTCTCCACGGTCAGCCCCATGCCGCTGGCCACCGCCTGCAGACGGCCAGCGGTGTTCCAGTAGCCGCCTCCCTCCAGACCTGAACTAACGACGATAGGAGCTGCTGCGGACGTCACGTCGTTCTGGGAAAATGCAGAATTGACGGTGGAACCCAACAGGCACGCCACCAGCACTCTGGTAAAAAAGCGTTTCATATGCTTATCCATTAATGGTTTGCGGGTGAAGGATTTCAGGGTATCAGACAGCTTGTTACAGGGTAAAGGAGCTGTCCGACGCAGCCTCTATTCCCAACGATAATTCAACGCAAGTGTCAGGCCCTTGACGGTACCCATAGGCGACCTCGCGGTCATTCTCAGCCGGCCCCTTATGATCCAAATCAATAAAACAGTCAAGACTGTTTTTATTTATCCCTGATACTGTTAGGATGTGTCGCTGAAGATATCCCGCAGCAGCAAACCATTTCTTGTGCCGGGAGCATTGATATCAATGCTTCAGTTCATTACCCCGGCCAGGGACGGTCTAACGAGATCGTGTTGATCAGTCTACACATCGCATAAAGTAACGGATGCAAGCCATGCCCACGCCCAAAGACATTCGATCCACTGTCCATTCCTACATCGACATGATGTGCCGGAGCGACATCGACGGCATCATGGCGTTATACGCTGACGACGCAACTGCAGAAGACCCGGTGGGAGGTAATCTTGTGCAGGGTGTCGATGCGGTGCGCAACTTTTATGCAATGTTAGCGCCTGCTCTACATGTCGAACTGCAGGGGCCCATCTGTGTCGCGGGCAACCAGTGCGCATTCCCGCTACTGGCCCAACTCACCATGGGAGACACGACGCAATACCTCGACGCAACCGACATCTTGTGCTTCAACGAGGAAGGTAAGATCACCAGTATGCGGGCCTACTGGAACCCCGCCGAATTGCGAGCGGAACGCTATGCGAGTTGCTAAGTTAAAGGGGCGTTGGGTTGTTGTTACCGGGGCCGGTGCCGGAATCGGGCGTGCCATTGCGCTGGACACAGCACGCCGGGGTGGCAATGTAGCGATTTGCGATATTGATGCTGCACGGCTAAAGGAAACGCGTGCGCTGTTGGCCGACTATGGGGTCGATGTCATCGCATCACCCGTGGATGTCACCAAACGCGCTCAGGTAAAAAAGTTTGCGGCGCTGGTACATGAGAAGACAGACGCCGTAGATATTCTCGTCAACAATGCAGGCGTTGTCATCGCTGCGGACATCCTTGACACCACGGCTAAGGACTGGGAGTTTATTATCGGCGTAAACCTGATGGGGGTTATACATTTCTGTGACGCTTTCTGTCCCGCAATGATCAAGCGAAACAAGGGTGGTCATGTTGTCAACATAGCGTCCATGGAAGGCTTTGCCGCCATGGAGGGATTCGGCGCCTACTCCACCACCAAATTCGCGGTGGTAGGCTATTCCGACGCACTGCGCCAGGAACTCAGCCATCATAAAATTGGCGTGAGCGTCGTCTGTCCCGGAGTCGTTCGCACCACACTCACCGCGGACATGCGTTCACGCGGTGACTATGAGGCAGGAATAGCCGAGCGAATCCATCAGCAACACGAAAAAAGCTCTTTTGGTCCCGAAAAAGTTGCCGATGCGGTATTCAGCGCTGTGCGTTTCAATACACCACTGCGGCCCGTCGCCCCGGAGTCGTGGATAACCTATTATTCGAACCGACTTTCACCCCGCGTCACAAGTTTCATCCTGCAACAGGTGGCGCATCGCGTGCTGCGTAATAACTGAACTTCTCCGAGTGCCAGGTCTATACTGTTGGCTGACCATACAGAGTAACCGGAATGGGTATCGATAAGGACATGAGTGCTGACACGCATGGTTTAAACGATCTGACCCCGGAGGAAGCCCGCAGAAAGCTCGAACACTTCCTCACAATCACTGAGGAAAACACGAGGATCGACGAAGGAAATTACGTCGAAATCGATTCGGCCGACTCTGCAATGGCTGCCTTGATTCTGCCCGGCGGCTAATTTCATCAGGACAGATAGAATGCTGGTAACCCGTTTTTAGGTACCAATTTTATTAACTGCAAAAAGTGCAAATAGTGGTTGCGAAAGTAGAAGGTATCTATACTCTTGAGCTAACGCTAGTCCGTTGGAAGTAACTTTGTGACGCTGGATTATACAGACAGGCGCAGGCATCAGCGGATCGAGGTAGTAAAGGCCATTTTTATTGAAGTGGTAAGCCGAACAGGCCGAAGTGAATCCGACAATACGATTATCCGATGCGAAACCGTCGATGTCTCTGTGAGTGGTCTGCGAATCTACGTAACCCAACCTATCGCTAAAGGCAGTACACTCAATATCGCTGTGCCGATGGACGACTGGAAGGAAAATCTTGAGCTGATTGGCGAGGCCGTATGGGTAAAACCTCTCGAGACGGGGGAGGGCTTTTGGGTAGGCCTCGAACTGCGTGATTCCAACCTGGAGAATATGAAGAAGTGGTTCAAGGTGGTACACACCCTGTCGAGCATTCCACCGGTCGGGACTGAATAACTAACTCATCCAGGTCGGTGAAACCTTGTAATCGATCTACTACAACGGCCCTGCTCCACCCTGAAACCGCACTCAGCCTGAGATTTGAAAAGTGGCTGGCGGATACCCCGCAGGGCGCGCGGCCTTGGGGGTCGGTGGCCGACTTCGACAGTTTATTTCACGATACCGTTACCACTGGTCGTTAGTACACTTTGGTTACCAGGAGGAGCAGTTTAAATGTCCGCGATAGTTGATGTTCTCTCGACCGATTACCACGAACATCTTTACCAGCGCTACGCATTGCTGCGCCACGACCACCCTCTCTACTTCGATGCAAGCCGCAACATCTGGATGATTACCCGCTACGAGGATGTTCGCCAACTGCTGCGCCATCCCGACGGCACCCTCAATGGCAGCACCGGGCACAGCTACATTCCCTCCCTGGCGACCTCCGACGGCGAACTGCACAAAAAGGTCCGCAGCCACGTGATCCCGATGTTCTCCAAGGCCGTGGCGGCACAGTTGACACCCATGATCACAAAAATCGTCGACGAAATTTTTGCGCGCCTTCCGACAGCCGGCGAGATAGACATCTACGGCGAGGCCATCAAGTGCATCCCCCAGGAATTCATGACTCGCTTCCTCGGATTCCCGGAGGAGTCAGCCCCGCTCTGGTACGCACTGGGCGATATTCTGATGGGCCAGGATCCGCAGGACACTTCGCCGACCAGCGCCGAGGTCGCCATCAAGGACCTGGACGCCGTCGCCGTTATGGTACAGACCGTGCTGGAAGAAAAGCGCAGCAATCCCGGAGATGATCATCTCAGCTGGCTGGTGCAGCAGGAGGCGGAGGGCCTCCTGGAACCAGAGGAATCCACGTTGTTTGCCAATTGTCTCGCTTTCGCCGGAGTGGACACCACAATCAACCTGTTGGGCAATGGCACAGGTTTGCTGGCGCGCTTTCCCGAGCAGCGAGCGAAGTTGATTACCCAACCAGATTTGCTCGACGGTGCTATAGAGGAGATGTTGCGCATGGAGGCGCCAGCCCAGGGACTGCCCCGCCGTCTGACAAAGGACCTGGCACTGCACGGTACAATAATTCCTGCGGGTGAGGAGATAAGCCTGATGTTCGCCGCCGCAAACCACGATCCGGCGCATTATCCTGACCCGGATTTGTTCGACATCGAGCGGCAAAACAAGGACCATCTAGCGTTTGGCTTTGGCTTGCACAAATGTATAGGGCAGCATCTGGCTCGACTGGAGGCGCAGGCGTACTTCCCGCGCTTGCTCCAGCACTTTCCCAACTATGAAATTATTGAGTCTCGCTGGCGCCTGTCGCACTGGGCACGGGGCTATGCCGCGCTGGTGATCAGAGCTTAACGTGCCTGCTCGATATGCTATGGTTAAAACGGAAGGGCGTAATGAATAAAAACATCCACGAACTCCTTGGCGAGGCAACATCCGAGGAACTTCTGTCTTGCATCCAAATTCTGGCCATCAGCGTGGTCCAGCACCGGGCGAAATGCGGATTCGTGACTCTGAGTAAATCCACGGAACAGCTTCGCTCCACAGAGGACCAAACGGCGGCAACCGGTTTGTTCGTGCAGAGCAAACAGGTTTTGGAAGAGGCGCTAGAAATGGTGAGAATACTCTCCGCTGAGTCCGCATCGACAAGGGCAACCCATGCAGAACCGGGCGCTACATCCCCCGAGAACAGAACGCAATTTCGAGTTAGGATCACCGTGCCGATTAAGGTATTGTGGCCACAGGACTCAAAGCCCGTTAACGCAAAACTGATCGATATCTCCTGGGGTGGTGCGTCAATTCACGTAGACGAGGCGAAGATTGATTCGGGCGACACGTTCCAGATTATTCTGCCCAGACGCCAGGGCGGTTCAATATCAATTGAGGCAAAAATTCTCAGGGTTAGTCGGCATCCCGACGGAAACGGTCAAATAATCGCTACCCGTTTTTCCAAACTCAACACACGGGATGAAGCTAAACTCGAGGATATCCTTGAACATCTAGCGCAATCATCGGACGACGGAGGCCAGCGTAACCATGCAAGACTGACCCAGCGCCTCGACATTCAGTTCGACAGCGATCAGGAACTCCTGTCGACGCTGGATGATATATCTGCCGGGGGACTGGGAATAACAGTGCCTGATCCAGTTCAGATAGGGCAATCGTTGCAAATTGTAATTAGTGCTCTCGATGAAAGTTGCTTCCTGAAGTTACGCGCTCGCGTGGTTCGCCAGGAACCACTAAAATTTCGATCGATGGTGGCTTATCGTGTAGGCCTGAAATTTGAGCATCCTTCCGAAGAGTTGGAGAAGCGCACCAGCGAGCTTATCGGAAAGATGGCGGCGATGAGAAAGAAGTAAGCAGGCATGCGCCTTCAGGGAGACAAGCGCGATCTCAAGCGCGCATTACGATTTCGCTTTTGCGAGCTCCCACTTTAGACGGTCTACTCGCTCCTGAACAGCCTTTAGATCCTGCTCCGCTTTCCGTAACTGATCGAAAATAGCCTCGATCGTCGACTCCTCGGATTCTTCGACGGCATACCCCACCGGTTTACCTCGCAGGTAATCATTCACCCGGTTATGTAAAGATTTGTCGTCCTTCGGCTGCAATTCCATTCCCTCTACTTTTGTTAATATATGCCCCGATGCTCCCAGCAAAGCCTGTCATTATATTTTCAGCATAGACGAACATAATCGAGTTGCAACTTATTTTTTCTAGCCTAACGGCTTCTCTGGGTCAGCAACGAGCGAGTCTCGCCGCTCTCGAATGATCGCACTTTCGCGGCGCGTTATCCGGATATAGGTGTCTTCGCAAAAATGTTACAAACTATGCAGTCGTCAGGAGTACGGTTATGCCCCGACACACGACGGCACCATATCCTGTTGTATCGCGCGGGCTTTATTGCTATTTTAATTTGTACAGTTGGCGTTAAAAACCCGAGGAGATACACGAAATGGCTACAGCAAAGAAAAAGGCACCGAAAAAGCGACCTGCGACAGCTCCCAAAAAATCAACTGCCAGAAAATCACCCGCGAAAAAGTCAGCCGCCCCCAGCAAAAAAGCAGCGAAGAGTAATTTTTTTAGAAATGCGCTGAAGGATGCTCGCGGCCAGATGGACGGGGTTGTGGATTCGGTCATGCTCAAGGCAAAGGAAATGGCGGCCAAGGAAAAATTGCTGCGAAAGAAAGCCGAGCTCGCCACCAAGGCTGAAATGGATAAGGCTAAACACCTGGCACAGCAGGCCGAAAAGTGGATGACCGCGCGAATCAAGTCTGACACCAAAAAACTTAACAGGCTGGAGAAAAAGCTCACCAGGCAGCTGCACGATGTTGAGCGCAAGCTGGTAGCCCAGGCCAGGGCCGCCGAGAAAAAGGCAAACAAGCAGGGCCGTGCGCTGAAAAAGCGGTTCGAATCAGAGACAAAGAAGGCGTTCGGCAAAGCACCGGTCAGGAAAAAGGTGGCCGTAGCCAAGAAGAAAGTGACCGCGCCGAAGAAAAAGGCCGCTACTGCCAGGGCAAAGCCACGCGCAAAATAGTAAACGCCTGACCGTAGCTGCAAGGAACCTTACGCCATGCTATTTCGAGAGCTCAGCCGACCCTGCGGCTGCGCTCCCGGTTGGTATTACAACTTATGATCAACACATGAACCGGCACACCAGCGACAAAGGCCAGACAACCAACAGAGCTGATGAATGAAATGGTCATGGAAAATAGCACGTGTCGCAGGCATTGATATCTATATTCATGCCACCTTCCTATTGCTCATCTATATAGTAGGAATCAGTTACTGGAAACAACAAGGCACAACGGCCGCAGTAATTTCCGGGGTTGGTTACATTCTTGCGCTGTTTTTCTGTGTGGTCCTTCACGAATTCGGTCACTCTCTGACAGCCCGCCGCTACGGAATTCGAACTCGAAATATTACCCTGCTACCCATTGGTGGAATCGCTTCGCTGGAAAAAATGCCTGACGACCCACGCCAGGAGATCAATGTGGCTATTGCAGGACCAGCCGTAAATTTCGCTATCGCTATCATCCTGTATCTCTATCTATATTTTAGTAATGCTCAGGTCACAGCCGAGCAATTTGGCGTGACTGGAGGATCCTTTCTCTATCGCCTGATGATGGTTAACATTTTTTTGGGCGCCTTCAATCTACTGCCAGCTTTTCCGATGGATGGTGGCCGTGTTTTACGCGCAACGCTGGCGTTACGCATGGACCACACTAAAGCCACACAAAAAGCGGCTAGCGTTGGCCAATTTCTCGCTGTAGGCATGGGCCTGCTGGGGATTATGTACAATCCATTTCTGTTGTTTATCGCAATCTTTATCTGGTTTGGCGCCTCCATCGAAAGTGACGCAGAACAACTTAAATCAATTCTGGGCAACGCAAGAGTACGACATGCCATGCTCAGGGAGTTTCATACCCTCTCGCCAAACGACAATCTGGCCAGGGCGGTGGAATTAACCCTCGCCGGTAGCCAGAAAGATTTTCCGGTCGGATATCACAATAAACTGTACAAAGTCCTGCATTATGGCGATCTGGTAAAGGGCCTGCAGGAACGGGGCGAGCACGCCCTGATTTCTGAACTGCCACTAGAGGATATTCTCAGCGTGGATATTGATGAGCCACTGGGGAAGCTACTTGAAGGTATGCAGGGAAATCCTCGACAGACGATTTGTGTAACTGATAGTGGGCAAGTTGTCGGATTGTTGAATCTCGCAAATATTATTGAAATGATCAAAATTCAGGAGGCTGTAAAAAAACACGGTATTTCTCCAAACTAGCGACTGTCACTTTGGAGTGTCAATTCGCTCCTGGTTATCGTGCGGACCCAATCTAAACAAAAAATGACAATTAGACACAAGTAGTGGTACGTTATCGCCGTGAGAGTTCTTCCTATCATCATTTTTTTGATCCCGCTTCTTACGCTTGCTGATAATGAGGATGACCCTACCTGCAGCGCCTACTATGGCTTCGATGTTTGTAGCTCAACTTTCGGGTTGAGTGATGAGCAAATAAACTACTCTGAAAAGAATAATGATGTTTTTGATACTACAATGGAAAAACACCAATCGCTGTTTGGTACTAGCCTCACTGATGAGGACATGAACCAAATACAAAGAGAGAATGCTTTTAAAAACATTGACTCGTTTCGCGCTTATATGAAAACCATCGAAAACTCAGACCGCACAGGTAACGATAGCGAGTTTTCGGTAAAGAAAAGAATTTTAGACAGCACCGATTTCGGTTTGGATTGTCGAATCGTGGCCGACAGCATTTACGAATTACCCAACAGCCAATATTATGACTGTGCTTTACAGCGATACTTCTGATTCATTCAAAGACAATGGCACGTTAGTTTTGTTGTAACAAACTCTTCCAGGCAATGTTCGCGTATGGCGTAAAATTTCTTTAACGCAGTTATTTGTTCCAGCGCCTCCTGCCTCAAAACTGCTGTTTCTATCATCCTGATCGACGTTTTACCGCCAAAATCATTTTATTCTTGTCCGTGTGTTCTGTGCTGACAAATTCAAATATCTTTCGTGCTGTAACCATTGGCTTGCAATAATAATGCTCGCAATGTGTCAGTAACCATTTCGGCCTCCTGTCCCAGGTGTACGCCATACTGCAGCATGGGCTTGAGAAGCTCAGGGCTATGCATTTGCGTACGTATTTGTTTGTGGCAACAGGGTGAACACATAATAATGGACGCCTGCGACCGTATGCCATAATGAATGGCATAATCAGTGGCGGTGTCACAAGCATGCAGGGCAATCATCACATCACAGAATTCTGGCGCATGAGTTTTAACGTCGCCACACATAAAATATAAATCTTTACACCCCATCTTGACCGCCGTTGCATTGCATAGATCAACCAGCGCCTCACGCAATTCCACGCCGGTTACTTTTGCTTCGTTGCGCAATACCTTGTGTAAGTAATTGTGAAGGGCGAAGGTCAAATAGCCCTTTCCGGAACCAAAGTCGACCACTGTAAGCGTATGATCAAGCGGAAGGCCAGAGCTGACTATCGCCTGGCTGAAAATCTCAATGAACTTATTTATCTGTTTCCATTTCCCTGCCATGGACGGAATTAATCTGTGATTTTTATCGGTAATGCCGAGAGCTGTCAAAAAAGGTTGTGTGACATCAATAAAGCGCTTTTTGGCCCGGTCGTGCTCAACCGAAGTGGTAGCCACATTTAACGGCCGATGCGTGTGCAGTACGGCATTGCCTTTTCTACTCAGTTCTAATTGCGCTTCCTCGCCAAGACTAAACAAATGTGCATTTTTAAATTCACTCACCAGCAGACCTTTGATAATTTCCAACCCTTCAACGGGCATAAAATTTTTTGTGATATCGCACGTTTTATAGCTATAGACAAAAGACATAGCAGCTTTATTGCGTAATTTGATCGGACGTATGGTTATACGCTGTAAATCTTTTTCAGTGCCACGATACTTGCTCAGGACAAGCTTAACCCAGTCGCCATTTTTCTGAGTGCGCTCCAGCAGTGAAAAAAATTGGGTTCTGAGCTTCGTGATTACTGATAGGCATGGCTTCAGTCGAGTAAACGCTGTGTAAGACCACCATATGCGTCGATACGCCGGTCGCGCAGGAACGGCCACATGCGCCGGACAGTTTCATTGCGCTCGGAATCAAGTTCTACTATTAATTCGGTTTCGTTGCTGGAATCAGCCTGTGTGAGTATTTCGCCCTGACACCCGGCTGCAAAGCTGGAACCCCAGAAGACTGCTCCGCCCGGTTCGGCGCCGACCCGGTTGACGCTGAGAACCGGAACACCGTTGGCGACAGCGTGCGAACGCTGGATGGTGATCCATGCATCGCGCTGGCGTGCCTGCTCTTCTGGCATGTCGTCGGGATCCCAGCCGATCGCAGTAGGGTAGATCAGCAGATCTGCTCCGGCCATCGCCATCAGGCGTGCCGCCTCCGGATACCACTGGTCCCAGCAGACCAGCACGCCCAGTTTTCCAAGCGAGGTGGAGATGGGCGAAAAACCCAGATCACCAGGAGTAAAGTAGAATTTTTCATAATATCCGGGATCGTCAGGAATGTGCATCTTGCGGTATTTCCCAGCTATGTTGCCATCGGTTTCCAGCACCACTGCGGTGTTGTGGTAAACCCCCGGCGCCCGTTTTTCAAAGAGGGAAGTCACAATCACGATCGAGAGCTCGCGAGCAAGCGCACCGAAGGTTTCGGTGGAGGGGCCAGGAATTGTTTCGGCGAGCTCAAAACGGGAGGGATCTTCCTGATCGCAGAAATACAGACCGGTATGCAGCTCCTGAAGTACTACCAGTCTGGCTCCGCGCTTTGCGCAGCGGCGGATGGCGGCGATACTCCTTTCAATGTTGGCCGCGCGGTCATCCGTACACCGTTGCTGCACCAGACCTGCAATTAGTTTGCTCATACCACTCCTTCGGGAATCTGCATTGTCATGCAATGCAGGGAACCATGCTGAAGAATCAATGTGCTGCAATCTATACCGATGATCTCGCGGTCGGCAAATGCTTTTCCAATCACTTCCAATGCCAGGGAATCCGCCGGATCGTTGTAGGTCGGGACGAGCACCGCGCCGTTGATCACCAGGTAGTTGGCATAGGTAGCGGGCAGGCGGTGGCCTTCGGAATCATATTTCGCGCCGGGCCAGGGCAGGGGCAGAAGGCGGTAATCCGAAAACTGCTCCAGCTCCTGTTCCATCGCTTTGAGCGAAGCAAAGTGTTCGTCGGCCGGGTCATCGCACGCAACATAGACAATGGTCTTGCCCGGGCAGAGCCGGGCAAGCGTGTCGATATGGGCATCGGTATCATCGCCAACCAGATGGCCGTGTTCCAGCCACAGAATAGTTGAAACGCCTAATTCAGACTTCAACTGCTCCTCGATCTGCTCCCTTGAAAGATGCGGATTACGGTTTGGATTAAGCAGGCATTCGGTGGTTGTAAGCAGCGTCCCCTGTCCGTCGCTCTCAATACTCCCGCCCTCGAGTATCAGGTCAACTGTTCGAAGCGCGGTAGTTCCAAACGCTCCAGCGGCATGCAGCTTACGGCTGACAGCGTTATCTTTTTCAGCCGCGAATTTTCCGCCCCAACCGGTGAAGGTAAAGTCGAGCAGTACAGGTCTTCCATTCTCTTCGATGGTGATCGGCCCGAAATCACGCACCCAGGTATCGTTGGTCGGCAGATCCCATTTATCGGATCGAATCAGGATGACCGGCTCAAAGCGCTCAATCGCTTCAATGATGGTCTGCACTGTATGCCGGACCTCTGCGAGCATGGGGCTCCAATCGGTGCGCTCATGCGGCCACACCAGCAGGATGGCATCCTGTGACTCCCACTCTGCGGGCAATCTTCGGTTCAGTATATTCACCAGCGCGGGGTTTCCAGCCATTGGAAGAAACGCCAGCATACTAGCATATATCGGCGAGGACATGATGCACCAACGCCGTTTGATCTCTTGGATGGAGTCAGGTCTCTATAGATTCTATAGGAATCTAGTCAAATTTTTCGACAGCGCTACTAACGTGCCCGTTCTTTCTTCGAAAAATCGTGCTAGACATGCTCCAACAATCGGCGCCAGGACTCAATATCTGTGTCACTTGACTTGAGGAGTTTAAAGCCTGCCAGCCAGCCGCTCCTGCCGTGCTCGTTTGGTCTGCACCATTTTACTTCTGCGGCCATGTAGAATGGTTCTTCCACCGCAGGCAGTTCTGCACTGACTGACAAGATCGCGCCTACTATCAGTTCGCTCTCAATATTGACGCTGAAACCACCGTAGGAGACTTCCACCACTTCGCACTGCAATAGTAACCCTTCAGATGAATCGGTCGCGGCTATTGCCTCAATGAAAATTCTGGTGTCCATCTTAATGCGGATATGACTACGCTTTTTTTCTCCCATGCGTGCTCCAGTCACTGCAAATAAAATTGACTGATATTACCGCCTCAGTCTGGATAAAGGGTAAAACCCGTGTGGTCAGCTTTGCGCTACAACCAATTTGAGTTTTTCAATTTGATATACAGGCAAATGCAAGCCCCCACAGTCGAGCCAAGCACGACAAAATAGCCGTAATGCCAACTGAGTTCTGGCATGAATTTAAAGTTCATACCGTAAAGGCTGAATACCACGGTGGGCAAAGCGAGAATCGCTCCCCATCCGGCCAGCTGCTTTACAACGTCATTCTGTCCTATCGACACCATGGCGAGATTAATTTGCATTGCACTGATCAGCATCTCGCGCATATTGTCGCAGCTTTCGATAACTCGGCGAGTATGGTCCTGCACGTCACGGAGATAGACGCGGATTGATTTGGGTATCACGTCTTCATGAAAGCGCATCAGTTCGTTGCATATATCGACGAGTGGTTGCGCGGCGTCGCGCAGCAACATCAACTCACGTTTAATGCTGTAGATGCGCTGGAGTTTTTCGGTCGATATCCGCGCGTCAAAAATGTCCGCCTCAATCTGGTTGAATTGGCTGTGCAACTCGGAAACGGCCACCAGATAGTTATCAACGATTGCATCGAGCAAGGCGTAAAGGGCATAACCCGTGCCCAACGCCAGTCGCTGGGGATTGTTCTCGCAACTGTCTCGAACCGTCGAATAGCTTTTCGATTTCCCGTGACGCAGTGTGACGAGGTAATTTTTGCCGGCAAAGAAGTGGGTCTCCCCGAACACGATTTTATTTTCGATCAGGGTCGCCGTCTTGACGACAATAAACAGCGATTCCCCGTACGTTTCGAGTTTGGGACGCTGATGCGCGGCGCGCGCGTCCTCCATCGCAAGTTCATGCAGGCCAAACTCCTCCTGCATTTTATCGAGCAACACATCGTCAGGTTCATGAAGTCCGATCCATAAAAACACATCGGGTTGCTTGATAATTTCGCTGATATCATCGATCGGAAAGGCCGCAAGGCGCATCCCTTCACGATAAGCAACACAACTGACTATTGTGGACATGGGTAGATTACTCGTAGTGGCATCGTCGGTCCGGATGATTGGATTAGTGACCATCCATAGATGCCAGGCCCATCACGAGCGAACAGGAGTTTCATTGCCAGTCCTTTCAATGACATCCTGGGCCAGGGCATTACTGACAAGGCTGGGTGCCACGATAACAGCACACCCGCTCATTCGAGAGGCGTGGAAACGCGGCTATCCGACGCGGTTCTACCCCTGCGCCAATACAGAATGATGATCAGTGCAAGCAACCCCGCCGCGCTGGTCACCATGGAGGTCATTTGCAGTTCCACTATGTACGGGTCCCTGAAGGATTCAAGTAGACCCTTGGCCCCGTCATGAAGCACGAGGTACAGCAGCGCAATTTGACCATTGAAGCTGCGCCTGCCATCGAACCACATGAGAAACAGGCCGACGCTGAACGACGCGGCCATGAACAGGAAGTGCAGCGGCAACACCGGAAGGCTGGGACGGTCGCCGGAGGCAAGCAGGCCCTGCTGGAAATGGTGGTACCAGACACTACTGCCAGGCGCATAACTGAGGCAGTAAAACTCGGTGCACTGCACTCCGGTACAACAGCCATTCATGAAACAACTGATGCGCACCAGCGCGAAGGCGAAACACACGGTAATGGCCAGCACATCGAGGAAGCGGGCCAGGGGCAATTCCGGCAACAGCCAGCGCTTCAGCAACGGCCCCAGTAATACCATCGCTATCAGGGCACCGGGGTAGCGCAAGCCTCCACGCAATTCGGAGGACAGTGGGTGATACAGTTCCCAGCCCCGCACGTGCAGCGAAAACAACTTGGCGCCAAGAAAGGCAACTACAGCGATCAACAACAGCAAGCACACCGTGCGACCGGTTCGAACGCCATCCTGGCGCAAATATAGGATAAAAAACAGGATCCCGAAAATCGCGATGGGCGATATCAGTAGCTGGAGTGCTTCAAGGCCAAACAGACCGCTTGGATACATGCCCGGACCCTGGGGACTTAATGAGGAATACGCACATTATAGAGCCGATGCGCGTATTCCTCCTAAGGATTTAGCCGCAGCCGGTCAAATCACACGCATTACCGATGCCATCGTTATCAACGTCCGCCTGACCCGGGTTGGGGTTGGCAGGGCAATTGTCGGCATCATCCGCGATACCATCACCGTCGGTATCAAGCCCTACCACCGGATCGCATGCATCGCCGATGCCGTCGCCGTCGCCATCCGTCTGGCTGTTGTTAGCCACAGCCGGGCAGTTGTCCAGGCCATCCAGATGGGAGTCCTCGTCCCGGTTGATGCCCATGCGGGTACCGGAGCCGGGCGGTGCGCAGGTATAGGTGAGCGGGCCTCTCGCTGGTCGCGAGGCCAGCGCAGCGTATGCTTGCGTCGATGAAGCTCGTTCTTGTCGGAGCGGAACTGCCCGTCCGTCTGGCGCAACCAGCCTCGCTCAACACCATCGATAGAACCCTTCACAATGAGATCGCATTCCTTGACGCTGCCGCCCAGCATCAGCGAAGTGAAATTCGCATTGGCACGCTGAATCAGCAGGTTTATACGCGGGTTCACGGCGGCAGCGTTGCTGGCGGTGAGGGTCACCTGCTGGCCAACGATGGGCGCGAGGTCCGAGGGGAACTCGAACGTGAAGGCTTCGAGATTGGCTTCCTCTGTCGCATTGAGGGTGAACACGCTGGCCGTCAGGAAGTTGCGCACGGTGTCGATCGAGCCGTCATGCAGGACGCCGAAGCCGCGAATCTGCTCACCCGTGTTGGTGCCACCGGCCGAGTTGCCGAACATGCCCACCTTGGTGTAGTCGTTGCGCATGTGCGCAACCTTAGCGTGCTGGGGTTCACCCTCAAAGGTCTGTTTGCCGCCGGTGCCGAAGAAGCCCTGCGCGGTATTCAGCGTGTGGCAGCCATTACAGTTGGCGACGGTATCCACCGCCGCACCGTTGAAGCGTGTGAGGCCAGCTGCTGCGCTCGGGTTGCTTGGGCTAGGATTGGCAGAGATAGCTGTGTTGTGGGCTGACAGCGAGTTGTTCAACGGCCGGATCGGGTTCGGCGGCAGCATGATTTCCAGCGCGAAGTCAGTGAACTGCTGCATTTCGCCGGTGGTTACCGTCCCCTCCTTGCCGACCAGTCCTTCAAACGCAACGATGAAGTTGCGGAAGGAGAAGTCTTCGGAGCAGGGCGCGCCCGTGGGTTCCGCGCAGGGATCCAGTCCGAAGAAGCCGTCCACGCGATCCCCGCGCCAGTGCAGCGCGCCGTGTGTCGCCATACCGCGCAGGGTTTGCGTGGTCATCGGGCCCTTCATCGGGTGGAACGGTATTGTTGCCGCGCGCAGGAATGTCACTGCCGGAGGCTGCGTATTAGTTGTCACATGATCGTCCGGGTTGCCGAGGTTCCAGGCGAGCTGGTCCACGTCGCCGAAGATGTGGCAGCTGGAGCAGGACGCTTCGCCGTTGCCGGAAGTCGCGTACCGCGTCGTACAGGAAGGGGCGTCCCTCGACAATCGTGGGCGGCTCCGGGTTGTGCAGCGGATGGGTTGCAATTACGTCATTGGTGTTCAGGTCGACGACCTCGATCTGGTTGCCGAACCGGGTGAGGACGTAGAGACGCTTGTTCAGCGCGTCCGATTCGTCCAGCACCATACCGGCGGGGCCGCCGCCCACGGAAATGTAATTGGCACTCTCCGCTGTCGGGTCAAAGTTGCTTTCGAAGTTGGGGTCTTCGATGTCCGATGTATCGAACACGCCGATTTTGGCTGAGCCGAAGGCCGCGACGTACACGGTCGTTCCGTCGGCGGAGAACACCGGTTGCAGCGGTGTCGCCAGGCTGTGCTCTTTCTGCGCCTCAATAGCGGCGTGGTCGGCACCGACATCCGTGTGCAGCTGATCGTAGTCGATGTGCTGGTTCAGATGCTGGATGTCCTTGGCGGTGCCACCCGGAGTGAGCACGGTGATGCGTGATTCAGACAGGTGGCCCTGCACCGTGCTGCCGCCGTGGATGCCGGGTCCCTCAAAGTTGATGTGGTTCGGCAGCTCGGTGTTGGTGACATACACTTTGCCGGTAGACCGGGTTCACCGCCATGTTGAACAGGATCGTGCCGACGCCGGTGTAGATGCTGCCGGATGCCAGGGTGTTGGCGTTGACGGTGAAGACGTCGCGGTCGGGCAGGCTGAACCTGACCAGGCTGTTCCAGTTGGTGCCGTTCTGGTCAAGCCAGTTGGTGCCATTGAATTTTACGATCACGCCCGCTTCGGGCGCCGCAACGCTCTGTTCGCACGCCGGGTCGGCGTCATTCTGCCAGCAGTTGTTCGGCGGCCCGAAAGCGCCGTTGGCGCCAAAGCCATTGGGCACCGCGGTTTCGGTGATGACCGTCGTCTGGTTGCCGGATTGGTGCGCCGCCACATACACCGTTGCTGCCATCGGCGTGACTGCCAGGGCGCGCGGGGTGTCGGCGAAAAACGTCTGAGAATCTGCAGCGGTGTACCGCCGAGGGTGGTGCCCAGGTTGGTAGCGTCGAAAACCCAGACGTCGGCCCGACCGATTCCCTCGGTGCTCAGTTGCGGACTGCTACCCGGTCGCCGGTTACAGGCTGGCAATGGACGGGTCGGTGCGGTGCTGTCCGCGGTGCGCGGTGGTGATAAACGCGCGACTGAAACCCGTGCCGGCAAAGACGATATCACGCGGTTCGTCACCCACCAGGAGTGTGCGCACTACCTTCGCCGGAGTCGCGGAGAGATCGATAATGCTCACGCTGTCGGACAGGTGGTTCACCACCCAGACTTCATTATTGTTGCGCGCCGCCACAGAGACGGGCTCCATACCCACCGGGATGGAATCGGTGTGGGTGAGGAAACCACCGCTGACTGTAAACACCTCCAGGCGGTTGTCCGGTGTATTCACGACGAGCAGTTTGGCGCCGTTGGGCGTCCGTGCGACGGGTCTGACAGGGCCGCTCTCAAACGCGACGAAGGAGCGCTGCGCCATGGCCGGCAGGGCGCCTGTTGCCAGACTGGCCACCACGACCAAGCAAGTAAACATATTGCGCGTCAGTCGGGTAACGGAAGGGAATACGGATCGGGACGTCGACATGGTTCAATACCTCAAGACTGATTATTATCTGGTTGCGTCGGCCGCCAATGCCTGTGCGAACGCATCTTGTATTGGGTTATAAACTAAAGATTAGCCGCACGGTAGCATAAGTAAAATCTCTTCTACAACTGTACTGGAGTACTAGGGAACCCCTTATTTCCTTATACCTGGCAAGGGTTCACGTTTTTGTCCTGCAGCGGCAGGCATTGCATGTCTCGCGGGATTGCCAGTATACATAGGCATACACCAAGCCCCGGGCTACCTTCCATTTCTGGTGAGCATCCCGCAAACACTGTGCCGGGTTCAATTAACTTATTGTTTTCTTTAGAATAATCTCGCAGCCCCGGTTGCGGCTACACACCTGGCTGTAAAAATACCTGACACCGAATCGCTAGAAACTGCTCAGGGCCGGGCCGCCCTGCAGCCAGGTACCGTATCGGGACAAGGTACTCGCCGTACAAATGCTCTTCCTGGGCATGATTCAAACCAAACGCAGCGGGAGAGTATTGGTGTTCGCCGTAGAGGCCTCGCGGGTGTCGCTTGAGGTACTCGCGCATGCGAGCTTCCGCTTCACGACTGAGCTCCATGGCGCAGCGTTCGTATATAGTGCGTACTACTGACATCGGGTCGGCGCATATTGCGTTAAAACTCACATCAATGAACTGGCCATTATCCAGCGCACGACGGTCCTCCATTCCTCTGGCCACTATCTTAGAGAAATGTCGAAATTCATACTCGCCGGTCGCCACCGGATCAACGCTCCGGCTAAAACCGCTGCGCAAGGTGTAGGTAAGACTGGAGAATGAAGCCATCGCATCCAGCGGGCGCCGATGGGTCCAGACAATGGCCGCATCCGGGTACTGCGCCAGCAGATACTTCAGGTACGGCAGGTGCGCAGGCGTCTTGAGCACCCATCGCTCCCGACCCAGGTCAACCTGCAAATGCTGCAGGAAACTGGCGTGCCAGCGGTAGGACGCGGTCATATCCTGATCAAGCGCCCAGTCCCGGTAGGCGGGCACGTTATACATGTAGCCAAACTGCTCGCTGATGAATGCGGATGCCAGTATGTACACACATTCCTGTGGCAGTTTCGCGCCTATGGCATGTATCGCCCTGAACCCCGGACACAGCTTCTCCAGCAGAGCGAGTAATCTGTCGACTGCTCTGATTCTCTTGTCGCTGTCGTAACTCTGTGCGGTGGGCGGCGGCAGCGGCCGTGAGACTTCCCAGCTGGCAGGTGAGCGGAACGACGGGTCCTGCGCAAGCAACTCATGCAGTATGGTGGTCCCTGTCCGCGGCAGGCCCAGTATAAATAGTGGCTGCCTGATCTGCTGGGCAGCCACCTCGGGCCGTCTGGCCCGGTAGTCAAGCAGTCGCAATCGGACACACAAGTGATCCAGTATATTGAAGTAGGCGGCGATGCGGCCGATCTGGGAGAGCTGGGCCTGCTGCTGCAGCGCCGTGGTGAGTTGCACCAACCCGGCCCTGAACGATTCGTCACCCCAGTCGTGCAAGCCCGTTCTGCGTTGCGCATGACTGATCAACTGCTCTGCGCACAGCTGTGGTTTGGCAACCTGCACGCTTTCCAGAAGATTGCCAATGTTGTTAATTAGCCCGATGTATGCCGGAGGCAGGCGCTGCGAATGCAATTGTATTGCCCTGTCAGATGATCAGTGTGCTAGTGTAATTGGTATCGCACGATTTTCATCCCGCGAGTTGTACAACCAGTGCACAGTTTCCCGTTTCGGCTGCGTCGTTTATCCTGTCGGCTGCCATGGGTAAGTTCGACATGTGCGCGACTGCACCGACTGTAAGGAAAAAGCCATGAAAATGACCTGGTATCTGACAGGCTTGGCGCTTGCCATCTTCGCTACGGCCGCCCGGGCGCAGGCACCGTACCAGATCATCGGCCTGCACCCCGATATGGTGTTTCCGGACGCGCGCGCCGCCATTGAGAAGATGGGCGGAGTCTGCGGCATGCGGCAGGTGAGGACAGCGGCCGGCGACAGAAGTATCAACGCGGAATGCACGCTGCCACAGGCAAGTGAGGCCGGTCATGGAGGCGCTGTGGGGAACCCGGTTTCGGTGCAGTCTGGCCCTGTGATCGGCTCGCAACCAGTCACGCTCATTAGCATTGAGGCGCCACTCGAATCCGCGCAGCTGACGAGAATTATGATTGCGATAGGAGGAAACCTGGATGCAATCGCAAGCGACCTCGAGCAGCAGTATGGTCCACCCGACCACGACACATTTGCTACAAAGGATCCAAGCTGGAGTCATTCCAAACGAAAGGCGTGGATCAAGGGCTCCTATACCCTGGGACTGATCAATGTTCCGCAACTCGTCATCCTCACGGTCAACCGACCGCCGCCCGATCCTGGCGCAAAATGATCATGCACGAGTTAGTTGGAGTCGCGCGCCGAATGCAGTGGACGCAGGGTCGATACCACTTGGCGCTGTCCGATATCCCGAAACTAATCGCTCTGGAGGCCGATCAAACACAGAAATAAATCTAGGTTTCATGCTTATCTTGTTGAATTAGTTCAGCTTTGCTTTTAGAATCAGCTACGGTCAAGTTTGCTTACGCAAAAAAAACAACGACTACTTTTTGACCAAGGGGATATTAATGCGATTGTTGCCCGCAATGGCCTTGTGCTTACTTCTGTGCGCGCAGGCAAAAGCCGATGATGTAAAACTGATAAGCCACTTAGCCCCGCATTTAAAACCCGCTGTCATTTCAGAAGCCGTCTCGGCGATGAAATGCGCCCAGAACAATGGTGTTGGCAGGTCAGCAGACCGTTTAGCCATTATTGATTACACTCTTCCTTCCCGCACGCCACGCCTGTGGGTGGTGGATCTAAAAAACAAGAAATTGTTGTTTGAAGAATATGTTGCCCACGGCCAGGGATCCGGTGACGATGTTCCCAATGCATTTTCCGACCGCGAGGGCAGTCATCAATCCAGCCTGGGTTTATACCTGACTGACGCAACCTATGAAGGCGGCAACGGCTACTCATTGAAGTTGCATGGTTTGAGTAAGGGTTTCAACGAATCGGCCATGCAGCGTTACATCGTTATGCATGGTGCGCCCTATGTGAATCCGGACGCGGTCACCGCTTTAGGCCGTCTGGGCCGCTCCTGGGGTTGTCCTGCGGTGCGCTCCGAGGTGGCCGCACCGATTATCGATACGCTAAAAAGCGGGCAATTTATTTATGCGTATGGGCCGGGGACAGCTCAAGCTCTCGGCGTGTAAAACGGAGAATCTTTCGCTCGCCAGCTACTCAACCTCCTCTGGCCTGATTCCGGACGCATCGTGAATACACTTGCTGCATCGGGAGAACCGCCTGATGGCGGTTTTTTTAGATAAGAAATATTATATCTTTTGGATTAAACGTATCACTGTTATCTCTCTGCCAGCAGTGCCTGGTCGAACAGATTGTAATGAAATGCCGGGGCCGGGTACACAGCGCATCGGAGGTAACGCTGTGAAGACATGGTACGTCATTATTCCACTACTGTTTTCAACTGCCTGTACAACAATAGAGGACTTCCAGGCCATGAGTCCGGATGAGCGGGCTGAGAAAGTCTGCAGCGCAACCAGCGCCTCACGCCAGCGAAGTTCATCACTGGCGAACATCAATAAGCAGATCCAGATGAAAGAGCAGCTACTGGCAACGGGGTATCGGGTTTATGAGGATTGCCAGGTCGTTCCCATTGTTGTTCCCGCCAGGACTGCAGATTGCTCCGGCAAGACTGGCAGCGAGCTTGAATCCTGCCAGAAGAATAATACGCCTGCCAGAACAGAGTATCGGCGATTGTGTAGAGAGATTCCTGTACCCATTGATTACAATTACGAGAGCAGCGTGCTGCGCGACTTGCGGATGACCAGGGAGGATCAGCTGGAAATTCACGATCAGCAGACCTATGTCTGTGTTGCCAAAGCCAAGTCACTGCCAGCCACAGACGCTTATATACTGTACAAAAATAATGCTGAGCCGTAACGTGGCCTGCCCGATCGTCGCAAGAGGAACACTGTATGCGCGCATGGATAGTCAGTGAATTCGGCGAGCCTTCCGATGTACTAAAACTGCACGAAGAAGCCGCAGCGCCTGAACCGGGCCCACATCAGGTCAAGCTTAAGGTGGAAGTCGCCGGCCTGGGCTTGCCGGATGTCCTGATGTGCCGGAACAACTATCCGCTCGTCCCTCCCCTTCCCTTCACTCCTTCACAGGAGGCCGTCGGTGAAATTGTTGCTGTTGGCGCAGACGTCGACGCATCCATGCTGGGCCGACGGGTACTCGGTCCCACCCTGTTCCAGATTGGGCGTGGTGGTCTGGCGCAAGAGTGCCTGATGATGGCGCAGATGGCGCTACCCATTCCGGACGCTATGAGTGGCGAGGAGGCTGCCGGCTTCTTTATCCCCTACCAAACGGCGTGGATCGGCCTGGTGCATCGTGCGCAACTCACCGCCGCAGATTCCGTTCTGGTCCTCGGGGCATCCGGTAGTTCTGGCAGTGCCGCCGTGCAACTGGCCAAGGCCAGGGGCGCCTATGTGATCGCGGTGGCGGGAGGCCCCGACAAAGCGGCCTTTTGCCATGGCCTGGGTGCTGACGCAGTCATCGATCATCGCAGTCAGGATATCACCGGGGCGACACTGGAGCTCACCGGCGGGAAAGGCGTTTCCGTCGTCTACGATCCGGTTGGCGGCAAAGCCGGGCGAGCGGGATTCAAAGCCACGGCATTTGAGGGGCGCTACGTGGTCATCGGCTATGCCAGCGGCGAGTGGCCGCGCATCAATCTGCCTGAAACTTTGCCGAAAAATATCTCACTGGTTGGCGCTATGCCGGTTGGCTACTCGCCGCAATTCATGCTCGACATCCACAATCAACTAATCTCCCACTGGGAGCGCGGACAACTCAAAATCGTCGGCAATCGGACGTTCAGCTTTGCGGAGGGCGGCAAAGCGATCGAGCACATTGCGGCACGCAAGGTGGAGGGTAAAGTAGTGGTCAGGGTGCGCGAGTAGCAGATACACTGGGGTCCTTCAATCCCACTCACGAGGAGAGCAGCAATGTTTAGTCACATCATGGTTGGCGCTAACGATGTTCAACAATCAAAGGTTTTTTACGATGCCGTGCTGGGAGCCCTGGGGCACGACCCGGGTGTGATCGATGACAAGGGCCGTTGCTTCTACTACACCAAAACCGGCATCTTCTCGATCAGCAAACCCATTAACGGAGAGCCAGCATCGCATGGCAATGGCAGCACTGTCGGTTTTGCGGCGGCGAGCCCGGCCGCCGCTGACGCATGGCACGCAGCCGGCCTCGCGCATGGTGGTACCACCTGCGAAGATCCTCCGGGAGTCCGTGACGGCGCTACAAAACTCTACCTCGCCTATCTGCGCGATCCGTCCGGCAACAAGATTTGCGCGCTCCATCGCATAAAGTGATCCGAGTCTGTGCCTGGTGATTAGCGGCCTGTAACAGAGCCGGACCTGCGCTTAACGCAGTGTGTACTGGCTCAAGTCCGGTTGGCGCGTCCATTTCCAGTAATCCACCAGGCGCCAGGGCAGGTTGGCGGTCACCTTCCCCTGGCTGTTCTTGTACCAGTTGCTGGTGCTGTCGTGGGCCCACACCAGTTTTTTAACCCAGTCCTGCAAGCGCTCGTTGTAGTCGGTGTTGGCCTCTTCTGTACACTCGATCAATTGACAGTGATTCTGCAGCACCGCGCCGATACAGCCCATGATGTAGCGCACCTGGCATTCAGAATTGAAGACCAGGCTTCCGGCGTGGGCCAGGTTGGTGGCTGGCCCGTAGATACAGAACAGGTTGGGATATCCCGGTACGGTGATGCCCAGGTTGGCCTGAGGGTCGTCACCCCACTCCTCGGCCAGTACCCTGCCCTCTCGCCCCACGACATTGATCGGATAGAGCCAGCGGTGATTATCGAACCCGGTGGCGTAAATTATGATATCGACCTCATGCAAAGTGTCACCGCAGACGATCCCATGCGGTTCGATGCGGCTGATAGGATCAGTAATCAGCGCCGCGTTGTCCTGCTGCAAGGCGCGCAGCCAACTGCCGTTGTCCTGCAGCATGCGTTTGACGAATGGCGGATAGGTGGGCACAACCTTGTCCCGCAGCTGTGGGTTACCCGATAATTGACTGTCCATCCATGCGGTCATGTTCTGTCGCGCCCGATCATTGAGCTGGCACACCGAACGCTCCTGGTGTGGCCAGTCGGGGTCAGTAACCAGTGATGGTAGCAGGCCATCGCTGGCTGGCCAGAACAGCAGGAAGCGGTACCAGCGGGCATAGTAGGGCAAATGCTTGAGTAGCCACTTGACCTCCTCGGGAACCTTCGCGTGGTAGTCCGGGTTGGGAAACATCCACACCGGAGAGCGCTGGAATACCTTTATCTCGGCTACCTGCCCGACAATCGCCGGTACCAACTGGAAGGCGCTGGCGCCGGTACCGATCACGGCCACCCGTTTCCCACGCAGGTCGTGCTCATGCTGATACTCTGCGGAATGAAACTGCGGGCCATTGAAATCACCGCGACCAGGAAAATCGGGTATCTTCGGGTGGTTTAACTGACCGACGGCACTGATCACAGCCTTTGCGGTAATGACGTCGTTAGAGCCGTCCTGGCGTTGCACATGTACACGCCAGAATTTCCCGGTTTCATCAAAAACAACATCAGTAACTGTGGTGTTGAGTTGTAGCTGCTCGCTGACCTGGTACTCGTCACAGCAGCGTTTCAGGTAGGCCTGTAGCTCTGGTTGCGCGGAGTAGTACTGGCTCCAGTCATGGTTGGGCTCAAAAGAGTAACAGTAGAAGTAGTTCGGCGTATCTACGCGAGCACCTGGATAGGTGTTCTCATACCAGGTGCCTCCGACGTCAGCATTTTTCTCGACTATGCAAAACGGAATGCCTTCTTCGCGCAGTCGTATGCCCGCCAGAATGCCGCCGACGCCAGCGCCGATCACCACCACGGGGAATTGCTGCCGCTGCTCTGGCGTTATGGTCTCGGACCAGTGCAGGGCGCGACTGTCCTCACCGCTTAAGTTCATCTCCTCCAGCATCATCGGCACGTACTCTTCGGGTACCTGCTCTCCTACCACAAAACTCATCATGCGACGGATGGTCGCCGCATCCGGCAGCGGCGGCAGCCGACACTGATTATCGCGAAATTGCCTGACTACCTGAAAAGCCTGACGACGCACTTCATCCTGCTGATCCTGTGGCAGGAAGCCCTGAATCTCACCGAGGATCGCGGACCTGGGTTGAATAGGTCCATCAAGCAGGCTGGCATCACCCGTCATATGTATCATGGACATCATGAGCGCCGGAACCCCGGCATACTGCAGGACATGTTCGATAAACTCATCACTCTCTGTGATGGGCTGTTCTGCGGGCCGCAAGTGTCTGCTGGTCATCTCTGCAACGTTGTTACTCATGGAGATTTCTCCGTTTTGTTGTGCGCTGAAAGATTCAGACAGCTTAGACCTCTAATCAGCGTTGAGTTGCAATCACCCATTTAGTGAATAACTGTGGCTCCCTCTCGTATAAAGAGAGGGAGCGTGTCCAGTGTAGCGGGGATGGTGATAGTGGCGGGACCCGTCCATGATTGGGACTGGTCCCAATAAAGCTTCCACACGCCTTCCGGAATCAGGACTTGTCGCTCCCGGGAACCAATTTGCCAGATCGGTGCTACCAGCAGATCCGGACCGTACATGTACTGGTCCCAGCTGTCAGCAAATCTGGCGTCGTTGGGAAAATCGAAAATCATTGCGCGAGCGATTGGGAGTCCCTCTGTACTGGCCAGGTCGGCCTGGGCGGCAGTGTAAGGGATCAGCGCGTGGTGCAATTTTACATAGCGCGCATATATCTCGATGAGTTCAGTATCAAATTTGGGTTCGGTGGGCATATTCCAGGGGGCGTGGGAGCCTGTGCCGCCAATTTCCATGATGGGAGTCAGCGCGCTGAACTGTAGCCAGCGCGCAAAGACTTCTCGATTGTTAAAGGAGTAGTAGCCTCCTGTATCTGAACCCCAGGTGGGGAAGCCAATAAATCCGGCGCGCTGGAGTTTAACTATGGCGCTGCGCAGACCGAGTTCCGTGCCGACATCATCACCGCCCCAGCTGGCGGCCCATTGCTGGGAGCCGCTGTATCCGGCGCGAGCCAGGACTAAAAAGTCGTTTCCGGTGGCGTTTTTTAACGCATCGTGATGGACCTGTGCCTGGAGCACCGGATAATCGTTGTGGACTTCTCTCCCGCCACGACCATCATGGTAGATATCTGCTGTGGAGCTCGGGACGTACTCCTCACCGCGATCCAGTTTAATTGCACTCACATTGTATTCACTCAGAAAAGTTTCCAGCTTCAGTCGCCACCACTGGTAGGCATCAGGGTTGGTTAAGTCTATGACGCGGCTGTTGCCCGGAGCCTGGTAGCCCAATGCAGCGGCCTCAGCGCCATTACTACCCGCGCCGTTGTTGCGCGCCCAGGCTGCGCTCCAGACGGCAAGCCTGAATCCACGCAAGCGCAACGAGTCCAGTGTGGCATCAATATTAGGGAGCCGCTCGTGATCCCATTCGAAAGTGTGAAAACCCTCGGAGTCAGGATCCTGTGCCCCAACCAGATAGGGTCGGTCAAACAAATAGACGCCGGACGGGATAGCAAAACGTTCATACATTAAAATATCTTCGGCGATTTCCGCGTTAACCTCATACCCATCAAGTGTGCCGGGGGTTCCCACTGACAATTCATCTCGCCACCGCCAGTGCTGAAAGGCCCAGTCGGGAACGCGGATGGGATAGCCCGCTTTCTCGTAGTAACTCTTCAGTATTTGCTGGTGCTGCGGCCCTAAAAACAGGTGGAAAGACAGGCCCCGATCTTCCGTGGTCTCCATGCGAAACCGCAGTTCATCGCCAATGCTCGCCCCTACATCGAATACACCTGGATGGCTGCCTTCTACCCATAGACCATAACCTCTGGAGGAATGGTAGAAAGGCGCGTACAGCGAGACCGTTGGACGCACAAACATTTCCACAATCTCACCGCGGCGGTTCAGCGAGGAGACAGCGTCGGGACTGAAGTCTTCCACCATCGGTCCATGCAGTACCGGATTCAGGACAGCGGAGTCTCTCAATCGCTCAGTTAATCCGTAGATCAGCTCTCCCGATTCCAGGCACAGCCCAACCGATGCGGCTGTCATATTTGAACTAGCTAGAGAGACTCTAAAACTCGAATCATCCGTGGTAGATACAGCAATTGTTACCTTCTCCCCGGACTGGGTTGCAACGTCATAGATGGTGCTATGTTCTTCTGTACGCTCCCCGAGCAATGCCAGCAGTTCATCGACACTGCCATCGGGCCTACTTATCTGAATCGGACCACACTGTTGCACCAGGATTTTTCCGCCCGAATTCAGCTGTAGTCTGAAGGGTTGGGGCTGAACATCGATTGTTCCGGTTATCTGCTGCGTTACGCTATCCGTTTCGTCGCTATTGTTTGAAGAGTGTGAGTTGAAGTCACATGCACAGGTCAATCCCGTGATCAGGGTAAGAATCACAGTTCCCAAGATGGGTCTCATCGCTCTGACAAACGCATTGCAGGCATAAAAATCGGATCTTCAAATTTACTTCTTAGCGTGAATTAGATTACGGACGCTGGTCGCAGGCAACCAGTTTCGCCTATCGTCCAGGGGCCAGTGCGCCTGAAGATTTGATTATTTTTTGATCTATTCAGATTCCCGGCAAAACGACAATACTCGAGCCACACGGGGTGTTCACTTTCCAGAACCCCTCCAAATTCGAAAGCTCGATGAGCAGGCCCGGCTCCCAACCTGCTCAACAGCCTCAACTACGCGCCCGCCCAAGACTGATATAGCCTGAAATTTCTTCAAAAAATCATAACGTTACAAACCGGCACGGCACCCAGCCACGCCGCAAAGTAGATTGGTATGATGCACACTGTTTTTCTTTTGCAATACGCCTTTAATAATGCATATACTTCGCCCAAAACAAACCATAACAAGGCCGTCGGCCGATTTTTCGGGGGTAGTGCAGGGGTGATCCATCCAAGCAGTGAATTGCGTTTTATCTCGCCAGAGGTGGGTTACGGTGTGTTCGCGACGGAGCACATTCCGCGTGGCACTTTTCTCTGGGTTCTCGACCACTTTGATCGTATTCTGACGGCGGGCGAAGTGGGTGCACTACAGCCCATGTTGCGCACTGTCGTCGACCGATATGCGTATCAGGCGGCTGATGGCAACTTCGTGTTTTGCTGGGATTTCGGCCGCTACATGAACCACAGCTGCGAGCCTACGAGCCGTGGGGTGGGCGATGCTTTTGAGGTGGCTATCCGCGATATCGCGCCGGGCGAGGAACTCACCTGCGAGTACGGCACGCTGAACTTGTTCGAACCGATGACCTGTTATTGTGGCGCCCCCAGCTGCCGCGGCACAATACGGCGCGACGATTCCGAGCGACACTTCGAACGGTGGGACAAGGAGGCATCAAGTGCATTCGCCCTCTCTCACACAGTCGCGCAGCCGCTTTTGCCCTATGCCAGACTGGGCGCGCGCGATCTGCCACTGGTAGAAGCGATGCAGGGAGGGCGAGGCGCATTGGTACCCTCCGCCCGCGACTTCCACATCGTCGAAACACCTCCTGAATTGCTGGTCGCCGCTGGGCATCGCGCTCGATGATCCATCCTGACACGCGACTCGTCACTATTGATGGAGTCGTCGGCAGCGGGGTCATTGCCACTCGGCGCATTCCGCGCGGCACCATTACCTGGGTACTGGATGATCTGGATCTCACCTTAAACGGTGCCCAGATGAATGCCCTGCCCGCCAGCTACGACGACCTGATTGACCGCTGGACCTTCCACGATGGGCGGGGCTGGCGCGTGTTGTGCTGGGACCTTGGACGCTATATGAATCACTCCTGCGAGCCCAACTGTGGCGGCAGTGAATTTTGGTTTGAGGTGGCGCTGCGCGACATCGAGGTTGGCGAGCAGCTCACCAATGATTACGCAACCCTCTATATGCGCCCCAGCGAAGGATTCGATTGCCGCTGTGGCGCACCCACTTGCCGTGGCGCGGCGTCCCACTCAGCGCCCCACGCCGTGGCCGCAATTTGCGATCAGCTACGTCACGCGCTGGACGAACTCGGACTCGTCGCGCAGCCGCTGAGCGGCTTACTGCGCCCTGACTGGTTAGCGCGAGCGCAAGAGGCGCTTTCTGTAGAGATTGACCAAGTGGTCGACACCTATGTGGCCGCAGTCGAGTAGCCCTGCGACAAGGCTCTTCTAGCCCCACTATACTCCCGCAAACACTCCGTATTCTGGCACAATGCACCTGTATCTTTCTTAGAATAAACAATTCTTCTCCAAAGTCAACGCGAGGACGTTAGCAAATGACGCTTACAGAATGGTTGATCAGTCATGTACGGGGGGAAATCCGTTTTTTTTCTGGTAGCCGGCTGATTCCCCTGACCTCCTTTCTGCTATTCCTTGCAGGGTGCACCGCAACCTATCCCGTAAATCCACCCCTGGCACAGGTTGATCGTGATCAGGGCTACCTTATCCAGAATATGGAACATAAGGCCGACAATCACAGCCAGGCTCTTAGTGTTAATGGCATTTTCAGGCGGAGGTACCCGGGCCGCTGCTTTTTCCTATGGCGTATTGAAGGAGTTATCAGAATCCTACATCGGTGAAGATGATCAGAAACGCGCCTTGTCGCAGGAGATCGATGTTATATCCGCCGTTTCCGGAGGCAGTTTTACCGCCGCCTATTTTGGTCTGTATGGAAACCGCATTTTCGAGGACTACGAGCAGGTATTTCTGCGTCGTGACGTACAGGGAGAGCTCACCAGCCAGGTGCTGAATCCACTAAATTGGTCGCGCTTGCTGTCACCCTACTATACGCGGGCGGATATGGCCACGGAATTGTACGATGACACTATCTTTAACAACGCCACTTTTAGCGACCTGAATCGGGCCAATGGGCCGTTTGTGATTATCAATGCCACCGAAATGACGATTGGCACTCGCTTTCAGTTCACGCAGAATTACGCCGACATCATTTGCACAGACCTGGCGCCAATGCCGGTGGCCAGAGCCGTCACCGCCTCCTCTGCCGTGCCCCTCCTGTTCAGCCCACTCACCATAACGAACCGCGCCGGGGAATGTGGTTGGCAGGCTCCGTTGTGGGCCGAGCAAGCGTTGAGCAGTCCAGACCGCACCAGTCGGCTTTACAACCTCGCTTCCAGCATGATGGCGCTGAATGACCGGGAAGATCATCCCTACTTACACCTGTTCGACGGCGGTCTGGCTGATAACCTCGGCCTGCGAACTATACTGGATAGCGTCATGCGCCACGATGGTGTTATGGAAACACTGGATGCAATGGGCATGAAGGACACGCGCCACGTGGTTGTCATTCTGGTCAATGCCGAAACTGCATTGGATGTAGAATCCAGCCGCCGGATGCAAACGCCCACATTTGCCGCTTCGCTCGGCGCAGCTACATCGGTACCATTGCAGCGCTACAGTTTCGAAACCGTTGCCCTGCTCAAGGATCGGCTGGCAGAATGGGAGCAGCAGGCTTATGCGGCCAGGTGTGGCCCAGGGAGTGATGCCACAAAAGCCAAGGGCACGAACTCAATCGATAATAGTGAATGTAAGGGCGTGTCTTTTCACTTCGTCGAGGTTAACTTCAGTGAAATCGAGGATCCTGAGGAACGTGACTATCTGAAAGCATTGCCGACGTCATTCGTGCTCACCGACGAGGCAGTTGACCACTTGATTGCAGCCGGCCGTCAGGTTTTGAGAGATAACAGCGAATTCCAGCGCCTGATGGCAGAAAGACGCTAGTAGTCCTGTGAAGTAGCGCATTGCGGCGGTCCGGGTCTTCGGCTTGTCAGTGCCATTGCACAGACTTTCCCTGTGAATACTGCTATTTTAATACGCCTATGGTGATGTGTGGTCAATCCGAACCATAGATAGAGGAATCGGCATAATGGAAATAGAGTGGTGGCAGTGGGCCGTTGCCGGCATTGTCCTGGTTCTGGCTGAGCTGGCCGTGCCGGCCTTCGTGCTAATCTGGTTCGGACTGGGCGCGCTGGCAGTCGCTCTGGTCGTGGCTATTTTGCCGCAGTGTAGTACTACCGTTCAATTGTCAGTGTGGCTGGTAGTATCGATCTCGCTGGTCGGACTTTGGTTCAAGATCTTCAAGCCAAATATTCATAAGACTCGAGTCGGCATGTCGGATTACAACCTGATCGGCGAGATCGGCCTGCTGACGCACGAAGTGGCGCCGTTTCAGAACGGCGAGGTACGTTTCCAGAAGCCGATGTTGGGCTCTGATGTCTGGCCATGCATGGCCGATGAAACTATTCTGGCCGGTGCACGGGTCAAGGTACTTGCCATTGAAGGCAGCTTTTTGAAAGTAGGAAAAATCTGATGGAGTCTGCTATGGATGCTGGAATCATTTTTGTCATTGCGTTGATAATTTTTGCCGTCGTTACGCTGGCCAAAGGTGTTCGCATTGTTCCCCAGGGCACGGAATGGATCGTCGAGCGACTCGGCAAATACAGCGCCACCCTGCACCCGGGGCTCAATATCATCATTCCCTACATCGACCAGGTCGTCTACAAACTGGTAACCAAGGACATTATCCTCGACGTGCAGGAGCAGGAAGTGATTACCCGCGACAACGCGGTAATCCTGATCAATGCAATCGCCTTCATCAAGATTACAGACCCCATCAAAGCAGTGTACGGCGTAACTGACTTCTCCGAGGCGATCCGCAACATGATCATGACCACATTGCGTTCTATAACCGGCGACATGGATCTTGATCAGGCACTGACCAGTCGCGATTCCATCAAGGCACAGCTGCGCGAAAGCATCGCTGATGAAGCCATCGACTGGGGATTAACCGTCAAGTCTGTAGAGATTCAGGATATTAAGCCATCGCCTTCGATGATCAAAGCGATGGAAGCGCAGGCATCCGCCGAACGAGAGCGTAAAGCCATGGTCACCATGGCCGAAGGGACCAAGCAATCCACCATTCTCCAGGCCGAGGCGCGCCTGGAGGCTGCGCGGCGCGATGCCGAAGCCCAGGTAACCCTGGCGGAAGCCAGCGCTGAAGCCATACGTCGAGTGGCCGTGGCGATCGGCAGTGAGGACGCGCCGATGCGATACATGCTCGGCGAACGCTATCTGGCGGCGATGGGCAAACTTGCCGAATCGGAAAATGCCAAGACCATCGTGCTGCCAGCGGATATCCAGGAATCACTGGGCGGCATCCTGGGACGCTCGCGCCAATAAAATTTGTAGAGTGGGTTAAAGAATAGAGTTTATGCTTATTTACTCTGACTCCGGGATACATGCGTTACTCCAGGTAATTATCGTGGATCTCGTGCTTGCCGGGGACAACGCAATAGTTGTCGGCCTGGTTGCAGCGTCGGTGCCGCTGGAGTATCGGAAAAAGGTAATCCTGATCGGGATTCTGGCGGCTACGATATTACGGATTCTGTTTTCCTTTGTTGCACTGCAGTTACTTGCAGTTACTGGATTGATTTTCGCTGGCGGCTTGCTGCTGTTATGGGTCGGTTGGAAGTTGTGGCGTGAAATAGACCAGGCGCGAAAGAAAACTGACGACGATGACCCAGCAACTAGTGCTGTCCCTCATCCGAAAACATTTCGCGGGGCTGTATTTCAGATTGTTTTGGCAGATGTTTCCATGTCACTGGATAACGTGCTGGCTGTCGCTGGGGCGGCCAGGCATCATACTTGGGTTTTAGTCGTTGGACTGTGTCTGTCGGTCGCCTTGATGGCATGGGCATCTACTTTTATAGCTAATTTGCTAAAGCGATATCATTGGATAGCCTACATTGGATTGTTAGTAGTATTTTATATTGCAGGAGCCATGATTTGGGAAGGCGCGCACCAGGTGTACGGTCAAGTGCAACCTGGATGATATCTTTGGAATAAAACACAGGAGCTGCCTGAACCCTGTCTTGGCCGATGAAAGCATTTTTTCTCAAGTATGTGGATGTGAGTACAGCCTGGAAAGCGGCGCTGTTTCTCGGCTTGGTAGTTTACGCCATTAACTTTTCCCACGGCGCTTTGTCCGCCCTGCCCGCTGCATTGAAGCAGGCCACTTATACTTTTTTGGCTTCTGGTTTTATCGTAAGGTTGTGTGAAAACCTTATCAATCAGGTAAGACCCATGGTCATCGCCTGGCCTCTGGCAATTTTATTACCGTCTGCCGTCGCCATTGGCCTGACCTTTCTGATGCATAGCCTGAAGGGAACACCGGAACCCTTTTACTCCACTCTTCCCACCATACTGATTACTCCTCCTGCCTTTGCGGTGTGGGCCTGGCGATCCTTGAAACAAGTCACCGATTGACAATCTTTCCCTCTATCATTGACGCTGCTACCGCGCTGCGTGTATGGCGTTACACCAACCAAGCTAATGCCGTTATCCACCGAAATTTTCAGCTCATAAACTTACAAACAGGTCGCCAACAGCCACTGGCTGCTGAATTACTTTTATATCCAGCAGCTGATCCGCAAGCGTCTGCCAGCGTTCCCAGTGTCATTTCACCGACTCGTTCGGTTGTGCTGGTTTTGATCAGCGCCTGCTGTGCCTGCGCACTCTGCGCAAAGGTTTGCGCTGACATAGCCTTGTTGAGTGTCCAGCATCGCTGTATTGGTGCTCGCAGGATCCTGCAAATAACTGTTCCAGCCACTGCGCACTGCATCGACCATACTCTTAACCTCAGCAGGTGATTTTTGCCAACGTCCCCGACTGGTAACCAACACTGAGGTATAAGGGTTGTAGCCGCTGTCGGCGACCAGAAATGTCTTGACGTCAAGGCCAGCCGCGGCTGCGGTCAGCGGCTCGCTGGTAATAAAACATTGCTGCGCGACATTAGGGTCGTTTTGAAAGTTGCCGATGCCCCCTAGATACGGTGCCGTCATTACGGTAAGTGGTGCGTACTTCTTCTTAAGATATTGCGCATACGGCAGGCCAGACTGCCACAATAGAACACCATCGCTGTGCATGACCTCTTCGATCGATTTAAAGCCTCTCTTCGCGTGCGTCATAATGCCTTGCGGATTGATTTGGTAGGTTGCGAATACAGCGACGATATCACTGCCACCACGCGCATGCGCTATGATCACTTCATCGGCTGACACAATCGCGTAGTCAACTTTACCGGCCAGCAGCATTTGAATGGTTGGCGTGCCGGAACCGCCCTCAATAATTTTTACGTCGAGGTTGTTCTGTTCATAATAACCTGCCACCTGCGCGGCATAGAAGCCGCCAAATTGCGGCTCTGGCTTCCAGTTCAGCGCCAGCACTAACGGCTGTGCCGGCAAATCTGATTGCGCCAACAACTGAGCGCTCCACAGCACGCTTAGCAACAGACTCGAGCAATGTGCGCATTACAACTTCCTCAAGTAGGGTCGACCACGTAATAGTATACGGCTGCTGACTTCGATGAAAAAAACAAGTACCAATGCCAATCCGCTCGACATTATTACTCCGCTGAACACAAGATCGACGCGTTGCTGAGTGCGGGCGGCATCGATCAGGCTGCCGAGTCCTCCGCCGGCGATAAACTCTCCAACTATCGCTCCGATAACGGCGAGTCCGGCGGAGATTTTTATTCCGGTAAGCATATAGGGGATCGCTGACGGTATCTGTAATTTAAATATTAGCTGCCATACCGATGGCTTATACAGCTTAAATAGCTCTTTTAGTTGGGGGTCTGTCTCCTGAAGTCCAGTCAACGTATTGGCGAGTATTGGAAACAACGACACAATAAAAGCCGATGCCCTGACCGTCGGCTGGCCAAAGCCGAACCAGATTACAAGTAGGGGCGCGATCGAGATTATCGGTACGGTTTGAAAGAAAATACAAAAAGGCAGTATGGCGCGACGAGCAATTGGAATGGCAAAGAACAACAGCGCCAGCGTAATACCGATCAGTACACTCAATCCCAGTCCCCAACTGATGGACTGCGCGGTGCTCAGGGTTGCCGCGAAGATTTCTGGCCACAATTCCACCGTGGTATGAAAAATCTGTAGCGGCGAGGGCAGCAGGTACGACGCTACCCATTGCTGCGCGACAACCCATTGCCAAATTGACAATAACAGAGCGACAAAGATCCACGCCGGGAGTTTGTCTGCGAGCCAGCCTCTTACACCAGGTTCATCTCGGCGCCTCGCAGACATCCAGATTCGAACATGCTGTGTTCCATTTCGCCAAATAGTTGTGCGTACGTTTGCACCACCGCGTTAAATGCTGGTGTCAATTTTAGCGATTGATTGCGCTCGCCAAATGTGATTGTCACGGCAGTCCTTGGCGCGGCCTGTGTTATCCATTAGCAGAATTCGGTCTCCGAGGTATACCGCCTCTGAGATCGAGTGTGTGACGAAAACATACTGCAGGTTCATTCCTGCCTTCAGCTCAAGCAATATATCCTGCATGCGAAAGCGGGAGCGCTCATCGAGTGCCGCGAAAGGCTCGTCGAGGAGTACAATTTTCGGTTGGGTGATCAACGCGCGCGCCAATGCAACACGCATTTGCATGCCGCCACTTAGCTCATGCGGAAAATGCTTCAGCCGATCGGCCAGACCCAGTTGTTGCAGTAGTTCGAGCGCACGAGTCCGTGCACTGGAATTATTTTGCGAAGTCAATTCGAGCGGCAAAAGTACATTTTCGAGACAAGTACGCCACGGTACCAGACGAGGTTCCTGGAATACGTAGCTCATTTGGATGCCCTGTTGGGGCACGATGTGAATCGTACCACTACTGGGTTGCTCAAGACCCATCAACAGGCGTAAAAGTGTGGTTTTCCCACAACCGGAAGGGCCAAGCAGGCAGAGACTCTCGTCACTGGATAGGGTAAAGGACAATTCTGAAAAAACTGTGCGTGCGCTATTATCGAAGCGTTTGCTTAGCTGCTGAACTTCGATTGATGGCATGTGAAGCGCGTCGCTCTCCGAATTGTCCGTTACAGACAGTTGATCAACTTCACAGTGTAGCTGATCTCGCCATACATCACTGGCTAATCTTTAGTTTAGCCCATTAGGGATAGTGTGAAACCTGGAAATGTTCACTATTATGTCAGCAATAGATGGTCATTTTTATTGGTATGGTGCGTAGAACATGATGGTATAGGTTTCACTTAGAGGGGTACTTTCTAATGAACTCACATCAAATAGCCCGAGCCAATAGCGAATGGCTGGGGAATTCGTCGTTTGATAAAGCCGCTAGATTTGGTCTATATGCGGGCCTTGCTTGCGTATTCTTACTCTTCGGCCTCGGCTGCATTGTTTAAATGACTGCGGTAAGACCAGTTTGAACATGAAATAGCGCCCTTATCCGTTGGCGAGATCGGTCTCATAACAAGATATGCTTTTTCGATACACTCTCTAGCACTTTGAGTGTACAGATAGAGCCCTCATTCAACACGAAAATGCACCAGACGAGATTGCTTCTACTTTTTTACTCAAAGAATCGGTAGTATAAAGACAGGCCGCTGGAGAATGGAGAATTGGGAAACGTGATAGAACCCCGCGCCATCGTCGTTGATGATCATCCGATTGTTCGGAATGCTCTCGTGACATCGCTACTCGCCCTCAGCGTATTTGAAGAGGTAGAGACCGCCAACTGCTTCCAGGAACTGAACGAAAAGCTGGAGCGAGATTGTGATTTCCAACTGCTGATCCTTGACCTGAGCCTGACCGACATTTCCGGGTCAGGTGGCATGGCGTTTATGCGCGAGCGGTACCCGGATATTCCGATTTTAGTCTTCTCGGCCAGTGATGATGTTGACACCATCATCCAGTGCTTTGAACATGGTGTCCATGGTTTCGTTTCCAAAAACTCTCCGATGCAGATATTCGTCAACGCCATTCGGGTGGTGCTGGAAGGAGGGATCTACATCCCTCCTTCGGCGGCGCAACGGCTGGGTTTCAGTCTGTCAGAGCCCACGGATCTCGAGTCGCATCCGGCAAATGAACGACCTCAATTTACACCGAAGCAGCAGGAGGTTTTCGAGCAACTTCTGCAAGGCATGCCCAACAGGGTTATCGCCAAACGACTGGGCATGGCCGAGGGCACAGTGAAAACGCACTTGCATAAAATCTACCAGTTACTGCACGTCAATAGCCGCGCTAAGGCAATTTTGAAATCCCAACAGTTACAACTCATGGTATGAGTGCCACCTCATTACTTACAGGCATTGGTAAAGCAAAACTGAACCGGGTACCGGAAAAAGCTCGCATAAAGCGAAACAAGTTTACGGTGGCCTAATCTCAAAAATTGTACTAGTCTTTAAGCCACCGACGCACAATGGAGATTCTACAAATGCGCATTACGTTTATATCATTGGCATTGTTAACCCTGGCTGGCTGTTCAACACAGCCCATGGCGCACTATTCACCTTACGATCTTAATCGTGACGGCGTCATGGATGCGGTATGTCCCGGCATGGTATATGACACGAGCAAGTATCGACACTACTCGTGGCGAGCCGACGGCTCCAAAGAGTGTAATGAAAAAGTAGCACAGCAAAAGGAAGCCAGCTGAAGCGGTCGGCTTGATCAGGAGCTCACTAGGTTTCGGCTTGAGATACCACTCGCCCACTAAAGGTCTTGTTCAACGCTTTTTTGTAACGATCATGTAGAATCTTTACTCGTTTTACGTAGGTCTGGGTTTCCTCAAACGGTGGCATTCCGTTATAGCGCTTCACTGCATTAGGTCCGGCGTTGTAGGCAGCGGTCGCAAGCATGGTATTACCGCGGTTTTGCTCAAGCAACCAGGCCAGATAGCGTACTCCGCCCTGGATATTGTCTTCAGGAGACATGACGTTTACCACACCCATATCCCTTGCTGTACCTGGCATTAATTGCATTAAGCCGAGTGCGCCTTTGTTTGACTTGGCCCCAGGCCTGAAGGCGGATTCGGCGTGAATAACCGCACGCACCAGCGCTGGATCTACGCGATACTTTTTCGCGGAAGAGTTTATCGCGGTCTGAAATGCGTTTAGCTGCAGCGGGATATTGTTCCAGTCGATTGTAGATTTTGGGTTGCAGGCGAAACAGTCGAATTTCATAATCTCATACTTGATGCCCATAGGGGCCCGGTCGGAATACGACCGCACACCGGACTTATTCGTGTATTTAAAGATTCTGATCTCCGGTTGCTGTGGATTGGCTTCCTGTCCCTCCGGGATATTGGTTAAAACAGTTGGGCCGCTGTCCGTCGCGGCCTGCGCGGCGGAAAGCGATAGTACACACACGAAAAATGCCAGTACGCCCTTCACGCTATTGTGTCTCTTCTTTATTGCAAGAATCATTGTAGCCGAGGCAGAGAGGGGAGACACCGCACTAAACCCCAAAAAGTTACAAAAAAACTACCTTTCTGGAGGCTGGCAAAATTCCAGATAATGACTAGCGAAATTGCAAGGGACTGCATGAAGTTCCCGTATTCAACCACCGCTTGGCCCATGCCACTGAACCACAAATGCACCCCAGGGAGTCATCCATGAGAATTGTAGGTATTACACGAGAGCCAGTCGAGCTCTACAAAATTCTCAAGTTTGAAGGCCTGGCTGCCAGCGGCGCTGAAGCGAAATTGGCTATTGCAGACGGTCAGGTGGCGGTGAACGGTGCAGTCGAGACTCAAAAACGCAAAAAGATTGTAACCGGCGATACCATTGTATTTGGCAGTGAGACACTTCAGGTACGTCTGGTGTGAAAGGCAACGCACACCGCTGATCTACGCAGCGGCAGCCCATACGAAGACTTGTACCTTCTTACTGAATATGTCGCTTCAGAAACGAGATATGGTCCTCACCGGAGGGGTCGGTCAGTGGAAATTGCGGGTCGATAGCGTACATCACATTTTCCAAACCCACCTCCTGTGCTCTGTCAAATAAGGCAAGCACATGCAGTGCATGGTGCAGGAAGAGATTGACCAGATTGCCTGCAAAGATGGTTGAATCGTTATACGCATAAATAGGTGCATCACCGGCATCCATCAGGCCCAAGGCATCTATATTTTCCAGATAGGGCTGCTTTTCCGGCGCTATCACCTCTTCCACATTGTCTGTGCCAGTGGCGGCGAACAGACAGGGGCCCCGCACCCAGCGTGGTTGCAACCGTGAGAACGTCCGTAGTCCCGAGAATCGGCTCTACCACAGGGGCCAAAATCTCCTCCCAGCGCAGGAAATTGAGTGTGCCCTGGGTGAACAGGGCTGCCACTGCTTTCAACCGGCTGGACTCCCTGAGCACCGGGTCGGCATTGTCGGGGTCGGCCAGGTCATCGTGAGTTCCCAACCACAAACTGGTGCTCGCTCCTGCAGAGATGCCGTAGGAGGCTACCTGTTCCGGATCCAGGTTCAGGCTCTGGTGGTGGTAGCGTAAAAACTGCAGAGCCCTGGCGCTGTCCTCCAGTGGCTTGATCACGCCGACATCGTCATACGGTGGATTAATGTCGATGAAGGAGTAGTTGATCGTTGCAATGGCAATGCCTGCCTCGAGAAACGCGCGAATGTCATCGGCGCTGATATCGCTCTTGTCACCCAGATAATAAGCGCCGCCATGGAAAAAAATGACCAAGGGCGTGGGTTGGTCACTCTCGGGTAGATAGATATCCAGTACATTGCGCTCGGCATCGCCATAGCGCACGTCAGCGCTGTAGCTGGCACTGATGCCGGGTAACTCGATGGGAGGTTCTGTGGATACCAGGTCCAGCTGTGGGCGAATCTCTTCAGCCCCGATGCTGGAGCCGCCATTATTTCCGTCGCTACAGGCGATGAGGGTGAGACAACAGTAGGGCAATGCCCGGGCGCAATAAATTCATAATTATTCTCAATGGCTTGATAGGGATGTTAGCCAACTGACAGGCCTTAAAAAGAGAGCGCCAAAGTAAGTGCAAATAGTTTGCACCGTCAACATTGAAGGTGATGTTTCCCCCTTCAACGCCCCAACAGGTCATCCAGCTGGCCGATGACAGCGTGCAGGTCCGTTCCAACGGTAATGGCCTGCAAGCCCAGTGCACGTGCAGCGTCGACATTGGCCTGGTAGTCATCCAGAAAGACGACCTGCGCGGGTGTAATGTCACCCAGGCGCTCCAACGCAATCTCAAAAATACGCGGGTCGGGTTTACGCACGCCCACGCTGCTGGAATCCACTACAAAGTCGAACAGCTCATCGACCGGAATCAATGCACGCCACCCTTCGCCAAACTCAAGGACATTATTGGTGATGATGCCTGTCGCGTAGCCCTCCTGCTTGAGCGACCTGACCCGCTCTACCAAAGGCTGCCTGGCGTCCGCGCCGGCGTTGTTGCCTGCCATGGTGGCGAACAGCTCATAGATGTCGACGCGCACGTCGCGCTCCAGGCCCAGTTCCAGAATCTGCTCGCGTGCGTTTTCCAGCGTGATCTCACCCCGCTCCAGCTGGTGCCAGGGGTGATCGCCATCGTTCTCGTACGAACCGAATACGATGCCGGTGACCTCGCGGGCCCCGATGCCCAGGTCCTCGCCGAAAGCGTGTACGGCATGAAACGGCGAATCGGTAAAGACGCCGCCGAAATCAAATAGTACGGCTTTAATTTCTTCAGGCATTACTATACTCCCCGATAATCCTGCTAGACTTTCTCCCCGCCATGAGAGGCTGTGCAAACAATCCTAATCATTTTTGTGCGGCGCGAAAACTATATATATCGGGTGCGGGATGACTGCTGCGTCCCCAGACCGTGCCCTTTTGCATACCGCCCAGCCACTGCCAGATATTCTGGCCTGTCTACGCCATGCCCTGTGGTGGCGTTTTTGCCGGTGCTCCCTGATCAACCTAGTGCCGATGAAACACAGCAAAGGCGTCCCGTTCGAGCTGCTCCCGGTGCTCGGGGTGGGCGATGTCGATCAGTGCCGATGCGCGCTGGCGCAGGTTCTTGCCGTACAGGTAGGCAACCCCATATTCAGTGACCACATAATGCACATGGGCCCTGCTGGTGGTGACGCTGGCGCCGGGCTTGAGCTGGGAGACGATCCTGGACTGGCCCCGGCTGGTGACGGAGTTGAGCGCTATGATCGGCTTGCCGCCCTCTGGACAGGGCCGCGCCGCGGATAAAATCGATCTGCCCGCCCACCCCGGAGTACTGGGTACTGCCGAGCGAGTCGGCACACACCTGGCCGGTGATATCCACCTCCAGCGCGCTGTTGATAGCGGTCACCTTGGGATTGGTACGAATGATGGACGTATCGTTAACGTAGGAAATATCGCGCATCTCTATCAGCGGGTTATCGTCAACAAAATCGTAGAGCGCCCGGGAGCCGATGCAGAATCCCGCCACAATTTTGCCCCACTGCTTGAATTTATTGCGCCCGGTCACCGCGCCGCATTCAACCAGTTCCATCACGCCATCGGAAAACATCTCGGTATGCACGCCGAGATCCTTGTGGCCGCGCAGCGCCCTGAGGGCCGCATCGGGAACGCCGCCTATGCCAGTCTGCAGGGTCGCGCCATCTTCAACCAGTTCGGCGATAAAATTGCCGATTTTTAACTCAATCGGGGAAGGGGCAGACGGTACAATCTCGAAGATCGGGTCGTTACACTCAACCATTGCATCGATGGCGGACACATGGATGATGCCGTTGCCGTGCACCCTGGGCATATTGCGGTTCACCTGGGCGATCACGTGCTTCGCCGTCTCTATCGCCGCATTGGTGATATCCACCGATACGCCTATCGAGCAAAAGCCGTGCTTGTCGGGCGGGCTCACCTGTACCAGTGCGACGTCCAGGGGCATCATGCCGGAGCGAAACAGATTGGGAATCTCGCTGAGAAATATCGGCACATAGCTGGCCATGCCCTTGCCTACAGCCTCGCGTGTATTGGCACCCACAAAAAAGGTATTCAGGTGAAACGCTCCCTCATAGCGCGGATCAAGGTATGGGGCGGAACCTTCTGTGTGTATGCTCACCAGTTCCACCGCGCGCAGTTCATCACCACGCGCGGTCATGGCATCTACCAACAACTGTGGGGTCGCTGCCGCACTGTGGATAAAAACCCGCTCACCGGATCTGATATTTTTTACCGCCTCTTCGGCAGTGACGTAGTTCAGGTTACGCTTCACTCAGGATTCCATTGGTAGCTATCAACGACTGTGGGGTGTGACTCTAGCGGAACACATTGGTGAGTGTCCATTGACAATCCAGTGGGGCGCTTTTACGAACATACTCTGGCTTGCTACCGGTGGCGCTCAGGCCTGTGGCCGCTCGTTCGCCATGGCGGCCTCAGTGTCCAAACGGCGTGTGTGATCGTCCCGCTTGCGAGAACCGACCAGTTCATAATCGGATACATACGCGGCGCGAACCTCGCCATCCATGTCGACCAGCCAGGGCATGGCAAGTCGACGCGGTACGCGCACGCGGTCGACCGACAGGCGGGTACCGAACACCCTATCCCAGAATGGCGTCGTGACACCCTGTGCCAGGCGCGGGTCAACAAAGTGGTGCGCGAAATGATTCTTGCGCCGCCAGCGACCATAGCGGCCGCGAGGTGGGTGAGTGTGGGCGCGCCTGTGCAGGACTTCGTAGAGCAGGTACATCAGGATAAATCCCAGCGTGAAGGCCGCTCCTATTTCCAGCCCGGCGACCAGCACAGCAAGTGGCAGCATGATGGCGGTCGTCGCCAGGGCTGCGAGGGCCTTTTGCCACCACGGAGCAAAGTAGTCGACGAGGGCGTGGTGCCGGCGGTGTTCCCTGGCGCCCAGACTTCTGGCCGAGCGGCCATGAAATACAAAGCGATGCAACAGGTATTCCAGCAGTGTCCATCCGACTGGCTCCCAGCAGGAAAGCGAACAACGACGACATCATGGCGCTGCTACCCATGTGAATTTCCCGCTGTCACCTTACCATAGAGTGGCAGGTTTCTTAACGCTGGAAAACAGCGCCGGCTTTCGCTATAAATAGCCACCCCGCTGTGGCAGCCATTACTTGAAGGATTTACGTGAAAACTACCGGTGCAGTCTTTGCAGAGCCGCCCATCACCAGCGACATCGATGGCAAGCAGCGCGAGCGTTATACCAACGAGGTGTGTGAGAAGGTTGACGCTGAGCACTATGTAATTGACGGCAAGGCAATTACGTTTCCCGTCATTGTTGCGGATGCCTCCATGTTGATGAATGCGTTTCTGGTAGATGCCAAAGTCGCCCAGAATATGATCAAGGATAGCGGCTTTCGAGTGCTTGAGTTGTTTCCCGGCAAAGCTATCCTGCAATTGCTGTTTGTCGACTATCGCAAAAACGAGTTAGGCGATTACAACGAGGGCGCCATTATCTTTCCTGTACTCACCCCCGGCGAGAGCAAGCCGTTCCCCTTTTTCGGCACCTTAAAACGGTTGGCGACAGGACGTGTCGGCAATTTCGTCTACCGCATGCCGGTGGATCAGGAATTCACCACCCATGCCGGCCGTTATATCTGGGGCTTTCCCAAGTGGATGGCACGCATCGATATTGAGTTTGGTGCAACTCGCGCCAGTGGCAGTTTTTTCGATGAAGGCGAGTTGGTCTATAGTTTCGCCGCCAAAACCGGGGGAACTGCGAAGGTGAAGGAGCAGCGCGCCGCGTCACTGGCGATACGCGATGGCAAAGCCTGGAAAACTTACGGCACTAATACCGGTAGCGGCCTCACCTTCTCACTCGGTGGGGAATTGCCCACCATAGGTGATAGCCACCCGCTGGCCTGGAGTTACGCGCGCTGGGCCTGCCGAAGAAGCCGTTGTTTACCGTTTCAATAAAAAATACCGCCATGCACTTTGCCGCGCCGGAATCCGTGGCGATAGGCCAGCCGTTTCCGTAGATAACCGATTTTTCGGGACCATAATTCAGTATTTCAGCGCCAATAACGCCATCTGCCACTAAACGATAGTTTAGGTCGAGGAATTTACCGGGTTCTACTATTTCGCCGTTGGCGTATTGGCATTTACTCTCCGCTCGACTACCGTCGATCAAACCATATTCATGAAGGGCTGGTATTTACCTTGCAGAAGAATGCCCGACACCAATCTGCAAGAGGAGCTGCTGAAGCAGTGGGCGGAGCAAGTACAGTACTCGCCTGTACCAGTGATCGCTGTCGATGGCACTGATCGCCTTTATGGTTTCGCAGTACGTCTCTGCCTGGATCTGGGGAAGCTGGCTGGCTCTTGTCGTCGGAGCACAAGGCCTGCGCTGGTACGTATTTCGCCAATTACCGGGAAAATGACATATTCCGGCAGAAAAGCGCATTACATACAGCGGTCGTGCTCAATCGTGGTCAACACCGTCACTGCATAGCGCATCATTCGTCTGGTTTCCCCTGTTCAGTCCCTATCACGGCGCCGTGCAATCCATGCTTTTTATCGGGATGGGAGTGGCGTCCGTGATGATGGGAGTCGGGTTCACTCCGTTTGCGCTTACACATATAGTGTTGGGATTGATACCACTGTTCAGCTTGTGGGCCTGGAGTGGTCTCGTTGGTGACGGGGGCAATCGTTGCGCTAGTGGTGGCGATAGCCGGAGTCGGTTACAGCGCTACCGTGTTCAGGATTGCCAGCCGTATATTCCTCCTGTACAAGGAGTCATTTGATATTCGTGGACAACTGGAAGTAGCACTGGCCAAGGCCGAGGCTGCCGGGCGCGCCAAAACCCGGTTCCTTGCCTCCGCCAGCCATGACCTGCGCCAGCCTATTCATGCGCTTGCCCTGTTCAGCGCCGCCCTGGCCACACGCAATCTGGACGACCGCACCAGCCATATTGTCGATAACATCAATGCGTCTGTTGCGGCGCTGTCGTACGAACTGGATGGCTTGCTGGACATCTCCAAACTCGATGCCGGTATCGTAACCGTCAGTCGCACCAATTTCTGCCTGGTGTCTTTATTGCAGCGCTTGCGCGAGGAATTCTTGCCCCGGGCGGACAGTCACGGTATAGACATTATTCTCGATTGTCCGGATCGCGCAGTGGTCAATACTGACGGTGCGCTGTTTGAACGAATTCTTCGTAACCTGATAACCAATGCGATTCACCATAACACCCGATGCACGGTGACACTGCGCGTGGTTCCGGTAGGAAGCTTACTGGCGGGTGGTCGTGGCAGATACGGGCCGTGGTATAGACGCCGCGGAGCAGGAAAATATCTTCGAAGAGTTTTACCAGTTGGAAAACCCGGAACGGGACCGTACCAAAGGGCTTAGGTCTTGGCCTGTCGATTGTGCGCAGGCTAAGCGACTTGCTGGATATCCAGATGGAATTTGAATCAGCGCCTCGGCGCGGGACACAATTCACATTCACGTTGCCCGGCGTATCGAGCAGGAACAGCACGAAGAACCTGCTGTCGATTATGCCGCGCAACTCGCTGGAATCACTGGTCGTTCTGGTAGTCGATGATGAGTTATCTGTGCGTGAAGGTATGCGCGTACTTCTGGAAAGTCTCGGCTGTAACGTCGCTACTGCAGAAAGCTCGGATTCGGCTATCGCAGCTGCCGCTGTACAAACACCGGACATCGCCCTCGTGGATCTCAGACTGCGCAATCACGAGGACGGCTTAATGACTATTGACCGGCTACGTCAACTCTATCCGGGACTACCGGCGATCATTATCAGCGGCGATACCGCACCGGACCGTCTGTTGGCCATCAGCAAGGAGGGCATTCCCGTGCTAATTAAACCGGTACTGATTGAACCGCTCAGGGACGCGATAATCCGCAACTGTTCACTGAAAAAATGATATTGCGCTTGACGCCTTTCGGTCAGATTTGGCTGAAAGGGTGTGGTTTCAACCCCAATCGTGCTACGGCAAATACCGCTTCCGTCCGGTTGCGCACGCCCAGCGTCCTGAACGCCACCGAGAGATGAGCTTTTACAGTTCCCTCTGCTATATGCATTTCCCTGGCGATCGCTTTGTTGGGTATACCCTGGATTGCTTTGAGCAATACGGCGGTTTGGCGGGAAGTTAGCAACTGCACCCTGCTCTGCGCTTCCGCAACACTGAGGTGCGGATCTGCGACGAAATCCAGCGCTGCGGGTGGCAGGTAGACCCCACCTGCAAGTACCAGCTTTAGCGCCGCAACCAGGATCTCGGAGCTTGAGGACTTGGGAATGTACCCCGCCGCGCCCTCCTCAACCAGTTCTCGAATACGCGCCGGATTGTCATCTCCCGATACCACCGCCAGAGGGACGGCGGAAAACGTCGCGCGAATCTCTCGCAATGCGGAGAGTCCGTCTCCGTCCGGCATGTTCAAATCCAGCAATATCAGGTCGGCACCGTTTTTATGGAGCGATGTCATGGCCTCCGCAAAGGTGCCGGCCTCGAAAAACTGCAAACTCGCATCAAGATCCGAGAGCAAAAACTTCATGCCCTGCCGAAACATGACATGGTCATCAATAAGTAAAACTTTCATTATATTTCAATCCCTGAATCGCTACCGCTTCAACTACTCCGTTAGCTGAAAAGATAGGCCAATAGCGGGGGCTTGTACACAGGCCATTTCGGTAAATGGCCCTCTGCCATTCACGCTGACGTCTGCGTAAAGACCGGCCAGTAGTCGACGATTCTGCCGCCTTCATATACGGCGATATCACCAAACTGCAAAAAGACAAACTCGCTCTGGGTGGGACGCAGGAATACCCAGTCATCCGGTCGCAGCGTGATACTGCGCGAACCGTTCAACATTTCCTGGTTGGTGGAGCGACCGTAGAGAGGATTTGTGGACAGGCCAGGCGGAGATTCCGGCTGCGCTTTCCAGTAGCCCCCATAAGTAAAAAATGTGCGCGCCCTGTTCGGATCCCACGCTGACTGCAATCCGCCCAGATCGATACCAGGAATCTGTAGCGTATCCAGCGCCTTCAGTACGGGTGTGGCAATGAAGGAGGCGGGACGGTGGTCCGCCAGCGTCGGCATATCAAAATCCGTGGGTTTGACCAGGCATGAACCCGTAGCCAACTCGTTGAAGGGAAATTCGCCCTGATCATAAAGCTGGTAGGTAGGGCTGCCGCCTGCGTTAAGCACCACATCCTGCGGCCAGGCGTCACCCAGGTAATTACGCGCGACATCAAGGTAATGCTGGTAGAGCGCCATGGCGCGATCCCGGTACGTAATTGGATCGCCCAGCGGCACTTTCACGATGTGCGGTTCATAACCCATCAAGCCAGAAAAACGCAGATGCTGTGATTTCTGAATCTGCTCCAGCATGGCAACCAGCTGCTCGTCAGTGCGCACGCCGCCGCGATGCAGGCCCACATCCAGCTCGATACAGATCGGCATATCCTGGCCCAGACTTTGCGCCAAGGCATCGTACTGTGCGACCCGCTCGGGGGTATCCAGCAACCAGCGCAATTGACGCTGTGGCTCGAAGGCCCCGCCGGGAAACTCCCGATAGAAATTACGTGCGGCCATGACTGGCATCGGTTTACCCAGCAGGATATCTGCCTGCGGAAACTGCGTGGCCACGCGGTTGATAAACGGCTGGTGAAACAGCATCAGGCGATTGCTGCCCGTCACCTGCATGACCGTTTCCAGCAGCGGCACCGATGGCAGCGATTTAACAACGATGCGGTAGGCAAACCGGTCCGAGATATGGGACATCAGGGTCTGGATATTGGTCAGCAAGCGTTCTCGATCAACAACCAGCGTTGGCCTGGCGTGCCCGGCGTTATCCAGTGCTGCACTGAGTGCACGAAAATACGGTGCGTGGTCCTGCCCCACATCCCGCGGACGCAATAGCGCACCCAGGCCGAGCGCGCCGGCCATGCTCCCCAGTATTAATGAACGACGCTTCATCCCTTGCCTCCTGAAACGGCCTCAGCCAAACAACCTGGCCAGATAGGGGTTCAAAAATCGTCCCTGCGGGTCAATCGCCCTGCGTACTTCGGCAAAATCATCCCAGCGTGGATACAGTTTGCGCAAGTCCTCGCGCTGCAGGGTATTGAGCTTGCCCCAGTGCGGGCGACCGTGGTATTTGCGCAGGATGGGTTCGATGGTTTTAAAGTAAGGCGTATAATCCTCGGCAAAGTAACGGTGTACTGCTATCGAACAGCAATCGCGCTGATAGAACGGGCTGAGCCAGATATCGTCGGCCTTGACGTAGCGCACCTCGATAGGAAAGAACACCTCATGGTGTTGCGACTCCAGCGCGCTGCGTATCTCGCGCAGCGCCTGTAAGCCAAATTCACGCGGCAGGTGATACTCCATCTCGTTGAAGCGCACGTTGCGCTCGCTCGCGTAGTTTTTCCAGGAACTCTCTACCGTCACCTCATCGCTGAGGCCTTTTATAATTCCGCTGAGAATCAGTTCGCGCAGGCGCGGCGACCAGGACAACCAATCCCGCACCATTTTCAGTTCTGCCACGCCGTCATTGGTGTCGATTTTCTCGGTCGAGCCCACAGCGTCATCCGTGAAATCGTGAACGTCGGTAAAGCCCATGCCGGAAAACGGTATGTAGTAGAACTCGAAATTGCGGTGTTGCTCCGCCATGGCGTCCGCGATGTCCAGCATCTCATCGAATTCACGCCATACCGTTTCGCGGCGCAAGCGATAGGGCGCCACATTCTGTAATCGCACCTGGGTAATCACGCCCAGCGCGCCGAGGGAAACTTTCGCCGCCTGGAACAGTTCCGCATTGGTGTTGGCATCACACTCCACCAGATCGCCGCGCGCGTCCACCAGTTGCAGCCCCTGTATAAATGTCGACATACAGCCAATATTGACTCCGGTACCGTGAGTGGCCGTGGCCAGGCAACCGGCCAGGGTCTGTTCGTCGATGTCCGGCATATTCACCAGCGCCTGGCCGGCGTCCTCCAGCGGCTGGCCGATGTCGCCGAGGCGACTACCGGCCCACAGCGTCGCTTGCAAATTTTGCGGATCGTGGCTGACCAGCCCACTCAAGCGCGACAGGGAAACAATGGTATGGTCGGTGGGCACCAGCGGCGAGAATGAGTGTCCAGCACCCACTGGGCGCACGGTGCCACTGGCAGTCGCAATAAGTTCCTGCAATTCCTGCACGGAGGCAGGTGCGCTGCGCACTGCGGGCAGACTCTGCTGCGAGCCCGACCAGTTGCGCCACGGGATAGGACGATTGCTGCTCGCAGCAGTGGCCGCGATGGCCCGCCGCGGGACTACCTGACTGCCAATAGCAGCGGCTACCAATGCCGTGAGTATACTGCGGCGTTTGATCACCACAGTTACTTCCCCTCAGCCATAAACTGGATGAGCGCTTCAAACTGCTGCGCACTGCAATCCATACACAGGCCAAACGGTGGCATGCCGCCGAAACCGTTGATGACACTGTCCACCAACACACCCATGCCCTTGTCCATACGCGGCGCCCATGCAAGCCTTGTCACCGGTAAGAGGCGCGCCGCTGGCTGCGATGGTGTGACAACTGCGGCAACTGCGCGCATAGATCGCAGCGAGTTCGGGTTCCGCTGGTTGTAATTGTCGACTTTGCGCCTCGCTGATGGCGGATGAATCGGATGACGGCTTTGTGCAACCCGTCAGCGCCAGCGCCGTGATCACAAGAAAAACTCGCATGATGTGCATATTCAGCCTTCCAGAAATTAAATTGTGCAATTCACTGTACCGTCACGGTCGCCTCAAGCGGGGTGTTGGCGGAGGAATCGCCAACCAGGATTTTATAGGTGCCGGGCTTTACTGCCCAGTTGTGCGTCGCGCTGTCCCAGATCGCCAGAGCGCGAGCATCGAGAGTGAGATTTACCGTTTCGGAACTTCCCGGCTGCAACGCGACCTTGTGAAAGGCGCGCAGTTGCTTCGGCGGCTCGCCCAGTTCCGCAGGGTAGGACACATACACCTGCACCACCTCGGCGCCCTCACGCTCACCGGTGTTGCTGATGCGCACCTGCAAGTCCAGTGGTTCACCCGCAGACAGTTCGCTGGTCGCAAGCGCGAGATCGGTCATACTGAAGCTGGTGTACGACAAGCCAAAGCCGAACGGGAACAAGGGCGCAATATTCTGCGACTGGAACCAGCGATACCCGACCTGCAGCTCCTCCTCATAAAATACTTTGCCGTCAACCCCGGGGTAGCGCGCTGGCGTGTTCGCGGGTCCGTCTGATTGCAACACCGGAAAAGTGATCGGCAGCTTGCCCGATGGATAGGCATCACCGAACAGAAGCGCGGCGGTAATCTCCCCATCCTCACCCCCCGGATACCAGCCTTCGACAATAGCGGCCACGTCCAGGGCCCAGGGCATGAGTACCGGCGAGCCAGCGTGCAGAAAGACAATCGTGCGCGGATTGGCCGCGGCGACAGCAGCGATCAGTTCATCCTGCCCATCGGGTAATGACATGGTCTGGCGGTCCGCACCCTCGGTTTCGAAACTGCCAACCACGACGACGGCTACATCTGCAGCGCCCGCCAGTTGCGCAGCTGTTGCCGGGTCGGCGTTCGCATCAATGGTGAGCTGCACGTTCGTGCCCGCAACCCGGCGCGCGATAATCTCGGCCGGTGTTACCGCACGAATCGGGTTCACTTTGGAACTGCCACCACCGCCGGTCGCCGCCTGCGTCGCCCAGGGACCCAACAGCGCAATCCTCATTGCTTGTTTCGCATCAAGCGGCAGGAGGCTGCCCTCGTTGCGCAGCAAAACTGATCCGGCCGCGCCAATCTCCCGTGCAATTGTCGCGTGTTCTTCAACCGGAATGGGAGACAGGGTCGGCGCATTGTCAAACAGCCCAAACCGGAACATTTCGCTGTAGCGGCGCACCAGCATGTCATCCACGCGCGATTCTGCCACTTCGCCCGCCGTCACGGCCGCCAGCAGGGGCGCGCCGTAGAACTGGGGCTGCGGCATCTCGAGATCCATGCCCGCATTGGCCGCTTTGACTGTTGATTTCATGGCGAAAAAATCCGACTGCACAAACCCGCGAAACCCCCATTCCTCCTTCAGTACTGTGGTGAGTAACTCTTCGTTCTCGCAACTGAACGCCCCATTGACCGAGTTGTAGGCGCACATTACCGAAGCGACCTGCGCTTCGCGCACCGCGGCTTCGAATGGCGGGAGATAGAGCTCCCGCAACGCGCGATCGCTGACCTGCACATCAATCACATTGCGATCCTTCTCCTGATTGTTGACCGTGTAGTGCTTGACCATGGCTATGATGTCATGCGACTGGATCGCCTGAATGTTCGCCACACCAATGCGCGAGACGAGCCACGGGTCCTCGCCATACGCTTCAAACGTGCGCCCGTTCACTGGCACACGGGCCAGATCCACGTCCGGGGCCTCCAGCAAATTTCTACCGATGGCGCGCATCTCCAAACCCTGGATGTTGCCGTACTGCCTGCGCCATCAACGGATCCCAGGTCGAGGCGAGCAACAGCGGCGACGGCAACGCAGTGGCCGGCACATTGTTAAGCGGCTGTGGTCCAGGCCCCACTCCCGCAGGACCATTCGTCACCGTCAGGTCCGGAATGCACAACTCCTCTATGCCGGACACCACGCGGAAGTCGTCCGGCGACGCATGCCCGTGCGTCTGGTCGATTTTTTGCTCCAGCGTCATGGCCGCTACGAGTGCTTGCGCTCGTGCTTCCGGCTGGAGGCTGGTATCCATCCACGCCGCACAAGGTACATCCGGAGCATCGTTATCGTTGTTGTCGCTCGAGCATCCGACTGCTGTCAAGCCGATGCCCAGAATGACTGCTGCGCAGTAGTATTTCACAGTCGCACTCCTTATCCTGACTAATACTCTCTAGCATGGCAACCCGTGCATCAGGCTGTGGGCCTGGTCGCCGCAGGGCCGGCTATGGACATCGCCTTCTGGTATGCCGGTCTTGCCGTGACGCGCTCCACATAGGCTTTCGTATTGGGCAGGCTGTCGTCGATGGTCCGCGCACCCAGCATGGACAGCGAGGTGAGATTGAACATCGACATGATATCCGCGCAGCTGAAGTTCGGTCCACCGAGATAGTCTGACTCGCCGAGCCGCTGCTCCAGCGCGCGATAGATGCCGTCCTCGCGGCGCTGGGTCGTGGCCATCATGGGGTTGTCCGCGCCCGGCGTGGTACCCGTGGACTGAAACGCCAGTTTGATAAACAGTACCGACTGCAGGTTGTTATTGAACTGCATCCAGAACAGGTAATGCGGGTAGTTGGGATCACTCACCGGCACCGACAGGCAGCCGCCCCCGTGGCGCTGCGAAATGTACTCCACGATGGCGGTGGACTCGGCCATGACCAGGTCGCCATCGACGATGATCGGGGCGGTACCGACGGGGTGCAGGGCCCGATACTCCGGCGGGGCGAGAAAATCCGCGCCCCGGTCATACCATTGCAGTTCGTAGGGCAGGTTGAGTTCTTCCATCAACCAGACCATGCGGTCGGATTGTGAAACGCCAAGGTGGTGAATGGTGATCATGTGCTTCTCCAGGTTGCAGGGTGTAGGACGTCAGGCCGTGCAGTGCGTCATTAGTACCCTACTGTGCAATGGCTGGCAATCTGCTAACGTAAGCCCCTGATTTGAACAAGTACAGGACGGTGATCCATGGCCACCAAACTCGGCAAACTGGGCGTCTGGGCCTTTATCGACAATATGACGGCAACGGAGGCTGTGCAGTTCGCGCAGCAGCTGGAGCAATGGGGTTACTCCGCCCTCTGGATACCGGAGGCGGTGGGCCGCGACCCCTTCTCCATCATCAGTTTTATGGCCGCCAATACCGAGAAACTGATTTTCGCCACGGGTATTGCCAATATCTACGCGCGCGATCCGATGGCGATGAATGCTATCCATAAGACCGTCTCGGAACTGGCCCCCGGGCGCTTTGTGCTGGGACTGGGCGTGTCGCACGCGCCGCTGGTGACGGACATTCGCGGTCACGAATACCGCAAGCCGGTCAGCACCATGCGCGCCTATCTCGAAGCCATGCAAGAATGCCTTCTACATGGCGGCCACCGCGCAGGAGCAGGCGCCCGATCGTGCTCGGCGCCCTGCGCCAGAACATGTTGCAGCTCAGCGCCGAACATGGCCAATGGCGCCCACCCCTACTTCGTGCCGCCGGCACACACCGCCTGGGCCAGGGAAATCCTGGGGCCGGATGCCCTGCTCTGCCCGGAACAAATGCTATTGCTGGAAACGGATGCGGACCGCGCCAGAACGATTGCAAGAGCCCACATGGCGACCTATACCGGCCTGGACAACTACAAGAATAATCTAAAACAGTTTGGCTTTGACGAAGCCGACTTCGACAACGGCGGCAGCGACAAACTGGTCGATGCCATCTTCGGCTGGGGCGATGAACAGGCCCTGCGCGATCGCATTCAAGCCCACTGGGATGCCGGCGCCAACCACGTTTGTATCCAGGCGCTGACGGATGAGGTGCAACGGGGACCTGATATGGCCCTGTTGGAGTTGTTGGCGCCGATCAACACTCCCCGGTAATTTTAACAACGAGGAAGGAATAATCATGCTATTCACTCACCCCGTACTCAATCCGGGAAAATTTATCGCCGCCGCCTGTGGCGTACTCTGTATTCTGCTTGCCTCAGCTTGCAGTGACTCCAATAATTCCAATAACGTGATCATCACCGAACCTCCCGAAAACAGCGGACTGACCGGCTGTGCCGACACTGACAGCTGCTTCTCCAACCCTACCCTGCAGATCGGGACAGAGCGGCCTGCACAGGTGCAGATACCGTCGGATTACACCACCACTACGCGCTATCCTCTGATCATCGTTCTGCACGGGTTCGGTGCGAATGGTTACGTGCAATCACTCTATCTCGGACTGGATACGCGCGTGGACAGCATGCAATATATTCTCGTGGTGCCAGAGGGCACGGAGAATGCCAACGGACAGCAATTCTGGAATGCGACACCCGCATGCTGCGCGCGGTCGCAGGAAGATTTGCAGATTGATGATGTGGCGTATATTCGCAGCCTCATTGAAGAAGCTGCCGCCACTTACAGCATTGATCCCGCACGCATCGGCCTGATTGGACATTCCAACGGGGGCTTCATGGCCCTGCGCATGGCGTGCGAGGCGTCCGATCTGGTCACCTCAGTGGTGAGCCTGGCCGGATCAACCTTTATCGATGATGCAAGCTGTGCCCCAACCACCCATCCGGTGAGCGTCCTGGCCATGCATGGCGATGCGGATGACACCGTTCTCTACGACGGAACCCAATTTTATCCGGGTGCCGCAGAGACGATTCGCCGCTTTGCCGCACATGCAGGGTGCGATACCAGCAACCCGGTAATTGCACCGAATATCGATGTAGTTGGGAGCATTGCCGGCGCAGAAACGACCGTACTGCAATACTCTGGCTGTCCCGCAGGTGTTGATGTGGATTTCTGGACGCTGGTTGGCGCGCCCCACATCCCCGGTCCCTGGGTAGCCAGCGCCCTCGATTCAATGGTCAATTGGATGCTTGACCACCGGCGGGAGTAGCCGGGTACGGCTCGTAGCCGTTTTCCACATCCTCAAGCAGTACCTGGCCCTGCATCCTTTGACGGGAGCGATTGAGATGGATAAAGAGACCGTGGTGATAACAGGCGCCTCGTCAGGGATTGGCGAAGTGCTGGCCAGGAACTTCGCCCAGGGCGGCTACGATCTGGTGCTGGTTGCCCGCAGTGAGGACAAGCTGCGCAGTCTGGCACGACGGCTTAAAGCGGATTGGAGGGTGGAAGTATGGGTCGAGCCGGCTGATTTGTCCCGCCGTGGCGCCGCGAAAAAGCTTGCCACCAGTTTGCGCAAGCAAGGTATCGAGGTCGGCATTCTCGTCAACTGCGCTGGCGTTCTCGAGCATGGCAAGTTCGTCGAAATGCCCGTCGCGTGGCACCAGGGTCTGATCGATCTCAATGTGAGCGGACTGACCGAGATGTTGGCTCATTTTCTACCGCCGATGGTTAAGCGGGGCAGGGGCCGCATTCTGAATGTGGCTTCCATAGCGGCCTTCCAGCCGGTACCCAGCCTGGCGACCTATGCAGCCACCAAGGCCTATGTGCTGTCATTGACGGAATCACTGTCTGAAGAACTGGCAGGAACGGGCGTGTACGATTACCGCGCTGTGTCCGGGCATTACTGCTACTCACATGCTATCCAGCGTGCAGGAAAAAAGTCGCGGGCTAAAAATTCCGGGGTTTGCCGTGGGTGATGTCGAGGACGTTGCGGCGCAGGGGTATCGGGCCTGCCTGAAAGGCGATGTCATCTGTGTGCCCGGCGCCGTAAACCTCGCGGTGACCTTAACCGGAAGGGTCACGCCGAAATGGCTGTTGCGGCGAATATCGGGCGTGATGGGGCGTTACACCCTGAACAAAAACTGACCGATAGCGCCGGCGCACGACACACTACCGACACTTATAGATTTTAAATTTCTGTGTGCCCTCACTGGGTGCGCCCTCGGCCACCAGCGTATCGCCGCCTATCTCAACGGCGGAGTTTTGCGCGAGTGTGAGCAGCTCTCCTGCTACTTTTTCATCGCTGCGATTGATGATCCCGATCTTGGCCTTTACCTGGGATGTGGTAGTACCAAGCGGCTTGCAATTGCTGACATGAGCGGACGTAACAAGCGTCACACTGCTTGCGCCGGGAATGGGATCGACCCAGGTGCAACCACTGGCTGGCCACAAAGCCCAATAGAAACGATGGCGATTGGCTTGCGCAGTTGGATTTTCATAATTTTTTCCTGACACGTGGTGGTGTAACTATTTTGCAGGAGCATACCACAGGGCTGTCACACCCACACAAACCTGTAAACGAAAGTTTAGGGTGACAACTGTTCGACATAATCCCTTCTAACAACGATCTTCGTAGCACCAAACTAAAGTTCTTTCGGCACTGTCTATCTTCCAAACACTTACTGGAATAAGCTGGCTTATAAGAATAAGTACTCATCCAACAGGAGATGAATAATGTTCCGTCCTCTGTCACCGCTTCTGCTGTTCGTGTTCATCTCCACACCGGTAGTTGCCGACACCATTACTTGCCTGGGCCGCATTGAGCCACTCGACGGAGTACGGGTTCTGGCGGGACCCTCCGGTTTCGGTGGCAGCGGCGCGGTCATTTCCGAGCTGCGTGTCAAGGAAGGCGACTGGGTGGAGAACGGCCAGATACTCGCGGTGCTGGACGATCAGCTGCTGCACCAGGCGGAGGTGCACAAACAGGAGGAGCTGCTGAAGGAGGCCAAGGTGAATCTTGCCCGTCTGGAAAATCTGGCCGCCTCGCAGACCATCTCCCGCTCCAGTCTCGACGAGGCACGTTTCAAGTACAGCTCGTTGCAGGCAGAGTTGGGCGTATACCAGGCGCGCCTGGAGATGTCGCTGATCCGCTCCCCGCAGCGCGGGCAAGTGCTGAAGATCTATACACACCCCGGCGAAAAAGTAGGGCCCGCCGGCGTACTGGAGTTGGGTGAGTCCGACAAAATGACGGTAGTAGCGGAAGTGTATGAAACCGACGTGCACCGCCTGGCTGAGGGACAAGCGGCCGTGATCACCAGCCCGGCCCTGGCAGAGCCGGCAAAAGGTAAAGTTATCAAGGTGGGCTTTCAGGTAGGCAAGATGGATGTATTGAGCACAGACCCGGTGGCTGACACGGACGCCAGGGTCGTGGAGACCACCATTCTTATGGATGATCCCGCGCCACTGCAGCGCCTGACCAACCTGCAGGTGGACGTGGAACTACAGCCATGAAGGCGCGCCATATCCCGGTGGGCTGGCGGCAGCTCAAGCACAATCGTTTGCGCCTGTTAGCCGCAGTGGCTGGCATCACCTTCGCGGCGGTTTTGATGCTGGTGCAACTGGGGTTCCGCGCCGCGCTGTTTGATTCAGGCATTCGCTGGCACAAGGCATGGGACTACGATATCGCCATTTTGAGTCCCAAATCCGAGTACCTGCTGGAGCTACACGACATTCCCCGTGTCCGGGTATTCCAGGCGGGCGGCGTGGAAGGTGTAAGGGCGGTCACTCCGGTATATACAAAACAGGGGAGGTGGCGCAATCCCGAAAAGCCAAAAATAGTATGGCCGATTTTCGTGGCGGCCTTCGACCCGGCCGATGAAGGTTTTGGCCAGATCATTACGCCCCGGCAACAGGCGAACCTGCGCCTGGACGATTACTACGTGTTCGACCGGCTGTCGAGACCGGAGTACGGCCCCATCGTCGCGATGCTCGGGACGGAGGAAAGCGTGACGCTGGAGATGAACGGCAGGCGCATCCGCATCGGCGGCCTGTTCGAGGTAGGCAATTCCTTCGGCATCAACGGCGCACTGATCACCAGCGACCTCAACTTCCTGCGCATGTTTCCCGATCGCAAGCACTCCGCTGTCACCCTGGGCCTTGTGCAGACGGAGCCCACCGCGGTGGCGGAGGACGTGCGCGATGCCATGATCGCCGCATTGCCGCCGGATGTCACCGTGGTTACTCGCGAGCAGTTCCAGGCCATGGAAGTCGCCTACTGGGACAGTAGTACTCCTATCGGCTACATACTTAATTTAGGTGTGCTCATGGGCCTCGTGGTGGGCGCTATCATCGTCTACCAGATCCTGTTTTCCGATGTGCAGGACCATCTCAAGGAGTACGCCACGCTGAAGGCGATGGGTTACACCAACCGTTACCTGTCCGGCGTGGTGTTGCAGGAAGCGGCCATCCTGGCAGTGGCGGGTTTTATCCCGGCCATCGCTCTCTCCGGGGTGGTATTCAAGGTATCGGCCGATGCGACCAACCTCCCCCTCGAACTTACCTTGGACAAGGCTGGTATTGTGCTGGGGCTGACCCTGGTCATGTGTGTGATCGCGGGTGTACTTGCCATGCGTAAAGTACGCTCGGCCGACCCGGCGGATGTATTCTGATGGCCAGCGAGAGTCCCATACAGGTCGAGAACGTCTCGTATTTTTACGGCAAGGGCAACCTGCGCAAACAGATCCTGTTCGATGTCAGTACCGAGATTGCTGCGGGCGAGATTATCATTTTGACGGGCCCCTCCGGATCCGGCAAAACCACACTGCTGACCCTGATCGGCGCCCTGCGCTCCTGCCAGCAGGGCGTGGTAAGGGTGATGAACAGCGATCTGTCGGCCGTCTCGGAGAGTGCACTGGTAAAGGTGCGGCGCAGGATTGGCTACATCTTTCAGCAACACAACCTGCTCGCCTCGCTCAGTGTTGCGCAGAACATACAGATGGCACTGGAGCTGGGCGGCGAGCGCTCCCGTAAAGGCTGGAACGAGCGCATAGAAACGGTGCTGAACCATGTAGGCATGGCTGAACACATGTACAAGATGCCCGACCAGTTGTCCGGCGGACAAAAGCAGCGCATCGGTATTGCACGAGCCCTGGTGCATCACCCCAGCATTATTTTGGCGGACGAGCCAACCGCCTCCCTGGACAAGCACAGTGGTCGTGACGTGGTGGAACTGATCCAGCGACTGGCCAAGGACGAAGGCGCGGCCGTGGTACTGGTGACCCATGACAACCGCATACTGGATATCGCGGATCGTATCCTGCACCTGGAGGACGGCCGCATCAAGAACCTGATGGATGCGGTCGGTGATGACGCCGGCAGACTGCTCAATATCATGGCGCGGTTTGAACCCAACACCTATACCGAACTGGCCGCTTTCGCCCTGGCACTGACCCGGGTGGCGTCAGCCGACCAGCACATCATCGAGGAGGAGAACGTTGCCATCCGACGGATCCTGCGTGAGGTATCCCGCCTGTCCGAAGGCGAGGCTGAACTGGTCATGCATCTCTCCCATGCGATGTTGGGTATGCACGGTGCGGCGCAGGAGCCCGTCATGCATGAACCCGGCAGCGAGGGCTACCAGCGGCAGCAACAGTTGCTGGAATCGCTGTACGCTGTAGCGGCTGCGGACGGGGACGTCAGTTCCGAGGAATTGGCGGAGATTGACCGCATAGCGGCTGAACTGGGCATTATTGCTCAATCAACAAAAATCCAGTGACAGATCGAAGATGACCGGCTACGCTTAAGTCATGCGACGTTTTCTTGTCATGCTACTTTCGTTCATGTGCATCGTCCTGCCATTACAGGCCAGTGCAGGCATGGACATGGCTGGCAAACACTGTCCGCACATGCTGGATATGGCAGACTCGCCAGCGGACGCCGATGACCGCCACGATTGTTGCAATGATGCAGCCACCGTGGCCAAAACGGGCCAGCTGTGCAAGACCGGGCATGAGTGTTCGCCCTCCTTCAGTTATATGCTCACCCCGGGCATATTCCATCTGGCATTTACATCCGCAGTAACACAGACACCAGCCTTTCCCGTGCGTACTTATTCTGGTCCACCCTCCGCTGTTTGGCGGCCTCCCACCCTGATTTAACTCCAGTCCCGAGCATTGTCGTCTGTCCGTACCACTGCGACAGACCTGATTATTTGGCTGTGCCTTATACCACTGGATTGTGGTTGGCCTGGCGTGGAGTTGAAAACATGTTGTCTATTACATATCGATTGCGACCGCGGTCTAACCAGCCGTTGCGCATGTCTTTTCTTCTTGCTTTGCTCTTGCTGGCGCAGGCTAATGTCTCGTTGGCGCAAGTACTGACGCTTAACGATGCCCTGTCTGCCGCGGTGCGTGAAGCGCCTGTGCTGCGCGCGAATACCGCTCTGATCGAGGCGGCACAGTACGCGACAGTCCCGGCCGCCGAAATGCCCGACCCGAAACTGGTATTAGGGTTGGATAACCTGCCGATCGAGGGCGATGACCGCTTTAGCACCGGCGCCGATTTCATGACCATGCAGCGCATCGGACTGATGCAGGAGTTTCCCAACCCGGCGAAGCGCAAAGCGCGTAGCGAGCAAGCCAATGCGCAGCTTGATGTGGTGCGGGCCGACGAGCGAGTGCAGCGCCAGACTGTGCTGCGTGAAACCGCCCTGGCCTGGATTGCGCGCTATACATGGGAACAGCAACTGGCACAGGTGACACAGTTGCAGGGCGAAAATACCCTGTTTGGCGATGTAGTGCGGGCGCGGCTGGCGGCAGCCCAGGGAACAGCGCTCGATGCCCTGATGCCGCAAGAGGAGGCCGCGGAGATAGCGGCGCTGCGCGATGACATCACGGCGGGCCGGGAGCAATCCATCGCTCAGTTGCGGCGTTGGATAGGGACTGCTGCTGAGCTGCCCTTGAGCGGAGGGGTTCCCCAGTGGCCGATCAGTAGCGCGGGACTACGAAACCAGTTGCATCAGCATCCCGAGCTGCTTGGATTCGTCTCGCAGGAGCGCGCTCTGGACGCAGACATAGCAGCTGCACGTGCCGACAAGGATCCCGACTGGGATGTGGAATTCGCCTGGCTGGAGCGCGGCTCCGACTACGACGACATGGTTATGCTGGAAGTCCGCGTCGATCTACCCGTGTTTCAAGGCTCGCGCCAGAATCCCGCTATCGCGAGCCAACAGGCGAAGCGCAGGGCACTGGACGCGGACCGCGAGTCGAGCGTACGCGAGCATGCCGCCATGCTGGAAGCGGAAGTCGCCGAATATCAACGATTGCAACAGGCCGACCGGCGTTACAGTGATGTACTTCTACCGCTGGCCGACAAGAAAGTAGCGCTGGCGCTCGCGAGTTGGCGCAACGGCGCGGGAACACTGACGGAAGTGATTGGCGCGCGGCGCGCGCGGATCGCGATGCGCTTGCAGGCTATCGCCAATACCGGAGCGCTATACCAAAGCGCTGCGCGATTGCATTTTGCCTATGGCGATTTCTATGCAGATGGCGCAACAGGAGAGCAACCATGACAGCTACACGGAGCAGGTTTCAAACATTGATAATGAGCGCGTTGCTGCTTGCCCTGGGTACGGCGGCGGGATGGTGGTGGGGGCGAGCCCCTATCGCCAAACCTGACGCAACCACCGTACAGGGCAATGACGAGCGTCCCGTGTTGTATTGGTACGACCCGATGTCACCGCAACACCACTTCGATAAACCCGGTAAATCCCCGTTTATGGATATGGACCTGGTACCAAAATATGCGAGCGACGACGCTGCTGACAATGACGATTCCGGCGCGGTAAAAATCGACGCACGGATAACGCAGAATATTGGCATGCGCGAAGCGGTGGTGGAGCGAATCGCGCTGGTGTCGGTGATTGAGGCGTCCGGACTGCTGGCATTCAATGAGCGCGATGTGACCCTGGAACAGGCACGCAGCGCTGGCCTGGTGGAGCGGGTATGGCCGCTGGCGCCGGGCGATGTGATTGCTGCGGGTCAGCCACTGGCTGAGGTACTGGTACCTGAATGGTCTGCGGCGCAGGCCGAATTTCTGGTGCTGCGCGCGGGCGCAGACAGCACCCTGGTGGATGCGGCGCGCGCGCGCCTGCGCCTGCTGGGCATGTCTGCCGAGGTGATCAGTGAACTGGAGAAAACGGGGCGCGCGCGACAAAGCTTTATAGTGAAGAGCTCACGCGCCGGGGTGCTGGAGTCGCTGGACGTGCGCAGCGGCATGACCTTGATGCCGGGACAGATGCTGGCGCGCATCCAGGGAATTGGCAGCGTGTGGCTGGAAGTGGCGGTACCTGAAGGTCGCGCCTCCGCAGTGCGGGTAGGCGGCTCTGCCCAGGTGCAACTGGCCGCTTACCCGGGACAAACCTTCGAGGGCTACATTACCGCCGTGTTGCCCGCCCTGGCCGCGGCCAGTCGCACTCTGCGCGTACGCATCGAACTGCCCAATCCGCGCGGTGAACTGCGCGCCGGTATGTCAGCGCAGGTGCGACTGGAAGTCAATGAAGAAGGCTTTGCGCTGGCCGTTCCCACCGAGGCCATCATTCGAACCGGTAAACGCGCCCTGGTCATGGCCGTGCTGGGTGATGGCCGTTTTGCCCCGATCGAAATCGAGTTGGGACGCGAGATTGATAATCGCACGGTCATCAACGCCGGGCTACAGGAAGGGCAGAAGATCGTCGCCAGCGCGCAATTCCTGCTCGATTCAGAGGCCAGCCTGTCCGGCATGTTCCCGCGCACTGTCCCTGCTAACGCCGCCCCTGCACCCGATTTGCACGAGGCGCACGATGACATGGGAGTACCGCAATGATTGCCGCGCTGATACGTTGGTCAATAGCCAATCGCTTCCTGGTCCTGCTGGCGACCCTGTTCGTGACGTTCTGGGGTATGTGGGCGCTGCGCACCACGGCGGTGGATGCGCTGCCCGACCTGTCCGATGTGCAGGTCATCATCCGCACCAGTTACCCCGGGCAGGCGCCGCAGATTGTGGAAAACCAGGTCACCTACCCGCTCACCACGACCATGCTGTCGGTACCCGGCGCGAAAACCGTGCGCGGCTTTTCCTTTTTTGGCGACAGCTATGTGTATGTGCTGTTTGAGGATGGCACCGATGTGTACTGGGCGCGTTCGCGCGTACTGGAATACCTGAACCAGGTGCAGGACCGGCTGCCCGCAACGGCAAAATCGGCGCTGGGTCCGGACGCCACCGGCGTCGGCTGGATCTACCAGTATGCGCTGATCGACCGCAGCGGCGCTCACGACCTGGCCCAGCTGCGGCAATTGCAGGACTGGTTCCTGAAATTCGAGCTGAAAACCCTGCCGGATGTGGCTGAGGTCGCCACCATTGGCGGTATGGTGAAGCAGTATCAGGTGGTGCTGGACCCGGTCAAAATGGTCGCGCTGGGTATAACGCACCAGGAGGTCCGCGCGGCGATCAACGCGGGCAACCAGGAAACCGGCGGTGCGGTACTGACCCTGGGTGAAGCGGAACTGATGGTGCGCAGCAGCGGCTACCTTGGGTCTGTCGCCGATTTTCAGGCCATTCCACTGCGTCTGGTCAATGGCGTACCCATCACACTCGCCGATGTCGCCACTGTCCAGCTCGGACCTGAGATGCGTCGTGGTATTGGCGAGTACGACGGAGAAGGTGAAGCGGTAGGGGGCGTGGTCATTTTGCGCTCGGGCAAGAATGCACGCACCACCATTGCCGCCGTGCATGCCAGGCTGGAGGAGCTCAAATCCAGTTTGCCCGCCGGGGTAGAGATCGTCACCACCTACGACCGCAGCAAGCTGATTGACCGCGCGATCGAGAACCTGGGCCGCAAGCTGCTCGAGGAGTTTCTGGTCGTGGCCGTGGTCTGCGTCCTGTTTTTGCGGCATCTGCGCTCCAGCCTGGTGGCCATTATCACCTTGCCACTGGGTATCCTGATGGCGTTCATCGTGATGCGCTATCAAGGTATCAACGCGAATATCCTGTCACTGGGCGGCATCGCGATCGCCATCGGCGCCATGGTTGACGCCGCTATCGTGATGATCGAGAACGCACATAAAAAAGTGGAGGCCTGGCACAATCAGCATCCCGATAGTGAACTGCGCGGTGAGCAGCACTGGCAGGTCATCACCGAAGCGGCGGTGGAGGTCGGCCCCGCGCTGTTTTTTTGCCTGATGATAATTACCCTGTCCTTTGTGCCAATATTTACGCTGCAGGCACAGGAGGGACGGCTTTTTTCACCTCTGGCATATACCAAGACCTACGCGATGGCAGCGGCGGCGGGCTTGTCGGTCACGCTTGGTGCCCATCCTGATGGGCTACTGGATTCGCGGAAAACTGCCGGAAGAACATAACAATCCACTCAATCGACTGTTGATCAAACTGTATCGCCCGGTACTCGATGCGGCACTCATGCGTCCCAGGCTAACGCTCGTGCTGGCGGCCCTGGTGCTGGTGTCAGCGCTCTGGCCCATCAGCCAGCTGGGGGGTGAATTCCTGCCCGCGCTGGATGAAGGCGATGTGTTGTATATGCCCAGCGCCCTGCCCGGCCTGTCGGCGCAAAAAGCCGGCGAGCTCCTGCAACAGACGGACCGCATGATCAAGTCAGTGCCGGAAGTGGCGCATGTATTCGGCAAAGCAGGGCGCGCCGAGACCGCCACCGATCCCGCGCCACTGGAGATGTTCGAGACGACCGTGCAATTCAAACCCAGGGCGCAGTGGCGGGCAGGGATGACGCCCGAAAAGCTGGTCGAGGAACTGGATCGGGCGGTACAGGTGCCGGGCCTGACCAATATCTGGGTACCGCCGATCCGCAATCGAATCGATATGCTGGCAACCGGCATCAAAAGTCCGATCGGCGTGAAAATCGCCGGCGCGTCCCTCGCTGATATTGACCACGTCGCGGAGCAAGTCGAGCGTGTCGCCAGGACAGTGCACGGGGTGTCTTCGGCCCTGGCGGAACGTCTCACTGGCGGTCGCTATGTCGATATCGATATTGATCGCGCCGCCGCCGCACGCTACGGGCTCAATATTGCCGATGTGCAAGAGGTAGTGGCCGGCCTTATCGGTGGTGAAAATATCGGTGAAACCGTGGAGGGCCTGGCGCGGTTTCCGATCAGTCTGCGCTACCCGCGTGAATGGCGCGACACCGTGCAGCGCCTGCATGACCTGCCACTACTAACCCAGGACGGCGTTCAAATTACGCTGGGAACCGTTGCCAAAGTCAGCGTGACGGAGGGTCCGGTCATGCTCAAGAGTGAAAATGCGCGCCACAGCGGCTGGGTGTATGTGGATGTACGCGACCGCGATCTCGCCTCGGTGGTGGCGGATTTGCGTACCGCCGTGGCGGAGGATGTCACACTCCCTCCCGGGATAAGCGTTACCTACTCGGGCCAATTTGAATTTCTGGAACGCGCCAACGCGCGCCTGAAACTGGTCGTCCCGGCAACGTTGCTCATCATTTTTATACTGCTCTACCTGCTCTTCGCACGCGTTGACGATGCGCTGCTCATCATGGGAACCCTGCCCTTTGCACTTACCGGAGGTGTGTGGTTTCTATACCTGATGGATTTTAATCTTTCGGTTGCAACGGGGGTTGGGTTCATTGCGCTGTCTGGCGTGTCGGCAGAGTTCGGGGTAATCATGCTGCTGTATCTGAATCGTGCCTGGCAGTCGCGTGTCGACGCCGGACAGAGTGGCGAGCAGGATTTACTGGCCGCAATTCGCGAAGGCGCCGTGCAGCGTGTGCGGCCCAAGGCCATGACAGTCGCAGTGATTGTCGCGGGCCTGCTGCCGCTGTTCTGGGGCAGCGGCACTGGCAGCGAAATTATGACGCGCATCGCAGCGCCCATGATCGGCGGCATGATCACCGCGCCATTGTTGTCGTTGCTGGTGGTTCCGGTAGTGTACCTGTTGTTGAGGCGACGAAGCTGTCGGTGACGGCGACAACATTCTTTTCAGTAACTGTAGGAAAGGGAAATAGAGCCAAACTTGTGCGGCTCTCTCTGGCCTTCATATTCCTCCGAGCGCCAGACACGCGCCAGCGATAACTTCCAGCGACGGTGAACCATGCCAAGCCCGAGCGAGATATCACCTACCAGATGCCTTTTATCGACACTGTGACTGTCACGGAAGGTGTTGCCATCGAGAAATATATCGCGCAGTACTGCGCGACCGTCAAATGATGCAAACACGTGCAGGCTGCTCTCCTTGAACACCTGCGACTGCACATCGTCAATCTTTCTTCTGTAATCCAGCTGACCGGGTGCAGTATTGTCGCCTCCTGGCCTTAGGGCACCAGACCCAAAGTCATCAGGAAGGCCAAGGCCAATGCGGTACTCGATGCCCGTATTAGCGTAGATGGCAGCGTTCCCAAAGTTTGCGCCAACATGTGTAATCAAATCGTGCCGCGGATACCAATTCGGGGCCAGCCAGTCTGGTGGTTTCCAGTTTGGTGCGAGCAAGCCAAAATTGTACCGGTCATTGTATCGATTCTTGTGCTCATACAGCATCTGGAACACGGGCTCGTTATACAATTGTCGTTCCCAACCTCTGAATCGATCAATACCGCGAAAATCGTGGATCAGGTCCTGTGTTTCCTTGGCCAAAGATGCCGGCCCAACTACTCCGAGGGAAACTTCAACGGTATCAAGCTGCGCTATATCCCGGGTGTGGTAGCCAAAGGTTGCGTAGAGATATCCGGCATAGGGGCGATCATTTTTAATGACCTGGGTCTCACTAGCATCTGCTGGCGTGAACATCAGCTGACCAACACTGATCACCAAATTGCGTTGCAGGCAATATTCCCGAACAGCCTCGCTGTCACCACAATCCCGCTTATTGATGTCGTGAAAAAAATGCAGGTTATCGTTGATTCTGCGCACAAACCCAGGAAGGCTATCGTCGTGTTCGTAGGAGCTGATATCCGGCGAGATCCACGAGAGGCGCACACCATTTGTATAGCTTTCATCCGTATCGGCAAACAGGTCGTTCTCAAAATAGACAGTTAGCGTCCACGGCTGCTCATCGTCCGCTGCCTGTAGGGCACAAGGACGGAGCATCAGCAAAACGACAAGGCTGACCAACGCACGCATCTAATTCGAATCGAATCCCGGGTACAGTGTGTATATAGTAATCTGTTAGTCAAAAGTTGTTACCCCTTTATGCATTGTGTCAGTGTATACCTTTGGGATGTCGCCCACTGAGGGTATGCTTACAGTATGCGTAGACGTCATCAATTCCTGTTCGTGGTGCTGCTGATGCACCTTCCGTTATTTGCCTACCCAATATTACGCCTGTGCTATTGGTTGGGATTGGACGGCTGGCAAACCGCGACTGTGTTCCTGCCCTTGTTCTTCAGCCAGATTATCGCCAGGGTCTACCTGCGCCACGCCAATTCCGGCCCGGTTTTCTGGCTGCGGCGCGGCGCGGATTTATGGCTGGGGATAAGTCCACTGCTGCTTGGTATGCTTTTAGTCGCTGAGTTCCCTGTCGCGTTGGGGTGGGTGACAGGCACGGCCGCCGCCTATGTGCTGATTGGCCTGTCCCTCATACTGATGATATTCAGTGTTGTGAATGCGTACTCGCCTTCGGTAGTAAAGGTACAGCTCACCAGCCCGAAGCTGACTTCCACGTTGCGCTTCGTGCAGATTACCGATGTGCATATTGGCTCGCGCAGCGCGGCATTTCTTGAGCGTGTCATCCACCAGGTGAACAGCGCCAACGCGCAGTTTCTGTGTATCACGGGCGACTTTATCGATGCCCCCGGAATCGGAGAAGAACAGTTATCCGCATTGCGCCGTTGCACGGTTCCCATTTACTTCACCATTGGCAATCACGAGCGCTACGAGGACCTGGACGCCATCCTGGCGTGCCTGGAGCAGTTGGGCGTCACGGTGCTGCGCTCACGCACCGCCACGCACGGGGTGGTGCAATTGATCGGCATCGATGACAGTGAGCGTCCGTCGCAGGTGGAGCGTGAACTGGCGAAAGTGCAGCTCGACACAAGCCGTTTTGTGTTGCTGCTGTATCACCGTCCGCGCGGGCTGGCGGCCGCGGCGGCCGCAGGGGTCGACCTGATGATTTGTGGCCACACCCACAACGGGCAAATCGTGCCGTTTAATCTGGTGGTACGCCGGGTCTTCGAACAGAGCGTAGGGCTCTTCCAGGAAGGCATGACACAATTGTACGTCTCTCCTGGCACTGGCACCTGGGGCCCCGTGATGCGTTTGGGCAGTCGGGGCGAGGTGACGTTGTTCGAGGTGCAACCGCTTACCTGAACCAGCCCAGTTGTTCAGTGGTCGCCAGCAGCGTGCCGTCGCGACTCCACAGTCGGGCCTGCTGCCCGGAAATCGAATGCCCACCTCGGGTGCCAATGGCCTCGTTAAGAATAAAGTCGGCGCCCACCGTCTCAATCTCGGCCTGTGTCGCATGGAAGTACACGGATAACGCCAGGGTTGCATAGGGGCGTGGAGCAGCACTCCAGAAGAACGGTCGCGGCAGATAGAGGTCAGACAGGAACGCAAGCTGCACGTGGTCAAGCGTGCGTCCGGTGAATTCACGCACCCACTCGACAGAGGCGGTGTCGCTGCGCGCGAACGGAGGGTAGCCATGAACCAGCCTCTTAAGAGCGATATTGTTACGCGTAAAAGGGAGATAGAAATCCTCGAGCGTTTCCGGGTCGGGTGCAGCGGGCATTGACGGCTCGGTGTGGCCGTCCGTTTCACGGCGCGCGGCAAGCACCAGCATTGCATGCGCCAGGACCGGCCCTGCAGCGACTTGCAGAACGTCCGCCTGCCAATGCTGGATCGAGCGGCTACCGCCGACACACCTGACCCTGATGAACACGTCCCTGCCCGGCTCGACCTTCTGAATGTAGTTGAGGGTCAGTGCGGACGGTGTGTATAGCGGGTCTGCCGCCAGCGTGACTGCCCGCAGCAGCACTGCCGCGGTCCAGCCACCGTACATGCCGGTCATTGCTTCATACCGCGGATCGGCAAAGGCTAACCAGAGCCCCTCCTCGGCCGGGCGCAGGGCGAGAGCGTCGTCAAGCTGCGACATGGTGCGTTACTCCAGATAACAACGGTATGATAGCAGGCCAACCACACCCGTAACGCCGAGGCAGGCCCATGAACTTCACGCGACTGAAACTGTACCATTTTCCGGCCACCCGCAGTGCCCGCGTCAAGTGGTTGCTGCACGAGTTGCTGGAGGACGACTTCGACGTCGAGGTAGTTCCGCTGTATGACGGCGTGCAGTACAGCCCCGACTACTTGCAAAAAAACCCGAACCACAATGTCCCCACGTTGGAGATTACGCTGGACAATGGCGAACGCCACATGATGCTGGAGAGCGGGGCCATGGTGTCACTGCTCGCCGATCTGTTTCCCGAGAAGGGCCTGGCGCCTGTGGCCGATACGTTTTCGCTGGCGCGGGTCGACTACCTGCAAATGCTGCACTACGGCACCTCCTGGATGGATATGATGCTGTGGCAGATTCGAATTCACACCCATATGCTGGGCAGAGACCGCGATGAAAAAACGATTGCGCGCTACAACCACAAATTTACCCGGGAGGTAGAGCCCGAATTGCTCAGCCGACTGGAAAAATATGACTACATCTGTGGCGACCGGTTCAGCGCGGTAGATTGCGTGATGGGACAGAATGTCTTGTGGGCCAGGGCCTACGGCCTGTGCCAGAACGACACGTTTTCGGTTTATATTGCGCGCCTGTCACAGCGCACCGCGTTTGCCAAAGCCTACGCGGACATGGGTGATTTTTCCCTGGCGCCGCCCGCCGCCAAGGGGAAAGCGTTGGCGGGCCTATTCACCGGTTGAGTATTGAGACAGTACTGTATGCCAGCAACCTTACCACCGGAACAATTGAGTGAGATTGAAAAGATCACGCTGGACCATTACAACGTCAATGCATCGTCCTTCTGGCAGGGGACCAAAGATCACGATGTCACCCAGAATTACCAGGCATTGTTGAGCCAGTTCCCGGCCGCACAGTCACTCGACATACTGGATTTTGGCTGCGGCCCAGGCAGAGACCTCCGTTATTTTAAATCCCTCGGCCACCGCCCGGTCGGCCTGGACGGCAGTCACGCCTTTTGCGCCATGGCGCGTGCCAACACGGGCTGCCCGGTGCTTCACCAACAGTTCCTGTCGCTGACACTTCCGGAGCGCGGGTTTGACGGCATCTTCGCGAACGCCTCCCTGTTCCATGTTCCAGCGCAGGAATTGCCGCGTGTCTTGCAGGATTTACACCGTGCACTGCGTCCCGGCGGGATTCTGTTTTCCTCCAATCCACGCGGCAATAGCGAGGGCTGGTCTGGCCAGCGCTATGGCCACTTTATGGAGTTTGAGACATCAAAGACTTTCCTGGAGGCCGCCGGGTTTACCGTTCTCGAGCATTACTACCGCCCACACGGGGCACCTCGCGCGGAGCAACCGTGGTTGGCTATTGTCAGTCAAAAATCCACTTAAAGCACCGGCGACGGATAGCAAGCACCTCGTTTTGGCCGTAATATTCTGCCTTGAGTCATAGTAACGTTGGTGGGCATAGCGATTCCGGGTGATTGATATGAACATGCGCAGAATCTTCCCTATTCTTACTTTGTTAGCATTACCGTTTCTGGTAGGTAGCTCGTGCGCATTCTTCTTCAGCTCCGGAGGCGGCTCCTCTGATAGAGACGACAGGGACAAGGATAAGGATGATGAGGAAATCATCGTGGTCGCAAATAGCGGAAGCTTCGGCGACCCCCCGGTAGAGGGTGTGAGCTATGAGTCAGGCGCGCTTGCTGGCATTACCGACAGCAATGGCGAGTTTCAGTACGAGACTGGCAAAACCGTGCGCTTCTTTATCGGTGAAGTAGGTCTGGGTGAGCCTGTGCCGGGCAAGTCGATAATTACGCCGCAGGATCTTGTAGTAGAGGGTGCGCCAGACTCGCCTGCGGCTATCAACATCTCGCGACTACTGCGGTCACTTGACTCAGAGCCCGGATGACGATGTCATCACCATACCCAAGGCTGTGCGGACAGCCGCGGTCCGGTCAAACGAGCAGGTATCCTCGGCGATCGAATTTTTGGACTTCTCCAACGAGTCAGCCTTTGTCAATGCGGCGAGCCAGCTGGTAGCCGTACTGACCCAGGACTACCCGCACACTGCCGCGCTGGTGGATGCTGACCATGTACAGGAACGCATGATCGACAGGCCATGACACGCCCGGACGATCACCTGTCGTGACCACAAACTGGAAGCTGGGCCTCAGCTTTTCACTGCTCACCGTCATCATGTGGGGCTTGTTGCCTCTCGCGCTGAAAATGATCCTTGATGTGATGGACCCCATCACCATTAGTTGGTATCGCTTTTCGCTCTCCGCGCTGATCGCCCTGCTCTGGTACGGACGTCAGCGCGGTACAGATTTGAAGAACCTGCTGGTCTCCAGGAGCGGGCCGCTCGCTGCAGTCGCGGTCGCGGGCCTTCTCAGCAATTACCTGCTTTATATATGGGGACTGGATCATATCAACCCCGGTGCGGCGCAAATACTGATTCAGCTGGCTCCCCTGCTGTTGTTGATTGGCAGTGTGGTCATTTTCAAGGAAGCATTCTCAGGCGTGCAATGGCTGGGTGTGGCCACACTTGTTGGTGGGATGTTGCTGTTCTTTCACCAGCGTCTCACAAGTATTGTCCTCACCAGTGACGCCTATCTGGCAGGGATAGGGCTTATAGTCGCGGCAGCAGTCACCTGGGCATGCTATGGCCTGGCGCAAAAAAAATTGCTGGTTGAGCACAACACCAAGGACATTTTATTCCTGATCTGCCTCTCGGGGACGGTGTTGCTGTGGCCGTTTTCCGAGGTGCAAACAATACGTGAACTGGATGCGACCGAACTGGGTGTGCTGGTCTTTTGCGGGCTCAATACCATCATTGCCTATGGCAGCTTTGGCCTGGCCATGAGCTACTGGCAATCCTCCAGGGTGAGCGCTATTCTTCCTATCGCGCCATTGTTAACATTACTTGTTTACGTTTGGCTTGAATCACTGGCAGCTGGCGGACATTCCCGCTGAGCCTATGGATTGGCTGAGTAGCCTGGGCGCGCTGTTAGTGGTGGCGGGTGCTGCGGTGGCGGCACTGCCAAAAAATCCGCAGCAGGAGAGCCCATGACGAATAAACCGCAACAAATTCACCACTACCAGAATGCGCTTATGAACAGCGCAAAATGGGCACATTTCGAGCCACGTGCCGATGACATTATCATCACCACCTCGTACAAAGCCGGCACCACCTGGATGCAGGGGATTTGCGCTGCGCTCGTCTTCCAACAGCCACAACCGCCGGTGCCGCAGGATGCACTGACACCCTGGTTTGACTCCAACTTTGCCCCCCTGGACGTGGTTCTGGAACAGATCCGGGGCCTCCCGCACCGCCGCTATATCAAAACCCACTGCCCACTCGACGGCATCCGCTTCTTTGACGAGGTTAAATATATTTTTGTGGGCCGCGACGGGCGCGATGTGTTTATGTCCATGTGGAATCACTGGCACAACATGCAACCTGAGGGCATCGACGCCCTGAACAACGCGCCGGACAGGGCCGGGCCGACTGCAGCCCTATCCGGGGGATTCGATCAATGACGCGTTCGACGAGTGGCTCGATCGCGGCTCATTCGAGTGGGAGAAGGACGGCTACCCGTTCTGGTCGCACCTGCACCACGCGCAGTCCTGGTGGGACTACCGCCACCTGCCCAATATCCTGTTCGTCCATTTTGATGACCTGCTCAAGGACCTGGATGGACAAATGCGGCGCATCTCGGCTTACCTGGACATTCCCGTAGATGAGGCAATTTGGCCGCAGCTGTTGCACGGCGTCTCTTTCTCGGAGATGAAGAGCAACGCACAGAAAATGGCACCCGGTGCCAACCACGGCGTCTGGAAAGACAACAGCAATTTTTTCCACAAGGGCACTAATCAGCGCTGGCAGGGTGTTTTGACTGAAGCGCAGAGCCGGCGCTACGAGCAGATCGCCGCCGAGCGCCTGGCACCGGAACTTGATCATTGGCTGGCCAGGGGCAGCACTTGATAACGCACTAATAGACTGGCAGGCGGGCAATACGCTGGTCAATCAGTGCAAGCTGTTTCCGATAGCGCTCCGCTTCGGTGCTCCCGTACTGCTGGCGAAATTGCTCTTCGCTCAAGCCCTCGAGCCAGACCTGAAACATCCGGAAAAAAATCATCTTCTCTATTGCTGACCCCCAGGTTCTGCTGCAACTGCCGTGCTCCTGCCTCGCTGGTGGTGGCCACGGTGACGAACTGGATGCCGGCACGGTCTGCGGCCAGGTCGGCAAAACTGAAGCCACTGCCACCATTGCCGGAGTCCAGTAATTCCTTGAACTCACCGGCCGCGACACCGATGCCCTGCTGCGTGGCCAGGGTGATGCCGGCGGAATAGAGGAAGTGCATCATGAGATCCTGACGGCCACCCAGCGTTACCCCGGAGGGCGCACGGACCAATGGGCGCTGGCTGGACACCAATTTTCCGACCAGAGCTTCGAATGCACCGTTGCTGAAGTAGATGACCATGGCCCAGATCGCAGCGCGATTTTCTGCCACCGCAGAGCTGCCGGCGCTGCGTTTTGCTGCCTCTGCCATCAGCGGCACCAAATAGACGCTGAGTGAATGTCTCTGGCGATCGCCATGATCCTCCGCTATGGCGACCAAACTGTCATAATAATGAACAACACGCTCTTCCTCCCCCGGCGGAAAGCGCGAAGCTTGCAGAGTTCTCACCGCCTGTTTGAGTTGCGCCTTGGCATCGGGCAGAGGTACCACGCTGAGCAGGGCGGTGTCTCCCTCGATTCGAAATCCGCGGACACTGGCAAGCAATGTGCTGGCCTGCTTATCCTTGAGCAGCATATCTGCCAGTCGGGCCGTCAGGGGCAACAGCCAGCGCCCGGACATATCCAGTGGGCCTATCGATAGGCGATCAATGCCAATGCCGTCGCTGGACTGACCGATCTGCACACCAAGATTGAGATAGGGGCCGAATGGATTCGCAGGCATTTGCAGACTCATGCGGGAGTTAACGCTGGCGCTGTCAAAGTAGAGATCGGTGTTCAGGCGCGTAAAGGTATGGGATGCCATCTGGGCGAGATGGCGCAATTCATCCTCAGTGAGAAGCAGCGTGGTGCCCTGATCATCGGCGGACTCTACCTGGATTTTGATGCGCTTCAGCAGCGACTTACCGGCTGCGACAGTGGCATAATCGACTGGCACACTTCGTTCTACCAGCGGCTTATCCTCCAGGGCGTAAAAGGCCAGCCCTAGCACCGCGGTCACCAGCAGCGCCGGCATTAGCAGCGCACTAACAATGATCCATTGCAGGGCTTTCAACATGGCGCCGGATACTACCTCGTCATCAGCGATGGAGCTGTTGGTCACTGCCCAGGAACGGACCCTGTCGGCTGTAGTTCGCAGAATCAATCTGGTCAATCATAAAGCGCGCCACTTCGCCAGCCCGCACTCGAAAAGCGGGAGGAGTCTGCAACGAGGCTAACGCGGTCCGCCGGAACGGTGCCGGATCAATCAGGGGGCAGCGCACCAGCACCCAGTCAACAGAACTATTCGCGAGCAATTCATACTCAGCCTGCTTATCCTCAAGTGCATCGCGCAATCCGATCTGCGCCAGAGCTCTTATCCACCATCCCAGTAAATCGCGCTCGTCCCCGGGCATCACCACGCCCGCACCGGAAACGACCATGTAGCGGGAGATACCCTGTGCTGTCATGGCCTGCAAAACATTGCCGGTAACGATGGTATTGATGAACAGGTTCGCAGTCGCCGTCCGCCTGCACCGGACCCAGTGCACTGATCACCACATCACTGCCACGCAGCAACTCCTCAATCACGACCGGATCGCGCGCATCGCCCTGCACAATGGTGATGCGGCTACGTATTCGTCCAGCTTGGCCGGGGTTCGCGCCAGCGCACGCACGCTATAACCGCGTGCCAGCATCTCCCGTAGCAGGAAGTCACCCACCATGCCGGTGGCCCCCAGCAGCGCCACGGTGTGATGCTCACTCGCCACGCGCGGAGGAATTTCATCCGGCGTCGAACCTTGTGGCGGAGTGCTGGACGCACAGGCCAGCAACAGGCAGGCATAGGCGATTGCACCTAAAACCCGCAATGTCCGCCGTAACCGGCGCACAAGCTTGCCCAAGTGGCGGAATGCCTTGACCGACTTTTCAGTGTTTGACATGCTCTTTGGCAGAACCCTCTATTTGGCCCTGTTGCTTCAGTCCCGGGAGAACATCAGCATACATGTACTATGGCGAGAAGCTTAACAGTATCAGTCACCTCGTAGGCTCCATATTTTCCCTGGTCGCGCTGGGCGCATTATTGGCGCTCAGCGTCCCGACCGGCGATCCAAAAATAATAGTTGGGTACAGCGTATTTGGGCTGACGCTGGTGCTGCTCTACGCCATGTCTACCCTCTATCACAGCTTCCAGGCACCGCGGCTCAAACGAGTGTTTAAAGTGCTGGATCATATATCGATTTACCTGCTCATTGCAGGCACTTACACGCCGTTCATGCTGATAAGCGTTGATAACAGCAGCGGAGCCATGATTCTGGTGCTGGTCTGGATTCTTGCAGTGGTTGGCATCCTGTCTGAAATCCTGTTAACCGGGCGGGCAGTGAAAATCTGCCAACTGCTCATTTATCTGGGCATGGGCTGGGCATGTACAATTGATCTTGCCAGTCTTAGAGATGCACTGCCGGAGGCGGGATTTCTTTGGCTGGCAGTTGGCGGGGTGACGTACACCGTCGGTGTAATCTTTTACATTCTGGACAAACTGCACTGGTTAACCCACGCCCATGGCATCTGGCACTTTTTTGTACTGGTCGGCTCGGTATGCCATTTCATTGCAGTTGTAGGATACGTACGCTAGCACGGATTATTTATTCGGGGGAAAAAGCTGCCTCGTCGACGAATTCCGACCTGGCACTCTCATACCGGCTGACAGCAGATACCATGTTGCGTAACGTTTCCCGCACCGATATCACTGCGGCCCGATTCGCCAGCCAGACCGGAATCCAGCCGCCTGGGTCACCGTAGACCTGATAGGTCACTTCCACCCAACCGTCCTGTTCGGGCTTCAGGCGCCAGTACCCGCCAATCCTTGGTACGCGTACAAGATCTGCTTTTTCTGGTATAAACTCCGGAAAGTTGGTTATCGCTACCGTGATTTCCTTGGTTTCCTGATCCTGGTGATAATCGAAGCGCACCACCGTATCCCTGTCGCTCATTGGAGAAGGGGCATCTACAACGCCGTACACATACGCCTGGGCATAGCCTGAATCCTGCAAAATGCTGGCGCCGCCACTGCGGTATACCCAGTCCCGATTGAACGAGGCATCTTTCAGTAAGGCCATAAGCGCGTTTAGCGTGGCCTTTACTCTAATGACGCCCTGAATCTCGTCCAACTCTGAACCCTGCATAGTCGCGCCGTTGTACGCGCAGATTGTCAGCTTCATAAACTAGTTCCCACTCTGTAGCCCGCGCAGGGGCTGAGGATAGCGCTATTGCGACAAGGCAGATCGTACTTATCCAGGACAAAAAGCTGTTCATTGGCGCTCGCTAGACCGCAGTGGTTTCGATATGTTCGACCTGATCCGGCTTTTGCCGCATCGCAACCAGACACCCAACCACAATGAGTGCGGTCCCGCCCAGAGTAGCTGCAGTAACCTCTTCCGCAAATACCAGCCAGCCGAACAGGCAGGCCCAGACAAACGCGGTATATTCGACAGGAATCAGAATTTTCGCCTCCGCTCTCGCATAAGCCCAGGAAAGCAGTAGCAGCGAGGCTATGCCCAGTATGGCAGCGGCGGCCAGGCTGGGTAACTGGTCCAACGTCGGCGCTACCGCCTTGAAGGGTGCGAAGACGAGATACACTGCAACCATTGTCGCGTTCTGGAAAAAGGTGATTTCAATTGGCCCGGCAATCTGAGCCTGTTGCCTTTGCAAAATCAGGTTGTAGGCATACAGTATTGCGGACAACAGGATCGCTGCGACTCCTTTCCATATGTCATCACTGTAATGGCCGCCCAATCTTCCGCCAACAATAACCAGCGCTCCGGCAAAGCCTATTATTGAGGCCAGTATGGCCAATTCACTGATTTTCTCTTTCAGTAGCGCCGCTGCCAGGTATAAAGCAATAAGCGGGGCGATGAATGACAAGCCTATCGCTTCTGCCAGCGGCACATAAACAAGGCCCCAGAAGAACAGGAACGCCATCAGCGACGTGACTACACCGCGCCAGATATGAAACCTGAGTATCGAAGTGCCAGGCCAGCGTCCTCGCCGCACAAGAAAAAGTGCAGCCGCCAGCGCCAGGGCGATGAACGTACGCCACAGCATGGCATTATAAGCCCCCATCTCCAGAGACAGGCCTTTCATAACAACATCCATGCCCGCAAACGTCGCTATACCCATACAAGCTACAGCGAAGGGAAGTGTGGCGGTTCGAGTATTTACTCCCATGTGATCTGGCGCATCTGGCGAGACTTCCCCGTACTCTATCCGTTGTGATCACCATTCGTCGAACGTTTATTTTCCCCCGCTGCGGTGACCCGATAGGCCGGGCGTTGATTACAGCGCGACATTACAGTACCAAGATCGCAGGCTATGCAGGTTGTGCGGCCGCACTTGTAAGGTCGCGGCAGCCATGTGTCGTTTGGCGGGCAGGTCATCTGATACCATGGTGTCTTCAAGCATACGATGCGACAGGGAATCTAAGTGTGAGCGAGCAAGCCGGAATTCGAGTTGATACCTCTATGGACGCAACAGACGCAACAGATTCAGCAATGATCAGCCTGCGACGGAAGATACGGCTTGGAATTTGCTGGTGCATCATGTTCCTGACCGGGTTTGTAGCTTGTGCAAACGCGAAGGAGGATGTCGACCCGACCAAGGTGTACCAGATTGTCTATGGCGCGACGCTCGATCCCAAGACCGGACTCGCTAACGTGAGTGTGACCATCAAACAACCCAGGCGTTTGGTACGCAGTCTCGAATTTGTCATGCCCAGTAAACGTTATCTGAACATACGGGCAGAATCGGGCATCGAAGTCGATGGGGATCGCATTACCTGGCACCCGAAAAAGAAAGGCGGCGTGCTGAAGTTCGACTTTGTCATTGCAAACAAAAGGCCTAATGGTGGTGAAGACTCCCGTATTGAGGACACCTGGGCTCTGCTAAAGCTCGACAAACTGTTTCCACCAGCACAGCGCTCGTGTCGTCAAAGGTGCCACCGCGAAAGCGACACTAAAGCTGGTTGCGCCCAAGGGTTGGGCCATTGAAACACCGTATGGCCGTGGTGCTGGCCGTGTGCTCGATGTGATTGACCCTGATCGCCTGTTCGACAGGCCCGCGGGCTGGCTGCTGGCCGGGAAGTTGGGAGTGCGGCGTGACAATGTGGGTGAGCGCATCATCAGCGTTGCCAGTCCACTGGGCAGCAACCCAAGAGCGAATGATGTGCTCACATTCTTGCACTGGACCATGCCTGCCCTGGTTGAAGTTTTTCCCGATTTTCCACAGCGCCTGCTGATTGTCAGTGGTTCGCAGGAAATGTGGCGCGGTGGGCTGTCCGGCAGGGGCTCACTGTACCTGCACCCCGCTCGCCCTCTCGTAAGCGGTAACCGCACCAGCCCGATGCTGCACGAACTGGTACACATAGCCAGTCGCCTGCACGGGACAGCGGGCGCTGATTGGATCGTTGAGGGGCTCGCGGAATACTACAGTCTGGAGTTGCTGTTGCGCTCGGGCGGTATCTCACAGCGGCGCTACAACGAGTCTTTCGATACCCTGGAACAATGGAGCGCCGGTGTGCAGTGTGCGGCAACTGATCGATCGCAGGGGAAACAGACCGCGCGAGCGGCACTTGTCATGCGGGCATTGGACAGCGAAATTCGCGCTGCCAGCAAAGGTAAGGCATCGCTTGATACACTGGTGCAGAAGCTCGTCAGCAACGGTCGGTCAGTCTCCAACGCGGATTTTCGCGCCGCTGCGATGCAGCTCATCAAGGGTCCGGCCAAGGCGCTTGCGGGCTGTCCGTAGCGGCGGGCTACTCTCCGATATCGGTGAAAACGTCGACCCCCGCGCGCGGCATTATGGTTTGCGGTGGCAGTTGCGCGCCCGCCAACCAGGCCTGTAGCGCTTGTCGCTTGCTGTCGCCAGTCACGATAAACCACACAGCGGCGGCCATGCTCAGGCATTGAGGGCTCATGCTGACACGCTGCGGTGGTGGCTTGGGCGCATTGGTAACTGCAATTGCCAATTCGGCACTGTTGCAAGCTGCTATATCACCAGGAAACAGACTGGCCGTATGGCCATCCTCTCCCAGTCCCAGCAGTACCAGATCAAAACCCGGAGCCTGCTGCAGGACTGATGCGTAGGATGCGGCTGCCGTGGTGACGCTGTCGTCTGTCGGCACGCGATGTATTTGCGCAGCGGGAATGGCGACATGGTCCAGCCATGCTGGTTGCCGCCATGCTGTCGTTGCGATCGGGATCGCCCGCAGGAAGATAGCGTTCATCACCGAAATATATATGCCAGTTTCGCCAGTCGGTCGGGAGGTGGCGCAGCTGTTGGTAGAGTTGACGCGGCGTGGTGCCACCGGCCAGGACGATGCTGAAATAACCCTGCTGTTCCAGGCACGATCTGGCCAGCGCAGCGATACGTTCGTAGAGCGCATCGACCAGCAGGAGGCTGTTGTCAAAATGGTGCACGCGTGGCGGCATAGCTAAATGTCATTGCGCCAGCTTTGATCAGCGCTGTCGAACAGCCGACTGGCTTGTTCCGGACCCCAGCTGCCAGCCTGATAAGTCTGAATAAAGCCGCGATCGAGACTGAAGTGGCGCAAAATGGGATCCACTACCTTCCACGACCACTCTACCTCGTCAAAGCGAATAAACAGGCTGCGGTCGCCTTTGATGACGTCCAATAGCAGTGCCTCATAGGCACCCATTGGTCGTTCATTGTCAGCGCGAAAGGAGGCGCGCAACTGTAATGTGCGAGTGCGCATATCGAGCCCTGGCTCCTTGGCCTGCAATTCAATATGCATACTTTCCTCGGGTTGTATCGACAGTACGATCCAGTTCGGTTCGATGTGCTCCATGGGCGTCTCACGAAACAACTGTTGCGGTGGATGTTTCAGTCGCAGGCTGACCATGGTGCGGTTATCTGGCAGGCACTTGCCAGTGCGCAGATAAAATGGCACGCCCGACCACCGCCAGTTATCGACATAGAATTTGGCGGCGATATAGGTCTCGGTCACAGAATTTTTGGCGACTCCGGACTCGTCCTGATAGGCCACAGCACCGCTTCCGGCGCCATATTGCGCTCGCACACATACTGATTGACCGCGTCACGGGGAATGGGGCGTATCGAGCGCAGCACTTTGACCTTTTCATCGCGCAGGGCATTCGCATCCAGCTGTGCCGGGGGCTCCATAGCCACTACCGAGAGCAGCTGCATCATGTGATTCTGCACCATATCGCGCAAGGTGCCCGTGCCGTCAAAATAACCCGCGCGGCTGCCAATGCCCTTGCTTTCCGCCACAGTAATTTGCACATGGTCGATATAATTGCGATTCCAGATTGGCTCTACCAGACTATTGGCGAAACGAAACACGAGCAGGTTTTGCACAGTTTCCTTGCCCAGGTAGTGATCAATGCGAAAAATCTGCTCTTCCTCGAAGTGCCGGTGCAAATGCTGGTTCAACAGCAGTGCCGAATCGAGGTCGTAGCCAAAAGGTTTTTCCACCACGATACGATTACCAAACAGGCGGCCGCTCAGCCCGGCAGCATCAAGCTGGCTCACTACTGCCGTAAAATCGGCAGGCGCTATAGCAAGGTAAAACACGATATTGGCGCACACGCCCTCGCGCGGCTTGGCCATTTCCAGTTTCAGGTTGGCGTAGTGCTCTGGCTGGTCGTATACGACTTGTACATAACTGAAACGGCTTACAAACTGCTGGAATCCAGCCTCATCGTATTCCTTGCCGAGCTCGTCCAGGCAGCTGCTCGCGCATAAATTCCTGCCATTGACTGGTGTTCCAGTCGCGCCTTGATACGCCAACAAGCGCCAGGTTGTCAGGCAGACGGCCCTCCCGATCGAGGTAGTACAACGCGGGCAACAGCTTGTTGACCGACAGGTCGCCAGTAGCGCCGAAGATAACGAAATGGCAGGGGCCGATCATGGTGTATGCTTCTCACCGAGAGCATGACCTCCAAAACCCTGACGCATCTTGGCCAGCAGTTTGGCGCCGTACTCATCACCACCCTGGCTGGCATAGCGCATCATCAGTGCCAGGCTCATCACCGGCGCGGGCACGCCCTGTTCAATCGCTTCCAGCGCGGTCCAGCGTCCCTCTCCCGAGTCGGCAACTATCGGGAGCACTTCGTCCAGTTGCTGGTCGTCGGCCAGAAAGTCGGCAGTCAAATCCAGCAGCCAGCTCCGGACCACGCTGCCGTGACGCCACATTTCGGCGATTGCGCCCAGATCGAGGTCAAAATTCTCCCGGGCTTTCATCAGGGCAAAGCCTTCCGCATAGGCTTGCATCATGCCGTATTCAATGCCGTTGTGAATCATTTTGACAAAGTGGCCGCTGCCCGCCGGCCCGCAGTGCAACCATCCTGTTGTCGGTCCCGGTGCCAGCACGCGGATTGCGGGTTCGAGTTGCGTAATAGCGGCCTTCGATCCGCCGACCATCAGCGCATAGCCATTGTCGAGACCCCAGATGCCGCCGGACACCCCGGCATCGACATAGTGAACGCCTGCGCCTCGACTGTGCTGGCCCGGCGCATCGAGTCCTTGTAGAAACTGTTGGCGCCATCAACCAGCACATCGCCAGAACTGAGCAGCGGCAGTATTTGGTCGATGGCCTGCTGGGTGACATCGCCGGCGGGCAGCATCAGCCACAGCACCCTGGGGGTCGCAAGTGCATCAACCAGTTGCTCCAGAGTGTAACTCGCCGTGACACCGGCTTCTGTAACGAGATTATCTGTCACCGCCGCGCTGCGATTGAACGCGACCACCTCAATGCCGCCGCGCCGCAGTCGCCGCGCCATGTTGGCGCCCATTTTACCGAGCCCTGCGATACCTAATCTCATCGAAAATCTCCAGTTACACTGAATGCCATTGCGGCATTAACTATGGCGGCAGTCGAGCAGTATATCGCTAGGGCAGCAGATCAATCAGGTTGATTGCGGCCTTTTCAACTATCGCCTTGAAAGTAACAGGTTTCTCGGTAGCTGTGTCCCAGGAGTAATTCATTTCTTCTGTGCCTTCCCAGGCAATACTGCCGTCTTTGCTATCCCATATCTGGAAGAAAATTCGTATATTCGCCTGTTTGGTTTGCATAAGCCGCACGCCGAGCAGACTCAAGCGATCGTTTGAATTCTGACTGAACGTGGCGAGTTTTAGCTGTGCCATGTAACGTACACCGGTGGCATCGCCGACTTTTTTCAACAGGTCGCGCTTGAATACACCGGTGTCGCGATAATCCACATACATCAGCTTGTAGTCTTCAGCAATATTCGCCCTGTTGATGGCGCCGAGAGTCTCTGGCAGGGTGACGATACGGATATCGGGACGCCGCTCCTGCATGGCTTTTGCAAAGCCAAATGCCAGCGTTTGCTTGTCCTGCTCCTGACCCGTCACCGTGGAGGGGGTAATGAATCGACAGATAAGCTTAGCTGACTACGCACAATGTTGGCAGGAGCATAACTTCCGTCTTTTCGGAGGGTATAAGTCGCGCTCGGTGGTTGGAGCTATTCTTTCAATCAGATAAACGTTATGGTAGCGCCAATAAAAACCAGAATTCTGTTATCGCATTATGCTTTTACGATATACCCAGGCTTGTTATTGAATGAATGCGATTAATTTCATCAAGCACATCAGTGATCAACTCGTTGTCATGGGAAAAGCCCCAAAATTCATCGTGATCCAATCATGAACTGGTTCGACGCATTTATTCCTCGCTGTCATTGAAGGATTGACGGAGTTTTTGCCGGTCTCCTCAACGGGTCACATGATTCTGGCCTCAGCCTTTATGGGCATCGGCAGTGATGATTTCACCAAGCTGTTTATAATAGCTATTCAATTGGGCGCGATCCTGTCGGTGTTCGCGCTTTACTTTAAACGATTTTTTCAGAGTGTAGATTTCTACATAAAACTGATCGTCGCGTTTATACCAGCAGCCGTATTGGGGATGCTGCTCTCCGATACAATTGACGACCTGCTGGAGAGCCCATTGGCGGTGGCTATCTCATTGTTAGTTGGAGGCGTGATTCTACTTTTCGTAGATCGTTGGTTTGGTGATGCACAGATCGATTCGGTAGACGACGTAAGCTATTTGGATGCATTCAAGATAGGTTGCTTTCAGTGCCTGGCAATGATTCCCGGAGTGTCCCGTTCCGGAGCCACTATCGTCGGCGGTATGAGCCAGAAAATGAGTCGCAAAGTTGCCGCTGAGTTTTCATTCTTTCTTGCTGTACCCACTATGTTGGGTGCTACATTGAAAAAGACCATGGATTATTTCCAGATGCACGATTCAATCACAGCAGATCAAATTAATTTATTGATACTGGGAAATATCGTCGCGTTTATTGTCGCTGCTCTGGTGATCAAGGGCTTTATTGGATTTTTGAATAAACACGGCTTTCGAATATTCGGCTGGTACAGGATTATTGTTGGCTCGGCAATTTTACTCTTGCTGGCGCTGGGTATTGACTTGAAGGTTTTATAGATGCGGTTCTTCATCCTGCTCTTGTTGTGTGTCTCGGCGTCTGTCGCTCTAGCCCAGCGAGAAATGACGATCATCGAACTGAGCTTTGCCGATCCGCAACAGATTAAGCCAGCCATCGTGCCTTTTCTGTCCCAGGGCAGCTCGGTAAGTGTTTATCAAGACCAATTGATACTGAATGTCACAGCGCAGGAGCTGGCTAAAATCCGCGAACTGCTCAAGCAGCTCGATGGCGCAGGAAGGCAATTGTTGTTGTCGCTGCGCTCCGACGGAGTCGGCAGTAGTAGTCGGCGCGGGGTGGATGTTGACGGATCTATTCATACCGGCAATACCACAATTACTACTGGGCCCGGCGGCTATACCAACGAAACCAGGGCCACTATTCGGGTGAATAATGATCGCGGCACCAGTACTGACAATGGCAATCAATCCGTCAGGGCCACCGAGGGAATGCCTGCGTATATTTCCACTGGAATGACAGCGCCCATCCAGAGCTACACCATCGGCCCGGATGGACGTCGCTATTATCAGCAGGATTATGTCGATGCAGTGAGTGGATTTTATGCTACTGCCCGGGTCAATGATGGGATAGTACAAATCAGTATTGACCAGAGCAATGACCAGCTGAAGGGCCAGACCATAGCGACACAGCAATTGCAATCACAGGTTAGCGGGGCATTAGGCCAGTGGCTTCCCATCGGCGTCATTAGCAATTCGGCCAACCTGCAGGAGCAGGGCATTGGATCGCGCGGGCAATCCAGTCGGGCGACTTCGACCCAGCTCTTTATAAAAGTCGAATTGTTGCCCTAGTTTGCAGCTCCAGACTTTGGTATGGATACTGACAATGCATATTTTCCAAGGCGTTGGGTCACGCTGCTGAAATCGAAGAAAGTATTGTGGGAGCGCACAAAATGATCTTTCACCAGGTCGCAACCGATCGAGGCTGCCAGTCGTATCTACTGGGCTGCCCTGAAACCTGTATGGCAATAGTCATCGATCCGGATATACATGAAATCGAGCACTACCTCGGCCTCGCCGCACAGAACGGACTGCGCATTCGCTACCTGTTGGATACCCACACCCATGCAGACCACTTCTCTGCCGCTGATGAGCTGGCGGCCGAGCTGGCAGTGCCGGTCATAATGCACCGACTCAGCCCCGCTCCCTATGTCGGTATGGCTGTGGACGATGGTGAAATAGTGTACGTGGGTAACCTGGCCCTCAATATTCTGCACACTCCTGGACATACCGCCGACTCGATCTGCGTACGGGTACAGGACCGGGTGTTCACCGGTGACGCTTTGTTGATTGGCGGGACCGGACGCACAGATTTGCCGACAGGCAATGCCGGGGAACTGTACGACAGCCTGTTCCACAAACTCTTACTTTTGGATCCGGATACCAGAATCTACCCTGCACATATCTATAGTGAGCGCGAGTTCAGCACCATCGGCGAGGAAATGGCCAACAACAAACGGTTGCAGGTGAGCGACCGGGATCAAATTCGTCGAAATGATGCAGTCACTGAGCCTGACCATGCCCGAACACCTGTCCGAGGCGCTGCGCACCAACCTGAGTGGCTGTAAAACGGTAGAGCAAATGATCAGCGCAGCCGCCCAGCGAATTTCCTTCATGTCGCAGGAGGAAGTGCTACGCCGAATCGGAAGTGACAATCCGGGGATAACGCTGCTGGATGTGCGCGAGTGTGACAGCTATCAGCGCAGCCACATACCCGGGGCTATATCAATACCCAGGGGGCAATTGGAATTGCGCGTGGATGAGTTACTGCCAGACCCCACCGCGCGTATCGTCGTTTACTGCCAGTTCGGAAAAATCTCTACGCTGGCAACCGCCACATTACGGGATATGGGTTTTACGCGCGCCATCGCCATGGCGCAGGGTATGCAGGCCTGGCTGGAAAAAAGTTACCCGACCAACGATGGTGTCGTGGATCGCTGAGACACCGGAAATTCATCCGCTTTGGGGTGAAGGCCAATAGACTGCTGCCTGATGGGCCTTCACCCGGATTAGCGGATTAGCCGCGCCTTCTTTTCGGTGCCGCTGGTCGCTTTTTGGCAGCGGCTTTCTTCCTTGGTGCAGCTTTCTTCTTTTGGACCGCCTTCTTTTTCGGGGCAGCTTTCCTCTTCGGTGCCGCCTTCTTGACGACAACCGGCATTTCTATTGCAGGAAGTCTACCACCGACCGATTTCCTCGCTTCTGCCACCAGACTTTTCCACGCAGTGATATTGGCTTCTGCCCGCTTTTTGACTATGCGCTGGGCCTTGCTGTTCGTCCTGGTGGCCATTGTTTGTAGCGACTTCACGTCCTTTCTGGCACGCTCAACAACCCGTTTGAGCTCCTTGACGACCTCGTCCCGATCACCGGTAACTTTACGCAACTCGCGCAGTAAGTTCTTAAGCATCTCGTACTGGCGCCTGGCGATATCAGTGTAACCCTGAATGATGGCGCGGTTGGCCTCAGCCAATGCATCCATATTCTTACTGGTGCTCTTGAGTACATCGTCCCACGAATACTTACCGATTTTGATTTCATCCATGTACTTCCCGAGATTCAGGCCCTCGACTCTCCTGGCAGCAGTCTTTTTCTTCGTTGTGCTCTTGCCAGCGATTCTGGCTTTAGGTCTTGCCTTTTTGGTGGCCATTATTGCTATCTCCTGACAGTTTTAGTTTATAAACGTGCACCGCATACCAAGCGGCGTATCTTAGTGTAGCCGAAGAATGGTTGTTTACCATCACCCGTTGATCAGAATGTGGATCCGGACTGTTGCCGCGTAGACACCACCCTCATCTATGGTAGTGTCTTTTAGAGGTTCAGAGCTCTGCTTAAGTATAGTTGGCTGCTTACACCATAGATTTTTCCATCATGGAGTTCTATGCTTGCCAAGTCTCGTTTTTGTGACATACAAATCGGTTTTCGGATGACATGAACATAGTTCTGCAGCACATTGGCTCATACCTCGCCAGGTTCCTGACCAGGCCGCGTCCGAGCTACGAGCACTTTTCTGTTCTCAGCCAGGAACAGTTGGATCTATCTCTTGCACCCGGTGATCTGCTGCTGGTTGAAGGGAACAGCAGAGTAAGTACCGCCATCAAGTATCTCACGCAATCCACCTGGTCTCACGTGTGTTTGTACGCAGGGGTCGGGGAAGATGGCAAGGGCTACTTGGTAGAAGCGGATCTGGTAGCCGGGGTCATCCGGTCACCATTGGCGAAATACGTTGGCTACAATCTGCGCATATGTCGACCCGTCAATCTGACAGAGCAGGACAAGCGCGCCAGCGATTCAGTACGTCCTGGATCGCGAAGGATACCTTTACGACACCCGAAATATTTTTGACCTGATGCGTTATCTGCTTCCCACACCTCCAGTACCATCACAATTCCGGCGTCGTTTGATCGCCTTTGGCAGTGGAGACCCGACTAAAGCCATCTGCTCGACGCTAATCGCTCAGGCTTTCCAATCGGTCAGGTACCCCATTCTTCCACGACGGGTTCAGGTTTGCCGTGGAGATACTCCGGGACATTGCGACGAGGTCTTGCTGGAGTCCAAGCACTTCAGTCATTTCACTCCCAGGGACTTTGATCTATCGCCTTTTTTTGAAATTGTAAAACCAACCCTCAGGGCGAACTTCGATTACAAGAAGATTCTCTGGCTCGAAGAAAATGTCACCGAATGAGGCGATCGTAATGTCAACGTCCCTGAAATATCCTTCGGAAAAGCAAGGCCTGGACCCCGGGTCACTGGTTCATGTAGGTGATGTTCACTATCCAGTCACGAGAATCACATTGGTCGACTACAGCAGGGATCACTATGAATCACACACAGTATCCTCTCTGGAGGAAATACTGGAGTATCGTAATCGAGAGTCCATCACCTGGGTAATTATTGAGGGCCTCGCAGATGCGAGCATCATTGAATCAATAGGAAAGCATTTCAATATTCACCCACTGGTGTTAGAAGATATCCTCAATACCCACCAGCGGCCAAAACTGGAAGAGCATGACGATTATCTCTACGTAGTACTGAAAAGTCTCATGCCAGAGAACGACCGCTTCGCGGTGGTTTACGAACAGGTCAGCTTGCTGGTCATGAAGAACTTCATCTTTACCTTCAAGGAAAAAGCTGACGCCCTGCTCTCGCCAGTCCTAAAGCGTCTCCAGAACAGCCGCGGCCGCTTCAGGAGCACCGGCGCAGATTATCTCATGTACACTATTCTGGATACGATTGTTGACCTGAATTTCGACATCATGGATCAACTTGAGGAAACTCTGACCTCACTGGAGGACGAAATATTTTCCAATCCAACGCCAGCAGCGCTTGGAAAACTTCACGAGATGAAGCAAGAGATCATCAAAATGCGGCGATACATTTCGCCCATCAGGGACCTGGTGGCCGGCTTGTTGCGCAGCGAGTCCGAGTTAATTGATAAAAGTACTTATATTTATCTGCGGGATGTGCACGATCATGTCCTGCGTATCATAGAATCCCTGGAGACCCACCGCGACATTCTGTCCGGCTTGACCGAGATCTATCTGTCCAGTATCACCAGTAAAATGAATGAGATCATGAAGGTGCTCACGGTATTCGCTTCAGTCTTTATCCCGCTGACCTTCATTACCGGCATCTATGGCATGAATTTTGAAACCATGCCCGAGCTAAAATGGGCATGGGGTTACCCTGGCGTCTGGCTGATGTTCATTGCCACCGCGGTGGGTCTGCTTCTATATTTCAGAAGAAAGGGATGGTCCTGATTTCGGAGTTTATGGCGTCGTCTTACAACCCAGCAACTGCACAAATGAACAGCCCGTCACTTTCATGGCACCGAAGACATAGACCAGGCCGATAGGTCCATCAATTGCCAGCAACGCATACTCCCAGGTTTCCGCGAGCTGATGGGGAACCGCGTAAATAACCGCAGCTACCGCAGATAAACGCACCAGTCCCTGCCAGAAAAAGACTGGCGCTCGATTTGCCATATCATGCGATGACCACATCAACAGGGCGGCCGCCATGATCAGAAACGTGCCAAGCGTTATCAAGGGAACAACCTGCCCCTTAACAGGTTCAGCGGCCATCGCAATGGTGACAGCGCCAAACCAGGTACCTGCGCCAACCAGAAAGTCTGACAGGCCCGTCCACCAGATGAATTTTTGTAACATGGTCATTTCCTCTCTTGTTATTGATTGTAGTGCTATTTTTCCCGGTCGAAGGTGATATTCATTTTCTTGATGCCTGGGATAAAGTTGGAAACAAGATTGTGCGGGGCTCCAACTAAACGAGGATTACGCAGGCGGGGAACAATCTCCTCAAACATGATGCACAGTTCTTTGCGGGCCAGGTGGGAGCCAATACAAAAGTGCTGCCCCACACCGAAGGTGCGGTGCTGGTTTTTCAAGTCGGGCATCCGTCGGGTGCGGGTGATATCGAATACTTCCGCGTCAGCTCCAAACACCTCGGGCTCGTGATTGACGGAAGGATAAAACAATTTCACCAGGTCGCCCTGCTTTATCTCCATTCCACCTACCGTGATATCCTGCGGTCGCTGTGCGCTGCATATGAATAAAGGGTGGGTAAAAGCGCAAGATCTCCTCCACCGCATCCGGAATCAGGGAAGGATCGTCTATCAGCATCTGGTGTTGTTCGGGATGCTCGATCAATAGTCGCATACCCTGACTGGTAGCTGTTCGGGTCGTTTCAACCGCTCCTGCGATCAAAATCAGGAAGAACGTACAGAACTCAAATTCATTCAGGGTCTCACCTTCTACGACGCCATTGAGCAAGGCACTGATCACCGTCCCCCCTTTGGGGTCGGCCTTGTGGCTCGCGGCGAGTTCCATGGCAATTTCGAAAATCTGCGCAGCCGCGAGTTGCCCTGCCTCTACCGATACATCCAGTTCAGGGTCGTCCATGCCTATCATGATATCGACCAGACTGGCAAAGGTCTGGCGTTTCTCAGCGGGCATTTCCATCAGGGCGCAGATAACAAACAGCGGCATTTCGGCGGAAACCTGGGAGACGAATTCGCACTCACCGCTGGCAGCAATTTTATCCACGATATTCTTTGCAGATTGCCTCATCAGTGGCTCAAGCGCATCAACGGCCTTAACCGTAAAGGCATTGCGGACCACTCGCCGGTACTTGATATGTTGCGGTGGGTCCATATTGATTATCAGCTGCCGCATCAATTCAAGGGATCCGGGATCGTCGCCACCCGGGGTTGGATGCGCAAGATTGGCACTGGATGAGAATTTGTCGGGATTCTTGGAAACAAAGTCGAGGTCGTCACGCCTGGTGATGGCCCAAAAATCATGCGCATGCTCGGCAGCCCCACTTTGATAGGACACCGGGCACTGGCTGCGCAATGTCGCAAATGCCTCGAAAGGAATCCTCTCGTGGTAGGTCATTGGGTTCATAAGGTCGAACTGGAAAGGACATTTTTCAGTCATGGGAGTATCCTTTACTAAATATTGTGGTTTGGCCGCACATGTCCTCTCCGACAATTTCCCGATGCTTTTGATGACCGAATGCTCTAGGAAGTACTGAAAGAATAGCTACAATGAACAGCCGGTAGAGTGTACCGCAGGGTGTCACTTATCGCACCCTGTAATTGGGAGAGTGATTTACAATAGACCGGGTTTTGTAGTACAGGCAATCACTGCGCCCTTTGACCTCTGCGTACGTTTTTTCCAGGTGGGATGGCTATATGGAATTTAAAGATTACTACGCGATTCTCGGTGTGCAACCGGATTCAGATAGCAAGGACATTAAAACCGCTTACCGGAAACTGGCCCGCAAGTATCATCCTGATATGAATCCGGACAAGGGGGCGGAAGAAAAATTCAAAGAGGTCGCAGAAGCCTATGAAGTATTAAAGGATGCCGGGCGCAGGGCTGAGTACGACGAACTGCGCCAGTACCGCGGTCAAGGCGGTAGCGGCTTTGAACCGCCTCCAGGATGGCGCAGCAGCAGTGGTTTCGGTGGCGCGGGCACCAGGCATTTCGAAGGCGATTTTTCTGATTTTTTTAACTCCATATTCAGCGGAGCCGGATGCTGAGTCCCGTCAGCAGCGCTCGGGCTTTCGAGGCCAGGATGCAGAGATCGAGATGCCGGTTTTCCTGGAAGAAACCCTGTCAGAGACGTCAAAACTCGTGGAGTACATAATTCCTGTTTATGAGAATGGCCAGATCACTGAAGTTAAAAAGAGCCTGAAGGTCAAAATACCCGTCGGTGTTGTCGACGGAGAGAGAATCCGCCTTAAGGGCCAGGGCGGCTCTGGCCAGGGAGATGCTCCCAATGGCGATCTCTATTTGCATATTCGACTGGTACCCCATCCACTATTTGACGTCGAAGGACATAACCTTGTGGTTACCGTTCCCCTGGCTCCCTGGGAAGCCGCATTGGGCGCGAAAGTTACTGTGCCTACCCTGTCAGGCAAGATACATTTGACGATAGCGCCCAACAGCCAGACCGGACAAAGACTACGTATCAAGGGAAGGGGCCTGGCCACCAAAGGTGGACACGGGGATTTGTATGCCCTGCTGAAAGGTAGTCATGCCGCCGTCTGCCAACGACGAGGTGAAGGCCCTGTGGCTATCATTGTCACAGAAAACCGGTTTTGATCCCAGATCACAGTGGGGTAACTAGCAATGACGGACATAGTATTGGGTGTTTCACTGCACGAGCTCTGTCAGTGTGAAGGGCTAACCGAACAACTCATCATAGAAGTCGTTGATCACGGGATTGCCCAGCCTGTTGCAGGTAACAATGTCGTCGACTGGGTCTTTGATACCAGCAGTGTTCACTGGCTACAGAAGGCGGTGCGGCTGCATTACGATCTGGAGATCGACTGGATTGCCGTGGCCATGGTGATTGATTTGCTACAGAAAAATGAGGCACTACGGCGAGAAAACGAGTGTATTGAACAACGGCTCAGGCGATTTCTGGATTAAGAAGACACTAAGAAAGTCAGAAATATAGCTTTGGGCATAAAGGCCATTTCAGGCTAAATAGGCTACGCTGGACGCTGTCCAGCAATAGCAAGAGATCGAAACAATGCGTTTCCTCCTGGCGTCTTTTCTACTTTTAGCGGCTATCGTAAGGGCAGACCTGCCAGTTGAAGAATTGGGTCAGGTGGAGTCATTGCCGGAGCCTTTCAGTAGCAATTGGTTCTGGGCCAGTGATCCGGTACTTGAACGCGTAGCGCTGGTAGATTTCAGCGCTTAATCGCGTCCTCGGTGGTATCGATGGCGGCTGGGGCATCACCGTCCCGCTGTTTCCCCGCAGCAACCCCCTCGAATTTTATGTACCAGAAACGCACTATTCCCGCGGTAGCCGCGGCGAACGCACTGACCTGATTACCGTCTACGAAAGCAGAACATTAAAGCCCACAGCGGAGATTATCATTCCCGCAAAGCGCGCCCAAAACTCGCTGCCCAGTGCCAATGCGACCTTGACTGATGATGAACAATTTCTCGCCGTATTCAACATGACCCCCGCACAGTCTATCAGTATCGTCGACGTGAAAAATCGGCGTTTTGTCGAGGAAATACCCACCCCGGGTTGTTCACTCACTTATGCCGCAGGAAATCGACGTATCATGATGATCTGTGGCAATGGCGCCTTGCTATTTGTTTCACTGAAGGAGGACGGGAGCCTGCAGGACAAACAACGCACCGAAGCGTTTTTCGATCCGCAAAAAGATCCGTTGACCGAGAAAGGTATCCGTGTTGCGCAAACGTGGTACTTCGTGTCCTTTGAGGGCTATCTCTATTCCGTTAATGTTGGCGATACGTTGGATAATCCCTCCACCATGTTTTCCAAACCCTGGTCACTGATCTCTGAAGATCAACGCAACGAGCACTGGCGGATTGGCGGGCGGCAATTTTTTGCTATTCATAACGCCAGTCAAGAGCTCTATGTATTGATGCACAAGGGGGATGTTGATACCCACAAAACGGGTGGCACTCACTTGTGGAAATTTGATCTGGCGACGCAAGAAAAGATCAGCGAACATAAACTGGTCAGTCCCGGCTTCACGTTTTCGGGCGTACCGACAGAATTTGGCACTGATTGGATCTGGCCGTTCAGTGAGTTATACAATGTGTTGTCAGGTTTCAGCTTTCAGGAACCTCATGCCAGACCGGATGCGATAGTGATAACACAGGACGATCACCCGACTCTGCTACTCGGCGGTCAGTTTAGCGGCATGGTGGCAATCTATGCTGCTTCTGATATGACTTTCAAATACCGGGTCACGACCGGTAATTATTCCAATCTGGTTTTACAGTTGCCGGATTGGGGGCGCTAGGCATATGTCGATCGACATTACGATCAGCTATATTCTCCGCTTCTTGCTGGTTTTCGTGTTCTTGCGCGCCGTATTGCATAAGCTAGGTAACTATAGCCACTTTAATGTACAGCTCGAAACCTATCGACTTTTACCCACCCATCTTCTACCGGCTTTTTCATGTTTTCTGATTCTGGTTGAAGGGTTCCTCACATTCGGCTTGCTGGTCAAGGGATGGTTATATCCCTCTTTTATCGCTGCGGCATTATTGGCTCTTTATGCGGGCGCGATGAGTATCAATTTGATACAAGGCAGAGATGATCTGGACTGCGGCTGTAGCGGTCCTTCCGAATTTGGGCAGAGAGTCAGCTGGGCACTGGTAATCAGAAATTGTGTATTGGCCATTTTTTGCACTGGCCACTGCATTGCCGATTGCTTCCCGCAGCTTGTCGGTTGTGGATATCACCACAGTTGTTTTCGCGAGTATCGCCGTCATTTTCATTTATGCCAGTATCGAGCAGGCCATTGCCAATCAGCATCGACAAGGCACAGTACTTCGCACAAAAGACTGAAGGCAACCGCGGGTCTGTTGAATGAGCGCTCTGCTGGTCTCCCATGTCATTCTCTGGTTGATTGTCGTCGTTTTATGTTTTGTCGTGTTCGCGTTGATGCGGCAAATTGGTGTTTTGCATGAACGTGTCTTTCCCGCGGGGGCGCTCATGACCGGCCGGGGTCCTCAGGCTGGCGAGCAAACACCCGTAAATGACCTGGTCGCGTTTGACGATAGCCGGATTACTCTCGGAAACGGCATAAGAAGCACCCTGTTATTGTTCGTCTCGCCTTCCTGCCCGGTCTGTAAAACCTTGCTGCCAATCGTCAATTCGGTGGCAAGGTCTGAAGCGCGCAATCATCCACTGCAGGTTGTTCTGGCCAGCGATGGTGATACGCCCGAAGACAGGCGGCAGCACCTTCAATTCATCAGTGCGTACAATCTTGCAAAGGATCGCTATGTTATTTCCAAGCGACTGGGCCTGGCCTTTGTCGTGGAGAAACTGCCCTTTGCTGCCCTGATTGATAAAGCGGGAGTGATTCGCGCCAAGGGCCTGGTTAATTCCAGGGAACATTTGGAAAGCCTTTTTGAAGCGCACGAAAGAGGTGTCGCATCGTTACAGGAGTTTCTTGCCAGTGAATGAATCGGGTAACAATTTCGACCGCACGGATCCACCAAAGGGAAGCCGGCTGGATCGCTTTTTCTCAAAACATACCAGGCAGTTGGCACGCTACACATCGCGGCGCGGTTTTCTAAACAGGCTGGGCCTGCTGGTTGTTGGAACCAGCACCTTACCTCTGCTGCCAATGGCCAGGGCCTATGCATCACAACCAGGCACCAGCGGCGAACCCGACCCCAGCACGCCGCAGGGTGATATCTACGATTGCAACTACTGGCGTTACTGCTCCATTGATGGCTTTATTGCCAGTTGCTGCGGCGGTACCGCGCACTCTTGTCCGCCGGGAACGGAGATGTCGCCAGTCTCCTGGATTGGCACCTGCCTCAACCCGGCCGACAATAAACACTATATCGTCTCTTACAATGACTGCTGTGGCAAAACCACCTGCCAACGCTGTTTCTGCCATCGCAACGAAGGTGACAAGCCGGTCTATTACCCGAGCAAAAGCAACGATATCGATTGGTGTATGGGTCAGGCAGGTGTTGTTTATAACAGCACGGTCAGCGTTGTGATAGGCGTTAGCGATTCCTGATGCAACGTAGTGCGGCTCATACCTATTCGGATACATTGGATTTTAACGCCCTGGCACATTCTGGTGCTGCTCATCGCTTGCTGCCGTCATGCCTGTGGGCAAAAGATCCCGCAGACGATGTATATGATGGAGTGCCAGGGCTGCCATCTGGCTGATGGTGGTGGCGGGCTCAACAGCATACCTGCCTTGCGTAATAATGTAGCGAAGTTTCCGGCCGTACCCGGGGGCAGGGAATATCTGGTGCAGGTTCCGGGTGTTGCTCTCTCTTCCCTTTCAGATCCGGACATTACCGCCGTGCTGAATTGGATGTTGACGAAATTTGGGCCCGTAGAATGGACCAGGCGATATGCGCCGTACACTGTAGAAGAAGTCGCTACTCTGCGAAAACATCCGCTAACGGAGATTGGCAGTCGACGAGCGGATTTAATTTTATTAATAGAGCGACTGAAGTCAACTGATGCCCCAGGGTGATCGCATGTGTTGCGCGAAGACCTTATATTCAAGAACATCGCTCTACGACTATTCTGTAATGACTCATACCCAATCTGACCGTGTTCGATCAGGTGTGGCCATAGTGATCGCTATTCTATAAAGCGGACCTTTTCAGGTAGTCAAATAGTGGTGATTGGACGGCTCATAACACCTCGCAGCGGCCTTAACATTTCAATTCACCGGCCTACGCAGCTTTTCGCGCAGGTCCGGTGGAGTGATGGGTTAGGCAACTCATTTGTGTGCAATTGGTTTCTCGGTGAACAAGTAGTCCTTGAGTTCTTTTGAGAAAGCGGGGTCTTTTCGCCGTATCCATTCCAGCACCATCGAAGCATGCTCCTTCTCTTCGTCTCGATTGTGCTGAAGGATCGCTTTGAGATCCATGTCTTTACATGCATCAGCACGTTGGTTGTACCAATCAACCGCCTCTAGTTCTTCCATCAGTGAAACGATTGCTCGATGCATGTCACGCGTTTCATCAGACAGTTCCTCTACGGGTTCGTGATAACCGACACTGGACATCTTTTTCTCCTTTGAGCAATCTTCAGCAGTCGCACCACTATAGACCATTTGTCCCTAACTTGGTCTTGCGACCTTCTCTCCCACAACCCATGAACGTCCGCTTCCAGGAAAAGGAGACATCAACTCTTACACTGTATGTCACAGGTCATGTCTGAACCATTACATCTATTCAGATGACAGCAAGCACTCAATATTCTTCAATAGCTCAGCAGAAGAAGCATCTATGGCTTTTTTCGCGCCCAAACCCATCGAAATCAAATACACAATTTTCCAGGGCCTTCTCAGAATATATCGAATGGCCGCTAGGTATCTTGGTGAGCCGTCATCATTCGCCAGATGAAATACATCAAAGTTTTCAGCATGCTTGTCAACTCTATCGCTAACCGCCCTGATAATTGTGAAAGGGCAGTTATGGCGTTCACAAACAGCGGCGATAGCACCGGATTCCATATCTACCAATGACACTTTTCGATTCTGCAGCATCGCTACAAATTCTTTGCTGTAAGCCAGTTGATCCGTGCTGTAGATTACCCCTGAAGCGTCTCTATCACTAAGATTCACCGGATAGCGGGAAATTCCGTCCCGCTCATCCACTACGTATATTGGTATTACCACCTCACCTATCGTGAGTCGTGGATCATTGGCTCCGGCAATACCGACCACAAACACATGATCAATGTCAGAGCCGACATTGGCGAAGAGTTCTTCGGTAGCGCTTTGCGCCGCGGCCAGACCCATCCTGGTCACTGCGGTAATAACCGTTACGCCCTTATACATTCCGCGTGTATAACCAGGTCCTGCCTGTGGCCCAACGTCCAGTCCCAGTGCGCGCCTGACGGGTTTCAGTTCGGATGACATCGCCGACAATATGGCTATTGTGCGTATGTGGCTAGCCATGCTTTTTTACTACTGCTTCGTTGAAAACTGCGCTTTGAAGGGAAATATAACCTGCTGGAAAAAGTTCTTCGGCACCTGACCCTGGCTGTCCGTTAATCCCAAATCGCCCAGGTCCGAACGATCGGGATGGTTGAATGTTCCAAATACAATGTCCCATAACGGCACTGAACCTGAATAGTTGGAATCCTGATACTTTCTGTTTTTCGCATGATGCAAATTGTGCAGCTGCACAGTGCCCAGCACATAATGAAACCATGCGGGAAATCGCTGATGAATATTGGAGTGCACCATATTGCCATCGAATACCGTCCACATGCCCAAAAACACGATAATCTCGGTAGGCGCTCCGAGAAGCACCAGCGGTAATGGCTTGATGGCTGAATTGATGACTTCTTCTCCAAAGTGCACACGCGCTGATTTCATAATGTGCATTTGTGGCGTGTCGTGGTGAATGACATGGAAATGCCAGAGTCGATCAAACGTATGAAAACTTCGATGTACCAGATAATCCATAAAACTTGCTATGAGCAGCCCTAGCAGAAACTGGGCCACAAAATTCCAATGAGTCGGCCATAACTGACCAAATGTCTCGAGCCGCAGTTCGTTAAGGAAGGCGAACACGAGAATCAGCGATGATTGTATCGCGGCCCTGCTTGCCGCCTGCATCATGCCATGACCGATATCATTGAGCGACTGCCCATCATGCAGGTAATTCATCGCCCGGTTTCTGGGTAGTAGCTGCTCAAAAAGCAGGGTGGTAAAGAAATTGATCACCGTTACAGTGACTACCCAGGTATCCAATGCGAAGCCCCGCTGCAGCCCCCAGAAGTACAGGACTGAGAATCCAATCATAAAAAGCGGGTAAGTAAACCATCCCAGCAACTCGTGATTTCGTTCCAGGAACCCTGACTGAAACAGATAGTCCTTTTGCATCGACGCCTACCCTCCTGAAGAAAGAGATAACATCTCCCTACATGACTAGTGATTGCGCCCGATCAGCTTATACACCGGCGCAAATTGCTCCAGTGTTGCGTCTGGCAATGGCGCCAGATTACCCAGCAATCGCGCACCCCAAATGATTTGCGCAGTTCGCTCCACTAACCTGGCAACTTTTAGCACATCCACGGGATTTTTCCCTACACACAATAGGCCATGATTCGCCATTAACACAGCGCCTCTGTCTGCGACCCTGTTCGAAACCTCCTCCGCCAGAGCATCGCTTCCGGTCATTTGATAGTCGGCGACCGGCACGTCGCCACCCACGTAAACATCAAATTCCTCGATGACGCAGGGTATTGGCTGCCGGACAATGGCAAACATGGTTGCGAACATGGCGTGGCAGTGCATTACTGCGCCGATATCCTGGTGTTTTCTCAGGCAGGCCAGATGGAGAGATTTTTCAGTTGTCGGTGTTCTATGGCCTTCAAGTACTTTGCCATCGATATCTGTCACCACGAGGTCTTCCAGCGTCATGGACTTGTAGTCCAATGATGAGGGAGTCAGGATTACGTTGCCATCAGGCAAGCGGGCCGACACATTTCCCGCGGTCCCTTCCACCAGGCCACACGTAATCATCTCCTTCGCCACGGATAGTACCGCTTGCCTGATTTCGGTTTCGGTCATTGGAATTCACTGCCTCTACATATTGTTATTGAGTTACAGGATAAAATTTGCATTATCGCGGGCCGCAATTCAAAGCGTTTACTGTACAGCAAACTACTTTGGTAAAGAGGGCTCGGTTTTTTTCTCCCTGGTAGTGACGTCACGTTTTTCCGCGATGCCGAAGGCCATGATCGGCACTCCCGGGAATGCAACCGATGAGTCAGAATGGCCCAGAACAATACCGTCCTCAATTGCCGTCATGGTTTCCTGGCTCCTGCCAAATGCGTTGACTATCTTGGCCAGCGGTTGCCCTGTCTTGACCACATCGCCGGGCGCTGCCAGAAACCGGATAATGCCTGTTTTGGCGCCGTAGGGCTTGTCCGAATAGCGCAGCAGCCTGTCGTGCGCGTAGCCGGCCGGCAGTGGATACCTGAAAGGTTTATCACGCGGCGCGATCATGCCAAGGTCTGCGAGGATATTCCAGATCGCCTCCAGTCCGTAAGTCACATAGGATTCACTGACGATATTAGGTTTACCCAGTTCGAAGGTGAGGGCGGGAATATCGCGCAGTAGCAAATTGAAGGAAAGGCTTTTGTGCACTTCTTCTTCGTCGGCAATGATGCTCATGCCGGCCTGCTTTGCAGCATGAATCGCCTTGCGATATGCCCTGTTATGCTGCTTGCCGGGATCATGATCCACCAACACATAGGGAATTGACTCAATCCAGTCATTGTGAAAATCGACAACAAGATCGGGCTCAGTCCTGATAATAGTTTCAAATATCTTGTGTGCAATACGCTCTCCAAGCGAGCCATTGGCGTTACCCGGGAAAGAACGATTGAGATCTTCCCCGCTGAGGGTAATGTGGCGCAGCCCGGATTCAAAGCCCAATGGATTCATCAACGGAAAAGCTTGCACACATCCGCGGATCAGGCGCCTGCGAATACTCCGGAACACCTCCTGGATAACGACAATGCCGCTGACTTCATCACCGTGACTACAGGCCGTCAGCCAGACCACTGGTCCCGGGTTATCGCTGGTGGCGCACATTATCGGCAACCGCCTGCGGGAGAGGTCGGAACCCGTCATGATTTTCTTAAAGGAAAAATGATTCTTGACGCTGGCGGTTAATGGCGGCTTGGTCTGGGTCGACATACTGTTATCTCTATAGGCGTCCGTACCAGGTCGAAACTACGGCGGGTAAACAGTTGCTCAATTTTAGCTCAGCTCTGTCTGCGATGTCTCCCGCAGCATCAGTATAATCACAGGTATGGCCAGCAGCGAACTCAGGCACAGCAGGGAAATTGCTGCGGCATGGCTCCCCAGTATGTTAAAAAGAGTTCCCTCGATAGCAAGTCCGGCCACCGCTGCAAACATCGAAGCGATCGAGCGCAGGGTAGACGCTGTCGAACGGCATCGCGTCGTAAACAATTCTCCGCCCATGGCATTTATCATCACTTCCACCGCAAAAAAACTGAATAGCGCTGCTATCCACGCCAGTGGTAGCAGGAACCCGGTAGTATTGTAAAACGCCAGGTTTGCCAGGCAATTCATGATCAATGCCGCAACCAGTGTTGGCCGACGTCCGACACGGTCGGATACACGCCCAGCCACCGTCGTACCAAACAGTGCTATGGAACCAGCTACTATGAACAGAAAGACTGACTTGCGGCGGCGCAAAGTGGTGCGTCTCCTGGAGGTACTTCGACATAAAATTCACGGTTGCGGAGAGTTGAAACGAGAACGTGGCGGCTATCAGGGCGATCGCTGCCATTTCGCGCCGCTGGGTGCGATAAATTTCGAGGATCGGTTGCCAGAATATCTGCTTCACATCGCTTTTCACGTAGCGCTCAAACAGCGTCGATTCAGGCAATATAGCGACGCAGCCAGGCAAGGTAGAGAATGGGGAGAGCCGCTATAACATAAAGTGCTCGCCAGCCTCCTGGCAAAAAGTCCACTGTCGCGTAGAGCAGCGACGCAGCCCCCGAGCCCAATCCACCCATAGCGGCCAAAAAGCCCACGCCCCAACCACGCTGGCGGGCCGGCAACATTTCAAGCACATAGATTACCGCGATGATTTCCTCTGCCGTGGCGAACGCACGTGAGCAGAACTGGACAGCGATAAACTGCTCTGTAGTGCGGACAAAACCGGTAGCGCCCGTGGCGATCGAAAGCCCTAGCAACGTCACCATCAGCAGTCGTCGTCGCCCGATGCGGTCTGCTAACAAAGCCAGAAATATCGCCGGAAGCGCACCCAGTCTCGCGGCTCCGATAACTTTTCCGAGATCCTGTTCGGAGATATTGAAGCTTTGCTGCATGTCGGGCAGCGCCAGACTCAGCACCGACATATCGTACTGCGCAATAAAAAACGCCGCAGCCAACAGCAGCAGCAATTTTTTATCCGCTGACGCCAGCCCCGCTGGCGGAAAGAAGATTCGGAACATTTAGAAGTTATAGCCGAGGCTCAGGCCATAAGTCCTTGGCTCCAGTAAAAACTGATTCGTGGCCAGCCCGACGTTCTGGTCACCGAGCGCCTGGCCAGTGACATAATCATCATTGTTGAGATTACGTCCCCATAATTCGGCAAACCAGGTTTTATCAGCGCTATAAAGTGTGAATGTTGCGTTCCAGACTTCCCAGTTATCCACTTTATCGTTGGGAGCGTTAAACACGCGCGTATAAAATTCATCCTGCCAGTAATAATTCGTGGCCGCCACAAGTGCCATGCCATTTTTCAATGGCCATGTGTAGCCTACTCCAAAATTGACAGAGAACTCTGGAGCATTAGGGAGCGTATTGCCGTCAAGCTCGACGGGCAGTCCCTCACAGGTGGGAGTTCCACCAGGACATCCTGGCCCTGCATATATATTGGAAATCGGTCCCTTTATTATGTATTCGGTGGTGCCCAACTGGTTGATGTTGGCCGGATCGACACTTTCTCCACCGTCCAATGTGGCGTCCAACAATGCCACACTGGCGGTGACGCGCCAGTGAATATCGGGCAGCCAGATAAACTCACCCTCAAACCCCTGAATGGCTGCATCATAGTTTTCATTCACCGCGGTCTGGTTGGTGATCTTGCCAACCTGCAACCCCTCATAGTCATAGTAGAAGTACGTGACGTTAGCCTGCACGGTGTCGGACAAAAAACGACTCTTCAGTCCCAGTTCGATGGCGTTGATGTATTCCGGATCAAACTCTGCCAGGTCCGGACTACCGCCCTGGGCGGGATCGAGTAATGGCGACTCCGCCGCAATCGGATTGAAACCGCCGCCCTTGTAGCTTCTGGAGAGTGTCACGTAGGCCATAATATCATCCGCGACATCCCAGCTGACGTTGATTTTTCCCGTTGGCTCATCCCACTTTCCGTCGAATTCACTGTAGCCGTTGTTCTCGGAGGATGGGTCACTCAGAAAGTCGAGATACACCGTGCGTTGGCTCGACTTTTTTTCTTCCCGCGTATAACGCAGCCCAAACGTCACGGCAACGTCCTGCCTGGCCTGCCAATAGAGTTCACCAAAGCCCGCATAGGTATCGAGTTCATAGGGACGGGCTTCATTATGGTACACGCGTTGTGATGCAGGGACCCCAAGCACCTCACCTGTGAGTTCGATGGCGGAGGAATAGATGTAATAGTCATCATTACTTTCGTAGGTGAGGTAGAAGGCGCCGAGCATAAAGTTCCAGTCACCGTCATAACTGGATGCCAGGCGCAACTCTTCGCTCCACTGCTCGGGTTCCGTGGCTGACCGGTCGACGTTGTAAAGCCGATCGACGGTGATAGGGCCGGCGGGGCCCCGCTGCATTGCTACCTCGACCGGCCACAACTGTGAGGCCACGTTGAAGTCGTAATCATTCATCGCATCCAGCTCGGAGTTGTGATATCCGGTCAGGGACGTCAGGGTCAGATCGCCAAAATCATGATTGAGCTCAAACGCGATGATCGTATCTTCGACCTTGTATTGCGGGGTAAAGTCCATCCACTGTTCGCGTGGATCGCTGGACTGGGGCGAATTTATGAAGTCATCTTCGGGGAAAGTCGAGTCCGGTTATCGGTTCCACGAACGTGTTAATGAGGAACCCGGAGGCAGTGGCTGCGCTGTTAGTTGTATCATCTGCCAGTGCCGTCGGCAGGCATCCGATGACGCCCTCATTATCCTTCAGACAGCGCTGGTTACTGGCGCGCATGCGGTCATCGTCCTCCTCGAAATAGTTTACCGTTAGTGTCGCATCGGTATTGTCATTGGCCCAGCGTGTGGTGGAGCGCACTGAATACATATCCCGCCCATCAATATCATCACCGTTATAACGATTGTCTACGTACCCGTTACGCTCGGTATAAAACACCGCAAAACGCTGGGCTACAGTCTCAGACAGGGGAATGTTGAGCGCTCCCTTCACTTTGCCATAGTCGTAGTTACCGGCTTCTACAACCACGTTGCCGCCGAACTCATCTTCAGGTTTGCGGGTGATGAAGTTGATAACACCCGCCGTCGTGTTGCGGCCATACAGTGTGCCCTGTGGTCCGCGCAGCACTTCGATGCGCTCGGCATCATAGAATTCCATTTCAAAAATTCTACCGTTATTCAAAAAAACGCCGTTGAACAGGTTGCCCGTCCCGCCGCTCGACGCCGAACCAATGGCGAGGTTGCCAATGCCGCGGAGCGTAATACTGGCGCCGGTAAACTGCTCTTTGCTCATTAGCATGTTGGGAACACTGAACTGTAAATCCAGTGGCTTGCTGATCAGGGCTCTTTCCAGTTCTTCGCCGGTAAATGCGGTAATGGCTATAGGCGTATCCTGGACAGTCGCTACCCGTTTTTCGGCTGTGACAATCACTTCCTCCAGTTTGCCGTCCTGGCTGTCCTGGCCAAAGACGAGCTGGCTTGCCATTGTTACAGCCAGCACTAATAGGCGTGAACAGGCTCTGGTCGCTTGCGACATTATTGGCGATTCTCCATTGGAATTATTGTGCGGTTGCTATCTGGCACAGGCGTTGTTATAAATATCGCTGGCAGATTCTTATTTCAAGACACGCGTCTGAAATTAGCATATGCGGCCATTAATCTCGCAAGGGGACCAGGATGACTCTCATAAATGATCAGGAGAAAGACGCGTTTTTCCGTGATGTAGAGGCCGCCGCCAAGAAGGCGATCTGGTGCGCCCTGGCCACGGTTACGCATAACGAAGCCAGAGTGAGGATGGTGCACCCTACCTGGGAGGGAGACATTCTCTGGATAGCAACCGGGCCGAACACCGCCAAGGCACGCGAGATACAAAAGAACGGCGCGGTGGATATCCAGTTCCAGGTGGCTCCGGATGACTTTGTCCATCTGCTGGTGCGCGGCAATGCCAGCGTGTTGACGGATCAGGCAACCAAAGACCGCATCTGGGATGTAATGGATTACGATCTGGCGCAATTCTGGCCGGCAGGCCCGACCAGTCCCGACTACTGCGTCGTTAAAGTGCTACCGAGTCGGGTGGAGTTGTCGCAAATGTTTGGCACGATGAATAAACGTGTATGGAAGGCGTAGTACGCTAGCCCTATCAACCCAGGTCCTCTAATTCGAAACTGTCGTCATCGCTGGCAGTCCCAGCGTCTGGCAGCAGATTCGGGCGGCGGCACGGGAGTCGACTCCTTCTGCTGCGACGTAAAGGCGTATGCCTGTGCCTTTAGTGAACTTTTTCCTGGCTGCCTTCCATTTCGCATCAATCGCTTTCTTTAATGTACTTTTCTCAACTTTGTCCACATCGACCAACAGGTCCTTAACGATGTTCCAGGCATATTGGACGATGGCATCGCGCTCTGAATTATAAAGATAGATACACCCTTTTATACTTGGTAATATCAGGGGGTCATAGATAACAGGTATTACTTTGGAGTCTATTTTCAACTTCCCGTACCAGACCACTTTGCAATCCAGAGTTAACACGGGTTACTTTCCTTCAGATTTAACCTTGAAAGTCGCCTTCCTACCAAGACCGCAGCAAAACGCGTATAGCAGCGCAGATTTGGCAAAAATGTAGCCGAACATAAGTGGGCAGGCAAGCAATTATTTTTCTGTAAAATGCACGAAATTCCATCTCCATTCTGGCTGCTATACCGGCCGGGTAATTTCCCTGTCGACCGTGCAGACAGCCACGGGGAAGTGCACTTGTGGAAAAAACGATTGCGATAGTCCCGATTAGATGCTAATTAAGCCGTAGTAGCTTCATGCCGCCGTGATGCACGGGATTTCCACTCCCGCTGCAGCAATATCTGCTGCCAAACTGGATTGACGCAACAATGAAACCTGACCACCAACAGCTGGCGCCTGACACAATCACCAGAGCCGGCGCGCAGGCAACACATCTTCCAGAGGGCTTTCTCGACTTGCTGGCGCTGCTCATGCGTAACCCCAGCGTGGTTGGCTCTGAACACAGTTTCTTCCGGGTACTGCAGCGCGAATTGGAGGAACGTGGAGCGCAGGTCACCTGGTATGAAGGCCTGCTGGTCGCGCACGGCGACAAACCCAATAGCCTGATGCTCTCCGCGCACGTTGACCGCCATGGACTGATGTGCACCGGCCCCAACGAGTTTCAGTATGCCGCGTTTGTGGCGGGGGCCAGGTCGGATCTCCTGGGAAATTCCGTTGGCGAACAGTTGATGAAGAAGATCGTTAACCGCTTTGGCGCAGAGTTCGTGTACGCCTATGAACCCTGGTCGGGCGCGTATTGTGGCCGTGGGGTGATCAATCGCGCTTACATCTGTGAGTACCGCAATAACCTGATTTTTGAAGTCAAAGGCCTGGAGCACCTTGTAGCGGGCACCCCGGTTGCATTTGCCGATGTCTTGAAGGTGACCGATCAGGCACTGGTTGGTCAGCTGGACAATGTATTGACCACGGCTGCTCTGGTTTACCTGTTCGGACTAGGCTTTCAGGGTACGGTTTTTTTCACATCGCAGGAAGAAGCAGGCAAGAGCTGGCGCTACCTGCTGGAATGGTTTCGCCGTTTCGGCAACACCACCAATCAACTTATTGTGGTCGATACCAGTCCCTATCCCGATTTCCAGTCGGCGGCGCAGCAACAACTGGTTTTGAGAAACAAGGATGCGAACGCAGAATTTAATCCGGATTTGACACGAAAATTGTTAAACCTGTGCGATAACCGCGGCATATGTTTCCAAATGAAGGATGCCTATGTGGAAGCGATGAATGTGCAATTACGCGCTGCGGGTGAAGACCCCCGCTCGATCGGTTCCACTGAAATGGGCCGCATCATCGCGCGCTTCACACGGCCTGGTGGACGGGACTACGCTACAGATTCCTACTTCGGGCTACCACACGATGTCCGAGTCTGCGCCGATTGCCTCCGTCAAAGCGTTTATTGATATTCTGTCGGACTGGCCGATCTGCGCAGCGCTCCCGCACCACAGTCGATAACCGTCTAGCTGGATCGTGGCACTAACCGTGCGCACCGAGGAAAACCGCGTGACCATCAGTAAGGAACTGCAAGCTATCATCGAGTTTGTACCGCGCGGATTTTGCTGATCCCGCAGCAGATTTCAAGCGGTGCGCGCCATGTTTGCGCCCTTTCACGGCCATCCAACCAGCGCTGATTTTCGTATTGAGATCAGCCACTATGGTGGAGTTCGCTGTGGCGACTATGCATTGCAGGGCGCGACAGAATGCGTGGACAGCGTTTCATTGCCACGGCGGCGCCTTCGTCTCTACCGGCCTCGATGAATACCATTTTTACGCCGAGATCATTGCACGCCAGACCGGCTGCCGCGTGGTGATGCCCGACTACCGACTGGCGCCTGAGCACCCCTATCCCGCAGCGCCCGACGACTGTTTCAACGCCTACTGTGGATTGCTGGAACATGGAGTGCCGCCAGCAACGATTGTACTGCTCGGCGAATCCTGTGGCGGCAGCCTGGCCCTGGGCTTGCTGGTGCGGCTGCGCGACGCAGGCCTGCCACTGCCAGCGTGTTTCGTGTCGCTGACCGGCTGGTTCGACCTGTCCGTATCCGGCGAGACCGTGCCGGGTCGGGACCCGTTCCTGACACCACAGTGGGTGCGCAACCGGGGCCGCGATTACCTCGCGGGACAACTGGATCTGGACGACCCACGGTATCTCCCGCCTACGCAGATTTGCGCGACCTGCCGCCCATGTACCTGCAGATCGGCCAGTTCGATACCGTGCGCGAAGGCGCCATCACACTCGCCGCCAATGCGCTGCGTGCAGGAGTGCAGGTTACGATGGAAAGCTGGCCGGGCATGATCCAGGGCTGGCATGGCCTGGTCACTGCCGACGTCCCGGAAGCCAGCGCGGCCTGGGCAGCAATTCGCCGCTATATAGAAGTCGTCTGCCCGGCGCAGAACTCTGTGCAGGCGTCAGTGGAATAGCACGAATGCGACAGAGTGCTGCGAAATATCCGCAGCGGGCTTAATGAGCCTGTTAGTGTCCCGCCTAAAGCGGTCCACCAAGATCACGCGCCGGCATGCGCGTACACCACCAGATCAACGCCAACAATGCCACCTGTACCACCAGCCGAATGCTCAGGAATACCTCGGAGCACGTCGGGGAATAGCTCCGGATGCAACCACATGTGGATATTGGCCGGTGATACACACACGACCAGTAACAGCAGCCCGTTTCCGGCCCATTGCCGCAGCGCAGGAATGAGGATACCTATCGCGCCCAGTATCTCGAAGACGCCACTGATATAAACGATCTCCCGGTGAAAGCCAATGTAGGGCGGCATGATGGCGACGAAGAAATCCGTACTGGTAAAGTGTGCAATTCCGCCGACCATGAACCATAGAAATACAAACGCCAGGCCCATATTTTTCAATGTCAACATACCTGCGTACTCCGCTCTATGCGTCTGACTCCAGAACCGACTGCAGCCAACGGCTTATTTCCTGTATTTCCTCCATGCACACCTCGTGCCCCATCGGGTACTCGCGCCATTCGACCGCATAACCTGCGCTCTTCAGGGTCGCCAGCGATGACTTGCCCAACGCCATCGGCAACACCGTATCCTGCTGGCCGTGGCACATCAGGATGGGAATCTGCTCATTGGCTTCTGCCTTGGCGGTGGCCAGTTTTTCACCCTCGGCCAAAAAAGTAGAGAGGGCGAGAATACCCGCCAGGCGTTTCGGGTAGTACAGTCCAGTATGAAAGGCCATCACGCCGCCCTGGGAAAAGCCAGCCAGAAGGATACGCTGGGCCGGCATGCCATTATCGATCTCGTTCTGGATGAGATCCCGAATCTGCGCCGCCGATTTTTTCAGGCCGGGCAAATCGGCACCGCCGGCCGGATCAAAATCAAACCACGCCCGCGCTCGCTGGCCGCCAAAGGCGGTGACCGCTATTTCGGGAGCATGGGGAAACACAAAGCGCACGGGTAGGTCAGCGGGTAGCCGCAGCTGCGGCACGATAGGCTCGAAATCATGTCCGTCAGCACCCAGGCCATGCAGCCAGATGACCACCGCGACCGGTGCGTCTTTTGGATTGAGTTCCACCGTCGGCAGTGGCGCGGCCAGCATAGATTCTCCTTTTACAATACGCTGTGCGCGTGATCAGTTCAGGTCGGCCGCATATTTGCGCAACACTTCCAGCGGCACGGTTTCAAGGGCGCGCTTATGGGTGCGGGTGAGGAATACCTTGGGCGCCATTTTTTGCTCATGGGCCTGCAGCCAGCGCGGGGCACATAAACACCAGCGGTCACCGGGTTTAAGCCCGGGGAAACCATACTCGGGCATGGGAGTGCTGAGGTCATTGCCGGCAAAACGCGAATACTGCAGGAACTCCTCGGTGACCAGAACGCACACCGTGTGGGATCCGACATCCTGGTCATTGGTGTTGCAACAACCATCGCGCAGGAAACCCGTTAGCGGATCCTCACTGCATGGCAACAAAGTTTCACCAAAGACATTGAGAGGTTCATCAATCTGGAGTGTTTCCACGAACTATCTTCCCAGTGTTGGAGGGTGACAGCATAGCACGCATGCCGGGGTAAGATTTCTGCATCCAGCCGCTTTTTAAGGCATAGTACATCGGATGGACAAGCAGCAAAGAAGTACGTATCTCCCTGCCCCACCGGGAGCCTCCCTTTTATACCAGAACTGCATTTTGAGGAGCATTTCCCATGGCTGACTATATACCCCCCGCACTGGATTGGGTGCGCGAACAAGTTGAGTTGTACGAAAGCAGCGGCGGTACGCAGGGCAACACCCTGCTGGATACGGGCATGCCCTGCATTCTGGTGACACATACAGGCAACAAGACCGGCGGAATCCGCAAAATCCCCCTTATGCGGGTCGAAGTCGATGGCAACTACGTATTGATCGGCTCAATGGGCGGCCAACCCAAAAATCCGGTCTGGGTGTACAACCTGAGGGCGCACCCGGATATCCAGATACGGGATAAGACCGAGGTGTTCGAAATGCGTGCCCGTGAGGTAACGGATGAGCAGGAGCGGGCAAAACTGTGGGCAGCGGGGGTGGCGGCTTACCCGCACTATGACGAGTACCAGGCCAAAACCACGCGCAGGATTCCGGTTTTTATTGCTGAACGACGCGAGTAGGGCGCAGTCTCATCCCGAACTACCTGAGCGCCCCAAAAACGTGTCAAACTGTGCCTGCGACAGGCACATAATGACCGATTTGAAGGCGCCTACCATTAACCAGCAAACCACCATTTTTGGAATGAGAAGTCAGTGAAGATCCCCAGCCGCCTGCAACCCCTGGTCGACGATGGCCTGGTGGATGAAGTCATCCGCCCACTGATGAGCGGCAAGGAAGCCGACGTATATATAGTGCGCTGCGGCTCAAAAATCCGCTGCGCCAAGATCTACAAAGAGGCTCTCAAACGCAGCTTCAAAAAAGCGGCGCAATATACCGAGGGCCGCAAGGTGCGCAACAGCCGGCGGGCCAGAGCCATCGAGAAGGGCTCCAAATTCGGACGCAAGCAGCAGGAGGATACCTGGCAGAACGCCGAGGTGGATGCGCTCTATCGCCTTGCCCGTGCGGGGGTGCGCGTGCCAGAGCCCTACGGCTGCTTCGACGGCGTTCTGCTGATGGAACTGATCACCGACGAAAATGGCGATGTGGCACCGCGCCTGAACGAAGTCTCCATGTCGGCGGAGCAGGCCCGGGAGGACCACGCCCAGGTCATGCATTATGTGATGTGCATGCTGTGCGCCGGCCTGGTACACGGCGACCTGTCCGAGTTCAATGTGCTGGTGGATGAAAACGGGCCGGTCATTATCGACTTGCCGCAGGCGGTTGACGCGGCGGCCAACAATAACGCCCGCGCCATGCTGGAGCGGGATGTAAAGAACATGACCGACTACTACGGGCTGTTCGCGCCCGAGTTGCGCGAACAGTCACTATGCCCAGGAGATCTGGGCACTGTACGAGGACGGCGCGTTGCACCCCGACCTGAAACTGACCGGACATGTTCGAGATGGACACCCATACAGCGGACGTCGACTGCTGTGATGCTGGAGATTAAGGCCGCACTGGCCGAGGAGGAGAGCCGCAAGCAGCGTCTGCGCGATGCTGACACGGCTGATTGAACCAGCGTGCTGCGCCAGCCTGATTCGAACACCTGTCGCCCAGCAGCAAAATACACTACTATCAGTCCGTGCATTATTATGTTGGAGATGGACATGAGATTTCTCAAGACTTTTTCGACCTGTCTGGTGGCACTGGCCCTACACGGCACCGCCTGGGCTGAAATCTACGAAACCACAGATGCCGCAGGGCAACCCGGACTTCACCGACTCGCCCCCCGATGCAGGCACCGAGGTAGTGAATCTACCCGAAACCAATGTTATCGATGCCCCGGAACCTGAACAGCAGGAAGAATCGCAACCCCAAGCGGTGGAATCCGGTCCAGCACCTGTGCAAGAAAACAATACGGTCATCATTCATGATGACAACGATAATGACGGTTACGATGATGGCGATATGGCGCGCCAGCGAGCATTAGAGCGCAGAAATCTCGCAGCCCCCGGTGAAGTTGTAGACCCTGGCTACGAGATGCCCCATGAAGTCGGAGATGCTCCCATGAGGTGGGGACTCCGAAGCGCAGATGCCCCATGAGGTCGGAGACTCCGAAGCGCAGATGCCCCATGAAGTCGGCGACGTTCCTGGTGCCACCGGGGCACATCGCCGCTAATTGAATTGAACTTACCACAGGGCACCCTCATGACCAGAGCACTTATTACCTTGATCCTGTTACTTGCCAGTGCCGCCGCCAGCGCCGTGGAGTGGCCCTGGCAGGCACCCGGCAGTTGGAAAACCACCGGAATACTGCAAAGGGTTTGTGGTGGGAGGCCTGGGCTCCAGACAGGTGGAAGGGATGTCCAGAACGGATCTTTGGCTGGCCTGGAGCTACGTCATCAGGTCAGGAGGGTTGTCCCAGCGCACGGCCACGAACGAGTTTCAGGCGGGTCTTGAGCAGTTCCAGACTGTGGCGGATGCAGCTGCTGCCGAGTCTATCCTGCAACAGGCGGATGGTAACTGCGGCCTGGGCAGAACAGGACACCAGATCACCGGTTGGTAGATTTTCGGCCTGCTCTCAGTTGCGGCTACTGTAGATCGGAACAGGATCAAGCTCGGCGTAATAGCCTTCCAGTTCCTCGATGCTGATGGGGCGCTGCTCCTGTTTAACATACTCCTCGCAAGGTGAACGCCACAGCGCCGTCTTGAGGCCGTTGAACGTCAGGCACTGGCCGTTGAACCTGTTAGCCGCATCACTGGCCAACCACACAAGTCCCTTGGCCACGTCCTGTGGCTCACCAAAACCCAGTTCCAATGCCGTCTTGCCCGACTTGTCGATCAGCGGCTGGGTCATGTCGGTGCGGGCTACCGGCCACATGGCGTTACAGCGGATATTGTAGCGTGCCAGCTCCTTCGTGGCGGTGTACATCATACCCATCAGGCCGGCCTTGGCCGCAGCGTAGTTGGTCTGGCCAAAATTCCCCACCAGTCCGGATGCCGAAGTGATCTGTATGATGTGACCGCTGCCCTGTTCACTCATGGCCAATGCGGCGCGGCGCGTACACAGGAAAGGACCGCGTAAATTGACCGCGATGACCTCGTCAAAATCTTCATCACTCATTTTCAGCAGGGTGCGGTCGCGCACAATTCCCGCGTTGTTAACCAGCACATCGATGCCGCCGTATTTATCGACGCAGGTGTCCACCAGTGCGTTGCATACAGGGGTTTCCGCAACCGAGCCGCACACTGCATGCACCGGGGCACCCAGTGCGGCAACTTCCTTCGCTACAGCAGCCAGCGCCTCTGCATTGGTGCCGTTGATGATCAGAGATGCGCCCTCGGCAGCACAGGCCAGGGCAAAGTGCCGGCCAAGGCTGCGGGATGAACCCGTAATCACCATGCGCTTGCCGGTCAGTCTGCCCATGGTGCTATTCTCCTGATTCTGTCGGCTATTTCGATACCACGAGACTTTAACCTGCCGTCCTCAGCAATTTGGCATTAGCAGGGGAGGACGGCGAGATGCCTCAGGCTTTCTGGCATGCGCCTGGTAGGTGGCGTAGGAATCCGTTAAGCCGATCAACCATTGGTCCGGAGATGGCTTGGCAGTGTAGCCGGTCTCAGCAATCAATTGCTGCAACATATTACACATCTCGATATGGCGGGCCGTGTAATTTCTATATCCGACAAGATTGCGCATCTCATCGGGATCGGCTTCGAGATCAAACAACTCGGTCCACTTCTCAAAATCTGGATAAGTAACGAGTTTGTGGGTCGGTGTGCGTAGCGCCAGAATCGTTGGCACCCGGGGCTGTCCAGCTTCAACCCACCAGGTGTTTTCCTGCCAATATTCATACAGAAATGCTTCTCGCCAGGCGACCGGGTCCGCACCGAACAAGGGTCGCATGCTCTTTCCCTGCATTGCCGTCGGAACGTCTTGTTGCGCCACGTCCAGAATCGTTGGCGCAAGGTCAATATTGAGCACCATAGCGTCGGAAACAGTCCCGGGCTCGATAACTCCGGGAAGTCGCATGATCATAGGCACCCGAATACTCTCCTCGTAGGCAGAACGCTTGTCTCCCTGCCGGTGTTCACCAAGGTAAGAACCGTTATCGCTGGTAAAAATTACCAGGGTATTTTTAGCCAAATCCAGGTCATCCAACGCGTCAAGCATACGTCCCACATTCTTATCGATACCATTAACGGAGCGGAGCATATCCATATGCATATTTGACGCGGGAGGGGGACGGCGCCAGGGCGTCGGCTGCTTCCAGTCACTCCATGGCGGCAAAGCATTCCAATTTCTTGCTGGCTGAATTGTCTCGGAGGAATAGTTTTGAGCATGTTCCTTCATTGGCGTAAAGGGCTGGTGAACGGCTTTAAAGCCAATCATCATCGCGAAGGGCTTATCACGCGGCTGATCCGCAAGAAATTCAATGGCGAAATCGACGCTGCGTTCATCGATGTAACCTCTCTTTTTCGTATCAAACCACTTATCAGTGACTCTAAAAACCGTGTCATTGTATTGCCCATGGCCCTGATAGGTAGCGACAAAGTCAAACCCCGGCCTGTCCCATTGCTCCTCACCATGGTGCCATTTGCCAATATAAGCGGTGGTATAGCCAGCCGCCTGCAGGGCTGTCGCCCAGGTTGGCCGAGGGCTGAACGGGGTAAAGTTATCAATGATGCCATTGGTGTGGTTGTACTGCCCGGTCAAAATTGCCGAGCGACTTGGGGAGCACAGCGAGGTGGTCACAAAGGCATTGCGAAAGCGCATACCCTGAGCGGCGAGGGCGTCCAGGCGTGGCGTTTTGATAAAGGGGAACCGGGCTTTGTCTCCCTGTTCGGCTTGCACCAGGCCAAACTGGTCCCAGCGCTGATCGTCGGTAACCATGATCAGGATATTAACCGGAGCTTTCGTTTCTACTCGCCAAGGCACCTGGCACAACGAAGCCCTGTATCAACAGAGCAAAAATAACACTCCAGACGATATGTTTGGTTTTAGTCAACTTTCGCGTACCCATTATATTTATCATTGCACATTTATGGCCGCAGCAAGGGGGGCGGCATGTTCAGTGTACCCTACTCTGGTAAGTTGCATAAACGTGTCACAACACGCAAACTTGGACTGGACCATGTGGTTGCCGAAGTGCGGTATCCGCAGATGCGAGGCAAACTCATATCGTGCTGTACCTTTTTTAAAGCGTCGTGCGAGATTCTTGGTATCAACTGAATTTGATTACAACAATAAAAGGCGTCCGTACCAAGTAACTTTTATGAGAAACTTGAAATCAGAATTTGTAACCAGGGTACGGCTACCAGCCTTTTTTCTAAAACGGCTTGTGATAAATATTCTGGGGAATGCGGGCCAGCGTTTCAGGCGGGTATACCTGACTTCTGCCCGCATCTTTGCAGAAAGTGAACTCAGATGGCTAAACCGTCGAGGAGTTGGCGAGACACGTTTCCATGAGCTGATGCCACTGTACCCTACGCTGCAGCGTGTCCTCTACATACATATCCCAAAGTGTGGTGGCACTTCCATCCGAAGATCGCTGGTCCAGGAACACAAGTGCGCTCCTGTTCCAGTGCCCAATAGTGGTTCGATCAATCAGGCCATCAATTATATGGTCTGGTCGGCTTCGCGGCTGAGCCTGCAGAGGCGATTTCTGAACAGACTCGCCCAAGAGCGAGAATCAGAAGACCTGCGGCAAAGATTTCTCAGGGTCTTTGCTGGATATTGCATAGCCCAGTCCCCGAAAAGGGTTTTCATTCTAGGCCACCAGCGCGCCAGTGAGATGTTGCCGTATTTCAGGGATGGCCGGGACCTGCTTTTTGCCACGGTACGAGCGCCGGCAGAAATTCTCAAGAGTCTGGTGGCTTACCGCGTCACGCACACTTTAGAAGACCAACTACGACCGGACTCCATGCAATTGCTTGAATCCCTTCAGTTAGACATTAAGGCATTCACCGAACTCGTCAACCTACAACCAAAACAGCTCACTGAACTGATCCTTGAGCAACAACCGCCTTACCTTACTAAATTTCTCACCTTCGACGAGCGAACAGACCATGAATCTGTCTGGAAAGGTATAAAAGACCATTCCGTCTTCTTAGCTCATGTGTCCGATCAGGAGTACATGATAGCCAAGTTGCTTGGCAATAAGCCTGGTCTGCACCTTGAAAATACATCAGCTAACCGACAAGGCATGGCTGCTGAGTATACTGCTGCTGTCCAGAAATCCTGGATAGAACCTTTTGTTGATCGGGAATCCGTGATGCTTTACAGGAAAATAGAGGCACTCGGTATCATCGGTTTTTGGCAACGCGGAGGAACCGTGCGTGAATACCGTGACTTACTAAAACAGTCCTAGTCGCCGATACGAATTCGCACTCAAGTCACCCATTTTCAAACAGGCACACATTCAGGTATGTATTTGACTTCGTCTGCATATTCCTTATGAGATACGGCTTCAAACTGGCTTGCCTTTCGCGCGAGGGGAAGACTTGCTGCACAACATATGGCCCCTGCTACAATGTCGCAACATGACACCGCAACCAGGGCGCCCATGAAAAACCTGTATCTTCACATCGGCCTCGGCAAGACTGGCTCGTCGGCACTGCAGTCCTGGCTCTCCCTGAACTCGTCGGCATTGGAGCAGAAGGGCTACAGCTACGCCGACCTGGTGCCGGAGGCAAAGCTCGGCAAGGTCTCATCGGGAAACGGCTATGTGCTCTTCGTGGCGTTAAGGAACGGCGACTACGTCGAGGCTGAACGCCTGCTCACGGAGTCCTATTTCGCAGCAGGCTGCGAGCGCGCCATCGTAAGTTGCGAGCTGCTGCAGAATCTCGCGCGTCCTCGGCTTACTGTCCTGCTGGAGATCTGCGCGCGCCACGATATTCAGGTCACCGTCATCGCCTACGTTCGCAGCTTTTACGAGCACCTCTATTCCACCTATGCCCAGCATGTGAAACAGGGCAGCGTCAGTCATGCCTTCGGTAGCGACCCGGACGATCTCGACACCTACAAGTACGTCGAGGTTTTAATGAAGTATGCGCGGTACTTCCGCGATCGTTTCGTGGTACTGAATTACAATGATCCCGGGCGCGATGTATTCACCTCATTCGCCGCTGCCGTGGGAGTGGACATCGCCGGCACTACCCGGCTGTCCACAGCAATCAACCGCAGCCTTACTATCGGCGAAGTCGATGCCCTGAGACAGATCAACGCGCTGCATGGCGGTGAGTTTTCCAGGCGAATATCTGATTACCTTGCCGAACAGTTCCCTGACCGCAGGTCCGAGATCTATTACACGGAAGAACTCGTCCGCGCAGTCCGGGAGCAAAGCGCCGCCGAAATTGCCTGGATCAACCACCAGTTCCGACTGGCGCCACCCCTGCAGACAGACCAATACACGAACAAGACCAGTGAGACTACGAGGGGACATCGCGAGTCGGCGATCACGGCGGCCGTGCGCTGGGCGCAGGCATTCGAGCCCAAACCAGAACAGACGCTGGCCTTCGCCGGGTTCCTGCGCAACTTTGCTGAACAACTTGGCGGCATGGGACAGCGCGGTGACAGCGCCAAGTTATTGGCTCGGGCAGCAATCGTAGAAGCGTCCTGGGATCAGAGCGCCGCGGCCAACACCAATGCCCAGGAAGATAGCGCGCGGGAGGGGGAGCGCCAGTTCCTGATAGCCTATATCCTGCCAGAGAGGCCGTTATCTGCAGAGGAGGAAAAATCGTTTGGCATGGCGCTGACGCGCTGGATAGCCCCGCTCAGGAAAACCTCAGTCGGCTCCATGCTCAACGCCCTGCAGCAACCGGTAGAGTTGACGACGCAAACGAAGCACGCCCCGCGCGCGGTGAGCGGGGCGCGTTTCACCGGCTACACCATCGTGCGAACACCCTCGCTCGACGACCTCATGGCGCTGGTCGCGGCCTGCCCGGTCCTCGATATCGGCGGCTCCGTGCAGATCTTTCGGTACGAGGCGCTACCGTTCGTCTAGACCAGGGCTCAGGGACGGATCCATAAGCGCATTTTCAAAGAGATAACTATGATTGACCCAAAGGAACTTATTGAAACTCTTTCGGTTGAAGAGCTATGCGAAACCGCTGAAAGCTTTTTTAGGAAGATCAATGAAGACAACCCACTGATTCACATGGGCAAGCCCTTCGGTGACCTGAATGGGGTTTCAGAAACGCTACAAAACATGGGCCATCTGCTGTCTGAGTTGCAGCTTGGGAAATCCATGACGGTGTTGGATTTTGCAGCCGGTACGTGTTGGCTCTCACGTTTTTTAACTAACTTACAATGCAGAACAATTTCCTGTGACGTGTCTCAAACCGCTCTTTTTATGGGGCAGGAACTTTTTTCCAGATTTCCGCCTATAGGAAATAAAACCTATGAACCCCAATTCCTGCATTTTGATGGGCATAAAATAGATCTGCCATCTGAATCTGTAGACCGAATCATTTGCCATGATGGGCTACATCATATCCCCAACCAGGAAGAAATAATCTCAGAACTTTCCCGGGTATTACAAACAGGTGGCATTGCCGCCTTCAGCGAACCTGGAAGGTTTCATTCTCAATCTCCTGAATCACAACATGACATGAAAGCTTTCACAGGTGTTGGAAAACGACATTATTCTGTCAGATATTTTCAACATCGCTCAAAAACACGGATTTACTGATATCAGGATCAAGCCAATCTGTAATACCCAAATATCCTTGCGGGATTACCAAGAGTTAACAAGCAACAAACGCAAAACTGCACCGGAAAAAGCGCTTACGAAACACATACGTCATTTGTTGGACTATCGATTGGTCTTCTTCCTGTACAAAGGGGTGTTTATACCAGACAGCAGACGACCCATAGAACTTTCCCATTCCATATCCACAAATAAAAGAAATCTCACAGTTAAGGTAGGTGAAGCTTTTGTCATTCCTTTGAAAATATTTAATACGGGAAAAGCCAAATGGATTAACAGTAACGTCGACGATATTGGTGTTGTATTCATTGGCACTCACCTGTCTGACAGCTTCGGCAATCATATGCACGGTGGCGTCGGGCAAGGCGAACTATCAAGACACAGGATCAAGGATTCGGTCATCTCAGGAGCATTGCTGGAGCAGGACATAAAAATGAGATTCGATGAAACTGGAACATTTAGAATTTCAATTGACCTGGTCGCAGAGCAAATATGCTGGTTCAAAGACTTGGGATCACAGCCACTTGAATTGTCTATTAATGTAGTGCCCAATCAGGCGCAGATGAACGACAGTCTTTAGCGTGCGAGTCACATACCGCTAATCTATCGATGCTGTAGGCGGCGGCCGAGCTTGATAGCAAGCTTTTCAATACAGTGACAAACAAAAACTACCAGCAAAATCGACAACAATAGGCATACCAACAAATTCTTGTCTTTTTCCGTTTTATTGCAAAAAGCCTGAAAGCCACGGTGTAGGTTTGCACAAAAAGTGACCTGTTACAGACTTTTTGACTGGATTAGGATCAGCTGTAAGGGCAAAATACATAAATGCAAGTCAATCATGCCTGTTTGTGTACTCGTGTAAATGGGCTCGAGACCGTATCTGGGTATCAAGCGATTTTCCCCATAGTATGAAGATGCCTAGTCAATATTTGACCTTTACGAGAAAGTTTAAATCAGAGGTTGTAACCAGGGTAAGGCCTCTGGTCTTTTTGAGAAAGCTTCTGACAAATATTTTGGGGAATGCGGGACCGCGTTTCGCGCCAGCTTACCTGGACTCATCCCGCATCTTCGCAGAAAGCGAATTGAGATGGATAAATAGGCGCGGAATTGGCGAGACCGATTTCTATTCCCTGATGTCGCTCTACCCAACACTACAGCGTGTGTTCTTCATTCATATCCCAAAGTGTGGTGGGACCTCTGTTCGAAAGACCTTGGTCGACGAAGGAAATTGCGTTCCTGTACCCGTGCCTGCTAGCGATGCGATCAAGCAATCCATCGAATATATGACCAGCTCGGCCCCACCAAAGAGCCTGAAGTGGCTTTTTTTGGACGCATGCGCTAAAGAGCGGGATTCAGACAACCTTCGGCAACGATTCCTCCGTATTTTTGCGGGCTATCGTATTGTCCACTCCCCGAAAAGAGTGTTCATACTTGGCCACAAGCGCGCGAAGGAATTGATGCCGTATTTCAGGGATGGTACCGATTTACTTTTTACGACGGTGCGCGAGCCCGCAGAAATTCTCATGAGCGTGGCGGCATATCGCGTCTCGCATACGCTGAAAAACGAATATCGACAAGATTCCATTCGCCTACTTGAATCACTTCAGTTGAACCTTCAGGAGTTCACTGAACTCGTCCGCACCCAGCCCCGACACCTCACTGAGCTGATTCTCGAGAAAAACCCTCCATCGCTGGTAGGCTATTTATCCATGGATAACCGCATAGACCATGAATCAGTCTGGAGGAGCCTTAGGGATAAGACCGTCTTCATATCTCATATGTCAGAGCAAGCACAGATGCTTTGTCAGTTGTTTGGAGGACAGCCGAGCCTGCATCGAAAAAATACATCAGAGAATCGACCAGGACTGGCTGCTGATTTTACTGCGGCTGTTCACAGGTCCTGGACCGAACCCTTTGTTGATCCCAACTCCGCAATACTCTATGAGCGAATGGAAGCCGCCGGCATCATCGGCTTTTGGCAAAGCGGAGGAACCCTACGTCAATATAGAGACCTATTAAAAAACGCATAACCACCAAGCGAGCCACAATCGTCGCCCCTAACTTTCAAGCTCGACTCAGTCACAGGGACGGGTCAAAAGCAGCACCCCGATCGGGCAGCCGCTTGGACAGCGGATTTCTGTCGATCAGGAATATCCCCTCCGTGGTTAGCGTCGAAAATCAACCCTCAAAACCGACTAAACGCGGCCCTAACTGCTGGAGAAAATTCAAGGGCTTTATGAGTGAAAGCTAACGGTCCAGGAAAGAGTCGCCGTAGGGGGCGACTATGATTGGAAATGGCCCTTGAATAACGCTACTATATTTCCTACTCTTTGAAGACAATTGACCATCGATCGACACTTGTCAATTTTCAGTTCTCGCCCACAGGTCGACACATGTTTAAGCAAGCCGAAGCCAGACACATTGTAACCTTGCTTTACAATGCCGTCTTCGGTGGTGAACCTGATCCCAAGGCATTGGAGCAATATGTCGAAGGGCTTATCACAGAACGATGCACGATAGCGCAGATTATCCGCGAGTTCGCCGAATCCCCTGAGTATGCGCAGAAGAAGCGTTTTCTCAGCCCAAAGCTGAAGCAGTTCCGCAGCTTTCCAGAGGCAGAGGTTTTCGTATCGCCCGAAGTCGTCGACCGGTTGTTCGACAAGACGTCGTCCTCCTGGCGAAACGCTGCATCGGAGCCAGGCGAAATGTACTGGTCAGTCCTAAACCCATGAATGATGTATGACTGATTACCACTATGTTGTTGCACCAGTCAGACATACACGATATACGATTGCTTATAGAATTTCTCGAAAACTGTCTATCGCGGATATTTTATCGAGTGTTGCGAAAACCTCTATACCGCCTACGGTGTGGAAACATGAAAGATCTTTTCCTGGGTTTTGTCTCGATTTTGGTAGCCATTATTGTTCTCGCGCTTGCCGGAGAAATTGGGATAAGGATGTTTAACCTTTTTTCAGGCTATGTGGGTCCGCAAAAAGTCAGGGGTGTCATCACTTTAGATGAGGAGCTTGGATGGCTGCCCACTCCTAACTACTCCTATAAAGGAGAGCTGGTGGATGCAGATGGAAAGCCCTATGCCGTAAACATCCAGACTGATAGTGCCGGCTACAGAACCTTCGGCAATCCGCATACAGACAGTAGGAAAAAGGTGCTGTTTCTAGGCGATTCCTTTACCCATGCAATGCATGTATCCAACGACAAGACCTATCATGCGATATTGGCAGAAGAACTCGACATTGAGGTTTTTTCAATTGGTGTGGAAGGTTACGGAACTCTGCAACAGTTTATGATGCTCGACAAAATCATCGATGATATAAAGCCCGATGTCGTGGTCCTGCAGTTTTGTCCCAATGATTTTATCAATAACCACTATGACCTCGAGCTGGGAGCCGTTTCCAATAATAATGGTTTGCGCCGACCTTACTTCCGGGAGAATGAAATCAACTATAGTGTTCCTTCCAGATTTGGCGCGATTCGCCATTTTGCAGCTAATTACTCACATTTTTTATACTTCATCCTATCAAGGATAGATATATTGAAAGCGCGTCCTGCCGATATTCCTTCTGACGAATCCTCGGAGAAGCTGATTGTAAAAGAGGGGATGGCCTACCCATTTTTCCAGGAGGCAGTTGATGTAACGGAACAATTGCTTAAAAAAATCAGAAGGCGTGTTCCAGCCACTACGCCTGTCTACATTTTTTCTACGCATCATGGCAATCCGTATTACGAGCAGATCAATAGAATATCCAAAAATAGCGGAATTATTTTCATTGACGGCATCGGACAAGCTGTCAGCGCAGCCGAACGCAAGGGGATTACAACAACCGCCGCAGACAAAGGACACTGGAATAATGCAGGCCACCGAATTGTAGCGGATGTTTTGAAAAACTATTTTGTGAACAATCAGATATTGCGCCCACAAGCAGGTGGCTCCTGACAACAACTCTGACCATGTCCGCTTCGAAGCGTATGCAGCACTTTTGCCGCGGTGCCTGGATAGCTTGGCTACTTTTGCTTTTGGCAGAGTAGCGGTCCTAGATGAGTCGAAGAGGTTAGGGTCGCAAAACGCCTAAAAGCCATCTAAATAAGTCTCCTATGCTGGATACACTATTTTGCAAATGTACCCATGCAAGCGATGGTCGAGAAGGCATGCTGTTGTCAGCAGAACGAAAAAAGGCGTAAATGCCGGTTGCAATGGAAGAAAGTATCTATATTTGGACGCCGAACTGATTATCTAGCGCATCTCTATAAAGGAACTCTAGCACGGCAGAGGCATGGTGATTGCGCATGGATCAGGTTTGTACGCTCAGGGGAGAGCGAAATTGTATAACAGAAAAATGACTTATCGATCCGATATAGACGGATTGCGAGCCATTGCGGTGCTTGCAGTGATCCTAAATCACCTTCCGGCCCACTTGCTAGTCAGCGGATTTCTTGGCGTAGACGTATTTTTCGTTATTTCGGGTTTTGTCGTTTCATCGTCACTATTAGGGCAGAGTAGGACGACCTTTTCAGATTTCTATTCGAATTTTCTTTCCCGCCGCGTGAAGCGATTGATGCCTGCACTGATCACCTGCGTAGCGATTACCGCTGCTTTTGTGTTTTTGGTGGATCCATTTCCTCGAAATTCCATACTGACAGGGATCGCGGCGCTTTTTGGCGTGGCCAATATTATGCTTTTTAATTTTGAACTGGACTATTTTTCACCGTCTTCCAGGTTCAATGCGTTCACTCACACATGGTCCCTCGGGGTTGAGGAGCAGTTTTATATTGTTTTCCCACTAATCATTTGGCTCACATACACTGGCGGAGAGCCCCGACGTATGAAGATTGTTGGCAGCTCTATAGCACTATTAAGTGTGGCATCCCTGTTTTTTTTCCTGCGGTTATATAGCAATCATCAGGCAGCGGCCTTCTATCTGATGCCAATGCGGTTCTGGGAACTTGGCGCTGGCGTGGCTATTTTTCTTGCTTCAACTAGATTTTCCTCAATTCGATTTGGTCGAGTTCTGGCTTTCTCTTCACCAATTGCACTAGCTGCTCTTTTGCTATGTTTTATAGTTCCGGTGGATTATGCATCCTGGTCAACCCCGGTAGCCGTCGGCTTAACTGCTTTGCTACTTCTAGACTCTGGCCAACACTTTTCCGGGAGGGTGTTGTCGCTACCCCCCGTCGTCTATATTGGAAAAATTTCGTACTCGTTGTATCTCTGGCATTGGCCCGTTATTACGCTGGGGCCTCTGGCACTAAGTGCAAGCTGGCGAATCTCTATTATCTATGCCGTGGCGATGAGCGTTGCAGCAATTTTGTCTTACCATTTAATTGAACGTCCGTTGCGGTTGGCAAACTGGAGTAGAAGCAAAGTCCAGGATATAGCAATTGCCTTCGCGTGTAGTATTTTGCTTGGAGTCGCGGCATTTCTACTGCTTCCCATCGAAAGGCCTTCAATTGAGCCAGGTGTCGTTGTGTTACATCCGCCTGCTTTCCTTCCACTTCTGGACTCTGGGCTGCCACATAATACGTGTGTCGTAGACGAACGACGACCAATGACGCCGACGACTTTTGATAAGTGCACCATTCCACCTGATCCCCGGGCAGGAATGCCAATGATTTGGGCCATGGGAGATAGTCACACTAGTCATCTGCAGGGACTGCTTTATGAACTGCGTCGGAAACAGGGTTTCGGAGTGCACTTTATCGTAACGCCCGGTCACCCTTTCCCCCACGGTAGCGAAGGTGAATACCCTCCGAGACAGCTGCTATTCAGCAAAGTATTGGATAATTTGAAACCAGGCGATATTGTACTTATTTCGCGGTTGTACCTGATGCGAAAAAATCCCACAACGCCCCTGTCTGATATTCCCTCCTGGATTAATCGAGTCTCCAGTCTGGCAAAAGAACTTGAAACAAGGGGCGTGACGCTGATCATTACTGGACCTCCTCCGATTTTTAAATTTACAGATGTACGCGAATGCGATATTACTGATCGGAAAATTTGTGCCATAGCGCGAGCAGAGCTTGTGCCGCCCGTTGAATCAGTAATGAAGCAGTTACATGCGCTTGAGAGCGAAAATAGAAATCTTCGCGTATTTGATATGTTCGCGCTGCTTTGCCCGCCAGCTGCGGAGTTTTGCTATCCGGATGACGGCGGCAGTTTTTTGTTCAGGGATCAAGACCACCTCAATGTACTAGGATCTGAACGACTGACGGAGCCATTCATAAAATTTCTCCAATCGGCAGCCGTACCAATGCGGTAATTTTCGACAATCCGCTCTAACCGCCCTGAAAATCCTGTACCTATTTCGGTACGTTGCCCGTCCCGGTGTGGCCGTTCCCCGACTGACACTCAGTTCCACCGGCAAAGTAGTCTACACCCTGAAGACCTCTTACAGGAACGGAGTCATTGCTCGGTCATGTGGACATCACAGGACCGTAGAATAGTCGCTATTGGAGAAATGGGAATGTCCTCAATGAGATGGTTAGAGTCGAAAATCAATTAACGAAAGCTCATTATTGAATGACTGCTATCCTATCGATGAACGGTAATAGCTAGGCCTGATGGGCGAACTCCCACACCTAAATCCGGCCCTTAGCTTATGAGAGAATTTGTTGACTATATGAATAAATTCCACTAGCGCCTTACACCCTTCAGTGGTCGTCTGTGAGTAGTGGCACCAAGTGTCGAAAAGTGCCTAGCAGCGTTCGTCCCTGGTCTGCTATGCTCGATACAGATTATAATTCACAACGAACACTCAACTTGGCATCAATTCCTAAAATTCGGTCCCATTTGGACATCATGTGAGCCAATAGGAATAATAAGAGACTGATTTGCTGTCGGCAGTAAATTCAGGGGCGGACAATTGAAACCAGTCACACTCACACCCGGCAACCCAAAAACGTATCGTCCTGATATAGACGGTCTCAGGGCAATAGCTGTTCTAAGCGTCCTGTTGTTTCATTTTGGGGTGGAAACCGTTAGCGGTGGTTTCATTGGCGTCGATGTCTTCTTTGTTATCAGTGGGTTTTTGATCACACGATTGATCCTTGATGCCGTAGACAATGAATCTTTTACTTTTGGCGGATTCTATTTGAGGCGCGCAAGACGCCTGCTGCCAGCGCTACTTTTTACGATCTTCATGAGTTTCACTGTGGGTTGTTTCATTTTCTCTCCCCAGCACTTACAGCGCTTGGGTGGCTCGGCCTTACACGGGATTCTCTCCATCTCCAATTTCTTCTTCTGGAGCGAGAGCGGATATTTTGATGCGGAGGCGAGGGTCAAGCCGCTGTTGCACCTCTGGTCACTCAGTGTTGAAGAGCAATTCTATTTCATCTGGCCGTTGACGCTTGTATTGCTACAAAAGACGAGTTTGTCTCGAATAACAACACCATTGATATTCCTTCTATTGGGTGTGGCCAGCTGGGCATTTGCCGAATGGTTCATGAAAACTGATCCGTCAGGCGCGTTTTATCTGTTGCCCTCACGAATTGTTGAATTTTGTATGGGCGCCGTGATGGTTTGGGTGGTTGGAATTAATACGCGGCCCTGGGTAAGAGAACTGACCCTGGTGCTTGGCTTGCTGCTGATCGGCTACGCGGCAATTTATTTTACCAGCGAGACTCCCTTCCCCGGAACAAGCTCGCTCATTCCCTGTCTGGGTACAAGCCTGGCGATATTTGGCGGCTCTTCCCAATACATCGGCACACTACTTCGCAGCAAGCCTATGGTATTCACCGGGCTCATCAGCTATTCGCTGTACCTGTGTCACTGGCCGATCTATGTGTTTTATGTTTACGTCACCAATAGCGATCAACTTGCGCCCCTGCAGATTGTCAGCCTCACGGTTTTGTCGTTCATTGTCGCAACGTTGATGTACCGGTTTGTGGAGAGGCCTTTCAGGTTTGCCAAACCGGGTCCTCAGGCTGAGTTGGCGTCGACGAGATTTTCCCTAAGCTGTGCATTAATTGCTCTGGTGATTGCTTATGTATCGGCCAGTGCCTGGGCAAATGGCGGGTGGTACTGGCGGTTTGGTAATTCGGAAGATATTGCCGAGATATTTGACCTCGATAGGTTGAGAATCGAGACGCTGGATTACGGCATGAAACATTTGGGTGGAGCCGCCTTCCAACAAACAAATAAGACAATCCTTGTCGCGGGAGATAGTCATGCGCTGTCAGTTGGCATGGGTTTGCATCAGTCGTTAGTCGATCGCGGGTTTCAGGTTGGTTTGACTCAATTGGATGACACCTGTCTGGAGCAAATAAGTAGCGATGGCCAACTCGTCGCAGACGCGCAATCAGAAGGTCGGTATAACTGCCCCAGGGATATCAACACATATATAAAGTCGCATAAGGCACAAGAGGCCGACATCATCGTCTATTCAGCAGTTATGTCGACGGAGACCAGTAAGGGCGTCGGCAGATTCGTCAAACTGGCCCAGAGAGTGTCCAAAAACGAGAATGTGAAAATCATTATTATGGATCGAGCAGTCCTTTATGGAAATCTGCACGCAGAAGCAATAGGAGCTTATGCTCGTGGTGTTTCCCCGGCTGACATCAATGCCTATGCCTTGCGTGTGGACAAACATCCCGTGATCACCAATGAGATTAACAACGCATTATCCGAAGCCGGCGTGCTTGATAAAGTGTTTGTCGTGTCCAAACGCGATCTCCAGTGTGGTGAGTCGTCGTGTGATTTCTTTACTGAAGAAGGTGACTTGGCGAATTGGGATAATAGCCATTGGACTTTGAAGGGCTCAAAGATATTCATGTCCAGGTTTATCGAACAATACCCTGATCTTTTTCGATGAATAGAACCATAATTACATTGATCCCGAAACTCATTTTTTAGCGTTAGACAAACTTCATGCGATCTAGGAGCAAACTCTTCTATAACCTTACATACTTCAGAAGCAACGGGGCAGAGGGGAGAGACGTGACTATGGCGACACAGACTCTTTATAGTTTCTTTACACTGGATAGTAGGAAGGATTGTGTTGATCGTTACTACATATAAAGATCTGCTGCTTCCGCTTGCATGTAGAATGCGAGAGGCGATGAACGCATGAGGAGGGCGTTGTTGCATGTGCTAGATGAGGCACTCTATTTTCTCAGATGTTGGGATGGTCTTTTTAATTTGACGTGCAACACGATCAGGCTCTTCGGAACTATCTTTCTCTTTGGCCTGTGTACCTCTGTTCATGCCGAGAGAAACCCGAACGTCCTGTTTATCCTCGCTGATGATCTGGGTTGGAGTGATACGACGCTCTATGGAACGACGAAATTCTATCGGACACCCAACCTCGAGCGGTTAGCCAAACGTGGTATGACCTTCACACACGCGTATTCCGCCAGTCCGGTCTGCTCGCCTACACGCTCGGCGATTCTCAGCGGATTGAGCCCGGCGAGAACGGGCATCACCGCAGCATCCGGTCATCTGCCTCAGGCAGTGTTGCTATCGAGGAGGGCAAAGAGTGCGCCACCGGATCAAAAAGCCATACAACCCCGCCCGGTTACAAGATTGAACACTACGTATCACACTCTGGTGAAGTCTTTAAAGATGGCCGGCTATGCGACTGGCCATTTCGGTAAATGGCATTTAGGAGCAGAGCCATATTCACCTTTGCAGCACGGGTTTGATGTGGATATTCCTCACTATCCTCTTGGAGGGCCGGCGGGCAGTTATATCGCGCCGTGGAAGTTCAAGAACTTCGATGCAGATCCGGACGTGCCTGATCAACACATCGAAGATCGCATGGCACAGGAAGCCAGCGCATTCATGGAGAAGCACAAGGACAAGCCTTTCTACCTGAACTACTGGATGTTCAGCGTCCACGCTCCGTTTGATGCTAAGAAGGCGCTTGTCGATAAGTATCGCGCTCGGGTCGACCCTCAGGACCCGCAGCGAAGCCCGACTTACGCTGCGATGGTGGAAAGCATGGACGATGCCGTCGGTACACTGCTAGACACGCTGGATCGCCTCAAGATCGCAGACAACACTATCATCATCTTCACCTCTGACAACGGTGGCAACATGTATGATGACGTGGACGGCACAACACCCACTAGCAACGCACCGTTACGCGGGGGCAAGGCCACTTTGTTCGAAGGCGGTACACGCGTGCCTGCGATCGTTGTTTGGCCTGGAGTGACTACGCCGACAACTCGCAGTTCCGTCATTATACAAAGCGAAGATTACTATCCGACGCTGCTCGAAGGCCTCGGACTCAAGCCAGCGTCCGAGCAGTACTTCGACGGCACCAGCATTCTTCCCGTACTCAAAGGGGGCAAACTCGACCGCGAGGCTGTTTTCCAATACTACCCGCACTACCCTAATCCCGGCCCGAACATACTGCCCGAACGGCTCCCGCCCGCGGTCTCCGTGCATCGTGGCGACTGGAAGCTCATAAGACTCTTCCATAGCGGTGAGAACGGTGCGCATCGCTACATGTTATTCAATCTGAGTGATGACATCAGCGAGAAGACTAACCTCGCAGCACAGAAACCGGAACTCGTCACTGAACTCGATGGATTGATCACTACGTTCCTCAGCGAGACCAAAGCCGTAGTGCCATTGCCCAATCCTGCGTTTGACCCTGCAAAGCATCATCCCGAACTTGAGGGCAAAGAAACTAAAAAGGAAAAAACCAAAGGCAGTGATGTCAATGATCCCGCTCTGCAAGGCTGGAAGGCACGCGATTGCAAAGCCACAGTCAAGGATGGCGTCTTAATCATCAGAAACATTGGCTATACTTGCTTCCTTGGCTTTTCCGCCAACAAACACAGCAACTCCAGTACAGCCATCTTCCGCATCAAAGCCAAAGCGGGAACCTCTCAATTCGAATGGCTTTCCGGCAGTGCAGAAGGCAAAAGCAAGCATACTCGCTTTACGATTAAAGGCAGCGACTGGGAGGAAGTCACCGTTCAGATTCCAGCGAGAGATTCACTCGGGATCGTGCGACTTTATTTACCGATGCAGGAGCAGCCTGTGGAAATCGACTGGATCGAGATTGAGTCCAGCAATGGCAAGCTGACGCGGACAGAGTTTTGACTGTGACGCATACCAGTGGATAGCGTACTGTAAAATATCTCAATCCTTTAAATTGTTGTGTTATATCCTGGGCAAAAGGTCGTTACGAGATGACAAAGGTAGTTCCCTAGTCATCCGTAAGGGCTTCTGCTTCTTCCGGGAAGTCAGATCAACTATCTCGCGTGGTGTGCCCGGACTCCGGAGACTATTTCTTTAGGCCGCCTCGAGGACGAACGTGAGTACCGAACGTGCACCCACGAAGGTTTTCGGCCAAATACTGTCCGGGTGATAATATTCCTTGATGGCTCTATGACGGACTTTCAGGCCCGCTTCTGTAATCCACTCCAGCAACTCCCGCTCGGAATGTTCCCGGACATGGATGTGACCGCCCCGTTCCCTCTCGGCGTTTTTTCGTGAGTAGACCGCTGCAGGACTTTTCCGTTCGAATATAGCAAGCATCGCACCATAGCCAATGCCGTTTGGTGTCGTAAGATAAATTAGGCCTCCTGGGGCCAAAATGCGCCTGAAATCCGATAAGATTTCGGATGGATTAACGCGCAGGTGCTCCAATACTTCGCAGAACAAAATGGCATGGAATTTACCTATCATCTCTGGATGCCGTTCTCCAATATCTTCGTTTTCCAGATCAACGGGGTAGAAATTGGGTGAAGCGAAATTCTTAATGAATTCGACACGGCGGGGGTGATCGCAGGTGAAAAGCTCAAGCCCCTCTACGGCCTCCTGGTACATCAAGGAAACCGTCATCACGCCGATGTCCAGGACGTTGATTTTCGGTAAAGTCGGGAAATGCTTTTTTCTGATTGCAACCAGCGCGCGGCACTGATCGTAGAATCTCGCGTGGTGGAATTTGGTATATTCATCGTCACGTGTTGACACGACCCCTTGTATGTGATCGTGCATATCCTCCCCGACATCCAGCCACGCATCCATCTGCCTATCGTTGGTGAGATTTTTTTCCTCGAACGAACCATACACGAACGACATGACATCCATCATTCGAGCGCGTCGCTTTTTGTTGTTTTCCGCTACTATGAATGCCACCCTTTCCGACGCTGGAACTCGGCGCAACACCATACGAAAAGCAGTCACGACCTGTTCAAATGTAATCGTCATAATAGCGTCCATAATTGAGCGGTGTGTTGTCAATGGTAAACTCTGCTAATGCGACCCCATTGCGGACAGACCATTAACATGACTAGCGTTCATTTTTCCGCAGAATGTTGCAAAAGTATAGGCCGGGCAAACGACATATTCTGAGCAGATTCTCTCTGTTTGCGTTAGGACTGCCGTGCGATGGCTAGAGTCGAAAATCAACCATCGAATCTTCAGAAAGAGTTGCCGTATGTGGCGACTATGATTGGCAATAGCCGTTGAATAAAGCTAGTATGTTTTCTACTCTTATCAGGCGATTGGCAAAGGATCGATATTCGTCGACTACAAGTTCCCGTCCATAGTGGTCATATGTTCAAGCAAGCCGAAGCCAAAAGCACTGTAACTTTGCTTTACCAGACAGTTCTCGGTCGTGAACTCGATCCCACCAGTATAGAACAATATGTCAAAGCGCTTGTCTCCGGCCGACGAACGATAGAGCAGATTATCCGCGAGTTCGCCGAATCCCCTGAGTATGCAAAGAAGAAGCGTTTGCTCAGCCCTGAGTTGACGCAATTCCGCAGATTTCCGGACGCTGAGGTTTTCGTACCATCCGAAGTCGTTGACCGATTGTTCGACAAGACGTCGTCCTACTGGCGGAATTACGCATCAAAGCCAAACGAGATGTACTGGTCAGTCCTAACACAAAAGGAATGGAATCGGGAGCTGACGGGCGACGATCGGGCACGGTTCGTCGCGACGGGTAAGCACTACGCCGACCGCATTCTTGGTCTCTACGAAAAGTATTCCGGCCGTTCCGTGACCGACATTTACATTACATGTCTCACAATTCAGCCAGTAGCGACGCCAACAAACCATTAGTTGTTATAGTATTTTTCACGCCGTCCTTCGAAGGATCACAGTCCAGCGCTGCGTCGTGCGGGTGTTACCGCAGGGCACCCTTTGACGTGGTGCCTTCATCTGCTTCAAGCACTCCACGCGCATCGAGTTCTCGAAGCAGGAGCCGCGCCATCTCGGCCATTCCTTCGTCGGAGAAATGTGTCTCATCAACAAACAGTCCCGCGGTCTCGGTCTCGAAATACTTCTGGACGTCGATAATTTGCTCGCCCCTTTTTTCGGCAAATTTAATCAGGGCCTCGTTGTAGCTGGGCACCCTGGAGCGCCAACCGGACTGCTTTTGTATCTGTGCGGTAGTTGCTCGATAGGGTCGCGTCAGGAAAACAACCTCCATACCCTGCGTTCGACCTATCGCAGCAAAGCTCTCCATATTTTCAAGGTAATCATCCAACGGCACACGCGATTGAGCCGCTTGCTTTCTCTCCTGCAATCCACCGGAAACCATATAGTGCTGGATCACCAGATAAGCGCGGTATTGAATTAAAGTGCGAAGAATTTTGACCATCACCGTCGAGTCGGGTTTATAGGCCTTATCGGGTTGGCCGAGAGCCTCGGGAAGATCGTTCCAGCCAAATGAAACGAGAATCAAATCCGGTTCGTATAGTTCCCATTCCTGCAGAAAACGCTGGACTCCTTGATAGGAGGAATAACCGCCTACCCCGGCATTGATCACTTCATAGACGCGGTCGGGTGTATTTCTGGAGCGCAGCAGTTTTTGCAACTCCTGCGACCAATCCATGCTGTCCGTACCTTCGGTATTTGAATCGCCGTAGGCCATGACGCGATAGACATTTTTGGGTTTGGGAACCGCCATCTCGAGGGTAGTCTTGAACCCCTGGGAGCTGAAAGGCGGCACTCCCGCCCTGGAGCGCCAGAAGAGTACAGGGTCCTGTTCTCGCTTTGTATCGCTAACCACATGATAATCACGCCAATCTTCAACCCCACTCATACTTCGAGTGGTCATGGGGGTGTGGTATTCGACAAGACCCTTATTAGTGGCCAAGAGCGCCAGCCATTCCAGATTGCCGAAGGGCACGACGCTGGAGAGCAGCACAATGAACACGCCGCTGCGCCATGAGTTTCCTGTCAGGAAACTCATAAAGGACGACCAGCTATCCGGTGCGAACTGAATCCACCCCGACCAGGCCAGCAGGCACAAACCCAGGCCTGTTTTAACGTAAAGGGAATCCACGTGGGGACTCATCAAACCAGCGCGCCCGACAGTATCAAGCTGACACCTAGCGCACCGAATGCGCGCGCGATCACCAAAGCGACGACCCGCAAGCAGCGTCGGACCCAGCAGGACCAGAAGAATACTCAATAAGCTTCAGGACTGTGAGAATCATAAACCGGCTTATACCTGAGTCGTTACTTTCATTGTCTGGATCTTATCAGACAGGAACACCACACGTCCGGTAACGCAATGACGTGCCGGGATTGCCGTGGCTACGGCCGCGACAGTTACGGAGGGGAAACTTCAAGCGATTCGTTAAGCACCGGCGCAAGTGCCTGCGCGGCCTCGGCGAATGCTCTCCCATTAGGGTGGCCGTCACCCTTGACGCGGTAGTCCCTGGCATCTTTACCCCGCATAAAATGCAGCATGTCGACGGTCCGCACACCGCTCTCTTGTGCCCAGCCAAAAACTGCTTCGTGAATCGCCTGGTAAGGATATTTATCATCGAACGCTGCTGTGTAGTCGGGATAGATCAGCACCACAATGGGAATATTCCGTTTTTTGACCAGGGCTATCATGTCGGCAAAAGCTTGACGTGACTCGGCCCATGCAGGGCCATTTTCCTGCATTGCCGTAGAATAATCTGTGAGTACGTCGACGACGCCTGTATTTAAAACAGGCTCGCCATCGAAGATATAGTAATTGATCTGCTCTTTGAGATAAGCAAACATCCAGGATGTGACATATTTATAGCGAGTGGATAGACGCTGCGGCACACTTTGCTGCGGCTCCGCGTCATTGAGCACGTAACCCAGTACCACCAGGGCCGGCGCATACCGGTCCACCGACTGCTGCAGCAAATGGTATTCCTGAAACGTATTGTAGCCTGGCACACCCAGGTTATAGGCCTGAATATCAAGATTGTAGGGCGGTTCAGCGAGCACGCGCTCGACAGACTCGCTCAACACCTGATCCTGGTCTACCGCCCAGCCAAACGTGTAGGAATCGCCGATGAACAAAACTCGCCTTCGATCCTCTTCGGGATGAAAATCCTCGCCGCGAAAACCATCGGAGTTGATACGGTAATGCCAGGTCACCCCGGTATCCGGAATCAGGTTTTCCCGGGTAACTCCAGGGTGAAGTCCATATTCCAAAGGACTATCCAGAAACGGTTTAAACAGCTCACTACTCCACTCTGACGCAGCTCTACGCCATTTCCATTCTTTAATGGTTCTGAATCCATACTCTGCCAGAGTGAATGCGACAAGCGAAGAAACCAGCAGCAACACCACGCTACCGGCCAGATGGCGGAACCTGTCCTTGCCCCTTGTCGCCATTTGCAAAGTTACCTCAGAATGAATTATAGAAAGATGCGCTACATCCTACTTATACTTCTTGTATTTGTTAAAAGCCTACCCTCTTCGTAAATCCACCGTCGACTACGACATTTTCTCCGTTAATCCAGCTGGCCGCAGGACTACAGACAAACACGGCAACATTGGCGACTTCTTCCGCGCTACCCAGGCGGCCAGATGGATGCGCCAACCGGTCTCGCTCATAAAGGTCAAAGTAATGCTCTTTTATACTCTCCCAGACTCCACCCTCGACATGGATTGGACCGGGAGAAACACTGTTGGAGCGTATACCCTTGCCGCCCCAGTTTTGCGCCAGTTGGGCGGCGTAATTGATTGTCGCAGCCTTGATCGCTCCGTAACTGGGGCAGACCGACATATCGTGATGTTCAAATGCTGTCACCGTGGCAATTTGCAGGATTGCCGCCTTCGCAGATTCTTCTAGCCACGGCAGAGCCGCTTCATTCATGACAACAGCGCCCATCAGGTCAACTTCAAAACTCTGGCGCCAGGCCTCGATTGTCCACTCCACGCTGGCTGAGGCGCTCGTATTGTTGATGACGATGTCAATTCCGCCCAGCTTCCCCGCAGCCTCTCTCACCCAGGATCGAACCGCATCATGGTCCGCCGCATCGACCGCCGAACCATAGACCATGCCCTTTCCACTCAATGCCTTGAGCGCACTATCTACCCCCTCCTGACCGCGCGCAAAAAACGCGACCGAGGCGCCCTCCGCCAGAAACCTCTCGACGATAGCCAGGCCGATCCCACGACTGGCGCCTGATACAATTACCCGCTTTGTGCTCAACCCAAGGTCCATCACTTTGCTCCGCGTATTCTTATCGCTAAGGTTTGATCGTATACTGACAAGAATAATCAGTAATTGCCCCGGACGATAGCGCTATGAGTATTCCAAGAATCCTGTACCTTGTGTTGGCTGTGGCAGGAGTTGTGATGACCTGGTATTACAATCTCCAGTATATGCAGGAATCCGGAGGCAGCTTTGACTTCGCCGCCTTTATGGCAGCAGCGGCTACCAATGCCGCCTCCAAATCACTGAGCTGGGACCTGACGATCGCCTGCCTGGCGGGACTGCTGTGGATTTTCTTCGAGTCCAGGCGACTGGGACTACGTTTCTTCTGGGTGTACATCATCCTCGCGTTTGGCGTGGCCTATGCCTTTGCGTTTCCGCTGTTTCTGTTCGTGCGCCAGGGAAAACTGGAATCCCTGCAGAATGAGCAGCACTAGGTTACGGCAAAGAGGAAAAAAACATGGCTGACCCAACAGGACTGACCGGAAAAGTCGCATTAATCACAGGAGCAGCGCGTTATCGCGGTATCGGCCGCGCCATCGCGCTGCGCCTGGCTGACGACGGAGCAGACATTGTCGTTTGTGGGCGACCTCGCCCACCGACATCTTTTCCTCCACACGAGCAGGAAATGGGTTGGCAGGGAGTGACGTCACTTGCGCAGGAAATCCGGCAGAAAGGGCGCAGGGTGCTCGCCGTGGACTGCGATGTCACGAAGAAAGAGCAGGTCGTGGCGATGATCGACGCGGTAAAAGCGGAATTCGGTCGACTGGACATCATTGTCAACAATGCCGGGGTCCCGAGCAACGCGGGTTCATCACCCATCCTGGATACCGATGAGGATGTCTGGTACGAGACCATGGACGTCAACGTCAACGGCGTATTCCTGGTGACGAAATACGGCGGCCGCCTGATGCGCGATTGTGGCAATGGCGGCGCGATTGTGATGATCGCCTCGCTCGCGGGTCGGGTAGGCCTGCAGGACTACGGTGCGTACTGTGCCTCAAAGTTCGGCGTGATTGGCTTCACCCAGCAACTGGCACTGGAACTGGCGGGCATAGGTATACGGGTAAACTGCGTGAGTCCCGGCTCGCACGACACCGATATGATGGATGGCACCATTGCCAGGGCCACCGAGAAATACCATCTTCCAGATGGCTCGTTCCGGCAACAGCTGGAGAATTTTATTCCTATGGGTCGCCAGGGCAGGGTTTCGGAGCTGGCCGCCGTGGTCTCATTTATGTGTTCATCCGATGCCAGCTATGTGACGGGCCAGACAATTAATGTCGACGGTGGCGCCCGGCTGGATTGAATTTGCTTAACACTGATGTATCAGCCTTCGAGTACGCGACACGATACATGCACTGCTGGCTGACAGTGCTTCTTCTATGCAGTGTGGACATCGTTTATGCTACTCCCAGATTCGCTCACTAGAGGCTGCCAATTCGCATGAGTAATTCACCCGATACCGAGATTGTCGATGGCATCACCTTCGAACTTCGCCCCCACCATCGCAACCCGACCAATAAAGACTGGGTTTGCCTGAGGAAGAATCGTAACTTCACCAATCGTTACCTCGCGCTGGCTGAGGAATTCAAACACTGCCGTATGGTAGAAGTGGGGGTTGATCAGGGCGGCGGCACGTCATTCTTTACCAAGCTTTTCCAACCCGAGGCGCTGCTCGCCATCGAATTGTCCAACAAACCCGTGGCCGCCGTTACGAAATTTCTTGCCAGACACGACCCCGATGCGAAAGTCTCCATACATTGGGGGATCGACCAATCTGATCGAGTGGAAGTGCCGCGACTCGTCGCAAGTGTATTTCATGACCAGCCTCTGGACCTTGTCGTTGACGACGCCAGCCATCTTCTGGTTCCGACAACGGCAACCTTCGAGATGCTCTTTCCCAGGACTCCGTCCCGGGGCGTTGTATGTGATAGAAGACTGGTCTTGCGACCACCTGCAGGAGCGGAGCTACGCGACTGCGATAACAGCCGACCCCGATGGCAAAGCCGCCAGAATAATGGCGGCGGCCATCGAAGCAAGTCCCAATGGCCCAGTTCGAGAAACCAATGAGCTTGCTGATATGTCAACTGGTCGTCGCCGCCGGGCGCAACCCTGACTGGATTACCGAGGTTCGTGCCACCGATGGCTTCTGCGAGATTCGTCGCGGTGACGCTGACATCGCGTCCGGGAACGCCAATCGCGAACTACGTTGGCCGCATCGGGCTTCAGATGTTCGAAATGAACCCTGCCTGACCGTTACCCGGTAACTGCTCGATTACTGCCTCGCCCACAACACACCGATCCAGTACGAGATTTTCTATGACTGAGCAGCAACAAAAAAGAGTATTGATCGCAGGAGCCACCGGGTTACCTCGGCAAGTACGCGGTAAAGGCATTCAAGGAACGGGGCTACTGGGTGCGGGTGCTGTCCCGCAGTAAAGAGAAGCTGTTCGAACCCGGTCCCTTCACCGCCCCGGCGCTGTCAGCGGATGACATGGATGACATTTTTGTCGGCGAGATTTCCAGACCCGAGACACTGGCGGGTGTTATGGATGGCATCGACATTGTCTATTCCTCGGTCGGTATCTCACGCCAGCGTGATGGACTGACCTTTGAGCAGGTGGATTACCAGTGCAACCGCAACCTGATCGACCTGTGCCGGGGTTCATCTGTCCGTCGCTTCGTTTACGTCTCAATGCAGGGCGCTGAACATATCATGCATCTGGCGATCACCCGCGCGCATGAGAAAGTCGTCGCTGACCTCAAACAATCGGGCATGGAATACCGCATTGTCAGGCCATGCGGTTATTTTTCCGATATGGGCGCGCTCTACGATATGGCCAGCAAGGGGCGGGCCTTCCTGGTCGGCGCGGGCAACAACAAAATGAACCCCATCCACGGACGCGACCTGGCCGAAGTCTGCGTCGATACCGCCGAGGGTGACGAGTTGGAGGTCGAGGCCGGCGGGCCTGACATCATGACGCAACGCGAAGCCGCTGCGCTGGCGTTCGAGGTCGTGGGGAAACCGGCAAAAATCACGGTGATTCCGATGTGGCTGGCCAGGGGGCTGGTCAGGTTGATCGGGCTGCTTTCGACGCAGTTTGGCGACCTCGCGGACTTTATCGTCACCGCCGGTGAAATTGATGGCGTGGGGCCAAGGCGTGGAACTACTACGCTGAAAAGTTATTTCGAATCACTGCACGCTAACCGCAAGCAATAAAACCGGAACGATCCTTACAACCGGAGAAACTGCAGCGGCACGTCGGCACCTCTAATCCGGTAGCGCAAACGCGACATAGGAACTGCCACTGGCCTGCCCCAGTTTGCCGCCACCTGCCGCCACCACGAGATATTGCCGGCCGTCTATAGAGTAGGTCGCCGGTGTAGCAAAGCCAGCCGTCTGGTAAACGCGACTGCCAAAGAATCTCACCGGTGTGCTTGTTATAGGCTTTGATCAGCTGGTCCGGCGTGGCGGCAATGAACAGCAGATCGCCTGCCGTCACCACGGGCCCGCCGTAATTTTCTGAACCGTATCCCGTCTGCCCCTGCGCGAGCAGTTGTGGATAGTCGCCCAGCGGGATGCGCCACAGAATTTTGGCCTGTTGCAGATCGATGGCGGTCAGCGTGCCCCAGGGTGGTTTCGAGGCGGGCAGTCCTTCTGGATCTATAAGCCGTTGAAAACCCGCATTGAGATAGCCAGTTGCAGCAGCGGTAGTGCCGCCTGCGCTGCGCCCCTGATCGGACGTCGCCTCCCCCGTATAGACATGCCACAGGATAGCGGCCTTTGCATACCAGGGTATTTGTGCAAAAGCGGGCATGCGCCCCCGGCCGTGACTGACAATGTCATAGGCGGCGAGCGGGGAAAGGCGATCAGACAGATGCAGTAATGGAGGAACAGATACGCCATCGCCTTGCATGTCCGCGCCGTGGCAACCCGCGCAAAGCGCCAGATAACCAAACTTCGGACCCATGCCCATGTCCTGGGGTACGGCCGTCAACTGCAACAGGTAAGGCACTTCATTGCTGTTGATATACAGGCGCTGCTCACTCTCGTCGTAGGCCGCACCACCCCACTCGGCGCCACCGTCCATGCCCGGGTACAACACCATACCCCTGGTACTCGGTGTCATAAAAGGGTTGCCATGATCCAGCCCGGCGATGCGCTGCTGCACTGCCTGAGCCATCGCCGGATTTCTATCGGTGGGCGAGAACTGTTGCTCACTGAAGGGCGGCGGCGCGAGAGGTAATGGTTGGCTGACGGCTGGCTTTTCTCCTGCCACGCCCGTGCCCACCACAGGTACTTCCTGTATTGGGAACAGCGGTTCTCCCGTTTCCCGGTGGAACACAAACAGGTGGCCGGTCTTGGTGGCCTGCGCAACGGCAGGAATGAATTTGCCATCTCGCTCAAGCGTGATGAGATTGGGCGGTGAGGGTAAATCCCTGTCCCACAGGTCATGATGCACAAACTGGTAGTGCCAGACGCGCTCACCCGTCTGTGCATTCAGGGCAATCAGTGAATTGGCAAACAGGTTGTCGCCATGGCGGTCATCACCGTAGAAGTCGAAGGATGGTGATCCAGTGGGCACAAACGCCAGGCCCCGTTCCTCGTCAATGGCGATGCCGGCCCAGGAATTGGCGCCACCTGCGGTCAACAGGCGTTCCGCCGGCCAGCTTTGCGCACCGTACTCGCCCGCCTGTGGAATGGTGTGAAATACCCAGCGCAGCTCACCGGTTACAATATCAAAGGCCCTGATATGTCCGGGAGCAGCGCCCTTAAACTCGTTCACCCGCGATCCGATAATCAGCAGGTTCCGGTAGACACTGCCCGGTGTTGTGGCGATAACGGCTTCGTCCGCAAAGTGCTCCGGCAATCCCTGGTGCAAGTCTACCTTGCCACGGTCGCCAAATGAGGTGATGGATTTTCCGGTACGCGCATTGATGGCATAGAGAAAAGAACCGGCCGTGTAAAGGATACGCTGCTTCCCATCCGCCACCTTGAGTGGGTCAACAGACGCCCCCGCCTCCCAGTACACTACACCACGGTTGGGGTTGGGCAACAGTCCCAGGTCAGCCGCCGGGTCGAAGCGCCACAGCTCCACGCCGGTCGCGGCATCCAGCGCAAAGACGTGCAGTAGCGGCGAAGTACAATAGAGAATCCCTTTCACCACGATCGGACTGCACTGCATCTGTGTAGTACCGTTGTCCGCCGCACCACCGGCATCGTAGCGCCAGACTTCCTGCAATTGACTTACATTGGATGTATTTATCTGCGCCAGCGGAGAGTAGTGGCTGAATCCTTTATCGCCAAGGTAGGAGCGCCATTCCTGCTCCGGCGGCGTGTCTGGCTTTTCAGCTTGCTCATAAAGCTGCACGTCATACTTTTGCCCGCAACCCGGCAGCGAAAAAGCCAAAAAAAGCCAAACGGTAATGACAAGATAGCCGGTGACAGAACGGCGCGGGAAGCTAAGGAGGATTCCTCGTTGTAAAAATTTTGCGTTGCCAGGCGCGACTGACTTGCGCGACGAAGTCGTAGACAGCAGCAGTTGCGTCGCAGTCATCAGCCTTGCATCAGAGGCTGGTCCAGCCGCCGTGAAAGCCGTGGGGAATGTGATTCTTGAGTGGCACCGTAGCAATTGGCTCTGCCAGTGTTGCGGCGTCGAGGATAAGCAGTTCCGACAGTTCGGTATTGGCGTCATAAACCGCCGTGAGCAGATAGCCATCGGATTCCGGTGCGGAGGGCGTCCGGGGCACGAAGATCGCCTCTGACACATAGCGCGCCCTGCCGCTATCAAACACCTTGATCTCGCCGGTGGCAAGATCGATGCGCTGCAGGGCATTGTAGAATCCTGGCGTCTCGTTGGCGCAAATGCCGGCTGTGTAAATGAAGCGGGATTCGCCGCCCGTCCGGCGCCAGTCCCATTGCGGAAATTCGCAGGGCAAATTATTGGGCAAGTCTTCGGCCTGCACTTTACCCGTCATCATATTGAAGCGATAACGCTGCATCCTCCCGGTTGCCGGAAAGGGCTGGTGAAATATGTCCCGGTACTGTGCATTGCCCTGCTCACCCTGCTCGGCATTCAGCTCCACCACATCGACGAACAACTCGCCATTTTTTTCCCAGCAGTTGGAACAGTGCGCAAAGGTAAAAGGATCGACCTCGAAAGTGCGCACGAGAGTGAAATCTTCCAGCGATACCACATACACTTTCATGCCCAGTTCGGGTTGGTAAGCCATATTCTGGGCGATAGTTTCGCGGGACAGGATGACCTTGAGCGGACTCCTGAACGACACCGGCATCACCATAATAACCAGGTAGTTCTCTGTCATCGCATTGTCATGGCAGAAAGCCATACGATCCACCTTGACGGCACCGCGCCGCACCATGCGCCCGTCGGGAGACACACGAAACAGATTCATCTTCGGCCCCCCGATACCAGCGGCCATGCCAAAGTTGATATAGTCGCCGGTACGCGGGTGGACTTTGCCATGCGCGCTGTAGGTATCGCGCGGCTGCAACACACCGTCGAATCCTTCCTCACCGATCGTCTCAAGTGTTGCCAGATCCAGTCGCCACGGCCGGCCACCTTCAAACAGGCTTAACAACTTTCCACCGTGGTAAACAATACTGGTATTGGCACAGTTGGCGGGCATATGCAGATTCTTGAAAAACCCGCCTGGCGCGTTGTGCCCGAAACTGCGGTAGACCACCCTATTCGCAGCCGTTTCATCGAGGTATTTGGGCGTTTTTACAAAACTGCAGCGGTAGTGTACCTGGCCGTCTTCTATGCGAAAGCTGCTGACACCCCCGTCGCCATCAAACCAGTGGCCAAAAGGCTTACCCGCCAGTTCGTTACGAGCCGGACCGATGCGAAAGAATATGCCTTTGAGCTGCGCCGGAATTGTGCCGCTGATCTCCTGCGCAGGGACGGTATAGGACAGGTTGTCCTGCATCGTCCTGAAGCCGGAGCAGTGTGCAGTAAGGGGGTTATCCCATGTCATTTCTTACGCCTGTGCACGTTAACGAACTTACTGTGATACGTTATCACCATCGACAACAAAAGAGGAGAAAACCATGCCTGTATCCACTGAAATTCTGGCCCCTGTCACCGCATTACTGTTGCTGACCTGTGTGGTCTGGGCCTGGATGTATATCACCCGAATCCCTGCCATCAGCAAAGCGGGAATGAAGTTGGATCCCAATCTTCCCAACGGACAGCAGATGTCAGAGCTGCCGCCGCGAGTGCGCTGGAAGGCGGACAACTACAATCACCTGCTGGAGCAGCCCACGCTGTTCTATGCGGTGGCGCTGACTCTGGCGCTGCTGGGCGCCGGCGATGGGTTGAACGTCAGCCTCGCATGGACCTATGTCGCGTTGCGGGTTATCCATACCCTGCAACAGACCCTGTGGAATAAGATTGAGGTGCGCTTTGTGTTGTTTTTTCTCTCCTCACTGGTGTTGATCGCACTGGTGGTACGCGCAGCACTCGTGATCTGGGGCGGATAACCGAGCTTCCCGCTAGAGAATGTCGAGCTTTTTCAGGTGCTGCGTGACGACACGCATGAGTGAACTGCTGGCGACAGGTGACAAGTGGCTGCCCCGGAACCAGTGTATTGTTGGGCGGTCCCAGTGTTCCCACAACGCCGAGGGATGTTCAGGGGGTACGATCCTGTCACCAGCACCCGCCGCGATCAGAAGTCGTTCTTTGGCGATTTTGCGCGGGTGTGCCAGCGGCGAATGGATGTAGAACGCGGCTCGCATATTGTCTTCGGTGAGCGTGTCGTCCAGACCCGCCCGGTGATGTCCAGTATCCCGGTACACGCGCCACGCCAGATCACCCATACAGGCCGGCGGAACCAGTGGAATCAGGAAATCGAAATCATCAGACAAGCCCGCACATAGACTCGCCAGATAGCCCCCCAGGCTCATGCCAACCAGTCCTACCGGTCGATCACTGCGGCCGCGCAACCAGCGCTTGATCTCGAAAATCTCGTGCATGGCGCGACGTACCGCAGAGGCCAGATGCACAGCATGGGGCACGGTAAAACTTTGTCCCGAAAACAACGTGCCCGGCGTCCGGCGCGGCCCATGATCTGGCAGGGTCAGCAAAATGACATTGAATCCACGCGCAAACCATTGGCCGGCAGACATAGCCATCGCATCGATAACAGGCCAACCCATAGCAAAACCGTGCAGCACGATGACTGACCCCATTTCACGATCCGGATCATGCACCCAGTGCTCAAACTGTATTGCGTCATTTTCTTCAGTCGCCGACTCGGGGAGTGGCAGGTGTGGGTAGTGTTGATAGACACTCTTGATTTGACGACGATAAATTTTTCCCCCTTTTATGCGGCGTCGTTCCCGGGTGTACAACCTGGCAGGACTGGAAGCGTTTCCTGACTCCAATTTCTGGACAAAGTGAAAAAATTCCTGCGGCCTTTCGATAAGATTTGTAGCCAACATGATATGGATACTCTCGCGCAACATATCGAGATCGACATCGCGCGGCAGAATTCGCCTTTCGACTACGAATGACACTGTCCGCATCAGAGAGCGATCCACCAGCGCAGCCAGGGAAGATACCAACGCATCTTTTCCCGACTGCCTTGGCACACTCACTCGGCGCAGCTTGGGTATGGCTTCAGGACTTACTATGACCACGGTTTTCTCCTGAATTGATCTCATAAGCTAGCAGGTGAATTGACATTTTGCATCAGCTTGACCATGACAGATATCAATGTAAATGCAAGCTTTTCTCCGTGATACGGCTTTTCTGGGTAAACTGACTGACGCCAACAACGGCATTCCAGGCCAGGACCACGGGAGACAGAGACCATGAGCGCCAGGCAGACTCGCCACAAAACAATACCGAAATCCCCCATACTGAAATTTGTCAGCTCCCTGCAGCACCGACTGTTTGATTATGAATTTCTCGGACTAAAAAACCTGGATAAGGACAGGCCTTCGATACTGGTGGGGAATCATTCCATTTATGCCTGGGATGTGGCCATTATGCTGGTCCAACTCAAGATGCAAAAAGACATCGAGCTGCGCGCTCTGGGTGACCGAATGCACGCCAATATTCCCTTGTGGCGCGACCTGCTGGAAAACTACGGTGTGGTGCCGGGTACGCCACAGAACTGCTCGCAACTGATGCAAAGCAAGCAACATATCCTGGTGTTTCCAGGTGGCGCGAGGGAGGCTTTCAAGCGCAGCGGTGAGGAGCATCGACTGTTCTGGAAGAAACGCACCGGATTTGCCCGCATGGCGGTGGCAAACAAATATCCCATTACACCCTTTTTTGTCTACGGCGCTGATCTGGGCTATGACATTTTGTGGGATTACAGCCGCATGAAAAAAAGCAGGATTCTTTCTCCCTTGTTCAAGAAGAAAAGCAAACTGAACCAGCTCCTGCGCGATGGTGAATTGTTCCCACCCATTGCCGTGGGAAGATACAACACCCTGATGCCAAAGAAGACGCCCATCATTTTCAATTTCGGTAAACCCATCTCAACCAAAAAGTATAAAGGCGCCACGGACGAGGATACGCTATGGGAGGTGCGCGAGAGGGTTGAAGACGCGGTTACGGAGCTAATGCGGGAGGCGATTGATTATTTAGAGGATGGAAAGTGCGGACAGTAACGTATAATCCCCGACTTCCCCTATGATAATCCTGTTGGGCGTCAAATTGGCGAATCACAGCGCACTGGTTAACGCTCCCTTTCAGTAAGTTTGGCCAGCCGCGCTTGTGGAACTCAGTTGGCGTTCCAGAAGCGTTGCAACGCGAAAAATTCAAAAACTTTCGGGTCAGTGGACTTTCTTGACCACCCGGTCCCTATATGACATTCTGCTTCAGTAGCTCCCCCGCGAGATTAATCTGCGAAGTGCTCTCTGTAAAAAATAATACCTTTGGGCCATCACACGTTGAAGGTCAATGATCGAAGGCAGATATCAATGCATCAACCTTGCTCCAAACAGTACACTAGTCGTTTAATTCTGGCGGTATTATTTCTAGCGTTCTTGAGCACAAATGGATGCACTAAAAATGCTGGTCAGCCGAGCGTAGCATTCGAAAACAAAACCCAGGAAGTGGGGCTCACCAGATACACACCCTCCTTTTCCATTGCAGTAACAGACATAGATCGGGACACAGTGGATGACCTCTTTGTAGGGCACCATGGCTTTCCCCCCGCTCTTTACCTCAATAAGAATGGGACATTCATAGAAGCGCCGGATCCAATACCGCTTACTCTTAAAAAGCGCGCCGACAGACATGGTTATACCTTTATCGACTTTGACAACGATGGAGACAGGGATTTTGTTGTTGCTGGCGGCGGTGCGGACGGCATAGGCATAGGGGAGCCAAACAGAGTCTTCAAAAACCTGCTCATTGAAACCAATAAACTAGAGTTTGTTGATGTGACTAATGATTCAGACATCAGCAATCCGAGCGGGCGAACACGCCACCTATTCCCCATTGCAAATCCGAAGGGAAATAAAGTTGATCTCTACTCGACGGGTCTTCATCAGCGCCGGGAGGGCTCGAAAAATCTCTATGCCGTGAATCACAGCACCGAATCCAACATCGTATTCAAAGTGGATACCAAGTCCTCACTCTCCCTGGATATCGAATCCGACGGCAAGGATGTGTTTTTTGATTATGATCGGGATGGACTGACAGACTTTCTGAGTGTAGGTCATGGGCAGGCCCTGCTGTACCGAAACGATTCCGGCGTGTTTAGACGCCAGCCTTCGGCGCTTGACGACGTTTGGGGAGTCATTTCTGCGGCAGTCGCCGACCTGAATAATGACGGGTTTCCGGATCTTTATCTGGGCGGGGGCAATGGCAACACGAACTCAGACCATGTCGTCAGCAATTCTGCGGAAATCCATTTTTCCATTGCGAACCAGGACGACGACGAAGGCGAGCAGATCTCCTTCAAAACCAGCTCAGCACGCCTGAAATTCGATTTCACCGAGCACATCCCCAGCCTGGGCAAGCAGCGTACTAACGCCACGGATATTTACATCGGCGAGAAGAGGAAAAATCCCCATCGCCGCACCGCAGGGACCGGCAAGCTCCGGGCGGCAGGGAAGCCGCAAAACACCGACAGCGCGGGTATCTATATCTGGTATGAGCCGAAGGACGAACTGTGGCACGTCCTGTGGCGGCACAAAGAGGGGAATGCCTCCGCGTCCAAGGGAATCATCTACGCTGACAGTATCGAACTGGTGCAGAAGCAAGATATGGAAACACTTGAGGAGCGCGATTCACAGGATTATATCTTGATCAATCGGCAAGGTAAGCGCTGGAAGGTCTTGCGACTGGACGAGCTCAGGCACACATCGTGGACCAACCATCTCACCGCAGTGGACTTCAACAATGACGGATTCATCGATGTGGCTGGCGTACAGTGCGGTGAGGATGGCGAGATCAACGGCGACCCCTTTATCGTGTTCAACCACGGCGATCAGGACTTCTCCCGGCAGGTGTTCTTACAGAATAAAGAGGATGATATTTTCCGTGCAGACCTCATTGTTCATGGTTTCTTTAACGATGACGGATTGCCGGATCTTTTTTTTACCAATGGCTTCGGTTTGCTTCCGTCGCATGTCGGGCCGTACCAGTTTTGGCTGAATTCAACTAACAGCCCAGGTGGCTATCTTTTACTCGAACTGGAAGGCACAAGAGCGAACAGGGATGCAATCGGCGCCCAGATAGAGCTCTATGACATGGAGGAGAAACTCCTTGGATACCGGGAACTGGGTTCCAACTTTAGCAGGGGCCAGAATACCCACAAGATCCATTTTGGCCTGGGGGACAAGCAAGGGCCTTTTAACCTGAAGATTCGCTGGCCGGGAAGCAGCGAGCTACAACAACTCCCGGTCAACAGAAACAGCTTCTACCATGTACTGCAGAACTGACGGCAATTTCGAGATTGTTTGACGGCTTCGAACACTAACTGACCAGACTCCTGCCGCCATCCACCATAACGACCTCGCCAGTGATGAGACGCACTAACAGAGGTAGGCGACTCTGCCTGCGGCGATAGCAGGTACAACCGACAGGATCATCAACCACCGGTGCTGCAAGATAATTCCCTGGATTAATGCGTCCCCGAGTTATATTTATACCGGTCGCACAGCCAGGCTGCCAGCTAACCTCCGCATTGCTACCGCGCCATCACGCACCAGCCTTTCTGAATTTCAGCCAGATCTGCTTATTAATGGGCCTGAATGTCCAGTCCTCTTCCGCCGTCAGGCCGTACTGCGCCGCGATGGCCTGGATCCGGCCCAGTGAGTAAGTAATGATATGAATGAAGCGCATATCGTCGTCCGGCAGCTCATCGCCGATGGCATAAGTCTGGTTTTCATTCAGGCGCGCGGGATTGACTACCATGTTTCGGTAGCGCGCCACCTCCGGCCGGCGACGTTCCCACGCTCGCCACCACGGGATGCTCTCCGGGCCAGGCACATCCAGGCGCCAGTAAGAGCCGTACAGGACGCCGTCAGGACACGAGTTGGCGAATGTCCTCAGCATCTGGTGCAGCATGCCGGGACAGGTGTGCGACAAGATTGAGCGGGCCACGACATAATCGAACGGCACACCGAAGGCGCTGATATCGTTGTCGGTGGTGAAACGGAATGTCGGTTTTTTGAATGCTTCCAATTCCGGCCCGATCAAGTGCTTAAGACCCGCGCGCACGCCTTTTTCCACAGGCTCGATGCCGTAGTAATTGCCGCTGTCCAGAAAGCGCATAAGCCAGTAGCCGTTACGCAGCGAGCCGCAGCCGAAATCCAGCAGGCGGTGCGAGGGCTGCAGGCCGCCGGCCAATAACGTTTGGAAGGTATGGCGCCCGACAATCTCGAAGTCGTGCGGCGACCCGCCAGCGTAGTGGTTAGTTTCCTCGGCAACACGCTTGCCCAATTCCACAAGATCTATGCTCACGATAAACTCTCTACCCTATTGTTATTTTGTCGACGTCGATATGACCATCCTGCCATCAAAGCTCTCGCTTGGGCAATGGGTGGTCACGCGCGTTCCACAGTTCAGTCCCAACTACCGGCGAATTTTGGCGCATCATGGCCGGGTGAATTCTCCATAGGGGCGATCAGGAAAGGTGCCCAGCCAGGTTGCGAGGCGCTCGCGCATTTCCGCCACGACGTCAGGGTGCTCAGCGAACACGTTGCGCTCCTCCTTCGGATCGGCTTCGAGATCGTAAAGCTGGTCGATCTCGAAATAGTGCGGATTGTGCATTGCGGCGTAGAACCCTAGATGGGAATTCCGCGAATAATAGGGACGGTCGATGAGCGTAGAGGCATCATGGCCCTTGGAACTTTGCTCCCTCGGCGATCCTGGCCTGCTCCTCTTTAGTGTAACGCACCGCGATGTATTTCCACTTCTTCGTCTTCACGCTGCGCGCCGATCCCAGCTCGGAAAAGATAGCGTCCTGTATAGGAGCCTCGGAACCTTCCAGCACAGCGCGATAGGAGCGGCCATCGATATCGGCACCTGCGGGCGGCGTGATACCAGCGAGATCCAGCACCGTGGGGGCAAAGTCAATGCTACTGATCAGTTCGCCATAGGTGCGACCTGCCTGTTTCGAGGCGGGCCAGCGCACGATCATCGGTACACGCAGGCCGCCGTCGTACAGCGTGGCCTTGCCAATACGCCAGTGGCCATGGTCGGAGGTCAGTATGACAACCGTGTTTTCGTCCGCGCCAATATCGCGGAGCTTCTGCAGAATTGCGCCTACGCCGGCGTCAAACCAGGTCATATAGGCGACTTCCTCAGGAAAGCCGGCGGCGGCGTTGCGGGTGCGGATCTCGGCGCGGGTGGGCATGAATTCGTACTTGTCCCAGGAGAGGCCCTCGGGCGTGATGCGTATATCGGCATCAAGACTGTAGGGGTACCTGCCCTCCTGCATCTCATAGGGGTGAGGCCCGTGGGGAATGGTGGTGGCAAAGTAAAGAAAGAACGGTTGCGTGGAATCGCGCGAGCCTTCCAGGAAGTTGAGGGCCTTGGACACGGTCCACTCGAGGTGGTGAGCGTTGTTGGCCTGAAGGAATTGTTCGTGCAGATTAGCCGTGTAGAAGCCATCCACGAAGTCGAATCCGTAAGGCTTCATCCATTCGGACCACTTCGCATGATTGTGGGCGAGCGCTGCACTGACAGCGGGATCGTAGGGATCGGCGCTGTATGGGTAGGTACGCAGGCCCGCAGCTTCCCAATCTGCTTTGACAGCCTGCTGTTTATCGGGTGATATAAGCAGGTCATGGCGAATGACGTGGGACTTGCCAACAAAACCTGTGCGGTAACCGGCGTCTTGCAGTAGTTGCGGCAGGTTGCGCCGCGTTCCAGGGGGATCCAGCTCCACCATGTTTTCAGGGCGAGACATGGTGCCGGGCGGATAGAGACGATTGAAGTGAGGGCCGAGCGAACGTGTGGCGTAGCGCCCGGTGAGGTAGTTGTAACGGCTAGGAGTACACACCGGCGTAGCGACGTTGGCCTGGTCGAAGCGTATGCCCTCGGCGGCCATGCGATCGATATTGGGCGTGAAGACCTGGCCACCATAGGCGCCAAAGGTGTGTGGTTCGTTGAGACCGGGCACACGTTCGGCGATAGGGCTCTGGTCGTCGGTCAGGATCAGCACGATATTGGGCCGCGGTGCGTCCGCGAGGGCAGCGGATACGACACAGCAGAACGCAGCGGCGAGTGCAGTCAGACGTAGGGCGATGGACATGGTGGCGATCGACTGATGGGAATGCTTGGCCAAAGCCTATCAGGGATACGGATGTCGGGATAGACCTCGCAGCCGCGCGGAATGCGCAGCCGTGAATTGATACATCAAATCGATAAGCTCAAGGTCTACCTCGATCACCAGTTAATCCTACCAGATGCGATTCAGTATCAATGCTTGCTTGGTGGAAAAATACAACTCAATAGAAACGCTGTATTTGTCGTTGTATGGGACCGCAATTTCGAGATTGTCTGACGGCTTCGAACACTAACTGACCAGGCTCCTACCGCCATCCACCACAATCACCTCGCCAGTGATGAATGGCGCATCACAGGCCAGGAAAGCCACGGTTCGCGCGATATCGGTCGGGTCTCCCATACATTGCAGTGGCGTCCTGGCCACAATCCTGTCGCGGGCGGACGCGTCAAAGGCGTCGCTGCCCTCCGGCCACAAGATCGCGCCCGGGGCAATGCCGTTCACCCGTATCTCAGGGCCCAATTCCACCGCCAGACTGCGGGTGAGGGAAGCCAGCCCCGCTTTAGCCGCACTATAAGCATTAAAGTGGCGTAACGCGCGATCCGCATGGGCATCGAGGATATTGACGATACTGGCGCCGCCACCGCGCAGGGCGGGCAATAAACCCTGAATCAGAAAATAGGGGGCGCGCAAATTGGACGCCAGCATGCTATCGAATTGCGCCGGTGTGCAACTCTCGATGGGGGTGGGTGCAAATCCCGATGCATTGTTGACCAACAGGTTGATGGCAGAATAGTGCGCAAGAAGTTGCGCCGCCAGTGCACTGACCTGCGCCTGGTCTTCCAGATCCGCCGCAAACAACTGGCAGGACCCGGCGCGACGCTCGCACAGTTCACGGGCGAGTGACTGCGCGCTGTCCAAAGAGTTGCGGTAGTGCAGCGCAATATCGAAGCCAATACTGTGCAAATGCTCCGCTATGACACGGCCGATACGCCTGGCGCCACCTGTGACCACTGCAGTTTTTTTTCCATTGGTCGTCATAGACAGTATCAATCTGCTCTTGTCGCAACACCTGACCATAGTATCTTCTACCCGCACTATGGCAAGCTATCACTACATCACAGGAGTCATGTTCATGGGCTACAGCATCATTCAATGGGGCAGCGGCAATGTGGGTTCCCAGGCGATCGCTGCCATAGCACAGCGCCGTGATCTCAAACTGAAGGGCCTGTTTGTGTACAGCCAGGACAAGGTTGGCAGGGATGCCGGTGACATCGCGGGCATTGGCAAGACAGGCGTAAAGGCCACCAACGAAGTCAAAAAAATTCTCGCGATGAAAGCCGACTGTGTCATCCACTCGCCGCTCTCATCACTGGTCTATGGCGAAGACCCCGAGGCCGACCTAAAAACCATCTGCGCCCTGCTCGCGTCAGGGAAAAACGTGATCAGCACAGTAGGCTATATGTATCCGAAGGTGTACGGAGCCAGCGTGATGAAGAAATTGGCGGGGGCCTGTCGCACGGGTGGCAGCAGCTTTCACGGGACGGGCGCCAATCCCGGCTGGCTGGGGGACCTGGTGCCCTTGACCATGAGTGCCCTGTCGGGTCGAATCGACCAGATCGTGATCCAGGAGATTTCCAATTTCTCCAGCTATCCATCACCACAGATTGTCTTCGAAACCATGGGTTTTGGCCTGACTCCTGCGCGCTTCAAACAGCAGTCGGCGCGCTATTCATCCTGGCTCACAGGCCTGTTTCGCGAAAGTATCCAGATGGTGGCTGACGGGATCGGCCTTGAACTTGACAGTATCGACATGCGATTCAACCGCGCGCTCGCGCCCAGGGAGTTTCAGGTAGCAGCAGGAAAAATTTCCCGGGGCAGCGTTGCCGGACAGCGTTGGGAATGGGCGGGCACTGTCAAAGGCAAGAAGCGGATCGTGCACGAAACCGTATGGCGCGTGCACGATACTATTGGTGACCGATGGCCACGGGGCAATCATTCAATCACGATAAAGGGACAGCCCAACATGTATCTGGAGTTCGGTCATAACTGGAATGATAAGCCGGGCTCTACAACGTCCATGCACGCGGTCAATTCGGTGCCCTATGTGTGCGCGGCGCCCAGTGGCATACAAACGTTTCTCGATCTGCCCTGGATCATGGGGCGCGGCTCAGCCTATGGCTGAATCCGGCACCCATACGCCATGGAACCCGACCGGCACGCGTACCGGTAACGGTACTTTGGCAATCGGTCCGCCAGAGACATTGGTGGCATCGAACAGGCAGAATGCGCTGGTCTGGCTATTCTTGTCATAGACGTAACTCGCCAGATAGCCCTCATCTTCAGCGCCGCCTGACTCGCGGGCAGGTATAAAGATCGCTTCGGCAGGAGTGAGCGCGGGGCCGGGCAGGTAGTTGTCTACCTCGCCGGTTTTTACGTCATATTTTCGAATACCGCCTTCTGCGTGCTCTTGACGTTCCGGGGAGTCGTTCTTTTCATCGACCACCAGGCTATAACCGTAGCGGTAGTCCTTGGTCCAGTAGTTGCGGTTCACCTGCGGAAATTCCATGGAATGTTCATGGATCTGCTGCACCGAGGCCTTGCCGGTCTTCATATTCATGGAAAAACGCGACAGGCGTGCCGGATGGAAAAAATCGCTGGAGCTTTTCACCCACAGCTTGTCGTAACGCGCCGCGTCTATAATCACCTCATCGCCCTGCTCAAAAGAATTCATAATGTGAAAAACAAAAAAAGCTGGGATATCAAACCACTTCACATCAGCATTGGTACCGGTGCGCGGCATAACGCCAATGCGGCTGGGCGCGGCATCATCCCATTTGAACGGCAGCGGGCTGCCGGAAATGACCGAGAGCCAGGAAAATCGCACCGGCATTTCCATAAATGCTACGTAATTATCGGTGACAGCGAAATCATGGATCATGCTGGGGCCGGTCAGTTCGATCGGCTCTACCTGCAACATATTACCTGCTGCATCCGCGCGCATGTAGGTCAGGTACGGCTTCATCACGTTGTAGCCAAAGAACAGTAACTCACCTGTAACTGGATCGATCCTGGGATGTGCCGTCATGTTTCCCGTCAATTTGCCGTCGTAATTGAACACACCCTTGGTTGACAGGTCGTCGGGGTTGATGAGGTAGGGGTAGCCGACCTCACCCAAAGACATCAGTTCTCCTCCATGGTAAATCAGCGAAACCGCGCTGGTCGTATTCTCCCCCGTGGGTGGACTGAATTTGCCTACTTCCTTGCGATAGGCAGGTGTATCAATGTAACGATTGCGATACCACTTGGCCTCCCCACCCTCCAGGCGCACACCATGCATCATACCGTCGCCGCCAAAAAAGTGATCAGCGAGGCCGCTGGAGAAGTTGGTGCCGTTGCGGACATACAAGCCGTTCAGCTCGGGAGGAATACTGCCCTCGACCTTGAGGTTTGTTGCGGTGACTTCCTCAGTAACGGGCCTGAAATTGCCTTGCTGCCAGAACTTGACGGTAGGCTCCTCTTCGGCACAACCACCAAGCACGGTTGATGTGGCGGCTCCCAGAGCGCCCAATCCGGTGTATCCGAGAAATTGTCTACGTTTCATTAGTTTGTGCCCTGCGTTAGACGAGAATTATTTACCGCGAGAAGTCTAACTCATACAATGGCACGTATACACCTTTTGGATCGCAGCAACGCTCAGCTGTACTCTGCTCACTCGAAACAGGATTCAGGAGCCCTATGCGCAAATTTGCCCACCTTTTTGCTTTGTTACTCTCGGCCGCTCTCACAATTGCCTGTTCCGATGGCAGTGATTCTCGCGCGCAACCACCCAGCAGTACATTCGCTCAAACTACCGTCACTGTGCCGAGCAAGGCTATGCCAGCCTTCACCCCCGGCACACCGGGCGTCGTCGTCGACAATGAAAAACTGCTGCGGCAGTTCGGCACTGCCGAGATCAACTTCAACCGCGCTATCTATACGCGCTATTTCCTGTCCGATCAGGCCGACACCCAGCCGGATGCGATAATCGTGCTCATTCCCGGCTTCGAGGGGGGTGCGGCTAATTTCTACCTGCTAGCCGAAAACCTCCTGCGTCGCGCCGCGGCGGAGGCCAACCTGGTAGTGGAAGTATGGGCGGTGGATCGTCGTTCCGCCCATCTGGAAGATACTTTAGGCCTGGACATCGCCGAGGATCTCATGGATCCGCTGGTCGGACTGGACTTCCTGTTCGGTGACGCCCTGGGTCTGGCCCTGAGCCCCCCACTGGCCGACGGCCCGAACCGCCGCGCGGAATTTTATAACACCAGTAACGACACTGCGTTCATCGCCCAGTGGACCACGCTGGTACACTCGCAGGATATCGACGCGGTGGTTGAGGCGGCGCGCAGCGCTGCACGCGATGGCAATGTGTTCCTTGGCGGCCACTCCGCGGGAACCGGCTTCACCGCGCGCTACGCTGCCACGGACTTCAACCTGCAAGGAGGCGCTCCTGAGCCCGGTTACCAGAAACTACGCGGGCTGGTACTGCTGGAGGGTGGTGGCGCGAGCCTCTCGCCGACCCCACCGGATGAGGCGACACTGGATCTGATTGAGGCGCGCTTTGACGGCGGTCTCTACGCCGCAATACACGACGAGGCTTTACGCTGCATGGACGGTGATACAGCGTGCACACTTGCGACTGCCAATAATGATTGTGCGGCTTTTGCCAGAACCACCTGTGCGCCAATCAATGCCTACTCGGTGATTCCTGGCCTTTTGTCGCCACAATTGCTGGCGGTATCCGAGGTCAACGCGCTGGACGCGATTGTGCACGATGACACCGTGCTTTCCATTCTGCAGGAGGACCAGAACGGTGTGACAGGCAATAATGCCGTGGCCAAGGTGCCTGAGCTCAATGTATTGACTGCACTACTCGGCACTACTCCGGCTTCTTCCGCTACGCTGCTGGGCAAGTTCCTGGATGATGATGGGTTGGCCGCCGCTGCCGCCAGTTTCGTGGCCACGTCATTGGGTTTCGACGGCCCAGTGGTCAATGGCGTGGCAACCTGGTTGAGTAAGGGCGAGGCAGTGCCGCCAGAAGCCTTCGCGGACAACGGGCCCGCGCCACAAGCAATTTCCACTATTGGTAAATGGGGTGTTGAGGTGGAACCTTCTGACCTGGAGGGAAGAATGCTGCCGATCTTTTACCGGGGAAGGACCAATTTCTCGGACTGGTACTACCCTTCGTCAGGCCTTTCCGTGACCAACGGGCTGGGCCTGGACACCACCCCTCTGTCGGCACCTCCGCCTTTGGGTCGCGGCCGTAGCGATATCGACAACCGCACCCAGGCCAGTGCCATCAATATTCCCGTCATTGCCTTTGGCGGCAGCAACGGGCTGGCGACTGTGCCTGAAGTCTGGCTGGGCTTCGCTGATGCGATCGCACCCTGCGCGACTCGGAGTTGTGACGGCGTGACGCCGCGGGTGCTGGACCGGCTCAATCCAAATGAAGCCTTCCCCACGTTCGGGGGAAATGCCGGCGGCTTTGAAGTATACATGTCGGAAGGCTACAGCCATCTCGACATTCTCACAGCGGATGACGACCAGACCAATCAGGTGATCGGCCCGCTGCTGGATTTCGTCAACCGCAATTTGCAGTGAGTGTAGCCTGAACTGTTATTGACGCAGCGCAGCGAGATGGGGCAGCACCTGGTCCTCGAATAATCTCAGCATGCGCAGTGATTCGGCGGGATCGATGCCAGCAAGCAGAGGATTGAGATAGAGCACCGAGTGCGGGCCGAGCTCCTCGGCCAGCGCCACGGTCTGCTCCGGCGTCAGCACGCGGTAGGCTGGACTGCGCCGGATATTGTCCTCGGTCATCGCAAACGCATAGGGACCAGCAGGCCTCCCGAACGCCTCGATGGTCCACTCACTATAAGACTTGAGCTGGTGCAGCACGTGTGGCATGACCATGTTCCAGGCACGTTCCGGCTCGTGTGCAACCCACAGAAAAATGGGACCCTGCTGCGGGTAGGCGCCCGGGTCCTGTTTCCCCAGCGCGATGCACTCCTCCCGATAGGGTTGCCAGAGGCGCGCGTCCAGGGGCGGGAACCAACCATCCGCAATGTGGGCCGCACGACGCGCAGCGGCGGGTGAACTGCCGCCGAGCAGGATGGGCGGCGCGCAGGGTTCCGGTCTGGGAGAAATAGTCAGCGTGCGCCCTTGCCACTCAAAGGCCCGGCCGCTCCAGGCCAGCTTGAGGAACTCACAGGTTTCCCCCATCGCTGCCCAGCGGTCCCCGAGCTTGCGACCAAATGTCTCGAACTCCACGGGGCGATAACCGGCGCCGATGCCCAACTGCAAGCGGCCGTTACTGATGATCTGGGTTATTGCCGCATCCTCCGCCAGTTTGGGCAGATCATAGAGTGGCGCCAGCAACACCGATGTACGCAGCACGATGCGCTTGCTGCGCGCGGCCATGGCGCTGGCCAGAATCAGGGGTGAGGGATTGTACCCATCATCGGCACTGTGATGCTCACCCAAACCTACCACATCAAAGCCCAGGGCATCGGCCCAACTGACCTGGTCCAGTGCGCACTCAAACAGTCTGGTGCGCTGCGCCCCGAAAGCAGGGGCGCGCATGTCATAGGTCAAGCAAAGTTCCATAGGGTCCATCCCGTTGCAATGGCGCTTCTGCATGAGTATAGGAAACTAACTTGCCATCGCGAGCCTGAAACATCAGACTTGGCGCCGGACCAGGATCAGTCATACTTACCCCTACCTCATAGCAATTCGGTTCACAAATATCAAGGAAAAGGAGAGACACATGTCGCTGTTGGACAAATTCAGGCTGGATGGCAAAGTGGCCGTAATCACCGGCGCCGGCAAGGGTATCGGTGCGGGTATTGCCCGCGCGTTCGCGGAGGCGGGAGCTGATGTGGTGATCGGTGCGCGCACCGCGGCAGACCTTGAGCGCGTGGCGCAAGACATCCGGGCGATGGGACGGCGCGCACTGGTGGTCACTACCGACGTGCTCGACTTTGCGCAGTTGCAGCACCTCGCTGATCGGGCGATGCAGGAATTCGCTCGCATCGATATCCTGGTTAACAATGCCGGGGGCTTTCCGCCCAAACCCGTGGCAAAAACCACCGCGCGGGAATTCGAGGGCGCCTTTCGCTTTAATGTGAGTACCGCGTTTGAGCTGTCGCGCATCTGTGCGCCATTAATGGTCGAGTCCGCCGGCGGTGGAGCGATACTCAATATTTCCTCGATTGCCGGACATAAACCCACCCCGTGTTTTGCTGCTTACGGCACCGCCAAGGGTGCGTTGTCGCTGCTGACCCAGGAACTGGCACAGGAGTTCGCCCCGAAAGTGCGCGTCAACGCGATCGCGGTGGGCTCCACCAAAACCGACGCACTCAACACCGTGCTCACTCCGGAAATAGAACAAACCATGGTGGAGCTGACACCGATGGCGCGTCTGGGTGAAGTCGAGGATATCGCCCTCGGTGCCCTGTACCTGTGCACGCCGGCTGCCAGCTATGTCACCGGCGAGATCCTCGGCGTCAACGGCGGGCTGGAACGACTGAATATGCAAATGCCGCGCGCCTGGGGTGGCATGGGCTGAGGTAAAAATACCGTGGCCTTACAAGTAACGGAATTTGGCTATAATTGACTAATAAAGTTGTCCGTTGTGGTATTACACTTAACCCATGAAGCCTGAGATGGAGTTACCCGCCATGCCGCAAGTTTCCCTGACACCCGCCGATGTCGAGGTGCTCCCGCGCAACAGGGAGTACGATATCGCCCGCTCCCTGCAGCGGGACTGGTTTGATAATCACCCCTTCAAGACTGCCTGGTTCAACGCGATGTCGATCACCTTTCCACTGGGTGAAAAATTTTTTATCGACAGCGTGCGGCATTTTTCCGATCAGATAGATGACCCGAAGCTGAATGAAGAGATTCGCGGTTTTTGCGGGCAGGAAGGCTTCCATCGTCGTGAACACCAGCGTTATAACGAAACCCTGTGCCGGCTGCGCGGCTATGACCTGGTCATCTCTGGAGGGGCGTCTGGAGAAAAACATTCGAGCGGGCTTAACACTTTCTGTCGCCGCTGGAACGCCTTGCGGCTACGGCGGCATTTGAACATATCACTGCAATCATGGCCGAATCCGCCCTCAGCGAGGACGATCCCATGATCAATTCCGCCGACAGCGCAATGCGAGCAATGTGGCAGTGGCATGCAGCCGAGGAAATGGAGCACAAGGCAGTGGCGTTCGATGTTTACAGGGCGGTAGGCGGGACCGAGAAGATGCGCAAAAGGGCCATGCGCCAGGCGACTTTTTTCCTCATGCTGGATGTCCTGATCGGTCTGGTGCACATGCTGAGGAAGGACAAAAAGCTGTGGAACTTGAGCCTGTGGTCACAGGGCTGGAAGTTCCTGTTCTTCAAGGGCGGCATCCTGCGCCGCGTCTGGCCGGCCTATAAAGAGTACTATCGCGACGGGTTCCATCCCTGGGACCGCGACACCAGGCCACTTCTGCAATCGTGGAAACTCAACGAGTCACAGGCCCTGATGGCTTAGACTCACGTCGGGCCTGGCGCTTACGATTATCCTGGCGCTGTTCTGTCTCAGGAAAATTGACTGATGATATCGTCGGCGTAGCGTTTCACGCTGTCGATTTTCTTGTCCAGATCGTCCGTCTCCCCGTGATAGAAGGGCCACGGCATGGTCAAAATGTGTGTCACACCGGCATCTGCCAGACGCGTGTAGCCCTCGACATTCCAGGCGTCCGATGGCGTCGCCATAACATCAAAGGGCAGGTGATCACGCCCGTACTCCCTGCGCCAGGCCTTGATGCGGTCAATACAGTGTATGATCTCGGCGGAAGTCTGCAGGTCCGTGACCCATCCATCCCCAAGGCGGGCGGCGCGGCGCATGGCCGGTTCCGAAATGCCGCCAATCCAGATCGGAATGTACTCACTCGGAGCGGGATTCATTTCCAGGCTGTCAAACTGATAGTGCTCTCCTGCGTATTGCACCATTTCGCCGGTCCACAGCAGGCGCAGGATTTCCAGCATTTCATCCGTACGTTTCCCCCGGGTCTTGAAATCGGTATTCATCAGGGCAAATTCGTCCCCCGACCAACCCACACCGATAGCCGGAGTGACCCGATTGTTGGAAACGATGGCGGCGGTGCTAATGGCCTTGGCCACGAGGAATGGATTGCGCATGGGTAGCACAAAAATATTGTTGGTAAAGCGCAGTTTTTCCGTGATCGTTGCCAGCGCGCCGATCATGACCCAGGGATCGGGCCAGTCCGTGTAAGGCGGCCAGCGGCGACTGCCATCTGCCGTATAGGGATACGGGGTAGCGATGCACTGCGGATTCACCACATGGTCCGAAAAGGACATGGCGTGCCAGCCATGCGTATCCGCAACGGGTGCCAACCGAGTCAGGTGCGCCACACTGCTGAATGAGGTGGATAAGACAAACTTCATGCTGGAGTGCGCTCCTGGCAGATACTTGTGGGGGGACTGGCTATTTGGAAATATTGATCTCTTGGCTGGGCTCGACATAAATGTGGCTGAGGCATTCACCCTCTTGCTCATTCCACTGGTCGAGCTCTCCCATCCTGCAACGCGCGGCGTCGATCACCTTCACCTGAGACATCTCATGGCACCCAATGCCGGAGATCTGGATTTCCGTGTACTTATTTTTGGTCGGCATGATTGAAGTAAAGGATATCGACGGGCTGTCGTAAACAATGCCTTCGTTGTTCAAAATGGCAAAGCGTGGCACCAGTGCGTGTATTTTGTAACCCAGGTTGTTTTGCAGACGAAATTGCAATTTACACGCATCCTGCATATCCCATACCTGGGTCACTGTCAGCACCGCGCTCTTGGATGGATCACCTTCCACGAATTGAATAAACTCCCAGGTATGGTCACTGTTCAACCGGACCTGCCTGCCGTCTCTGGTAACTGCCTTGAGATCCTCTTCGAGTTCGGCTTGTACATGTGCCCCGCAGCTCAGCAGCAGAATCAACACCATAAACATCAATTGCTTCATAAAATTCTGTACCACATCCGTGACAACCTTTTTTGACCACATATATTGCCTTTCGTTGCCTGAAGGGTATCGTCACTGCAAAGGGTAAGCAATACTTGTGTCGGAATGTCGCGAATTGCCGGGCACGGAAATGGCAGGCTGGCATGTTGCGGCTACCACACACTACTCAAAGCCAAGCGCCTGCAGGACGCCTTATGACTGTCGATTACCGCACACGCTGTGATGCCGATGTAACAGACATCGATATTACCGGGTTTTTTTCGCACACCTTTGCCAATCTTTTAGACAACGCCACTCCTTTTATCCAACCCTGGCTGGCAGGCAACACTCCCGAGGATATGAGTATCGAATGCGAGGGAACTTGCTGGCACCTGTCGGCAGTGGATGGGCGAATCCAGTTAAAGCAGGGCGCGGGCGAAACGGGCCTGCTGGTCAAACTCACCCCCAGTGAATTTTCTGGCCTGGTTAATGACCTTTATACCCCCATGACCTTTTTTGTCAGCGGCAGCCTGAACATCCTGCGAGGCGAGTTCGGTACGTTCCTGGATTGGTGGTTGATTGTCCGTGCACTCGTCGACCAGCGCCCCATCCATGTTCCTGGCGAGACGAATTTCCGCGACCGGCACGGCGCGCCACTGAACCTGAATCATGCTTTCTGCCTGGAGGACTCCCTGGAAGACATGCGGCACTTCCTGGAGACAACCGGGTTTATCCATATCGCCGGCGTGTTCAGCGCGGCCGAGATGTCCGCCATTTCGGCCGATATAGACAAGTACCACGACAATTATTACGAGGGTGACGACAGCAGCTGGTGGGCCACCACAAAAAATGGTAAACGCCGCCTGGTTCGACTGCAACGCTTCGACCAGTTCTCGGCAGCCACCCGGTCAATACTGCATGACCCCCGCTTTACAAGAATCGGGGATATCAGTGGCGATGGGCACGTCCACTGTGGGTTGGAAGGAAATGCAATAGAGGCGCTGATCAAGCCACTGGATGTAGTTCAAGGGATCTCCGACCTGCCCTGGCACAAGGACTGCAGCCTGGGTCGGCACAGCTATGATTGCTGCAGCCTGACTGTGGGCATATCAGTCACCGGCGCGGGTGCTGATTCCGGACAGCTGCGCGTTATCGCCGGCTCCCATCGCGCGCTGATGTGGCCGGCACTCCTGGGCAGACCAGAGAAATATGGTCTCCCCGTGGTCGATTTGCCGACCCGAACCGGTGATGTCACCGCACACCTGAGTTGCACTCACCATATGGCGCAAGCGCCCAGGGCCAGGGAGCGCCGTGTCATGTACACCAGCTTCCGCCTGCCCTCGGTAACCGTCGATTCCAGTATTGAATCCAGGGCGCGAATCAGCCAGGCGCGCGAAGCAGCCTATAAAACGGTGTCCCAGTAACGCTACGTTAAACTACACAGTTTGGCCTAGCGCAGAGCCAGCCCTTCCAGACCACCCGCTGCACGCCACTCCCCGAGCAGGCGAAAGAATTCTATGGAGCCGCCGCCATAGAAGCCATTTTGCGCGTTTCGATCACCAGTTCTGCCTTCATTGTTGTAGTAGCCCGGGGTGCAGTTTTCCAGAAAATCACCGGTATCGCGGGCCCGGTCTATGCAACGCTGTACCCACCCCGCTTCACCCTGCTCAGTAACCTCAACCCGCGAGCATCCCTTTGCGCCAGCTGTTTCAATAATGTAGGCGATATGTTTGGCCTGTTCGTCCAGCAGATGCGGATAGTTCGCAGTAAACCCCGCCTGCGCATTGCTCATGATGAAGCAGTTGGGGAACCCGTTCACGTGCATGCCGTGCAGTGTTCGCACGCCGCTCGCCCATTTTTCCGTGAGGGTGTTGCCGCCGCACCCGAGCAACTGGATATCCGCGCGACGCGAGTAATCCGTGCCGACCTCAAACCCGCTGGCGTAAATCAGGCAATCCAGTTCGTACTCCCGGCCCTGCACGCTGACACCTGTTGCAGTGATACAGTCGACGCCCCGACCCTGGGTGTCAACCAGCGTCACATTGTGGCGATTGAACGTCTCAAGGTATTCGTTGTGAAAGCAGGGTCGCTTGCAGAACTGGCGATAGTAGGGTTTCAGTGCCTCTGCGGTCTGCGGGTCCTTCACAATGGCATCCACCCTGGCGCGAATTTCTTCCATCTTCTCAAAATCCGCCAGCTCGACTGCCCGTGCGATGCCGGCAGGCGACATATCGCCTGACACATTCTGGCGCAGCCCAAACAGCAGCTTGCCTATCAGGTCGGTCCAGCCGTCACCCACAAGGTCTTGTGGCTGCGGTACACCGGAAACCAGGGCGTTGAAATTGTCCATGCGATGCCGGTGCCAGCCTGGCGCCAGACTCTGTGCCCATACCGGATCAGTGGCAGGATTATTTTTAACATCAATCGAGGACGGCGTGCGTTGGAATACATAGAGGTGTTGGGCCGACTCACCCAACAACGGGACACACTGGACGGCTGTGGCGCCGGTACCAATGATGCCGACCCGCTTATCGGCAAGTCCTGTGAGGCCACCACTGGCATCGCCACCCGTATATTTATAGTCCCAGCGACTGGCGTGGAAGGCGTGTCCCTGGAATTTTTCAATACCGGGAATACCGGGGAGTTTGGGACGGTTGAGGGGGCCGGTCGCCAGGCACAGGTAGCGCGCCTTCATGCGGTCCTTGCGATTCGTCGAAACTATCCAGCAGGACTCTTGTTCGTCCCAGCGCAACGTTTCGACCCGGGTCTGGAAACAAACATCACGGTACAGGTCAAACTTACGCGCGATAGCCCGGCTGTGCTCCAGGATCTCTGTGCCGAAGGCATATTTCTCGCGGGGGATGTAACCGACCTCTTCCAGCAGTGGCAGATAGGTGTAGGACTCGATATCGCAGGCGATGCCCGGATAGCGGTTCCAGTACCAGGTGCCGCCGAAGTCGGCAGCGGGATCGATGATGCGGATGTCTTCAACCCCGGCCTGCCGCAGGCGTGCGCCAGCCAACAGCCCGCCGAAACCACCACCGATAATCAGCACTTCAACCCGGTCGGTGAGTGGCTCGCGCGCAAAGCCTGGCTCTGCGTACGGGTCGTCCAGGAAGTGGGCAAAGTCCCGCGTGACCTCGATGTACTGGTCATTACCCTCGGCGCGCAGGCGTTTATCACGCTCGCGCCGATACTTGTCGCGCAGCGCATCCGGGTCGAACGCGATGGCCTTCGCGGCTTGTTTTGTGTCGTGTACAACCGTCTGGTCTTTCTGTCCTTCTGCCATGGGTGTGTCTCCCGCCGGTTTTTTAATGCGAAATTATTGCACTGTGGGCTCTACCCTACCATTTCCCTGAAACCGTGCCCCACAGGGGGCTACACAAGAGCCACGGCGCACCCGAAAAATATTGATCTGGATCATCTATCAATCACTTTAAAACAGTCAGTCCTGTTTTTATTTTCGAACGGACCGTATGATTTCGACTGAATTGCTTACACAACACTATTGGAGATGGTAATGGACCTGAGCCGCTTTCCCTACCTGCAGGGCAACTATGCGCCGATTGACGAAGAGCGCGATTTCGACGTACCCGACCTGCATATCGAAGGTAACATTCCCGCAAATCTGGTCGGCGCGTTTATGCGCAATGGCGCCAACACGGCCTACGAGCCGATCCACTATGTCTATCCCCTGGACGGCGACGGCATGATCCACGCCCTGTATTTCGATGCGGGCAAGGTGCACTACCGCAATCGCTGGGTGCAAACCAGCCACCTGAAGACCGAGCGAAAGTTCAATCGCACTATCTATGGCAGCCCCGGCAAACTGGTGCCTGTGCCGCAGGAGGTGCTGGACGCCGGCGGCGAGCCCAACCCACTCAAAAACACGTCCAACACCAGCGTATTGCAACACGGTGGCAAGCTCTACTCACTGTGGGAGGGGGGCTTTCCCCACCTGATGACCCCGGACCTCGATACGGTAGGACTGTACGACTACGATGGTTACCTGAAACCAGGGGATGCGCTGACTGCACACCCGAAAGTCTGTCCCGACACCGGTGAACTGATTACCTGTACGCAGCGCTGGGATCAACCCTATTTCACCCTGCAGATCATCGACAAGCACGGCAAGCCGGTGCGCGCCATCGAAGTACCCATGCCGAGAAAGGCGATCATTCACGATCTGCAACTGTGCGGTGACTATGTCGTGATTTTCTATCCCCCGGCCTACCACGATATCAATAAGGCAATGAAGGGCGAAGACCCCTTCCTGTGGGAGCCGGAAACACCCGCGAAAATCATTGCCATTCCACGCAACGGCGGCGACATCCTGTGGTTTGAAACGCCTGCATTTTTCAGCTGGCACTTCTGCAATGGTTTTGAGCGCGATGGCAAACTCATTGTCGACTATGTCTGGATGGAAAAAATACCCTTTGCCAAGAACATGAACTCCGGTCTGGAAAAGCAGACACGCAACATGCACCGCATGACGCTGGACCTCAAAACCAAAGCGGTCACCGATCACAAGGTGGGCGATATCTACTGCGAGTTCTCACGTTCGGACGAGCGACTCTGTGGCAAACCCTACCAGTACGGTTTCGCCACAGCCTCCAACCGCCAGTGGGCTGACGCGCACGGCTATAACTGCACCTTGCGCTACACCATGGAAACGGGCGAACACCAGTTGTGGGAGTACGGTAAGGATGCCAATGCCGGCGAGCCGGTCTATGTGCCGAACCCCGATAGCGGCCGGGAAGAGGATGGCTATGTGATGTGTTACGTGTACAACCCTGGCGAAGATCCTTTTGTCTCTGTGTTGAGCGCCGGGAATATTTCCGGCGGACCGATAGCAAAAATACATATACCCGGGCGCGTGCCAAATGGCTTTCACGCCAACTGGATGCAAGGTTTAAAGCTCAAGGGTTAACAGGGTAAATCGAGGTAGCCAACCATGGCAAAGAAAGTGCACAAAAAACCCGAGGCACACATTCTGGCGCGCTCTCCGGGACCGTCCTACCAGGACCTTCTGGACAAAGAGGTGAACCCGGTGCCCGACAGCCTGCGGGACAACACCAACCCCTACCTGGGATCGGAAAATCTATCGGTGGATCGTTATCTGTCGCGCGAATTCCACGACAAGGAAGTGGAGCACGTGTGGCAGCGCACCTGGCAGGCCGTGTGCCGTGAAACTGAAGTCGGCGAGCCCGGTGACACGCATGTCTACGACATCACGCGTTTCTCCATCATCGTCACCCGCACCACAGCCGGTAAGCTCAAGGCATTTCGCAACGCCTGCCTGCACCGTGGCCGACAACTGGTCGACAAAAATGGCAATTACGAAAAGTTTCGCTGTCCCTATCACGCTTTTACCTGGAGCCTGGAAGGCGACTTCAAATGGGCGCCCTGTAAATGGGACTTTCCCCACATCAAGGATGAAGCATTCGGTCTGCCAGAAGTACAGGTCGATACCTGGGGTGGCTGGGTATTCATCAATATGGACCTCGATGCCCCGTCGCTGCAGGACTATCTCGGCGTACTGCCCAGCCACTTCGAGCGCTGGAAGCCGGAAAACGGCTACAAAATGATACACGTGGAGAAGGTTATTCCCTGCAACTGGAAAGTGGGCTGGGAGGCCTTTATCGAGTCCTACCATGCGGTGGCGACCCATCCGCAAATCCTGCCCTATACCGAGGACGCCGATTCCCAGTATGACGTATGGGGTGACCATATCAGCCGCACCATTACCGCACTCGGTGTCCCCAGCTTTCACCTGAAAGATGTTACTGATCAGGACGTGGTCGATACCATGCTCGGCGTATCCGCCATGGTCGCCAGGCCCAATCACGCGAAAGTGCCACGACGGAATGACCGCACGAGAATATATCGGCCAACTGAACTCCGAAGCGTTCAGCGAAAATCACGACCGGGAGCTGGCCAGCTTCGCCACCAACGCCGAACGCATGGATTCGATTCTTTATTCTATCTTTCCCAATTTTGCGCCCTGGGCCGGCTTTCATCCCAATATCACCTATCGCTTTCGCCCCAATGGCGACGACCACACCACCGCGTTGATGGAAGTCATCGTCATCAAGCAGTTGGCGACAGGCGCACCGAGACCCAAGGACGTACCCGTAAGGCGCCTCGGTGACAACGAACTGTTTTCGAGGCGCCCGAACTGGGCGTTAGCCTGGGCACTATCTTTGACCAGGACCTGTTCAACATGCCGATGATCCAGAAGGGCATGCACAACGTGAAATCGCGCGAACTGGTGCTGGCCAACTACCACGAGGTACGCATCCGTCATTTCCACCAGACGATCGACAAATACATCAACGGCGAACTGTAGTAATAGCCGTCCGTCAAAAAAAGGAATACCCATGAGCAAGTGTCCTGCAGATTTCAATTTCTTCGATGAGCAAGTCCTGAATTGTCCCTATGATTTCTACCAGACGCTGCAGGAGCAAGCACCGGTCTATCAGCTACCAGGCACCAACATCTTTATGGTGACGCGTCACGCAGACGTCAAAAAGCTGTTGAAAGATACTGCAACCTACTCCAACAACTTTAATCATCTCCTGAAGGGGCCGGAGCCTGCGCCGGAAGTCACTGCTATTTACGCCAAAGCCTGGCAACCGGTAGATACCATGATTACCGCCGATCCGCCGCGGCATAAAACCTATCGCACCCTGGTCAACAAGGTTTTCAGTGCGAGCCGCGTTGATGCGATGGAAGAGTACATGAAGACCATCGTCCACGAACTGATTGACAGCTTCATCGAGCGCGGGGAATGTGACTTCATCCGCGAGTTCACCACGCCGCTGCCTGTTTATGTCATCGCAGATCAATTGGGCGTACCGCGCAAGGACCTGAAGGATTTCAAACACTGGTCGGACTCGTTCGCACGGCGCCTGAGCCAGATGGCCACGCCAGAAGAACAGGTGGAAGACGCGGAAAATATTGTCGCTTTCCAATTCTACTTCGAAAAAATGATTAACGAGCGCAGGAAAAAGCCCTGCAACGATATGATTTCTGACCTGGTGACGACGGAAATCGAGGATCCTGACAACGGTGAGGTGCGCCCACTCAATATGGAGGAGCTACAAAGCATCCTGCAGCAACTTATGGTGGCGGGCAACGAGACCACCACTTCAGCCATTACTGGCGGCATGGTCAGCCTGATTCAACATCCCGAGCAAATGAAGGCGTTACAGGATGATCCCGGTAAAATCGCCAATGCAGTGGAAGAGATCCTGCGCATGGAGTCCCCCAGTGCCGGCATGTGGCGTGTGGTTAAAAAGGACAGCGAATTTCACGGCGTAAAAATCCCGAAAGATTCGCTGGTGATGCTGCGCTACCACGCGGCAAACCGCGACCGGCAGCTATTCGATGATCCCAATGACATTCATATAGATCGCGACAATGCCGATGACCACATTGCCTTCGGCCAGGGCATCCACTTCTGTCCCGGGGCCATGCTGGCCCGCAAGGAAATGAACGTGGCATTTGAGGCTCTGTTGTCTCGCCTGGACAATATTCGCTTGGTAGAAGAGAAAAGCGACCTGACTTATTGGCCCAATATTGTTTTACGCGGGCTTAAGGAGCTGCATATTCGCTTCGATAAGCGCTCTGCCTGACACCAGACCAGGTCTTAACTCTTGCGGCCGGAACCGCTGTCGCACGCAGACTGCGCTTTGCGCATACCGGCGCGGGCCTGATCAGTGATGACAACGGACTGAAAAATCTCCTGCTCATGCCGCATCGCGTCGCGCAGCGAAACATCGTCATTTTTTGCCAGAATCCGCTTGAGGCCGGCGCTTGCCACCGGTGACTTTTCTGCCAGCTCCTTGGCCAACTCGAGCGCCACCTGCAAACCCTGCCCGGTGGGCACCACTCGATTGATAGCCCCCAGATCGTAGAGGCGCTGCGCACCCAGCGGCCGGCCCGTCAGCACCATTTCGGTGGCGGTGGCGCGCCCCGCCAATCGCGCCAGGCGACTGCTGCCACCGATACCGGTAGTCAGCCCCATAGTGATTTCCGGCTGGGAAAAATTGGCCTGCATTTCGGCTATCCGCAGGTCACAGGCCCAGCCCAGTTCGGCGCCACCACCAGAGCTATTTCCTGAAATTGCAGCGATACTGATGACATCCTCGTGCGACAGTTCCTCCAGCGCGCTGAACCACCCGGCTCCGGTTCCGGTCTGCTCCAACCCTTCGACACCATTGGATAAATCGCGCAGCCAGGCGTGCTCCAGCCAGTGCCCCGCCAGGCCCGAGGCCAGGATCACCACTCTCGCACCCGATTCCCGACACCGGCCAAGCTGCTCTGCCAGCGCATCGATTGCTGCCCAGCAGAGCTGGTTGTCACGCAGGGGGTCGCTGAAGGTCACAACCGCAATGCTGTCGCCGGTCCAATTCACGTTTATCGTGTGGCTCATACTGTTGCTCCGCTGCTGGACAAACTCGCCATTGGCTTCATAGCGCACTTTCTCGCAGTATCAACCACAGCTTATTTTTCATAATGTACTACCCGCTTCAGGGGAGAATGTTGGATGACTCGACAGAGTCCATAGTACCTTTTTTTCCCAAACCCGAGGTAGCCACAGCCGGCGGCCAGACATTCATGTAAATCCATTGCAAACTACTATTAGTGGCTCTTACACTGTTTCTGCAATGATTTTTTCATCGAACCTAACATGGCAGTGTCAGCTACTACTCAGTGAGAGACCTTGATAATGAGCAAAAAAACTGTCTTCATCACCGGGGTTACCGGGTCAATGGGTGGCGCTGGCATGCATGAACTATTGCGGCGCCGCGAACGCTTCAACCTGGTAACACTGGCCAGGCCGTCGGCGGCAAACAAAATCTCGTTGCGCGAACTGGAACAACAGCCCGGCGTACGTATCGTCTGGGGTGACCTGACCTGCTATGAAGACGTACTGGCCTGCGTTACAGGAGCTGATATCGTCCTGCACCCGGCTGCGATGATCGCCCCTGCGGCCGACCACGATCCCCAGGGGGCTCGCGCGGTTAATGTCGGCTCGATGGAGAACATCCTCCGGGCGATCAAGGCGCAAGCAGATCCTGACCGGATAAAGCTCGTTAATATTGGCTCCGTGGCAATGACCGGCGACCGGCTTTATCCTATTCATGTGGGGCGCACTGGTGACCCGATGAAGCCCAGCATTTACGATGCCTACGCCTGCAGCAAGATCGATGCGGAACAACTGGTGGCGGAGTCCGGCCTGAAGTACTGGGTCAGTTGCCGCCAGACTTTCATCGCGGTCCCGGACACTCTCGCCCTGATGGACCCGATCATGTACCACCAGCCCTTGCAGACCTGCATAGAATTCTGCACCGCCCACGACTCCGGCCTGCTGTTGGCCAATGCCTGCGAAGCTGACGTGCCGGAGTCCTTCTGGCGCAACTTCTACAATATCGGCGGCGGCCACTTGGCACGGATCACATTCCTGGAACTGATGGAGCGCGTATTTTCGGCCCTGGGCCTGGGACGGCCGGAGCAACTGGCACAGCGCAACTGGTTTGCCCTGCGCAATTTTCACTGCCAATGGTTTGAAGACTCGTCGCGGCTCGACGACTTCCTCCACTTCCAGACCATGGGCATCGATGAATATATTCAATCGGTGCTGGACGGTTCACCCTGGTATGTCTTGCTACCCACCAAACCCGGTATCCGCTGGCTCATGGCCCGCCGCTGGGTCAAAGCCCTGATTCGTCACCTGCTGATGAAACCACTGGCTTTTAATACACCGGACAGCACCATGTACTGGCTGCACCACCAGTTGCAGGGCCGGATCTCGGCGTTCTTCAAAGACCGGGCGAGCTGGGAAAACATTCCCCGGGACTGGGGGAGCATACCGCGCCCCACCTTCGATGACTATCAACGCCTTGATCATGGCTATGATGAAACATTGGAAGACGGGCAGCTCGACCTCGCCCAGATGCAAAGGGCAGCCGCGTTTCGTGGCGGGCGCTGCCTGTCCGACGCCATGGTGCCCGGCGCACTGCTGGAGAAATTGCAGTGGCAGTGCTGGCGTGGCCATCGTTTTGCAATGACGCCCAATACCGTGCTGAAAGGCGGTCACTGGTGTCCCGACTGCGCGCCACAAAAAATGGGCTGGGACTACGACGCGGAGGCCGCGCACAATCCTTTCTTTGCGCAGGTCTGGTATCCCAACCACGATATATCCGAAGCAAACTTCTATCCGCAGGACTGCTATCTGGACGTGGTCGAAACAATAAGCTCGCGTAATTGCAGACCCGGCTCTGACTGCTGACTAACCAAATCCCCTACCATCAATTGGGCGATGTAATCCAATCCTGCAATCCTCCCGTATATAGCATCAATTCAACTTCATTGAACACAGGAGCCTGGCCATGATAGAGCGCAATATTGGTAATGCAGAACGTATAGTACGGTTTTCTTTCGGATTGTTATTCGGCGCATGGGCATTAACTCAGCCCGCAATGAACACTTTCGCGGAATGGCTGGTGATTATTGTTGCGGTATCGTTGATGCTCAATGGTATCTTCTCTCGTTGTTACCTGTGGTACCTGCTGGATGTGAATACCACTGCGAAACATGACCGCTGTGCCCCATCCAACTCTATCGGCTAGGCCGGTCAGGGTCATCAAGCACTGCATCAACGCGCCAGTTATACGTCAAACAAACGCCAAAAAAGGATCTATTACGTGATTGGTAAGGCCGTATTAGCGATGACGCTGTTGGGCGCAGGAACAGTGTTTGCCGCCTGCCCTGCATATCTGGATCATGACTTGCGCAAGCTGCACTCCAGTGACATGGTGAATCTCTGCCAGGTCACAGGTGGCAAACCGGTGCTGATCGTCAATACCGCCAGTCACTGCGGTTACACACCCCAGTTCAAGCAACTTGAGATGCTGTACAAGAAGTATCACGGGCAGGGCCTGGAGGTAGTGGGCTTTGCCAGTGACGACTTTCGCCAGGAGGCAAAAGACGAGGAACAGGCGGCCGAGGTGTGCTACGTCAACTATGGCGTGACCTTCACCATGCTCGCTCCCACTCACGTGCGCGGGGATGAGGCTAATCCAGTTTTTCGTGAGCTTGCCCAACAGACGCAGGCCCCTGGCTGGAACTTCAACAAGTACCTTATAGACCAATCAGGCAAAGTGGTAATGCATTTTGGCAGCAATATGGAGCCGGACGACCCGGTGTTGTTACAGGCTATTGAAAGTGTGCTCAATTAGCAGCTCCTGCGCGCATTCCTGACCTTCTTCGGGCTGGTCGCAACCAATAACCGCTGTAATTCCTGCAATAGCTGCGAGCGTTCTGCGCCAGTCTCCCGGGTACGTTTGAACAAGTGACTAGGATGCTGCTCGCGATCCAGCCAGAATTTGCCTGTCACCTTTCCCGCTTCAGTCGATGCTGCCAGCCAGACCACCGTATCAGCGCCCTCCCGGGGAGTGCGCAGCAGGCTGCGCGTCAGGCGATAGAAACCGGGCAGTGATGTCTCTACGCCCGGCGTGTCCGCCCAGCCGGGATGCATGGCATTGACCGTGATGCCGCTGTCTCGCCATTTGTCGGCCCAGACCTCGGTCAGGATCATCAATCCGCGCTTGGCGCGCGCATAGGCCACCGAACCGGAATAACTGCCCCTCTCGCTCTGCAGGTCGTCGACGTGGATTTTCTGCGAGTACATGCCGCCGGAAGACACATTGACCACCCGCGCGCCCGCAGACGCGGCGAGTAAAGGCTGTATGCGCTCGGTGAGAATATACGGACGCCAACAGCAACAACGCGAAGCTCTTCTCCAATCCCTCCGCAGTCTGTTGCCGCGGATTGAACAGGGCGCCAGCATTATTCACGAGAATATCGAGCGGTGCGCCCGCAGCAATCAGGCGGTCCGCCAGTTGATGGACGTCCGCCATCACGCTCATATCGCAGATTTCCACCTGGATGTCCGGATTGCCGGTTTCCTTGCGCATGGCGCGCACGATTGGGTCGGCTTTTTGCTGATCCCTTGCTACCAGGGTCACGCTTGCACCCATCGCCGCGAGCGCCTGGGCAGCGGCAAGACCGACTCCCGAGGTCGCGCCAGTGACCACGGCGCGACGGCCGACGAGGTAGGCCGAGAGTGGTTTCCAGTGCCGGCGCGAGGCACTGTAGCCCAGTCGGGTAAAGCGCCATATCCCCGGCAGGATCAGTCGGTCCGCCAGCGCCAGGCGCGGTGACGGAGCGGGAGCCTGGAAATTGTCTTCAAGCGCTTCCTGTAATCCTTTCATGGTGCTTTTCCCGACCCGGTCCATGAGGGCAGGATAGAGCTTGTTAGCAGTCGCCAGGGGACGGGGAAAGTTAAATTTCGCCACATAACGTACCGTTGGTGCCACCGGATTTGGTGGCACTGAAAAATATCTCTTCACGGGCGGTGAACAGCCGAGAATCGACCTCCATCAACATGCGTCGCTGTGGCTCCAGCTCGATAATCCGGTAGTGCAGGGAGAAGCCGGCTTTCATCTCTATGCGGTATTCGCTGCCCTGCGCCGGAGCACCCGGGGTCAGCTTGTGGCCACGCGCGACAGCAGGATCCCACTCTTCTATGCGCGAGAATTCCGAAACATAAGCAAATACTTCGCGCAGCGGTCGATTTACCTCTATGCTTTCATCCAGTGTAATCAACTCAGACATGTTGCACCTCGCGCCAACTGTTCTGTGACATCATTGTGCCTGTACCATCCGCCATTCGCTGTGCAACGCACTGGCTCTGGGGCCAGTCTCACGCGCCAGCGTTCTCCAGGGCCGCCCGTCGCAGTTGGCATAATGTATACAATCACTGCAACAGCCACGGCAGGGCAAACGTGTGCTGCTACCAGCTGGTGGTGGCGATTGTGCCCCATCAGCACTGATCCCGCATCCTTCTCTCATTTGCCTGAACCCTCGATATTGGACTGGCGAGCGATAACCAGCACCAGGTTGCCCACGCGCCAGCCAAATTTGCTCATACCTGATTCGTTGATCAGGATATCGGGAGACACCAGGTACATCCGGTCATCTACATGTACATCCACCTCGCTACCTTTGTAGGGCAGTCGCAGCACGTAATCGAGAAACAGGCTGTTACCTGCCTGCTGCAACCTCGCCACACCGACCACATCTGCCTGCAGTGCCGGTATAGCGCCCCTGCCCGTCCGGTTTTAGTGTCCAGATCCTGCGCTGGGTTTCGCCATCGTCGAACACAAAGTCTTCCACCAATGTGCCCACGCCATCGACCCAGGTTGCAGCAATGCTGGCATTGAAATGGCGAATCACCCTTCCTCCCCTGTCCTTGACTACGCCGTGAGCCGTTAAATTGCCGTTGAAGAACTGTTCAACATCGAAAATGGGCTCTTTATCTGCGTAATCCGTCACCCGCACGTTGGAGCAGGCCATCAGCGCCCCAACAATCACTACTAATACTATTGCTCTCACCATAGCTACGTTCCTCTTCCAGTCAGATGATACGGATGCAGCATAGATACCGATCAGTCAAACCTCGTTACACCAGCAAGAAATAATCCGCAGCAAGGTGATCTGCGTATAACTCCTTCACTGTGATTGTTGAAACATCCACCAGATATCGAGGACACGGCAACCAGCGATTGCTTCAGGAATCTGTTGCGGCGCAGGCAATGTCGCATTCCCGAGGTAAATCAGAACCGCAAATGGGGTACACTATCGTGATTCCCGCCGGAACAATCAGCAGACCCAGCATGCACACTGACAATCCCTTTGCCGTAGAAGAAATTACGCCCCCTTTTAACGATGAGTGGGTCGCCAAGCGCCGCGTCGCGGATGCAATCAAGCAACTCACCGGGGTGCTGGTTACCAGCTCACCCAGCGTGGAGAAAATGCATGCCATCGCTGAACAGCTTGAAATTACAGCAGCGGAGTTTCGTAAATCACCGCGAATTTTCGGGCGTAGCGACTGGGCGCAGAGCGGCAAGCACGGCAGCTTTGGCCAGGTCAGCCATGAATTGAATCCCATGGCGGGCTGGAGCAACCCGATTGCCCCGCCGGTAAACAGCTGGATTGAGGGCGATCTGGCTCTCGCCACCTGCCAGTGCGGCTGGGCCTACGAAGGCCCCCCGGGCAGTGTGCATGGCGGCTTTGTCGCGGCGATTTTCGACCAGTTCCTGGGCATGGCGCAGATGATCGGCGGCCAGCCCGGCATGACTGGCTACCTGCATGTGAACTACCACCAGCGCACGCCGCTCAATACAGAACTGAAGTTGCAGGGCACTCTCGTCAAAGTTGAAGGCCGCAAGACCATAATGCGCGGTGAGATGTATGCTGACGGCATCATGACTGCCAGTGCGGAGGGCCTGTTCGTGCAACCCAGAGGTGGCATGCATGCTGTACAAACGCTCGAAGCTGCCCGACAAAAGGAAGAATAGAGGAGATATCTGCATGACCTACAAAGTTGTTACATGGGGCACCGGCAACGTAGGACGCTACGCGGTGCGCGCGGTACTGAACCATCCGGAACTGGAGCTCGTTGCGCACATTGTCAGCTCGGCTGATAAATCGGGACGCGACGTGGGGGAGCTAATTGGTCTGGCAGATCCAGTGGGCGTGCTGGCCACCAACGATATCGAGGTGGCGCTGGCTACCCGACCAGACTGTGTCGTCTACACCGCCCACTCGGAAACGCGCATGATGGAAGCTGTCAAGGACCAGGCACGATGTCTGCGCCTGGGCATTAATGTGGTGGCCAGTTCACTGTTCATGCTGCAGTATCCCGACAACCCGGATGTCGCCTTTCTCGCCGAGCCACTCAAGGCAGCTTGCAAGGAGGGTCAGGCCACGTGCTTCAATAATGGCATCGATCCGGGTTTCGCCAATGACACCATGCCACTGGTGTTTACTGGTTTGTCAGAGTACTGGAGCAGCGTGCGCATGCGCGAGGTTATCAATTACTCCACCTATGAGCAGGAGCACACTATTCGCGAGGTCATGGGGTTTGGCTACCCGGTGGATCACGATTGCATGCTGTTCGCGCCGGGGGCGCTGGCGCTGGGATGGGGTGGTGCCGTGCGCTCTGTGGCTGCTGGTCTGGGCGTTACGCTGGATAAGGTCTACGAAGTACACGAGCGCCTGCCGCTCGCAAACGATGTGCACAACGGCATGGGCCTTTTCAAGGCCGGCACCACCGGCGCCATGCGTTTTGAAGTACGCGGTGTCATTGCTGGCCGCGACGCCATCGTGCTGGAGCACGTCACTCGCCTTACCGATGATATCGCACCCCACTGGCCACAGGGCAAGGGTTATCGCGTCATTATCGAGGGTGAGCCGCGCATGGAGATATCCATGGACATGGAGGATCGCAACGGTGATCACGCCGTCGCAGGCGTAATCCAGACCGCTACGGCCATCGTCAATGCAGTACCCGCAGTGGTTGCGCACCAATCGGGCATGGTAGCGGCCATGGACCTGCCCAAAATTACCGGTAAAGGGCTCTACAGACCTATCGCCTGAACAGGTACTCCTGCAATCCCTGCGGTGACTCCGCGGCAGCTGCCCTGGCACAAGAGCGCAAGTGCTCAGTCCAGTATGCCGCCGTTCTGAGGCGCCGGACGGGCGCGCTGGTTGTACAGCAGAGATACGATATGGCCGACCTCCTTTTCAGTGAGTTTGGAATAATCCTGGGTCAGATCACTGCCCACCGCCATGCCCTTTTGCAGCGCGGGACGCTCGCCCAGTTCGTGCAGCCAGCGCCTGACGTATTTGAACTCATTGATGTCGATGCCCTGCGCCTCCCACCCGACACTCCAGGGATAGCAGGCCATGTCCGCAATGGTGTAGTTGTCACCCGCCAGGTAGCGCCGATCATACAGTCGGTTGTTCATCACACCGTATAGCCTGTGCAGTTCGTCGTTGAAGCGGCGCAGTGCATAGGACTGGTCGCCCTGACTGTCCTTGAGCCGGGCGAAATGACCCCGCTCGCCGGTCTTGGGGCCCTGGTTGGCCATCTGCCACATCACCCACTGGTACACTTCCCACTTTTCCCGGAGATTACGGCCGCCAAACTGGCCGGTCTTTTCCGCGATGTACATCATGCAGGCTCCCGACTCGAACACGGACAGAGGGCCCGCCACTGTCCCTCGGGTCATGATCCACAATGGCAGGCATGCGGTTGTTGGGACTGATGCGCAGGAATTCCTCTTCGAACTGGGCTCCCCTCCCGATCTCACAGTAAATGACCGTATAGTCGATCCCACATTCTTCCAACTGGATCGTGAGTTTCTTGCCATTGGGGGTGGGCCAGTAATGCAGGTCTATCATGGGGAATACGCTCGCATTGTCCGAAACGCTGGGATCTCAGTTGACGTAACTCTACGCGCGCCATACTACGCAAGGCAAGCACACATAACAGCCGTTACGCTTTTCCGCCTTCCTCTGAATACCATTATTTCCAGTTATCCGTTAGTGTATCGACAGCAGCGCATACATGAACTATGTTGAATTCAAAATCGATGGTGACGCTCACATGAAGACAAAACAACAAATTGAACAGGAGGCGCTGGAAACCTATCGCCGGTTTGTCGCGACCCGCGATAACGTCGATAGCGGCGAATGTGGGTGGGACGTGATGGCGGATTTCTTTACCGAGGATGCCGTCTACATCGACCCGGCCTGGGGCCGGCAGGAGGGCAGGGAAACCATTCGACAATTTTTTCTCGATTCAATGGCCGGACTCACCGGCCACGGCTGGTCAACACCAGAGCGCTGGACCATGGTGGATGGCCACCGCCTGGTGAGTCACTGGGACCAGGTATTGGGACAGAAGCCCGATGGCGGCCAATGGATCGTGCCCGGGCTGTCCATTCTGTATTACGCCGGTGATGGTATGTTCTGTTACAGCCATGACTACCTGAATATGAAGTTTGTGGGAGAAACCATGAAGGCAATGGCCTGGCAACCACCGCCGCAGTTCAACATGCCGCCGCGCAAACCCATCTGGTCTACAGATCTGCCCGTTGCGTGGCGCTCACTGCCTGATGCTTTTGGCAATGAGTGGAAACAGCAACCATGACCTTGCGCGTCATACAGTGGGCAACCGGTGGCGTGGGCAGAGCTGCCATTGAAGGCATCGTCGCCCATCCGGAACTCGAACTGGTCGGCTGCTGGGTGCACAGCAAGGATAAGGCGGGGCGCGACGTCGGTGATATCTGCGGTCTGCCGGCACTGGGCGTAACAGCTACCTGCGATGTCGATGCGCTGGTGAATATGGCGGCGGACTGCGTTCTCTACAGCCCCATCATGGCAGATCCCGACACTGGTAGCCCGGCTGCTGGCATCGGGAAAAAATGTGGTGACCCCGCTCAATTGGTTCTATCCCGGCAAGCGGGACGTCTCCTCGCTGGAACAAGCCTGCAAGGCCGGCAACAGCACACTGCACGGCACCGGCATCCATCCCGGTGGTATAACAGAGCGGTTTCCGCTGATGATTTCAGCCCTGTCCAGTGCAATCACACACGTGCGTGCGGAAGAGTTCTCCGACATCAGGACTTACAACGCCCCCAATGTGGTCAGCGATATTATGCTGTTCGGCAAAACGCCACAGGAAACCGCGGCCAGCCCCATGGTCCACTTTCTCGGACAGGGGTTTCAGCAGTCGATGGAAATGGTCGCCGCTGAACTGGGCTTTGCGGTCGATCCCAAAGTAATCAGTACTCATGAATTTGCCGTGGCCACCGCACCTATCGAGTCACCCATCGGAGTGATTGCACCCGGGCCTGGTCGCCGCGCAGCGTTTCACCTGGCAGCACACGGTGCGCGGCGAGCCGGTCATTACCGTCCGCGTCAACTGGTTCATGGGCGAAGAGAACCTGGACCCGGCCTGGAATTTCGGGCCACAGGGCGAGCGCTTCGAAGTGGAAGTCAGCGGGGATCCCTCGTCCCACGTGAGCTTTCACGGCTGGCACCCGGAGTCGGTTGCCGCCGGCCTGATTCGCAATCCCGGTATCGTGGCCACGGCCAACCACTGCGTCAGCGCTATTCCTTACGTGTGCCGCGCAGCGCCGGGCATTAAAACGTATCTGGACCTGCCACTGATTGCTGGTCGCGCTGCTCCGGATCTGTCACGGTAAGGCTATGCGACAATTCACGGTTTGCAAACCCATCCAGTATGCCTGCAGCTTCCTGATAGAGCATAAAAAATGAACGTTATCAAAAAAATTGCCCTGTTGGGCTTCCTCGGTTTCGTATTGATGATTGCGGCCTTCGACCTGTGGGGATTTTTCACCCTGGGAAGGATAACACCCGCAGAGGAACCCGCGCGCGACAAGAATGCCAATGCAGTGGTCATGGTATTTGGCGCGACCGGTTCCGTGGGAGACGGCTTGCTCAAGGCGGCAATAGAAGACCCCAACGTTAGAAAAGTGTATGTCGTCACACGCAGCACCTCGCCCCGCATGGAAGCGGGCGCGAATTCCGGCAAGGTCGAAATTCGCATGCACCAGGATTTCACCGACTATTCGTCACTGGCTGATATCCTGGGACGGTCAACACAGTATTGTGGGGGCTCGGAACCACTTCCTTGGGTGCAGATGACGCCACCTACACCCGGATACACGTTGATTTCCCGGTGGCCTTCGTAACCGCGTGGCTGTCCGCTCGCAAGGCGGGACCCATGTCATTCCACTACGTGACCGGAATGGGGACGGATGCCAACGGGGACCAGCACTGGGCGCGTGAAAAAGGCCGGGCAGAACACGAACTGGCGATGTTGGCTGCAGACAGCGACCTGCGTACGTTCAGCTACCGGTCCGCATTCGTGCGGCCTACCACCGAACAGGCAAACGTTTTTCACTACATTTTGGAGACACTGCTACGCCCAGGAAAGCTTGTGATAAGCTCCAGTGAGTTAGGAGGCGCCATGCTGGAAATCAGTGCCCGCACCAATGAACTGGCAAATGGCACTCTGATTGATAACGCAGACAGCATCGCCTATGCAGAAGCCTACCAGTCGGGGCAATAAGCCGATATCCGTGCTGGTATCATGCCCTTGGCCTGTAGTGCTTTAAAAAACGACAAAAAAGTGTTTATTGCGCGGCGCAGAAGTACCATAAGCGACTGCTGGGTCTGCTGCTTAAGGAGATAACATGTCTGGTCTGGTTTTCAAGGTTCCACAAGAGCTGCGGCGCGGAAATAAAAGGCACAATGAGGAGAAGTCAGTCGCACAGGGGGTCGAACTCATTAAACTCATGTGTAGAAACTTTGGCATCGCCAATTTTGGCGAATCCAGTGTGCTGGACATGGGTTGCGGTTGTAAGCTGGTACAGGCGATTCTCGATCGCAAATTACCTCTCGGGCGCTATGTCGGCGTCGATGTGTTTCCGGACCTGATCAATTTCCTGAACACAAACGTTACTGACCCTCGCTTTAGCTTCCATGTGTACAATACGCATAACGAAATGTATAACCCCCACGGAGAGCCACTGTCGGCGAACACCAGGCTTCCTCTCGACGAGCACAGTTTTGATTTCATTTGCCTGTTCTCTGTTTTCACCCACCTCGCTCCGCATGATTATGTGGCAATGCTCAAAATGCTGCGACGCTACATCAAGCCTGGCGGCAAATTAATCTTCAGCCTGTTCGTGAATGAACTGACACAAGGTGGTCATGGCCACCTCGATAAGTACAATAGAGACTGGGAGAACGCTAAGGATAATCGTCTCGAGCAACACAAGGAGGCCTTTATCGCGGCGGCAAAGGCGGCTGGTCCTCCTGATTTTTTGGATTTCTATCCTGCGCAACCACTCAAATGTGCACTTTACTCGAGGGAAAATGCGCTAAGGTTGGTTGAAAATACGGGATGGGAGATTGAGTCCCTGAATGATCCCGAGGAGTGCATCCAGCATTATATGATTTGCAAACCCGTTTAACGGAACCATCGCAGCAGGTAGGCACCGCAAATGAGAATATCACTGACAATGCTTTTACCAGCGGCGCTGCTGGTATGCCTTATTCTGTCCCTCGGCGGTTGTAGTTGCGGATTCGACTGCAACAGTGATGACGACACCAACAGTAATGGCGATCCCGCGCTCCTTACCCTGGGGTTTTCAGACTCCCTGCCCGAGGACCTGAAGGAAGTTGTGATCGAGGTAGACTCCATAAGCTTCAGGCGCAGCGGTGCTGAAGCGTTTGTAGTCAATGACTTTACTATCGGAGGGGTGGAGGATCTTCAAACCTTCAAGGTAGACCTGCTGAAATATCCAGGTGCAAAGCAGTTAGTGGTGATCGAGGATCTTAAGCTTGACGCGGGTACCTACGAAGTGTCTATTGCCATACTTGATGAAAGCGTCAACAACTCCAACGTGCTGGAGGCTAATGACGTCCGCAAGGCACTCACTGTGTCTGGCGGGGTATTGACGCTGCCCGGCATGCAGCTCGTCTCGGGTAATCAGGCGTTTACCGTTGAATTCGGCCTCGCGCAGGCGCTGCAGTATCAAACAGCGACGGAAACGTACCTATTGGCAACAAACGGCATCCGCATCGAGAATAACCTCACTGCTGCGACATTGTCAGGCCTGATAGACAGTACCTTGTTCGATACCGTATCGCCCTGCAGCGAGAAGAATCCACCAACATCAGGCAACAGAGTTTACCTCTATAAAGGCATCGATCTGGCACAAGATCTGGCTGATGTCTTCACCTCCGCCAGCGTACCGACACCCCCAGGTAACGCACTTGCGCCTTTTGCCGTTGCCTCACTGAACGAAACTACCGGGGAGTATGCCTTCGGCTTTTTGCCGGCGGGGGATTACACTCTGGCGTTTGCCTGTGACACCGCGGATGACGACGCGGTAGTGTGGAATGACCTGACTATCCCGCTGCCGGTTGATCAAGTCCATCAGATCACTCTGTCTCGGGGCGAAAAGGCCGTGTGCAACCTGGCCGAGGGAGCCAGTTGCTGAAGAAGGCCTCACCTACAGCGTCGGAAAAAATTAACCGGACGGTAACTCGCAGGCAATTATGCGATCCATTATCGTAAACGGATTTCCAGTGTATCCCTCCAAAATTATGTGCGTGGGCCGTAACTATGTGGCGCACATCCAGGAACTCGGTAACGAAATGCCGGGCAGCATGGTGGTATTCAATAAGCCCAATTCAGCCATTACGGACATACTGCGCTCCCGCATTGACAACCAGGTCCTGCACTATGAAGGTGAACTCGCCTTCACTGTTCATCATGGCAAACTGGCTGCTGTCGGCTTCGGACTGGACCTGACCAAGCGCGCGCTGCAATCGGCCCTGAAAGAACAAGGCCTGCCCTGGGAACGGGCCAAAGCCTTCGATGGTGCGGCACTATTCAGCGAGTTTGTGGCGCTGCCCAAGGATATCGCGAGCCTGTCACTGCGACTGGATGTAGACGGCGAGCTGCGCCAGGCGGGGGGTGTCGACTTAATGATCTACAAACCAGACGCCATAATAAGGGAGCTCGCGACTTTCACTACGCTGGAAGACGGCGACATTATTATGACCGGCACCCCGGCAGGCGTAGGCGAGATCAGGCCGGGACAATTGTTTGAGGGTCAGGTGCTGCTAGGAAACAAATCTCTGGTAGCAGCCAGCTGGGTAGCCCGGTAACCGCATTCATCGAGCGAAAAAGTTCACAAAAGTCCACTTTGCGAGTGACCCAGTTCTCTTTTCTCGGCACACCCCATCGACAGCAATAAGCCGTCTTACTAGCCTGTGATAACTGGAAACCGTTTGAGAGGTGTGCTGTGCGACTGGTAAAACTCCCCGCCATGAATCTGGAGCCTGGCATGTTCGTTGCCGAGCTGGATAGACCGTGGCTGGAAACACCCTTTGCAATCCAGGGATTCGTGGTGCGCGATTCCGATGAGGTCCTCTACGTTTCCAATTATGTCGATCATGTGTATGTCGATGCAGAATATACCGGAGTCAAACAATCCCTGAAGCTCGCGGTGGAGGCGATGAAGACAACACCCCGTGAGCGACTCGCTCTGCGCGAGGAGTTCAGGCGCACCAAAGTCTCTTTTGACAGCGCAGCCGAGACGCTCGATAAGATTTTCGTGTCGCTTCGCGGCGGCAGCCAGAATGATATCAGCGCCGTGCAGACGGCGATCAATCCCCTGATCGAGGGTGTCTTCCGCAACCAGGATGCGGTGGCCGCTTTGCTACGACTGAAAGAGAGCGGTGAATACCGCTACCATCACGGTGTTTCCATGGCCGTCTGGGCTGCAATCGTCGGGCGACATATAGGACTGGCTCGACATGAACTGGAGAAACTGGCCGTAGGTTGCGCCATGTGCGACATCGGCATGACCCAACTGCCCCCGGAACTGCTCGATCAGGCGGAAAATCTTACCAAGGAACAGCTACGGATTATCCGGGCGCACCCAACGATGGGCTCCGAACTGGTTTGCAGGTCAAAAAATATCGACTTTGAAATACTTGGCATTATTGAAAATCACCATGAAAGAATGGACGGCTCTGGTTATCCACGTGGCATCCAGGGCGCAGCCATACCTCTGCTGGCACGCATCGCCGGCCTGGTGGATACCTACGACGCGATGATAACACCGCGCCCCTATGCGACAGCACGTACTTCCCATGAAGCCACCCAGGAGTTACTGGATTGCAAGGGCCGCCAGTTTCAGGAAGCACTGGTCGAGCAGTTCGTACAGGCTATCGGGCTGTTTCCAACCGGCACGATGGTCGAGTTAAATACTGGCGAAGTGGGCATCGTGGCCGCACAGAATGCCACTCGCCGACTCAAACCGGAACTCATTATTGTCCTGGATGCCGATAAGGCACGACTCGCCAGCGTTAAAGTTGTAGATCTGGCCAACCAGGCTATCGCAGCGGAAGGGGAACGCTGGATTACCAGAGAGCTGCTGTCCGGCACCTACGGTATAAGCGGCGAGGAGTTCTTCATCTGATGTCTGCTTCCAACTACAACATTTTGGGTCTGGTGGAGTTGGCTAACGAAGAGTCGGATGATATACGCAGTCAAACAATAAACCAGGCCTTGAACAGTGCATTTAGTACAAGACTGAACGGATGGGTAAGAACCAAGGATGAGTGGAGCTTTCTCAAAGAAAATCGTGCCTGCGTCATTCTCAGGGATATTGGCAGCCGAAGTGAACTGGAGCTGGCCGGGGCCAAGCTCGCCAAAGTGTTCAAGGAACCCCACTACCATCAGGGAAAAGCCATGCCGTTGGTCGTAACTGCTGGTTTCACCGAGCTCAGCGGCAGCAACACGGACATGGCACTGGCCATGCAGCAGGCCGGCATCGCTCTCAACCAGGCCAAACTGTCAGCCAACCTGTTCAAAGTGTACTCGCCAGAAAAAGCAAAGAGTATCAGGGAGGAGGGCGCATTACTGGAAAGGATGCAAAGGGCATTGGAGTTGGGTGAGTTTCACTTGTATTACCAACCGAAGGTACATGCTGGCTATCGCACAGTGATCGGCGCCGAAGCGCTTATTCGTTGGCACTGCAAGGACCAGGGCGTAATCACTCCGGATAAATTTATCGATCTGGCCGAAAAGAACGAGATCATAAAACCCATGACATGGTGGGCAATCAAGTCTGCTGTTAGTCGTCTGGCACGGTGGCCCGAACAACTTTCTATTGCAGTAAACGTTTGTCCCTCACTTCTGTTGGAAAACGATATTCTGTCGGTCGTCGCGGATGCACTGGAAATTTTCGGTGTGGCACCCGCCCGGCTATCTCTGGAGGTGACAGAAAAAATCATGATCGATAACCAGGAAATGATGCTCGCTCAACTGGCCCGTCTGCGAATGATCGGAGTAAAAATTTCCATCGATGATTTTGGCACGGGCTTTTCCTCCCTGGCTTACTTTCGCGATCTTCCGGTTGACGAAATAAAAATCGACCAAAGCTTTGTGCGGCGCATGATGGTATCAAAAAAGGACCACGCGATTGTGAAGGCCGTCATCGACCTTGCCCACAACTTCTCTATGAAAGTGGTCGCAGAAGGCGTGGAAACTATCGCTATTGCAGACCGCCTGGCAGAATTACGCTGCGATATCCTGCAGGGATATGTGTTTGATAAACCACTTCCTGTAGAACAATTCGAAAAAGATTATCGGGTTTGACCCTCCGGTTATATTCCCGGTTTCCCGGCCAATATTCACGATTGTAGTTACCGCCGTTTTGCAGTAGTTTTAGCCCAAGCTTGTGGGTGGGAGACAATGCAAACTATCCTGCGACTCGACCTCGCCGGCCAACCCCGCGGTTGGATAACGCTGCACGAGGCAGTTACAGCCTATGCCAAGGGAGATGTCGTTTATGGCATCGGGGATACGCTGCCCCCAATTTTCGGCGGCATTCAGCGCCGCAACGGCCTGCGCTCCCGCATCGATTTGCAACCCATCATCGCTATCCAGGGTAGGATTGTGCAGGGCTTTACCCCCCCTTTATGCAACCGCACGCTGTTCCGTAGAGATGACCATCGCTGCCTGTACTGCGGTCAACAATGCACACGCGCCGAACTGACCCGCGATCACTTACTACCCACTTCAAGAGGCGGCACCGACCGCTGGGAAAACGTCGTGGCCGCCTGTAAACGCTGTAACTGGCAAAAAGACAACCGCACACCCGAGGAAGCACAATATGCCATTGCTGGCCGTGCCCTTCAGACCCAACTCCTGGGAGTGGCATTTTCTGGCCAAGGACCGGATCCTCGCAGACCAGATGGACTATCTGTCACAGCGGTTTCGGGCAGAACGCGCCTGGGCTGCCTGAAAACTCGCAACTGCTCCCGCTGTACCAAACCTTATTAACACCACCGTGTATTGCGCTAACTGGCACCGGCTGTACGGCTCAACCCCGGAAGTAGCGCTGGGGACTGAACGGCATAGACGTCACCGTGACCGGCACTTGCTTGTCCCGCACCGTCACCAGCAACTTCGTGCCGGGCTGGCTCAGCTCGCGCTCGATATAGGCCATGGCGATGGGCCCGCCAACGCTGGCGCCGTAACAGGCGGAGCAAATTTCTCCCACCTGTCGACCAGACTCATCCAGCACGGCCTGACCCTCGCGCACCGGTCGCTTGCCATCCACGCTCAGACCTACCCGGCACAGGGCCGGCTTGTCCATCATGCGCTGCAAGATCACGGCTGCGCCCGGGAAACCTCCGGCGCGTGCACCATCCGCGCGACGCGATTTGCTGATAGACCACGAAAGGCCTGCCTGCACAGGGTCGATCCCGGCGGTCAGTTCGTGTCCGTACAAACATAAACCGGCCTCCAGACGCAGCGAATCGCGCGCGCCCAGTCCGATGGGCTGCACCTGCTCGATAGCCAGCAGCCGGCGCGCCAGACCTTCCGCCGCTGCAGCAGGCACGGAGATCTCAAAACCGTCCTCGCCGGTGTAGCCTGAACAGGTAATGTAAACCTCTACACCATCGATTATGCCGTGACAGCCTTGCATAAAGACCAGCGTGGCTGCAGCAGGACACACTGTGTTCATCACTTCGCGCGCGGCCGGCCCCTGCAGGGCCAGCAGGGCCTGCTGCTCCAGCACTGTGAGCTTTTGCCCGGACAGATGCGCCCGCAGGTGTGCGATATCCTGCGTCTTACAGGCCGCATTGACCACGAGAAAGAAGCGATCCCGGTCCCAGCGGGTGATGATCAGGTCATCCGATACGCCACCCTGTATCAGTGGTGAACAGCGCGTAGGTCTGCCGATTGATGCCGAGTGCCTCTATATCCACGGGCACGAGGGATTCAAGCATGGCAGCACTACCGATGCCCTCTACAATAACTTGTCCCATGTGGGAAACATCGAACAGGCCGGCCGCTGCGCGTGTATGCAAATGCTCTTTAATGATTCCAGCAGGGTACTGCACCGGCATGTCGTAGCCGGCAAAGGGCACCATTTTCGCGCCCAGTTCTCTATGCAAGGCATCCAGCGGAGTGTGCAATAGTGTCATGATCTGTCCTTGTGCGTGTGCGGGCATGAGTCGAAGATGCGCCACTCTAACCAGCCGCGACAGGCCCGCGCAAGAATACGGGGGTGTGTTGCGTGCGTTACGGTGCTCTTTCGATGTGTCCGGACACGCGCGGACACATTGGGACAGCCGACCCATGCCCTATTGTCCTCTCCAGAAACCCTGTAGGACATGGCCGCAGCAACTGGCACTAAATTTGCGTTACTTGTAAGCGGCGGCCCGCAGGTGCTTACTCCATACCAGGGACGGTAGCTACAAGGACGTAGATTGGTGCACAGGGAAAGCCAGGGAAGGCGGCGGGCCGCCGTTCATATTACCGCCAAAATGTGCGTAAAACTGACGAAAGTATTTCATTGTTCCACTCACCAAATTTTGATTTACTCGCCCCCAACGGCCAGTAATAACACTGTGCCGCGTGAGTTGGCTTTTATAAAGTCATCGGGAGGTGATTTATGGGAGAACGCAATCCGGAACCGTCTACGGCGGAGACCCTGGACGATCTCTTCGAACCCGCGATTGGGGACATTTCCGAAGACATGCTGAAGGACCTGGTACCTTTATCTTCCGAAAAGCAGCGCCTGGTGCAAAAGCGCCGCCTGGCGGAGCAGCGTCTGGAGGAAAAGCGTTTGCGCGATGAATTGGGCGACTACGATTTGCAGCTGGACTATTACTAGGCCGCTGGTAAGCGCCAGAGCATTGTTCTTTTTATCAGGCGCCTGCCGACCGTCCGCAGGCGTTGCAAACCCTGCTCACTGGCCTCGAAGTTTCCATGCTCAGTGATCAGGGCTCCAACCAATGCCGCCGGGGTGACGTCGAAAGCCGGGTTTAACGCACGGCTATGTGCGCCAGCCAGGTTCACTTCACGAAAATCACCGGCGGCATCCAGCCCCACTATACTCAACACTTCTGACTCATCCCGCTCCTCAATGGGAATCTGTTCGCCACCTGCGCAGGACCAGTCAATCGTTGACTCCGGTAGCGCCACATAGAACGGGATATCACTGGCACGGGCGGCCAGCGCTTTAAGATAGGTACCCACCTTGTTGCACACATCGCCGTTGGCGGCGGTGCGATCACTGCCCACAATCACACAGTCCACCCGGCCCTGGCGCATCAATTGGCCACAGCTGTTGTCCGTTACAATGGTACAGGGGACGCCCGCGCGCTGTAATTCCCAGGCGGTTAGGTTGGTTCCCTGGTTGCGCGGGCGCGTCTCGGATACCCAGACATGTACTGCAATGCCGCTGGCATGCGCCTTATAAATCGGTGCCAGAGCCGTACCCCACTGAACAGTCGCCAGCCACCCGGCATTACAGTGCGTCATGATATTCAGGCAGGTGTCCTTCTTTAACGAACGCAGCAATTGCAATCCGTTGGTACCGATACGCTCACAATTGGCAATATCCTGTGCCCGCAAGATCCGTGCTTTATCCAGTGCAGCAAGGGGTCGATCTGACGGCTCCAGCGGCTGCACCGCAGTAGTAATCTGCTCCAGGGCCCAGCGCAAGTTGACCGCCGTAGGACGGGTAGCCAGCAGCGCCGCACTGGCACGCGCCAGATTCTCTGAGGAAGCATCCTCGGACAGGGCATGCGCCAAACCGAACGCCGCTGTAATTCCGATCAGCGGGGCGCCGCGCACCTGCATGGTACTGATGGCATGACAGAACGCCGCCAGGGAGTCCAGGTGACACCAGCGCAGCGCGTGGGGCAAAAGAGTCTGGTCGATAATCTCGACCTGTTCGCTAACCGGATCCCAGCGCAAGCTACACAATTCATCGGTGCTGAACATTTTTCATCCTCAGGCCTGCGCTGCATGGCGGCCCCATAAGTCGTTTCACGCTGCCACTTCTGGCGCGGCCAGGAGTTACCCAAAACGCCGAGTATCGCAGCAGAGCAAACAGCTGTTCAAGGTTTTTGCAGGAGTTCTATCCCAGGGGCTCAAACAGCGCACCGATTCATTGCTACAATGGCCGCTGCTTTTGTAGTTTATCCCGAGGTTACCCCGTGCCGCTAGCAGGTCGACTTGCGCAATCCGCTGATGACTGGCAGGTCCAGCTGCGCGATGTCATCACCTCCCGGCGTGAGTTGCTGGATACGCTTGGGCTAAGCGCGGACGATGTGGGCTTCTCCGGCGGCGCCTGTGAGGATTTTCCCCTCAAAGTACCACGCAGTTTCGTACAGAGAATGCGTCCCGGTGACGCGCGTGACCCGCTGTTGCTGCAGGTGCTGTCCTCGCAACAGGAAATGGCTGACACTGCCGGATATTTTCGCGACCCGGTGGGCGAGAGCGGCGCCACCATGCCACGACGCGGCATCATGCACAAATACCACGGCCGGGTATTGCTGATCGTCAGTGGCGGCTGCGCAGTGAACTGTCGCTACTGTTTCAGGCGCCATTTTCCCTATAACAAGAATCAGAACAGCCGGCAGCAGTGGCATGAAGCACTGGATTATATCCGCGCCGACAGTAGCATCGAGGAAGTCATTCTGAGCGGCGGCGACCCGCTGGTCGCCACCGATGAGCAACTGCAGCAACTGGTTGAGCAGATCGCCGGCATAGGGCATGTGCAACGCCTGCGTATCCACAGTCGCCTGCCGGTGGTCATACCCGCACGGGTCACGGACACTCTGCTGGACGCGATCACGCATGCCAGTCTGCAGACCATCATGGTCATTCATTGTAACCACGCCCGCGAAATCGACGACGTCCGTTGCGGTCGCTCTGACAGCACTGCGCCGCCGGGATATCACCACCTTGAATCAGGCGGTGCTGCTGGCCGGCATTAATGATAGTCTTGAGGCACAGCTCGCGCTGTGTCAGCGCTTGTTTGCCACGGGCACACTGCCCTACTACCTGCACCTGCTGGACAAGGTGCAGGGGGCTGCGCACTTCGATGTATCGGAAATTAAGGCCCAGCTGTTGCTGGCGGAGCTAGCCGCCCGACTGCCCGGTTACCTGGTGCCCAAACTGGTCAGGGAGATTGCCGGTGCTGATTCAAAAGTGGGTGTGTCGCCGCAGGCCTGAGCCAGGATCGGGGTACAGTCGAACTAGCCGCGCGCGGGTAACCCATGTACCAGCGTCAGGAACTCCAGCTTGGTGCCAGCCCTGCGATGCTCGCTCAAGGCCTGGTAATCACCATCGGCGTACCAGTCCCTGGCGGCCTGCTCGGACGGAAACTTGAAAATAATCATGCGTCCCTGGCGCGGTGAGTCGCCCTCCAGAGTAATCGGGCTGGTCGTCATAGGTGAGAAATTCGCCGCCATACTTCTTCAGGAAGCCAAAAAAGCCTTTCTCGTAGTTGAGATAGGACTCCACGTCAGTAATAGACAGGTTTACCACCATAAATACCGGAGTATCAGGCATGTGTGTTTCCTTCGATTGAATCACAGCCGCTCCGCGTTAAACGGAAGTGCGGGAAACCATTCTGGCATAAATATGGCATTAACTATGCCACAATAATTGATGGTGTGAGTGCTGTCCATCTTATTCACTAGTAACTGCAACTTGTCACGAATTTACTAAAGGGCCAAAAGTAAAACGCCCTACAAGGTAGGGCGTCGGAACAACAATATTCAGCGTGAAGAGCCGATGGCGGAATCGCTATGGCGAAAAATAGACGCCACCAGCGACTCCGTTGCCAACAGCCGCTAGGGCCAATTCGGCGGCTTGGTTACACCGACGTCGGCGATGCCGATAAAGCCCTTGTTGAAGGCATCAATATCACTGATGACGCTGTTGGCAGGGGCTATCGACGAACAATCCTGCAAGGTGTAGTTCGTTTGAGTTCGTTGCCACTACTGTCTGCACCGTGCCACGAACTGAGCAGCCAACTGCGCATGTAGGAATGTTGATATTCAGGACGCTGTTGGTGGTGTTAACCGTGCGTCCAAGCCGCCATTCCTCAATAAGGGCCAGAGTCGCGGTCACACCTGTCGGAAAATCATTTGGTGGAGAGATGCCACCCTGGCTTGATGCGATCGCAGGGAAACCGAGCTTCCTTGCCGCGCGCGCTGCGCCGACTGTGCCTGATAACGGAGTTACGGAGCCCATATTCTGGCCCTGGTTAATCCCAGTCACCACAAGTTCAGGCGAGAGCAGCATGGTTTTCAGGGCATAATTGACCGCATCCGCAGGCCACGCTGAACCACTAATCGGTGCTGGCTGTCTAGCGGGATCGTTGCTAATCACGGCCGTCGCCGCCCTGCCGCTGATCGTGGTTACAGGGCTGCCTGATACAACATAGGGAGCCGCGGTAGTATTACCGCCACCACCAGACTGATTAGTCAATGGCGCGACAACATGGATAGTGGAGTTCGGTAATCCACGGATACCCTCAACCACTGCATCTATGCCAGCTGCAGAATAACCATCATCATTGGATACCAGCACTTCGAAAGGCTCGGTGTGGGACGCAACGAAGCAGGCATCGGTGGAACTCGAGAGCGTCACACCAGTCGCCAGACAAGGATGACTTGCCGCGAACACATTCGGGTGATTCTCATAACCGCGCACAATCCATGCGGTCAGCCACCATACGCCAGGAGTAACCTCAGTCCATACGTCACGAGCGCCCGGAAATCCTTCAGGCTGAGCACCAATGATGCGCCAGGCGACACCTGCAAGCTGGGAATCGGCGCTGTCACCGGCATAAAGCAGAACGTTAGGGTACTGCGCCAGGAAGCTCGAAGGCGCGCCGGGCTGGGCAACCGCATACCCGATACCGGAAGGCGTGTTGGGTATCGCTGTAGCGCCCGGCACAGTGGCCAATGTCGGGTAGGGCTGGGCGGCAAGATGATAGGCAATATCAAATTGGAACGACAACAGCGTTGCACTCTTCAGCCGTAAGGTCCGGAGTACCTCGACACCACCAGGGTACCGTGCCGTCGTCTCTGGCGTAATCATTCTTTGAAGCTGTCAAAAAACAACCACTAAGCAACGTGGCCATCGTGAGAAGCAGTGCGGTCTTGATGATTCCGTACCGATACTGCCCGACTTCAGTTGCCATCTTCTTGATTTTGTTCATTTTATAGTTCCTCTGCGAACGTAATTGTTGCCGACACCAGTGCGCATGCACCGCGACGAGCAATCTTCGGTTATTGCCAACTGGGCAGAGGTGAACTTACTACGACAAGTCCGCATGTGACGTTACGTAGATATCTATTTCATTTCAGAGACGTCTCTGAAATTTTTTATCTTTTATTTTCAGTAAGTTACGCTGTTTCTGAAGTCACGAAATAATCCGAATGTGGCGTGAATCCACGTGCAAACGGTACCTCATACGAATGCCGTCGGGGTGCTTGCTGGCCTCAAATAGATAGGCTCTCGCCAGTTTTTCGCCCAGCGCAGCAACAATTTCATCCTTGATTTTGCTGCGATTCTGGTCGAGGGTCCGCGCCTTGAGACCAGTCCGTTCGAGATCGTTTATCGCCTTGGCATGCCCGTCATATCTGGACATCAACTCGACCAGTTCCCGAGCGAGCACCGTGTCCGGTCGGTTACTGGCCGGATTGGTTATCCAACCATCCCCGCCCAACCTGTGCATGGCATACCAGGCGTAGTAAAACAATGGGGTCCCGCTGATGGGGATGTTCAACCCACGTATGCTCAGCCTCATCTCGTGCAGATCGATTTCCACCGAATCTGTAGCGGACGCCAGTTCCAGTGCGCCGCTTACCCGGTCGGGGTCACCGCGCAGCCCCAGCAAAAACCAGTCAACCTCGACTTCCCCTAGCGCGGCCACCCTGTCATCGGTCACCACCTTCAATACAGAGCCAAAGTTACGTTGCTCGCTGTCGTGCATGTGCTCCAGACACTCCAATTGGGCGGCGTTCATGACCAGGCTGGATGCCGCGTACCGGTGAACTATGTCGAACGCTTCCATGCCACTGTATCCACGTTCCAGTAAATAGTTGATCCACTGACGGTGGGCTTTTGACAAAGGAGGCGGGAAAATAAGACTGATCACCAGAAACAAAAAGCCGAGAAACGCACTAATGGCCCCAGCACCCTGCCAGCTGGGTGAACATGACAACCCGACCACGATCTCGCGCTCAATCTCGTTACGGGGCAAACTAAAACTGATGTCTTTTCTGCATGGTCTCGTCATTGATAGTCACATCATCAATACGCCGCAGGCGGACAACACACTCTTTTTGGGGGGCATACCAGCGATTGACAACAAGATCTTGCAGCGCAGTATTCATCTGCTGACCGATGCGTTGTAACGCCGCCTTATCATTCTCCCCATCTTGCGCGTTACCAAAGTGCGCCTCGTCCAGTGTCAGCAGCAAATGCCGCCTGACCTGTTCCTGGACAGCGTCTTGAAGGACAGACTGACTGGCAGCGAAGATGAGAACTGTGAGCAGAATGCTCAGCAGTAGCCAGATCAGGGCCAGTCGCTGGGAGTGCTTAATCTGCATCGCAGGAACGCACAATCGTCAGGTGCCGAAGGTAATCAAGCCGCGAGTTTTCCGCTAACCGTTCAATCGCAGCCAGCAGGTCACAATGCGCTGGTTCTTGCAGCAAATCCCGATGAATGTACCAGGCGGGGCCCGGAATAGTTTCCTCCAGGACCAGTCCCGGCGGGAGCTGCAGCGCACTGTCCGGCCCCTCCTCGCTCAACAGTGCAGGAATAATATCGACTCGCCCTTCGAACAGGGCCTTATACATTTCACGATGAGAGCGGAAATAAATTATTCTCGGCTCATCTACCAGTCCGCTGCGGTGCAGGGCTGCCTTGGGAATCTGGTAAGCAGAGACACTGTTCGGATCATCCAGTAATCCAAGCGTCTTCCCCTTCATCCAGACCGCAGTCAGTTCAGGAGTCCCCTGCAGTGACACCAGCTGGCAGCCATACTCTGGATATTGTGCAATCAACTCGTAACCAATACTGTTTTTTCCAGCCTGATCGCCACGACTGATCATTTCCGACTTGGCCAGGACCAGGTCATAACGCGACTCAAACAAATCTCTTAGATCAAAGTGATCGCGATGTACGCTGCGCAACTCAAGGGAGCCAAAATGCCTGGCTAACTCCGGCGACTGGCACCAGGTATCTAACAGGTCCAGCTCATCCATATAGAGCGCATCCAGAACGCGTAAGACCGGGCCGCCCGGATGCGCGACAAAATCGCAGCGACGGAGATTGTAATCACGCACTTCCAGTTGCTGGAGTTGATTTCCAGAAACAATAACGAACCAACATAATGGCAGGGTGACCAGGAAAGCTGCGCCGTACAGCAGGTAATAGTAGGTCGCTTGGCTAAATGTGCGCCGCAGGGAAAAAATACGCACCTCCGACTATTATGATTACGACCAGATGCGATAATTGATTACTATGGATTGGTCGGTGTGAGAGGATTCGAACCTCCGACCCCTTCGTCCCGAACGAAGTGCGCTACCAGGCTGCGCCACACACCGATGATTAAAGCGCGCCACTATACCAAATGAGCATCGGGGAACCAATGCCCAGCGGGCCTAGTACACCCCGGCCCAACGGGCCAGAAACTGGCTGAGAATACTGAGCGCGGTTACCACAACGATCAACATGATCATCAGACGCAGCGGACGGAACGGCTTGCGTTGCACGGCGTTGATGCCGCGGTTAACAAATTCGTCTACTTTTTTCTGGTCTTCAGGATAGAGGCTATTGCTGTAGCTGCGGTCTTGTTGTTCTGGAAGTTTCTCGCTCATGGTATTTAACTACTTACCTGAAAAAGGGAAGAACGATTGTCACGTCATTCTCCCCTTCCCGTACCGAAAAGTCATCCCGCGGATGGCAACTATTCCAGAAACCTGTTGTGAACCTAGAGTTGAAACAATGCCTCCGGCATATCCATCAGGCTTTTGGCGTCGGCCAGCATGGTGATTTTCAGTGATTCGGTGCGCGGCAGCAGTCGCTCAAAGTAGAAACGCGCGGTCATAACTTTTGCCTGATAGAAAGACACCTCGCCCTGGGCTGCGGCTATCTTCTGTTGTGCCAATATGGCCATTCGTGCCCAGAAGTAGGCAAGCGTGACATAGCCGCTGTACATCAGGTAATCCACCGCTGCGGCCACCGGCATTATCGGCATTGGCCATGGCCGCCTCGCCCAGTTTCATGGAGAGGCTCAGCCACTCCTGTGTATGCGCCTGCAGAGGCTTGACGAATTCGGCGTATTCAGCGGCGGCGTGAGCCGCGCAGAACGCATCGATCATGCCGGTGAAGCCCAGCAGCAGTTTGCCGCCACTACCCAACACTTTGCGGCCCACCAGGTCGAGTGCCTGAATACCCGTGGTACCCTCGTAGAGCATGGCGATACGGGCATCGCGCACAATTTGTTCCATGCCCCACTCACGGATGAAACCGTGCCCACCGTAAACCTGCACACCCAGGTTGGCGGCCTCAAAGCCCACCTCGGTGACAAAGGCCTTGGCGATGGGCGTCAACAACGCCATCAGGTCATCAGCAGCCTTGGCCTGTGCCTCGCTGCCGGCGGCAACGATATCACCCTGCTGTGCCAGGAAGTACAGAAACGCCCGGCTGCCCTCGGCGAACGCCTTCTGTGTCAGCAACATACGCCGTACATCCGGGTGTACGATGATGGGGTCGGCGGGGCCGTCCGGATTTTTGGGACCGGTCAGGGAACGCATGGCCAGACGCTCCCTGGCGTAGCTGAGCGCGCCCTGGAAGGACAGCTCCGCGTGCGCCAGACCCTGCGTGGCGGTACCGATACGCGCGGTGTTCATAAAAGTGAACATGGCGTTCAGCCCACGGTTTGGCGGCCCAATCAGAAAGCCCCTGGCGCCATCAAAATTGAGTACGCAGGTAGCATTGCCATGTATGCCCATCTTCTCTTCGATAGACGCGCAGTGCACTGCATTGCGCTCGCCGACACTGCCATCATCATTGACATTGAACTTGGGCACGATAAACAGGGAAATGCCCTTGGTGCCCGCGGGTGCATCCGGCAACCGCGCGAGCACGATATGCACGATGTTAGTGGTCATGTCGTGCTCGCCGGCGCTGATGAAAATCTTGGTGCCGGTAATGGCGTAGGAGCCGTCCGCCTGGAGTTCGGCCCTGGTGCGCAGCAATCCGAGATCGGAACCGCACTGGGATTCGGTGAGACACATCGTGCCTGTCCACTCGCCGGAAACCAGTTTGGTGAGGTATTTCCGTTTCTGCTCGGCGTCGCCGTGCGCCTCAACCGTGTTGACAGCGCCGTGACTGAGGCCGGGATACATGACCCAGGACCAGTTGGCCGTTCCCGCCAGTTCATTGGCTATGATACCGAGCATATTGGGCATGCCCTGGCCACCATACTCCACATCCGCGCTCAATGCCGGCCAGCCATTTTCAACGTATTGGTGGTAGGCCTCCTTGTAACCTGCGGGGGTGGTGACCCCGGCCTCGCTCCAGTGGCAACCTTCTTCGTCGCCACTGCGATTCAGGGGCGCGATCACGTTCTCGGCGAAGCGCGCACCCTCATCAACAATGGCGTTCATGAGTTCTTCTGTGGCTTCTTCATAACCGGGCAGGGTCTGGTACAACTTCTCGGATTCCAAAACCTCGTTGATGACGAATCGAATATCGCGTACCGGCGCTTTGTAGATTGGCATGGTTAATTCCTCTGGATGATCGCGGCCTGCGGACAGACCGACTCGATGCGGTCCGCATCAGACCATGTGTTCGGCGCACACATTTTGCGTATATGACGCAGGAAGTCAAATACCTTTTTTCGCCGGTGGCGGCAGGACCCGTGCGGGCAGCGGTCATCATGTCGCCAATCAATTGCTGTGTAGTCGAAACACACTGTTACAGCAGTGGCTGTATATCAAGGTAACTGGCCGCCACTGCCGCCTCCCAGCGGGGCTGGAAGGGAATATCCCCCAGCAGCGGTACCGGCAGTAGTTGCCGCAAGGTGTCCAGGTTATCTTCGTGGCAGTCCATGCGCGGTCCCGGCTGGTTCGCGACCCAGGCAACCAGCTGCAGGCCATCGCGGCGGATGGCCTCCGCCGTGAGCAGCGCATGATTGATACACCCCAGGCGCATGGCAACCACCAGAATAACTCCCACACGCAACTCAATGGCCACGTCTGCCATTGTTTCGCGCGCGTTGATCGGCACACGCCAGCCGCCCGCGCCCTCAATCAGCACAAAGTCCGCCGCACCGAGCATGACACCCCGACACAGACCCGCAAGCCGACTGGCCTGCATCCGTTTACCCTGCGAGGCTCGCTGCGATATGCGGCGCGACAGCAGCGTCCAGCGCAACCGGGTTGACCTGGTCATAGTCCAGCTCCTCGGTCATGGACGGCCATCAAACGCAAGGCATCCTCATTGCGGCCTTTTTCATCGCACCCGGCCGCCACGGGTTTAACGGCGGCGGTGCGCAGGCCAGCCTGGGCAGCGGCTACCAGCAGTGCACAACTGACTGCCGTCTTGCCGACACCCGTATCGGTACCGGTCACAAACCAGGTCTTGCTCATGCCTTCTCCAACACCCCGAAAATAACGTCGTATGTGGCGGGCAGCACACCGTCCGCACGCCAGGCCTCATAGGCTTGCAGCATACCCTGCAGCGCCCGTCGACTGGTCAGGCCGGGCTGGCGACTACGGTTCATATTGTGTGCCCCCAGCGCCTTCAACTCGTCCAGCAAATCCCGAACTCGCGTATATGCCATGCGCAAGGCCTGGCTTTCCAGCTTCACTGCAATGCCGGGGATACGCCTCGCAGCGGCCGCCAACGCGGCCATTGGTAAAAACGTATTGACATGCTGGTGTGAATCCACCGCAGCCCATGCAGCGCGCAATTCACACAGAGTATCCGGTCCCAGCGACGTAAATACACAACAGCCCCCGGGTCGCAGCACCCGGGCCAGTTCCGCAAACAGGTGCTCGGGACGAGCACACCACTGCACCGCCAGACTACTGAATACCAGGTCGACGGATTCACTGGCCAGCGGCAGTGCCTCGGCATCCGCGACTAGCCAGGCACATATCGTCCGCACAGCGATTCGCGGGCGTAATCCACCATACCCGAGGCGAGGTCAAGGCCGAGGTATTGCGCTTCTGGGATAGCGTTCTCGCAACGCGGGATAAAAATACCCCGTGCCACAACCCAGGTCGAGAATGGTCGCCGGTACGCCCGGCAATCGCTCCAGTCGGGTGAGTAATTGCACACCGACCTCACGCTGTAAATGCGCCACCGAGTCGTACACCGCTGCGGCGCGACTGAACGACGCGGCCACTGCCTTTTTTTCAAGTTCGGCAGCAACAGGGGGATTCGCTGCGAAGTTTGCCCGTCGCCGCCAGAAATCCGCGAATCTCCTGCGCCAGTTCCGCAGGAACATCCAAAGGTGCCAGATGACAGGCGTCGCTGCAGCATTTTTACCTGTCCGGAAGAAACGCCTGCCATGCGAGAGGCGATGGACTGACCCACCGCAGAGGGCACCAGCGCATCCCGCTGCTGCCAGCAAATGCAGTTGCGGTTGCTGCAGCATGGCCAGCGAGTCACGTTGATCAAGCGTCTGCAGCCACTCCAGCCCGGCCAACAGTTCGGCCGAGGCGGGCTGCCGCAGACGACGCAACTGTCGCAACAGCTGTCGCGGCTGCGCAGACACCGGTGACCTGCAACGTATCGAAGCGCTGCAATGCCGCTACTGGATCGGCCTGCACACCAGAGCGAAACTCACTGAATGCGTCCGCGCCCATACCGGGCCAATCGTCCGTCGCGACGAAGCGCGGGTTGCTGCAGACTGTCACCACCGCCAGCACCCGCTGCGGCTCATGTGCTGCAAGCTCGATAGCCAACTGCCCACCCAGCGACCACCCCACGTATACCGCCTGCTCGGGGCAGCATGCCAGAATGCCCGCCAGTAGCCCAGCCAGCTCAGGCTCCTTACCTGAACCGGACGCCGGGCGCACAGCCGGGCAGGTCCAGCAGCGTGATATTCGCCCAGGGCCGCAGCAGCACCAGCAGCGGTCGCCACACTTCGCGATTGCATCCCCAGCCGTGCAGCAGCACCAGCTCCTGCTGCGTCGCGCCTGGTTGCAGGCAGGTATTCGTGATGCAAGGGCATTCAGCTTGCTGGCCAGCAGACGGCCAACTGTTCCAACAGTCGATCCACATGCTCTGCGCTGTGCGCTGCGCTCAGCGTAATGCGCAGGCGGGAAGTACCGGCAGGGACCGTCGGTGGCCTGATCGCGCCAATCAAAAAACCGCCCTCCCTGAGTCGCTCACTCAGCGCCACGGCGCGGGCGGCATCTCCCACCAGCAGCGGCTGTATGGCACTGCCCGATACCATCAACGGCAGATCGAGTTGCGCGGCGCCACGACGAAATCGCTGTATCAGATCCGCCAGGTGCTGTCTGCGCCATGCTTCCTCCCGGACCAGAGACAATGCCTCGAGGCCGGCCGCTGCCACCGCCGGCGGCAGCGCCGTGGTGTAAATGTAGTTGCGCGACTGCTGGATCAGTCCCTCGATCAGCAGCTCACTACCGGCGACAAATGCGCCAGCGGTGCCCAGGGCTTTGCCCAGGGTCGCCATCAGCACCGGTACAGCGGATGCATCCAGGCCCGCCGCCTCGGTGCTGCCGACACCCCGCTCGCCCAACACACCAAAGCCGTGCGCATCATCCACCATCAACCAGGCATCCTGCGCAGTACAAAGTCCCGCCAACGCGGCCAGCGGTGCGGTATCACCGTCCATGCTGAAGACACCATCCACAACAACCAGCCGCGGACCTGCTGCGGATCGCAGCTTGGCTTCCAAAGCACCGACATCGTTGTGCGCAAAGCGCTGAAAGCGGGCACCACTGTGTAATCCACCATCCAGCAAGGAGGCGTGGTTGAGCCGATCCTCGAACACATAATCGCCGCGCTGCAGCAGGCTGGTCAGGATGCCGGTATTGGCCATGTAGCCACTGGAAAACAGCAGCGCGCGGGCTCTACCCGTAAACTCGGCCAGTGCCTCCTCCAGCGCGTGATGCGGGACACTGTGACCACAGACCAGATGGGAAGCGCCGCTGCCGACACCGTACTGCGCAGCTGCGCTGCGAAAGCGCTCAATAACGCGGGGGTGAGCGGCCAGGCCGAGATAGTCGTTGCTGCAAAAATTCAGGTATTGGCGCCCAGCCCACCTGCACCAGCGGGCCCTGGGCGGACTCCAGGGTCAGGCGCTGCCGATACAGGCCAGCTGTGCGACGCTGCTCCAGAGTTGTGCGCAGGCGATCGGAAAACACCGCCACAGCCGCAGCCTAGGTAGCTGCAGCATCGTAGAACTGCGGGCTGGGCGTCAGCGGCGGCTTTTCCACCTGGCGCCGCTCCGGCTCAATGCCCAGGCGGCGGAACAGGTCCATGTCGGTATTGGCCTGCGGGTTGGGCGTGGTGAGCAGCTTTTCCCCGTAGAAGATCGAGTTGGCCCCGGCAAAGTACGCCAGCGCGTGCATTTGTTCATTCATTTCTTCACGACCGGCAGACAGGCGCACATGGGATGCCGGCATCATGATACGCGCCGCGGCAATGGTGCGAATGAACTCGAAGGGGTCCAGATCCTCTTCGTTTGCCAGTGGGGTCCCCGGCACCCGCACCAGCATGTTGATCGGCACACTCTCGGGATGTTGCGGGAGATTGGCCAACTGTTGCAGCAAGCCAGCGCGGTCGGTCTGTTGTTCACCCATGCCTACGATGCCGCCACTGCACACCTTCATCCCGGCACTGCGCACATGGTCCAGCGTCTCCAGCCGATCCTGGTAGGTACGGGTGGTAATGATATCGCCGTAGAATTCGGGCGAGGTGTCCAGGTTGTGGTTGTAGTAATCCAGTCCGGCCTGCCGCCAATTCCTGCGCCTGGTCCTCAGTCAGCATGCCCAGTGTCATGCAGCTCTCCAGGCCCAGTTCTCGCACGCCCCTGACCATAGCGATCACCTGCGGCATGTCGCGCTGCTTGGGGGAGCGCCAGGCGGCACCCATGCAAAAGCGCGTGGCACCCGAGGCCGCAGCGGCCCTGGCCTGTTGCAGGACTTGTTCGATCTCCATCAACTGCTCCACCTCCAGACCAGTGTCGTACCGGGTGCTCTGGGGGCAGTAGGCGCAGTCCTCCGGACAGGCGCCGGTTTTGATGGAAAGCAATGTGCTGACCTGAACCTGATTTGGGTCAAAATACCTGCGGTGCACCGTTTGCGCCGCAAAGAGCAGGTCGTTGAAGGGCAGCGCCAATAGCGCTTCGACTTCCTGCCGGGACCAATCGTGACGAATCTCACCTGGGGCGACGTCGGATTGCGACGCCTTTGCGAAGGATGTATGCATATCAATTCCGGGAGAATAAATAGTTGGTAGTGGCAGCCTGCATCATACCCACGACACCCATACTGTCAACCCGGTGGCCGCCCATTGGTTAACAAGATCGGCACACGACTGCTCGACGGGCTCTTCCCCCACCACTGCGCCCTGTGTGGCCTGCGCAGCCACCGCCAGGTACCGCTGTGTCTCGAGTGTGAGAGTGAGATGCCCGTCAACCAGCACTGTTGTGCGCGCTGCGCCATCCCCTTGCCAGCCACCGTGGAGTCGGCAACAGTGCGATTCTGTGGCAGTTGCCTGCACACACCGCCGCCCTTTGACCGTGTCATTGCACCCTGGTTATATGAGGAGTATTTGGCTCACCTGATACACCAGTGGAAGTTCCATCGCGAAAGGCGCATGACGGCACTACTGGCCGCCCTGTGGCAACAACGGGCGGAGCCTCACGCTCCGGTTGATCTGCTGGTCCCGGTACCACTGCACTGGCGCAAACGGTGGCAGCGCGGCTTCAATCAATCCGAACTACTGTGTCGGCAACTGCACGCCACCTGCCCCGCACTCAAGTCCTGCAAAATTGCGCACCGATTAGTGAGGCGCCAGCGCGTCGACCGCTGCACAATCAGGCATGAGTGCCCGACAGCGCGCAGGCAATCTCAAGGGTGCGTTTAAGGTGTATGGTTCCTGTGACAAGTTGCGCATCGCCATTGTGGACGATGTACTGACCACGGGGGCGACCGCGGCAGCGGTGGCCGAGGCGCTGGCAGCTGCCGGTGCCAGTTATATCGAGGTCTGGTGTCTTGCCCGCACACCTTCTCCAGGCGCTTAACTCGATTTTTCTCGAATTGCCTCCTGTGTTATCACAGACGCCTACCTGAACTGGATGGGAAGTGCTACGGTGGAACCTGGGCTGCAAGTCGGTGACCAAATCTATGCGCAGATGAAAAGCGCGGCGCTGTTAACGGAGGCGAGGAGCCCGACATGACCACCCATCCCTATGACCGGCTGGACCCCGACATGATTATCGATGCGGTGGAGTCAGTGGGGTACCTGAGTGACGCCCGTTTACTGGCCCTGAACAGTTACGAGAACCGGGTGTACCAGGTGGGCATTGAAGACAGCGCACCGCTGATCGCCAAGTTTTACCGCCCCGACCGCTGGAGCGAGGCGCAAATAAAGGAGGAACACCATTTCAGCCTGGAGCTGCAGGACGCTGAGATCTCGGTGGTGGCGCCGATAGTGGACGACCAGGGTGTTACGCTGCACTACCTATCCAGGACTTTCAGTTTGCATTGTTTCCCCGCCGCGGTGGCTACCCGCCGGAACTGGACAATCTCGACAACCTGCTGGTACTGGGCAGAACACTCGGGCGTATCCACGCGGTGGGGCGGGCGGGGCAGTTCAAGGTGCGGCCTTCGCTGTCGGTGCAACGCATGCTGACCGACAGCCGGGAGCTGTTGCTCAACGGTTTCATGCCACGAAGTCTGGTGCCCGCCTACGAGTCGCTGACTGCAGACCTCAAGCAGATAGTGGAGTCCGTTTACAGCGAGGTGCGGCCCGAGGATTTGATCCGCATCCATGGTGACTGCCACGTGGGCAACATACTGTGGCGCGACAATACGGCGCACTTCGTGGACTTCGATGACTGCTGTACTGCGCCTGCGATACAGGATTTGTGGATGTTTCTCAACGGCGAGCGTCACGATCGCCAGTTGCAGCTGTCGGAACTGGTGGAGGGCTATTCTGAGTTCTGCGACTTCGACCCGCGCCAGATTCGCTGGATCGAAACCTTGCGCACCCTGCGCCTGATCAATTATGCCGCATGGCTGGCCCGGCGCTGGGAGGACCCGGCGTTTCCGCGCAGCTTCACCTGGTTCAATACAGAGCGCTATTGGGCGGATCATATTCTCGAACTGCGCGAGCAGATGTCGGCGTTGCAGGAAGAGCCACTCCGTTTGCTCTAGCTAAATGGATTCGGGTGTCGGGTGTGCAATTCGCCGGCTTCCCCTGTGCGGGCCACCCGATACTTGCCAACGAATTGCACACCCGACACCCAAACCCATTGGTCAGCATGATTTTTCTTTAGCGCGCTCGCGACGCGGGATAGATCATCGACCACAGCCAGCGCCAGAAGCTGTTAGCGGCCAGTACATCCCGGTCTACCGCATCAAAAAATATCTCCAATCCCGCCGGGTCAGCAAAATAATCCATGCGGGTTTTAAAGCCCCGCTCCGGATCCAGCTCCTTGACCACCCGCGCCGGACTCCCGGCAACAACGACATTGGCAGGCACATCCCGGGTAACGACAGCACGCGCCGCGACCACGCTGTTGTCGCCTATCGTCACCCCCTTGAGCACCGTGGAGTGATCTCCCAACCACACGTTGTTGCCAATGCGCACCGGGGTGGGGCGCTCATTCCGCACCATACGGTCATAGATAGTGTGCCAGTCGGAATCCGTGACATACGCGCCATTGGCCAGCATCACACCGTCGCCCAGTACAATTTCGTCGCTGGCACTGAGCCTGGAGCCCGGACTCATCAGGCAACAATCGCCAATCACCACACGGCCCTGGCCGACACCACGCCCCCAGACTCCCACCTCCACCCTGTTGCCGGGCTCACCGATCGCGGTAAAACATTTTCCAATCTGGATATTGTTTCCCGAGAGGTGCACATACCAGGGTTTCATAATCGTGTGGTAGGGACCCAGGTACACACACTCGGGACGCAGGAAATACTCCGCATACCAATGCCTGAATTTCAAATAACATTTCTTTACCCAGTAGGGTCGCAGGTCGTCGCGCATGTGGAGCCCTTTATCGCTGTAGATATGCCCATTGTTGGCGGATATGATCGCAGCGGTTGTGACCAACATCAAACCGGTGCCCTTAACATTCGCATTCTCGAGGTGTTCAATTACTTTGCAAGCCAATTCACGGCCGGTCAGCAGCAATCAGCATCACCTGCACCCCAAACTTGCAGTGGTCGTTCGTCGCCACCTGCAAACGACACACCGCGCCGCGGTAGCTGCACACAATATACAGGCGTACGAGACCCTGTCCAAAGCGCTGGCCGCGAAACCACGCCCACTGGTGCTGGATTCGTTCTGCGGGACCGGGCACAGTACCGCAGCACTTGCTGCGCGGCATCCCGGACATCTGGTGGTGGGCATCGACAAGTCCGCGCGGCGATTGGCAAAACATCCGCGCGGCAGCAGCGACAACTACCTGCTGCTACAGGCGGACTGCGAGGACATCTGGAACCTGTTGGCCCACGCCGGGCTGCGCACGGACTATCACTATATGCTGTACCCCAATCCCTGGCCCAAGGCCGAACACCTGCAGCGGCGCGTACACGGCCATGCCAGCTTTCCACTGCTGTTGCAGTTGGGCGGAAAACTGGAACTGCGTTCCAACTGGCAGGTCTATGTCGAGGAGTTCGGCTGCGCCATGCATCTGGCTGGCCAGCGGGGATGCGTCAGCCAGACTGGCCGAGAGCGGCCCCGACCTGAGCCTGTTCGAACAGAAGTACCGACGCAGCGGCCACGATCTGTGGTCATATACCGTGAGGATCATGCCGTGACGGAAAAGGCCTAATAGGCTACAGTGCGCTCTGCAACGGGAGGTACACCCATGTCCTCGACTACTACCGATCCCATGTGGGAACGGATTCGCCAGGAAGCCATCAAGCATGCTAGCGAGGAGCCAATACTGGCCAGCTTTCTGCATGCCACGATCCTCAATCACGCGCAATTGGAGCTGGCCCTGAGTTTTCACCTGGCCAGCCAGCTGGACAGTTCCACCGCGTCCTCGCTGCTACTGCGCGAAGTGATTCTGGAGGCATTCAAGGGTGATTCCTCGATCCGCGCGGCGATGCGGGCGGATTTGCAAGCTGTGGAAGACAGGGACTCCGCCTGTCACGAACTCTATATTCCCTTCCTCTACTTCAAGGGTTTCCACGCCCTGCAAACCTACCGTGTGGCGCACTGGCTGTGGGCGAAGGGGCGTGAATCCCTGGCGCTATTTTTCCAGAACCGTATGTCAGCGGAGTTTGGCGTCGATATACATCCGGCGGCCCGCCTGGGTCAGGGTATCATGCTGGATCACGCTACCGGCGTGGTCATCGGGGAGACGGCCGTCGTTGGCAATAACGTTTCCATCCTGCAGTCGGTCACCCTTGGGGGCACCGGCAAGGACGAGGGCGATCGTCACCCGAAAATCGGCGATGGCGTGCTGATCAGCGCCGGGGCCAAGATCCTCGGCAATATCCGTGTCGGCGAGGGTGCCAAGGTGGGGGCGGGTAGCGTGGTGCTGGAAGATGTTCCCGCGCACACCACGGTGGCCGGCGTGCCTGCTAAAATCGTGGGGCGTCCCGCGTCGGATCAACCTGCCCTGGAAATGGAACACGACTTTTGCTGCGACGAGGCCGCAGCCAGACAGGGAGTCTCCTAGCGTCGCCCGAGGCTGGCGGCAAGTTAGACTCAACGGACTGGTGATACTGGGGTGACAGTTCCTGCACCGCTTCAACAAAGGCCGTTACATGATCCGGATTCACCCCCGGGGTGATACCGTGTCCGAGGTTGAAGACATGGCCGCTGCCATGCCCGTAGGCCGCCAGTATCGCCTCGACCTCTCTGCGAATACGCGCTGGAGAGGCGAATAACATGCTCGGGTCCATATTGCCCTGCAGGGCGACGCGGTCGCCGACCAGTTCGCGCGCCCCGTGTATATCTGTCGTCCAGTCGATCCCCACTGCCTGGGCGCCGCAATCAGCAATGGCGTTTAGCCATTGGCCACCCCCTTTGGTAAAGACAATCACCGGCACCGTGCGCCCGTCCGCCTCTGCGGGCAGGCGGGCAATGACACGCTGCATATACTGCAGGGAAAACTCGCGGTAGCCTGCAGTACTGAGGCTGCCACCCCAGGTATCAAAAATTTGCAGCGCCTGGGCACCGGCGCGCACCTGGGCCGACAGGTAGTCCGCCACCGCATCCGCCAGCAATAGCAACAACTGGTGCATCAATTCAGGCTGGTCGTAAGCCATGGTTTTGACGTGGGCGAAGTCCCTGGACGAACCCCCTTCTACCATATAGGTGGCCAGCGTCCAGGGACTACCGGAGAATCCAATCAGGGGCACAGAACCGTTCAATTCCTTGCGGATGGTGCGCACCGCCCGCATCACATAGCCCAGGTCATCATCCGCCTTGATGCTATGCAAAGCTGCCAGATCCGCCGCAGTACGCACGGTTTTGCGAAAGCGCGGTCCCTCGCCCTCTTCAAAATAAAGACCCAGACCCAGGGCATCGGGCACCGTTAAAATATCGGAGAACAGGATGGCCGCATCCATCGGATAGCGACGCAGCGGCTGCAGGGTCACCTCGCAGGCCAGCTCAGCATTCTTGCACAAGTCCAGGAATGATCCGGCACGCTCGCGGGTGGCGCGGTACTCGGGCAGATAACGGCCCGCCTGGCGCATCATCCATACCGGGGTGCGGTCAACGCTCTGGCGCAACAGGGCGCGCAGGAAGCGGTCGTTCTTCAGTTCACTCATTGGAGAATCTGCCGCTTCTATGGCTGTCACTTGCCGCGCTATGCAACAGCTCGCCAAGCTCCCTCTCGGTAGCATCGTCAACGATGCAGGCCGCACCGATATCCTTGAGCAGAACGAGGCGCAGCCGTCCGTCGATCACCTTCTTGTCGCGGGACATCAGCGCCAGAAAAGCGGCAGCATCCATGCCGGCGGGAGTGTGCACCGGCAGATGCATGCCCAGCAGTAGTTCTCGAAAATCATCCACTTCCGAGGCTGCAATCCAGCCGCGACGGGCAGACAGTTCAAGCGCCAGCAGCATTCCGGTGGCTACCGCCTCGCCGTGCAACCACTGCCCGTAGCCCTGGCCGGTTTCAATGGCATGACCGAAAGTGTGGCCGAGGTTCAGAATGGCCCGGATACCGCCTTCGCGTTCATCCGCGGCTACCACCGCAGCCTTGATTGCACAACTGCGCTCTATCGCTTCGGCCAGAGCCGCCTCTTCGCGAGCCAGTAATCGCGGCATATGTTCCTGTAGCCAGCGATAAAACGACTGGTCACTGATGAGTCCGTATTTGATCACCTCCGCCAGACCTGCACTCAATTCCCGGGCCGGCAGAGTATGCAAGGTATTGATATCAATCAGCACCGCCCTCGGTTGATAGAAGGCACCAATCATGTTCTTGCCCAGCGGGTGGTTAACGCCTGTTTTGCCACCCACTGAAGAGTCCACCTGTGCCAGCAGCGTGGTGGGAACCTGAATAAAATTGACGCCCCGTTGATAGCAGGCCGCCGCAAACCCGGTAATGTCGCCTACCACGCCACCGCCCACGGCTACAAAGGTTGTGCTGCGATTGTGTTTGTCTGCCATCACCCGGTCGAAAATGTTTGCCAGGGTGTCGAGAGTTTTGTACTGCTCGCCATCGGGCAGCACCACTTCCGTAATCAACTGGCGACTACCCAGTGCGGACCGGACCCGGTCCACATACAGCGGCGCGACTGTTTCATTGCTGACAATAACTACCTGGGAGCCCGCGACATGTTGCGCCAGCAGACCGGTATCTGCCAACAGGTCCCGGCCGATGTAAACGGGATAGCTGCGCTCACCCAGATCCACATGCAGGGTATGCATTAACAAGGGCACGACAATTCCTCTGAGCTGGTCTTGGAGGGGGTCTATCATAACGCTTCGAGGGAGATGCTGTCTTTCCCACTGCCTTATTCGGCAGTGAGCTCTTGCACCAGACGCTGGGCGACAATACGCGGGCTGCAGGCGTCAGTCTCGATAATGTAGTCGGCGATCTCGCGGTAGAGTGGGTCGCGCTCGGCCATGAGGCTGCGCAATACCTGCTCCGGATCACCTTTTTGCAAAAGCGGCCGACGCCGGTCGCGTCGGGTGCGCCGCACCTGCTCTTCGACCGTAGCATAAAGATAGATAACAAAGCCCCGTCCCGCCAGGGCACTGCGGTTTTCGGGGCGCAACACGACGCCGCCACCGGTAGCCAGGACCACATCATCCCACTCGGTCATTTCCGCCACGACCTGCTGTTCGCGGTCGCGGAAACCCTCCTCGCCTTCAACATCAAAGATCCAGGGAATATCGGCTCCGGTTCGCACTTCGATTTCCGTATCCGTATCGGCGAATCGCAGTTTCAGGTGTTGGGCGAGATACTTGCCAATGGTGGTCTTGCCGGCCCCCATGGGGCCGACCAGAAAGACTCTATGCAGGGCGGGCATGTCGCTTTAAACAACCCTAGTCAAGGAGTGTCTCAGCCAGAATGCGCGGCGTGACGAAGATCAGCAACTCTGTTTTCTTATGCGCGTTAGTTTCACTTCTGAAGAAAGCACCGATATAGGGTATGTCGCCAAAGAACGGCACCTTGTTAACCGACTCGATATCCTCGGTTTTGAATACACCACCCAGGACCACCGTTTCCCCATTGCCGACCAGCACGTTGGTTGTGAGCTCAGTGGTATCAATGGAGGGAATAAATCCACCGGTACCACTAGGCACCAACTCACCCACCGAATCCTGATTGACCTCGAGATCCAGCAAAATGCGGTCATCCGGAGTAATGTTGGGCGTTACATTAGTTGCAGCACCGCATCCTTGAAAGAAGTTGTCGTTGCACCGCTGGCGGATGATTCCTGATAGGGAATTTCGACACCGGACTTGATCAAGGCCTCCTGCTTGTCGCCGGTAATTACCTTGGGCTGGGAAACGACCTCACCGGAACCCTCGGCTTCCAGGGCTGATAGTTCAGCCGTCAGGAACAGATCGCCGCTGGCAAAGCCGAGGGCAAAACCACTATTGGATGCAACACCCAGATCAACCAACAGGGCACCCGGATAGGAGACTGTCGGCTGCGTACCATTGATTGCCGATTCATTCAGATTAACCACGTTATCGGTGTCGCCTGACGCTGAGAAAACATTATCGCCCTTGTTAAGATACGCTCCACCCCACTCGATACCGAGATTTTTGGTCGCATCTGACTGGGCTATCACAATGCGAGCTTCGATCATCACCTGACGCACCGGAATGTCCACCTGAGTCAGCAGTTCGCGAATTTCAGCAAGTTTTGCCGCCGTGTCCGTGACTATCAAGGAGTTAGTGCGCGCGTCAACAACCACTGATCCTCTGGGGGAAGTCAGGCTACCGCCGTCCTCGGAGCCCGCCGCGAACAACTTCACCAGATCAGCGGCTTTGGCGTAGCGGATGCGCATAAACTCCGACACCAAAGGCGCCAGTTCAGAGAGCTGCTTTTCGGCTTCAATTTGTTGGCGTTCACGTTCGGCAATTTCTGCTGCAGGAGCCACCATAAGCACGTTGCCGACCTGGCGCTTGTCCAGTCCCTTGGTCTTCAGCACCAGCTCCAGAGCCTGATCCCAGGGTACATTCTGCAAGCGCAGGGTAATGCGCCCCGATACAGTATCGCTGGCCACCAGATTCAACTCGGTAAAATCGGCGATGAGCTGCAGTACGGCCCGTACTTCAATATCCTGAAAATTCAGTGATATCCTGTCGCCCACGTAATTGAACTCGTTGTTGCGCTTTTCTACTTCCTTCTTGGTGAGCGGCTTGACGCTAATCACATATTCATTGTCGGTCTGGTAAGCGAGGTAATCAAAATCACCTGTTGTTTTCAAAACCAGGGTTGCGCCACGCTCGGTGGTATTCACATCCACGCTGTTAACAGGTGTGGCAAAGTCAGTCACATCGTAGCGGCGCATCAGGCGCTCGGCTACGGTAGTGTCAAGGAACTCCACCTTAACTTCACCTCCTTCGCTAAAGACATTGACGTCCACCGAAGGGTCGGTAAGCTGCAGAGTGAGCTTGCCCTCGCCATTTTCGGCGCGCTGGAACTGAAGATCGCTGATTTCAGATGATACCTCAACCACTTCAACCATAGCAGTTTTTGCCCGGGTGGGATCACTAGCCGGTTTGAGGTAATCAGTTCCTTCCTCCCCGACCATCACGAACAGATTGTTGCCCTCCACACGTGTTTCATAGGGAACCAGCTTAATCAACTCGAGCACCAAACGAGTGCGGTCGCCGGATTCCAGCACTACGGCGTTGGTGGCATTGCCGTACGGCAGCGAATACCGTTTCTGCTTCAGACTGCTGGTGGCTCCCGGGAAATCGACAGCAATACGTGCAGGCTTCTCTATAGCGTAGGTCTTGAAATCCGGTGGTGTTTCATTAAATTCCAACCGCACTTCAAACTTGCTACCTGGCCTGGAACTAAATTCGATGTCCTGCACCATCGGCGCCGCCAGCGCAGCACTGGTTACAAGGCTCAGCACCAGCGTAACGATAGCGCTACGCAACCTATTCCTCAAGCTCTCTCGTCGTTTCCCCACGGCCTTTGTCCCCAAATATTGTTTTTTATTTGCCACGGCTTTGAGCCATGACATCGGCTTATATACCGCTTAACTTGATTGTACGAGGGCGCTCTACCCATCCATCCGGCGTCCCATCGCTTACAATCTCTACCACCGATACGTGTGTGTCCGTCATACCCACAATTTTTCCATGAGAACGGCCCAGATAATTCCCCGGTTTAACCCGGTGCACGCCACCCTCGGGGTCTTTGATCAGCGTCCAGTTGTTATCATCCCGCTTCAGCGTACCAACCATGAGCAGAGAGTCGAGGGTGAATTGTTCCAAAAATTCCTTCGGTCGATTTTCATCCGGCTTGAGAGCGGCGGTTGCTTGCAGCTGGGCAAGCTCCCTAACTTCAATCGGCCGCTCGAATGGGCTGCGCAAGGTGGTAGCGCTATAGGCAAATGCTTCATACGCCTTGAACGTAGGTATAGGGGCAATGATGCCGCCCGGCCGGGAACGCTTCTCTGCCATAAAACTATCCAGATCAGAGAAGTCATCACCGGAACACCCAGCCAGGAGCGATCCACAGAAGCACGAAACACAATAAAGTACGAGGAAGGCTGCTTCATGGCACAACGCCCTCATCCTTGTAACGGTAAGTCTTGGCAAGAATTTTCATATCCAGATTATTTGGGTTCTCTTTATTGGCAGCTAGCTGGAAATCGTGGAGCGTAACAATTCGGGGCAGGCCTGCCATGCCACTGATAAACGCGCCCAGGTCGTGATAGGAACCCGAGGCTACGATGGCGATCGGAAGCTCAACATAGAACTCCTTGGCCTGCTCCTTTTGCAAGTTAATGGAAGAAATAGCCAAACCGTTCAGGAGTCCCTTATTGGTAATGTCCTCCAACAATCCGGGCACTTCGGTATCACTGGGCAGCTGGCTAACCAGAGCGCCGAATGACTCCTCCATTTCCACCATCTGTTGGCGATAGGCCTCCAGATTGGCTGCCTCGAATGCTTTTTTCTCAAAGTCCTTTTTAAGTGTTACCTCTTTTTCTTCAGCTTGCGCCAACTGCAACTGCAAGCCCTCAATGTGATAGTAGTAACCTCCTACCAGAACCGCAATCAGTAACACCAGCCAAATCAATACCTTGACCGAAGACGGGCCAGGACCCGACATTGTCAAAATCAAGATCGCCCAGATCGAATTCGCGCAACGAGCGCATGGTATCTTCAAATGCCATCTTTCATCCTTCTCCCGACGCATCTTCGAGAGGCGGAGCCTGCACGTCGACGGTCAAGTCGAATCTATTCGCCTCAGCACCGAAGTCGGGCTGCGCTTGCACCTTGTCCAGGTTCGAATTTGCCAGCCAGTCCGATGCATCCAACCGCCGCATCAGACTCGATACCCGATTATTCGATTCGGCGACACCACTAATGGCAATTTGCTTGTCCTTGGTAGTTAATTTGGTGTAGAACACTCCATCCGGCACAGTCCGCACCAGCTGGTCCAGCACTCGCACGATAATGGGCCGATTACCCTGCAGTTCCTGGATTACCTTCATGCGATCCAACAACTGGTTACGTCGCTTCTGCAGATCGCGAATTTCAGCCACCTGCTTATCCAGTTCCTTGATATTCTCGGCCAGGTATTCATTGCGCGCCGTCTGGTTGTCGATCTGGCTGTTGACAACACGATCGGCGAGCAATACCAAACCCGCGCCGAGAGCCAATACCAGTGCTACCGATGCCAGAAACTCCTTTTTAAGATTCTGACGCCGCTCTTCACGCCAAGGCAGTAAGTTGATCTGCGCCATCAGTCAAAGCTCCGTAAGGCCAGGCCACAGGCAATCATCATTGCCGGCGCATCGCTGCTAAGCGCTACCGCGTTCACCCGGGACGATATAGACATTTGCGCAAACGGGTTCGCCACCGAAGTAGGCGTGCCCAATTTTTCCTGCACCAACTGCTCTAGCCCCTCCATGGAAGAGACACCTCCAGCGAGAATGATGTGATCTACATCGTTGTACTGGCTAGAGGAAAAGAAGAACTGCAGGGAGCGTGCCACCTGCTGAACGACCGCTTCCTTAAACGGTTCCAGCACCTCGGGCTCATAATCGTCGGGCAAGCCTCCTTGTTTCTTTGCCAGGCCGGCTTCCTCCAGTGGTAAACCATAGCGTCGCATAATTTCGTCGGTAAGCTGCTTACCGCCGAATAACTGCTCGCGCGTATAGATGGTTTGGCCGTTGTTGAGCACGCTCAAGGTTGTCATGGTTGCGCCGATATCAACGATTGCAACCGTACTGTCCTCACCCAGATTCAACTGAGCCTGCAGCAGGGAGAAGGCCCTTTCCATCGCATAGGCTTCAACATCCATGATCTTGGGGATCAGTTCTGAGCCTTCAATAGCCTCAACCCTGGACTCAATCGTCTCCCGCCGGCACGCTGCCAGCAATACCTCTACCTGGTTGTCCCGTTCAGGGGAGGGACCCTGGATCTGGAAGTCGATGGCAACCTCTTCCAGGGGATAGGGGATATACTGATCTGCCTCCAGCGTGAGCTGGGTTTCCAATTCGTCTTCGCTCAGACCCTCTGGCATGTCAATCAACTTGGTGATGACGGACGAACCGGCCACTGCTGCCGCGACGTTCTTCAGCTTGGTTCGCGATTGCGCCACGACGGTGCGAATGGCATTTGAAACCCCATCGACATCGTTGACGCTCTTCTCGATGACCGCATCCTGCGGCAGCGAACTTACCGCGTAACTCTCCACGCGGTAACGGCCCCCAGAAAAGCTCAACTCCAGTAACTTCACTGTCGTTGAACTAATATCCAGCCCCAGCACCGGAGTCGTTTTTGTCTTTCCAAATAGTCCGAACAACTTTTTTCCCTATCAGTATCACTAACTTAGGATATTTTTATACACCGATACATTAATGCTAGATATACCACAGACCAAAATATATCAAAACACAAAAAAGCCTTACAATTACCAATCCAACACCACCACCCCCGTTGTACATTCACACAACTGCCTGTTTTGTAAAAGGATTAAATGTACTTTCTACGACTTATTTTGCGACTGTCCTTATTCGGGCTTTTAGGCACACTATGGCTGCTCGCCGGGGTCTACCTTTACCTCAGCCCCAACCTGCCGGATGTTGAAACCCTGCGCAATGTCAAACTGCAGACGCCGATGCTTGTGTATACCCGCGAGGGAGAATTGATCGGTCAGTTTGGCGAGCAAAAACGCACTCCGCTGCCTTTTGCCGCAATACCCGACCAGTTCATCAAGGCTCTGCTGGCGGCGGAAGACGACAGTTACTTTGCCCATAGTGGCGTTGATGTTATGGGGCTGATGCGCGCCGCGTCCGAGTTAGTGCTTACCGGGGAGATAGTCTCCGGTGGCAGCACACTGACCATGCAAGTGGCGCGCAATTATTTCCTGAACCGCGACCGCACCTTCATGCGCAAGTTCAACGAAATACTGCTGGCCGTTGAGATCGAGCACTCCCTGAGCAAACAGGAAATTTTCGAGCTGTACTTCAACCGTGTTTTCCTGGGTCACAGGGCCTACGGCTTCGAGGCCGCCTCCGAAGTGTATTACGGGGCCAGCATCGGCGAATTGAGCCTGAGTCAGCACGCCATGCTGGCCGCCATTCCCAAGGCACCCTCTCGCATCAACCCGGTCAGCGGGCCAGCCGCTGGCCAACAACGCCGCAACTGGATTCTGGGGCGCATGCACGCCCTGGGTTATATCGGAGACGAGGAGTACGAAAGCGCACTGCTCGAACCCGATAACGCAAGTTTGCACGATGTGCAACTGAGCTTCGATGCCCACTATGCAGCAGAAATGGCGCGCCAGGAGATGGTGCAACGCTACGGCGAAGCGGCATACACCAACGGTTACCACGTATACACAACCATCAGCGGTAACTTGCAGCGTATCGCCACCCAGTCTGTGATCGATGGTCTCATTAGCTACGACAAAAGACATGGTTACCGCGGCCCAGAGCAGCAACTGCCGCCCACCGCTTCAAACGGGGACACCCTGGCCCTGTGGCGGGAGGCGCTTGCGAAGACAGGCATTATTGCCGATCTACAGCCTGCCATCGTCACTTCAGTGGCACAGCACAAGGCTACTCTGTTACTGGCTGACGGCAGCACCCCCGATCTATTGTGGGAAAATGGCATTCGCCAGGCCAGGCCCTACCTCACCGAGGACGCCAGGGGCCCAGCCCCACAGTCGGCAGTAACGGTGCTGGCTGTTGGTGATCTGATCAGGGTCACACAGGAAGAAGATGGTGCATGGCACCTGGCCCAGGTGCCAGCGGCGCAGGCGGCGCTGGTATCACTAAACCCGGACAATGGTGCCATTGTCAGTGTTGTCGGCGGCATCGGCTTTGCGCAGAGCAAGTTCAACCGCGCCACCCAGGCAGAGCGCCAGCCAGGCTCCAATTTCAAACCATTCCTCTACAGCGCCGCCCTGGACTCAGGATTCACTGCGGCCACCATTATCAACGACGCTCCGATCGTGCTGGAGGGCGGCACCCAGGGTGAGCTCTGGCGACCGGAGAACGACGATGGCAAGTTCCTTGGGCCAACCCGCTTGCGCTGGGCACTGACCAAGTCACGCAATCTGGTCTCGATTCGCCTCTTGCAGCGTCTGGGCGTTAGAAAGTTTATTGACTATGCCAAACATCTGGGATTCGACACGGCTGGATACGCCCCTGAGTATTCTCTGGCGCTTGGGACTCAAACCATTACCCCACTGGAACTGGTCAAAGGTTACGCCGTACTGGCTAATGGCGGCTTCCGGGTGGAACCCTTCATCATTTCGCGCATCGAGGGGCTACAAGGCGAGGCCCTGTTTGAAGCGAAACCACCGACGGTATGCCGGGACTGTGAATTCCCGTCCGCTGCTCCGCCGGCGCGTGGAGAGGAACTGAGCATGGAGGAGATCATCGCGGGCAAGGGCGAACGGGCTACCGACCTGCCGCCGGCGCCGCGCGTGATGGATGAGCGGGTAAATTTTATCATCGACAGTATTCTCAAGGACGTCATCACCAAAGGTACTGGCCAACGCGCACTGGCTCTGGAACGCAGCGATATTGCGGGCAAAACCGGCACCACCAACGGCCCCATGGACGTCTGGTTCTCTGGCTACAACCGGGACGTGGTCACGACGGCCTGGGTTGGCTTTGACAAATACACGCCACTGGGCCGCAAAGAGTTTGGCGGCACTGCGGCACTGCCTATCTGGATCGAGTATATGCGAGCAGCCCTGCAGGACATCCCGCAAGTGGAGCGTCCAATGCCGCCGGGCATTGTCATCATCAAAATAGACCCGCAAACGGGACAGCTGGCGAGCGCCGGTCAGCGCAATGCCATATTCGAGTACTTCAAGAAAGAAAATGTGCCGCGCCGCTTCGGATATGGCGACTCCCAATCAGGCGATCCGGGCATCAATACCCGGATCAACGAGATTTTCTAGCGCTGCAGGGTCGACAAATAGTTCGGGGGATAGGGTAGACGCGCGACCCCGCTATCGACCGCCGCTCGAGCAACAGCAGGGGCGATCCGTGTCAGCAAACGCGCGTCCACGGGCTTGGGAATGATATAGTCCGGCCCGAATGACAGCGCATCCAGCTCACAGGCTGCCAGTACCGCGGCAGGAACAGGCTCGTGCGCCAACTCGCTTAGGGCCAGCACCGCAGCCACTTTCATTTGCTCATTAATGACGGAGGCACGTACATCAAGCGCCCCGCGGAAAATAAAGGGAAAGCCCAGCACATTGTTGACCTGATTGGGATAATCAGAGCGTCCGGTGGCGATTATCAGGTCATCTCTGGTGGCCCGCGCCAACTCCGGCTCTATCTCAGGATCGGGATTTGAGCAGGCGAACACCACTGGACGGGGCGCCATTGTCAGCAACAATTCCGGGCTCAGAAGATGAGCCCCCGACAAACCAATGAATACATCGGCACCATTGATCGCATCAGCCAGGCTGCGCTTATCGGTGTGGTTGGCAAATTCCTGTTTATAGGCATTCACCCCTTCCCTCCCCGCGTAGATGACGCCACGACGATCCAACATATAGATATTCTCGCGACGGGCACCCATGCTCACCAACAGACGCATACAGGCAATGGCCGCCGAACCAGCACCCAGACACGTGATGATCGCGTTTTCCATGCGCTTACCCTGAATTTCCAGGGCGTTTATCAGACCCGCTGCGGTAACAATGGCGGTTCCGTGCTGGTCATCATGGAACACCGGGATATCGCATTGCTCAATCAGGGCGGATTCAATCTCAAAACACTCGGGTGCTCCGATATCCTCCAGGTTTATGCCGCCAAAGGTGCCGGCGATGCGCGCCACAGTGGCGATAAATTCCTGTGTGTCTTCCGTATCCACTTCGATATCCATGGCATTGATACCGGCAAAGCGTTTAAACAGGAGCGCCTTACCCTCCATCACCGGTTTGCTGGCCAAACTTCCAAGGTTTCCCAAGCCCAATACCGCCGTGCCATTACTAATAACTGCCACCAGATTGCCCTTGCCTGTATAGCGGTAAGCGAGGTCCGGGTCACTGGCAATTTCACGACAGGGCTCCGCTACACCCGGACTGTAAGCCAGCGACAGGTCCCATAGCGTATCGGCAGGTTTGGTGAGTTCAATACTGATTTTCCCGGGGACAGGCTCGGCGTGATAGGCAAGTGCATCGCGTTTCAAGTCTCTGGACATGTGGCTACCTGCACTCACCGGGGTACCTGCGGAGAAGGTCACCGAGATTATAGAAAAGGTACATCAGTAACAAGGCTGGAGTTGCACACCCTGAGGTCTGGTGAGCCCTCGCGGCCGAAACAGGGTTACGCACTGGCATCTGAAAATACAGGGGGAAGAAAAAATGCCAACCCGAAGGGGCTCTGGCGCTTCAGGCGATACCGCAGCAGTCTGCGGAAAAATGTTCTCTAACGCTTGGCGCCGCGACTACCGAACCGCTTGTTGAAACGGTCAACGCGGCCACCACTGTCCACGATCTTCTGTTTGCCGGTATAGAATGGGTGGCACTGTGAACAGACGTCAATATGAAAATCTTCGCAGCGTGTCGAACGGGTCTGTATGGTGTTCCCACAACTGCAGGTGGCGGTAACGGCCTCGTACTGGGGATGGACATCTGCTTTCATAAATATGTAGCTCCTGATCATTGGTGCCGCCACCCGATCACTGCCGAGCACCGCACCTCGCTGGGGGAGTTGAGCCATCACAGGCGTGAGCAGCTCAAAAAATAGGCGGGCATCTTACCAGACACGGTGCGATAAGCAATAGCGCGTGGTGTTTTGCTACAATGACCCGCTTCCGACCATTTTTACCTATGACAAGGGGCGTAATGTCCGTACTTCGCCTGGCCATCCCGTCGCCCCTGCGCCGCCATTTCGACTACCTGCCGCCCAGCGGAATGAGTGCTGAGGATATAAACGCCCTGCAACCCGGCGTCCGACTGCGCGTGCCATTCGGGCGGCGCGAGGTAACCGGCTATCTGCTGGCAGTGTGTGCGGAGAGCGCGATTCCCGTGAGCTCGCTCAAGCCCGCGCTGGAAATTCTCGACCAGTCACCCTTGATCGATCCACAATTACTGCAACTGTGTCACTGGGCCGCCGACTACTACCACCACCCGCTGGGAGATGTGTACAGCAACTTGTTTCCCAGGCGCCTGCGCGAGGGTAAGCCACACTCGTCGCACGGTGCCCCCGGCTGGCGACTCACCGTCCGAGGCAAGGGCCTTCCGGGGGAGGCTCTGCCGAGATCCCCACGCCAGGCACAGGCCATCAGCATGCTCCGGCAAACACCTGTCATCGAAAATTCCGAATTCAGGAATAGCGGTATCAGTGGCGCCATTTTACGCAGCCTGCAAGACAAGAACCTGATCGAAACTTGCACCATAAGTCAGCGCTTGCAAACTGCCAGCAGCCAACCAGAGCTTGATCGCTCAATACTGAGCAGGCGACTGCCTTGGCGGCGTTGATAGGCGCAGGCGAGGGTTTCAGCTGCCACCTGCTGGAGGGCGTTACCGGCAGTGGCAAAACCGAAATCTACCTGCAACTCATTGAGGACTGCCTGCAGCGGGGACGCCAGGCGCTGGTGCTGGTCCCGGAAATCGGCCTGACACCCCAGACCCTGGCGCGCTTCCAGCAACGCTTTGCGGCGAATATTGCAGTCCTGCATTCCGGGCTGAGCGATGCCCAGCGCTACCGCGCCTGGGAGGCCGCCCGCACTGGCGCGGCACATATTGTTATCGGTACCCGCTCGGCCATTTTTACCCCCCTCGCCATACCAGGGTTAATCATTGTGGATGAGGAGCACGACAGCTCCTATAAACAGCAGGACGGCTTTCGCTACTCGGCCAGGGATGTTGCCGTGAAGCGGGCCCAGATCCATGCATGCCCGATACTGCTGGGCAGCGCAACACCGTCACTGGAAAGTATCCAAAACGTGCTCGCTGGTCGCTATCAGCATCACCAGCTCACCCGGCGGGCCAGCAGCGGAGGAATGCCCGATGTCAAGGTCCTGGATGTGCGCCGACAGGAACTGCAGGCGGGGTTGTCTGACGCACTCATCGCGGCAATAGACGATAAGTTGCGCCTGGGACAGCAGATACTGCTGTTCCTCAACCGCCGCGGTTACGCACCCACCCTGCAATGTCACGATTGCGGCTGGATCGCCGAATGTCATGCCTGCGACGCGCGACTGACCATTCATCGCCGGCGGCGGCGCCTGCGCTGTCATCATTGCGGCGACTCCAGCGCACTGCCCAGGCAGTGCCCCCGCTGCCACAGTGAGCGACTGCTGGCCGCGGGGCTGGGCACAGAGCAAACAGAGGAGTTCCTGCACACGCGCTTCAAGCAATGGCCAATCTATCGTGTTGACAGCGATTCCATGCAAAACAAGGACGCCATGCAGGCCCTGGTAGAAGAAATCAACAGGGGCGCGCCCTGTATTCTGCTCGGCACCCAGATGCTCACCAAGGGCCACCACTTTCCCGCCGTGAGCCTGGTCGCGGTCATTGATGCCGATGCCCTGTTGTTCAGCGCCGATTTTCGCGGCGAGGAACGCATGGCACAGCTCCTGACCCAGGTGGCAGGACGCGCTGGGCGCGCCGAACTGCCCGGCAGCGTTCTGCTGCAAACGCACTACCCCGATCATCCGGCTCTGCTCGCCATGCTGAGCACCAGTTATGCGGAGCAGGCCCGGGAGTTACTCAAGCGGCGGCACGAGACCGGCATGCCCCCCGCCGGACAACTGGTGGTGTTGCGCACCGACTGCCCGAACGCTGAATACGGCGAACAATTCCTGCAAAACCTGCGCGAGCGCAGCGCTCCGCATCTCCCCGGTGAGGCCAGGCTGATCGGACCACTGCCTTCGCCTATGCAGCGCCGTGCGGGAAAGTACCGCTGTCAATTGCTGCTCACCGCGCCCAACCGCAAAGCGGCACAGGCTGCGGCCAGCCTACTCGTAGCAAACGCTGAGGCAATACCATCCCGACACGGACTGAAGTGGTCGATCGATATCGACCCCCAGGACGTTTACTAGGTACGACTTCACTGGCCATGGCTGTCGCTTATGATGATAATATGCCGGGCCAGACAAGTCTGTTGGCACAACTCCGGCAGCCCTTTGAAGCAACCCAGGTATAACCCCTAATAATGAAGGAAGAACTGACACGGCTTATTCAGCAGGCCCTGGCTTCACTGGTTGCTCAAGGTCTGTTACCCACTGACATTGCGCCGCAGGTGCAGATTGATCATACCCGCGACAAGAGTCACGGCGATCTGGCGAGTAACATTGCACTGTCGCTCTCCAAGCTGGCACAGCGGCAACCGCGCGAGCTTGCGACCCTGATCTGCGCTGCCATGCCGACCAGTCCCACTGGTGACGCGCACTGAAATCGCTGGCCCCGGTTTTATCAATTTCTTCCTGTCCGATGACAGCAACCAGGCCGTGGTCCGCACGATTCTTGAGCAAGGGGTATCTTTCGGCACCAGTAATGCAGGCAGCGGACGCAAGGTGCAGGTAGAGTTTGTCTCTGCCAATCCCACCGGGCCGTTGCATGTCGGCCACGGCAGGGGTGCAGCCGTAGGCGACAGCATCTGTCGCCTGCTGGCAGCGACCGGATGGGACGTCTACAGCGAGTTCTATTACAACGACGCCGGTGCGCAAATTCACAACCTGGCTCTGTCCGTGCAGGCCCGCTGCAAGGGCGTGACACCAGCAGATCCCCAATGGCCACCGGATGGCTACCGGGGTGACTACATCGCAGAACTGGCCCAGGCCTATCTACGCCGCGAAACAGTAGATGCAGAGGACCGTCATGTCATCGGCTCCGGTGATGTCGATGACCTGGAGGGTATTCGCCAGTTCGCCGTGGCCTACCTGCGGCGCGAACAGGACCTGGACCTGAAGGCCTTTGCGGTACACTTCGACGCGTATTTTCTTGAATCAACCCTGTACGAGACCGGCGCGGTTGAACGCACTGTCCAGCGGCTTATGGAAACCGGTCATTGCTATGAACAGGACGGGGCGCTGTGGCTGCGCACCACCGACTTCGGTGATGACAAGGACCGTGTCATGCGCAAGCGCGAGGGAGGATATACCTACTTTCTTCCGGATGTAGCCTATCACCTCAACAAATGGCAACGTGGCTTTGTACGCGTCATCAATGAACAGGGTGCGGACCACCACAGCACCGTGACCCGCGTGCGCGCGGGCCTGCAGGCGCTGGAACAGGACATTCCAAAGGGCTGGCCGGAATATGTCCTGCATCAGATGGTCACCGTCATGCGCGAGGGCGAGGAAGTCAAGCTATCGAAACGCGCCGGCAGCTACGTCACCCTGCGGGACCTGATAGATGAGGTCGGGCGGGATGCGACCCGCTATTTCCTGGTGGCTCGCGCACCCAATTCCCAACTGACTCTTTGATATCGACCTGGCGCTGTCCCAGAGCAACGACAACCCCGTGTACTATATCCAGTACGCCTACGCCCGCACCTGCAGCGTGCTGCGCAAGCTCGTCGAGCAGGGCTGGGAATGGCAGGTCGAGGCGCAGCTGCAACACCTGGATCAACTGCAGGAGGAGCACGAGAAAGAGTCTGCTGCGACGGCTCGACCGCTATCCGGAGGTGGTGGCGACCGCCGCCCTGAACAACGAACCCCACACAGTGGCCACCTACCTGCGGGAACTGGCCGGGGACTTTCACACCTGGTACAACGCCCATAAGATGCTGGTTGAAGATCGAGCAGCTGCGCGATGCGCGGGTTGCCCTCAGCCAGGCGGTGGGACAGGTAATCGCCAATGGACTTGGCTTGCTGGGCGTATCCGCCCCGGAGGTAATGTAAACGTGCCCCAGGATTTTGCCAAACACAAGCGGGACACCAGCTCCAGGAAGTCCGTCGTCGAAAAAACGCAGGCCCGGCGCAACACTGGCAACAACCAGCCTCGCGGCAATGGCTTTCGCCTGTACTTTGCGGGTGTGCTGACCGGCGTATTCCTGAGCTTTCTCGTTTATCTCGGGACATTGCCCAACCCGGCAGACCCCGCGCTGGAAACTGGCAATTCGCCGCCCGCAGCAGAAATTCCTAAACCACGCTTCGACTTCTACACGTTGCTGCCCAAGCAAACGCTTGACGAGGAGAAGAAGCCAGACGCAGTGGAGCCGGCGGCCGATGTCAGCAAACCTCCTGCGGCGAGTTCCGCGCCAGAACCCTACTTGCTGCAAGCAGGCGCTTTCCGGCAGCGCGACGATGCCGAACGACGCCGGGCCGAGTTGGTATTGCTCGGACTGACTCCCAAGCTGGAGGAAATCAGCAACGCTAACGGTCGCTGGTTCCGGGTCTACGTCGGCCCCTTCGACTCCCACGAGTCGATGAACAAGGCCCGCGGCCTGATGGCCAATCAAAATATAGATACGGTATTACTGAAACGCGGCGGAGCTTGAATTACGCGGGGTCTTGAATTTCCCGCACATCCCCCCATATCTGCCAGACGGGGTCCACTGATATCCCATGCGACAGCCCCACAGGAGATAGGACGTGGAACAGTTCCGAGGTACGACCATTCTTTCCGTCCGCCGTGGCAACAGTGTAGTGATTGGTGGCGACGGCCAGGTGTCCATGGGCAATACCGTGATGAAAGGCAATGCCCGCAAGGTGCGGCGCCTGTATCGGGACCAGGTTCTGGCGGGCTTCGCCGGTGGCACCGCTGACGCTTTTACCCTGTTCGAGCTGTTTGAAGCGCAACTGGAAAAACACCAGGGGCACTTGGTGCGCGCCGCTGTCGAACTGGCCAAGGCCTGGCGCACCGAACGCGCCCTGCGGCGCCTTGAGGCGCTGCTGGCGGTGGCCGACAAAAACACCTCCCTTATTATTACCGGAAACGGGGATGTGATAGAGCCCGAGGACAACCTGATCGCCATCGGCTCGGGCGGCCCCTTCGCCCAGGCGGCGGCCCGCGCCCTGCTGGACAACACTGATCTGGACGCCCGCAGTATTGTGGAAAAGGGCCTGGGCATCGCCGCTGATATCTGCATCTACACCAACCACAATCGCACCATAGAGCAACTGGATTTTTAGGTCCCTGCATGTCCAATATGACCCCCCGCGAGATTGTTCACGAACTGGACAAACACATCATTGGCCAGGAGGCAGCCAAGCGCGCAGTCGCCATTGCGCTGCGCAATCGTTGGCGGCGCATGCAGTTGCCCGAGGAACTGCGAGCCGAGATCACCCCCAAGAATATCCTTATGATCGGACCCACCGGTGTCGGCAAAACGGAGATCGCCCGGCGCCTGGCCAAACTGGCTAACGCGCCCTTCGTCAAGGTCGAAGCGACCAAGTTCACCGAAGTGGGCTATGTGGGTCGCGACGTGGAATCCATCGTGCGCGACCTGGTGGACGTGGCGGTCAAAATGTACCGCGAACAGGAAATGACACGCGTGCGCTTCCGGGCTGAGGAATCTGCTGAGGAGCGCATCCTCGATATCCTGCTACCCCCGGCCCGCGACACCAACGCCGATCCAACATCCAGCGCGCGTCAATTGCTGCGCAAGAAACTGCGCGAAGGCGATCTCAACACCAAGGAGATCGAAATCGAGGTGAGCGCCAATCTGCCCGGGCTGGAAATCATGGCCCCGCCAGGCATGGAGGAGATGACCAGCCAGTTGCAAAGCATGTTCTCCAATATGTCCCGGCAGCAACGCAAAACCCGCAAAATGCCGGTCAAGGCCGCCTTTGCGGCGCTGTGCGATGAAGAAGCGGCGAAAATGATCAACGAGGATGAGCTCAAGCAAAAGGCTCTCGCCGAGGCGGAACAAAACGGTATCGTATTTATCGATGAACTGGACAAGGTCGCCAAGCGCGCCGAGGGCGCCGGCGCCGATGTGTCGCGCGAAGGTGTGCAACGCGACCTGTTGCCGCTGATCGAGGGCTCCACGGTCAGCACCAAGCACGGCATGATCAAGACCGACCACATCCTGTTTATCGCCTCCGGCGCATTTCATTTGGCCCGGCCCTCGGACCTGATACCGGAATTGCAGGGACGTCTGCCGATTCGCGTTGAGCTGTCTGCGCTATCGCCCGATGATTTCGAGCGCATACTGACCGAGCCCAACGCCTCCCTGACCGAGCAGTACCAGGCCCTGCTGGCGACCGAGGGGGTGGAATTGAAGTTCACCCGGGACGGCCTGCGGCGCATTGCCGAGACTGCCTGGCAGGTAAATGAGAGAACCGAGAACATCGGCGCCCGGCGACTGCACACCGTGATGGAGCGCCTGCTGGAGGAAACCTCCTTCGGCGCGGCCGATGCGGGCCTGCAGCAGGCGACCCTCACGGTAGACGCCGCCTACGTTGACCAGCAGTTGCAGGCACTCAGCGCGGATGATGACCTGTCCCGGTTCATCCTGTGACGGCGCCTGTGTCCGAGCAACATAAACCCGTTGCGATTCAACTGCACCGCCGCTCCCGGCAGTTGGAGCTGGAGTATGCCGGTGGCGAGCGCTACTCACTGAGCTGCGAATACCTGCGCGTGCACTCGCCTTCCGCCGAGGTGCTCGGCCACGGCCCGGGACAGGAGGTTCTGCAGACGGGTAAGATAAACGTCGGTATCACGGCGATCAAACCGGTCGGTAACTACGCTCTGCAACTGGTGTTTGACGACGGCCACGACACCGGCTTGTACTCCTGGCCCTACCTGTATGAACTCTGCCAGGGCCAGGAGGCCAAATGGCAGAACTACCTGGACCGTCTGTCCAGGGCCGGGGCCAGTCGCGACCCCGATGTGCAAGTCCTGACCTTTAGCTTGGGCACTTTATGGCTCACGGTTGTTCCCGAAAGCCGATAACTCAGGTCGTAAAAACTCCCGATTCTTTCTGCTATCGGCTCTGGCCGGGACAGGTTTTCGCCCGCTCCCCGATACTCGCGAACAAAAACCCTATCCCGGCCGAGCCTTGATCCGCATTGCGGGAAACGGTGTCTGTTGTTAGCACTGAACAGGGCTCGGGTGGTAGAGTGCAATTCGTTCGCGAGTACGGGGAAGCGGGCGAATTGCACTCCTACCACCCGAGCCCACCAATGCAGCTCGGCCAACCTGACCAGAGCACGCATCAGGTTATACTGCGCCGTTCCCCGAATCCCGGGTGGAGGCACCATGAGCGACAAAGAAACCACACACTTTGGCTATAAAGACGTAGCGAAGGATGCCAAGGCCGGTATGGTTGCCGATGTGTTCCACTCGGTAGCAGCCCGCTATGACCTGATGAACGACCTGATGTCAGGCGGCATACACCGGATCTGGAAGCGTTTTACGATCGAGTTGAGCGGGGTGCGTAAAAACAACGCCGTGCTGGACATCGCTGGCGGCACGGGCGATCTTGCAGCCCGGTTCGCGGAACTCGTGGGCCCTGGCGGGCGCGTCGTACTGGCTGACATCAACGACTCCATGTTGCAGGTCGGCCGCGACAAACTGCTGGACCAGGGCCGCCAGGGCAACATCGAATTTGTCCAGGCCGACGCCCAGTCTCTGCCCTTCCCGGACGACAGCTTCGACTGCGTCACCATCGCCTTCGGCCTGCGCAACGTCACCGACATCGATCTGGCCCTGCGCTCCATGCTGCGCGTGCTCAAACCCGGGGGCCGCCTGCTGGTGCTGGAGTTTTCCAAACCGAAAAATGCCCTGCTCAGCAAAGCCTACGATACCTATTCCTTTCGCGTGCTGCCGGTCATGGGTCGCCTGGTGGCCAACGACTCAGACAGCTACCAGTACCTGGCAGAGTCTATCCGCAAGCATCCGGACCAGGACACGCTCAAGGACATGATGGAAGACGCCGGTTTTTGCCAGTGTGAATACCACAACATGACCGGGGGCATCGTCGCACTGCACCGGGGTATCAAGGCCTGAAATGGCTGGCGCCGTAGACCCCACGCTGCATACCGCGGCCCTGGCCGCGCTGGAGATGGCGCTCAACCGCGCCCTGGCCCTGTCACCGCACAGTAAAACCGCGCTGGCGCAACTCGAGGACTGTGTGTTTGCCCTGCACTGCACGGCACCGCGCATGGATATTTACCTCCACCCGGGAGCGCAGGGTATACGCCTGACGAGCGTCCATCCGGGCCCGGTCACCACCAGCATAAAAGGGGAGGCAGCGGATTTCACCGAGCTGGCCACCTCCAGCGATCCCACTGCCACGCTGATCAATGGCGGCCTGGAACTGGAAGGCGACAGCGCCCCGCTGCTCGAGCTGCAGCGTATTCTGGCGGCGCTGGATATGGACTGGGAAGCTCCGCTGGTAGACGCCCTCGGTGACGTCGCCGGACATCAGCTTGCACAGCTGTTGCGCCACGCCTTCGCCTGGGGCAAACAGGCTGTCGACCAGCCTGACCAGACAACTGGAGGAGTTCATCCACGAAGAAGCGCGGCTCAGTCCACCGCGACTGGAAGTGGAGGATTTCTACCGGGACCTGCAGGAGCTGGGACTGCGCGTAGACCGGCTGCAATCCCGCACTGAGCGCCTGCGCCAGCGCCTGCAAAAGTTACGGGGCTGAACCGTGTCCCGCGTCCTGCGCCTGGCTAAAATCCTGCGTATCGTCGGCCGCTATCGACTCGATGAGTTTGTCGACAAGGAGCGCCTGAGCGCGCTGCCGCGCTTCGCCCTGGACCTTTCGCCATGGCGCCTGCACCCGGCGCCGGATCTGCCGCGGGGAGTGCGCCTGCGCCGTGCGCTGGAGGAACTGGGTCCGGTTTTCATAAAGTTCGGGCAGATGCTGTCCACGCGGCGCGACCTGCTGCCCGAGGATATCGCGGACGAGTTGGCCAGGCTGCAGGACGATGTACCGCCTTTTCCACAACAACAGTCCATCGCCATTATCGAGAAGGCGCTGCGCAAACCGGTGACCGAGCTGTTTGCCAGCTTCGAGAGTACACCCATGGCCTCGGCTTCGGTGGCCCAGGTGCATGGCGCCACCCTGCACAGCGGCGAGCAGGTCGTGGTCAAGGTAGTGCGCCCTGATATAGAGCCTGTCATCCGGCAGGACATGGCACTGCTGTTTACCCTGGCGAGGCTGGCTGCAAAATACCATCCCGATGGGCGGCGCCTGCGTCCGGTGGAGGTGGTGTCCGACTACGAGCTGGTCATTCTCGATGAACTGGATATGGGCCGGGAGGCCGCCAATGCCTGCCAGTTGCGCCGCAACTTCGAGAACAACAAGCTGCTCTACGTTCCCGAGGTCTACTGGGAGTACACCTGCCGCAATGTATTGACCATGGAGCGCATTGCGGGAATACCCGTCACCGATCTTGAGACTCTGCGACAGCGAGGCACCGATCTCAAACTACTGGGCGAGCGCGGTGTGGATATTTTTTTCACCCAGGTCTTCCACCACAGCTTCTTCCATGCCGACATGCATCCGGGCAACATCTTTGTGGATGCGACAGACCCCGCCGACCCGACCTACATTGCCGTGGACTGCGCCATCGTCGGCAGCCTCTCGGACGCGGACCAGTATTACCTCGGCCGCAACCTGCTGGGGATCTTCCACCGCGACTACCGTGAAGTGGCGCAACTGCATGTTGAATGCGGCTGGGTGCCGCCCCAGACCCGCGTGCAGGACTTTGAAGCGGCCATGCGCGCCGTGTGTGAGCCTATTTTCGAACGACCGATCAGCGAGATATCCTTCGGCCAACTGCTGGTGTACCTGTTCCAGACCGCCAGCCGCTTCGACATGGAAGTACAACCCTCACTGGTACTGTTGCAAAAAACCCTGTTGAACATCGAGGGCCTGGGGCGTCAACTCTATCCCGAGCTTAACCTGTGGGATACCGCGCAGCCATTTCTGGAAGAGTGGGTGCAGCAGCGCTACTCGCCGCAGTCAGTATTCAAACGCCTGCAACGCCATGCGCCCTCCTGGCTGGAGCAACTGCCACAGCTGCCTGATGCGCTGCTGGAGAGCCTGCAACAGTCCCGTAGCATCGACCGCCACGTGCGACCGCTGGCACAACCGGCGGGTGAAAAAAAGCAGCAAGGGGAACAACTCTCTCGACAGCGCCGCTATTTTCTGGGGGGCATCGCCTGTGTGGCGGCCGCCGCAACCGCACTGCCCGGGGCCTGGCAAATCCTGGCGCAAGCACCTTTGATCAGTTGGTTGCTGGCCGGTGTGGGCGTTAGCCTGCTGTGGCCCAGGGACCGCTGATGGATGTGTCAATCAACGCCCTGTGCCATAATGCGACTCTGCGCGGAAGACCGTCATGACTGAGCCCGATACGCTGCTACAGGACATCAAGTGGAATGAGCAGGGACTAATCCCCGTTATTGCCCAGGACTGGCAGACAGCAGAGGTGCTGATGCTGGCCTGGATGAACAGCGATGCCCTGCAACTGACCATCAACGAAGGTCGCGCCGTTTACTGGTCGCGCTCGCGCCGGGCCCTGTGGCGCAAGGGCGAGGAGTCGGGCCATGTGCAATACCTGAAGGAATTGCGTATCGACTGCGACGCAGACACGATACTGATAAAAGTTGAACAAATTGGTGGCATCGCCTGTCACACCGGCAGGCGCGGTTGTTTTTACCAGCGACTGGAGCATGGCGTCTGGCGAGTTACCGACGACGTCATCAAACAACCCGAGGACATATACGGAAACAAACCATGAGCGATGTCCTGCAACAACTGACGACCACTCTCGCTGCGCGCAGGCAGGCCGACCCGCAGCAATCCTACGTGGCGAGCCTGCACCACAAGGGACTGAACAAGATTCTGGAAAAAATCGGCGAAGAGGCCACCGAGGTCATTCTCGCGGCCAAGGATGCCGAGGCGGGAGGCGATCGCGAGGCGGTGATCAGCGAGATGGCGGACCTGTGGTTTCACAGTATGGTGATGTTGTCCCATCTGGAACTGGAAATAGACGACGTATTGCGGTGCCTGGGCGACCGCTTTGGTGTCTCCGGACTTGATGAGAAAGCCGCGCGAGACTTACGGGGCAAGTGATAGGCTGTTAACAGTGCAGCAATAACGGGAGATAGCTATGGGAATCGGTGGAATCAGTGTTTGGCAATTGTTGATCATTCTGGTGATCGTAATCATGCTGTTTGGTACCAAACGGTTGAGCACCCTGGGCAGCGATCTGGGCAATGCAGTGAAGGGTTTTCGCAAGAGCATGTCCGATGATGGCGAAGCGCCGAAACCCGGCGACGGCACCAAACCTGACGAGAGTGCGGACACCGCCGCCAAAGACAAGTAAGCCCTGAATGTTCGATATAGGTTTTTCCGAACTGATCCTGGTCGGCATAGTGGCCCTGCTGGTTATCGGACCGGAGCGTCTGCCCGAGACTGTTCGGACCGCGAGCATGTGGCTGAACCGAATCAGGCGGGGCTTCAACGAAATCAAGCAGGAAGTGCAGCAGGAGCTACATAACGACGCCGTGATGCGGGAGTTGCGCCAGACTGGCGAGCAGCTTAAGAAGGAGGCCACCGCCATCGGGCGTGATGTACACGACACCGCCGTGTCAGCGGCATCACCGGCGCCTGAAAATGCCCGTTCCGGCGAGCAGGAAAAAAGCCCAACGGAAAAACAGGCCGAATGAGCGAACCCAGAATCCGACGGATCAGCCCCTGCCGCTGATCACGCACCTTACCGAATTGCGCGACAAGTTACTGCGCGCACTGTCTAGCGGTACTGTTGATCTTTATTTGTCTGTTTCCCTTCGCCAACGACATCTATGCCTTCGTCTCACAGCCACTGCGCGCGATTTTGCCCGCCGGGGCGAGCATGATAGCCACCGAGGTAACCTCGCCGTTCTTTACACCGTTCAAGCTAACCCTGGTGGCGGCGATCTTCCTCGCAATGCCCTATGTCCTGTACCAGGCATGGAGTTTTATCGCGCCGGGTATGTACCGGCATGAAAAGCGCCTCGCAATACCGTTGTTGGCATCCAGCATCCTATTGTTCTACGCGGGCGTCGCGTTTGCCTATTTTGTCGCCTTTCCCCTGATTTTCGGCTTTTTTACCAGTGTCGCACCGCAAGACATCACCATCATGACGGACATCAACAGCTACCTGGATTTTGTGCTCAAGTTGTTTTTCGCCTTCGGGCTGGCCTTTGAAATCCCGATTGCCGTGATACTGATGATCTGGACGGGTATCACCACGCCCGAAGCGCTGGCCAGCAAACGGCGTTATGTCATTGTCGGTTGCTTCGTTGTTGGCATGCTGTTGACCCCGCCGGATATATTCTCCCAGACACTGCTGGCGGTGCCGATGTGGCTGCTGTTTGAAGCCGGGATTTTCTTCGGCCGCCTGATAAAACGCTCAGCGCCGACCGATCAAGTCTCTTGAATCGGTACCAAATAGGTAAGGTACTGTCGCAGGAGTCCAGTATACTGGCTGCTCTGTGATTTTCACAAAACATTGAGAGAGCGCATGAAGATTTTTCAAAAGGCCTATGACGCCACATTGAGATGGGCGAGTCATAAACACGCAGTGCTTATTTTGTGCCTGGTCAGCTTTACGGAGTCCGTATTCTTCATCATCCCGCCCGATGTGATGCTGGCGCCCATGGCTCTGGCAAGGCCGCAGCGCGCCTGGTATCTCGCTGGAATTACCACGACGACCTCGGTGCTGGGAGGAATCGCCGGCTATATGCTGGGTTACTGGCTGTACGAGCCGGTTGTGTTGCCTTTTATTGAAGCCATGCATTACCAGGACAAGGATGGCGTTAATCCAGGGCTGGTTCAGGGAGTATGGCATCTGGATTGTGTTTGTGGCGGGCTTCTCCCCGATTCCTTACAAGGTTTTTACGGTATCAGCTGGCCTCATGCAGATGGCGTTCATCCCCTTTGTGCTTGCGTCTGCGGTGGGGCGCGGTGGCCGTTTCTTCCTGGTAGCGGCTCTCATGCGTATTGGCGGGGAAAAATATCGTGACAAACTTCGTGACATTGTCGATACGCTGGGTTGGACGGTGGTTGGATTGATTGTGATCGGGGCGGTGGTTTATCAGCTGTTCTATAAGTAGCGATTGTTCAGCGGTAAGACAGCCGTGTTATTAGATCGGGACAGCAGCTACTCCGGGTAGACGATATGGATTTGCTGACCCAGGGTTTGCTCGGCGCGGCGATGGCCCAATCAGTTGCCCGGCAACAGGAAGTACGCATCGCAAGCGCTATTGGCTTGTTCGCCGGCATGATTGCAGATGCTGATATTTTGATTCGGTCATCCGATGACCCCCTGTTAAATATCGAGTTTCATCGTCACTTCACCCACTCGATCTTTTTTGTGCCCATGGGGGCGCTGCTGGTTTCCGCGCTGCTCTGGTTGCTTTTACGAAGGCGGCTATCTTTCGCCCGATTGTATGTTTTTTCATTTGCCGGATATTGTTTGGCGGGCGTATTGGATGCGCTTACCAGCTATGGCACACACCTGTTGTGGCCCTGGCGTGATGATCGCGTGGCGCTTAACATCATTTCCGTCGTTGATCCGGCATTTACCCTGATCCTGCTACTGACTGTTGTCCTTGCGTTTAAAAAAGGCGCTGTTCGCGTGACGCGGATAGGGCTTTTGCTGGCAACGGCCTATTTATGTCTTGGTTGGATACAGTTACAGCGCGCAGAGGCACAGGCTGAAGCGTTGATCAGGGAGAGGGCGCATACCCAAGAAAGATTATTGGTAAGGCCCACACTGGCCAATCTGGTGCTATGGCGCTCGATTTATGAACACGAAGGACGCCTGTATGTAGACGCCATCCGCGTAGGTATTTTTTCTGCACCGCAGGTATATCCGGGAGAATCCATAAAAAAATTTGTGCTGGAGCGCGACCTAAGCACCTTGCCTCCATCTTCTCTATTAGCAGCCGATATAGAACGGTTCCGGCTTTTTTCAGCAGGATGGCTCGGGATTCACCCTGCGCAACCAGACGTCCTGGTAGATGTACGTTACTCCAGTCTGCCTAATAGTGTGGATCCTATGTGGGCCATCAAGATAGATCCCGAGCGGTCGTGGGAACATGCAAGCTTCATGGTTTCAAGGGATTCATCCCGGGAAACACGGGAGAAATTCCTTGGATTGCTTATGGGTATGCCCCAATAATATTTTGTTGATACATCTGGACTAAGGTTAAAATGCCGGTCTCTCTAATGCCCTGGTGCCCTGTATGAGCAGTAATGTTCCACCCAAGCTACCCCCCTTGTCCGCATTGATTTTCAGTTCGCGCTGGATGCAGCTGCCCTTGTATCTTGGCTTGATTGTTGCCCAGGGTGTTTATGTCATCCTGTTTATAAAGGAGCTGATTCATTTAATCGCAGGCGCTACCAGCCTCAGCGAGCAACTCATCATGCTGGCGGTGTTGGGCCTGATTGATGTGGTGATGATTTCCAATCTGCTGGTGATGGTAATAGTCGGCGGTTATGAAACCTTTGTGTCCCGTTTGAGGCTGGAAGGCCATCCGGACCAGCCGGAATGGCTAAGCCATGTGAACGCCACCGTGCTGAAAGTAAAACTGGCGATGGCGATTATCGGCATTAGCTCCATCCATCTGCTGAAAACGTTCATTGCGATTGGCACGCTGGGCGCGGAAGGCTCTAACTACACAGAAGCCGGAGTCATGTGGCAGACCATCATTCATATGACTTTTATTGTTTCGGCCATGGGCATTGCCTATACAGATTATTTGATGTCCCTGGCAATCAGGCCAGCCAAAGCAGCACATTAACCGGGGTTCGACAGTAGGCGCTGTCACCAACCATCCCTGCCTGTACCAACATGCTGTTGTGCCGGAACCAATGGCTTTGACGACCAGCTGGTGGCGGTTATCAGAGATGCCACGTCCTCTGTCGGTGAGCTTGCCGCATTCGTCAGGTCCGGCCCAGCGGATAAATCCTAACGCTTCGCCATCAGGCCGCCATCCGCCACCAGCGTGATGCCGGTGGTGTATGACTCCGACGCCAGGTAAAACACCGGATTGAGAATTTCCTCGGTTTCCGCGATGCGCGGAATCAGCGCCGCCGCCACCATGCCTTCGCCATAACCGGGCAGGGCGGCGATGGCGCTATCGGTGAGGTCGGAGTGGTAGCTGCCGGGCGCGAGGGCATTGACCCGGATATTCCAGGGCGCCCATTCCTGCGCCATGACTTCCGTGAGCGCCTTCAGGCCCGCCTTGGTTGCCGCGTAGATACCCGAGTAGGCGGGCGTAATCAGGGCCGCTACCGACAGCACATTGATCACACAGCCGCCGCCGTGCTCGCCCATGCGCGGCGCCAGCCGTGACGCCAGATACCAGGGACCCTTCAGATTCACGTCCACCATCTTGTCGAATGCGGCGGTAGTGATCTCGGACAGCGGTCCATAGGCGACGTTGATGCCGGCGTTGTTGACGAGGATATCGACCCGGCCAAAGCGTGCGTAAGCTGCATCGATAAGCGCGTCGAGGTCGGCGATGTCGCCCATATGGGCGGCCTGCGCCAGGGCGCTGCCACCAGCGTCCTCAATCTGTGCCACCACTTCCTGGCAGCTTGCAAGTTTGCGGCTGGCCACCACGACCTTTGCGCCCTCGCGGGCAAAACCCAGGGACATGGCGCGACCCAGGCCGCGACTGCCACCGGTCACGATGACCACCTTGTCTTTGAACTTGTCGCCCATCACCACTCTCTCCGGAACACACTAGCACTTGATACCATTCACCACTCGGAGCAATTACACTAGCACGAAGCAACCTCTGCGCCACGGAACCAGGCCATGAATGCCACAGTAGTCAAACCTGTTGCCCCGCGCGGCGCAGCACGCACGCCAGCTGCGCCTCGACACGCACCTGATATCACGCACCTGATGTCCAAGCGCGCCAGAAAGGGCCTGCCCGCCCTGTTGCCGGTACTGCGTCTGCTGGCGCAGTACAAACTGCGTCTGCTCGGCGCCAGTCTCGCCCTGCTATTTACCGCCGGCGCCACGCTCTCGCTGGGACGGGGCGTGCAGGTACTCATCGACCAGGGCTTCGGCGGTGAGTCCAGTGCCGACCTCAGGAGCGCCATCGGCCTGCTGATCATCATCGCGGTGGCCATGGCCTGCGGCACTTTTGTGCGCTTTTACCTGGTGTCCTGGCTGGGAGAGCGCATCAGCGCCGACATCCGCAAGGCGGTTTTCAAGAATATTGTGCATCTGCACCCGGGCTTCTTCGAGACCAATCGCAGCGGCGAGATCATGTCGCGCCTCACCACCGATACGACGCTGCTGCAAACCATAATTGGCTCCTCGTTCAGCATGGCACTGCGCAGCAGCCTGACCACCAGCGGCGCGCTGGTCCTGATGTTTATCACTAACCTGAAACTGAGTTTGATCATTGCACTGGGTGTGCCGCTGGTGCTGCTGCCGATACTGGTGTTCGGTCGGCGGGTGCGCAAGCTCAGCAACCAGAGCCAGGACAGTATTGCCAGTGTTGGCAGCTACGCCGGCGAAGTTATCCAGCACATTCGCGTGGTGCAGAGCTACACTCGCGAACAGTTTGAGTCCGACGGCCTTCGACCGCGAAGTGGAACGGGCGTTTGAAATAGCCCGCCGCCGTATCTGGCAGCGCTCGCTGCTCATCTGCGGCGCCATGGTGCTGTTGTTCGTCGGTATGTCCGGCATGCTGTGGGAAGGTGGCCAGGATGTCATCAGCGGCCGCATGAGCGGCGGCGAACTCGGAGCGTTCGTGTTCTACGCCATTATGGTCGGCACTGGCCTTGCCACGATTTCCGAAGTATGGGGTGACGTGCAACGCGCCGCAGGTGCCGCTGAACGCCTGGTGGAACTGATCAACACCCGCAGCCTGATTGACGATCCGGGCACTCTGGCATCGACGCCCGTCAGTGCGCGGCCAGAACTGCGCATGGATCATGTCACCTTCCGCTACCCGACCCGCCCGCAACAGCCCGCGCTGCAGGACTTTACCCTGCGCATTGAGGCCGGCAAAAGCCTCGCGCTGGTCGGACCCTCAGGTGCCGGCAAATCCACGGTGTTCGAGTTGTTGCAGCGCTTCTACGACCCGCAGCAGGGCCGCGTCCTGCTCGACGGACAGGACATTCGCAACATGGGCCTGAAGCAATTGCGCGAGCACATTGCCCTGGTACCGCAACAACCCGCACTGTTCACGGGTGATGTGCGCTATAACATTGCCTACGGCAAGCTGGACGCCACGGATGAGGAGGTGATAACGGCAGCCCGCGCCGCCCATGCCCATGACTTTATCAGCGGCGCTACCGGATGGCTACGCCAGTCATCTGGGGGAGCAGGGGGTCAGGCTGTCCGGCGGCCAACGCCAGCGCATCGCGCTGGCCAGGGCCATTCTCAACGATCCGAAAATCCTGTTGCTGGATGAGGCGACCAGCGCCCTGGACTCCGAGAGCGAACACCAGGTGCAGCTGGCCCTGCAGGAACTGATGCAAAATCGCACCACGGTCATTATCGCCCATCGCCTGTCTACCATACTGCATGCAGACAACATCGCGGTGCTGGAGGCGGGCCGCCTGATTGCTACCGGCACCCACGAACAACTGTTGCGGGACTGCGCGCTATACGCGCGCCTGGCCAGTCTGCAATTTCGCGAGACCGAGCCCGAGCGGCGAGCGGCCAAGCGGCGAGCGACCTGGCGGCGAATAGCCCAGCGGCGAGCAACTCAGCGGCGGGGTGAGCCTCGATCCATCAGGCGCACCCGGTCCATACGCTCCTGGTTGACCCGGGACAAATCCTGCAAGGTTTCCCTGGATATCTCAGCGACTTCACCAAGCAGGCGGAAAGTGGCCCTGGCATTGTTGGCAACCACGCGCAGCGGTGCCGACAGGGGTGCTTCCCTGAACAGCTTCAGCGAGTCCTGCAGGGCAGTGCGCGCGTGCTCTGTGGCTGTGTCGCGGGCCGATTCATAGGCGATGGATACCACCTCCAGCGACTCCATCAATGCCTCTACACCAATCCACTGCACCAGCGTCCCGCGCTCCACGGAACGGCGCAGATTGCGGCGCAACTTGCGCGTCATATTGCGGAACTCACGCTGCACCCGCGGGCCGAAGACCGAATCGGCGACAGCGCGCAGCTCGTCATTTTCGGCCAGCTCGCGCCAGTCCTGCAGGGTGAGCGTCGCCTCAATGCGCGGAAAGACCAGCTTCTCCTCAAGATTCATATGTTCGTAGATATGATCTATATAAACGCGGCCGCTTTTGACCACGACCGTACCGGACACTTCCCCACGCCGCCAGCGCTCAATGTCCCGTAACACGCTGCGACCACGCTCGCCCGTTTGATCATGGTCCCGCTGCAGGCTGTCCACGTCATCGGCTGTCCTGGCGTCCACCTCCGCGACCCGGGCGTAGATCAGGTCCTCACGGGGGTGATGAAAGCGATCCGGCCAGGTCACCATGTAATCCATGATCTCGTACACCACATGGGTGTCGACCAGCTCCCCACCCTCTATGGCTGAGAGCTGCTCGGAAAACAGTTGCATTACCGTGGCCATATGGCGATGTTCCGCGCGCAACGCCTTCATCAGGGGTACTTCAGCCGCTTTTTTACTGGGCAATGGCTGGCGACGTTCTGGCCACTACGGGGTGATCGCCATAGCCGGCAGTGGACTTCGCACGCGCGCCGGAACTCGTTACCCCCTGCCTTCCCGGTCACTGCAAGTTTCTTCGCAACGGGGGTCTTTTTTTTCACCACAGGGCGAGACTTACGCTTTGCGGCCTTTTTCTTTGCAGCGGTCGGTTTTTTTGCCGTGGCCTTGACGGTAGCAACCATTACGTACCCTCCCTAACGTTCGTTTTCTTGAAATGGGTTCTCAAGCTAGCCTGTCCAGCGCTATCAGACATTGATCCGGCTCATGAATGGTGCAAGTGTTGCAATAGGCCAACTTCCTGCACCAGTGTTTCAGGGGGAGGGTGCCCCACCCAGTACGGCCGGCCCATAACCGTCGATGAATTCCTGTGGCAGCCGCCGCGGCCGGCCGCTGCTGATCTCGATACAGGCGAAGCGCATCGCGGCGCGCAGCAGCGTGACGCCGTCATCCACCCGCAGCACCTGGAAACGGCGCGCCATGGTTAGCTTCCCGTCCCAGTCCACGATCCAGGTCGCAACTGCAATCTCCTCACCCTCTTGCGCGGCCTGCAGATAGTGAAATTCGCTGTAGGTGATGACCATCGCTCGGTCCAGCGCACGGTAGCGCTCCAGATCAAGGCCCAGCGCCACGGAATGGTCCCACGCCGCGCGCTGGCACCAGTCGACATACACCAGCATTATTGGTGTGCTGCAGGCCGTCGATGTCGGTGGCCTGCACCCGCGTGAACAAAATATGGGGGTGCGGATAATCCCAGCGCTGGTCGAATCCGGACGGCGATTGGGCGGAGGAATTCATGTGTCACTGTACTCCTTTGGCGACTGCGCGATGCTCCCATCAGGCGGACCGGCGAAGTGGCGCAGGCCCGCCAGAATGCCTCAATTCACGCGTCCGGTACACCCGGCCAGAGGACCGATCGCTTTAGTGCCATACGCGCCGGGAACGGGTCTGACAAAGCCACACCGATGCCGTAGCATACGTCCCGTCATGGCCGAATCGAACGACACAGCACTAGCGCCCTATTACTACCGGGACAATTACCTGCGCCTGTGTGACACGGTGGAGGCGCAGTACGGCGATGTGCTCAATAGCGCGGAACGCGGCTTTTTGCGCACCTTTCGCAGCCTGGACGACAAGGCGCAGTGCCTCTATGTGCGCCTGGTGACGCGCACCGGGCCCTGGTTTCGCGAGAGCAAATTGCGTTACGGCGAACTGGGACCGGTTGCGCCCATCCTCGATACACTGCTGGCACAGGGCATGGCGGAGGAAGCCGCCGCGCTGTCGGCGCAGGAACTGGGGAAACTCTTTACCCGCAGCGAACTGCAGCAGGCATTCCCGCAACCACGGCTGCGCCAGGGGCCAGGATAAAACCGCGCTGCTACTGGCAATCGATGCGTTGCAGTTGAGCGAAGCGGACATCCTGCGCTCGCTTGAGGCGGTCGATGGGCAGCGCATCGTCGCGCCGCACGGCGCGCAACTCACCGCGTATCTGCAGTTGCTGTTTTTCGGCAACCGCGGGCAGAGCCTGACTGACTTCGTGCTGCAGGACCTCGGTGTTACGCGCCACTATCCCTATCTGCTGGATCGCGAGCACCGCCTGTTTTCCTGCCGCGACGCGCTGGAGGAATGGCTGGCGTGCGCGGCTGCCAGCGACCACCATTTCGAATTGCTGCAAGCCGCTGAACCTGAGCAACTGCCGCTGCTGGCCGAGCAGGTACTGGCGATGACCCTGCGCTTCGCCGTCGAGTGCAAAACGCTGGTACCGCCTGTGCAACTCACTGGCCAGGGACCTGGAACGACTGGATGAGCACGAGCTGGCGTTGCAATTGTACAGCCGCAGCCTGCGTCACCCCGCCAGGGAGCGCCGCGCGAGGATCCTGGAACACCGCGGCGATTGGCCCGGCGCCCTCGCCCTGTGCGAACAGATGCTGGGCGATCCGTGGTGCGAGGATGAGCGCGAAGCCGCCCTGCGCATCCTGCCGCGGGTGAAACGCAAGGTCGACGGCGGCCGGATGCCACCGCGCCGCGACAACTTTGAGCATATGACCCTGGAACTGCCCCCGGGCAGTGGTCCGGTAGAAGCAGCAGGCGGCGACCGCGCTGGCACAGCGGTGGCCGTCGGTGTGCTATGTGGAAAATACGCTGATGAACACGCTGTTCGGGCTGGCATTCTGGGAGCAGATATTCGAGGCGGTGCCGGGTGCCTTCCACAACCCCTTCCAGAGTGTACCCGCCGACATGTATGACAGCGCATTTCGCAGCCGGCGCCGCGCCTCCCTCGACCAGCGGATGGCGCAGTTGCGTGCATACGACAACCTGGCGCCGATACTGGTCGACGCGTACCAGCGCTACCAGGGCTATGAGTGCCGCTGGACGAACTGGCGGCACGTCAGTGCCGAGCTGGTCGAGGCCAGCGCCAGCATCATTCCGGCCGAACACCTGCTGGCCATCTGGGAGCGCATGCTGTTCGATCCCGGCGAAAACCGTCGGGGATTTCCCGACCTTATTACACTCGGCAGCCGCACCGGCGACTACTGCCTGATCGAGGTAAAAGGCCCGGGTGACGCCCTGCAGGACAGCCAGAAACGCTGGCTGCGCTTTTTCCAGTCGCAGGGCATTCCCGCGCAGGTGGCGTGGGTGGAATGGCGCGATGACTGAGCTGACCATTGCCATCGCCGAACTGGCGCGGTTCTGTCACCGCAGCGGCGATATCGACCACCGCTTCAGCCCGTCACCCACGGGTGTGCAGGGCGTGGCCGGGCACCAGCGCGTCTACGCACGCCGCCCGCCGTCCTATCTGAGCGAGTACGCCGTCGAATACCGGCACAGCGAACCGGCGCTGCAGCTGACACTGCGTGGGCGGGCGGACGGCTTCGATCCGCAGCAAAACCTGGTCGAGGAGATCAAGACCTGTCGCATACCGCCCGACACCATCCCCGAGCCGGTAGCAAGTTTACACCTGGCGCAAGGTCGACTGTATGCAGCGATCATTGCCGCACAGGGAAACATTGAGAGCATGGAAGTCCGCGTCACCTGGTTCAATATCGACAGCGAGCAGGAGTACAGCCGCAGTCGAGCGATATTCCAGCGATGAACTGGCCGCTTTCCTCGACGACACCCTGGCGCGCTTCGCCGCCTGGTTGCACACGCTCGCGCAACTGCGGCACGCGCGCGACGCCAGCATCAATGCGCTATCATTCCCCTACGGCGGGTTCCGGCGCGGACAGCGCGAGATCGCCGAGCTGGTCTACAAGTGTGTGGACCAGCGCGGACAACTGCTGCTGGAGGCGCCCACCGGTATCGGCAAGACCGCAGCAGTGCTGTTTCCCGCGCTGAAAGCGCTGGCGAAAGGCAAGCACGACAGGGTGATTTTCCTCACCTGCAAATCTATAGGGCGACGGGCTGCCCAGGACACGCTGGCCGACTTCGCCGAGGCCGGCTACCGGGGCGCCTCCCTGAGCCTCACCGCCAGGGAAAAAATCTGCTTTTCACCGGGGCGCGCCTGCCATGGAGACGACTGTCCCTATGCGCGCAATTACTACGACAAGCTGCCCCTCGCCATGCAGGCCGCCATCGAACAGGGTGTACTGCGACGCGCGGACATCGAAGCGCTGGCGCGCCGCTTCGAAGTATGCCCCTACGAGCTGACACTGGACCTGCTGCCGTGGGTGGACGTGATCATCGCGGACCTGCATTACGTGTACAGCCTGAGCGCGACGTTGGGCAATGCCATGGAGACTGACGGCAGTCGCTGGACAGTATTACTGGACGAGGCGCACAACCTGCCGGGCAGGGCGCGCGACATGTACAGCGCCACGCTGGCCAAGGCCACTGTGCTGCAGGCGAGGAGCACCGTATCCGGCGAGCTGGCCAAATGCCTGACGCGCATCAACCACCAGCTTCTTGCACTACAGAACCGCCCGTGGCACGAAACTGACTTTGACACGAGCGAAAACCCGCCCCTGGCCCTGATCGACGCCGCGCAGCGCTTTGCGCTCGCCGTGTCCGAACAACTCGCCAGGGAGCCATTTTTACTGCAGCGCCACCCTCAACTGATGGAATTTTATTTTCAGGTTCTGCAATTCCTGCGCGTTGCCGAGCAGTGGGGCGATGACTATCGAGCGCAACTGACGCGGGATGCTGGCCGGCAGAGTCTGTGCGTCACCCTGAACTGCCTTGACCCGGCGCGCCTGTTGGCAGCGCGCCATACCAGCGCACATGCGGTGATCGCATTCTCGGCGACGTTGTCGCCACTGCCGTGGTTGCACACATCGCTGGGCATGGACGAGCGCGCGGTCTGCTCGCGCGCCAGCTCTGCGTTTGACAGCGCACAGTTGCGCGTCTGCCTGGCGACCGACATCGATACCCGCTACCAGCGGCGCGCCGACACACTGCCGGCCCTGGCACAATTGCTGCGGCACTGGCTTGGCACCACGCCGGGAAACTGCATTGTCTACTTCCCTTCCTACCACTATTTACAGGACTGCCTGGCGCAGTTGCATGGCGCCCAGTCACCCCCACTGTCGCGCACAGTGTGGGTACAGGCGCGGCAACAGGGCGACCCCGAGCGGGAGCAACTGCTGCAGCTGCTGGCGCAGCGCGAGGACATGGTGGCCTTTTGCATCCTGGGAGGGGTCTTCGGGGAGGGGATAGACCTGCCCGGGAAGCGCCTGCGCAGTGTGGTGGTGGTGGGCACCGGCATGCCGCAGGTCAACCGCGACACCAGGCAACTGCAGGCGTGGTACGAAGAGCGGTATGCCGCCGGATTCGAGTATGCTTTTTTATACCCGGGTATGCAGAAAGTCGGCCAGGCACTGGGCCGGGTGATACGTCGCGTGGAGGACACGGGCAGCGCGCTGCTCATCGATCCGCGCTACCGCCAGCGACAGTACCGCGAGCTGCTGCCGCCCTGGTGGGACTACCGGATGTGGCCAGATCGGTAGCAGGTACCTGCTGCAAGCATGGTCCCGGGGTGCCTGGCGCAGGACCGGCCATTGTTTGCGGACCGTGCAGGCTGTGCTAGAGTCGCACGCTGCCCGGGATAGCGCAGACTGTCGACCGTCCCGGCAACAATAAAGTCCCGCAAAGACTGGTAAATAAGAACGCCGGTGATTTATCGCCGACAGCACCCATTCGAAGGTACGGGGGTACCCACTGCATGCGCATCGCCATTCCCAAAGAAACCCATCCGGGCGAAAACCGGATACCTATTACGCCGGCTCACGCCAAGAAGTTGTGCGCCATGGGCGCCGAGTTGGTGGTGGAGTCCGGTATGGGACTCGGCGCTGGATTTAGCGACGCGGAATACACAGCTGCGGGCGCAACCATTTCCATGGATCGCCGGGAACTGTTCCAAAGTGCCGACCTGCTGTTGCGCCTGCGCAAGCCACAGCTCGAGGAAATCGGCCTGATGAAGCGCGGCGCCATCCATATCAGCTATCTGGATCCCTTCAACGAGCACGCGCTGGTCAAGGCGTTCCGGGATGCCGGTATTACCGCCATCAGCATGGAAATGATCCCGCGCACCACGCGCAGCCAGAAGATGGATGCCCTGAGCTCCCAGGCCAACCTGGCCGGTTACGTGATGGTCATTCAGGCGGCGACCCACCTGCCGCGCATCTTTCCCATGATGATGACGCCGGCCGGTACGCTTAAACCCGCCAACGTATTCGTCATCGGCGCCGGCGTCGCGGGCCTGCAGGCCATCGCCACCGCCAAGCGCCTGGGCGCCAAGGTCACTGCCTTTGACACCCGCCCGGTAGTCGCCGAACAGGTACGGTCCGTGGGCGCCAAGTTCCTGGAAATCGACCTGGGTGAGACCGGCCAGACCGCCGACGGGTACGCCAAGGAACTGACTCCGGAGCAGATCGAGAAGCAGCGCCAGGCACAGAAGGAGGTCATCGCCAAATCCGACGTGGTGATCACCACCGCCCAGGTATTCGGCCGCAAGCCACCGGTGCTGGTCACCAAAGACATGATCGAGGGCATGGCCCCCGGGTCGGTGATCGTCGATATGGCCGCCGAGACCGGCGGCAACGTCGAAGGCTCAGTGCCCAACGAAGTTGTGGAATGGTCCGGCGTCACCATCATCGGCAAGGGTAACCTGGCCGGCGAGGTCGCCCGGGATGCCAGCGAGATGTACTCCGCCAACCTGTTCAACCTGGTGGAAGACAACTGGTGCAAGGACAAACACCTGTTCGTGGTGGACTTCAACGACGACATCCTGCCCGGGTGCATCATTACGCACGGCGGTGAAGTGACCAATAGCAACGATCAAGAAAATCCTGGAAGGAGGTGCAGTAACATGGTACCAACGGAAGTTTTCCTCACGTTTATCCTGATGTTGACCATCTTCCTGGGCTTCGAACTGATCAACAAGGTGCCCTCCAGCCTGCACACGCCGCTGATGTCCGGCGCCAACGCGATCTCGGGTATTTGCCTGGTCGGCGCCCTCAGCCTGGCCGGTACAGGCCGAACAGGACCTGCACAACTGGCTGGCCGTCGGTGGCGGTCGCCCTGGCGACGATCAACGTGGTGGGCGGTTACGTGGTCACGGACCGCATGCTCGCCATGTTCAAGAAGAAGGGGAGCTGATCGACATGAATACGCTGATGCAATACAGCTATGTCGTTGCCGCGATCCTGTTCATCTATGGCCTGAAGGAACTGAGTTCGCCCGCGACCGCGCGGCGCGGGAACCTGATTTCCTCCGTTGGCATGCTGCTCGCCGTGGTGGCGGCGCCTGCTCGACCAGGCCATTGTCGAGTTCCAGTGGATCGTGATCGGCATTGTCATCGGCAGCGTCATCGGGGCCGCGGCCGCACGCATGGTGCATATGACCGCCATGCCGGAAATGGTGGCCCTGTTCAACGGCTTTGGCGGTCTGGCCAGCCTGCTGATCGGCTGGGTGGCCCTGAGTCCGGACGCCGATACCTTCACGCTGGTCACCATCATCCTGTCCATCCTGATCGGCGGCGTAACCTTTACCGGCTCCATGATCGCCTACGGCAAGCTCGCGGAAAAGATTGGCAGCGCGGCGGTACTGTTCAGCGGCCAGCAGGTGGTGAACAGTTTTATCGTGCTGGGTATCCTGGGCAGCTCGGTCATGTTCTGTCTGGAACCGACCAACCATCTGTGGCTCTACGTCGTGATCGCACTGTCGCTGCTGTTCGGAGTGATGGCGGTTATCCCCATCGGCGGCGCCGACATGCCGGTGGTGATCTCCCTGCTGAACTCCTACTCGGGCCTCGCGGCCTGTGCGGCGGGCTTTGCGGTGAACAACAATATCCTGATCGTGGCGGGCGCGCTGGTCGGCGCCTCCGGCATCATCCTCACCCAGATCATGTGCAAGGCGATGAACCGCTCGCTGGCCAACGTGCTGTTCTCCGGCTTCGGCAGCGGCAAGGTGGAAACCACCAAGGTCGAAGGCGAGATCAAGCCGATCTCCGTGGAGGACGCCTACTTACATCCTGGAAGCGGCCAGCACCGTAGCCATTATCCCGGGCTACGGCATGGCCGTCGCCCAGGCCCAGCACGTGGTCAAGGAACTCTCGGTACTGCTGGAGAAAAATGGCGCGGAAGTCAGCTTTGGTATTCACCCGGTGGCCGGTCGCATGCCCGGGCACATGAACGTGTTGCTGGCGGAGGCCGATGTGCCCTATGACCAGTTGCTGGAAATGGACGAGATCAACCCGCGCATGGAGAACATGGACGTGGCTATCGTCATCGGCGCCAACGACGTGGTAAACCCCGCCGCACGGGAAAGCGAATCATCGCCGATCTACGGCATGCCGGTGATCAACGTTGACAAGGCGCGTACAGTATTCGTACTCAAGCGCTCCATGGCCTCGGGCTTTGCCGGTATCGAGAATCCGCTGTTTTACAAGGACAATACACGCATGCTGTTTGGTGATGCCAAGGAATCGATCGGCGGGCTGGTGCGGGAATTTAACTGAGCCAATACGACTGTTCAACGACGCCGGCCTTAGCGCCGGCGTTTTTTTGCCTACAGTCGCTCAGGACCGCTCCCAGTCGAAGGCCAGCACATCCCTGATATGAGATGCGCCGGTTGCCAGCATCAGTAATCGATCGACGCCCAGCGCCACACCGCTACAGTCTGGCAAGCCATGCGCCAATGCTGCCAACAACTGCTCATCCACAGGACGTTCACACTGACCGCGCTCCCTCCGCAGGGCGTTATCGCGCTCAAAGCGCTGGCGCTGTTCCGCTGCGTCGGTGAGTTCGCAATAGCCGTTGGCCAGTTCCATGCCATCCACATAGAGTTCAAAACGCTGCCCCACCCATACATCGTCGGCCTGCACAACACGCGCCAGCGCCGCCTGGGAGACCGGATAATCATAGATAAAGCAGATCGCGCCGTGGCCCAGTTGCGGCTGCAGCACATGACTCATCAATAGATCCAGCCACAGATCCCGATCGCCGGACAGGGTTCCGGGATCGAGGTTACGACGAGCAACGGTTTGCAACTCGGCAATAGTGGCGGTAAAGGGATCAAGCTGCAGGCGTTCCTGAAAAAGCTGGCGATAGCTGTATTTCTGTAGGGCTCGCTCGCCCAGACAACTGTGCACAAGGTCCGCCACCTCCGCCATCAACTGATGGTGATCGAAGCCGGGACGATACCATTCCAGCAAACTGAACTCAGGGTTGTGACGGGAGCCGGCTTCGCCGTTGCGGAACGCCTTGCTGATCTGGAATATCGGCTCACCCCATGTGGCGAGCAAACGCTTCATGGCGTATTCAGGGGATGTCTGCAGAAATCGTGGCTGTTGCAGGGAATCGCCACTCGCTACTACAAACGGCTCAATAGCCGGGTCGGTTATACCACTGCGACACAGCAGTGGCGTCTCTACCTCAAGAATGGTCCTGGCGGCGAAAAACTGTCGCAGCCCGGCCAGCAACTCTGCGCGCTGGCGCATCAACCCGAGATCCGCGGCTGGCCGCCAGTGCACGCCCGGGGTCTCCCTTTACTACACTCAGGACTTACTCGCGCGACTCTGGTATTCGCCGGTGCGCGTGTCGACCCGGATCACTTCGCCGGTGCTGATGAACAGGGGGACCTTTACCACAGCCCCGGTGCTCAACTTCGCCGGCTTGGTGCCGCCGGTGGCGGTGTCGCCCTTGAGGCCCGGATCGGTTTCGATGATTTGCAGCTCGACGAAATTGGGCGGCGCAACGGATAAAGGCGTACCGTTGTACAGTGTGACATCACACTTGTCCTGTTCTTTCAGCCACAGATAACTATCCCCTACGGCCGCGGCATCGGCCTGGTATTGCTCAAAGGTATCGGACTCCATGAAGTACCAGAACTCGCCATCGGTATACAGATACTCCATGACACGGTCCATCACATCGGCACCCTCAAGACTCTCGCCGGATTTGAACGTGCGCTCCCACTGTCGCCCGGTCTTCAGGTTGCGCAGTTTCACACGGTTAAAGGCCTGGCCTTTTCCGGGCTTTACAAATTCGTTATCAAGAATGCTGCATGGATCACCATCCAGCATGACCTTCATGCCAGAGCGGAATTCGTTAGTGGTGTAGTACGCCATGATGCTCTCGTTCGGTTGCAGTAAAAAAGGCGCCTATAGTACCGCACGTCGCCTGCCAATGGCAGAGGCTGAAATCCAGACCTGAAATCCAAGTGGCGATGAGCGCTCGATTTGGGATAATCTATCTGCAAAAGGTTTGCGCACGGCGACATAAGAATACGGGCCTGTCTATATGGAAGACCATACAACCATCAAATTGAAGATACCGCGCCAGGACTTCACCGGGTTGCCGCTGTTCCAGCCCAATACGGAGGCCGCGACCAAGTGGGTAGAGAGTCTCCCCGTCACCAATACCAATTCCCTCATGCAATTGCTCGACCAGGCCCTTAGCGATCTCAATCGGACGAAGCTATCACCCGAAGTTCGTTACCCAATTATGGAGATTCTGCGTCCCAACCTCGAAGTGGTGCTGACCAACCTGTCCAAGCGTTTTTTGAACCAGCCCCTGATCATGCCTGAGGAACCCAGGCGCATGGCAGAACTCAGCGACAGGCTGCTCACTCTGGCTACAACCGCCTATACCATCGTTGCGATTGAGGCCATCCAGCAGCGCGACGCCATCCGCGAGACCAATCCGGCGCGCCTCACCTGCCAGGCCATACAACGGGCACTGATATTCGCCGGGCGTAAAGTTCTGCAGAATTTTCAACTGCACAGACCCATGGAAATTCACTGCTGGCAAACGCTGCACCAGCTCTATGCGCTCGCCGATAACCAGCGCCTGACCGACCTCCCTGTACCTGAGCCTCTGTCCGGCGGCAGCACCATCAAGGCAACTTACTTGCAGGCCCTGATGCTAGGCTGTTGCAAACCCAATCAATTACGCCAGAGCGATCTGGCGTCGATTTATCGTGGACTTCGGCAGTGGAGTGATCTGGTACAACTGGATAAATTTGGAACGGGAGACGAGCTGTTTCTGGTCGACCTGGACAGCGACCAGCCACCGCAATACCGCGCTTTGTACCGTCAGGCACCGGGACCTCTGTGTCGCACAATCAACACCACGACGCTGCTTGAGCACTTGAGAACACTCAAACAGGAAACTGGCATTCAAGGTGCCAGCTTCGACAAAGAAACCAGCGTGCCCGCCACCATGTTGGATCACCTGATAACGTCCCTTGGCAGTGTGAGTCTGCGTAATTTCAGTCGAACCGCCTCCAAAAACCCACTGTGGATCTGTGTGGGCCTCAGCAGCGTGCATTATCACGTGGCCCGACAGCGACTGTTCGAGCAAATGCTGTATGGCGATCGGTATGTCCCGGCGGCAACCATGCAAACGCAGGACATCAAATTTTTATCTTCACACGGCAACGCCGATATTTGGGAAAAGGCAAATCCGGAGGAGGATTACATCGGCGCAGTCGAACAAGCAGCGGAAGGCCAGATCGATCTTGATGCGGCGACCCGGGTCAGACTGCTGCAGGAGGAAAATCCGGAACTGCCAGCGAACGAACGCTATCCTGTATTCAAGGTTCAGCTGGCGGATACCAGCCCCGGCGGTTATTGCCTGGAATTAATTGATGAATTGCCCCGCGACATCAAGACCGGTGACATCATCGGCCTGAAGGAAGCGGAAAACCAGAAGGAATGGGTGATTGCCGTCATCCGCTGGTTAAGCCGGCTCGAAAATGCCAAAACCCTCATCGGACTTGAACTTCTCAGCCCACGGGCTATCGCCTACGGCGCTCGCATTCATCGAAAGGGCAGCGAAAAAACAACGCCGATGAGGGTGTTGCTACTGCCAGAAATCACGCTCGTGGGCCAACCTCATACACTAATCACTCCCCGCGCGGGATTCAAGGAGCGACAAAAAGTGACGCTTAGCAACAGTGTCGAGGCGCGTACCATTCAGCTGCTGCGACATATAACGTCAACCGGAAGCTTCGAGCAGTTCGAGTTCCGCTACATAAAAGAACTGGGCGACGTTCTGGCTGAAAGCCTCAATGGGGACAACTGGGCGTGGCGAGTATGACTCTCTATGGAGCAATATTTAGCGCCGGCACCGCCTTGAACCTAGGCCTGATTCTGGTACTTGTCAGAGATACCCAACAAATAAAGAATCGCATCCAGCCCCAGGGTCGAGATGGACTGCTCCGCTGATTTCTGCACCAGCGGTTTTGCCCGGAACGCAATACCCAGTCCGGCAATGCTCAGCATCGGCAAATCGTTGGCGCCGTCACCCACTGCAATAACCTGTTGCAAATCTATGCCCTGCTCATCGGCCATTTGCCGCAGCAGCTCTGCCTTGCGCGTACCATCGACAATTGAGCCCTTGATCTTACCGGTGACCACCCCATCGGCGATGTCGAGTTCGTTGGCGTAGACATAATCCATACCCAGTCGGGCCTGCAAGTGCCGGGCAAAATAGGTGAAGCCACCGGAGAGTATTGCAGTCTTGTATCCCAGCGTGCGCAGAGTTGAAATCAAATGCTCTGCGCCCTCGGTTATCTTCAGTTGTGCAGCCACCTGCTCCAGGGCACTCTCTTGCAAACCCTCCAACAGAGCGACCCGCGTGCGAAAACTCTCACTAAAATCGATTTCACCGCGCATGGCGCGCTCGGTTATCGCGCTGACCTGCTCGCCCACACCGGCCAGCTTGGCCAGTTCGTCGATGACTTCCGCCTCAACCAGTGTGGAGTCCATATCAAAAGCCACGAGCCTGCCGGTTGCGGCGGTACATATTATCCTGCTGGAAGGCCAGGTCGACCTCCAGAGCGCCCGCTACCTCCAGTAATTCGCGGCGAAATGCGGCCGGGTCCTGCAACGACCCGCGCGCCGAAAACTCCACGCAAGCCTTGCTGAGTGCGGGCAGCTCTCCGAGAGGAATGCGACCTGACAGGCGATTGATGCCGTCTATGTTGAGCCCGTGTTGCGCAATGACCTTCGTTACCCGGGCGAGTTGATCCGAGGTAATCTTGCGCGCCAGCAGGGTGATGATATAGCGCGCTCGACCCTGCGCCTCGACCCACTGGCTATAACTCTCGGGGGATACCGTGCTGGTAACAACCCGCAGATCGTGCCGCAAGGCGAAATTCTGCACCGCATCCGCCACCTGCTCACTGACGCAGTCTTCCGGCAATTCCACCAACAGGCCTAAAGACAAGGCCGCGTGTATGACGGCCTGACCAATGTCGAGGATGTTCACGGAATGTTCCGCCAGGATAGCCGTCAGTCCGGCGGTGACCCCCGACTGATCTTCGCCGGAAATAGTGATAAGCAAAATCTGATTCACACAGCGAGTTCCAGCGTTATCTCGGGCTGCCATTCTACCTGTTCGCGACAAGTGCTGGAAAGCGTGCCTTGTGAGCCCTGATGCAGGTATTCAAAAGCCCGCGACTCACAAAGCGGGCATTTGCCGCCGTGTCTGGTTTATACTAGCCCCCGTCGCAACCCGGTAAGTCCTTCATAACGCGTGAACAACCGCCTTCAATAACATCGGTCTGGGTCAACAACTCGCAATCGTCGCAGCGGGATTGTGCCTGTTGGTGAGCATGGCCCTCGTCGCTTTGGGCGCGATCTCCACTCGCCATATGCAAATGCTGCTGCAGGAAGAATACGGCACGGCTCTGGCCAGGCTGGTGGCGGCGCGAGTGAGCACAGCCATGGAAAGCGGCGACTTGCTCAGTGTTTCGGCCTCGCTACAACGCTTTATGGAAACCGCTGCAGCGCAAGCGATCGCCATTACCGATGTAGAAGGCAAAGTCCTGGGGCAGGCAGGGGAGGCCCATGGGCAAAACGCTCTACCAGTACAGCGCTCCCGTGCACATCGAATCAGATATCGCCGGACAAGTCGTAATTACCATCAACGCAGACAATGCCCGTGCCGCGCAACTGCGCTTTATACTGAGCATGCTAGGTCTGGCGGTACTGCTTAGCCTGGCGGTGTACGGCGTGAGCCGCCGCTTTGGACAGCGCCTGGGAAGCAGTCTGTCGGGCATGGCCAGGAAAATTGCACTCGAAGAAGAAGATCCCAGACGCCAACCGGCAAATGAAGTGCTCCTGCTGGCCAGGCAGATCGACGCCCTGCCCATGGACCTGCTGCGCACCCGCAGCGAACCGGGACCACAGGACGAGAACTACCGCACCACCGCAGTACTTTATCTGCACCTCTCCAGCCTGGTGAACTATGTGGATACCCTGGACGAGCGCTCGTTGCAACGCTACACGGAGCGCCTGCACCAGGTGGTTTACGCTGCGGCTGGTTTTTACGCTGGTGATTTACAGGTCGCACGCCAGTTCGGCCTGGCGATCTATTTTAGTGGCCATAATAGCGCCGGTAGCGCAGCATTCCGGGCCGCATCATGCGCCTGGCTGGTGCAAGCGGTGAGCCAGGCACTGGAAAAGCAGATGTCCCTTTCCCTTTCCATCGCCATGGCTATCTCCCAGAGCGAGCTGGGCGTGGGGAGTGGCACTGATATCTATCCCGGGCTGTATACGCAACACACACTTGATGAGTTACAAGCGGTATGCGCCAGCAAACCGCCCAATATTCTGCTCTCTCCCGCAGTCTGCGAGGACATTGATATAGCCGGGCGCCTGCAACATCGACCAACCGAAGTAATGGATTACGCGCTGCTCGAAGAGTTTGCCGGCCCCTACCAGGATCTGTTGGAGCGGCAATTGCGCCTGATACTGAAGCGCTTGACTGATCCCGCCAGGCGCTGAGCCCTCCCTGTTCACGTGGGGTTCAGGACTCCACCAGCATACTGTCCACTTTCTGGAATCCGCGCGGGAGCTTGTTGCCACGCCGACCGCGCTCTCCACGGTAGTGTTCGAGATCCCTGATTTTGAAACTTTGGTGTCTTTTGCCTGAGTAGATCACGAGGGTGTCCTGTGCCGTAAACACCTGGATTGCCACCACATACTCCTCCCGCGCCTGCACCCGAGCCGAGGGAATGCCAATAATTTTATTGCCCTTGCCCCGGGCCATCTGCGGCAGATCCGCCAGCGGGAAGATCAGCAAGCGCCCTTCGCTGGAAACGGCGGCGACCAGCGACTCTGCCACCGATCCAATCGCCGCCGGCTGTAGCACCTGCCCGCCCTTGGACAAACTGATGACCGCCTTGCCCGCGCGATTTTTGCTCTGCAGGTCACCCAGCCGGGCGACAAAACCATACCCGGCGTCACTGGCCAGCAGATAAAGCGCGTCGTCCGCACCCATCATCAGGCCCCCGAAAGTCGCCCCGGAAGGGGGATTGATGCGCCCGGTTACCGGCTCTCCCTGGCCCCGCGCTGAAGGCAGATTATGGGACGGAACGGTGTATGCCCGGCCAGTTGAATCGAGTATCACCACGGGCTGGTTGCTACGCCCATAGGCACACATCTTATAGCTGTCGCCGGACTTGTAACTGAGGCTCGTGGGGTCGATATCGTGCCCCTTGGCTGCCCTGATCCAGCCTTTTTCCGACATCACCACCGTGATCGGGTCCGCGGTCACCAGTTCAAGTTCACTAAAGGCCTTCGCCTCAGCGCGCGCTACCAGCGGCGAACGGCGCGCATCGCCGTATTTTTCTGCCACCGCCAGAAGCTCCGTCTTGATGAGGGTCTTGAGCCGGGCTTCGCTGCCCAGGATTTTTTGCAACTGGTCGCGTTCCTGCTGCAACTCATGCTGCTCTGCGCGGATACTTATCTCCTCCAGCTTCGCCAAATTGCGCAATTTCAGTTCCAGGATAGCTTCGGCCTGGACATCCGTGATGCCAAAACGCGCCATCAGGGCGGGCTTGGGTTTGTCCTCGGTGCGAATGATATGAATCACCTCGTCGATATTGAGGAAGGCGATCAGGTAACCGTCGAGGATATGCAGTCTCTTCAGCACGCGATCCAGGCGGTATTCCAGCCGCCGCCGAACCGTATCGGTGCGAAATTTCAACCACTCGCGGAGAATACGATCCAGGCTTTTCACCCCCGGACGACCATCAATGCCGATCATGTTGAGGTTGACGCGGTAGCTGCGCTCCAGGTCCGTACTGGCGAACAAATGGCTCATCAGGGCATCCAGATCGACCCGGTTGGAGCGCGGCACGATAACCAGGCGGGTAGGATTTTCATGGTCCGACTCGTCCCGCAAATCCGCCACCATAGGGAGTTTTCTGGCCTGCATCTGCTGCGCAATCTGCTCCAGCACCCTGGACCCGGATACCTGGTAGGGCAGTGCGCTGATCACGATATCGCCACCGTCACGTTCCCACACAGCGCGCATGCGCAGACCACCACGCCCGGTTTTGTACAGCGCGAGAATTTCGTCGCGCGGCGTGATGATTTCCGCGTTGGTGGGAAAGTCGGGGGCCTGCACATGCTCGCACAGCTCAGCCACCGTGGATTTGGGCGACTCCAGTAGTCGCACTGTTGCCGCTACCACCTCCCGCAGGTTGTGCGGCGGAACATCTGTGGCCATACCCACGGCAATACCGGTAGTGCCGTTCAGTAGCACATTGGGAACCTGCGCGGGCAACACCGTTGGCTCATCGAGGGTGCTGTCAAAATTGGGCGTCCAGTCCACCGTGCCCTGGCCGAGCTCGCTGAGCAGGACTTCAGCATAAGCGGTCAGACGCGACTCGGTGTAGCGCATGGCGGCAAAGGATTTGGGATCGTCCGGCGAGCCCCAGTTACCCTGTCCGTCCACCAATGGGTAGCGATAACTGAAATCCTGGGCCATCAACACCATGGCTTCGTACGCAGCGCTGTCACCGTGGGGATGAAATTTACCGATCACATCGCCAACGGTGCGAGCCGATTTCTTGAATTTGGCCGAGGATTTGAGCCCCAGTTCACTCATGGCGTAGATGATCCGCCGCTGCACCGGCTTCAGGCCGTCGCCTACATGGGGCAGAGCGCGATCGAGGATGACGTACATGGAATAATCCAGGTAGGCCTTCTCGGCGTACAGCTTGAGTGACACCTGCTCGGTGCCTTCACTATCGATTTCGCAAAATGTCGGACATGAGACGCTGGCCTGTGTTGCTGTTCGGGGTCCGCGCTGATTGCGGTGTATCTACAACGGCGGCGGATCGGGCGATGCCGCCTGAACCAGAAGCTTAGTACACCTGGTGATTTCCCCGGCGATTTCCTTGCAAGCCGACCAACTGCTCGTTGAGATTGACGATTGAATTCGCCATATCGATCAACAGGCTGTGAATGGTTGCCGGATTACTCTTGATCAGCTCGGCGAACTGCTCCTTGGGAACTTTCACAACAGAACAGCTGGTTTTAGCTCTTACTGTTGCACTGCGGTCGCTATGGGTCAGTGCCGCCATAGCACCGAAAATCTCGCCTTCACCAATGCGTCCCACATTGACGTCATCGACCAGCACTTCAGCCACACCAGAACTCATGTTATAGACGAAGTCCGCCCTGTCACCCTGCCGAATGATAATGTCCCCCGGTTCATAAATCTCGAATCCGGGCGTCGCTGGCGCATCTTCCTGCGCATTGGCCGCGGCAATGCGCAACATCAACCCGGCATAGGTAATCAACAGACGCGTCCATAACCTGATAGCCGCCGGTTCGTCAAAGACGCGCTGCATAAACTCCAGCGCCGGGTAGCTGTGCAGTAGAGCTCCAGCATCGCTGCCGTAAAATACCGCAATATTCTGGTCCAGGCCACCGGCGATATCAGGCAATAGAATGTCGCCAGCTTCCAGCGTGTAAAGAGTTTTGTCCTGATACCGGGCTGTTATGGAGCCCCGCTGTACCACATAGAACTGACCACCATCGAAACCGCGAAAATTTCCGGCGGGGGTCACATCAACCTCCATGGGCATGGCCGGCATTTTCACTACTTCCAGCAAAGCCCCGACCAGTTTCCCGAACTGCTGACTCAATGTTGAGATATCCTGTGCGTCGATATTCACCAACATCAACAATCCCCCGTCTTGCTTTGCATGCGAACCGTCTCTGTATCCCCTCGTCTCAGTCGCTTCTATACCGCGATGGCTACTGGAGCCGAGCCTATTATCGCCCTTGTAGGCGAACTATAGTAGCAACTAATCTGCCGACGGAGAACGGCGCGCCCAACTTTTGTTGGGACCACCATGAGCTTTAACCATGAGTGTAATGACCTTGGAGTGGCAAATCCTGTCGTTTACAGAACTGGCCGGAGAGCGGATGTATGCCGTATTGCGTTTACGTCAGGAAGTCTTTGTCGTTGAACAAAACTGTGCCTACCTGGACCTCGACAATCTGGATCAGCAGGCAACTCACATGCTCGGCATGCGGGACGGCGAACTTATGGCTTACCAGCGTTGCCTGCCACCTGGCCTGAGTTACCCGGAGAGCTCGCTGGGTAGAATCGTCGTATGCCCAGTGGTGCGCGGCCAGCAGTTGGGGCGGGTACTGGTGCGGCGCGGCATAGAACATAATCTGTTGCGATGGCCAGGCAGTGGCATCCGCATTAACGCGCAGGCCCATTTACAGGAGTTCTATGCCACTTTGGGGTTCGTCGCCGAGGGCAACGAGTATCTTGAGGACAACATATTGCACAGGCAGATGCGCTACCAGCTGCCAAAAATATATTCAGACGCTCCTTAAACTTCCAGCAGGAAGGTTACCGGTCCCTCATTGACCAGGCTGACTTGCATGTCCGCGCCAAATACACCAGACGCCACTTGCGGATAACAATGCTGCAATCGCGACAGGAAGTAATCGTAGAGCGGTGCCGCCTCTGAGGGTGGCATGGCCGAGGAAAAGCTCGGTCGCAGACCTTGGCGGGTATCTGCCGACAGGGTGAACTGGGATACCAGCAGCACACCGCCGCGCACATCGACCACACTGCAATTCATACGCCCCTGCCCGTCGGCAAACAGGCGGTAGGCCAGCAGCTTATCCACCATGCGATCTGCGACGGCCCGGTCATCGCCCCGATCCAGGCCAAGCAACACCAGCAGTCCCTGCTCGATCTCGCCCAAGCACTCTGAGTTTACCGTCACACTGGCGCGACTCACCCGTTGCAACAGAGCCTTCATGGTTCAGGCGCGGCGCCTCAGATCCGACCGGCCCGGCGCCGCTCGTGTTCCTGCAATAATTTCTTGCGCAAGCGAATGCTGACGGGGGTAACTTCTACCAATTCATCTTCCTCGATAAATTCCAGCGCTTGCTCCAGCGTATGGCGTACCGGTGGAGTGAGCGTCAATGCCTCGTCAGTGCCCGAAGCGCGCACATTGGTCAGCTGCTTGCCTTTGATCGGATTGACCGTCAGGTCATTGCCGCGACTGTGCAGCCCGATGATTTGCCCCTCGTACACTTCGACATTGGGGTCCACAAACATACGCCCCCGCTCCTGCAAGTTGAACAGGGAATAGCCGAGCGTCTTGCCTTTCACCATGGACACCAGCACACCGTTGGCACGGTGCGTGATTTCCGCGTTCTTGATTGGACCATAATGATCAAAGACATGGGTCAGGATGCCACCACCCGAGGTCAGCGTCATAAACAGCGATCGAAATCCGATCAGCCCTCTGGCCGGAATAATAAACTCCAGCCGCACCCGCCCCTTGCCATCGGGTACCATGTTCTCCAGTTCCGCGCGGCGCAGGCCCAGCTCCTGCATCACCGAACCCTGGTGCTGTTCCTCACAGTCGATCACCAGCTGCTCATAGGGCTCCTGCATTACACCATCCACTTCCTTGCGAATCACTTCCGGGCGCGATACACCAAGCTCAAAGCCCTCCCGGCGCATGGATTCGATCAGCACGGAGAGGTGCAACTCGCCACGACCGGACACCTTGAACTTATCGGGAGAGTCGCCGGGCTCCACGCGCAGGGCTACGTTGTGGATCAGCTCCCGCTCCAGGCGATCCTTGATATTGCGCGAGGTGACGTATTTACCCTCCTTGCCGGCAAAGGGTGAATCGTTCACCTGGAACGTCATGCTCACCGTGGGCTCGTCCACCGACAGCGGCGGCAGCGCCTCCGGAAAAGCGGGATCACACAGGGTGTCGGAGATATTCAGTCCCTCGATACCGGTCACGCAAACAATATCCCCCGCCTCGGCGGCCGTCACATCGACCCGTTCCAGCCCAAGGTGGCCCATAACCTGCAGTACACGGCCCTTACGCGTAGCGCCTTCGCCATCCACTACCACTACCTGGGTATTGGGGACCAGTGTGCCGCGCGTAATCCGACCGACGCCGATCACCCCCACGTAACTGTTGTAGTCCAGGGCGCTGATCTGCATTTGCAGTGGGCCCTCGGAGTTAACCGCGGGTGCCGGAACTTTTTCTATGACGGTCTCAAACAGCGGCTGCATGTCCGCACTCATGTGCGCATGGTCAAGGCCAGCGGTGCCCAGAATGGCCGACGTATAGATAATCGGAAAATCCAGCTGCTGCTCGGTGGCGCCGAGCCGGTCAAACAGGTCAAACACCTGGTCCACCACCCAATCCGGACGAGCCCCGGGGCGATCTACCTTGTTGATCACCACTATCGGATTCAGGCCCTGCTCGAAGGCTTTGGAGGTGACAAATCGCGTTTGCGGCATGGGGCCGTCCACTGCGTCGACCAACAGCAAGACCGAATCAACCATGGACAACACGCGCTCTACCTCTCCGCCAAAGTCGGCGTGACCCGGGGTGTCAACGATATTGATGCGGTAGCCGTTCCACACAATGGCCGTGTTCTTGGCCAGGATTGTAATGCCACGCTCCCGCTCCTGGTCGTTGGAATCCATCACGCGCTCTGCGCCGTCAGAGCGACGATCGAGCGTGCCCGACTGTTGCAGCAGGCAATCCACGAGCGTGGTTTTGCCATGGTCAACGTGGGCAATAATGGCGATGTTGCGAAGGTTCTCGATCAAGGGGTTACCTCATTGCGCTCGGGCGCGGTAAAAAAGGCGCGGATTATACCCCATAGCCCTGCGGCGGGCTGCCACAGACTTGTGTGAAATGTGTACTAATCAATCCGCCGCCGCACTGCTTGGGGGGCATACACCTTGATATCCAACGAATTGCGTTCCTTAAGGTGCCCGGCGTGGAGACGGCTCATGGTGCCCTTGCCGCAATACAGCATATAGGTGCTACCCGGGTCGAGTTCCGCCGCCCGGCGGTGTAACTCGTAAAAAGGTATCTTCAGCACGGGAACATGCAGCTGCAGCGGCGCCTGTTTCGCATCATCCGGGTGCCGAATATCGATGATGGTGCCGTGGGCCAGGGGCACCGACAGCACCTCCACATCAGTGCGCGGCAATTCCTCCAGCGCCAACTGGTCTATTCGTATCTGGCTCCTGTTGGCGAGGGCACACTCCAGTATCGCCATGTCAAAGTACTGCTCCTGCGCGAGTACCCGGTCCAGCCGCGCCCTGGTGGTGGGCATGACCGAGATGACACCGCAGTATTCAGGCATATTGGCAGCGAAGGCCCCGGTACCGATCTGCCCCGCCAGGCGCACAATATCTTCTTTATCGGTGGCTATCAGGGGGCGCAGTACAAGGCGGTCTGTGACACGATCAATCACTGACAGGTTGCGCAAGGTCTGGCTGCTGACCTGGGCCACACACTCACCGGTGACCAGTGCATCTATCCCCAGCTCCTGTGCCACGCGATCAGCGACCCGCAGCATCATGCGCTTGAGCACAACCCCCATATAGCTGTCCTGGATCTTGTCCAGCAACTCAGCCACGATCGCTTCAAAGGGCACGCTGATAAACAGGACGTGCTGCTTACCGCCGTATTTTTGCCACAGGTGCAGGGCGACTGTCTTTACCGCGATTTCCTGATCCTGCCCACCCAGCCTGAAAAACAGAAAGTGGGTGCGCATGCCCCGCTTCATGGTCAGATAACTGGCCACCGGGGAGTCAAAGCCACCAGAAATCAGCGACAACACTGGATCGAGGCTGCCTACGGGAAAACCGCCCAACCCGCGATGGCGAGCGCAGACCACGAACAGAGTCTGTCCGCTAATTTCCAGTTCTACCGTTACTTCCGGCCGCTTAAGTATAACGCCTGAGGCTTGGGTGCCTGCCACCAGTGCCGCTCCAACCTGCCGTTCCACATCAAGGGAGGTGAAGGGGTGCTGCCCGCTGCGCCTGCAGCGGACGGCGAAGCTTCGCCCTGCCAATCGCGATGCGTAAACCGGCAACACCCGCTCCGAGATGGCGTCCAGTTCCGGCAGTGGGTACTCCTGTACTTCGAGCACATAGGTGACTCCCGGCGTGTTGCACATGACCTCCACCATCCGCGCCAGGACAGTTTCATCCAACTGCCGGGATCTCACACACAATTTGTCCCAACTTCTGTGCAACACCACAGCCGGATCAATATCGCGCAATACAGCGCGCAGATTCTCCTCCAGCTGGCGCACAAATTGACGTCGCACCGGCTTGCTTTTCATGACGATTTCAGAGAAATACTTGACAACGAATTGCATAGAGGCGATAACCAGCACGTCTGCTCGGGGCGGGTATTATACGTAGTTCGCCCCGGCAATTGCGCAGGTCGGCCCTATGGCACCCTGGCTGCGGGTTTGCACCAAATTTGCACGATGGTGCTCTATTTTGGGGCGTCGGTGACATGCCCTGTGCTTTAGATGGTATAAACCCCCTGCATTTCAGTGAGTTACCCTAAGCACCTTTGTGGCACAGCTCTTGCTACCACAGAGACTGCTAACCACACCTGTGCGCCTGCTTAGCCTGGCGTCGGGAGAACGAACACGGACCGGCGCGACCGGCCCGATTACTGCCCATTGGAGAACACAAGATGTCAAAGAAAACCCTGAAGCTGATCAAAGAAAACGAAGTCCGTTGGGTAGACCTGCGCTTCACCGACACCCATGGCAAGGAGCAACATGTCACCATCCCGTCCAAGGAAGTCTCTGAAGGCTTTTTCGATGGCGGCAAAATGTTTGACGGCTCATCCATCGGTGGCTGGAAAGGCATCAACGATTCCGACATGGTGCTGATACCCGATGACAGCACGTCGATGCTGGACCCGTTCACCGACGACGCCACCGTGATCCTGCGCTGCAATGTAGCCGAGCCCACGACCATGCAGGGTTATGATCGCGACCCTCGCTCTGTTGCCCAACGCGCTGAGGACTACCTGAAATCCACCGGCATCGGTGACACCGCCTACTTCGGTCCAGAGCCGGAGTTCTTCATTTTCGACGACATCAAGTGGCATGTCGACATGAGTGGCTGCAGCGTCAAAATCCACTCGGATGAAGCCGCGTGGGCCTCCAACCACAACTTTGAGGAAGGCAACACCGGGCACCGCCCGGGCGTCAAAGGGCGGCTACTTCCCCGTGCCCCCGGTCGACTCACTGCACGATATTCGCGCAGCAATGTGTACCGCCATGGAGCAGATGGGCCTGGATATCGAGGTGCATCACCACGAAGTGGCCACTGCAGGGCAATGTGAGATCGGCGTACGGTTCAACACACTGGTGAAAAAAGCTGATGAAGTGCAAATACTGAAATACTGCGTGCACAACGTCGCCCACGCCTACGGCAAAACCGCGACCTTCATGCCCAAGCCGATCGTAGGCGATAACGGCTCCGGTATGCACGTGCACCAGTCTATTTCCAAAGGTGGCGTGAACCTGTTCGCCGGCGACGGCTACTCCGGATTGTCCACGGACGCTTTGTACTACATTGGCGGTATTATCAAGCATGCGCGCGCCCTGAACGCCTTCACCAACGCCTCCACCAACTCCTACAAGCGCCTGGTACCAGGATTCGAAGCCCCGGTTATGCTGGCCTATTCGGCGCGCAACCGCTCCGCATCCATTCGCATTCCCTACGAGGCCAATCCTAAAGGCAAGCGTATCGAGGTCCGCTTCCCGGACCCCTCCGCCAACCCGTACCTGGCGTTCGCCGCCATGTTGATGGCCGGCCTGGATGGTATCCAGAACAAGATCCACCCCGGCGATCCGGCGGACAAGGATCTGTACGACCTGCCCCCGGAAGAAGGCAAGGCTATTCCCACTGTATCCTCCAGCTTTGAAATGTCCCTGGCGGCCCTGGATGCAGATCGTGAGTTCCTGACCCGGGGTGGCGTGTTCTCCAACGGCATGATCGATGCGTTCATCGAGCTGAAGGAAGGGGAAATCCAGCGCTTGAACATGACGACTCACCCCATCGAGTTCGCGATGTACTACTCCGTATAAGCATCTCTCCTACACAAGATAAAGGCCCGCTTCGGCGGGCCTTTTTTTTGCACTGCACAGTGACTTTCTCCGGTTGGAACTCTTCCCGACCGATGATTTCTGTTAGGGTATAGGCATTCCAGACCACGTGAGGTGATAGTCATGTCCAGACTTCTGTTGCTTGCCCTGCTGCTGCTGCCCCTCAGTGGCCTGGCCCAGGCTGTCTACCGCACCACGGATGCGCAGGGCAATGTAGTGTTCACAGATTCACCCCCGGCCAATGCCACGCCAGCGGATCGAGTTGAGATACGGCCTACCAATACCGTGCAGCCACCACAGATTCCGCCGCGCCCTGCGTCGGAGGATACCCCCAATGCGGAGGCGGAAGTCGCATCCTACACACTAACCATCACCGAACCGGCCAATGAAACCACCTTTCCCATGGGTCCGGGCAACTTTTCTGTCAGCGTTAATGTCAGTCCCGCTCTCCAAAGCGCCGAGAATCTGCAGTTATTTGTGGACGGGGCGCCCCAGGGCGAACCACAACGTGCCTCGACGTGGAGCCTGACCAATGTGTATCGCGGTCAGCACGATCTCACTGTCGGGGTGATCGATGACTCTGGCAAGACGTTGGCAATCTCTCCACCGGTGCGTGTTTTCGTGCAGCGACCATCGGTAAACTCCCCTGCCAGGTCCACTCCGCCGGCCAAGCCGCGACCACCCAGGCCGCAGCCCAAGTAATATTTAAGCTGGACAGCGCCCAACCGATAATGCACCATCATGGTGCATAGTGCGCTGAAAAGGCCATTTACCATACTGCCTGAATTATCCTAAAGCACTTGGCTACTCTGTATGTAGCATGTATGCGGGCGCTTACTTTCGTGGTCTGCACAATATTCAGGCATTCAAAGTTTTTTCACGCTCCGCCACGTCATTCTGGCTCCATTTTTGCTAAGACTATATGGAAGAAGGCCTATTGGCGGCTTAGACCCGCGAATCACCATTCGCAGCCCGACCGAACGAGGCCCCACCCACACATGAGGCAAGGATGAAGCAGGACCAGGGCATACTGGACAGTATCAGTACGGGTATCGTGGCACTGGATGACAAGCTGCGGGTCTCTGCACTCAACGTCGCGGGGCAGGCCCTGCTGGAAACTTCCGAAGCACGCTGTATCGGGCAATACGCCGGCAAACTGGTACTGCAACCCAGGGAGTGGCTGGCAACCCTGGAACACGCGCTGACCAGCAGGAGCCCACATGCCAGTCGCAATGTGTCGCTGATGCTGCATTCAGGTCAGGAGATTCATGTCGATGTGATCGTCACGCCGATCACCAATAGTGAGGGGGTATTCAGCCTGTTGGTGGAACTCATGGCGGTCGACCGGCTACTTAAAATCAGTCGGGATGAAAGCCTGCTGCAAGCCCAGGAAACAAGTCGGGCGGTGATCCGTGGCCTGGCCCATGAAATCAAGAACCCCCTGGGCGGAGTGCGCGGTGCAGCCCAGTTGCTGGCCAGGGAACTACCCAACGAAGACCTGGCCGAGTACACACGCATCATCATCCGTGAGGCGGACCGTTTGCGGGATCTTGTCGATCGATTGCTGGGTCCCAATCGCCAACTGGACCCGCAACCGCTCAACATACACGAGATTCTGGAGCATGTGCGCAACCTGATCACCGCCGAATCAGACAACTGCGTTACCATTATCCGGGACTACGACCCGAGCCTGCCGGAGTTTCCCTGTGATAGAGCGCAGCTGATTCAGGCGGTGCTGAATATCATGCGCAATGCCCTGCAGGCCGCAGCAAACCCCAATAAATGTGAGATCCTCCTGCGCACTCGCTCGCAACGGCAGTTCAGCGTCGGCGCGCAATTACACCGGCTTGTTTGCCGGGTTGACATCATCGATAACGGTCCCGGGATTCCTGCCGAATTGCTGCCTGCGGTTTTCGCACCCATGGTCACCGGACGCGCCGATGGCACCGGCCTGGGCCTGTCAATTGCACAGTCCATCATTCATCTACACGGCGGCGTGCTCGAGTGCGAAAGTCGCCCTGGAGAAACCCGCTTCACTTTCTATTTACCAATGGAATCACACCATGCATAAGCGCGCTAAAGTCTGGGTTGCAGACGATGACAGTTCGATTCGCTGGGTCCTGGAACGAGCCCTCACCCAGGCAGGCATAGCGAATGAGAGCTTTGCGGACGCCGATGAACTGCTCAAACAACTCGCGTCAGGCCAGCCGGATGTCATCATCAGCGATATTCGCATGCCCGGGACCAATGGGCTGGAGTTACTGGCGAGTATGAGCGAGAGCTATCCCCACGTACCGGTGATCATCACCACCGCTCACTCAGATCTGGACAGCGCAGTGGCGTCTTACCAAAAGGGTGCTTTTGAGTACCTGCCCAAACCTTTCGACCTGGACGAGATGATCGCCGTTACTGAGCGCGCCCTTGCCCACGCCCGCGAAAAACGTGGCAACGTACCACCCCCCGAAGAGCTCCCGCAGACCGAAATCATCGGTGAAGCACCCGCCATGCAGGAGGTTTTCCGCGCCATCGGGCGCCTGGCACAGAGCAATATCACCGTCCTGATAAACGGCGAGTCCGGTACCGGCAAGGAACTGGTGGCCCGAGCCCTGCATCGCCACAGCCCCCGCGCCAATGCACCTTTTATCGCCCTCAATATGGCTGCCATTCCCAAAGACCTGATGGAGTCAGAATTGTTTGGTCACGAAAAAGGCGCGTTTACCGGCGCTAACAGCAAACGCGAAGGACGCTTTGAACAGGCCGATGGCGGGACTTTGTTCCTGGATGAGATTGGCGACATGCCCGCCGAGACGCAGACCCGCCTGTTGCGGGTACTCGCCGACGGCGAATTCTATCGGGTTGGAGGACATGTTCCGATCAAGGTCGATGTACGCATTATCGCTGCCACCCACCAGAATCTGGAAGGTCTCGTGCAACGAGGCGCCTTTCGGGAGGATCTGTTCCACCGCCTGAACGTGATCCGCATACATATTCCCAAGCTCGCTGAGCGGCGGGAGGACATCCCCACGCTGATGAAATATTTCTTCCAGCAGGCCGCCAGGGAGCTGGGTGGAGAAACGAAAATTTTGCTGCCCGAAGCCGAGGCATTTCTGGTCAGCCTCGACTGGCCAGGCAATGTACGGCAGCTGGAGAACTGCTGCCGCTGGATCACCGTGATGGCCTCCGGCCGGGAAGTGCACCTGAGTGATTTACCACCGGAGCTCGGCTCAGGCTCGACGCGGCCAGCGCCCAACGAACAGTCGGATTGGCCGGATCTACTTTTTCGCTGGGCGCGCAATGAGCTGGTACAAGGCAAGCAGCAAATCCTGCAGGAGGCCGTTCCGGCGTTTGAAAAGGTAATGATTCAAGTGGCGCTGCAACATTCACAGGGACGCAAACGGGATGCCGCCGAATTGCTGGGCTGGGGACGCAACACCCTCACCCGTAAGATGAAGGATCTGGAACTCTAGTCGCTCAACCTGCCCGGATAGCTCGACCTCATGCTGAACATTGTCCTGTTTGAGCCTGAGATTCCACCCAATACAGGCAATATCATTCGCCTGTGCGCCAACACCGGATGCTCGCTGCACCTGATTGAGCCATTGGGCTTCGACCTGGACGACAAGAAGATGCGGCGCGCCGGCCTGGACTACCGCGAGTTCGCGGATATCCAGATCTACCCCGACATGGATAGTTTTCGTCAGCAACAGGGCGACGCGCGGATCTTCGCCGCCACGACCAAAGGCAGCACACCCTATCACCAGATAAGCTACCGCGCTGGCGATGCCATCCTGTTTGGCCCGGAGACCCGTGGTCTACCCCAACATTTGCTGGACAGCCTGGGGGCTGGCCGCACTTTTCGCATTCCGATGAAACTCCACAGCCGCAGCCTCAACCTGAGCAATGCCGCCGCCCTGGTGGTCTATGAGGGCCTGCGCCAGCTGGACTTTCCCGGACTCGAATAAGCAAACACTCACTTATGCTTAGGCCCAATAAAAACTGGCCTAAGCCCCTTCAAACCGTTTTCACGGCCTGTTTCAGTGGGTGGCCACCGTGCCGCCTTTCGCTGCGGCTTGTGACTGCATCAGAGCCTGCTGATACACCGCATCAAAGTTTACCGGCGCCAGCATGATTGCCGGAAATGCCCCTTTCACACAGACTGTATCGATCGTCTCACGGGCATAGGGAAAGAGCACGTTGGGCGCCGCCGTACCGAGAATACGCCGCAGATCTTCACCTTCAAAACCCCTGACATAGAAGATGCCGGCCTGCTGCACCTCGATCAGGAAAGCGGTCTCCTCTTCGACCTTGGCTGTGATGGTAATCGACAGCACGACCTCAAAGTTGCCCTCCGCATCAATTGCTTCGCTTTTGGTGTTCAGTTCGACTGTGACCTTCGGCTGCCACTGTTTCTTGAATACTGCCGGCGTCGAGGGGGACTCAAAAGACAAATCCTTGGTGTAGATACGCTGCACCGTAAACTGCTGCTGTTGCTGTGCTGCTTGTTCCTCGGCCATCAAGCCAACCTCCCATACTTCGCTAAAAATATCAGGGCGCCAAACGCACCCGCTCAAGAAATTCATCCAGACAGGCCCTGGCGCTCCAGCAACAGGAGATCGTCACAACCGCCTATGTGTTGCTCTCCTACCCATATTTGCGGCACAGTGGTGCGCCCGCTGCGCGCCATCATTTCCCGACGCAACCGGGGGTCATTGTCGACCGCGATGTCGTTGTAGACGACACCTTTATCATCCAACAGACTCCGCGCCCGAATACAGTAGGGACAGAATCGCGTGGTATAAAGAGTGACGCCTATACTCATAGAGGGCAGTTTGTATCAGGTGACCGTGGGCAGCTGCAGGTTACCCCACTCCATCATGCCGCCGGTCATTTTGTAAACCTGCCCGTAATTTGCTTCCTTGAGCTGTTTGCCCGCCGCACTCGACTGCTGACCCATTTTGCACACCAGCACAATCGGTTTGTCTTTGTACTTTTCCAGTTCGACCATGCGTTCGGGCAATTTGGCCGCAGGGATATTTATCGCGCTGACGATGTGTCCCTTCCTGAACTCGGCGACTTCACGCAGATCGACAAAGACGCCTTCTTCAGCGTTGATCAAACTGATCGCCTGCTGGGGCGAAAGCGACGGGCCAGACTTGCGGGCCTCGTGCATGATCAGCAGCGCAATAACCACCAGCAGCGCGGCCGCCAGCATCCATTGCTGCGCGAGAAATTCGAAAAATAGTGCCATGGTTTTGCCAGCTTGTACCCGTTGGCGGCAACAGCGGCAGTCACGCGAGGACTGCGCGTGTTTACTGCGCGGTTAGCGCATGTCGCACCGATTTAAAGGGCCGCAAGTATACAGGGTCTGTCCAGAGGCAACCAGCCCTGGGTGACAAGCTCGGCGACAGTAACCGAGTCCGCGCACAGAGACAATGCGCTGTCATCCGAGACAGGTTAAAATGGCGCGCTTTAACACCCCCTGCAAAGACCCGGTCTGGTCGGAAACATACATGAGCGAAAGTCGTAAGAAACCCACTGTCCTGATCGTGCTGGATGGCTGGGGCTACCGTGAGGAAAAAAAAGACAACGCCATCGCCTGCGCCAACACTCCCGTGTGGGATCGGCTGTGGGCCCAGGCTCCTCACACACTCATCTCGGCCTCCGGGGAGGATGTGGGTCTGCCGGGCGGGCAGATGGGCAACTCCGAGGTGGGCCATATGAGCCTGGGATCAGGCCGTGTGATCTACCAGAGCATCTCGCGCATCGACCAGGCGATCAGAGATGGCAGCTTCAACCGTAATCCGGCCTTCACCGGCGCTATCGACAAGGCCATCGCTGCTGGCGGGGCAGTGCACATTTTCGGTTTGCTCTCTACCGGCGGCGTACACAGTCACGAGGAGCAAATCTTCGCTGCCATTCGCCTCGCCGCCGCCCGTGGAGCAAAGCGTGTATATCTGCACGCCTTCCTCGATGGCCGCGATACGCTGCCGCGCAGCGCCGGGCCTTCTCTGGAGAAAGCGGATGCCCTGTTCGCAGAACTGGGCTGTGGCCGCACAGCCACTCTTTGCGGCCGCTACTACGCCATGGACAGGGACAACCGCTGGGACCGCATCGAACGCGCCTACCGGCTGCTCACCGAGGGAGCCGCCGAGCACCATGCCGACAATGCTGCCGAGGCCCTGCGTGCCGCCTACCAGCGGGACGAAAGCGACGAATTCGTGTTGCCCACGGTAATCTGTAGCAACCAGCAGGATGCAGCCGTTGTTAGCGATAACGACACCGTGCTGTTCCTGAATTTCCGCTCTGATCGCGCGCGGCAACTGACCCGTGCATTTGTCGACAAAGGTTTCAACCATTTTCAGCGCAAGGTGGTGCCGCGCCTGTCTGCGTTTGTGACACTGACAGAGTATGCGGAGGATATCGACGCCAGCTGTGCTTTCGGTCCGGAAAAACTGGAAAATGTTCTGGGTGACTATCTGGCCAAACGCCACATGAGCCAATTGCGCATTGCGGAAACGGAGAAGTATGCCCACGTGACTTTCTTTTTCAGTGGCGGGCGCGAGGAACTCTTTCCGGGAGAAGAGCGCATGCTCATCGCCTCGCCCGACGTTGCAACCTATGACCTCAAGCCGGAAATGAGCGCGCCGGAACTGACCGACAAACTGGTCGAGGCCATTACTCTCAGGCAGGTATCGATCTGATCGTGTGCAACTATGCCAACGGCGACATGGTGGGTCACACCGGCGTCTTCGACCGCGGCCGTTAAGGCGGTAGAGACGCTCGACGAATGCCTGGGCAGAGTGGAGCACGCCCTGCTGCAGGTGGGTGGACAGGCGCTGATCACCGCCGATCACGGCAACTGTGAGCAGATGCTTGATTACGCATCCGGCCAGCGTCACACCCAGCACACCACAGAGCTGGTGCCCCTGGTCTATATCGGGCCAAAGCAACTGGCATTGAAGCCCTCGGGGGGCATACTGGCAGATATCGCTCCGACCCTGCTGGGCCTGATGGGTTTGCCCAAGCCGGTGGAGATGACCGGTTGTGACCTGGCAATAACGCCCGCTTGACGCGCAAGGCCCAACATCTCGCGGTAAATGTTGATGCCTGACACACCGAGGTTTGCGCTGCCACAATCGTCCATGTGGCGAGTTTTTTCTGTCAGTGCTGTTGTCAGTCCTGTTGCTGGCGGGCTTGTCACGCCAAAGCCAGGCTCAAACTGATGAGGAAAAGACCCGCGAGCAGCTGCAACTACTGGAAGTCGATATAAAGCGCATCACGTCGGAAATATCCGATGCCAGCAACCGCCACAACAAACTGCAGCAGCAACTGCGCGAGGCTGAGGTAGAGCTGGGTTCACTGCAACGCGAGATAGCTGAGAATCAGGGGGCACTGGAAGCCGGCGCAAAGGAGCTGGCGGATCTGGAGCAGCAACGCAGCGAACGTGAGAAGGCCCGCGACCAGCAACAGGCGCGCATTGCCCTGGAATTGAAGACTGCGTGGCAGATGGGCCGCCAGGGGCAGCTCAAGATACTGTTGAATCAGGAAAACCCGCACACGGTGGCTCGAACCTTGGGCTACTACCGCTATTTTTTCCGGGCTCGCAACACCCTGCTCGAACAGTACCGGAAAACCCTCAGGGAATTGGAGGAACTACAGCTACGCATTGATACCACCCTGTCGGAACTAAAAACACGTGGCCAGACCCTGGCAGAACAACAGGCCGATCTCACCGCAGCGCAGGACAAGCAGAAACTGGCTCTGGCGGAACTGAACGACAGCATCAGCACCAAGAGTGCCCAGCTTAAACAAAAAGAGCAGGATCGAAAGCAGTTGGAAGACCTGTTGGCCGCCATCGAAAAGGCGATAGTCGATCTGCAGGTGCCAGCCAATTATGCGGCTTTCAAGAGTGCCCAGGGCCAAATGCCCTGGCCGCTTGACGGCAAACCCAGCAACCTGTTCAACCGCCCGCGCAACGAGGGCAAAATGCGCTGGCAGGGAATCACTATACCGGCCAAGGAAGGCTCTACCGTCAGGGCCATCCACCACGGTCGGGTCGTGTACGCCGACTGGTTGCGCGGCTCAGGTTTGCTAATGATCATCGACCACGGCGACAGCTATATGAGCCTGTACGCCCACAATGAGAGTCTGCTGCGAGAGGTGGGCGAGTGGGTCACCGCCGGCACGCCGGTCAGTACGGTGGGCAATACTGGCGGAGAAGACCAGACCGCCCTGTATTTTGAAATTCGCCATGACGGCAAACCCATTGATCCTTCGAAGTGGTGTAAACACTGAGTTCGAGAGCGCGAACCCGCTTGGCACTCATGGTGAAGAATAGGGTAAACTGTCACTCTTCAGGTTACCGGTCTTCCAGGCGATCCCCATGCGCTCTCTTTTCATGCTCCGTAACTCGGTGGCGAGCATTGCCGCCGCTCTCGTACTGGCCGTCTCCGCACCCCTGTGGGCGGTGGAGGAGCAGGGCAAGCTACCCCTGGATGAATTACGCACTTTCGCGGAAGTGTACAACCAGATCCGCCTTGGTTATGTCGAGGACATCGATGACAGCACGTTGCTGGAGTACGCCATCCAGGGCATGTTGATGGGCCTTGATCCGCACTCGGCGTACCTGACCGAAGACGCATTCCAGAATTTACAGGACAACACCTCCGGCGAATTCACCGGTCTCGGTCTGGAGGTGGGAATGGAAGACGGCTATGTCAAAATCATCTCACCCATCGACGGCTCTCCTGCGGCAGAAGCAGGTCTGCAAAGTGGCGATATGATTCTCAAATTGGGCAATGTCCCGGTGAAGGGCATGACCCTGAATGAAGCCATCGACATCATGCGCGGTCCCAAGGGCAGTAAAATTGAGCTCTCCATAGGGCGGCCCGGCGAGAGCCAACCCTTTGAAGTCACCCTGGTACGCAATACCATCAAGGTCGCCAGCGTACGCCAGAGCTGGCTGGAGCCCGGTTACGGTTACATCCGGGTGGCCCAGTTCCAGAACAGCACAGGGGCGGACGTGCGCAAGGCGCTGGAAAAACTGATGGCCGAGCAGACACTCAAGGGCCTGGTACTGGATCTGCGCAACAATCCCGGCGGCATCCTGCGCGCCAGTGTCGATGTGGCAGGTCTGTTTCTGGACGGTGGCAACGTGGTCTACACCGAAGGGCGCCTGGACAACTCCGACACGAGCTTTGACGCCGACCCACTCGACGTCACTAATGGCGTGCCCCTTGTCGTGCTCATCAACCAGGGCTCGGCCAGCGCCTCGGAGATTGTCGCCGGCGCACTGCAGGATCGCAGCCGTGCCGTGCTCATGGGCACCCGGACTTTTGGCAAAGGCTCGGTGCAAACCGTTCTCCCGCTGTCTGACTCCCGCGCGATCAAGCTCACCACCGCGCTGTACTTCACGCCCAATGGCCGCTCTATACAGGCCGAGGGAATAGTGCCGGACATTGTGGTGGAGCGCGCCACCATCACCGCCTACAACGACCCACAACAGATCACCGAAGCGGACCTGTCCGGCCACCTCAATAATGGCAACGGCACTAGCGAGGAAAAGAAAGACAAACAGTCTTCAAGCGAGCTGCTCGCAGACGACAACCAGCTATACGAGGCCCTGGCGCTGTTAAAGGGGCTGAACATACTTGGGATGCGTGATAAGAAACTGGTGCCTGAAGAAGCGGGCGAGTCCTAGCCCCATTGCCGCAAGGCAGGTACCTGCTGCTCAGCGCCGCACTTCTATGCCGCGCGCGGCCATGTAGGCCTTGGCCTGCGGCACAGTGTACTCGCCGAAGTGGAAAATACTGGCCGCCAGCACCGCATCGGCGCCACCTTTTATGATCCCATCAACCAGATGGTCCAGCGTGCCCACGCCTCCGGAGGCGATCACCGGAATCTCTACGGCATCGGTAATGGCGCGCGTCACACCCAGTTCAAAACCATTGCGGGTGCCGTCCCGATCCATGCTGGTCAGCAGGATCTCCCCCGCGCCCAGCTCCGCCATTCTTACCGCCCAGGCCACCGCGTCAATGCCGGTGGGTTTGCGACCACCGTGGGTGAATATCTCCCAGCGCGGCTTGCCATCCACATCGTCCACCCGCTTGGCATCGATCGCCACCACAATGCACTGGGAGCCAAAACGCCGGGCCGATTCACGCACCAGTTCAGGGTTGTGGATAGCCGCAGTATTGATACTCACCTTGTCGGCACCGGCGTTGAGCATGGTGCGAATATCCTCCACCGAGCGAATGCCGCCACCAACAGTGAGCGGAATGAACACGTGCTCGGCAATCTGCTCTACCGTGTGGACAGTGGTATCGCGGCCCTCGTGGCTGGCGGTGATATCGAGAAAGCACACCTCGTCGGCGCCCTGCTCGTTATAGCGCATGGCGATTTCCACGGGATCGCCGGCATCGCGTATGTCGACAAAATTGACGCCCTTGACCACGCGTCCGTTGTCCACGTCCAGGCAGGGAATAATGCGTTTGGCGAGGCCCATGACTAGACCGCCGCCTCGTCGCACAGGCGCTGTGCTGCGGCCACATCCAGCGTGCCCTCGTAAATCGCGCGGCCGGTGATGGCGCCGCAAATGCCGGTGTGCGCCACCGCGAGCAGGCCGCGGATGTCATCGAGATTGGTGATGCCGCCGGAGGCAATCACCGGAATGCGCGAGGCCTGCGCCATCGCCACCGTCGCCTGCACGTTTACACCCTGCATCATGCCGTCGCGGGCGATATCGGTGTAGACAATCGCCGCCACGCCGTCGGCTTCGAAACGACGCGCCAGATCGGTGGCGCGCACCGTGGAGACCTCGGCCCAGCCATCGGTGGCGACCAGTCCGTCTTTGGCATCGAGTCCCACAATGACCTTGCCTGGAAACGCGGCGCAGGCCTCGGCGACAAATTCCGGCTCCTTGACCGCCTTCGTGCCGATGATCACATAGCTGACACCGGCTTTGATGTAATGCTCGATAGTGTCGAGGTTGCGGATGCCGCCGCCGATCTGTATCGGCAGCTGCGGATACGCAGCCGCAATGGCGGTCACCACGGCGCCGTTCACCGGCTCACCGGCGAATGCCCCGTTCAGGTCCACCAGATGCAGGCGCCGGCAACCGGCCCGCACCCAGCGCGCCGCCATCGCCACCGGGTCATCGGAGAAGACCGTGCTGTCCTCCATCAGGCCCTGGCGCAGGCGCACGCACTGCCCGTCTTTCAAATCGATTGCGGGGATGATCAGCATTGCCCGTTCCACTGTAGAAAATTTTTCAGCAACCGCAGCCCGGCGTCGGCGCTTTTCTCCGGGTGGAATTGCACCGCGAACAGATTGTCGCGGGCCAGGGCCGCATCGGCGCTGACACCGTATTGCACACTGCCTGCCAACAGACTGCGATCCTGCGCATGCACGTAATAACTGTGTACGAAGTAAAAGCGGCTCATGTCGGGAATACCTGCCCACAGCGGGTGATCCATGCATTGGCGCACTTCGTTCCAGCCCATGTGCGGCACTTTCAGGCGCTGACCCGCGGCATCCTTCAGCGGATTGCCAAAGTAACGCACCTCGCCGGGAATAATGTCCAGGCAATCCACGCCATCATTTTCTTCCGAGCGGGTCATCAGCGCCTGCAGGCCGACACAGATCGCCAGCACCGGTACCTGCTGTTCGGTGAGGGCGCGCGTCAGCAGTTCATCGCATTTGAGACGGCGTATCTCCGCCATGCAATCGCGAATGGCGCCCACACCGGGAAATACCACGCGATCGGCCTGGCGGATCAGGTCGGCGTCATGGGTCACCAGCACCTTGTCCGCACCGACGTGCTGCAGCGCGCTGGCCACGGAATGCAGGTTACCCATGCCGTAATCGATGACGGCGACACTGATGCTCATAATCGGGTGCTCATAACCGGGCACTCATAGCCGGGATTCCCTTCCGGGCGCCCGTTTACAACACACCCTTGGTGGAGGGCGTGATCCCCGCCATGCGCGGATCGAGCGTCAGTGCCATGCGCAGGGCGCGACCAAAGGCCTTGAATACAGTCTCGGCCTGGTGGTGGCTGTTATCGCCGCGCAGGTTGTCGACGTGCAGGGTCACGAGGGCATGATTGACGAAGCCCTGGAAAAACTCCAGGAACAGGTCCACGTCAAAGCCGCCCACCGCCGAGCGGGTAAAAGGCACATGAAACTCCAGGCCCGGGTCGACCGGAGAAGTCGATCACCACACGCGACAGCGCTTCATCCAGCGGCACATAGGCATGCCCGTAACGCAGTGATGCCCTTCTTGTCACCCGCTGCCTTGGCCACGGCCTGGCCCAGGGTGATGCCGATGTCTTCCACCGTGTGGTGATCATCGATGTGCAGGTCGCCCTTGGCTTTGATATTCAGGTCCACCATACCGTGACGCGCGACCTGGTCCAGCATGTGCTCGAGGAAGGGAATACCGGTATCAAATTTGGTTTTGCCGGTACCGTCCAGATTGACCGAGACGGTGATCCGGGTCTCCAGCGTGTCTCGCGTTACTGTGGCTTTGCGCGCAGCCATCGGACTCTCCACTCGGTTTGAATGCGGGGAAACCATGCCCCCCGAAGCCCCGTCATTATAGGGGAATGCAACTCTCAATTCACTGGCACTATGGCAGGTGAGGCATTACCCTGTGGCGCTGTTGTCCGCTTCGAAATACGCTCCATGCCCAGCCCCGCACCCTTCCACCAACGCATCCTTGACTGGTTTGACCAGCACGGCCGCAAGGACCTGCCCTGGCAGCGCGATACCAGCCCCTATCGGGTGTGGGTGTCGGAAATCATGCTGCAGCAGACCCAGGTAAAGACCGTCATCCCCTATTTCGAGCGCTTTATGGCGGCCTTCCCGGATGTGCAGGCACTGGCAGACGCGCCCGAGGACGAGGTGCTGCACCGGTGGACCGGGCTCGGCTATTACGCCAGGGCGCGCAACCTGCACAAGGCGGCCAAGCAGGTGGCAAACGAACTGCACGGACAGTTTCCCGACACGCTCGAAGGCCTGTGCGAATTGCCCGGCGTGGGCCGCTCCACCGCCGGCGCCATCCTGAGTATCGCCTGCGGGCAGCGGGCGAGCATTCTCGATGGCAATGTAAAACGGGTGCTGGCGCGCTACCACCGGGTAGAGGGCTGGCCCGGTGAATCCGCCGTGCACCAGCGGCTGTGGGACATCGCCGAGCAATACACGCCCCATGAGCGCTGCGCCGATTACACCCAGGCGATGATGGACCTGGGCGCGACCCTCTGCACGCGCTCGTCGCCGGCCTGCGAAATCTGTCCGCTGGCGAGTGACTGCCAGGCGCTGGCACACGCTGACCAGCGCAACTATCCGGGCAAGAAGCCGCGCAAGGCAATGCCGGTCAAATCCACCCACTTCCTCATTGCGCGCAGCAGCGAGGGCGAGATCTGGCTGGAGAAGCGCCCGTCCAGCGGTATCTGGGGAGGCCTGTGGTGCTTCCCCGAAGATCGCCACCCCCGAGGCCGGCAGCCAACGGTGCCTGGACTTGTGGGGCGCAGAGCCCGCCAGGGTAGAAATCCAGGCGGGCTTTCGCCATACCTTCAGCCACTACCACCTGGATATCACACCGGTGGTGGTGGAACTGGATGTCACCCCGCACGCAGTGATGGAAGCCTCCCGGCAGCTCTGGTATAACCTGCGCCAGCCCCCGCAAATCGGCCTGGCGGCGCCGGTCGCCGCCCTGCTGGAACAACTGGCCGGCGCTGACACACAAACGGACCCACACACGGAGTATTGAGTATGTCCCGCATGGTTTTCTGCAAGAAGTACCAGAAGGAGATGGAGGGGCTGGACGCGCCCCCGTACCCCGGCCCCAAGGGTCAGGAAGTATTCGAGCACGTATCCAAACAGGCCTGGCAGGACTGGCAGAGCCACCAGACCATGTTGATCAACGAGAAGCACCTGAGCCTGGTCGATCCGGCGGCGCGCAAGTACCTGCAGGGGGAGATGGACAAGTTCTTTTCAGGCGAGGAATTCGACCGCGCAGAGGGGTATGTCCCGCCGACAAAATAGCCTCGCAGCGCAATCCAGCGGCGGCTTGACTCACGCAGCCCATACGGGTTTAATACGCGCCACTTGCGGTTCCGCAAGCTTGCCCAGATAGCTCAGTCGGTAGAGCAGGGGATTGAAAATCCCCGTGTCGGCGGTTCGATTCCGTCTCTGGGCACCATATTTATTCATTCAGCTCATTTCACATAGGCTTCTACCCAATTCACCTATGTAGCTGGTATCCTTCGCGCTGTCACTGGCGTACGCCTAGGTATCAGGTAACGTCAGCCAGACCTATGCCTGCGGTGCTGCGTATTCGCTGCGCCGTAATTTCAGCAGTTTACTAAGGGGCCGTTGATGGGTACACGCTCGTCCCGTAAACCGCATGTCTCGCATGCTGATACGCCAAGTCGCCAGGCGTGGTCGTCGATGCTACCGGTTCAGTCGGGACGCAGGATCAATCGCCAGGCGGAGTGTAAAGACATCGCTCGTCAGGGAAATATATGAACCTCGGCTATTGGATGCATTCACGCTCATGGCAACTTCTCGACGCGCCGACGCATCGATGGACGCCGTACAAGAGACAGTCCAGAAGTCGATACGACGCTACCTCGGAAATTATTGTGTATATAAATGTATGTGGGGATAGCTCAGGCTCTGGCCGCTTATTTAGCGCATGGCCAGCGGGGCATCAACGCCCGGTATAGCGCGTCTATCGGGCCCTCGCTCATGTACTGGGGGTTTGCCTTCAGTAGCTGACAAAAACTTCGACGGCTTCCAGCCTGGTCGATTCCCGCAGGCGCGCAAACCAGGTCCCTATGGTTCTTGCCATCCGGAGATCGCTTCGTGGAACCGGATTGCGCCTTCAAAAAAGCCGTAGCAAAAGGCCCGAGCGACATCGTATAGTCCGTGTCCTGACTCGACAGAGCCAGACGTTACAAGGGCGCTAGGCGTCTCAAGCGTTGGCAGTTACTGCAGCGTAATACCGTCACTTGCGGTCGAAAAAACGCCCGGTGCAATTAAAGGTACCACGCGCAATAAGCCAACCCGTTTCCAATGTGTCTGCAGTCGCTCCTGTAAGACGGCTTAATCGATGTTCGCCGTATGTTGCGGGATACTATGAATACCAGCCGGTAGTTGTGGCATTATTGATTCGAGCACGTCGCAGGCGCTAGTTTGCGCTGTCACAGCCGCTATTTCCAGCTTGCGCATCCCCCGCTGGTGGTACTGGTCAAAGAGAAAGCCGCCGGCTGCGCCGACGGCGGCGCCAATCGCCGCGCTCTCCCGACTGGTGCCGATCAGCGCCCCCCCCAGTGCCCCGATCGCTGCGCCGGTGCCTGTACGCTGCTGCGTTTCGTTCATGGCACAGCCACTGGCAAGTAGCGCCATGATCGCGGTGAACACCGCTACCCGGGAAGACGGGAATTTCTCCGTCCGCTGCAGTTCAGAGTTACGGTCAGTATGCATGATTATCAGTCTCCAGTAGGTCCGCATGAATGGCGGGCTATGGCGTAAAAGTCTAGCACAGCGCATGCCGTATTTGTGCGCGGCTGGCGACATTGAGTGTAGCGGGTTCAGTATGGTAAACAGGGGTCCCGCGGGCAGGTGCGCAGACCGAAAGATTCCCATTTGCTGTTTGGTGTAGACCTCGAAAAACTCCTGAGCATTTTACTGGGGCATGCCAGTACGCCAACGGTTGCCTATATTGTTGGACAGGGACTCAAGATACAGGTACACCACGGGCGTAATAAATAACGTCAGCAATTGTGACGTCAGCAGTCCGCCAACCACCGCGATGCCCAGGGGTTGACGCAGCTCCGAACCGGCGCCGGCGCCGATGGCGATGGGCAACGCGCCGAAAATCGCCGCCATCGTCGTCATCATGATCGGGCGGAAACGCAACAGACAGCCCTGGATGATGGCGTCCTCCGGCGACATTCCTTCCTGGCGAGCGTTGATGGCAAAATCCACCATCATGATGGAATTCTTCTTGACGATACCGATCAGCAACACGATTCCGATGATCGAAATGACGCTGACCTCGATCCCAAACAACATCAGAAACAATACCGCGCCCAGGCCCGCTGAAGGCAAGCCGGACAATATCGTGATCGGATGGATAAAACTTTCGTACAGCATGCCCAGTATGATGTAGATCACCAGCACCGTAAAAATCAGCAAATAACCTTGTCCGTCAAGCGACTCCTGGAATGCCTGCGCCGTGCCCTGGAAGCTTCCCGTAATCTTGCCGGGCATATTTGCTGCACTTTGTATTTCAGTGATTCTATCGACGGCCTGTCCCAGCGCCACTACCGGGCGCGAGGTTAAAGGCTATGGTAACCGACGGCAGTTGCGCCTGGTGATTGATGGATAACGCGGTGGTGCCACGGGACAGTGTCACGAACGCGCTTAGCGGTACGGAGCTCGCACCACCCTCACTACCGGTTACGTACAGCTGGTTTATATAGTCTACTGAACGCTGAAAGTCTTTGCGAAACTTCCAGAATAACGGCGTAGTCGTCGGTGGAGGTGTAAATAGTGGCGACCTGCTCACTGCCATAGGCACTAAACAGCGTGCGCCGAATGTCGTCAAAGGTAACGCCCAGGCTGGCGGCCTTTTGCTGATCAACATTTACGACCACTCTCAAGGCTGTTGAGCCGCATATCCGAGGTGACATCCAGAAAAATCGCTTCAGTCGGATATCTCATCCAGCAATTTCCGGGACCAGAGATAACAGCTCATCGAGGTCGCTACCTTGCAGGGTGTACTGATACAGGCTGTTGCTGGATCGCCCGCCGATCTGAATATTCTGAATGGGCTGCATGTAGGCCCTGAAACTCTCGACGGAGCCCATTTCCTGTCGCAATTCCTGTATCACCTCAAATACTGGAGGTCGTTCGCCGCGCGGCTTTAACCCGAACATCATGCGACCGGTATTCACTGTGCCGCCACCCACGGATGAAAACACAGTGGCAACCGCGGGATTCTCGAGCGCGATTTCGGCGGCACGTTTTTGCTTTGCCAGCATGGCATCGAAGGAAATATCCTGGGCAGCCTCAGTGTTGACCCAGACAAACCCTGTATCTTCCACGGGGAAAAAGCCCTTGGGCGCAATCACATAAACCACCACACTCGCGACCAGGAGTGCGATTGTCAGAATTAACGTGGCGAAAGCGATGGCGCAAAACAAAATACAATGCGCTTCTGTAGATGCCCCAGCAGTTTCTGGAAACCGCCGTCCAGCGCGCTGGATAATTTCCTCCCTTCATGTGCCTTACCAGCGCGCAAAATATGCGCGCACAGCATGGGTGTCAGGGTCAACGCGATAAGCCCTGAAAACAGCACGGCCATACTGATCGTTATGGCAAATTCGCGAAATATTCGCCCCACGATGCCACCCATAAACAACACGGGAATGAATACTGCAATCAGTGACACCGTCATTGAGACAATGGTAAAACTGATTTCCCTGGCGCCTTTTATCGCCGCTTCCAGAGGTTTCACGCCATTTTCGATATGGCGGACAATATTTTCCAGCATCACAATGGCATCATCGACCACAAATCCGACACACAGCGTCAACGCCAGCAAGGACACGTTATTCAGCGAAAAGCCCAGCACCGCCATGCCGCCAATAGAGGCGGCGATTGAGAGGGGCACCGCCAATGCAGTAATCAATGTTGCGCGGAAGCTGCGCAAAAAGAGATAAATAACCGCTATCACCAGTACAAAGGTGATCAGTAAGGTTCTTTGCACTTCCTCAACCGAGTTTTTGATGGAAACCGACCGGTCGAACATGGGCTTGATACTAATTGAGGCGGGCAGCGTACTCTCAAAGCCCGGTAACAGGGCGCGCACCTGCTCAACAACCTCGATGGTATTGGCGTCAGGCTGGCGCTGAACTGCGATAACAACAGCCGGCTTACCGTTTATGAATCCCGCCTGGTGGGTATCTTCGACGCTGTTGATTACGGTTGCGATGTCGCCGAGCTTGATTGGCGCGCCGTTCTTCCATAGCGCGATAAGTTCCCTGAAGCCAGCCGCATCGGTCGGCTGCCCGGTGATGTCAATATTAAACAGTTGCTTGGCGCCATAAACCGTTCCCAGCGGCACCGTCGACGCCGCGGCCGCCACCGCCTCGCCCAGTTGATTGAATCCCAGACCCTGCGCCGCCAGCTTTTCAGGATCCGCCTGAATGCGCACGGCATATTTATGCGCGCCGTAAATCGCGGCCTGTGCCACGCCCGGCACCATTGAAATACGCTCGGCCATGACGTTATTGGCGTAATCGTAAACCGTGGTCAAAGGCAGTGAATCGGAGGAGATGGCGAGAAACAACACAGGCGCGGCAGCGGGGTTTACCTTTTGAAACGAGGGTGCTGTGAGCATTTCATTGGGCAATTTCGGCAGGGTGGTGGAAATTGCACTTTGCACATCCAGTGCAGCGCCGTCGATGTCGCGATTCAAATCGAACTGTATGGTTATTTGCGTCCCCCCCAGTGTGCTGGCAGAGGTCATTGACGATATACCAGCAATGGTTGAGAGCTGCCGCTCCAGCGGAGTTGCTACCGTGGCTGCCATGGTCTCGGCACTGGCACCGGGAAGATTGGCAGACACCCTGATCGTGGGAAAATCGACATTGGGCAGGGCGCTGACTGACAACGTCTGATAGCCGGCTATGCCAGCCACCAATAATGACAGCATCAGCAACAGGGTAAAAACCGGGCGGCGGATACAAAATTCTGAGATATTCACCGTGTGGTTTTAGCCTCCTGTCGCTCTGACGCTAACGGCGGTGCCGTCTGACAACGACAGGATGCCGTCAGTTGCAACCTGCTCTCCGACTTCGAGACCATCGCTGATAATTGCCATGCTGGTTAATATTGCTCTTTACCTTGATGGCTCGTTTTTGCGCTTTCTCCGCGGCAATAACAAAAACAAAATCACCGCTATAGCTGTTCTGCACCGCTACTTCAGGAATCACTATGGCGTTTTCTTCCTGCCCGATGGTGAGTGTCACGCTGACCAACATGCCCGGCCACAAAGATTCATCCGCATTGGCAAACAGGGCGCGCGCCACGAATGTGCCGGTTCCCTTGTCGATCGTATTGTCAATGTACTCCAGTTTCCCTGTAACTACCGCAGGCACTGTTTTCAATTTTTGCCGCTACAACCACGGCGCCTGCGTTCATCGCCCGACGCACACTATCGAAGTTGTTTTGCGGTAGTGAGGTTTGCACCAGGATGGGCTGGACCTGGTTGATGGTTACCAGTGGTACATCATTAACCTTGACGTTATTACCGACGGTGCTGGTAATCGTACCCGTGCGACCATCAATAGGCGCTACAATTTGCGTATACCCCAGTTGTACACTGAGATTATCAACCGCTGCCAGGTCAGCGTTCACCAGTGCCGCTTGCGCTTCGACCGCAAATCTGCTGCTTTCCACTACCTGCTTGCTGATTGCACGGCCCTCGGTTAAAGACTTGTTCCGTTCATACTGGAGTTTCAGATCCTCGAGTTGCGCCTTGTCCCGGACCAGCTCCGCCCTGGCCTTTTCAAACTGCGCCCTGATCGTCCGATCATCGAGCACAAACAGCAGGTCGCCCTTTTTTACCTGATCACCATCCTGGAATTTTACCTCCACGATCTGCGACTCTATTCTTGATTTGATGGCCACGGTTTGAAACGGGATAACGGTTCCCACGGCCTGAATTTCCAGCGGAACATCCTGTGCGACGACCGGGGCGACAGTTACCGGAACGGCAGACATTTGCGCTCCCGACAGGCTTTGTGGTGCTGGTTTGAAAATGAAAAATGCGCCAATACTGACAATCCCCGCACATATAACCAGCAGAATGCGGCGCAACAAACGTGGTTTCATTGATAGAGGTCCTCTGCGAGAATTCAGGGTATCACAAACCGGTATGTATCTACGCCCGGACATATGGTCTGTACCATGGCGCATGTGCTTCAATGGGCGAAATAGAGAATTTTTCTATGGCGGTGCGCATAATTGAACGAGCATGACGCTCTTCAGGTTTTACTGGTGAAATCGTTCGAAACGCAAGCGCCGGACGACGAACGACTATCCGAAGCCGACCGGCGTGAGGCGACCCGCACGGCCCTGGATGCAGTTGGCCCACGGGGCGCGCCGGATGCATTCATCGCTGCGCGGGCGCAAGCGGCACGCCGCAGTTTGGCCAGGCACGCTTCGGTGGACTGGATTCTCAAGCAGCAGGGCTGGCACCCCACAGGGTTGTTGCTGGCTATTGGCATCGGCCTGCTGGTTGGGATCACCGCCGACGTTTTCGGCAGTGGCACGCAACTCAATCTGCTGGCACCACCGGCCTGGCTGGTCATCCTGTGGAACCTCGGCGTGTACATCGTCCTTTGTTTGCGGCTATTCGGGGGCGAATCCCGCAAGGCGTCGCCTCGCACTGCTGGCTGGACCGGGAGTGCAGCCGCAGCGCTCAGGAATTTTCGCTTCAGGCGTCTACAGAAGCCTGCCTTATCTTCGGCCCCACCGTCACGTGCACTGAATGATTTTGGCCTGGCGTGGACCCGCGCCAGCCTGCCACTGGCAACGGCCCGATTAGTGACGCTGCTGCATGCAGCCAGCGCAGCAGTCGCCGCTGCTCTGATTATCGGAATGTATGTGCGCGGGCTGGTGTTCGATTATCGCGTGGAATGGGGCAGTACCTTTCTCAACACGGAAAGTGTGCATACCTTATTGTCCTGCTTGCTTGCCCCCGCGCTGTGGCTATCCGGCATCCCGCTTCCGGATGTGGCGCAGATGGAGGCACTGCGGGATGCTGCAGGACTCGACCGCGCACAGGCAAGTGCCGCGCCCTGGATTCATCTCTACGCGATAATGCTCTTCATAACCGTGGTGCTGCCGCGCACCGTGTTGGCGTGCTGGAATGGATGGCGGGCGCACCGCATGAGTGCCCGGTTTCCGCTGTCGCTCGATGAACCATACTATCGCAATCTCCTGCGTATCCAGCGCGGCGAATCGACGCAGATATGTGTGCTGCCGTACGCGCAATTCCTTGCCGCCAGCGCAGAACAGAACCTGCGCAGAATCCTGGAACTGGCCTTTGATAATTCTCCGCAGATCGAGCTTGCAGCAACGACATCGCTGGGTGGTGAGGACGACCTCAGCGGTCTGCCAGCAAGCCTGGCGCACGCGACCCACCTTGTGGCGCTGTTCGACATGACGGCCACGCCGGAAGCCGAGCATCACGGGGCATTCCTCTCGGCTCTGGCAGCGGCGCAGGTGCCTGTCATTATTGTGGTAAATGAAAGCGGCTTCGCCAGCCGTTTCAGGGATTATCCACAGCGCCTCACCGAGAGGCGCGAGGCGTGGACTTCCTTTGCCAGGACCGTCAACAAGAATCCGCTGTTCTTTGATCTGGTAGCGCCGCTGATGACCAGCTACGTTGGCGCGCTCAGGTCTGCAATCGACGAACGAATGGCTGTGTAATATGGACCACTCTTTAACGAAACGCAGTATCGAACTGGTCCTTGCCTCGCACACCAATATAGGCAAGACGTCTCTCGCACGCACCCTGCTTGGCCGCGACGTGGGGGATGTGCGCGATGAAGCCCATGTTACGCAGTTTTCCGATCGCTATACCTGGCAGGAAGCGGCACAGGGTGAGTCGCTGAAGTTGTGGGATACACCCGGCTTCGGTGACAGCCAACGCCTGCTTAAACGACTGCAGAAGTCGGGGACGCTCACGGGTTGGCTGTTAACCGAGGTGTGGGACCGTTGGTTACACCCCGGGTTTCACTTCAGCCAAAAAGTCCTGCGCACCGTGCAGGATGAAGCCGATGTCGTGCTCTATCTGGTGAGCGCGGCAGAACCTCCCGAAACAGCAGCTTATCTCGACAGCGAAATGAAGCTACTGGAGTGTATCGAGAAACCCGTGATCGTGCTCATCAACCAACTGGGCAGCGACCAGGGCATGGCGCAGGAAGCTGCGGACGTGCAGCAATGGCAACACTTCTGCGCGGACTACCCGCAGGTGGCCAGCGTGCTGCCACTGGATGCGTTCACGCGCTGCTGGGTGCAGGAATTCGTGCTGCTGGAAGCGATTCAGACTGCATTGCAGGATCAGGATCGCCGCAGCCTCATGGGTCGACTGATCGTCGCCTGGAAAACGGATGGCCTGCAGGTTTTTGATCAATCGATGCAGGTACTGGCAAGCTGCGTAGCGCACTGTGCCGTCGCGCGGCAGCCTGTTGCAGATTCCCGTAGTCCGGGCACAGTCCCCCGCGGCCTGATGAAAGCAGCAAATGCGCCCAGAAAACAGCAGGGCGCGGAGCGTGCGCTCAGCAAGGCGATGACCAGCGACACGGAGCAGGCACTGGCAGAGTTGGCAAAGCTGTATCGTTTGGATGCTACCGTGGAAAATGATATCGCGGGCGAACTGGGCCACATCTATCACCCCAAAAAGGGCGTATCGGAAACCAGGGTCACCCTGCTGAGCGCTGTATTAACTGGCATGCTGAGCGGTCTGGCGGCCGACATCGCTGTTGGCGGACTGAGTCTCGGTGGCGGCATGATTATAGGCGGCATCGCTGGCGCATTTGGCGGGAGAGCTGCGGCCTTTGGTTACAACCGCGTGGCCGGCACGGCGGATTCCTGGGTCGAATGGGATGCGAACGCACTGCATGCGCTGGTGGTGCGCATTGTCATGTGCTACCTGATCATCGCGCATGCCGGACGCGGTCGCGGCAAGTCCGTGCTCAAACGAGAACATCCACGCTGGCTGCAGGCCGTACCTGACGCTGTCGAGGCACAGCGCACAAGGCTGCAGTCAATCTGGGACACTCGCGGCAGTGGCCCACTCGCACCGGATACCGAACAGCGCATCGAGGACAAGTTGTTGCCGCTGCTTACCGGGATAACATGGGACGTGCTGGAGACACTGTACCCGCACGTCACGAAACTGCGCGAACCTACCGAAACTCCGTAAGCCGACGGATTAAATCCGACTGAAGTTCCCCTGTGGCGGCGCCGTCGTCATTGCACTTCTGGCGCGCCCCAATGCAGCTTGACCCGTATAAACCTCGGCCGATAGCTGTCTGCCGTAATGAGAGCACTTAAGGGATCAGTGGCGGGCGCCAGGCTATTCACATCATAGGAAACCAGCAAGCCTTCCTCGTTGGTGAATTCAGGATGGATCTTGGCGTTATAGGTGAACAGTTGCCCCGGCTGCCGCGACTCCGGTGTTTGATACACAAACACCGGGCCTGCCCACGGTCCCTGCGGTTGCGCAGCGTACCAGGCAAGGATATTTTCGGATGCGCCGCCGGTGTACTGATGGGCGATGATCACATAGCACTCAGGCAGGTCGCCACAGTGACTTACTCTGCTTGCACCGAGCTGATCCTGTGTTTGGGGTGCTGCTGCCGCGCCCGCATTGCCTGCCATGGGTATGGAGTCTTCTGCTTTTGCAGTCCAGTCGTAGTGTCCAGGGCTGCTGGACGCGACTCCCCAGTAGCGCCATTCTTCGGGCTGCGCCAGTTTATGTTTGGGTGCGCGTGCAATATGTATGCAGTGTCCGGTGCAAATGGGGTTGTCGGCAGGTTCTTCGCGCATACCGTAGATATAGATGTATTTTTCATCGTCACTGATAACGGCGCCGCCATAGCTCACGCCATTATTGGGCACGCTGACGTACGCAGGTTCAGCAGTGTCTATTTTATCCACTGGCAATGTAGCGATCGCACTATTGCGCCAGGCAAAATCGAAGATGCCGGAACCCGTTTGCTCCATCAGTTGCAGGAAAGTCGTCAGCTGCCCGTTGTCAGCCACCATCGCGCCGCCCCAATAGTAGCAATGCTGGGCAGATGGGCATTGCGGGGGCTGGAACATGGCCCGTGCATTGTTTTTCTGGACAACGTTTTCGGCCGGGCAGTGGCTTTCATCATAGGGCGAGCGGGTAAACGTAGGCAGGCTTTGGGTCTCTTCCTTATCGCCCACGGCCTTGCGCAGCATACGTGGTCATTGCACCGCTGGTTTTGTCCTGCAGCACCAGGGTATTGCCCTGCACAAACAGTTCAGCGTCCGGATTGCGCTTGCCATCGCGTGTGACGGGCCCAATAAAGGTATCGGAGAACAACCACAGTACCTGCGCGGACGATAGCGCAGTGGAATACGTCGAGTCGCCGCCCGTCCAGCCCGGGCCGCAGCGCTTGAACAACTGGTTGAAGCTGTTGTCTTCGCGAACCGTGACCGATAGTGGTGCAATTTCCTGTTCCGGCTCATGGACGCGCACGACAACATTGCGAACGTCAGGACTGGCAATGCTAACGCTTGGATGCGGATGCTCAAGCGCAATGTGTTGATAGGGTCATCGACCGCTTTGCTTGAGCCTGAGCAAGTCTCTCCAGTCACGCGCATTTTCGCCCGCGGTAAGTTCACTTTTGAGTGGCAAAAAAATCCCGCAGGGCGACATAGACATCAGGATGGTTCACGATATGAATATGGCTCATCCCGGGAAATACCCTGCCACTGGAAAAAGGAATCCGCCGGGCAGTATCCTTCGTCTTGCCCGCGGCACTGGGCAAACGCACCAACAGATCGCCCAGCAACCTGCCCACCGGGTGTCTGGTATCTTTTGAAATGGTGGCGGCGAAAAAATAATATCCCACGCCGTCGATCAACGGTATGTCCAGCCGGGCGTTGGCGAACACGGCATCCGGGTCCTTGCCCAACCATTCCTCGTCAACGGTATAGCCGTAGCGCAGATCCTTCACACCGGCGCTGCGGCTGTTGAGAATTCGCGCGGGAACCTGTGCGCCCGCGGCGTCAACCTTACGCAGCACACCGGTCAGTAAATGCACCGCTTTCTCCAGCGGCGCCCCGAGGTTGGGCGCACCCACACAGGCCACATGGCGAAGATAGTGCCACCCAGGAAAGATTGTTTGCTGACGCATAGCTGGCAGCACTGCGCGCCACCAGACCACCCATGCTGTGACCAATCAGGGCAATCTCTTCTACAGGCACCGGGTAGTTATCCAGCAGCGCACTGATCAGCTCCGCCAACTGTCGGCCGTTGTCGGAGATGTGCAGGCCCGTGTTGTAGCGGAGGTACACCGGCGTAAACCCCAGATCCTCGTACAGCCGGGAGCCAAAGCTTGTTGTCGTATCGCCGTCATAATACGCGGCTGAGGAAAAGGTCCATAGCCATTCCGTCGACGCAAGGCTGTGGACAAACACGCAAATCTTGCTGGTAGCATTGGGATAGGCTGCAGCCAAACTTTCCACGCAAATTGGTAACGCACGCCCATGCGAGCGGAGCGTCATACCCTCGGCGAGCGTGTTATTCCGCTGACTCAGGTAATCACCCCAAAAGCCATTCAGCGCTGCCTGCAGATAATCGATGCACCAATTGACGCTGCCGACAGCAGACGATTGCATGGGAGTAACGAGCTCATATTTTTCTCCTGACAGCGGTTGTGCCATCCCTGTTTCAACAACACCCGCCAGCGCATTGACAGACCGGCGAGTAGCGCCATTGATCCCTCGAATGGATTTGAACACCGTGGTCGCAATCACGCCCTGGATACCGGTAACCACGTTTGCCACCGTTTTCACCGGCTCTACGCGAGCAAAACGACGCACCGTGCGCGCCACCACTTCATCATGTGTCAGCTCGACGAGATTATTGGTCTCATCCACTACATCAAACGTCAGATCAATCAAGCCGCGAATTCGTCGCATTAGCTACCCCGATAAAAATATAAAAATCTCCACCGTATGCGGATAGTAACATCCCATAGCATTGCAGGTACTTGCTTTTCACTTCAACTGAAGAGGAACTTCTTCAGTTGGCCATAGTCAAGAGATGCCATGGTCTTTGCCTTCACTGCTCACACCGTCAGAAAGTTTATTGCAAAGCAATGCGCCAAGTAACACTCCCGAGGTATTAGCCAACAGATCGAATGCGGACATTTCCCTGCCCGGCACCAACGACTGCGCGATCTCCAGCAATCCGCTATAGGCCACAATGCCAATGCACACATAGATGTACTGCCTGCCCAACAGGTTCATGCGATGCGCCAAGACCGCGAAAATGCCATAGGTTATAAAGTGCGCCACTTTATCGTACGACCCGATAGAAGATCCTCCCCGGGTTGCAACGAGAGGAATGCCACCAGCACGGCATAGGAAACAAAAACTGCCGTACTGTGTTTCCTGCTCATGACAATACTCTCCATAGGCGTAAGTTTTCATTGATGTCTTTGCGTGAATCGTCGATAGTCATTCAAACCCATTTTCTAGTCCAGGCCCATCTTTTCCTATTTCAATGCCTGACCTGATCAGTAATGCTATTGTCGACGATGCCGTTGCCCAGGCACTGCAGCTGAGCCTGTGCTTCCTGGACGGCCCCGGCAAAACCCGGCACGTGCCCTTCAGTTTTACTCCCTGTCCGATCCCTGCTGCAGTGTTTGCACAACTGGAGGTTGCGGCCCCGCTGCTGGGTCGGCTGACTCAGGCACTGGCCGAGGACGACCAGTTGATACAGGATGTACACGCCGCACTGGCCTTTGCAGATCCCTTTTTCGCGGAAATGCTGTCCACGCACCGCGCACTGCACCGCCAACCCGGCGATGTACTGCGCGTGCCCCTGCTGTTACAGCGCAGTGACTTTATGGTCGACGCCCGCCTGGGCCCACGACTGGTCGAATGTAACAGCATAGCCGCCGGGATGGCGCCATTCGGGGAGCGCATGGGGTCTCTGCATCAGTATTTGCGGCAACGCTGGCCCTCTGATTATGCGCGCCTGCACACCGCTGCGCCCGGGGCGCTGGCTCCCAACCCGGCGACAGCCAACATGGCGCGCGCGATTGCCAATGCCGCCGCAAGTATCGCCGGGGACCTGGGCGATCGGGGGCAGCTCAGCTTTCTGATGGTGGTACAGGACAACGAAGATAACCTGTTCGACCAGCGCCTGTTGGAAAACCAGCTGCGCAGCCTCGGTCTGCAGACCCACCGCCGCACCTTTCGCCAGTTGCACCAGCAATTGTCCAGCGGTCCCAACCAGAGCCTGCAACTCGAAGGCTGCGGAACCCTGCACGTGGTCTATCTGCGCGCCGGGTACCAGTTCCAGGATTACATCGCGACGGATCTGGATGCCCGGCGCTGTTGCGATGCGCTGCTGGCAACACGCGTGTTCATGGAGCGCCACCGGGTAGCGCTGAACGCAACCATTGCACAGCAACTGGCCACCAGCAAGCGCATGCAACTGCAGCTGGCGGGCGATGACAGCGGCCTGTTACAGCGACTGGGCTTCGACCACGGCGAGCGCGGCGTGCTGCAATCCATGTTCGCGCCGATGCGCAGCGTCGACGCCGACTCGGCAACGCGCCTGCGCGATGATGGCGACCTCAGCGAGTGGGTGTTGAAAAACCAGGGGGAGGGCGGCGGACACTGCCTGTTCGATCAGAGACATTCTCCACCGTCTGGATACCCTGAGCGAAGCGCACTACGCTGCATGGACACTGATGCAGCGCCTGCATCCTGCGGGCAGGGAGAAAGATACCCTGCTGGTACGAGACGGTCGCGCCCGAACAGCACAGCGATTGGTCAGTGAGATCGGTCTGTTTACTGCGCACCTGGGCAGCACAGCCCTGGCCACGGACGATCAGCGGCCCGGCCATATCGGCCATCTGGTGCGGTCAAAGCCGCCACAGGTCACCGAAGGCGGCGTGCACGGTGGCTTTGGCGTGCTGGATTCGCTGTTCATCGAACAATAGCGCAAGGTTTACTGACTGGCGGTATCAGGCTTTTTTACCGGGTCAAAAAAAGGTTAAAGTGAGCGCGCCGCTACAGGCCAGGAGCGCCCTACCAGTGATCGCCGTTATTGCCGTTAATATGTTTGTCGTCGGACTGGCCGTCATAATCCACTATGAGTTTCTGCACAGGATTACCCTGCTGCTGCCCAAACTGAGGATACGCCACCGCTTTCGCATCGTGCTGGGGGTCTTAATCGCCCTTACCGCCCACGCCGTTGAAGTATGGGTTTTTGCGATCGCCTTTTATTTCATGAACCACACCGAGGGTTGGGGTCAACTGAAAGGTAATTTCGACGGCTCCCTGCTGGATTGCGCTTACTTTTCCTTCACTACCTTTTCCACGCTGGGCATCGGCGATATCGAGCCCCATGGCGACCTGCGTTTCCTTATCGGGCTGGAAGCCCTGACAGGTTTTGTACTGATCACCTGGACAGCCTCTTTCCTCTATCTTGAAATGAGCCGTTACTGGGATGAGGGCTGACGGCGTGCGCTGGCGAAACTGTCATCTGATGATCGGCGGCCTGGGGCTGGTGCTGTTCATACTCCAGGGACAATACATGGCCAGGATTCTGGGCGTGGCGGACCTGCCCGATGCCGCGCGGATGATGTACCGCTCCGCCCATATCTACCTGCTGTTGGCGAGCGTCGCAAACGTGGTTGCCGGGTACTTTATGACGCCCACGGCCGTGGTGCATCACCTGCAGCGCCTGATGGGTGTTGTGCTGCTGCTATCTCCGGTCCTGTTCATCTGGAGTTTTTTCACCGAATCGACGATCGCCACCCTTGATCGGCCCATTGCAAAAACGGGGCTTTACCTGCTGTTCGGCGCAGCGGCGCTCCTGCTGCTGGATGATGTCTATCGCCGGCTCAGGCGTTAGCGACGACCAGGTGCAGCTGCAAAGATATGCATCCATGCTATGCTGGACGCCAGTCTGGCCACAGGCAACTCTGATCAAATTTCGCGGTCTCATCCTGCTATGGTAATTCGCCGAAGAAAATTACTCACCGGAGCAGCGGCAGCTGCGGCAATCGCTGCCCTGGGGTACAACCAATCCAGGCGCGCGAAGGAGGGCGATGCGGGGAATACTGTCGTTGCCGACGGAAATGCCACGGATTCCTCTATTCCACCGCCAGGCGAAAAACCGAACATTCTCTTATTGTGCATCGACGATTTGAATGATTGGGTCGGCTACCTGGGCGCACACCCCGGAGTCTATACCCCCAACATCGACCGCCTGCGCGCGCAATCGTATTCTTTCAATCGCGCCTACTGTTCCGTGCCGGTGTGCGTCGCCAGCCGCGCCTCCGCGCTGTGGGGGCTGCGACCGGAATCCACGAAAGTGGATGATTCGGAGGATTATTCAACCTATCAGCAGCTCATGCAGTCTCCCGACTTACACCCTTTGCCGTACTGGTTTTCGCAGGCGGGCTACGAAACTATATCGACAGGCAAGGTCTTTCATCTCGCGATGGGCACGAAGCGTTTTTGGGATGTTTATAAGCCCTACAAGGATGCGCCGGTGTCGGTCGGAGACCACGGTACCTTTTTCGATTACGGGGTGTTAGAACCCGGAGAAGAACACGCCGACCAGGTAACGGCCAATTTCGCCATCGAACAGCTCAAGATGAAACGAGCCAGGCCCTGGTTTATGGCCCTCGGTTTGTCCCTGCCGCATGTGCCCTGGCGATTGCCACAATGGGCATTCGACCTGCATCCACTGGATAAGGTTGTACTGCCCGAAGTGCCTGCCGACGACCTGGACGATATTCCCCCGGCTGGCGTTGCGCTGGCCCGCTTTCCGTCGTTCACTTTCGAGGGTAAATTTTACGACCAGTACGACCTCGTGCGTGAGTCCGGACTGTGGCGGCAGCATGTGCAGGCCTATCTGGCCGCGTGCAGCCACACCGACGCCATGGTGGGTCAAATCCTGGCGGCGCTGGACGCTGGCCAATACGCGGATAACACCGCCGTTGTGCTGTGGTCGGATAACGGCTTTCATCTGGGCGAGAAACTGCATTGGCACAAAATGGCGTTGTGGGAACAGGCCACCCGTGTGCCGTTGTTGATCCGTGCCCCGGAACGGTTTGAACCGGGCGGCAGCTTTGACTTACCGGTGAGTCTGCTCGATCTGGCGCCCACTCTCACTGACATTGCGGGCATTCCCAGGCCGGCGCAATTTGAAGGTGCCAGCCTGCTGGGCATCACGCCACAGATCGCCAATGCGCGCCCGGCAGAAATGCGCTGGGGCGATGCGGTATCAACGCGCGTGGGGAGATGGCGCTGGACGCGCTACGCTGACGGCGGCGAAGAACTGTACGATCTCTCCGCCGATCCCAGGGAGTACAACAATCTGTTGGGCAGGACGGGAAAACATAAGGGCGGAATCGCCGCCCTGCTCTAACGGATCAATTTCCTCGCACTCAACTCGCCTGAACCGGTGCCGCGCTGCCGGGGACCAGCGCTGTTACCTCGCCAATTATCCGGGCCGCGGCATAGCCGGCTTGATGCAAGGCATCGCACATGGCCTGCGCACGCGCGGCGGGCAGCGCAATCAGCAGTCCGCCACTGGTCTGCGGGTCGAACAACATCTGCAACGCGCGCTGCGTCCACTGCGGGCCCAGCCTCCAGAAATTGTCCAGCGCTGCGCACATTGGCCGCGTGCATGGTGCTCATAATGCCCGCGCGAATCTGCTCGAGAGCGCCGGGGAGCAACGGCAGTTGCGCCAACTCCAGCCGTGCGCCCAGCGCACCCGCGAGCATTTCGAGCAAATGCCCGAGCAGGCCGAAACCGGTGATATCGGTACACGCTGTGGCGCCGTGAGCAAGCGCTAACTCCGCCGCTGTGCCACTGCTCTGCAACATTGACGACAGCGCCGCACCCACATCGCGCCCATCCGCAGCCAGCTGCATATGGGCGGCAAACACGGTGCCGGTACCCAGGGGTTTGGTCAGCAGCAGCTGGTCGCCCGGTGCCGCGCCTGTCTTGCGCAGACAGGTTGCCGTCGCGCGACATGGGCACACCGTTGACCACAAAACCGATAGCCAGCTCCGGGCCCTGCATGCTGTGCCCACCGCGCAACTGACAATCCACCGCGGCGAACTCGTGCAGGGCGCCGGCCAGCAGTTGTTCCAGTTCACGCTGCAGCAGCGGCGCGCTGGCATAGGGCAGGGTGACGGCGGCCAGCGCGGACACGGGCCGGGCAGCCGCAGGCGTAGAGATCACTGAGGGCGTGATTGGCGGCGATGCGCCCCATCTGCCAGGGATCGGACACCATCTGGCGCAACACATCCAGGCTCTGCACCACCGCGGCGCCAGCCGGTGCGGGGACGGCCACCGCATCATCACTCCCGCCGACGCAGTGCTGCGGAAAATCGTTGCGCAGCCGCGCCAGGGCGCTGGATAAAGCGTCGGCACCCACCTTGGCGCCACAGCCGCCGCAGACCGCCTGCGGTGCAACACGGTCCAGTTCCGGCAGCTTCTCCCCGGCGGTGCGCGACATGTGCCGGGCAAATCCGCGAAGCGCGCCATGAAGGCCCGGTCGATCCGATCTTTCCAGCGCCATACCCAGTGACCCGTTGCGCTGAAGAGGCCCTTGTCCGCCGTCGCCTGCTTGTCACCAAGAGAAATCAGTGAGAGAAAGCGCTGCTGCGGTCGATGTTGTTGCAGCGGCTTTTCCAGCAGCGCGGCGCGCAGGTTGTGCGCCAGCACCGGGCCCTGGCGCACGGCGTACACGCCCGCCTTCGGGCGCGGGTGCTTGACCTGGGTGGCGATATCGCCGGCGCCGAATACGCGGTCATCGTGCAGCGCCTGCAAGGTATCGCGCACCGCGAGAAAGCCCTGCTCATCCGTCGCCAACCCGCTGGCGGCGATCCAGGGCGCGGCCGCCGCACCGGTACACCAGAACAACTCGTCGTACGCGGCGCGCGTGCCATCGGCCAGCACCAGGCAAGCGGCCTCTACTGCCGCGACCCGCGCGTTGCAATGCACGCGAATGTTCTGGCGCTGTAGCGCCGCCAGCACTGCGCGGCGCGCCCGGGCATTGTAGGTCTGCAAGATAACGGGGGCAGCACACCACAGCTCCATCTCCACCCGCTGACCCCGCAGGCGGTGTGACATCGCCAGAGCCAACTCGACACTGCCGGCACCGCCACCCACCACCGCGATGCGCAATGCCTCTGTGACTTCGTCGCGCAATGACGCGCCCGTGCAATTCCTGCCAGCGCCGCCACAAGCCGGCCACCGGTTTTACCGGCGTGGCATACGCTCTGGCGCCGGGCACCGAGTCCAGCTCCGGCTGCGAGCCGATGTCGATACTCACCACGTCATAAGCAAGCGCGGGTCGACCTGCAAGCGACAATCGTTGTGCCAATGGATCAAGGGCTGTGACCTGCGCCGCAATAAAACGTACTCCGGCCCACTGGCACAAACGCGCCAGATCGATATGTGCCTGCTCGAAACTGTAGTGGCCCGCGATCAGGCCGGGCAGCATGCCGGAGTAGGGAGTGTGGCAGTCCGGCGATACCAGCGTGATGCGCAGGCCCTCTATGGCTTGCATGGCCAGCATGCGCAGGGCCAGCACGTGGCTGTGACCACCGCCCACCAGTACGAGGTCGCGAGACAGTTCAGTGGCGGCCTGCACCCTAGTGGCCCTGCTGTGCCCAGGCGATAACGGCCTGCCGGTCACCGCAAAACAACTGCTCGTCCCGCGCGTTTGGATAACTGGTATTCGTACATCGGGTCGTAGTATTTTTCCAGCAGCAGCGCGATCCACTGGCGATGCCCCGACAAGTCCCGATCCTGCCACTGGCGCGCAAACGCCGCGGCCATCATGTCACTGACCTGTTGGTATTGCAGTCCCCCGAGGCGCTTGCGCACCCTGGCCAGATCAGCCTGCAGTTTCTCGCTGTGCAGGCGCGCGCCATCCTCCCCGTACAGTTCCAGGTAGCGGCGGCCCAGGTCCACCACATAGTCCTCGATGACGACATCGATGCGGTCTTCGAAGCTCTGCTCCACTATCAACAGGGGTGCGACCGCCATTTTCTCGCGCAGTGACTCAGGCAGGGCGAGACAGCCAATAAGACGGCCCTCGTCCTCCAGATAAATTGGCTCCGAACTCTTCGCCAACAGCCGCAGCAGCGCGATGCTCAGTCCGTTCTCAAAATCGATCTGGCTGGGCTGTGGCGTGGGCAGCTGGCCGAAGCTCGAACCCCGGTGATTGGCCAGTCCCTCCAGATCGACACCGCGCGCCAGATGGGCAATCACCCGGGTCTTGCCGGTACCCGTCTTGCCGCTGACCAGGACAAAAGAGGCGCTGGCCAGGGAGCGCTCCAGCTCTTCCAGCAGGAAACGCCGCATGGCCTTGTAGCCACCGATGACCAGCGGATAGTCGATGCCCTCCTCGCGCAGCCAGCGCTGTACGGTTTGCGAGCGCAGGCCGCCTCGAAAACAGTACAGGTAACCCTGGGGATGTTGCCGGGCAAAGGCCGCCCACTGCGCCAGGCGCTGCGGCTTTCAATGCGCCGCTGACCAGTTGGTGTCCCAGCGCGATGGCGGCATCCTGGCCCTGTTGTTTGTAGCAGATACCCACCTGGGCGCGCTCTGCATCGCTCATCAGCGGCAAGCTCAACGCAGCGGGAAATGCGCCGTGCGCAAACTCCGCCGGCGCGCGCATGTCCATCATCGGGGTGGGGCGAAGGAACAGCGCGCGATAGTCGTCGGTGTCGGGGCGCGCAGGCATGGGCGTGGTTATTCCACCTCGCCGCCAAACAGCGCCAGGATACGCGCCTGCAGGCCAGTGATCGCATCGGCCATGAGGGCGAAGTCAGCGTCCAGCCGCGCCGCCTGATCCGCTTCGGGGATGTCCTCGTTCTCTTTCATCAGCTCGTCCGCGAACCTCAGGCGCCGCAAACACAGGTCTTCCGCCAACAACAGGGAAACTCGCTCATCCCAGCCCAGTGCCAGGCGGGCGACCTGTTTGCCCGCGTGCAGGTGAGTTTCCACTTCTTCACTCAACAAATCAACGCCGCGGCAGCGCACCACGCCACCCTCTTCGCCGGGCTCGCGCAACTCACACTCCTGTCCCAGTTCAAAGTCATCGGGCAGGCTGCGATGCAGCAGCCAGGCCGTCATCACGGCCGTCGGGGCATTGTTGACCTGCGGCAGCAGCACCGGAAAGCTGCCGATGCCCTCGCGCAGCAGGTTGAGCAGTTCCTCGGCGCGCGAAGCACTGGCGCTGTCGACAAAGATCCAGTTCGCCTTGATGTCGATGTAGGCGTGAATATACGACGAGCGGCTGAACGCCCGCGGCAGGCAGTCCTGCACGATTTCATCCTTCAGGTTGAGCCGTTCCTTGCGGTAGACCTTGCGTCCCTGCGCGGCTTCGATCGCCGCGACCTTTTCTTCCAGTTGCTCGCGCACCACGGTGGACGGCAACAGCTTTTCCTCCCGCTTCATTTTGAGCAGCAACCGGCCAGCGGCGCCGTGCACCAGCTGTTCGGACTCCCCGCCCAGCGGCGGCACCCAGCCCGCAGACACGGCCTGGGATTTGGCGCAGGGCACAAAGCCGCGCCCGGCGAGATTCTTTCCCAGTTTCTCCGGGGAGAGGTCGAACGGTTTGGTCAGGCGATAGGCCCGGATATTCTTGAACCACATGGGAGGTCGCTACCTTTGGCAAAAGCCGGGGATTGTACCCCAGCCGCCGGGCAATAGCAGCGCGCAGCAGCCTCGCTATTTCGTTCCGGGATAGACCTGTTTCCAATCATCCTTCATGCTGACGATGGTCCAGCCGCGCTTGGGTCCCTCCTCCAATCCACGTGCCAGCTTGCCGACGGGCGACTCGCGGTCGTACGCATACTCGCGCACGGCATCGGTGTGATGCACGATGAGCGCAAAGCGTGGACCGGTTCCCGCCATGGTCCATTCCAGCATTTGAAAATCGCCGTCGGAGTTGCCAAATGCCATGGTGGGGCGGCGACCGATATGCTGTTGAATGCCCACCGGCTTGCCTTCCTTGTCGTCAATGAAGTTGAGTTCCGGCAAGCGCGCCAGCACCGGCCCGCCCTCGCGCAGTTCGTACCGGGTTTTGATACTGCTGCCCACCACTTGCTCTGGCGGCACGCCATACACGCGCTCCACCCACGGGCGCATGAATTCGATACCGCCGCCGGAGACAATGTAGGTTTTAAAACCGTTGGCGCGCAGGTACGCCAGCAATTCCAGCATGGGTTGATACACCATGTCGGTGTAGAGCCTCCCGGTGGTCGGATGCCTGGCGGTGGTAATCCACTCCTTGACGATCCTGTCGAACTCTTCCGTGGTCATGCCGGTATGCGTGGCCATGACCATTTCCAGCAGCGCGTGTTCACCACCCGCCAAGGCGCCTTTCATATCGCCGCGCAGCACCGAGGCAAACGGTTCCGTAGTCTTCCACTGCGGATGTTGCGCTGCCAGCTGCTTGACGCGATCGAACGCGAACAACGCTTGAAAATACAGCGGCTGCTCGGCCCATAACGTGCCGTCGTTGTCGAATACCGCGATGCGCTCGGCGACCGGAACGAAGTCAGGCGAACCTTCTTTGGTGACTTTCCCGACAAACTGGACAATGGCCTGCTTTGGGCCGGTGTCGTTCCAGGACGGCAATGGCTCTGGATCGGCGGCGAAAACAAACGGCGCGATGAGTACAGCAACAATGGTGACAATAAAACGTGTCATGTGGGCCTCCTAAAAAAACGGAGCAGCCCGATTGGGCCGCCCCGTTTATTCAAAGCATCGCGTTACCTACCGCCAATAGCGGCTTCGATTTGCTTTTGCACTTTTTCCAGATTGAACGACCCCGGTGTCTGGCTCGGCGGGTAGTCCTTCATGGTCATCAGGAATTTCCCAGCTAACTGCTGCATCGGCGCCAGCACATAAACGCGGTCGAGGAACCAGTCGTTGTAGGTGTTGGAGTTGTGTTGTGCACGCTCGAATGGATCGCGGCGCAGGTTAAACAACAACGGCACACGCAGCTCAGTGAATGGCTCACGCCACACCTCAAATGCCACGCCGCGGTTCTCAAGGAACACAGCCTTCCAGGGACCGTAACGCATGGCGACGATCTGTCCATCGTCGTTTACATAAATGAACTCTTTGCGCGGTGACTCTTTTGCCTTGCCGGTGAGGTAATCAAGCTGGTTATAGCCGTCGATATGGTTACGGTACTGGCGCCCGTTGAGCGTTACGCCCGCCTTGATCTTGTCCTTGATGTCCGCACTACCGGCAATTGCTGCAAACGTCGGCAACCAGTCCTCGTGGGAAACGATGCCGTTAAGCGTTTTGCCTTCCGGAAACTTGCCCGGCCAGCGCACGAAAGCCGGCACGCGATAGGCGCCTTCCCAGTTGGAGTTCTTCTCGCTGCGAAACGCCGTCGTGCCAGCGTCCGGCCAGGTATTGTAGTGCGGGCCGTTGTCGGTCGAATACATGACGACCGTATTGTCGGCAACGCCCAGATCATCGATCAGCTTGAGCAACTCGCCCACGTGCTGGTCGTGTTCGATCATGCCGTCGGTGTACTCATCGTTGCCCTTGTGACGATGCTCGGCCCTTACGTGCGTGCGAAAGTGCATGCGCGTACCGTTCCACCAGGTAAAGAAAGGCTTGCCTTCCTTGACCTGTCGCGTAATGAAGTCTTTCGCGGCGGCTACGGTTTCGTCGTCGATTGTCTCCATGCGTTTTTTTGTGAGTGCGCCGGTATCCTTACAGCTCTGCCCACCCTTGCCGTCTGCCTTGCAGTGCAGGACACCGCGCGGTCCGTACACTTCCCTGAACTTCTTGCCATTGGGAAGCACCAGGTCGCTTGGATAGTCCTCGTTCTCTGGCTCTTCTTCGGCGTTGAGGTGATACAGATTGCCCAGGAACTCATCGAAGCCATGCATCGTCGGTAAATGCTCGTCGCGATCGCCCTGGTGATTCTTGCCAAACTGGCCCGTGGCGTAACCGAGACTTTTCATCACCGTCGCCATCGTCACGTCAGTCTTCTGCCAACCCTCTTTGGCGCCGGGAAGACCGACCTTGGTCATGCCGCTGCGCACCGGCACGCTGCCACCGATGAATGCCGCGCGCCCGGCAGTGCAGCTTTGCTGGGCGTAGTAATCGGTAAACGCGAGGCCCTCGCGCGCGATGCGATCGATGTTGGGCGTTTCGTAGCCCATCATGCCGCGACTGTTGTGACTGATGTTCCAGGTGCCGATGTCGTCACCCCAGATCACCAGAATATTCGGCTTCCCGCCCGGGGCCTGCGCTACCACAGGCGCGGTTGTAAAAACGCCCAGCAGTGCGCACACCACGGCAAACTGTACGGCCAATCTGCTTTGCATATGCCACTCCTTCTCAGTTAAATAAATCAGTTGCCTTATCCGCTCCTGCCGACCGACACTTTCCACAGGTATATGCAGGTGAGGCGCTACAGCGAGCCACGCCACGCCACTGCCATGACTTGAACGCCCCCGATGCAATCCCCTTCCGGTTGACTCGGGAAGACTACTCTCCCTATTTTCACTGGGCAAGGCAGTAATCAACCCTGAAACTGCAAGCCTGACCGAAGTACATTGTTATTTGTTAGGAAAGACCAGGGTATAGGTCAGGCGCGCACCCCAACCCTCGGGCCCTGCGTCCTCGGGAGTATCCGCCCAGTAGCGCGCCCCCAGCTGGATCGACATGGGCTGCTTACCAATCTTGAATACCTGTGTAACCGAAAGATTGATAGGCACTGACCAATCATTGCCCTCCCAATCGTAGGTCGATTCCGTGTTTAGAAAGTAGCTTGTGTACTTGGCGGTCGTATACCCGAAAAAAGGCTGCAGGTAGGTGGCATCGACATCCGTCGCCTGCCCATTACCCGCGTACGACCACAAATGATTCACCAGGGCGCCGTAGGTCCAGCCATGCTCCTGCTTGAGGGCGACTGCAGTAGGCCCCGCAGACCATTTCTCGGCTCCCAGCAAATCGTCCGTTGCAGTGCGCAGCGAAAGAGCAGGCCCTACACCCCAGGTCCAACCGTCCACCAGCGCCGTGGGAGAAAAGAACAAACTCTGTAAGACATCTCCAACTCCGTCCTCGTCATTTCCGGGGGGAATATCTTCCAGTTTTATGAGCGGGACAATTGTCCGTGAAATGACATTCCAGTCTGCATTCAGGTGGACGGGGATCACCGGTTGGATGTTCAGCAGGTAGCGCTCACCCTGTTCCGTCGGGCCGAGGTCTTTATCGTAATTGAATTGGAACGGCACACTGATCAAATCAGCGATGGGGTTGTTAAGTTTCTTGGCGATTTCGGCCTGGCTCTCTTCGGCGATTGCATTAGGGCAGAGGCCGCAAGGTAATTAAAAGCGAAACAGCGAGTAGAGTAACATTTGATTGTATGGTGGACTTGGTTGTATTGCTCATTGCATAGTTCCTCTTTCATTGCAACTTGGTTGCGGTGAGAATTGCGGCCCCGAAGCACGGTCTCTATCTCGCCCACTTTAGGGATGTTGTTGCGCCGTGGCAGCGCTTCGGATGGTGAGCCAGGCACGCGCCAACAGCAACGTCAGGATGGCGTGCGCCACCACCGCTGGCCACAACAACGGCCCAACCCATTCACCGCCGAAGGCAAGCCAGGCTAGATAGCCCGTCGCGAGCACGCTGTACGTCAACATGCCGCCGAACGCCGTACACCCGGGCAGGCAGGCAACGCCCAGCGCCATCAAGGCAATACCGAGCACGCGCGCCACGGGTAGGGCGATACCGGTCAGTTCCGCCTCCGAGCAACAGCCGCGCGAAGAGCGACGGGTCAACCAAAAACGCCACGCCAGTGGCCAATTCAGCCTACGGCGGCGATAGAGAGGAGCTTTTTCATGGGACGACAGGTGCCTCATATTGGTTGATGTTCAATGTGCGAACGCCGTGACGCGCTGGACCAACCAGAACGCGGCGACACCGCCGATGGCGTAGGGCGGTACGCGCCAGGCCCACAGTGGCGGAGATACGACGAAACTGCGCGCGTGTTTGCGTACCAGGGTGATGACCGCCAGCACGGCCGCGATAAACAGGAGCTGGCCCACCTCAACACCGAGGTTGAAGAACAGGAGCGCCACCGGAATGGCGTCCTGCGGCAGGCCCACATCGCTCAACGCACCGGCAAAGCCGAAGCCGTGCAGCAGGCCGAACACGAAGGCAACCAGCCACGGCCAGCGCTCCGTCAGGCCCGGCCGACCCTGGCGCGAATGCACGATCTCGCAGGCGACAAACACGATGCTCAGGGCGATTGCGGCCTCGATGGGCGCCTGCGGCACCTGCACGAAGCCGAGCGTGGCGGCTGCCAGCGTGAGACTGTGAGCAACCGTAAATGCAGTGACAGTCGCGACGAGTCGGCGCGTGCCATTTACCAGAATCAGCAGCACAAGGATGAAAAGCAGGTGGTCAATGCCGCCCCAGAATATGATCGATGCCGAGCCGCAGATAGTCACTTGCCACTTGCAGTTTCGACTGCGCGGCGGCGATCTCGACCCACGGTTGCGAGGGGCGGGCAATGGTGGTCCATTTCCGGCCGTCCAGCATCTCGACACGAACCAACACATCGGTGATCGTCAGTTGCAGTCCGGGAAACTCGATGCGCGCCCCGGCCAGGCCATCCGGCTCTGCGACAATGGAACGCCGTTCGACAATGGAGTCCGCCAGTTGCTGTTCGATGGGCTCCTTCAGGTTTGTCACGGTACCGGGCAGCTTCAGCGCAACCGGCAAGCGCTTGCCCGCAAGGACCGGCGTGCGCCACAGCACGCTGAACTGCCCGGACGCAGTTTCCCTGAGTTCGAGATACGCGGGACGGGCCTCGTGTGCCTGCGCTGGGGAAAACATGAACAGGAGCGCCAGCGCCACGCAGGTAAGCGAGGCCCGAAGGGCTGGTGAACGCACTATTGCGCCCCTTCGCTCGCTGACCGTGAGTCAGCGGCGCTGCTGTTTGTGACCGGTGCAGCGCTGGTGTCCTCCGGCGGACTGGGCAGCAACACGGTGTATTTGGCCCGCATATCCTTATACGCCTTATCCCACGCCAGCACCTTCTGCTCGGCGAGCCAGGCCGTCTTTCACGTCCGGCTCGATCTCCTCGAAATCGGGCACGCGGCCGGGAATTACGGTGTCCACAAACACCAGGTGCCAGCCAAAGCCGGATTCAATCGGCCCCTGCCACGAACCCGTTGGGAGTTGCTCCACTGCCAGGGCGAATTGCGGCCCGAACTCCTTTCCGAGGTAATCCGTCGCACGCTCGCGGTAATACTCCTGAAACATGAACGGGTCCACGGACGAATCAGGAAGCTTCACCGCCTGCCGCTGAGTCGGCCAGTTGGGCGAGTAATGCTGCGGCGTCTTCCCGGGCGTGATTACCACGTCGATCGGGTGAAAAGTAAAGATGCCGGAAACTGACCCGCTTGGGCATGGAAAATTTGACCGTGTTCTTCGCGTACCAATTCTTCAATTCATCAGTTGTTGGTTCACGCGCGGCAGCGACGTCCTCGGCGAGAAATTGCATCTTCTGGGCCATACGGCGTTTGACGATCTCATCGTTCTTGTCGAGTCCCAACGCCAGCGCCTCGCGGTAGAGCACTTCGGATTGCACCTTCTGCTCCACCAGAAGGCCGAACTCTTCAGTGGTTGGGTCGCGCCGCCATTGGGACTGGAACAGCACGGCCAGCTGTTCGAGTTCGTCCACCGACAGTTGGATTTCCTGTGCCGATGGCACCGCGCTGCGGGTCGGCTGCAGGTAGTAGTAAGCAGCGAACAGCGCTACGCCAATGCAAAGAAAATGAACCAGCGGTTCACGCAGCAGTTGTTTCATTTGAATACCGGGTTTCGCGTGCGCTTCGTGGCAAACCCGCTTTCGCCTGGTGCGACGAAGCGGGTTCTGTTTCCGGGTTGTGGGCAACGAGGAATAACCAGGCTAGCCGTTGCCGGGATTCCTTCCCCGCCCGAGAGGTCAGAGCCAGGCTTTTTCGAGCTTGGCCTTTGTTGTCTCCAGGTCCTGCTGTCATCGAATCCAGATGCGATTCGGCGGACGCTTCCACCTTGGCGCCCGCCCCGCTTGCGATCTTCCCGAGTACACGAGCGCGCAGCGCATCGCGCAGTGCCTGAAACTTCGCTTGCTGGTCGGGATTGAGCAGCGGCTTGACCTTCCCGTCAAAGGACACGCCGACACTGCGCAACTCCTCGAGTTTCTTCGGGCCAGTGAGCGCGGTGTTCGCCTTGAGCGCCTGCAGCTGATTGATCTCGTCGGTCAGGATCGGGAGTGATCTGCGCCTTCTGCTGCTGGGTCAGTCCCAACTCGGTCGAGAACTGGTTGGCGATTTCTGTCAGCGGGTTCACCGCCGCTTGCGGCGCAGCAATGATCTCGTAGTTGGCATAGCCGAACTCGTTGCTCCGTGCGCCGTAGTAGGTGTCTCCCAGTTTGTGGAACGTCCAGGCATACGGGATCCTGCGAGACGAGGGTGATGAGCTTGTCGCCCTCAATCTTGTAGGAACTGGTCCTGCCCCTGGGAGCCGTCGCGCACGACGTTGCCGAAGCCGCTGGGCATGTCAGCATTGTCGCCAACACGGAACACGATCATCTGACCTTCTTCCGTGAAGTTTTGGCTGAACTGCTCGCCGGTGACGTTGTTGCGCAGCCAGAACGCCTTGCCGACAATCAGCTCCTTGAGCTGCGCGTTATTGAGGGGAGTAGCGCCTTGCTTCTTGAGATCGGCGACCGTCATCCCGGCGGGCGCACTCTGCTGCGCCTCGGTGGACGGCGTGAACCAGATCGGCGAACTCCAGGCGCGTTCCTGCCCCGTGAGCGGAACTACATCCGGTGGCGGAATCCCGGCCTTGACGGCCTGGATGAGCGTCCAGCGCGGCGTGGGAATCTCCAGGACACGGGCGTAGTAGAAGGCATGGAGGCTGGCGTCGAACTCCGGATCGGTCCACACCGTCTTGAGTTCCGTCGCGCCCGACCGAGTTATCGTAGGTGGCTTTCTCGAGGTTCACCGTGCTCTGGATCGCGGGCACCCGGCCGGACCACTTGTCGGGCTTGCGGTCGCCTGCCCAGGCCACATCATAAATTTTCTCGAAGCTCTGGCCGTCCTTGGTCCAGCCCTTAATGATCTGCACGCGATCAAGGTTGCCTGAGGTCGGATCCTTCACCGTCCACACCATAAATGTTGGCGCCGTGCCTTTCCCGCCGCTGGGCAGGGCAGGCAGATCCGCGCCCATCGGAACGCCGCCCGCATAGGCTTGTTTCACCCAGTCCTTCGCGGCAGCGAGGTTCTTGTCGTAGCCCCAGCCGCCGAAAAAGCGCACCTTGATGCGCGGACCGCTGACGCCGAACGTCTCCTTGCGGTACATCGCGTCAAACAGCGAGGCGCGGGTGTTCTCCTCTGCCCACACGCCGGTCAACCCGCCGGGGTTCTCCAGCCGCACGTCCATGGTGCCGCCGATCAGTGCGCCGGCAAAACGCCGTGCGAGCGTCCCGTCCGCATCGGCGTGCAGGCCAAAGAAGTTGTCTTGCCGATACGGGCTGGCGGAGTTGTGCGAGTCGGAGCCGCCGGCCATACCGAACTTGTAGGGGTTAAAGCCCTGTTGGTCCTGCATCGTGAGGCCGTCCTTCAAAGCCTGGCGTGCGTAGCTGCCCGTGATGCGATCGATGCGGCCAACGTCCGCCGGCAGGCCCAGGAGTGCCTCATACATCTCGTAGTTGGCGAACTCGTCATTGGGCGACAGCAGGGGATGCGCCTCCGACTGCCCCTTGCCCTGCTTGATCTCGATCAGGCGTTCGTTGCGCATGCGCGACTCGGCCCAGGCGGCGTCGATCGGCCGCCCGGTGGTGTTGTCGATGTCGGTCGGGTACATCCAGCCGTCGCTGACGTTGGCGTTGTGCGAGATTGCCAGCACCTCGTTGCCGCTCTTGCGCTGCCCGTCCATCCAGTCCCAGAGTTCGGTGGGGAGAGTGGAGTCGAGCGAGCTGAAGGGATAGTCCGGTACCTTGGCGCAGTCCCGGAAAAAGACGTTGCGATGCAGGTTGCGGTTGCCCGGCATCGACGTCCACTCATAGGAGCAGAACGCGGTGAATTTGCCGGGTTTGTTCTGCTCGTCGGCGATCTGGACGTTCTCCTTCCAAACGGTGGCCGTTATCTTCGGGTCCATGAATGCCTTGACCGGCGCTTTTGAGGCCAGCGAGAGCAGATACGAGAAGACCCGGTTCTGCTCTTCCTTGTTGTTCGGGTCTTTCATGATCATCGGCTGCGCCTCGGGCAGCTTGCTCACGTAAGACCCCGGAGTGTTGGCCTGCCTGGTGACGCCGACATATTCGGAGTGGTCGGTCACGCCCATGAAGTCGAGGGGGGTATCGATCTTGATGTCGAAGCCCATGGGATGCTTGATGGTCTCGCCTTGCGCGTACTTGTAGGCATCGGCCGGGCCGGTGAGGCGGTTGCCCATGACCCAGGCGTCGACCGACCAGCTGGTGTGCAGGTGCGTCTCGCCAAAGTAAGCGTCGCGCTCGGGATTCGGTGCGGTAAATGCCGGCCAAGCTGCCAGCATCAGCGCTCCAGCGATTGCAGATACCAATATCTCGCGTTTCATAGCCTGCCTCCGATTCGATTTCTTTTCTCCGGTCGCCTGGCTGCTGCCAGCGATCAGATGCCGACTTGACGGTCAGCCTGGACGGACGAGTAACGAGTAAAGCATCTAAGCACAAGTTTAAAATTATGCCAATGGCGCACCGGGGACATATGACGGGCTCGGGTAGAAGCCGATCCTGCCACTAGGCCGGGTATCGGTCTTTGCTTTTGCGCCACTGCCCGGGGCTCATGCCGGACCAGCGTTTAAATGCGTGACTGAAAGCGCTGACGTCTACATAGCTGAGGGTGAAAGCGACCTGCTTGGTGTTTAGCGTGGCATCCGCCAACAGGTGTCTTGCCTGAGCAAAACGCATGGCTTCGACTTCGTGGCGAAATGTTGTTCCTGCAGATCGCAACTGGCGGCCCAGTCAATCTTGCGGTGGGGCGCTACTTGAGCATACTTTGCCGCAGTTCCGGCAGGGGGCCTGGTTTACCTGCATCAACCCACGCTTCGGTCGGTCGAGGTCTGTGATGATGAACACGATCAGGGTAACCAGCACTACCGGCGCCATAATCCGCTTGCCGCTCAATCCACCGGAATAGCCGATCATCGCGCCGGATGCGATCCACACGATAAATAAAAATAACAGTACCGTTTCCGGCACATGCGTTTGCTGCAACGCGTTGCGCTTGCTCTGCGCATCGATCATCGCATTAAGGGATTGTACAAATGCGCCGGTGGTCGCCGCGCGCGGGGCCTCGTTGGTCGCCCAATTGCCCAATGGAGGCCCGCTGAAGCAGGCCAATTGTCAGTGCCGGGTTGCGTGCTCTATACTCGCCTGACCATTCATTATCGTCGGAACGCCAAGGCCACCGCCGCCAAGCGGTATTTCCAGGCCTTCTTTGATCCGGCTGGCGAGAAACCCAGATGAAAAACGCTCCTTTCCTGCTCATTACCGCGCTCACATGTCTATTTACCGCGGGCGCGAGCGCCCAGACCACTGTCTACGAGACTCGCGACGCGGAGGGTAACGCCTCCTTTAGTGATGAGTCTAGTCCCGGTTCCCGGACCCTCGAAATTCAGCCAACAGATGTTGTCGAGGCGCCGCAGCCGATGCCACAGGAAGAAGAGGAGGACGCCGGATCAACGGTGCCCGGTGAAGCACCGCAGCAGTACGGCGAGGAAAATGCGGCTGATATCAACGAGTACGGCGGCGATAACGTCGACGATCCCCGACTGCGCCGGAGAGCGGATGTCGACGCCGTGAATGATGCACTGGAACCCGGCGTGGGCCCCGTGTCGGACGAGGCACGGCGCGACGAGGCCGTTATGCATGACGGCTATGGCGAGGGTCCGGTTGAGAGAGAAGATGCGGCCGCGGAGCGGTCAGATATCAGCGGCCCCGATGCCGAGTATCGCAATACCGAAGGCACCGCACCCCATGTTGCACCCCATGCGGGCGGACGGCGCTGACAGCTGCTGTAGATTGATAACGGGGCGAGGCTCAAAACAATCGGGACGCATTTATTATTCGAGTTTCCGCACTGTGGAGCGAAAAATTCGTTCGATTAGTTCCCTATAAACAGATCTGTCCCAATTTTCCGCGAATTTAGGGTACTTTGCTGGAGTTCCAGCAAGGGAGACTGGTTCACCTGGATCAACCCGCGTTTCGGCCGGTCGAGGTCTATGATGATGAACACGATCAGGGTAACCAGTAGCGACACCAGCACTACCGGCGCAATGATCCGCTTTTCGCTCAGTCCACCGGAATAGCCCATCATCGCGCCGGATGCGATAAACACGATAAACAACAATAACAGTACTGTTTCCGGCACATGCATTTCCTGCAGCGCATTGCGCTTGCCCTGCGCGTCGATCATGGCATTAAGGGATTGTACAAATGCGCCCGTCGTCACCGCGCGGGGGTCGTCGTCGGTCGCCTGGACGGCCAGCGCCCAGAGCTCCTGCTGCAAGGCGGATACTTGTTGGTTGTACTCATTACGCTGCGCCTGTATGCGTGAGCGCAATTTTTCCCATCGCTACGCGTATTTCGACGTATTTCCCGAGCAACTCTCGCGCATCATCCTGGTACTGTTGCGGCAATAATCGGACCCGCAGCAGAGTTGTCCCTATGGCATTGGCCTCTTCAATCAGGGCCATGCTCCTGCTGTCATAGCGCTGCATCGACATGCTGAACGTGAAGCCCAGCATGAGCGCCAGCAAGCCCAGCACGCTGGCCTGGATGGAGCCAGTCAGGGTCTTGACCTCACTATCAGTATGCTCCTGGACAAAGCGACCGACCTGATAGCCAATCTCGTTGAACAGGAGCATGGCGAGGAATAGCGTTATCGCAATGGCGACACTGCTGTAGGGGTAAAGTAACTCAGTCTGACTCATAGCGTTCGCATTTAGGTTTGCCGCTGCATTAAAGGGCAAGACGGAGCCACTATAATGCCGCGCGATAACAGCTGACAATACAAATGCCCAAGCGTGCCTGGCGCATCAGGTGACACTCGGTGGCACCGCGGGCAGCCCCTGGGTGCGGGTCACTGAGCCGATAGGGAAGAAAGCTGTACCGCGTACAAATTGTTAACCCGGGTGGCCCCCCGCATCGTTGTAAGGGCGGCATGAAACGGCTTTAATCGTCCATCCTGAACAGCATTGCCCGGGCGCGCCTGACTGCGTCCCGCTACCGAGGTTTTAACAATGTCCGACAAGGCGAAAACAAACCCCTCCCATACGCGCAAGGCTCGCGATGTACAGCAATGGGATCGCGAAACGGATGTGGCGATTGTCGGGTTTGGCGGTGCCGGCGGCTGTGCGGCCATCGAGGCGGCGGACGCGGGCGCCAAGGTCATTATCTTTGAGGTGGCAAGTGCCAGCGGCGGTTCCACCGCCATGTCCAGCGCGGAAATTTATATGGGTGGCAGTGGCGGCACCCGCGTGCAGCAGGCCTGCGGTTTTGAAGACAGCACCGAGGATATGTTCACCTACATGATGATGTGCGCCGGGCCGCAGGCAGACGAAGCCAAAATCCGCAACTACTGCGAAAACAGCAAGGCGCACTTTCAGTGGCTGGTTGATATCGGCGTGCCCTTCAAGGACAGCTTTCACAAGGAGCGGGCCATCATGTGCCTGACCGATGACGGCCTGCTCTACACCGGCAGCGAAAAGGCCTACCCCTTTGCGCAACAGGCCAAACCCTGCCCCCGGGGCCACAATCTTTACGTTGAGGGCGATAACGGCGGCCCGCTGTTTATGAAGATCGTGACCGAGAATGTGGAAAAACGTCCGGCGATCACTGTCGAGTACGAGACGCGCGCCCTGACCCTGATCGTCGATGACGACGACGCAGTAGTGGGGCTAGTGGTGCGCCAGAACCAGGAGGAACTCAATGTGCGCGCGCGCCAGGGCGTCATCCTGTGCGCGGGCGGCTTCGTGATGAATGAGGAGATGATCCGCAAGTACGCGCCCATGCTCACGGCCGGCAACGCACCCATCGGCAATCCCGGCGACACCGGCACCGGCATCCTGATGGGCATGTCGGTGGGCGGCGCCGCCATCAACATGCACGAGGGCTTCATCAGCCTGCCCTATTACCCGCCGGCCAGCATGACCAGGGGCATTGTGATCAACGACCAGGGGCAGCGCTTCATTAACGAGGATGTCTACCACGGCCGCCTCGGCGCGTTCGCCCTGCGCCAGCAGTCCACACGCATCTACTTCATTCTCACGGTAGCGCAGTACGGCGACTATGAGCGCGTCAACTACCTGGGCGCCAAGGTCGCGGGCACCGGCGAAACAGTGCAGGAGCTGGAGGAGGAACTGGGGCTGCGCGCGGGCACACTGCAACAGACCATCAAGCTGTACAACGAGGATTGTCGCAACGGCGAGGACACCCAGTGCCACAAGGCCGCCGAGTGGCTGGAACCGCTGGAAGCGCCACTGGTCGCACTGGACATCACCCCCGGACGCGGCGCCTTCCTGCCCTACTTCACCCTGGGCGGGCTGGACACCCTGCCCACCGGCGAGGTGGTCAATCCCCAGCGCGAGGTTATTCCCGGCCTGTACGCGGCGGGCCGCACCGCCTGTGGTGTGGTGCGCCGCGCCGAGGGCTACAGCAGCGGCATGTCGGTGGGCGACGCATCCTTCTCCGGGCGGATGGCGGGCAAGCAGGCGGCGGCAAGGGCGCGCGCATGAACTACCTGCATACCATGGTGCGCGCGCGCGACCTGGACGAAACCCTGGACTTCTACTGCAACAAGCTGGGCCTGGTCGAGGTGCGCCGCCACGCCAGCGAGGCAGGACGCTTCACCCTGGTGTTTCTCGCCGCGCCCGGTGATGTCGAGCGCGCCACGCAGGGCCAGAGCCCGCTGGTGGAGATCACCTGGAACTGGGATACCGAAAATTACACTGGCGGCCGCAATTTCGGCCACCTGGCCTACCGCGTGGACAATATCTACGAGCTGTGCCAGCGCCTGCTGGACAAGGGCGTGGTGATCAATCGCCCGCCGCGCGACGGCCACATGGCTTTTGTGCGCTCCCCCGACGGCATCTCTATCGAGTTGCTGCAGGCCGGTGAAGCGCTGCCGCCACAGGAGCCCTGGGCATCCATGGCGAACAGCGGGACCTGGTAAGATTGCAAGTTCAGAGTCAGTAACCAACGTTTCCAATGAATCCGCTCCGCGTTGGCGGCGATGGTGAATGCCGGTTAACGGTCGTGAGCGCTGCCAAACTGCTGACGCCCAATCACGAACTTGCTTTACAAACCAGCCGACCAGTGTTTCCATGATCCGCTCCGCGTTGGCGGCGATGGTGAATGCCGGATTAACGGTCGCGGCGCTGCCAGGCAGCAGGGCGCCGTCGATAACGAACAGGTTTTTATAACCGTAGACCTGGCCGAGGTCATCGCAGGCATCGCCCATCAACGCGCCGCCCAGCGGGTGCCAGATGGTGTTGGCAATGAATCCGGCAAGCGGTATATCCGCGCCACCGGAGGCAGCGACCATGCGCTGGAAGCTGGCCCGCCTGGCCACTTCGGAAGGCGTACCGGCATCGGGCGTCCAGAGTATGTCGACGGCATCGCGGCCGGCGTTGTAAATCAACTGTCCGAGCTCGTCCGGCACCGACATGTACATCTGGAGTTGCGAGCCGCCGGGCCAGGGCGAGTGCATGGAGGTTATGGGGTAGTCCGGATTGCTGTCGTCGATGAAAGCGACGCAGGCCGGGCCGCCCTGCAATCCCGGAATGGGTTCGGCGCGGGAATGCGCCAGCAACTGGTCGCCGTTGGTGCCCCAGCCGTGGCCGATGCGGTCATTCGCGCCTTTCAGCTCGCCCGCCGCCTGGCTCTTCAACAGGAGCTTGGTGGTGTTCATCGAGCCCGCCGCGAGGAACAGGTGCGTGGCCTGCAGTTCATAGCGCTCGATCATCTCGCCCTCCGCCGTGATGTTGCGGCAGGTCACCGTGTAGCCCTGCGGCGTTTCGCGGATCATCTCGACTTCCGTAAGGCTGCGCAGTTCCAGCTTCCCGGTCGCCTGCGCGTCGCGCAGGTAGTGCTTGTCGGTGGAGAGCTTGGCGTGGCTGTTGCACCCGAACGCGTATTCACCAATGCTCGCTGCCGGGGGAATGGTTCCAGCGATTTCCTGGCGAATGATGTCCCAGTCAAAGGACGTGTTGGGTTTGATCACCTGATAGCCCGCCACTCCCGCATCTTCGATAAAAGCGCGATGCGAGCGATACGTCGGACTGGCCAGCACGTCGTCGGGGATGGGTGCGGCGCCGAACTGCTGGATCACCCTGGGATAATAAATATTCTCCATGTCGTCGAAGCTGATCTGCGGGAAGACGGAGTTGAACGCCTCGCGCCGCGAGGGAATCAATACCCCGCCATACACCAGTGAACCGCCGCCTACGCAGGCGCCACACTGGGCGCTGATGGGTGTGCCGGAAATCGTCTCGACCAGCCCGGCATAAGGTGCGCGCGCCGGCGGCGTGGTGGCGCCGGCGGATGGAATGGTCCACATCGCGCGACGGTCACCGATGTTAAGGCCCGGAAATACATTCTCGCCCTCGGTGGGCCACTGCTGGCCGCGCTCCAGTACCGTGGTGGCGATACCGGCCTGCGCGAGACGCAGGGCGGCGACGGAACCGGCAAAGCCGGAGCCGATGACCACAGCGTGGTGTGCGCTGCTGCGGTTCTTATCATTCCCGTCACTGCAGCCGGCGGCGAAAACCGTGGCGGCGGTAAGCACGGATGAGTGGAGAATAAATTTTCTACGGGTAATCTGCGACATCGGATGGTTTCTTATCGTTAGTTGAAGTGAATTGGCCGCAGCAGTCTAACGTGAGAAATTGAATGCGAACAAGATATATTGCGTCAGGGACGGTGTGCGCTGTGCTTGCCTGGCAGTGCGTTCGGCAAATGTCGGCTACTTACGCGCAAGCCCCAGCTAAAAGTTGATAAGGTGGTATACGAGCGATCCGGCGATGCGCCACTGACTATCGTATCCCCACACTGCAGCCAGGCGTGCGCGTTTAGGGGTTTTTCTTCCTCGCCGCCGGCCTTGCGCACCCCCAGACTGAAAAATCCCGGTATCTGCCGCTGTTCGAGCAGCCGCTGCAATACGAGCACCTGCGTCAGGCAACGGCTCTGCCAGGGCGTGTAACGTGCGGCGATGCCCACCAGACGACCCAGTTCGATTGCCTGCTCCAGCTGCTTCCTGGGAATGCATGCGGTGGCCGGCATTGTACGATGCAGCGTAAGGCCCGCTGTAAAGTGCGAAAACCCCTTGTACAACAGTCGCAGCCGCGCCCATGCCAGTAGCAGCCATATCCGCAGCAACAGTAATTGCTTGCCGGGATCAAGCAAAATGAATTTTTTAATGCGTGAAAACATATCGGGCGACCAGGCGCTATCAGTTGTTGCCATAGGAAGAATACACTGATGGCGCAAAAGCGGCCATCTTGTGTACGCTGCAGGCTGATTAAATGGCAGGGAACTGAAGGCGGCATGGATCAGCGCAAAGCACAGCACACGGGATTTCGCGAGGTACTGGCTTACATCACGCCCCATCGAAACATGCTGGTGGCCATCGTGATTTTGCTACTGCTGGGCAGCCTGCTGTCGCTGGCCGGGCCCTGGCTGGCTGGCAAACTGACCGCGAGTCTGCTGGCTGGCAGCGCGGCCGCAGTATCGCCTTTGCAACTCCTGGTCCTCTGGTTTGCTCTGATGAGCGTACGCGCCGTGCTGGATTTTTTCACCCAGTACCACATCGGGTATACCGGCGAGCATATGACCATGGGCTTGCGCAACCGCTTGTACGAGCACATGCAGGCGTTGCCGCTGGCTTATCACCATCTCAACCGGCGCGGCGATACTCTTTCGATCCTGTATGCGGATGCCCAGGTTATTAGCGCATTTGTGACAGATACCCTGGTACACCTGCTACCGGCCTTACTCACTTTTGTTGGCGCCGGGCTGGCCCTGGGGTGGCTGAATCCCTCCATAGCGGTGCTGGCTCTGGTGTTTTTGCCGCTGTACTTTCTGGGCATGAAAATTGTGGGTCGCTATCTGCGCCCACTGTCGCGCGCCTGGGTCGACGCGAATGCTGAAATGTATACTGTGCTGGAGGAGAATCTGCGCCTGCTGCCAGTGATCAAGGCTTTTACCCGTGAAGCGCAGGAGCAGCGCCATTTTGAGCAGGTTAACAGTCACCTGCTGGAGACGTCCCGGCGTCAGCTGCAAATTCAGTCGGCACTGTCGCCGGCCAGTTCGCTGTTGGGCAGTGCCGCGCTGGTGGTGGTTATCGCCGTGGGCGCGACGCTTATTGAGACTGACCGACTGGCGGCGGCTGATCTGGTCACGATTTTGCTGTACGCCATGTTGATGATGTCGCCGCTGGCAACACTGGCCAATACCTATGGCAGGGTACAAACCGTGCGGGGCGCCTCGGAGCGCATTATCACTTTTCTCAATCATCAACCGGAGCCATCAGACAGCGGCCAGCTGATTCTGACTAACATCAAGGGCGACATCCGCCTGGAAGGCGTGGCATTCAGCTATCCCGGGCGCGAACCACTTTTTTCCAATCTGGACCTGAGCATTGCGGCGGGTGAAACCATTGCCCTTACCGGCCGCAACGGCGCGGGCAAGTCGACACTGGCGCATCTTCTCATGCGCTTTGCGCAGCCCTCCCAGGGGCGCATCCTGTTCGATGGCATCGACATCGCCAGCGCAACGCTCTCCAGTGTCCGCGCCTGCGTTGGCCTGGTGGCACAGCGGGTGCTGCTGGTCAACGGCAGCGTGGCCGACAACATCGCCTACGGCTGCGTGGGCGCGACGCGCGGCGCCCTGGAGAAGGCGGCGCGCCTGGCCTGCGCACATGATTTCATCGCTGCGCTGCCACAGGGCTACGACACGGTGATTGGCGATGAGGGTATTCGCCTGTCCGGCGGCCAGCGGCAACGCCTGTCGCTGGCCAGGACCCTGTTGCGCGATCCTCCTATCCTGATTCTGGATGAAGCCACCGCGATGTTTGATCCTGCCGGTGAACTCGCCTTCATCGCCGATTGCTCGGACCTGCTGGCCCACAAAACCGTGATCCTGATTACCCATCGCCCGGCCAGTCTGGCGCTGGCAGACCGGGTGCTGTGTATTGAGGATGGCGTCGTCGCGGAAAGAGCTCCACCAGCAATCTGACAGGCCGAGCTGCAATCCCAGGCATTCGGTTGGTGTAGCCGTTCTTGCCGGGATCTAAAATGTCAGCGCTTTTTACACATTCGCTGGTCCGGGAAAGGATCGGGGATTGTCACGGTCTGACCGTCGCGCAGCATCACGACGGCCGGATCAGGGCAGGGTGTCGTACCCGCGCAGGCAAAGCCGCTCTCACGCAGCGAGGCGTTGGACGCGAGCCTGTACCACGCTGCCACGTCGGCCGCGTCCACGTCCTCATCGGCATCCATGTCAGCGATCAGCACGACCTTGCCGTTCAAATCGGGCACGCTCTGGCCCGGCGGGAGATGCGGAAACGTCACCTGCGCGAGACAGTCGATTGCGGCGCCCTGACACTGTTTGACCACGGCAAGATCGACCTCGATCTGGATCAGCCCGTCGTTGTTCACATCGGGATCGCAGGCGCTGCCAACGCCGTCCTGGTCCCAGTCCTCCTGCGGGTAGTTCGCGACGTTCTTGCAGTTATCGCACCCGTCGCCGATACCATCGCCGTCGGCGTCGGCCTGTGACGGATTCGACAGGTAGGGACAGTTGTCCATCGTGTAGGTGATCTCGTCAAGGCTCGCGCGCTGCTGGATCGGTTGCGGAGCCCGGCCCAGGCACGACCTTGTAGCGCACGTCGTTGAGCCCGAGCCGCACATCGCGTTGCGCGGCAAACGGATTCTCGCTAAACGTGATGTTCGGCACGCCGTCATTGTCCCAGTCGCCGTCGGGATCAAGCGCGGTGTCGAGCACCAGCTGACCGGCGAGCGGCTGCATCGGCGTGAGCCAGTTACGGGCGATTCCCGATGCTGATGTGATCCAGAAGTTCATGCCGTGGATTCCCGTGGGGAGCGCCCAGTTGGGCCCAACCGCGAACGCCACGAACTCGAGCGGGTACGAAGGCGTGCCGTCGATCGCGCGGTATTCGTAGTTGAGATGCGTGTTCGCCAGCGTCGCACCGAGCTTCTCGTTCGCCATGACCGATGGCGTGTCCTGGATTCTGGAAGGTGAGCCACGGCGGGCGGCTGGTCTCGCCGATCGTCAGTGGGGTCGTGCGTGGCACGCGGATATTGCTGGTGAGACTGGCCGGCGCGATGCCCTCGTTCAGCGCGGTGACGCCATCGCCGTTCGCGTCACACGCGACCGGCGTACTGCTATCGAGATTATCGAGCAGGTCAAGCAGCCGGCTCTGCTGCTTTTCAAGTCCGTTGTATTCACTCGCAGGATAGGTGCTGAGGCCAATCGCGAACGGCACATCACTCTGCACGTTGCGGGAGTAGAACTGCTTCACCCCGTTGATAATGGGCGCGCCGACGCAGCGATTATTCGCACCGATGAAGGACTCGAGCTGGAAGGTCGGATAAACCGCGATACGCGTCGGGTCGAAACCACCCTCTCCGACGCGGGTCACTATCGCCTGGTAGGTGTCGTACAGGTCCTGCCAGGTGTCCAGGCCGCACTTGGCGTCTTCATCCGGGCAGCGCGTCGCGTCGACATAACCGTCGACCTCGCGCCACGGGCTCAGATGGACCTTTGCGCCGACGTCTTCGAAGTGCTTCATAAAGAAGTACACCGCGTTCGCCATCGCGGTGCGGGTCTCGGGCTGCTGGAAGCTGGGCCTGGGCGGCAGCGCTCCGGCGCCATCATCGTCATAGAGGAAGGATGCGGGCCACGCGCCGTCTAGTCCCTTGGGTGGCCATGCGTAAGAGTACTCGCTCATCGGGGTTAGGCCGAGGCCGATCGCGTGTGCGCGGTCGTAGCCGAACATATGCGAGTAGATGTAAATCGTCTTTTGCGAAATCGGATCGCCGCTGTGCGTGAGTCCGGCGAGCGGCGAGCGCACATGATCATTCAATCGACGGTACCAGAGCCCCTCCGGGCTGTCCGCCGGCAAGGCCTCGAATGCCGCAATGTACTGTGCGTAGGTCTGGACATCCTGAAACACTGACCACGGCAATGGCTGCGAGAAGCTTGGGTTACCCAGTACCACGACCGATGAGTGCGCAACGACCTGTCGCCACGCACTCGGCTGGATCTTCGTGTGTATATAGGTATGAGGATTCGCCGGGTTCGTTTCAAAGCTACACATCCACTCGTCGATATCAATATCGGTGTGGAGCGCCATGCCAACCTGGGGCAACGATAGGGCTGACGTGGACGCTGCGGCAGGCTCGGGGCCAGGTTTTACAGCAGTCGGTGGGGTGCTTGTTGCACAGGAGGACAGCAGGATAGATGCGAGACTGATTGTCAGTAGGTGCTTAGCTTTCAACTGAAGTGATTACCTTGCAGTTTGTATTTCCGATCACGCTACCGGGGCACGCAGGAAATTGAGAATCCAGCGCGCCACGCGTTGACCCTCGTGAACTCCGCGCAGGGACTCCATCCCCGCCGTGTAGGCTTCCTCGCCAATAATGTCGCGCCTGAACTTCATGATCTCGCGCGCATAGCCGGGCTCGAATTCCGGATGACCCTGAAAGGTCAGGATATGATCGCCGATCTGACAGACCGCGTTTTCGCAAAAATCACTGCCGGCCAACACCTTGGCATCCTCCGCCACTTCAACGACCTGATCCTGGTGGCTGACCAGGATATCCAGCTCCAGATCAACCTGATCATGCCAGGGCGGGGCAGTAGTGAACCGGTGCGTGTGCAGACCCACGCCCCAGCCCTTGGACGACTTTTCGGTCTTGCCGCCCAGGGCCTGGGCCACCAGCTGGTGGCCGAAACAAATTCCGACCAGCTTCTTGCGCCTGTGGTGCAACTCACGGACAAACGCCATGAGCTCGGTTATCCAGGGCTTGTCCTCGTAGACGCCGGATTTGCTGCCGGTAATCAAATACGCATCGACCTCATCGATGTCCGCCGGGTATTGCCCGCGCTCGACATCGTACACGGCGTACTGTAGCTCGGGGTCCGCCTGCCCCAGAAGCGCGATAAACATGTCGGGATACTCACCGAATTCGGGCACCCACTCTGGCCGCACCGCATCCGTTTTCAGTATGCCCAGTTTCATTACCCGTCCGCCTTCGCGTTCTATATTCACAGGTCCGCGCCCCCTGCCGACGCTCTCCATAATAGGTAGCGTGTGGGATGCTGTCCATACAGCGACCGGGCTGGTAATGTGTGCCCTCCAATCTCGATACGGTTACCGCGACGTGCTGCTCCCAAGACTTTTTCTCGCTGCGCTGTTGCTGTGCTGCAGCGCCGCCAACGCCTTCACCGGCTCCGACGCCTGTCAGAACTGCCACGCCGAGGAACACGCGCAGTGGCGCGGCTCACATCACGACCTCGCCATGCAGTTGCCTGGGCCCGACACGGTGCTGGGAAACTTCGACAATGCCAGCTTTAGCTACAACGGCATCACCACACGCTTCTATCGCAAGGGTGACAAATACATGGTCAACACGGACGGGGAGGATGGCAAGCTGCAGGACTTCGAAGTCGCCTATGTGTTCGGTGTAGATCCGCTGCAACAATACCTGCTGCCGCTGTCCCGCGGTCGGCTGCAGGCCCTGAGTATCGCCTGGGATGCGCGCCCCGCCGCGGAGGGTGGGCAGCGCTGGTATCACCTGTACCCGGACGAGAAGATTGATTACAAGGACCCGCTGCACTGGACCGGCACCTACCAGAACTGGAACACCAGCTGCGCTGAGTGCCACAGCACCGACCTGCAGAAGAACTACCAGGCACAGTCCCGCTCGTTCGATACAAAATTTGCGGAACTGGATGTGGGCTGCGAGGCCTGCCACGGCCCCGGCGAACAGCATCTGGCGCTGGCTAAACAAGGGACGCTCAAGGATGCGGCGAACGGCGGCTTTCCCACCGCCCTGGCGCAGCGTGGGCAGTGGGCTTTCCCTGCAGGCGCTCATATTGCGAGGCGCACTGCGCCACTGCAATCCAACGCCCAGATAGACAGCTGCGGCCGCTGTCACTCGCGCCGGGGGACACTGGGGAATTACCACTATGGCGCTGACCTGCTGGACACTCATCGTCTGGCCCTGCCGCAGTCGCCGCTGTATTACCCCGACGGCCAGATTCGCGACGAAGTCTACGAATACGGTTCGTTTGTGCAGAGCAAGATGCACCAGGCCGGCGTGGTGTGCAGTAATTGCCACGAGCCGCACAGCCTGCAACTGCGCGCTCCGGGCAATGGCGTGTGTGCCCAGTGCCATGAGGCAGCCCATTACGACACCACCCAGCATCACCATCACAAGGACGGCTCAACTGGCGCGCAGTGCGCCAACTGCCACATGCCCCAAACGACCTACATGGGTGTGGACGCGCGACACGATCACAGCATGCGCATTCCGCGCCCTGACCTGAGTGTGGTTATGGACACGCCCAATGCCTGCAACAAGTGTCACCAGGATAAAGATGCATCCTGGGCGCTGGAGGCGCTGCGGCAGTGGGGCGTGCAGTTTCGCGATACCGGCAATCACCCGGCACGCGCCTTCCAGAGCATCGCACAGGGCGATAATCGCGTGGTGCCGCAACTTGCACAGATCGCGAGCGATAACAACACCGCGCCCATCTGGCGCGCTACCGCCATGGAAGCACTGGGCCAGGTCGGCGGGCGCGACGCACTGCAAACAGTCACGCAGTTATTGTATGACGATGACCCCCTGCTACGCGTCAGTACCGTGCGCGCGCTGGATTTCATGCCGCTGCAACAGCGCCTGCAGTTACTGGATCATTTGATAGATGATCCGGTTACTGCAGTGCGTACGGAAGTGGCCGCGTCACTGGCCGGGGTACCACTGGATCAGGTGGCTCCGGAGCAAGCCGCAAAACTGCGTGCGCTGTTCGACGAGTACGTCAGCATTTTGCAGCAGGATGCCGATATGCCCGGGGTGCAACTGCAACTGGGTATTTTTTATATCACCCGCGGAGACGAGAAGGCGGCGGAAGCGGCGTATCGGGAGGCGCTGCACTCTCAACCCGCAGCTGATACCCGCCTACCTGAACCTGGCGGACCTGTTGCGCGGCCAGTCGAAGGATGCAGACGCGCGCCAGTTGTTGCTCAAGGCGTTGGCAGTCGACCCCGAAAACGGCCCGACCCTGCACGCGCTGGGCCTGCTGGAAACCCGCAGCGGGCAAGCGGAGACCGCACTTAAATATTTGCAGCAGGCCGCGGCACTGGAAACCGAGGGCACCCGGCACCGCTTCGTGTATGGCATCGCACTGCACGACCTCGGACATCCGGACGAGGCCATTGTGCAGTTACAGTCATTGCTGCGCAGCGTGCCGCAGAGCGAGGAGGTATTGCTTGCCCTGGCCAATTACAGCGCGGAGCTGGGTCAGCGTGATAAGGCCCTCGGCTACGCCAGGACCTTGACGCAAATCGCGCCGGGTAATCGCGCTTACCAGCAGCTGGTCCAGAATCTTTCCGCAGGCGCTCCCTAGAGACCGCGCAGGAACTGCAGCAGCAGCGGGTTGAGCAGGTCAGGGCGTTCCTGCTGGATAAAGTGTCCCGCACCAGGCAACAACTCGAGGCCGCGCAGGTCGCGCACCTTTTCGCGCATGGTGGCAAACGGGGCGTCCCCGGCCAGCTTGATGACCGGGTCCTGCGCACCCCCCACGAACAGGGTTGGCACAGTCACCGCGGCGTGGGCGTTAGCGCGCTGCAATTGCCAGTTGCGATCCATGGCGCGGTAGGAATTGGCGCCGCCAATAAAGGCCAGTTCTGGCCCCGCCCTGAGATACTGCTCAACGTAGTAATCCATATCTGCGACAGACAGCCAGGACCACGGCAGCGCCTGCGGCGGCTCGGCCAGCACATCGATATAGTGCGTGCCCGCCATCGGGAAATTTTCCCAGTCGAGCAGCTCCCCTTCGGCAGAAAGCGCCCAGAATAACTTGGTCAGGAACTCGCGCTCGCGGCCCATGCAATGGCGCTCTGCAACGCCCACCGTCTGATAGTAGTGCATGTGGAAAAAATGCTGCCTGGCAATCGTCGCGAACAATTGCGAAGGCAGTTCATCGCTGCCACCGGCCAGTTCCATATCATAGGGCACACACAGCGGCGCGATAGCGCGAATCCGATCGGGGTAGTAGATCCCCATGTGCCATGCCAGGTTGGCGCCAAAGTCATGTCCGATCAGCACCGCCTGCTCATAGCCGAAATGATCCAGCACGGCCAGAACATCTCCGCTGAGCTTGTCAAAACTGTATTCACGACTGTCCAGCGGTCTGGAGCTGCCACCATAACCACGCATGTCCATGGCGACCGCGCGGTAGCCGCCCTCCGCCAGCGCCTGCATCTGGCGGCGCCAGCTGTACCACAATCCGGGGTAACCATGACACATGACCACCAGCGGGCCATCACCCTGGCAGGCCAGGTGCAGCTCTATGCCATTGGCCTGTATTTGCTGGTGTTCAACTGCGAACGCCATGCTCTCGCGTTACTTGGCCTGCACAAACAGCAGTTGCAGGGTAACCGGGACGGCGCTGCTGATGGCCTTCAGTCCGGCAACCTGCTGTAACGCGGTGACGCCGCTTTCCAGGCCAAAATCTGCGGCGTTGACCAGCACCGGGCGAGCGGTGAAGACACGCAGACTGCCATCATCTTCACCCACGACCACCACAGGGACAGTCAGCGTCTTTTCCTTGCCGTGCAGCGACAGCGTCACGGGCACTCGGCATTGACGACACCGCCTTTAGCCGCCTCTGCGAGCAAGGCCGGCTCCACCTTTGCGGTTAACTGGGCGGAAGGAAACTTGACGGTCTCAAATAGACAGTTCGCGCATGCGCTCGTTGCGCACGGCTATCAGCGTCTCCACGCTGTCCAGGTTGATGGTCAACTGGACATTGCCGGCGGCGCCAATATAACCCACCAGGGACGCAAAGCTGTGCACTTCGCCAACACTGCCATTCTTGATGGAGACGAAGTTAACCGCCGATTGGCTGTTGTCCAGCTCCCATTCGGCCCAGGCCATACCGCAGGGCGCCAGTAACAACATGGCCAATATCAGGGAGTTGATTTTTTGTAGTCTGTTCATAGTGTTACTCCTCACTTGGTCAGAGATCGCTGCTGGTGTGTGGATATCTTGGCGCCATTTCATTGTATAGCAAACAGCGCACGGCGCGAGCCTTGTCATCAGCGGCGGTCGCGCTATTCTGTTGTTTTAAAGGGCTCAGGGCCTGAGCTATCATACACCGTTGAAAATTGGCCACATGATCATTTCCACTTAACGCGCTACAGAATAAAAAACGAGGCTTCAGCCATGGCAATCATCAAACTCCCTGGCCCTTGCGCCATTCCCCTGGTGCTATCCGCTGTGCTCGTGTTGAGCATCGGTGGCTGCAACAACTCGTCCGATTTTTCGCTGGAACTTCCCGTCGATGATATTGCAATGAACCAGGTACAGTATCTGGGCACGCACAACAGCTATCACATTCGCGCAAAAGATGACGTCTTCAATTTGTTGTTGACCTTTGATTTCGACCTGGCACAGACTCTTGACTATACGCACATCCCCCTACAGGAGCAGTTTGAAACGCAGGGTATTCGCCAGATAGAACTCGATGTCTTCCACGATCCACAGGGCGGCCTCTATGCCAATCATCCCGTGCGAACATTATTTGGAGAAGACGCAGCGTCCGGTATTACTGAGTTGGACGAGCCAGGCTTGAAGGTGTTGCATGTACAGGACATCGATTATGAAACGACCTGCTATACCTTTGTTCGCTGTCTCACGGAAATCAAAGCCTGGTCTGACGCGCACCCGGTCATCTGCCCATCATGGTGTTGGTGGAAGCCAAGGATGATGTGATTCCCGATCCCCTCGATCTGGATTTTGTCGTGCCGCTGCCGTTCGGCGCGGACGCGCTCAACGCATCGACGAGGAAATTCGCAGCGTGTTTTCGCCGGAACAACTGCTCGTGCCGGACGACGTGCGCGGTGATTTCGCCACGCTGGAAGCGGCCATCCTTACCGAGGGATGGCCGCGCCTGCGAGAGGCGCGCGGCAGGATCATGTTTGCGCTGGACAACGGCGGAGACCTGCGCGACAACTACATCGTGGGCCACACTTCGCTGGCGGGCCGCGTGCTGTTTACCGACTCGCCGGTGGGCACGCCAGAGGCGGCGTTCATGAAGCGCAATGACCCGCTCGGCAATCCCGGCGAGATCGAATCACTGGTCGAGCAGGGCTACATGGTGCGCACGCGCGCCGACGCCGATACGGTGCAGGCGCGCAGCGGCGATACCACGCAGCGCGACGCTGCGCTGGCCAGCGGCGCGCATTTCATCAGCACGGATTACCCGGTGCCGGACCCGCGCTTCAGCGACTACCAGGTGCGTCTGCCCGGCAATGGAATTGCGCGCTGCAATCCGGTGAGCCCGGGGAACTGCGCGGCGGATATGTTATAAGAGACACGGCACAGGTCCTTCGACTCCATGCACAGGTTTATGTAAGGAGCATCTTGGTGCCTGCGATGATCAGGACAACAGCAAGGACGCGTTTAATAGCGTGTGAGTGTAGTCTTCGGCTACCAAAGTGTGAACCCACCAGGCCGCCCAGACCTGCTGCCAGCAACAGCGGCAACAGAAACGACGGAATGAAAGGCGTGCTCGACAGTGTGCCCAATAGACCGGCGACAGAATTGAGCAGAATGAACAGCGCAGAAACTGCAGCGGCGGTTTTGGGTGTTGTCCAGCCCATGAACAACAATAGCGGTGTGAGAAAAATGCCGCCGCCCGTGCCGGTAAGGCCGGACAGCAAACCAATCACCGCGCCGGCGGCGAGTGCGGTTGGTAAAGAGGGGATGCTTGCTGCTATCTCGCCCTTCGAATCAATAAGCAGGCGTACTGCGGAAAACAACAGCACCAGACCCACCAGAAATTTGAAGCCGTAGTCGGGCAGTGCGATGTAACCACCGACAAAGGCAAAGGGAACGGCGAGAAGCGCGAACGGCCAGAACAGTCGCCAGGAAAAATGCCCGGCGCGCATGAACTGTACCGTGCCAATGGACGCCACCAGGATATTAAGCGCCAGTGCGCTGGGCTTGATGACCGCAGGCGCGAGGCTCAGCAACGACATAACAGCGATATAGCCCGAAGCGCCAGCGTGGCCGACAGCGGAATACAGCACGGCGATAATAAATACACCGCCCAATAAAGGAAGCAGTAATTCTAATTCCATTACACCTCCCGGGAATCACCAAATGGGAACTTGTCGATTTTTTTCAGCGCAACTGATCTGCCTGCATTATATTCTTAAATTTGGTCCAGGATTTGCCTGAACGTGAGATTAATCCTCGGCCCACACGGTTTCGTTGCTTTGGGTATACCATGCTTCCAGTTCTTCTGGGTTGCACCTTTCATCAGCAGCACACTACCTGATGGCAATAGCAGTTTTACGTTTGCCACGTCTTTACGATATCTGTGCTTCAGCACAAAGTGTCGCGCTGCACCGACGGTCACAGACGCGATGACGGGGGACGGGCCCAACTCCGGTTCATCGTCGCTATGGAAGCCCATTCCATCACGATGATCACGGTAATAGTTCAACAGGACGCTGTTAAAAGAGCTCTGGCAAAGCGCTTCGACCTTGCCCTTTATTCGTAACAAGGCGAGTGTCCATGGCATGTGCTCTCAGGGTGATCCCGGAATAGGAATAGGACTGCGCATTATCTCCGTACCACGCGATCAGTCTGGGTTGATCGTACGTCTTTCCCCAAACCGTCACCTGTTCCTGTCGCCAGGGCGTCTCCTCGATCAGGTGTCGGAGAAGATCATCCTCGTTGCCAAAATCAACCCTCTGCCAGAGCACCAGTTCCGCATCGGCAACAGGCAGCAATTGCCCTGCATTGGATTCAAACAGGTCCATCAGCATGGAGTCGTCCAACAGCCTGCCATTGCGCCGCGCTAACCGGCGCAATAGAGAGGCGGCCCTGTTTGAAGATGCTGAGTTCGGCAGTGATTGGATCGGCCTTTAACATTTTCGTTGCCACCACCCGCGGAAATTTCTCCACCAGACGAACATCGACACAGTACCAGCGCGGATTATCCGGCTTTGACTTCGCATCGTAATACTTGCTGTCAGGATCAAACTGCGCCGGGTCGGGGTAGGCGGCTTTCACTACCTTCATAATGCCCGCGATGCCGATGTTGCTTGCAGCTGGAATGATAGAACAAAACCAGATCGTTTTTTTTGACCAGATCGCGCAGGTTGTTGCGCGCCTGGTAATTGCGAATACCGTCCCAGCGCGCGGTCTGCTTTTTCTCGGCGGCGAGGTGGTCGATGCCAAATGCATCCGGTTCGGATTTGAAAATCCAGTAGTTCAATGCGGCTCCAGAAAATGTGGGCGGAATTATTTTCTCCGGGGAAGTAGATCCCACTACTGCACTAACACTACAGTGTCTTGAAGAACACTTTCGAATTACGCTGTAAATTATAGAGCGACTTCTTCTTGCCCGGCAGCTCATCCCGCGACGCTTCCACGAAGCCCTGCTCGATAAACCAGTGCGCAGTTTGCGTGGTGAGAACGAACACCCGGTCCAGGCCCTGGCGACGGGCCTCCTGCTCAATGCTTTGCAGCAAGCGCTGTCCGCGTTTGCCGCCCCGGTAGTCCGGGTGGGAGACAATGCAGGCCATTTCGCCGCAGCCATCGTCCGGAAAAGGATAGAGCGCGGCGCAGGCGATGATCCGCCCGTCGCGCACCAACAGCCGGAACTGGCTTATCTCGGTTTCCAGCAATTCACGGGAGCGCTTCAGCAGCACACCCTGCTGTTCCAGTGGTTCGATCAGCTCCAGAATGCCGCCCACGTCATCAATATTCGCTTCCCGCAATAGCTCGTATTCGTCATTGGCCACCAGCGTGCCACAGCCGTCATGGGTGAACAGCTCCTGCAACAGGGCGCAGTCGTCTTCGTAGCTAATGATGTGGCAGCGCTCTACCTTTGCCAGACACGCGCGCTTGGCGGTTTGCAACAGCGAGGCCTGCTCCGGATCCGTGGCGGTAAGCCCGTTAATGTCGCCCACCGCGCACTGCCGGATCAATTCTCCGTTCTCGCCGAGGACACCTGCGGCACTACCGAACAACACCAGCTTGTCAGCGCCAATCGCGGAAGCGCAGTGCACCGCGATGTCTTCCAGCGCCAGGTTGAAAATCTCGCCGGTCGGTGAATAGCCCAGGGGTGACAGCAACACAATGGAACCGTCGGCCAGCTGTTTGTGTATGCCGTTGGCGTCAATGCGCCGCACCATCCCGGTGTGGTGGAAGTCCACACCATCGACGACACCGAGGGGCCTTGCGGTCACAAAATTGCCCGAGCACACCCGCATACGCGAACCCTGCATGGGTGAGTTGGGCAGTCCCATGGACAACAGCGCTTCAATCTGCGCCCGCAGCGAGCCGGCGGCGTCCTTGACGTGTTCCATGGCGGCGTTGTCGGTAATGCGCATGCCCTCGTGGAACGTGCTCTCCAGTCCCGCCCGCTGCAGGCGCTGCATCAATCTGGCGGCGCGAGCCGTGAATCAGCACCAGACGCACGCCGAGACTGTTCAGCAGTGCGATATCGTGGATGATGTTGGGAAAGTTTTCGTGTTGCGCGACAGCGCCCCCCAACATCAGCACAAAGGTCTTGCCCCGGTGTGCATTGATGTAGGGTGCGGTGTTTCTCAACCAGCGTATGTGGGCCCGCCCCGACGTTGTCACGGTATCATCCAAGCTATTGATAAATAGAAAGTTATTAAGGGTACCGAAAGCCGCGCGGATTACCTAATGGCAATATTGCACAGTGTTTACAGGCAGTAGTGGCGGATGCACTGCTGCAGCAGCGAAATGCAGGGCTGCATCTGGTCCAGCTCGAGGTATTCATCGGGTTGGTGGGCGCGGTCGATGGAGCCTGGACCCATGACAATTGTTTCCATGCCCAGTTGCTGCAGGAAGGGCGCTTCGGTGGCGAAGGCAACGGCTTCGGCACTATGGCCCGTCAGTGATTCAGCCAACTTCACGAGTTCGCTTTGTGCCGCTTGTTCGAACGGTCCAATATCATTCACCAGCGAGCGCAGTTCGATGTCCAGGTCGTGTTGCGCCGCCAGAATTTTCATTCGCTGTGCGATCTCACCGCGCACGGTGGCATTGTCGCCGCCGGGTGTCATGCGCAGGTCAAAATGCAGCTCGGCCTGGCCGCAGATGCGATTGGGACTGTCACCGCCGTGGATACACCCCAGGTTGAGCGTAGGGAAAGCAACATTGAAAAAGTCATTGCTGTAGCGCGCCGCCAGTTCCTCGCGGTAGGCCAGTAAATCCCCGATCACCGCATGCATGCCCTCCAGCGCACTGTTGCCCAGTTCCGGATTGGAGGAGTGGCCGGCCCGTCCGGTCACTCGCACCGCCTCCATCATAATGCCCTTGTGCATGCGCACCGGCACCAGTGACGTGGGTTCACCGATGATCGCGGCGCGGCCCAGGGGGCGCCCGGCCGCTGCCAGTTGGCGGGCGCCCTGCATGGAGCTTTCCTCGTCGGCGGTGGCCAACAGGATCAGCGGTTGCTTGAGCGAGGCAGCAGAAAAAGCGCTGGCGGCGGCCATGGCCAGGGGAAAGAAGCCCTTCATGTCGGCGCTGCCCAGGCCGTACAGCCGGTTGTCGCGCTCGGTCAGCGCCAGCGGGTCGCTGTGCCAGCGGCCCTCGTCGAAGGGTACGGTGTCCGTGTGGCCCGCCAGCACCAGGCCGCCGGGGCCGCTGCCCAGCGTGGCGATCAGGTTGGCCTTGTCGCCGCGCGGCGTGACCGGCTGAATCTCCACCCCAAATCCCATATCCGCCAGCCAGCCAGCCAACAGGTCGATCACGGCGCGGTTGCCCTGGTCCCAGCGCGGATCGGTGGAGCTGATCGAGGACGTGCCCACCAGTTGCCGGAGCTGCTCGAGGAGGCGTTTCTGGGACTGGGGCATTATCACTCCGGGTTGTCGGGCCTGCATTCCACGCCCTCAGCGTATTACTAGTTTAGGTACTATACGCATGGATGTCACATCAGATGACCCGGATCAGGAGACATGCGACTGCGTTTAAAGAGCACTGTGTTAGCATGCGCTGATACGAAAACTTTCCCCCAGCCGACCCGTAGGGACAATGACCAGCAAGTTTAGCGAGCAATTACTGGAGCACCGCCTGAGCCTCACAACCCTGGTTCAGGACCTCAATGCAGACGGTTGCCTGGCGGATGCGGATCTGGTGCGCATAAGTCTTTCCTCCAGGCTCAAGGTGCACCCACTGGTGTATCTGGCGGAGCAACAGCTACCCGATCAAACGGCACCCGGAAATTTCCTGACCATAGAGCGATTGTTACGGTGGTTGGGTGACAGAACCGGCCAGGATTTTTATCGCATTGATCCACTGAAAATCAACGTCACGGCGGTGGCCGATGTGATGTCCAGGGCCTTCGCCGAACGGCATCGCATCCTGGCGGTGGAAGTCAATAATCATGAGGTCGTGATCGCCAGCGCGGAACCCTATATTCGCTCCTGGGAGAGCAATCTGGAGCACGTCCTGCGCAAGCCCATACGGCGCGTGCTGGCGGACCCGCGGGAGATAGACCGGCTCACGGGCGAGTTTTACAGCATGGCGGGGTCGGTGCGTGGCGCTCGCATCACGGAACGGCCGGGTAGCCCTGCCGGCCTCGGCAATCTGGAGCAAATGCTGGAACTTGGTTCGATGAATGAACCTGACGCCAACGACCAGCACATTGTAAAAATAGTCGATTGGCTGCTGCAGTACGCCTTTGAGCAGCGCGCCAGTGATATTCACATTGAACCGCGACGCGAAGTGGGCAGTGTGCGCTTTCGCATCGATGGCGTACTCCACACCGTGTACGAGTTGCCCGCGCAGGTCTGCGCGGCCGTCAGCAGTCGCATCAAGATTCTGGGCCGTATGGATGTGGCGGAAAAGCGCCGGCCCCAGGATGGACGACTCAAAACCCGCACGCCGAACGGCAATGAGGTGGAATTACGCCTGGCCACACTGCCCACGGCGTTTGGTGAAAAACTGGTCATGCGCATTTTCGACCCGGATGTGCTGCAGCGCAGTTTCGAGCAGTTGGGTCTGGAGGATGCAGACTTGCAGCACTGGCAAGACATGACGTCCTGTGGTCACGGCATCGTGCTGGTGACAGGACCAACCGGGTCAGGCAAAACCACGACGCTGTATTCCACCCTGCGCCAGTTGGCGACGCCGGAAGTCAACGTTTGCACCATCGAGGATCCCATCGAGATGGTGGAGGGCGCCTTCAACCAGATGCAGGTGAACCATGGCATAAATCTCAATTTTTCCGCCGGCGTGCGGGCCCTCATGCGACAGGACCCGGACATTATTATGGTGGGAGAGATTCGCGATCTGGAAACCGCCAATATGGCGATACAGGCGGCGTTGACCGGGCATCTGGTGCTGTCGACGTTACACACCAATGACTCGCCCGGATCCATCTCGCGTCTGCTGGAGTTGGGCGCGCCGGCTTATCTGATCAGGGCCACGGTGCGCGGCATCATGTCACAGCGCCTGGTGCGTATTTTGTGCCCGCACTGCAAGGACTTTGGGAAACTGGACCTCGATGCCTGGCAACAATTGACCCAGCCCTGGGAAGTGGCAGCCGCCAGAGCGGATCGCACGCCCGGTGGGTTGCCCCAAGTGCCGCGAAACTGGCTACGTAGGCCGTCAGGGAATCTATGAAGTGCTGGTGAACAGCCGGGCGGTGCAGGCGCAGATCAAGGCCACAACTGAATGTCGCTAAAATTCGCGAAATTGCCATGGGCGAAGGCATGCGCACCCTGCGCCTCAGCGGCGCTGCCCGGGTGGCGCGGGGCGAGACCACCATTGAGGAAGTCATGCGCGTCGCTCCCCAGCTGGAAGTCTGAATCCTGATCATGGGGGGAATGCCGCCATAAAACTGCACACCGCAGACCTGCCGCAAGCATTGGCCGCCCAGGCCCAGCTCGCCTGGCAACATATTCTGGAGCGCGCCGGTGAAACCCTGGCGGGGCACCTGACCGCGGCACTGACAGGCAGCCCGGAAGCGCCACAGCTGCCCCGCGTGCTGGCCTGCAGTCCCTTTATTGCGGATCTCCTGCGGCGCCAGCCGCAACTGCTGCTGGATCTGGTGGCTGGTGGGCAGTTGCAGCAATCCCTGCCCGAAGCCGAATTCCGCAGTGAACTGCAGCGCCTGTTGTCCGGTGATGGCGCTCAATTGTCCCCGCTGCTGCGGCATTACCGGGCCCGGCATATGCTGCGCATCGTGTGGCGCGATTTCTGCCGCCTGGCCGACACCCTGGAAACCGTGCGTGACACCTCGCTGCTGGCCGAGGCAGCCATCGCGGAGGCAGTGGCTTTTTCCCAGGCCGAATTGCAGCACCGCTTTGGGGTACCCCGGGGACGCCACAGTGGTGCAGAACAACAGTTGATTGTGCTGGCCATGGGCAAGCTGGGGGCGCGCGAGCTCAATGTCTCCTCCGATATCGATCTCATATTTGCTTTCCCGGAGTCGGGGCAGACCGACAGTGCAGACACGGCCTGTCAGCAATGAGGAATTCTTTACCAAGGTGGGACAGGCGGTGATCAATGCCCTCGATCAGGTCACGGCGGAGGGTTTTGTATTTCGCGTGGATATGCGCCTGCGCCCCTACGGCGAGAGTGGCGCGCTGGTGCATAATTTCGCCGCGCTCGAGGACTACTACCAGCAGCAGGGACGGGATTGGGAGCGCTATGCCCTGATCAAGGCCCGGCCCGTCACGGGAGATCCGCAGCGTGCGCAGGAGCTGATGGCATCGCTGCGCCCCTTTGTCTATCGCCGTTATGTGGATTTCGGAGTGATAGAAAGCCTGCGCGGCATGAAACAGATGATCAACACCGAGGTGCGCCGCCGGGGCCTGCAGGACAATATCAAGCTGGGCCACGGTGGTATTCGCGAGGTGGAGTTTATCGCCCAGTGCTTCCAGCTGATTCGCGGTGGGCGCGACCTCGGCCTGCAGCAGCGTGAACTGCTGTTGGTGCTGGACGAGTGCGTTGCGTTGGGTTGTCTGCCACCAGCGGCGGCAACCGAACTGCGCGCAGCCTACTTGTTCTTGCGCGACAGCGAGCACGCGATCCAGGGCTATCAGGACAAGCAGACCCAGGATCTGCCGCAGGCAGATTTGCCGCGCGCCGCGCTGGCTACGGTGATGGGGTATGCCAGCTGGGAGAGTTTCGTGACTGCCCTGGACAGGCATCGTCAGGTGGTTGCCGGGCACTTCAGGGAGTTGATCGCCGCGCCGGAGGAAGACGACCCAGCTGCCGCTGATGACGAGCGGCTGCTGTGGGGCGAGGGCCTCAGTGAGGAATCCCTGTCCGCTTTGGGATACAACAAGGCGCAGGAGACATACGCGGCTTTACAGGCACTGCAGCTCAGCCCCCGGGTAATGACACTGCAGGCACAAGGCCGGGAGCGCCTGCAACTGTTCATGCCGCAGTTACTGCGCGCCTGCGCTGAGGTGGTCGATCCGGATCTGGCCGTGCAACGGGTGCTGCCGCTGGTGGCGGCGGTGGCGCGACGCAGTGCTTATCTGGCGTTGTTGCTGGAAAACCCTCCGGCTCTGGCTGAACTGGTTGCCCTGTGTGGCGCCAGTCCCTGGATCTCCGAACAACTGGCGCACAACCCGGTACTGCTGGATGAGTTGCTGGACCGGGCCAGTCTGTATACGGCCCCGGACAAGGAGCTGTTGCGCGACGAGTTGCGTCAGCAGGTGGCGCGCCTGGGGATCGATGACCTGGAAGCCCAGATGGATGCCCTGCGCTATTTCAAGGCCTCGCACGTGCTGCGGGTCGCTGCCAGCGAGCTGGTCGGTCGCCTGCCATTGATGCAGGTCAGCGACAAATTGACCTGGATCGCCGAGGTGATACTGGAACAGGTACTGGCCGTCGCCTGGGCCGACCTGACCAATAAATACGGGCAGCCCCGGCGCGATGGCAGCGGCCCGGGTTTTGCGATATTTGGCTATGGCAAGCTCGGTGGTATTGAGCTGGGTTATGGCTCCGACCTGGATCTCGTGTTTATTTACGACGCCGCCACAGGTGGGACAACCGACGGCGAGCGCAGCATCGACAATGCATTGTTTTACACCCGTCTTGGCCAGCGCATGATCCATATCATGGAGACGCGCATGGCCATGGGTCAGTTGTACGAGGTGGACATGCGCCTGCGACCCTCCGGGGAGTCGGGCATGTTGGTCACTACGGTGCAGGGATTTCGCAGTTATCAGCAGGATTCTGCCTGGACCTGGGAGCACCAGGCGCTGGTGCGGGCGCGCTTTGTCGCAGGTGACCCACAGGTGGCTTCTGTAGTGAACGAACTGCGCGGGGAAATTCTGCGCATGCCCCGCGATGAGGCTGCTCTGGCGCGCGAGGTGCAGGCGATGCGCGAAAAAATGCGTAAGCATTTACTGCCGCATGCGTGCTCTGAAGAAGGGGAATTTCACCTAAAACAGGGTGCTGGGTGGTATCGTCGATATAGAATTTATGGTGCAATACGCGGTCTTGGCGTGGTCCCATCGCGTGCCGGAACTGGCGCGCTGGTCCGATAATGTGCGCATTCTCGAGACCCTTGGCCGGGAAGGCTTGTTCGAGCAGCAGGAGTGTGCGGCGCTGACACAAGCCTATCTGGCCTATCGCTGTGCTGCCCACCAACTTTCCTTACAGCAACAACCGGGTATTGCCCCGGCCGGCAGCTTTTTGGAAGAGCGGGCCGCCGTCAGCGCCAAGTGGCAGCAATTATTTGCGCCTTACACCAACTGACACTACAAATGAATGAACAGGAGTGATGTGATGAGTTTCGCCGATCGTGATGGCCTGATCTGGATGGATGGCGAGATGGTGCCCTGGCGCGACGCCAGGGTGCATGTGCTGACGCACTCCCTGCACTACGGCATGGGTGTGTTTGAAGGCGTGCGGGCGTACAAGACGCCGAATAAGGGCACGTGCATATTCCGGCTGCAGGATCACACCGACCGTCTGTTCCGCTCGGCGCATATCATGGGAATGAACATGCCTTTCGATAAGGCGACCCTGAACCAGGCGCAGAAGGATGTAGTGCGGCTGAACGGTCTGGAGGAAGGCTACCTGCGCCCACTGTGTTTTCTCGGCTCCGAAGGTATGGGACTGCGCGCGGATAACCTGCGCACGCACGTGGTCGTCGCTGCGTGGGAGTGGCCCTCGTATATGGATCCCGAGGCGCGTGACCGCGGCATCAAGGTGCGCACCTCCTCCTACACCCGCCACCATGTGAACATCTCCATGTGCAAGGCCAAGGCCACCGGCAATTACATCAATTCGCTGCTGGCCCTGCGCGAAGCGATCGAGAGCGGTGCCGAGGAAGCGCTGCTGCTCGACAACGAGGGCTATGTCGCAGAAGGCAGCGGGGAAAACGTCTTTATGGTCCGCGACAACAAAATCTACACACCGGAGCTGACTTCGTGCCTTGAGGGTATCACCCGGGATGCCATCTTTGTGCTGGCCGCAGAGTTGGGCTATCAGATACACGAGAAACGCATCACCCGGGATGAAGTATACGTCGCCGATGAAGCATTTTTCACCGGGACTGCCGCGGAAGTGGTTCCCATCCGCATGCTGGATGGACGCACCATAGGCAGCGGTCGGCGCGGCCCGCTGACGGAAAAACTGCAGTCCATGTATTTTGATTCAGTGCGCGGCAATCGCAGCCAGAACAGCCAGTGGCTGGAGCCGGTGGCCTGATTTCGTGGGTCTGTCCCGGATGATTGGCGACAGAACGCGCAGCGTCAGCCGCTGCTGAACAGGCCACAGTATCGGGGATGGAGTAAATATGCGCCTCGCCTTCCTGTTGTATCAATATGTTCCCTATGGCGGTAGGCAGCGGGACTTGCGACGCTTTGTGGAAGAGTTCAGGGAGCGCGGCCATCACTGTCGGGTTTACTGTATCTCGTGGCAGGGCGCGGCGCTTGAGGGCGCTGATGTGCGTCGCGTACCGGCGGCCGGATTCGGCAGTCACCGGCGCAACCAGCGTTTCCTGGCGTGGGTGCGTGCGGATCTGGACAGGGATCCGGTGGAGGGAGTCATCGGCTTTAACAGGATGCCCGGTCTGGATATTTATTACGCCTCCGAGTCCTGTTACCTGGACAAGGCTCTACGGGAGCGCGGCCGCCTGTTCCGGCGCAGCGCAATCTTTCGCCACTGCGCCGACTGGGAGCGAGCCGTTTTTGCACCGGGCAGCGATACGCAAATTTTACTGCTGTCCGACTCTCAGCGTGACAGCTTTGAACAGCACTACCACACGCCGCCACAACGAATGCATCTATTGCCGCCGGGCGTGGCGACCGACCGGCGTGCGCCCTCTGATGCACCCGAGCGCCGCAAAGCCGTGCGTGCACGCCTGGGTCTGGAGCCCCAGGAACTGACTCTGCTGTTTGTGGCCTCGGACTTCATCACCAAGGGGCTGGATCGGGCGATTACCGCCCTCGCCCATGTGCGCGAGGCACAGCCCAGTGTGAAATCGCGCCTGCTGGTGGTGGGGCAGGATAAGCCGCGGCGATTCCAGCGCCTGGCCAGGCGTCTGGGTGTCGCCGCCGGGGTTGAATTTTTGGGTGGGCGCGATGACGTCGCTGACCTGATGTTGGGCGCGGACCTGCTCCTGCATCCGGCCCTGGATGAGCCCGCCGGCATTGTGTTGCTGGAAGCGCTTGCAGCAGGATTGCCAGTGGTGGTCACCGATGTGTGCGGTTACGCGCACCACGTCAAAGCTGCACGGGCAGGCATACTGCTCCCCTCGCCCTTCTCTCAAGACCAACTCGACCGCGCAGCGCTGCGCTATATCGACGGCGTTTTTCGCGCCGAGTGCCGCGCTAGCGCACTGCAGTATGCGCGCTTGACCGATCTGTACTCGATGCACCGCGTGGGAGCGGACCTGATGGAGAAACTGATCAGCCAAAAACGTGCGGCCGCCGTCGGTTGATTGCCTGAATAATGCGCACGCGTGTCGCCGTAGTCACGGGCGGGGCGTGGGGTTATTATGACGGCCGAAATATTTGCAGCCGGCGCAGAGCGCCTTCGTGTGGCACTCACACAGGGATTGATGCTGACGGCGTACAGACAGAGGCTTGGTTTTGATACAAAAAGTGTTGGTTGTCGGCGCCGGCGGGCAGCTGGGGCAGGAACTGCAACGCACTGTGCCACCGGACGTGGTGTGCGTGCCCATGACGCGCGCGCAACTGGATATAGCCGATGCCTCGGTCGTCGCCAAATGTCTCGCTGCTGTGACACCGCAGGTGGTGGTTAACGCTGCTGCGTATACCGCGGTGGATAAAGCAGAGTCCGAGCCAGAGGCCGCCCATCGCGCCAATGCCGAGGGCCCGCGAATGCTGGCGCAGGCCTGTGCGCAACAGGGTGTCAGGTTAATTCATATCTCTACCGACTTCGTCTTCGATGGAACTTCATCCCAGCCCTATCGCCCCGAGACGCCGACCGCTCCGCTGGGCGAGTACGGACGCAGCAAGCGCGACGGGGAGTTGGCGGTACAAAGTGCTCAGCCAGAGGCGCTTATCCTGCGCACCGGTTGGGTGTATTCAAGCTTTGGCAACAATTTCGTCAAGACCATGTTGCGCCTCATGGGCGAGCGGGATGAACTGGCTGTAGTGACTGACCAGGTGGGAACCCCCACCTGGGCACATGGTCTGGCCGCGGCGGTGTGGGCCGCCGCTGCGCGGCCACAGCTGCGCGGCATTTATCATTGGAGCGATGCCGGGGTGTGCAGTTGGTATGACTTTGCCGTAGCAATCTGTGAGGAAGCGCTCACACTCGGCCTGCTGTCCAGGGCGGTGAAAATTCGACCCATTCCTGCGGCAGAGTATCCCACGCCGGCGCAGCGTCCGGCCTATAGTGTGTTGGATAAAACGAATAGCTGGCGCGATTTCGTTATAGAGGGCGTCCACTGGCGCCAGCAATTGCGAGCTATGCTCGCGGATTTCAAGGAGTTGGCGGATGGCTAAATCCCTGTTGGTAACCGGGGCAGCCGGTTTTATCGGTGCTAACTTCGTCCACTATTGGATGCACCAGCATCCCGCCGACAAAGTGGTGGCCTATGACGCACTCACCTACGCGGGCAATCGCGCCAACCTTGATCCGCTAAAGGGCAACAGTAATTTCAATTTTGTCCACGCCGATATCTGTGACTATAACCGGGTGCTGCACACGCTGCGCGAGCACAGCATTGATACGGTGGTGCATTTTGCTGCCGAGAGTCATGTGGATCGCTCGATTAGCGGTCCGGATGCGTTTATCGAAACCAATGTGGTGGGTACGCACACTCTGTTAAAAGCGGCGCGCGAAGCCTGGTTGTCCGACGGCAGGTCGCAGCCCCACCGCTTTCACCATGTTTCCACTGACGAGGTATACGGCTCACTCGCCAAAGGCGCACCGGGTTTTCACGAGCAGCAAAAATATGAGCCGAACTCGCCTTATTCAGCCAGTAAGGCGGCCTCCGATCATCTTGTGCGGGCCTACCATCACACTTACGGTTTGCAGGTCAGCACCAGTAACTGCTCCAACAATTACGGCCCCTACCATTTTCCGGAAAAGCTGATTCCGCTGTGCCTCACCAACATCCTGCGCGGTCGACCCCTGCCGGTTTACGGTGACGGCAGCAATATCCGCGACTGGCTGTATGTGGAGGATCACTGCCGCGGCATCGAGTTGGTATTGCAGCGCGGCGTAGTCGGAGAGACATACAATATTGGCGGCAACAACGAGTGGAACAACCTGGATATTGTGCATCTGCTGTGTGACCAGATGGATGCGCGCTTCGCGGCCGACGCGTCGCTGGCGGAGCGCTTTCCCGGCGCGCCGGGTGCCGCTGGCGGCAGCGCGCGTGACCTTATCACTTTTGTGAAGGACCGGGCCGGGCACGACTGGCGCTACGCGATTGATGCCGGCAAGATCACTCGGGAGTTGGGCTACAAGCCCCACGAGAGTTTCGAGACGGGATTGCAGCGGACACTGGATTGGTATCTCGCCAACGAGGACTGGTGGCATCCGCTATTGCAGGACTAGCATTACCCTCTGGCCCGTCAGCCGGTAAGCTCATCCGGGAAACGCAACAGCGGCATCCATGCCAGCTCGGCCTCGGCCATCCATGGCCTCGGACGTTCCCGGATGAGCTTACCGGCTGCCGAGCCTGGCACTGTAGCGCCCACTAGAGGTCTGCGGTGCGGATATCCCTTGCGGACGTATCAGGGCTGCGCCAAGGGAGTGGAGCGAGACAGCGAAGCGCTGGCTCGCGACCGACTGAGGGAAGCCCGGAGGGCCGCAGACCAGGGAGCAAGGGGTATCCACGCCGCGGGCCGGCGCAAGCTATCACCGGACTCGGCACTACTGATATCAGTCGAACTTGGGCACGTCGTCCCAGCTCAATCCCTGAGCATCCTTGGCCGACAACTGTGGTGTCTCGCCGGCTGGAACCGGCCACTCGATACCCACAGTAGCATCGTTCCATGCCAGGGTTTTTTCACTGGCCGGATGATAAATGTCCGTGCACTTGTAGAGAAAGTCGGCGTAGTCGGACGTGACATAGAAGCCGTGGGCAAATCCCGGGGGAACCCACAGCATGCGCTGGTTCTCGGCGCTGAGGCTTACTCCGTACCACTGTCCGAAGGTCGGTGAATGGCGGCGCAGATCCACTGCCACATCGAACACCTCGCCGGCGGTCACGCGCACCAGTTTGCCCTGGGTATGTTCCATCTGGAAATGCAGGCCGCGCAATATGCCATGCGCTGACCGGCTGTGGTTGTCCTGCACAAAGTTCAGATCGAACCCCGCCGCGCGAAACGTCTCGATGTTCCAGGTCTCCATGAAAAAGCCACGCTGGTCACCGAAGACCCTGGGCTCCAGCAGGTACACATCTCTCAGCGGCGTTTTGATAAATTTCATGCGAACACTACCCCGTCATCTTTCAGCAGGTTCCTCAGGTAGAGCCCATAGCCGCTTTTTTCCAGCGGTTTGGCCAGCGCCAGCAATTGTTCGGCGTTGATGTACCCCTTGCGGAAAGCCACTTCCTCCGGGCAGGCAATTTTCAGCCCCTGACGCTCCTCGACCACCCGAATAAAATTGGCGGCATCCAGCAGGGAGTTATGGGTTCCGGTATCCAGCCAGGCGGTGCCGCGGCTCATTACCTCCACGCGCAGGTCGCCGCGCTCCAGGTAGGTCTTATTGATGTCGGTGATCTCCAGTTCACCGCGCTGCGAGGGGCGCACAGCCTTGGCGATATCGACCACGTCGTTGTCGTAGAAGTACAGGCCGGTGACCGCGTAATGTGAGCGCGGATTGACAGGCTTCTCCTCAATGTCGCTGGGCCACGCCATTGGCGTCGAAGCTGACCACCCCGTAGCGCTCCGGGTCCTGCACATAGTAGGCGAAGACCGAGGCCCCGCTGTCGCGGCTGGCGGCATTCGTGAGTTTCTGGGAAAAGCCCCCGCCGTAGAAGATGTTGTCCCCCAGTACCAGGCTAGCCGGTGAATTGCCGATAAAATCCTCCCCCAGAATGAAAGCCTGGGCGAGTCCGTCGGGGCTGGGTTGTACGGTGTAGCTGATATTAATCCCCCAGTTGGAGCCGTCCCCGAGTAAATCGCTGAAGGCGCTCTGGTCGCGCGGCGTGGTAATCACCAGAATATCGCGAATACCGGCCAGCATCAGGGTGGCCAGCGGGTAGTAGATCATGGGTTTGTCGTAGATCGGCATCAGCTGTTTGCTGACGGTGCTGGTCAGTGGATGCAGGCGGGTACCTGACCCGCCCGCGAGAATGAGGCCCTTGTAGGCTTTGGCTGTCATCGGGTAATTTCCTGGCTGCAAAACGGGTGATTATAGCGGCATAAACGCGGTACTGGCGACCGAGCGCAGATCCCGTACATTACCACGGGGTTTTTAAGGGGTGGATTTTTGACCAGTAGCTGATTAAAATCTAGCCCCTTTTGTTAGGGGCTTTTGGGACCATCGGTGCGCCGCGGTGCACAGATGGCCCACAAAGCCGACGTTATAACCCCGCATATTACTTTTATTCGAACAGATGAGAGGAAGCCATTATCCGGCATCTCGGTACAGTGCAGGCAAAACCAGGGCCAGTGTCGGGTGCGCCCTGTGGTCCTGTGCCTGCAGCGACCCCGGAACGCCCCCTGCGTATCGCCCTGCTCGGCTATCGCAGCCAGCCCCACGGCGGCGGGCAGGGCGTGTATATGCGCTACCTGAGCAAGGCGCTGGTTGAGGCCGGCCACACGGTCGATGTCATTTCCGGCCCGCCCTATCCGCACCTGGATCCCAGGGTTCGCCTGATCACGCTACCCAGCCTGGATCTGTTTGAAAATGGTCTGCGCTCCCTGCGCCCCCATCACCTGAAGTCCCTGAGCAATATCATCGAGTGGGTGACCCAGCTGACCGGCGGCTTCGGCGAACCCCATACGTTCGGGCGACGGGCCGTGAAGTATTTGCGCCAGCCACGGCCACAACTACGACCTGATTCACGACAACCAGAGCCTGAGCTACGGCATGCTGCAAATCCAGAAAATGGGTCTACCCCTGGTCACGACCGTGCATCATCCCATTACCAGCGATTTGCGTATTGCCCTCGGCGCGGCGCGCACCTGGCAGGAACGAGTGCTGATCCGGCGCTGGCATTCTTTCCTGAACATGCAGAAAAAAGTGATCAGGCAGTTGCGCAATATCGTCACCGTATCCGATTGCTCCCGCCAGGACATCGCGCGCGATTTCGGCTTGCAGCCTGCGGGCATCAGCGTGGCGCACAACGGCATCGATATCGAGGTGTTCAAGCCTGTGCCGGGGGTGTTGCGCAACCCGCTGCGGTTGATGGCTACCTGTTCCGCAGACGCACCGCTCAAGGGCCTGCGCTATCTGCTGCACGCCTATGCCCGCCTGCTGGAGCGATATCCGGACCTGGAGTTGCTGCTGGTCAGCAAGCCCAATCCGGGCGGCAAGACTGAACAACTGGTGCAGCGCCTCGGGTCTTGCGGACAAAGTGCAATTCGTCAACGGCATCAGCACCGAGCAGATGGTGCGGTATTACGCCGAGGCAGCGATCGCGGTGGTGCCCTCGGTGTATGAAGGTTTCGGCCTGCCAGCCGGTGAAGCGATGGCTTGCGGTGTGCCGGTGGTGTCCACTGATGGTGGCGCACTGCCCGAGGTGGTGGGCGATGCCGGTGTGATTGTCCCGGCCAAAAATGTCGATGCCCTGGTCGAGGCGATCGACACCCTGCTGCAGGATCCGCAGGCGCGCGCCGATCTGGGCGCGCGCGGCAAGGCAGCGTATCGAGCAGCATTTTTGCTGGCACGTCTGCGCCCGGCAGATGACCGATTATTACCGAGAGGTGCTGGCATATGAAAACGGTTGATTTCAGCCGCCTGCCGCTGGCAACGGGTGACATCGTGCTGGACCTCGGCTGCGGCGAGGGTCGCCATGTTATCTCGGCCTATGTCGAGGCGAATGTCCATTCCGTGGGGGTGGATCTGTCGCTGGACGACCTGAAAACTACCCGGCGAGCGATTTGCAGATTTTGCTGAGCCTGACAACGACCGCCAAATCATTTGGCCTGTCGTCCGCCAGCGCCCTGGACCTGCCCTTTGCCGACAATACCTTCGACAAGATCATTTGCAGCGAAGTGCTGGAGCACATTCCGGATTATCGCAGCGCCCTGCGCGAGATAGAGCGGGTGCTCAAGCCCGGCGGACTGTTCTGCGCCAGCGTGCCGCGCCGCTGGCCGGAAAAAATTTGCTGGGCCTTGAGCGAGGGCTACTACAAGGTCCCCGGCGGTCACCTGCGCATCTTCCGCAGTAATGAGCTGCGCAAGGAAATTGAATTTCTGGGATTTAAACATTACTACCGCCATTGGGCACATGCCTTACACGTGCCCTTCTGGTGGCTGAAGTGCCTGTTCTGGCGCAGCCAGGACACCAACTGGCTGGTGCAGCAGTATCACCGCCTGCTGGTATGGGACTTGATGAAGAATCCGGCATTGACCCGGATACTGGAGAAGAGCATGAACCCGATTATGGGTAAGAGTGTCGTGATGTATTTTCGCAAGGAGGCGGTCTCATGAGTGGTCTATACCTGAGCCGTGGACTGTTTCCCGAGGAGTTCCTGCGCCCTACAGTGCAGTTTATTCTGGATTGCCAGCGTGACAGCGGCGAGATTCCCTGGTTCGAGGGCGGCTACACCGATCCCTGGGATCATGTGGAATCCGCAATGGGTCTGTCTATCGGTGGTGAGCTGGATGCGGCTCGTCGCGCCTACGAGTGGCTGGCCGGCCTGCAATTGCAAGACGGCAGCTGGTGGGCCTCCTATCGCGGGCAGGAAATCGATAATGCCAATCGGCGCGAATCCAATTTTGTCGCCTACATCGCCACGGGCGTCTGGCACCACTACCTGATCAGTGCTGACAGACACTTCCTGCACACTCTGTGGCCCACGGTCGACAAGGCCATCGGCTTTGTGTTGTCCCTGCAATCCGAGCACGGGGAAATCGACTGGGCGGTGGACGGGTCTGGCAAGCCCAAGGGCGATGCTCTGGTCACTGGCTGCAGCTCCATCTTCAAGAGTCTGGAATGCGCCCACAACATTGCTGTGACGCTGGGCGAGGATCGCGCCCACTGGCTGACGGCACGCGATCGCCTGGGCAAGGCCCTGCGCCATAAACCGGAGCGTTTCGATCGCACCTGGGAAAGCAAATCGCGCTATTCGATGGACTGGTTTTATCCGGTGCTGGCCGGTGTATACACCGGCGCCGGTGCCCGCCTGCGGCTGGCCTCGCGCTGGGATGAATTCGTGGAGGACAAGCTGGGCTGTCGCTGCGAGAAGCAACAGCCCTGGGTGACCATTGCGGAAACCTGTGAACTGGTCATGGCCTTGCTGGCCGCCGGCGATCACGCCCGCGCGGTGGAAGTGTACAGTTGGCTGCAGCAGTGGCGCACCAGCGACGGCTCCTACTGGACGGGCTACCAGTTGGTCGAGGACCTGTTGTGGCCGGACGAAAAACCCACCTGGACCGCCGGCGCCATTCTGCTGGCGGCGGATGCGCTCACCAAGCACACCGCAGCCTCGGGGGTGTTTTGTAGCGTGCAGTTGCTGGACGCGCGCAGCGCGATTCGCGCGAGCGCCTCATTCTGGTGGATTAAACCAGGCTGCGCGCTGCATCCGCTACAAACGCCGCAACAAACCCAGGCTATTGACCTGGCCCAGGTCCTCGAACAGCCCGGACGCCAGCGCCATGCGGTATATCGCGTAGGGCGCCTGGCCCCCCGCGTGGGCGTCATCGAACAAATCGTGTATCGCCAGCACACCAGTGCGCATCAGGTGCGGCATCCAGCAGCGGTAGTCGGTGAGCGCAGCATCCAGACTGTGCCCGCCATCGATAAAGACCATCGCCAACGGTGTGCGCCAGTGCCTGGCGGCGACTTCCGAACCGGCCACGACCGGCACCACCACCTCGTCCAGCCCCGCGCGGCTGGATATTGCGACGAAACTCCCTGAAGGTATCCATGATGCCCGCGTCGGCGTCGAACAACGCGGGGTCGTGGAAAAATTCACCCCGCTGGTGTTCTTCCGAACCGCGGTGGTGATCCAGGGCAAATACCGTGCTGTTGTTGCGGCGGCAGGCCAGCCCCAGGTAGATGGTGGATTTACCGCAGTAGCTGCCGATTTCCAGCACTGGCCCCGCCGTACTGGCCCACAGTGCCTGCTGGTACAGCGCCTGTGCTTCATCCTCTGCCAGAAAACCTTTGATCTGGTCGATGTCAGCGGGCAGGTCGGGGATCATAGCGCGATACTCCGGGCTGAAGCTGCCATCGCCAGAGCATTTCTATTTGGTGCCGGTAACCGAAGTGGCCGAGGGTGCCGAGGGTGGCACGAGGAAGGAGTCCAGCCGGATGACGTCCTCGGGGCTTAGCAATCCGGCCTGCTCTTTCAGGCGCATCATATTGAGAATGTAATCGTAGCGGCTGTTGGCGTAATCCCGCTCGGCACTGAACAGGATATTCTGCGCGTTGAGCACATCAACCACGTTGCGGGTGCCAACTTCGTAGCCCGCCTGGGTTGCATCCAGAGAACCCTTCGAAGACACGATACTTTGCTTGCGTGCAGCGATGCGGGATACATCGCTCAGCACTGTCATATGCAGGGAGCGGACGTTGGTCACCGTATTGCGCGTCAGGTTGGTGAGCTCCTCAGTGGCTGCATTGTATTCCTGGGCTGCGCGGCGTCGATTAGCGCTGATCGCTCCGCCAGTGTACAAGGGCACGCTGAGGTTGACCTGCCACACGTTTTCTTCCACGCCGCCTTCCGGCGAGGTCGCGAAGTCGTTCTGGGGGTCGACATCGATGGTGCCGTCTATATCAAAGTCAGAGTAGTCGTAGCCGCCGGTGACTTTCGGGGCGTGCTCCAGCCTGTTCGCCTTGGCGGTCTGGCGCGCCGCCTCCTGCTGGTGCCTGGACGCCTGCAACTGGAAGTTGTTGGCCAGTGAAAAATCCACCCACGCGGCGCGATCAACCGGGTCTGGCGGCAGTATCTTAAAGTCCTCCGCGAGGACGTTGAGGTTGTGTTGGGGCTGGCCGGTCAGTATCGAGAGACGCTCCAGGGCCACGGACACATTGTTCTCATCGACAATGCGGGTGACCTCGGACAGGTCCCGGGCCGCCTGGGCCTCATACACGTCGGTGATGGCGATCAGGCCCACTTCGAAGCGCTGCTGCGTCTGTTCCAACTGGCGTTCGAAGGCGCGCTCCTGGGCCTGGGAGGCCGCCAGGTTGTCCTGGGCGCGCAGTACCAGCAGGTAGGCTTCGACGACCCTGACGATCAGGTTTTGCTGGTTGGCGGCAAAGGTAGCTTCCGCTTCCTTGGTGACTTCCTTGCCGGATTGAAAGCTGAACCAGGCCGACAGGTCGAACAGGGACTGTTTGAGGGAGACGATGTACCCGTGCGTATCGGTATCACGGTTGGTGAGTGATTCACCAACGGTGAAATCACCGCCCTCAGTAAAAATCGGGCCGATGGCGTCGGTGTCGCTATCCGAGTTCTCGTAAGAGTACGCGGTGGACACCTGGGGCAGCAACGCTGAACGGCTAAGGTTTTCGGTTTCCCGTTTGGCCAGATAGACGGCTTCCTCCGCCTTTAACTGTGCATCGTTTTCCAATGCCAGCTCGTAAATGTCGCGCAGGGAGTCCGCGTGTAAACTGACACAGAATACATAAAGTGCCAGCGTCGAGAGCGCGACAACCAGATTTTTCATGCAATAATCCCTAGGAGAAGCATAGTTGTTATGGTGCAAGACAGTTTAGCAGTCTCTTGCCTGTGATGCATATATCGAAACTGCAATCAAAAGGTGCAGTTATCCAAGGTTTGTGCCATCTTAGTTCGGGAGCCTGCAGCTGATTGCGGGAGAAAATTGGCCACCGTGTGGCGATTTTTGTTGGATTTTAATGTGTGATAATCCTGGAACTGGCTGTGCAGAAGCTGACGAAAAAACCATTTAAAGTTGATTTGACGGAGCTGCACGCAGTCTGCGATGCCAACTATGTCCGCCTGTTGCGCCTTTTTCCGGATTATGAAAACTGCAATGCCCGGGATCTTCTGGTGGGTGCCGCGAAGGTGCGCCTGACCGTGGTGGAGCGCTGCCGCTATACTACGATTTTCCACGTGCACCAGCAGCGTGCGGAATCCCGCTGGCTGGGCTTGTTGCGCGTGGAGGTGCGGGCCTATCACGATGTTCGCATGCTGGAAGTGGGCGTATTTCAATCCCATCGTCAGGCGGCAGCGCGTTACCAGTACCCCAATGACCAGATGTTTGCGCAGGATGAAAAGTACCAGCAGAACCGCTTTCTGGCGGATTGGCTGGAACACTGCCTGCTGCACGGGCGCGCCGCCCTGGATATCGGCGCGGCCGTGACGGACCGCTGATCCGTTTAGTCGCGCCAGGTCGCCGATGCCCCAATCCCGACACCCCATTCAATCTGTCGACACCCAGCTCACCGTTGTCCGGGTGGTGCAGTTAACCGACACCCACCTGTGTCAGGTCCGCGGCGGCACTCTCCTGGGCATGGATACCGACCACTCCCTGCAGGCCGTCATCGACCTGGTAAAAAAAGAACGCCTGGAGGTGGATCTGCTGCTGGGCACCGGCGATCTGGCTGACGGCGGTGCCGGGCCGGCCTATGAGCGCCTGCAGCAGTATTTCGATCAGTTGACCAGTGACAACTACTGGTTGCCGGGCAATCATGACAGTCGCGCGAAGATGGAGGCTGCCGCCACCAGTGCCATGCGTCTGTGCAGGGAAATTCGCGCGGGTTGTTGGCAGATACTGCTATTGGACTCCCAGGTGCCCGGACAGGTCGGGGGTGGTTTGGGTGCGGCGGAATTGACGCTGTTGGAGCAGGCCCTGCAGTCGGCGCAGGAACTAAGCTTGCATACCCTGGTGTGCCTGCACCACCAGCCGGTCATCATCGGCTGTGACTGGCTGGATCAACAAATGGTGTCCGACGCCCCGGCGTTTTTTGACGTGCTGGATCGGCATCCCGGCGTCAGGGCGGTGCTGTGGGGCCACGTCCACCAGGAGATCGACCGGCAGCGCAACGGTGTGCGGCTGCTGGCGTCGCCCTCAACCTGCGTGCAGTTCGCAGCGGGCAGTGCGAAGTTCAAGGCCGATGACCAACCACCCGGCTATCGCTGGCTGGACTTGCACAGTGACGGGCGCGTTGAAACCGCTGTCTCCAGAGTCCGGGATGTACAATTTGTGGTTGAGCTGGATTCGGGTGGTTACTTATAGCTCGCCTTGCGCGGGACGCGCTGTACAATGGGACACTTAACAATTTCCCTGCAACAGTTGAAAAGCCATAGCAATGAGTCAGTACACCGCCGAAGACATTGAAGTCCTTACCGGGCTGGAGCCGGTGCGCAAACGCCCCGGCATGTATACCGACACCACCCGCCCCAATCACCTCGCGCAGGAAGTCATCGACAACAGCGTCGACGAGGCCCTGGCCGGGCACGCCAGCGAGATCGATGTCAGCCTGAACAAGGACGGCTCGGTGACCGTGACCGACAATGGCCGCGGCATGCCGGTCGACCTGCATCCCGGACAGGGTAAACCCGGTGTTGAAGTTATTCTCAGCACACTGCACGCCGGCGGCAAGTTCTCCGACAAGAACTACCAGTTCAGCGGCGGCTTGCACGGCGTGGGCGTGTCCGTGGTCAATGCGCTGTCCAGCGCGCTCGAAGTGTTAATCCGCCGCGACGGCAACGTGTATCGCATGACCTTCGCCGGCGGCGACAAGAAAACCGATCTGGAAATCGTCGACACCTGCGGCAAGCGCAACACCGGCACCACGGTCACCTTTACACCGGATGCCAAATACTTCGATTCGGTGGTGTTCTCCGTATCGCGGCTGCGCCATGTGTTGCGCGCCAAGGCCGTGCTGTGCCCCGGCCTGCGGGTCAAATTCACGGATGTGAAAAAGGGCGAGACCGACGAGTGGTATTACGAGGACGGGCTCACCGACTACCTCGCTGACGCGACCATCGATTTTCCGGTGATTCCCGAAGTGCCCTTCGTGGGCAGCTTCAGCGGCAGCAACTCGGCGGTGGACTGGGCCGTGCAGTGGTTGCCGGAGGGCGGCGAAGTCGTCGCCGAGTCCTATGTCAACCTGATTCCCACCATCCAGGGCGGCACCCACGTCAACGGCATGCGCACCGGCCTGCTGGATGCCATGCGCGAGTTCTGTGAGCTGCGCAGCCTGCTGCCGCGCGGCATCAAGCTCACTCCGGATGATATCTGGGATCGCTGCTGCTATGTGCTGTCTTCCAAACTGGGCGACCCGCAGTTCTCCGGCCAGACCAAGGAGCGACTGTCGTCGCGTGAGGCAGCCGCGTTTGTGTCCGGCGTGGTCAAGGACAGCTTCAGCCTGTGGCTGAACCAGCACACCGAGGAGGCGGAAAAGCTGGCGGAGATGTGCATCGGCAATGCGCAAAACCGCCTGCGTCTGGCGAAGCAGGTGACCCGCAAGAAGATTACCGCCGGCCCCGCGCTGCCCGGCAAGCTGGCGGATTGCTCCGGGGAAGATCCATCGCGTGGTGAACTGTTCCTGGTGGAAGGCGATTCCGCCGGTGGCTCCGCCAAACAGGCGCGCAGCCGCGAATTCCAGGCCATTCTGCCGCTGCGCGGCAAAATACTGAACACCTGGGAGGTCGACTCGCAGGAAATCCTCGCCTCGCAGGAGGTACACAATATTTCGATCGCGCTGGGTGTTGACCCGGCCAGCGATGACCTCACGGGTCTGCGCTACCATAAGGTTTGCATTCTCGCGGACGCGGATTCCGACGGCCTGCACATCGCCACGCTGATCTGCGCGCTGTTCGTGCGCCATTTCCGGCCGCTGGTAACGGCCGGGCATGTCTACGTGGCGATGCCGCCGCTGTACCGTATCGACGTGGGCAAGGACGTGTACTACGCGCTCGATGAAGCGGAGAAGCAGGGCATTCTGGATCGCATCGAAGCGGAAAATAAAAAGGGCAAGGTCAACGTGCAGCGCTTCAAAGGCCTGGGTGAGATGAACCCGCTGCAATTGCGCGAGACCACCATGGACCCCGACACCCGCCGCCTGGTGCGCCTGGTATTGGACGCCGGTGACGGCACCAACGAAATGCTGGATATGCTGCTGGCCAAAAAGCGCGCGCCGGATCGCAAGACGTGGCTGGAGGAGAAGGGGGATTTGGCGGAGGTGATCCTTTAAGGGGTAAAGTCGTTTGAGAGGCACCGAATCTTGCAATCGTTGTTACAGCAAGCTGTTTAATCAGGGTACTTAAATGACAAATGCGATTAGAGCTGTATTGCTACTGGCAATTTTCAATGTGTGTGGATGCATGGAAACCAGGTTTGATCTTTCTCCCGAATCAAGACTTCCAAAATGGTTTGAAATTCCGAATGGAATATCTCGAGACAAAGTTACAGTCACTTTGACTTATTACTCAAGCGGCGACGTTGTTTTCGAGCTGTACGAAAAAAATAGATTTTTCAATTTAAAGGAAGTGAAAGGCGTAGCTAGAGATAAGAATCCGACTTATGCTTAAAAAAACACCAGCAGGTTTTCCACCTGGTTACCCTAATTATGTGGTTTACACTTTTAATGGAGTAAGCGACATTGTCGAACGCCGCAAGCCCGGTCCAATATTCATCATGACCGATGACCCTGAAATTTGGCAGGAGTTTAATGTGCATTGATAAGATGATGTGTATATTGATATTTGGGGTCAGAATAAAAACCCCATTCACCCCCGTGGGACAACGGGCGCTGTTGACCAGGGCATCGCCACTTCAAGCTCCGCCGCCGTGCGCAACAGGAGATCCTCGCGATGCGCCGCGGCCACCAATTGCACCCCGATCGGCAAGCCGCTGGCGTCCATGTGTACGGGCAGGGAAATGGCGGGCTGCCCCGTAATGTTGAACGCGGCGACAAAGGGTACGATCTGCGCTGAGCGAATCAGGCCCGCCAGCGCATTGTTGGCATCATGAAATTGTCCCAGCGGCGGCGGTGGCTCAGGCACGGTGGGCGTGAGCAGCAGATCGAAGCCGTCAGCGGACCAGAAGCTCGCCATCTCGCGCGTTCCCCAATGAAAAAATTCTATCGCCTTAAGATAGGCGAGGCCGGTCACTGCTCGACCCGGCTCGGCAATGAGCCAGGTGCCCGGCTCGACATCGGCCTCGGTCAGCGGACGACCAATCATGGCGCCTACCCGATCAAGTTCGGCGGCGGTCCACACCCCGTAGGCCGTCATGAAGTGCGCCATGGTATTTTCGAAAAACGCCGGCGAATTCCAGACCGCAGGGGCGGGCTTCCTCGACGTGATGCCCCAACGACTCCAGGTGGCTAGCGGTTGCATGCACCGCGGTGGCGCACTCGGGTGACGTGACACAGGACGCATCCCCGGACGCGAGCGTGAATCCTATGCGCAGCCGCGGGCCGGGCGAGGACAGCTCCTCCGGGTAGGGCCGTAGCGGCAGTGGTGCCGTGTAGGGATCGCCGGGCATTTCCCCCTGAATGGCCTGCAATACCATGGCGCAGTCGCGCACGGTACGGGTCAGGGCCATGCGCGCGACGAGTCCGCCCCAGGCTTCGCCCGCTTCGGGCCCCAGCGAATGCCGACCGCGCGTGGGTTTGAGCCCAACCAGGCCGCACGCAGAAGCCGGTATACGAATGGATCCTCCGCCATCACCGGCGTGGGCCATCGGTACGAAACCTGCGGCCACCGCCGCCGCTGACCCACCGCTGGAGCCACCCGCGGAGTGCCCGAGGTTCCAGGGGTTGCGCGTTGGTCCCTTGTCCAGCGGTTCGGTTGTGGGCATCAGGCCGAACTCGGGTGTATTGGTGCGGCCCAGGATCACCAGTCCGGCCTGGCGGAATCGGGTGGTGAGGTGACTGTCGACGGGCGCAACATAACCGGCCTGCGCCAGCGCGCGATTTCCCGCGTGATACGGATCTCCAGCCGAATACCCGTCGAGGTCTTTTAACAGGAAAGGCACGCCGCGGAAGGGGCCATCGGGTAGCACTCCCCGGGCTTCCGCGCGCGCCTGTTCAAAACGCGGGTGAATGACGGCGTTGAGGGCGGGGTTCCCCCGCTCGATGCGGGCAATGGCTGCGTCGACCAACTCCAGGGCGGAAACTTCGCCACTGCGCACCAGGGCGGCTTGTGCCGTGGCATCGAGCGATGCAAACTCGTCGATGGGCGGCTTGTCAGCGTTCATAGTGATTCCCGGCGTGTCGACTGGCGTTGTCTGCAAGATATAGACACTCCAGCGGTATGTAAACCGACCATTGCCCGTTACGCTTTGGATGTAGCGGGCAGTGGATTTATAAGTAAGGGGTCACAGCCCTTTTGTTTTTTGTTCAGTTGCACAACCCGCCGTACACAGAGGCCTCACAGGCCCGCCGGGCTTTCACCTGTTGTATCCTGTCGGCTGACAGGCAAGCCAAACAGAGACGCACCGGAGTGGGCATGAAACTAATCCATCTTGTCGGTACCATAGTATTCGTCTACCTGGCGGTAGTCTTGTACTACGTGATGATGCAGCGTTCGTTTATCTATTTCCCGCAGACGCAGAGTCTCGATACCGCGCTGGCCGGTGTGGATCGCATGGGCGGCGCTGCCTGGCGGGACGAGGACGGCAATTGGCTGGGGTGGCGTGACGGCACGCCGGGCGCGAAGCGGCGCGTGCTGGTTATGCACGGGAATGCGGGCCAGGCTCTCGACCGGCGCTACTGGACTGCGTTATTCCGCGGCCTGCACATGTCCGGACCATGGGAAGTATTTGTGCTGGAATATCCGGGCTACGGGCCGCGTCCCGGTAAGCCTTCGGAACAGGCCCTGCGCGATGCGGCCCTGCAGGCCATGGACTTGCTCCAGGCGGAGCAGCCGGGGCGAGTGCTGTTACTTGGCGAGTCGCTCGGCAGTGGCGTCGCCGCCCACGTGGCAGCGGCGCGCCCCGACGCCGTCGCCGGGATGCTGCTGGTGACACCGTTTGCTTCCCTGGGCGCCGTGGCGCAACACCACATGCCGTTCCTGCCGGTGTCGCTGCTGTTGCGCGATCGGTTCGACACCCTCGATATGCTCACGAACTTCGAAGGGCCCATGGTGATTGTCACGGGCAGTGACGATACCATCGTGCCGGAACCGCTCGCGCTGCCGCTGAAAGCCGCACACCGGGGACCACTGCTGCACTGGAGCCAGCCGGGGGCCGGCCACAACACCATTGACGTCAATCCGCGCGCCGAGGGTTGGCGGGAGATCGACGCGTTCCTGACCGCGCATTTGTCGGAGTACGGCCTTTAAAGCTTGCGCGCCCAGACTGCAGAAAGTATCCAGGGATTTTTACTCTGACCCCAGATTGCTTATGCGCCCTCCAGGAACTGGATGTGGAAGTGGATCAGGTGGGTTGAAATAGCCCGATATACGATGCCCAACACCTTGCTCATTGCCTGGCGATGGGCAGCGAACAGGTATCGTGATGAGAATGGAAAACTGATGACCCGCTGACCCAGCAGCACATCGGAAACACGTCAGTTGAAGCAATACACAGTGGGGCCGTCAGCGAAGGCCTGGAACATCCACTCCGGGCAGGGCATTTCCCCTTTGTTACCAACTCATTAGCGTTTCCCAATCGACGCTAGTTAAACTTTGTCGGATATTTGCTACCCTGTCTGCTCATTTTGCTCCGGGGAAAGCGGCTATCAGTCGGCCCCGGTAACAGGTAAAAACTCATGCCCGACTATCGCTCAAAGACCTCCACCGCCGGACGCAATATGGCCGGCGCCCGCGCCCTGTGGCGCGCCACCGGCATGAAGGACGGTGATTTTGGCAAGCCCATCATCGCAGTGGTGAACTCCTTCACCCAGTTCGTGCCCGGGCATGTGCACCTGAAGGACCTCGGCCAGCTGGTCGCGCGGGAAATCGAGGCAGCCGGCGGTGTTGCAAAAGAGTTCAACACTATCGCGGTGGACGACGGCATCGCCATGGGCCACGACGGCATGCTGTACAGCCTGCCCTCGCGCGACATTATTTCCGACTCGGTGGAATACATGGTGAATGCGCACTGCGCCGACGCCATGGTGTGCATCTCCAACTGCGACAAGATCACGCCCGGCATGCTCAACGCTGCCATGCGGCTGAACATTCCCGTGGTGTTCGTCTCCGGCGGTCCGATGGAGGCGGGCAAAACAAAGTTGTCCGAAAACAAGCTGGACCTGATTGATGCTATGGTCATCGCGGGTGACGACAGCGCCTCCGATGAGAAAGTCGCGGAGTATGAGCGCTCCGCCTGCCCTACCTGCGGCTCCTGCTCCGGCATGTTCACCGCCAATTCCATGAACTGCCTGACCGAAGCGCTGGGACTGTCGCTGCCGGGCAACGGCTCCACACTGGCTACCCACGCCGACCGCGAACAGTTATTCCTGCGCGCCGGACGCGTGATCGTGGAGCTGTGCCAGCGCTACTACCAGCAGGACGATGTGTCCGTGCTGCCGCGCAACATCGGCAACTTCAAGGCTTTCGAAAACGCGATGAGCCTCGATATCGCCATGGGCGGCTCCACCAACACCATCCTGCACCTGCTGGCCGCGGCGCAGGAAGCGGAACTGGATTTCACGCTGGCGGACATCGATCGCCTGTCGCGCAAGGTGCCGCAGTTGTGCAAGGTCGCACCCAGCACGCCGCTGTACCACATGGAAGACGTGCACCGCGCGGGCGGCATCATGGGCATATTGGGCGAACTGGATCGCGCCGGGCTGCTGCATACCGAATGTGCCACTGTGCACAGTCCCACGCTGGGCGATGCCCTGGATAAATGGGACATCATGCGCACTGATGATGCCGCGGTGCGCAAATTCTTCAGCGCCGGCCCCGCCGGCATTCCCACCCAGACTGCGTTCAGCCAGGCCACACGTTGGCCCAGCCTCGATAGTGATCGGGCAAACGGTTGCATCCGCTCACTGGAAAACGCTTTCTCACTGGAGGGCGGCCTGGCGATTCTGACCGGCAATATCGCGCTGGACGGCTGCGTGGTAAAAACCGCAGGGGTAGACGATTCGATCCTCACCTTCTCCGGCCCCGCCCATGTCTGCGAGAGCCAGGATTCGGCGGTGGATGATATCCTGAACGACCGGGTGAAAGCGGGCGACGTGGTGATCGTGCGCTACGAGGGCCCGCGCGGCGGGCCGGGTATGCAGGAAATGCTGTACCCCACCAGCTATATCAAGTCAAAAGGACTGGGTAAGGTCTGTGCGCTGTTCACGGACGGCCGTTTTTCCGGCGGCACCTCTGGTTTGTCTATCGGACACGCCTCACCGGAGGCGGCCTCGGGCGGCGCCATCGGCCTGGTGGAAAACGGCGACATCATCGAGATCGATATCCCCAACCGCAGCATCAATGTCGCACTGTCGAACGCGGAACTGGCGCGACGCCGCGCGGCGATGGAGGCGCGCGGCGATAAAGCCTGGAAGCCGACCGAAGTGCGACCGCGCAAGGTGACCCCCGCGCTGAAGGTGTACGCCAAGATGGTGACCAGCGCCGACAAGGGCGCGGTGCGGGACCTGTCTCTGCTCAATTAACCAGACGGCAATTGCCGCAATTGTGGATGGATACTTTTTCTTGGTCACTTGGGTTGCCGATGTCAATGGAATAAGTAGTGCACCCACGGCAAACTGAAAGACCCCGAACGGCACGAAGTAAAAGACTGCCGATTGATCAATACCGGTTAACCAAAGCTATTGGGTGCGTCGGCCCTGACCCGCATCGCCAGGGATAACTATGTTCAAAAGAGACCTGGGTCGAGTGTCCAGTCTAGTCGTAACTGACTGATTTTCTGGCGTAAAGATCTCCGGGGGTGGGGTCCTTTTAGCTGCATCCGACTCCGGATCGAGTGGTCCGAAGATGATCGGGGAGTCTATTGCGAGTTATAGGTAGTAGGAAACTGGTTTATTCTGCCCCATTTGTGAGGTAATGCACAAAAATGTTCGGCGTGGTATCGTTCGCGACATTGGTTTCGTGCCAAAGTGCCTCTAGATATACGGATGAATTACTCAAATGAAAAAAATAGTCTCGGTGCTGGCCTTGTTGGGGCTCAGCGTCTTATTGGCGGCGTGTAGTCACCCCATTAAAATTATTGGCCAGGGAGATGTCACCTCCGCCAGTGGGAACAGGCGTTGCCTGCTTGAGAACTATCAACAGGGACTTAGCAATTGCAAGAAAAATTACGTCACGGGAGCAGGAGACTATAACGAAACCTACTACGGTGTAGCCCGCCCAGGGTGGCGTTTTCATCGATGGGCAAATTACTGCCTTGACGCAACCAACAATGAATGCGAATTCCATGTTCCTACAAATACGGTCAAATCCTATTGGGGTAAAACCGTCCCTCCGTTGGTGGCAATCTACAGGCCATGGGTTAACACCGGTTTCGATTCGTTATTCATGGGGCACAGCCGTTTTATTCCTGTCGCCGCAGGGTATGCCCTTCCACGTCGGGTCCAACTGGTCAGGCCGGGTTCCCGGATCACGAACAGACCACGTTTTTGGCGGCGGGTGTCTGGGGTTCACCCCAGTGGTTGTGGAATGACGTGAATTATCGCACTGCGATTCAGGCGGTACTGGATACGGGAAATATCGACCTTTTCGGCATGACCTACCATTACGATGCGCCGGGCATGGAAGGCTATAGAAATTGGGTCAGCTACGCGCTTAGTAAAAACCCGGACACGCGGTTTTTTATCGGTATGCCACAACCGTGGTACCCTGCAGACTATGATAGCGCTACCTACGAAGCTATATGGAATAGTGAGCATGTCGTGGCCCACACGATTATCGATACCTTGCGCACCGAGTTCCCCCATGTCGACTTCTTCTGCATTCCCTACGGCCAGAGCGCAGTCGAATTGCATAAACTGCACAGTGCTGGCAACCTGCCTGATGTTGAGTATCTGGTTAAACCCGACGCCCCCTCCACTATAGTGCCGGACAACTCCTCTGTATTCTGGGACAACCGTTACGCCCATCCCAACCAGATACTCATCGATTTGAGTGAATTGGTATGGCTGAGGGCTATCTACGGTGTGGACCTGTCCACCTATGACGACGGCTCCGCCTACACTACCGACCTGAAGGCAATTGCTACGGACATTACCGACAACCATGACCCCGATTACAACGCACCCTTGTAGGAAAACGGTAGGGGCCTTCGCGGGCAACAGCGGCAATCGCTAATCGCCCCGTTTCTCTACAAGGGCTCCTGGCTGCTTTCGCGGCCAAAGCGCGTCCATAGAAATTCCCAGCAACGCCAGAAAAGATAGCCGACCACCAATATGCTGACGACATGTAGTGCGGGCATTTCCTTGACTGGAAATCCCAGATAGGCGACAGAAATGGCGACTGGTAGTTGCAGGAGGTAAATAAATAGTGAAGCCCCGGCCATCGCGTAAGCAAGGTGTTGTAAGGGCTTCACCAGAAAAATCCTTGGGACATGGAGAAGGATGAACCCCAAGGCTCCCGTTACCACGGCATAGCCCGCCCCCAGGCTAAACTCCACCAGCCATGTATTCGAAAACAACAAAAATGCACAATGCGTATGTGGCGATAATTCGCCGAAGCGGTGTATCGCTGAAATAGATACACCAACCGATTGCGAACTGCCACAGCCTGAACTGCGTAAGATGCCAATTACGTTGATCCGGGATCGAATCGAATGGCGCCGATAGCATCAACAGGGCGGAAAATCCCAGGAGAATGATGCCGAAGTCAAATGCGCGCTCTGCAGCGAAGCGACGAACCGGGGCAAACCAAAAAAGCAAGGCCATCAAAAGAAGAAACTGCACCAAAACCTGGATGAACCAGTACCCCGACGGAAGCCCAATAAAATTGCTGTATAAAAGGAGTTCGTCTAGTTGGATGCTACCTCCGAGCGAGATCTGGAACGCGGCTGTCAAGATCGTAGCGGGGATCAATATTCTAATGACGGACAGAGACAATAGGTCGTGGACTTTGTTCGGCGATTACCATCGAAAATTGGAACTTTGCTAATAAAAATCCAGCGACCATAAATAGCCCGCTGGTCCATCCGTTCACGCTGTGCTCGGGAGACATATGTAAGATCACAATTGCTACGATCGCGAAAGCTCTAATAAAAGTCGTATTATCCACCTCCGCGAATACGCTGCGCGCGCTGGCCTTTTGGCGCGCCAGCGCACGCACATTCATCCGTTCCCAGTCGTCTGGAATGACACCAAGTATGTCTTCCAGATCCATCGTAATCTGGACATAGGTCAGCGAATCCCCTCCCAGACTGACGAATGTATCGTCCGCTGTAACTGATTTGAGGCCGAAGCGACGGTTCCAGCTCTGAATTATTTTTTGTTCCAGTGCGTTGCTCGGTGGTCCAGTTTCATTTTGGGAAGCTTTTTCGCGTCGGGAAATACCTAAATAGTGTTCGGATGTAGGTGGTGGCAGGGCATTTCGATCGACTTTGTTGTTGGGTGTCAGTGGAAGAACATCCAGAATTACCACCGCCGTTGGGATCATATACTCAGGAAGTTGAGATGACAGGTAATCGTGCAGGCGATCGACATCAATCGGCTCGTTGGGATCATTGAGGATCAGGTAAGCGACCAGTCGTTTCGAGCCGGACGGCGGAGCATAGACCTCCACGACACACTGCCGAACATTTCCCAGTTTACTGATAGCGGCCTCGATTTCGCCAAGCTCGATTCTAAAACCCCGGATTTTCACCTGCCGGTCGAGTCTGCCGAGGTAGGTTATGTCACTGTTGTCGGCAATCCGCGCCAGATCCCCTGTACGATACATGCGAGCACCAATGTCGTCAGAAAATGGGTCCTCGACGAAACGTTCGGCAGTGAGGTCGGGTCGCGCATGGTATCCTCGCGCGACCCCGTCTCCGGCAATATACAGTTCTCCGGAAACGCCGATCGGAACAGGGACCTGACGATCATTCAGGATGTATGCCTGGGTTCCCAGGATCGGTTTGCCGATGGACATGGGGCTTTCGATGGCGGTTATCTTCTTGGTTGTAGACCAGATAGTTGTTTCGGTCGGACCGTACATATTCCAGAGTTCGTTACAGCGGCTGAGCAGCTGTGATGCAAGCTCCGCTGGAAAGGCTTCACCGCCACAGAGCAATTTTATGTTTCTGGAGCCTTCCCATCCGGCACCTAGCAGCATCTGATAGGTGGCCGGTGTCGCCTGGAATACGCTGATCTCATGGTCTTCCAACAGGCGCTTCAAGGTGTTGCCGTCCATCGTGTCTTCGCGGGAAGTGATGTAAAGGGTCGCGCCAACTGTGAGCGGGAGAAATAGTTCGAGCGCTGCGATATCGAAGGAGACCGTCGTTACGGAGAGCAGGCGATCGTTTTCGGTAAGGCCAGGCTCCATGGACATCGCATAGAGGAATGTGCTGAGTCCGTGATGCCGGACCTGAACGCCCTTTGGGCGACCGGTGGACCCCGATGTAAAGATGATGTAGGCCAAATCCGGTGAATTCCCGCTTTCAGGAAGAATCGCCGGTTTGCTGGATTGCCAGTCTTCTTCGTCGAGATAGAGTAATTCGGCGCGGCATGCTTCCTGAAACTTGCCGCGAAGGGAACCCTGCGTAAGTATGTACTCGGGGTCAGCATCTTCAAGTATCTGATCGATGCGCGAAATCGGGTGATCCGGGTCCAGGGGAACATAGGTCGCACCAGCATGCATGACAGCGAGCAGCGATGTCACAAGATCAAGCGAACGGTGCAGGCAAATAGCGATAATCGAGTTCGGGCCGATGCCCTTTGCCTGGAGAAAACCTGCCAGTGCAAGTACCTTTTGACCCAGTTGATAGTAGGTAAGCGCCTGCTGCTTAAACACCACCGCGACTTTTTGCGGGTGCCGATCAACCTGCGCAAAAAACTTCTCGTCGGTTCGCAGAGTCTGTGTTGGAAAAATCTGTTTCGATGGAAAAAGGATACGCTCCTCATCGAGCGTAATCACGGACAGGTCGTCGATAAGTTGATCGGGGTCGTCCAGCATCGACCTGAGGAGCGTCTGGTAGTGCTCGATGAACCGGACACTTTGCGTCTGACTCCAGAGCCCCTCATCGAAACTGAACTTCAGGTCTAAATTAGGTTGTCCATCGTCGTATTCGATACGCAATACCGCAAGATGATAATCCCGGTCCCGGTGAGGCTTCGCCAAACTGGCAACTTTCGGTGTAATAGGAGACGCGCTTTTCTGATCAACTGCCGATGGTGATTTGACAATCAGGATATCTATTCCTGACGTAGTGTCGTTCGCGATTGCCCTGCTATCCATGGTAAGGCCAGATTCGACGGCGTGATTGATATCTGAGAATCTGTAGCCATCAATATTCGCAATTTTTATAGGAATTATGCGGGTCGATTCACTCGAAGAGGTGTCGCTTACTGATACTCCGATGAGAAGTTCCTCGTTTTCGCTTACTCGCCGTAGCAGGGCAAGCATCACCGCTGTAAGTTGCGTCAGCGGAGTGGCGCGGTTGCATAGAATTTTTTCTGAGAGTGTGTTGTCCAGCTTCAAGCGGTGCGTGAAACTCGTATTACTACGTGCAAGATGGCCGAGATTGTATAAGGCAAAAGGGTGTTGGGCAGGTCTGGGGGCTGGGGGAGAATTTTCTGCACGGAGTATAGGGGAATCGGAAGTCCGCTTGGAGAGAATGTTGAGGTTACGTATGTAATGCTGCCGCGAATATTCAATGTCCACGTTTCCCAGGGTGCTGAGAAGTGGATAGTTGAACTGTGCGAGCATCGGATTCAGATGTGGCGCAAGAGACGAGACCTGAAAGTCCGGCAGTGTTCTCCAGCGATCGATGCTCGCACTGTGTACCTCTTTGCTGCTGTAGCTCTTGTGGTCCCCAAATCCAAGTTGGCGCGAACCGGCCAGACCGCGATCAAGCATTTGGGGTTCGTATTTTTCACCCAGAAATTCAAGCAGATTGTGCAGTGTGGTGTCAGGTGACTCGACTAAATCTTCGTAACGAAGGATGATGGCCCTATCGGGATTTCTTTTGCACAGAGCCTCAATTTGGCGCGTGACGTCGAGCCATGAATGTGCGAAGGCCTCAATCGGTTGTGGGTACTTTTTGATGTACTCGTGCAGCACGTCGGGATACATACCCATAGAATCGCAGAATTCCTTGGTGCTGATGGCAACATCCAGCGGATGTCGCACAACGCAGACGAATAGCGCGTGTTCGGCGCACAGCTGCACTATTCGCTCAGCGTGGAAGGCATCAAATGCGGTTTTTTCAGCCCATCGCGGTTTGTGTTGACTAGTTGCGTATCGTTCCAGAAAGGAAAAAGCAAACTCCCGGAGCTCACTTAAAGTGGAATCGTCCGGGATCCCCGCAAAATTTAAGCCAGACAGCACGCCCATATCGACGCCCTGGGCGGTCTGCTCGGCATGCAGGAATCGGGCACACGCACTGAGGATATGTGTTTCCGGTGGACAGGCGATGCGGGAGTGGCCGTCGAGCAACCTGCGCAGGAGTGTAGTCCCCGATCTCGGATGTCCCAGAATAATGATTCCGGCGTCTTGTCTCTTCATACTAACTTATTCTTTTACCTCTAGCGGTTGTTTTGGAGTAATGGAGTGACTAGTGGACCGTAACGATTGAATTGGGATTAATTCTCCGAGAGGTTGTCAGCAATGACATGAATTTCTGTGCCCCTGGGCTGGTTGGCAACGATGTCCGTCAGGAACGCAACAAACTCCTCCGATGTATGGTGCTGAGCAGTTTTAACGAAGACTTCACCGGTCTTGGTGTTAAACGCGGCGTAGAGCGAGAGCGTACCATGAAGGAAATATTCAAATCCATTTCGCTCGGCACGGTCAGGCGAGTGAGGCAGCACCGGGTCCTTACGATTGAGCACTTGAATCGCTGTCTTTTCAGCGACGCAGAGTACCGCCACATGTTGCGGTGCGTTTAGATACAGCCCGATGATATCGGCAGCCGTTACCTCAAAGTCCGGGTCGTTAGAGGCAATGTATCCCTTAAGACGGTGCAGTTTAATGCAGTGCTTGGCCCATATGTGCGTAATCGCCATGCGGGTGATCCCGCCCAGTTCTGCCGCCAACTTACACGAAGAGCAGTGTGTGGAGCCGTCGGTAGCTTTGTGTTTGATCGTCCTGGCCAGAACGCGCGCTTCGACCTTATCCGTCACTTTGTAGCGCTCACGCCCGGCATGGCGCGGGAAGAGACCCGCCTCCGGTCATCGGTGAATCACTTACTACAGCCGGCGATATTGTTGTCGCTACAATCGAGCTTGGAGCGAATGTCAGGCCATCAGCCAATAGCAAGATCGGCCGGTGAAAACGAGCCACATCCGCTAGACCATTCCTCGCAGTCGTTTGCCGCTGAAGTTCCGTACGTTCATTCTTGGTGAGTTTCATCATGCCCTCCGTAGACATGACTTTGCTGCCATTTTCAATGTTTCAGTGCATTAGTATCGATAATTCGTCGCAAGTGATGTCGTTATTGCCCAGGTTTATTATTAAGAGACGCCACATCGGAGAGCTTGATAAGCACATCCTCGGGTCAGGCCACCATTTGGGCGGCATAGTGCTAATCAACAATGCTCTGAGGGGCTGTCAACTTAAAAGTATACATACCGCCTTCCATTGCAACCAGCATATTTGTCGTTTTTCATTCTGTTGACAATAGCATGCCCCTTCGACCATCCGCGCCAAGGTGACACAAGCGCCGTGCAATCCCCTGCCTGCTCTCGTTAGAACCCGATCTATATATCCCCGTTCAAATGACGCTGACGAATAATCCTATGAGGGAGAAACCTGCCGCTGAAAGGGTTGCTGGTTCTTGTAGACGCTATAGCAAATGTGCACCAACTTTCGCATGGCGGCCCCCAGTGCGCACATTTTAGGCCCGCCGGCGTTCACCAGCCGCTCGTAGAGCGCCTGCACATCCGGGCTCTTCCGCAAGGCAACTATGGCGGGAAAATAGAGCGCCTGACGGTAGTGCGTACTCCCCGACTAGGGGCGCCTGGGTTTGCGATACTCTGACTTACCTGATTGCTTCTCAATGGGATGCAGTCCGAGAAAGGAAGCGACTTCAGTCGCCGACTTGAAGTGCCGGCCCTTCGGGCATTCCCACGCAGACAGCCGTCAGCCAGTCTACTCGCGCTGACTCAGCCTGGACAATGATCGCCAGAGCGACTGCATCTGCTTGCTGAAACACGCGTTCTCGCTGGAGGTGCGCCCACACAAAGTCAGCCCGATGTGGAAGGTCTACTCTAAGATGGCCGCCAGCGCCGACAAGGGCGCGGTGCGCGACCCGTCCCTGCGGGACTAGCCTGACGGCGGCCCGGCCGGCTGCTTGCCCTGGGCGACCAGCAATTCGAGGTCCCGGCGAACTTCGGCCAGTTTGTCGCGCAAGTGCTGGTCCTGCAGTGCGTTGCGCTCATTGAGTATGCTCGCGACCAGCTCGTAAATGACGCCCATATTGTGCTCAAAGATGCGCAGGTACTCGGGCGCTGGATGTTCTCGCCTGGCGGCCACAGCGTCCCTGACGCGTTGCTGCCATTGTGGCTCACGCTGGAGCAATACGGCCAGCTGCGTCAACCACTGGGCGCGCTCCTGCAACCAGGCTCGGTCCGAGCGCAGCAAGCGGCGGCTGGCGGCGCGCAACTGGTCGCGCTGCTCATCGGACAACACACCCAGATACTCCTTGGCATTGTCCACCAGGTTGTCGTAGCTATCCTGGTAAAACTCCTCGTCAGTGCGCGCCAGGTACTCCTCCTCGTACTCCTGCTGCTGCTCGCGCAGCACTTCGAGAAAACCCGCTATCTGTTCATCGGAGAGCTGCGCGCCAAGATCCAGCAGCCAGTCCAGCGCCTCGCCCTCCAGTCGCAACCAGGCCGTTTGCAGTTCGGCGAACACAGCGGCGACGCCGCCTGAAGTCTGCGGCTGGTCGAGACCCGCCTGGATTTTCGCCAGAATCTCGACATAGCTTGGCAGCTCATGGTCGCGATGCCAGAGAAGGAAGGGTGCGATCAGCTCCGCCAGGTAGGTTTCCTGATGACTCGTTGAGTTCGGCGTAATCATCCACGTACCAGGGCAGGAGAAAATCGAGACGGTTGTAGACAAAGGTCGTGCCGCTGCAGGCGCCCAGTAGCAGGAGTCCGCTGAAGACGAGCACCCTGCACCAACGAACCAGCGAGCGCGTCATCGCCTATCTCCAGTGCGGCAGGGATTTGTCGATGGAGACTGCGGGCTCGGCGAGGGGCACGGCCAGTTCCACGCGGTTGCGACCGTTGTGCTTGGCCTGGTACAGCGCGGCATCAGCACGCTTGAACCAGTGCTCCATATCCTGCACCTGTGTCACATCGCAAACGCCCACGCTGACGGTCATGCTGCCCTCTGGCAGGATTTTCGCGCACTCCACGGCGCGGCGCAGTTCATCAGCTACCTGCCGCGCCTTTTCAGCCGTGCTTTCACTGAGTAACAACACAAATTCCTCACCGCCAAAACGACATAGGGTATCCACCTTGCGGATGCGTTGCTGAATCAGACTGACGAGACGTTGCAGTGCTGCGTCGCCGATCGCATGACCGAACTTATCGTTGACGTGCTTGAAGTGGTCGATATCCAATAGTAGCAGTGACACGGGGCGCTGGTAACGTTCCCAATCCTGCACACACTTGACTGCTTGTAATTCCAGATAACGACGATTGAACGCACCGGTCAGCGAATCGGTAATCGCCATATCCCTGAGGCGGCGTGACTGCTCGGTCATGGCGAAGACCAGCCAGGCACTGACCAGCCAGGTGAGCCCCATACTGATGCCGATCGCGGCGACCGTGGTGTGATCGTATTGGGTCAACACCACCGGGGCCACTAACAGGCCACTGAGCACACCCAGAAATACCGCCCAACGCGTTTTCAACAATACGGGCAGCGCCACCAGCAAGCGGAAACAGCAGGTACAGGTTGTAATTCTGGCCGTAATACAACGACAGCATGACCAGCGCAATGCTCAGCAACAATACCACCGGGGGCGACAGGAAGGCCTCCCGGTTGACGCTGAGCAGCAGGATATTCACCATCAGTATGCCCAATAGCAGGAGTGCGCCCGCCGCCGGGATAACTTGGCGTATGTAAATATTGTGTGCAACGATCGGCAGCAGGATTACGGCCAGCAACAGCAGTACGTAACGATAGGCGTCGCGCTGTCGCTTGGTGTGCAATTCATCGACGCGCTCGCTGTCGTGTGCACGCCGCTGCTGCAGCAGCTCCCCGGCAGAAGGACTCAGTAAAATGCCGTTTCAGCCGCAACCACAGGGTTTATTCATTCCGTCAGGTTACCGCCCATGCCCTATACCGGAGCACCAAAATGGCTCTCAGTATTGCACTATGTACCCGACACGTAGGCTCACCATATCCCAGCGGGGAATCAGTGGCTAATACGCGCAACCACACTAACTACACAAAATACCTGACTGGACGACAGCTCAGGCTGCGGCGTGGTGTTCGCGTTCCGCGGCCTTGTTGATCGCACCCAGTATGCCATCCAGTGAGGCCTGGATTATGTCGGGGCTGCGCCCGACGCCACAGTAGCGATGGCCTTCAATATTGAGCTGTATGTAGCAAATCGCCTCGGCATCCGCACTGTGGCTCAGTGCGTGTTCGTTGTACTCCACCAATACAATCTGCTGACCGGTAAAACCCTGCATGGCATCGACAAAGGCTGCCACGACACCGTTTCCGGTGCCGGATAAAGTGTGCATGGTCGAGCCTTCCTGCAATTGTGCCTGCAGCCGGTCCACGCCGTCCTGCCGACTCACCTGGTAGTTGCCCAGTTTCCAGCGGCCTTTTGCTGCAAGGTAGATATCGTGGAAAAGCTGGTAGACCTCAGCAGAGCCCACCTCCGTCTCACGCTGCTCGGCGTAGGCCTGCACGGGGGCGCTGAAATCAATCTGCAACCAGCGCGGTAATTCCAGGCCGTAGTCGCGCTGCAGCACGAAGGCGATGCCGCCCTTGCCCGACTGGCTGTTGATGCGTATCACTTCCTGATAAGAGCGACCGATGTCCTGTGGGTCAATGGGCAGGTAGGCAACCTCCCAGGGCTTGCTGGCATCCCGTTTGGCGAGGCATTTTTTTATGGCATCCTGGTGACTGCCGGAGAACGCGGTAAACACCAGCTCGCCGGCGTAAGGATGACGCGGATGCACCGGCAGTTGCGTGCACTCTCTGGTGGTCTGCAGGATTTCGTCCATGTGGCCCAGCTGCAACTGCGGGTCGACGCCCTGGCTGTAGAGGTTCATGGCCATGGTGATGATGTCCATATTGCCGGTGCGTTCGCCGTTGCCCATCAAGGTGCCTTCCACCCGATCGGCCCCGGCCATCACACCCAGTTCGCCCGCGGCCACCGCGCAGCCGCGATCATTGTGCGTGTGCAGGGAAATCGATCAGGCTGTCGCGATTGCGCACATGGTCGCAGAACCACTCGATCTGGTCGGCATAGACATTGGGCGTGCTCACCTCCACGGTCGCGGGCAGGTTGATGATCACCGGGCGCTCGGGCGTGGGCTGCCACACCGCGGTCACCGCATCGCAAATCTCCACCGCGAATTCCAGCTCGGTGCCGGTAAAGCTTTCGGGTGAATACTCAAACACCCACTCCGTCTGCGGGTGCCGCGCGGCGCAGTCCCTGACCAGTTCTGCGCCTTTCACGGCGATATCGATGATGCCCTTGCGGTCCAGGCCGAACACCTGCTCGCGCTGCACCGTGGAGGTGGAGTTGTACACGTGCACGATCACGCGGCGGGCACCCTTGAGGGCCTTGAAGGTTTTTTCGATCAGGTCCGGCCGCGCCTGGGTGAGCACCTGGATGGTCACGTCCTCGGGAATCCGGTCGTGTTCAATCAACTGCCGCACGAAGTCGTAGTCGTGGCTGGACGCGGAGGGAAAGCCGACTTCGATCTCCTTGAAGCCGATCTTGACCAACTGATCCCACAACAGTGATTTCTGGCGCGCGGTCATCGGTTCGATCAGGGCCTGATTGCCGTCGCGCAGGTCGACACTGCACCAGCGCGGCGCCTTTTCGATGACCCGGTCGGGCCAGCGCCGGTGCGGCATGGCAATGGGCTGGAAGGGTTTGTACTTGCGGTGATCAAAGCTGCTCATGGATTTTTGCCTGTGATCTGTGTGAGGAAGACGGAGCACAGTATAAGTCGCTTGCAGGAGGGAGAGATTGCAAATATGGCGTTCTTTTTCCTTATATGCGCAATATATATCTACAAAATTCCTTTTTCTGGTGGTGATAGCATAGGGGTCTAGCACATAACAACGCGCACCGGCGAGCTTGTCGGGACACGAGTAAATACGCATGTAGGCTCGCTTGACGTCAGACGGTCCCGTCAAGCTCGCTCGATTTGGCAGTTTATTCAGCTCAGTACAACCGACCCCAACAACGGAGAGCATGCCGTGAAACTCGATCGCACCGACCGCAGGATACTGCAAGCCATGCAGGCCAACGCCCGTATCAGCAACCTGGAGCTGGCGGAGGCTGTAGGCCTGTCACCCACGCCCTGTTCCCGCCGGGTCAAACGGCTGGAAGAGTCCGGCATCATCCGCGCCCATGTCACCTTGCTCAACCAGGCCATGCTGGGGCTCAAACTCACCGCCTATATCGGCATCAGCATGGACCGCCACACGCCCGACCGCTTCGAGGCCTTTGAGGCCGAGGTAGCGCAGTACCCGGAGGTGATGGAGTGTTCGGTGGTAACGGGGCAGACATCGGATTACCTGCTAAAAGCCGTCGTGCCGGATATGGAATACTATGAGCGCTTCCTGCTCGGCAAGCTGACGCGCATCGAGGGGGTCACCGGCGTGCATTCGAGCTTCGAGTTGCGGCGCGTGGTACACAGAACCATGCTGCCGCTCGACCATATCTCGGACGCCACCGTACTGTGAAAAAACCGTCAGTTTTAGTGGCCGCCCAGGGGCTTGCGCAAAGCACCGGGCAACCACAGACTGTGCGACCCTGAAGCAACAGATAAAAATGTGGAGTGGCTATGATAGACATGTCGGGTAAGGTTGCCATTGTAACCGGCGGCGCCAGTGGTATGGGCCAGATAACGGCGCGGCGCCTGGCCAGGCAGGGCGCAAAAGTGGCGATCTTCGACGTCAATGAAAAAGGGCTGCAGGACACCGCCGCCGAGTCGAACAACATCACCGCCTTTCGCTGCGATATCTCCAGCCTGCAGGACGTAGAGGCTAAAGTCGCGCAAGTAGCTGCCGAGTTGGGGCCCATTGAGTTGCTGGTGCACGCCGCAGCCCTGATGCCCAGCCACAAGCTCATCGACCACACCCATGAAGGTATGGAGAAACTGTTTCGCATTAACTACTTCGGCACCACCTATATGGTCCGGGCGGTGCTGCCCGCCATGCTGGAGCGGGGCAGGGGGCGCATTATCGCCTTCGGCTCCATTGCGGGCATCGCGCTGGTGCCAAAGATGGGTGCCTACTGCGCCACCAAGGCCGCCGTGAACGCCTATATCGAAGTGCTGCAAAATGAAATCCGCAAATCCGGCGTGCGCGTGCATCTGGTCTGCCCGCCGGCAGTCAACACACCGCTGGTAGACCAGACCATCGCCACCGACACCCCCGGCAGTATCATCGAAGCCAAGAAGAGCGGCCGCCTGGCTGATCCCGAGAAAATGATCGACGCCATCGAAAAGGGCGTCAGGAAAGACCAGGACATCATCTATCCCAAGGAAGCCAAATTGCTGTACTTGTGGCGCGCCCTGTTGCCGAAGCTGTGGTGGAAGATCGTGATGAATTTTGAAAAATGATGGTGTCGGTCGTGTAGCGTTAGACGCAGCCTGATTGCTGTGGCACAACTGCAATATCCCACCTCCGCGCTGGGAAATGGCGTACTATCCGCATCCAATTCTCGTCCCCGGCATCAGGAGCGCAACTTGAGCAATAGCACCAGCTTAAGGAACCAGTTGTTTGTTTCGCAATGGCTGCGCAATCCGCGCGCAGTCGGCGCCGTCGCGCCAAGCGGACAATCGTTAGCTGCCGCCATGGCTGCGCAGGTTGTTGCCGGATCCGGGCTGGTCGTAGAACTGGGTGCGGGAACCGGCGTGATTACCACCGCGCTCCTGCGACAGGGCGTCGCACCGGAGCAACTCATTGTCATCGAAAATTCTGTTTCCATGGCACACGATCTGGTGAAGATGTTCCCCGCTGTTACTGTATTGCAAGCGAATGCCGCGCGGTTGAGCGCGTTGTTGCAACGCCGGGGCTTCACCACAGCCACGACCGTGGTATCCAGCTTGCCCCTACTCAGTTTGCCCTCCTGGCAACGCCACCGCATCCTGAAAGAAATAGCGTCGGTGTTGCCGGTGGGTGGCCGCTTGATTCAGTTCACCTATTCGCCACTGGCGCCCATCCCGGTGACTCTCGCAAAACGCCTGGGCCTGGAAGGCAACAGGGTGCGGCGCGTTGCCATCAATCTGCCACCCGCCGCGGTATGGGTCTATGAAAAGAAAATCTTCCTGTTGAAGTGCGCGTTCATTTGCTCCATCAGGTCTTTGGTAAATGTCCGGTTTTTCCGATAGCGGACTTTGCTCCTGCGACGATTTCCAGCATCCACTGCGGCAGGTGATGGACACGTTTGGCTGCGTTAGCGTGTCGTTAGTCAGCTGCGCAAATTGCGCACCAGGGCTACACATTCCTCCCGCTCGATGAAGCGCGGTACCGGATAGCCGCTGCCTTCCTTGAGCGCGCCGTCAACGATTCCGTCAATGTCTTTTTCAAGAATCACGTCAGTGGTCCGGGGAATGCCGATCTCGGCGTTGAGCGCCCAGATGCGATCAATCAGTTTTTGTGCCAGTGCTGCTTCCCCTTCTGTGGCAACACCCAGCGCGTTGTCGACAGCCAGCTCCGCCAGCCGCGTTTTGGCCGCATCCTTTGACAGCTCCAGCACATGCGGCAGGACCATGGCATTGCCCAGTCCGTGGGGCACGCCATAGAACCGTCCCAACTGATGGGACACCGCGTGTACATAACCCACCAGGCAGGTGGTAAACGCCAGGCCTGCATAATAGGACGCTAAAGCCATCGCTTCGCGGGCCGCCAGATTCTGGCCGTCAGCGCAGGCCTGCGGCAGATTGTTGAGTATCAGCCGCGTCGCTGCGCGCCCGTAGTGCAGGCATTCATCCGTATCCCAGGTGTTGATGTAGGATTCGATGGCATGCGTCAGCGCATCCATGCCGGTGGCCGCGGTAATGTGCGGCGGCAGGCCTCGCATAATCCCCGGGTCCAGCGCAGCGGCGGTGGGAATGATTCGCGGATCTGCAACGATCAGCTTTTCGTGCGTGACATTGTCGGAGATGACTGCCGCCAGCGTAACTTCAGAGCCCGTGCCAGCCGTGGTGGGCACAGCATACAATGGGACTCCCGGCAGCTTCGCCACTTTCAGGCCAACACACTGAAGCGCGCTCAAGCCGTTGGCACCGGCCAGTGCAATTACTTTGGCGGCATCAATGGAAGAACCCCCGCCGCAGGCGAGCACACCGTCGCACCGGTGCTGGCGCAGCAGGGCGATACCATCATCGACCACTTTTACCGTAGGGTCGGGCAAAACGCCGTCATAGATCGTGGTTGTTACGCCGTGTTTCTGCAAGGTCTCGAGGATGCCGCTGAGTACGCCTAATTGCAGCAGCGGCTTATCCGTCACTACCAGTATGTTTTTATGCGCAAACTGCGCGATGGTGGCGCACAGCTGTAACGCTGCGTCGCGACCCACGTAAACCACCGGACGCGGTTGGGGTGTCATGAGGATGCGCTTTTTGACCGATAACAGGGCCTTCCAGGCCCAGACCTTATAAAATGCCGGCATTGCCAAACCCTCACAGATTCCACACTGGAGGAGAGTCTGGCAGTAGGGCCCGCATATGTAAATCGCTTCAGCTGCGGCGGTACATTTGCAACGATGACTTTGCTTTAGACGTTCGCTTCGACTAGCATCGCCGCCTCATGGCCCACCGACAGTTGCATCACGATTCCCCCTGGCTGCTGGCCCTGCTCGCTGCCCTGGTCGCCCTCGGTCCACTGAGTGTGGATGTGTACCTGCCGGCCATGCCCGCCATGATGACGGCACTGGGCACTGACATCAGGCACATGCACCTGACCCTGAGCACCTATCTCACTGGCTTTGCGCTGTTCCATCTCGCCTGTGGACCGCTGGCGGACCGCTTTGGGCGCAAGCCAATCCTCATTGGCGGTACGGTGTTGTTTGTTGTGGCATGCATCGGCTGTAGCCTGTCTACCACGATTGAGGAGCTATTGCTGTTTCGCTTCATTCAGGGTGTGGGTGCCTGCGTCGGCCCCACGCTCGCCCGCGCAGTGGCCAGGGATGTGTTTGGACCCAAGCGCGCGGCCCGGGCCTTGTCCCTGATCGCAATGTTGATGGCGCTGGCGCCAGCCATCGCCCCCACCATGGGCAGCATCCTGATGCTGTGGTTACCGTGGCCCAGTATTTTTGTGTTTCTGGCCGTCTATGGGGTCGCAATGTTAGTACTCATCCGGATTTTTCTGGCGGAATCCCTGCCGCAGCGCCAGAGCCTGCACCCCCTGTCCATCGCCCGCAATTACGGCCAGTTGTTGCGCAGCCCCATGTTTATGATCGCGACTTTCGCCAGCGGCTTCGTCTACGCCGGATTGTTGGCCTATCTTTCATCGTCCAGTTTCGTGTATATCGATATGCTCGGCGTGCCAGTGCAATACTTCGGCTTCATTTTCCTCACGTCAGTCGCGGGTTATATGCTGGGCAGTGGGCTGAGTGCCCGGCTGAGTCGGCTCTACGATTCGGAGCAGACGGCCCTGGTTGGCGCCGCTCTGGCTGCGGCAGCGGTCGGCGCCATGTGGCTCGGGACACTCCTGTTGCCGCGCAGCGTCACCGTACTGGCGCTGCCCATGATGTTCTACTCCACGGGCATGGGACTGGTGTTGCCCAACGCCATGGCCGTTGCGCTGCGCCCCTTCCCCCATATTGCCGGCACCGCATCGGCACTGCTGGGTTTCATCCAGATGTCCCTGTCCGCTTCGGCCACTGCGCTGGTCGGTACGTACCTCAAGGACACGCCTGCGCCCATGCTAAACTTCATGCTGCTGATTACACTCTTCGCGCTACTGTTAAGCGTCAGTCTGTACCGCGGTCGACCGTTGACAAAGTCTCCGACGAGGCCCTGACCGGGTGACTTCGCTGTGGCATACTCTGCGGTGATTTTTGCGGAGAATACAAAGTGCGCACCGCCTCTGACGTTACCCAGCTGATTGGCAATACCCCACTGCTGCACCTGCGGCAGGTCTCAGAAAAGACCGGCTGCACGATTCTTGGCAAAGCGGAATTCATGAACCCTGGCGGCTCGGTAAAAGATCGCACGGCGTTGGGCATTATTCGCGCCGCGCAAGAGTCCGGCGAGCTACAGCCGGGCGGGCGCATTGTCGAGGGCACGGCGGGCAATACCGGTATTGGCTTGACCCTGCTCGCTAATGCCATGGGCTACAAGAGTACCGTGGTGATGCCCATTACCCAGAGCAAGGAAAAAATCGACACCCTCGAATTGCTGGGCGCCGACCTGCATCTGGTGGGGGCCACTTCCTATAAGGACCCCAACCACTACATCCACACCGCAGAGCGCCTGGCGCAGAAATTTGCCAGATGCGAGCCGTACGGGGCCATCTGGGCGCGCCAGTTCGACAATCTCGCCAATATGGATATTCACTGCCGCACTACGGGCGCGGAAATCTGGGAACAGACCGGTGGCAAGGTAGACGGCTTTATCTGTGCCGTGGGCACTGGTGGCACACTCGCCGGTGTGTCGGTGGCGCTCAAGGAACACAACCCGGGAGTGACCATCGGGCTGGCTGACCCTGCGGGAGCCTCGCTGTACGAGTATTTCAGGAGCGGCGAACTGCAGGCCAGCGCAGGCAATTCAATCATCGAAGGCATAGGCATCAATCATGTCACGGACAATGTAGCGCAGGCGCGGGTCGACATCCCTTTTTGCATCAGCGATGAAGAGGCCCTGCCCTATATTTTTAACCTACTGAAATATGAAGGCTTGTGTTTGGGTGGTTCTGCCGGTATCAACATCGCGGGTGCTGTGCGCCTGGCCGAACACCTCGGCCCCGGACACACCATCGTCACCATCCTGTGTGACTATGGCAACCGCTACCAGAGCAAGCTGTTCAACCCAGTGTTCCTCGAGAACAAAGGTCTCCCCGTTCCCGAATGGCTGGTTATCTAGTCTACTTAGTGAAACAAAGGATCGCGAATGAAGATCGGTATTATCTGCGGCAGTCACCGGCCGCACTCGCAGAGCGGCAAAATCGCACGCTATATCGAAAATGCGCTTCTGGCCCAGGGCCTGTGTGATGCCACCTGGCTCTATGACCTGGGTGGGAATCCACTGCCTTTGTGGGACGAAAGCATCTGGGAGGGGGATGAACAGTGGCGACAAATCCTCACGCCACTGAGCGAACAACTCAAGTCCTGCGACGGCTTGGTCATCGTGTCGCCGGAGTGGCACGGCATGGCGCCGGCCGGCTTGAAAAACTTCTTCCTGATGTGGACTGCGGGGGGCGAGCTGGCCCATAAACCCGCCCTGATCGTTACTGTTTCAACGGCCGATGGCGGCTCCTTCCCGGTCGCCGAGCTGCGTATGAGCAGCTACAAGAACAGCCGTATCTGCTACCTGCCCGAACACCTGATCATCCGTTACGCCGATACCGTATTCAACGATGATCCGGCGCAAAACAAACCCAGCGCCCAGGAGTATTTCGAGAACCGTCTGGCGTACTGCCTGGCCATGTTGCGTGAATACGCTCTGGCCTTCCAGCAAATACGCGCCAGCGGAAAAACTTCGCTGGCAACGTATACCAGTGGGATGTGAACGCGATTGCTCTGGTTGGATCGCACGCGCGTGCCAGCATTAACTACCCTTGGCAGCCCGTTCTTTCTCGATAAGAAAATCAACCACCTTTAACATATTGGCCTGACCGCCCGCCTTGCTCCCGCTCACATGGTATTTGCCGTTTACCATTAATGCCGGGGTTCCGGTTATTTGCGCGGCCTTGGCTGTGGCGACGGCCTGGCGTACCTGGCTACTAACACCGAATGAGTTAAATGCCTTGATGAAGTCCGCTTCAGGGACGCCGTGGGCAGCAAACAGTGCAGCAATTTCCGCCTGGGAGGCAAGTGGCTTGCGATCGACGTTCATCGCCTGAAAGATCACCTGGTTCATGGTGTCAAGTACGCCCAGAGCTTCGGCGGCGTAATACGCCTTGGCGTGCAGTTCCATTTTTTCCTGCCATACGGCCGGTACCCCGCGAAAGTTCACATCCTCCGGCAAAGTTTTTTTCCATGCCTGCAGAATCGGCTCGAAAGAGTAACAATGGCCACAGCCATACCAGAAAAATTCCGCGACCTCGATTTTGCCGGGATCGACGGCCCGCACTGGCGGCGTAATCAAATCATAATCAGTCCCTGCAACGTAAGTTTTTACCGCGTCATCCGCCGCGATGCAGGGCCATGCGAATACCAGCAAAGACAAGGTCAGCCACAGTTGTTTGAACATGATTCTCTCCACAATAAATCCTATGCACGATGAGACAACGGCCAGAGCTTGATGTTCTTGCGCGAAAAATAAAGGCGGCATAAGTGCCGCATTTTTTCCGCTTCGCGCTACTTCAGGCCAGCCACATAGCTGGATACCGCTTCAATTTCCTTGTCGCTGAGACCAAAAGCGGTGGTGCGCATGATTTTTGCGTCGCCATCGTTAGTGCGGCCGGAAGGGTCCTCATACCCCTTGCGATAGGCGCGCAATTGGTCTGCGACGTACTGCGCATGCTGACCCGCGAGTGCCGGAAAGCCGGCAGGCGCATTGCCCTGTCCAGTCGGCGAATGGCAGGCGGTACAGGCCGCCACATTACGCTCGGCGACGCCGCTGCGATAGATCTTGGCACCCAGAGCCAATAGTTCAGGATCGGTCTGACCACCGGAGCGCGCCTGGGAGGAAAAATGGGCGGCAATATCCGCCAGATCCTGATCCACCTTGCCATCCAGCTGTCCTACCATAGTGGGCACTGCGCGGATACCGTCACGGATATCCCGCATTTGTTTGAGCAGATATTTCTCGCCCTGCCCGGCGAGCTTGGGAAAGGGCGCGGCGCTGTTGCCGTCCGCACCGTGGCAGGCGCCGCAGGCGACACTTTTACTCTTTCCGGCAGCTGCGTCACCGATGGGGTTGGTGTCGGCCGCAAAACTACCTGATGTCCAGCCAAGCATGAGGCTGCACAAAACTGCTACTCTTTTCATGTTAATTCCAGATAAATCGTGGGAGGGGATGTGCTCACTTCGCCGGCGCCGGAGCTGCCATGAACTCGATCAGAGCTGTGTAGTCTGCATCGGTGCAACCAGTACACATTCCCGTAGGTGGCATTGCATTAAAGCCCTTTTTCACAGACTCCAGCAACACCGGCATACCCTTGGCCATGCGGGGTTGCCAGGCGGCCGTATCGTGCGCCTTCGGCGCACCGGCGGCGCCAGTCGAATGACAGGCGAAACAGGATTTTTGGTACAGTGCCTCTGTAGGTTCAGCCAGTGCACCGACGGTGGAACACATCAAAATAGCAGCAAAAAGCGTTTTCATGGGAAACCCTCTAAATCATTCGGAAGCCAACTAACAACACAAGCATTTGATAACAGACGAAAAAAGCTGTGGCATTATATACGAGATACCCACACCAAAAAAGGCAATCCCGCGCAATGACCGACCCTGAGCAAGTCACGGAGACTGTGGCGCCCAATTACCGCGGAGCGAAGTTTCTGACCAGTGCGGCGAAACTTTCACAATGTCCGCCCGATGTGGGTTGGGAGGTGGCTTTTGCTGGTCGCTCTAACGCAGGAAAGTCTAGTGCGATCAATAGCTTAACGAACAACAAAAAACTCGCAAAAACGTCCAAAACGCCGGGGCGAACCCAGTTGATCAATTTTTTCGAGCTGTCCGATAGCCAACGACTGGTGGACCTGCCCGGCTATGGATTCGCGAAAGTCCCTCTGGCGGTAAAACGGGAATGGACCAAACAGCTGGAAAATTACCTGCAAAATCGCCAGTGCCTGCGCGGACTCATTCTGCTGATGGATGTTCGTCACCCCATGCAGCCCTTTGACCTACAAATGCTGAATTGGGCGCTGCAGGCGTCCATGCCGGTACACATCCTGCTGACCAAGTCGGACAAATTAAAGAAGGGTGCGGCCACAACCGCTTTGTTGCAGGTGCGCGCTGCGCTGCGACCCCATACGGACCTGACCAGTGTGCAACTCTTTTCTGCCTTGAAACATGACGGGCACAAGGAATTGACTGCGGTGCTGGACACTTGGCTGACGAACGCGGAAGAGGTGGTCGAGTAACTCGACCATAGTCCCGCCCGACCTGATTAGGGCTAACTTTGCTACAGTGCCAGTACTGCCAAACAACCGACTAGTGCGCCTCGTCCCAGTTGTTGCCAACGCCAGCCTCCACCAACAGCGGAATCGACAACTCGGCAGCCTCGGACATCAGGCGGCAGATCTGGTCTCGGACCTGGTCCACCTCTGCGACCGCCACCTCAAACACCAGCTCGTCGTGCACCTGCATAATCATGCGCGCATCAGCCTCACCCTGCTGTAGCCAGTTATCCACCGCCAGCATGGCTTTCTTGATGATGTCTGCCGCAGTACCCTGCATGGGTGCATTGATCGCAGTGCGTTCAGCAGCCTGCGCGCGCATCTTGTTGCGAGCGTTGATTTCCGGAAGATAAAGGCGCCGCCCAAACAAGGTTTCCACATAGCCCTGCTCCCTGGCCAGGGCTCGGGTGCGATCCATGTATTTCGCCACACCGGGATAGCGCTCAAAGTAGCGGTCGATGTACTGCTGGGCTTCCTGACGACCCAGGTGCAATTGCCTGGCCAGTCCAAATGCAGACATACCATAAATCAGGCCGAAATTAATCGCCTTCGCCTTACGACGCTGTTCGCCGGAAACAGCTTCAAGCGCCACCTCGAAGACTTCAGCGGCAGTGGCGGTATGCACATCCCGTCCTTCATTGAACGCCCTGAGCAGCCCATTGTCGGAAGACAGATGGGCCATGATGCGCAGCTCGATCTGCGAATAATCCGCCGCCAGTATCTGGTAACCCTTTGGTGCGATAAAGGCTTGCCGGATACGCCTGCCCTCCTCCGTACGGATCGGGATATTCTGCAGGTTAGGATCGGAGGAGGACAGCCTGCCGGTAGCGGCAACGGCCTGGTGGTAGGAGGTATGTACCCTGCCAGTCACAGGATTGACCATCTGTGGCAGTTTATCAGTATAGGTAGATTTGAGTTTGCTAAGGCTACGATATTCAAGCAGCAGCTTGGGTAATGGATAATCAAGCGCCAGCTCCACCAATACCTCTTCGGCAGTAGAGGGAACCCCCGTGGGAGTTTTCTTGAGCACCGGCAGTTGCAATTTATCGAACAGGATTTCCCCCAATTGCTTGGGCGAGCCCAGGTTGAATTCCGCGCCGGCCAGGTCATAAGCCTGTCCCTGCAATTGCTGCAGGCGCTGACCAAGCTCGGCGCTGTGCTGAACCAGCAGTTCTTTGGAAATCAGCGCGCCACGGCGTTCAATGCGTGACAACACCGGCACCAGTGGCACTTCTATTTTGGTCAGCACTTCTTGCAGGCGACCTTGCTCCTGTAGCTGTGGCCACAAGGTCCGGTGCAAGCGCAGGGTAATATCGGCATCCTCTGCGGCGTAAGGGCCCGCATCTTCCACCTTGACCTGGTTGAAGCTCAATTGCCTGGCACCCTTGCCCGCGACATCCTCGAAATGAATGGTCTTGTGGCCGAGATATTTGAGCGCCAGGCTGTCCATATCGTGACGCGTGGCAGTGGAATCCAGTACGTAGGATTCGAGCATGGTGTCAAAGCGGATACCCCGCAGGGTGATGTCGTGATTGGCCAGCACGCTGGCGTCATACTTGAGGTTCTGCCCCACTTTCGCCCTTTTCTCATCCTCCAACAGCGGTTTCAGCGCGGCCAGTACAGCGTCGCGCGGCAGCTGGACCGGTGCTCCCAGATAATCGTGAGCCAGCGGTACATAGGCAGCCACGCCTGGCTCCACCGCGAAGGAAACACCGACGATACGCGCCTCCATGTAATTGAGGCTGGTGGTTTCAGTGTCGAAGGCAAACAACTCTGCCGCTGCCAATGTTTTCAGCCAGGCGTCCAGCGCGGTTTGTTCGGTAACGATGTCATATGCGACCGCCAGCGCAGCGGTCCGTTCCACCGGAGCTTCCTGCTGTCCCAGCAGTTCGTCCAACCAGGAGCGAAACTCCAGACAAGTGAACCAGTCCACCAGTGCCTCCCGGTCCGGGGAGGCATTTTTAAGCTGTTCGGGCCTTAGCTCCAGGGGCACATCCATCTTGATAGTCGCCAGCTTATAGGACAGGTAAGCGCTGTCCTTCTCCTGCTCCAGTTTCGCAGCCATAGTCTTGGCCCCGCGAAAGGACAGCTGCGCCACCTTCTCCAGATTGGCGTAGATCGCGTTAAGGCCTCCCAGTCCCTGTAATAGGCCCAGTGCAGTTTTATCGCCGACTCCGGGCACCCCCGGAATGTTGTCCGACTTGTCTCCCGTGAGCGCCAGCAAGTCGATAATCAAAGAAGGCGGCACGCCGAATTTGGCCTCCACCCCCGCCTCGTCCAACACCAAATTGGTCATAGTGTTAACTAGCGTGGTATGTGTATTGACCAGCTGCGCCATGTCCTTGTCGCCAGTGGAAATCACCACATGTCTGCCCTGCTCACTGGCCTGGCGCGCCAGCGTGCCAATCACGTCATCCGCCTCTACGCCCGGCTCACAGATAAAAGGCAGCCCCATCGCCTTGACAATTTCGTGAATCGGTTCGATCTGCTCACGCAATTCATCCGGCATCGGCGGGCGGTGTGCCTTGTAATTGGCAAAGATTTCATCCCGGAAGGTCTTGCCTTTGGCATCGAACACCACTGCAACCGGGCTGTCCGGATAGTCCGCCTGCAGGCGCCGCAGCATGCTGATCACACCGCGCACCGCGCCAGTATTGCGACCACTGGAGGTGGTTAGCCTGGGCAGGGCGTGGAATGCCCGGTAGACGTAAGATGAACCATCGACCAGGACCAGCGGCGCAGAATTTGAATCCATAATAGAACTCACTATGTCAGGCGTCACCACCGAGGACACCGGGTGATCCATATTTCATAAGCTAGTACTCGCTTCTATCAACGAGCGCTAAAAATCTATTGCTCCCAAAGTACTCTGGCAGAACGATAGGTGGTCTTCATCTTCGCCAGATCCAGGGGCGCCTTGAAAAATCCGTGGTAATCGCCTCTTGGATTTATAAGTACTATATTGGCACTATGATCTACCTGGTAGTTATCGCCCTCTCCCATTACCTTGCGAAAGGGTGTATTAAGTACGGTGGCAACGCGGTGAATATCCAGGAACTCGCCAGTCACTCCAATAAAGTCCGGGTTGAAAAAGGGTACATAGCCAGCCAGTTGCTGCACGGTATCGCGGGCCGGGTCCACCGTAACCATTATCACCTGGGTGTCCTGGGCTTCGGTGCCTTCCAGGCTGGCCACAAATTCATTGAGGAATGTCATGGTGGTAGGGCACACATCCGGACAATAGGTGAAACCAAAAAACACCAGGCTCCACTTGCCCACCAGACGGGCCCGGTTGAAAGGTACTCCATGGTGGTCGACCAACTCAAATTCGCCCATGCTTCTGGGAGTATCAAGCAAATACAAACCGTTAATTTTCATTTCCGATTCGGTCATCATCCGTGGCAGTGAAATTCGATGTACGAATCCGGCGATAATCACAATGATAAACACCAGCAGGCCGATGACCGTCAGTTTGATGTTGCGCGATTGGCTCACAGCGTCCTCACTGGAAACACATAATGGTCAAGCAGCATAATCACAAACAACGACATCAGGTAAACAATGGAATACTTGAAGGTCTCCATGGGCGCATTCGGATTTTTGCCCCGTATCAGTGCAATGGCCCAATACAGAAATCCACCCCCCAACACCACCGCACCGAGCAGGTATAACGGCCCGCTCATATGCGTGGCGAAGGGCAGCAGGGTAATCAGGAACATAAGTATGGTGTAAAGCAGAATATGCAGCTTGGTGAACGCCACGCCATGCGTGACGGGTAACATGGGTATTGCCACCAGGGCATACTCCTCGCGGCGATGAATCGCCAGGGCCCAGAAATGGGGAGGCGTCCAGGCGAAAATAATCAGCACCAACAAGAGCGCATGACCGTGAATGTCTCCGGTAACAGCAGTCCAGCCAAGCAGGGGAGGCATCGCGCCCGCTAACCCACCGATGACAATATTCTGCGGCGTGGCGCGTTTGAGAAACATGGTGTACACAAAGGCATAGCCCACCAGCGAGGCGAGCGTCAGCCACGCAGTGAGCGGATTGATCCAAACGATAAGAATATACATGCCAAGGCTACCCATGGCCGAGGCGAACAAGGCTGCCTGCAGATTGCTCACCCGGCCCTGCGCGATGGGGCGATTGTGGGTGCGGGACATTTTCTGGTCCACTCGCTGATCCACCAGATGGTTGACCGCAGCCGCAGCGCCAGCGCACAGTGCGATGCCCAGATTACCCAGTACCAGAATATCCAGGGGCACCATTCCGGGTACTGCCATAAACATGCCGATCGCCGACGTGAGAATCATCAGCAAGACCACGTTGGGTTTGGTCAACTCCTTATAGTCGCGCCAGCTGGCCGCGCCTGTCTGCTGTAGGTTTGGCATTAAGCTCCTAGCCACCGGAGTTCTTGAGGAGAAATTTAAGGTCCGTAATCACGTCTTTATACGGGATCTTCTTATTGTAGGACATCATTATCCATCCTGCGGGGTCCACGAGATACCAGGTACTAGAATCTGCAGTATGCTCGGCAAACAGTGCAGCATAGCCAGCAGCGGACAGCGTCAGAGCCTGCAAGCCGCTATGCTCAGTAGCCAGATACCGGGCAAACTCTCCCGCCGGAGGGGCGGTACGCCCATCACTGAGTTCCCGCACCGCCAGTTGTGTACTCTCGACCGTGTCTGTGCTGACATACAGGCGGCGCAGGCGGTTAAACTCTTTGCCCATCGCGAGATGGATCTGGCGGGTAACGTAGAGGCTATTTTCGCAGTCTGCGTCACAACGCCCCCCCGAGGCGGGAACCACCATCGCCCAACGCGGCTCCAGATCCGTAAATTTTATGCTCGACCCCGACTGGTCGCGGAGCGGCTGGTTATCCAACTGCCGTGGCGGCTGCACCAGTGAGCCCCGATTGGCCGTGCCCACCACACCTACCAGGTCAAGGTCTCCGCGCGCGACGAAGTACCACAGCCAGGTGGCTGCCAGAATCATGGTTAGCGGAATGCCGCCGATCAACAACAGGATCATGCGGTTATTGGTGGTGGGGTTGGTGTCTCTCATTTACTTGCCTGCTCTCCCCGAACCCGTCAGCAGCTGCCACAAATTGCTACTGCGAAACAGGTAAAACACAAAAAGCACTACCGCCATCGCGAACCACTGCACTGCATAACCATGGTGTATTTGCGGGCTCATGTTCACCAACTGCCAGTCAACTTGCAGAGCACCCGGTTCGCCGGCATCAGTGCGGACGGGGAAGGGAAACACCTTGCCCCCATGCAGCGCGGCCAGTGCCGGTCCAAGTTTGTCCATTTCCACTGCCTGTATACGTTTGGGCCAGTCGCTACCCAGTTGCTGCTCCGCCAGCATAAAGGGCTCTCCAGGCGCTACATAAACATGCCCCGTGATTTCCACGATGCCTTCCACAATCGGCACCACTGGCAGGGTCCGCCTGGCAGCATCACCGGCTACCCACCCGCGGTTCACCAGCACGCTACCACCGCCGTCAGATTAACTGCAGGATACCCAGGACTTGATAACCGAACTGGCCGTGCTGCACCTGGTTGTCCAGAAGAAAGTACTTGTCAGGCAAAAAGCTGCCTACCAAGTGAACTGGCAAATGGGCTAATGACTCGGCCGTTTTATCCCGAAGCCCGGATATCGGAACGGGAGCCTGCTGCTGGCGCTCCTCGAAAGCAGCTGCCAGATGGGCTTTTTCCTGCGCTCGCTGCAGTTGCCAGAAACCCAGACTGACCATCAGGGGCACCATCACCAGGGTAAACAGGGTTATGCGCCACTCGAGGTCAAACCTTAATACTTGCTTTAAACTAGGCATCATCCTGCTCCAGGGCAAAACATCGCGACTGGTTTATACTGCCCCGGACTAGTGAAGGAGACATTCATTGTTAAAAGCTGCAATTGTCGTACTGATGCTGGCGCTGGTCGCTAGCCTGGGAAGCGGTTTCTATTTCCTGATGCTGGACCAGGGCGACAGGGAAAAGCGACGCACCTTCCACTCCCTCGGCGTCCGGCTGGGCATCGCCACCGCGCTTCATGGCCCTGATCATTTACGGTGTAGCCACCGGTCGGTTGGGCCATTCGAATCCCTGGGATGGAGCAGCAAAGCCTCCGTCCACCCAGGAATCAGCGCGAGTTAAGCCCTAGAGAATATAAACAAACAGGAACAGGAACACCCATACCACGTCCACAAAGTGCCAGTACCAGCTGGACGCTTCAAAACCAAAATGGTCCGTGGCCGTGAACTGCTTACCGATGACAGAGCGCAGCAACTGGATCAACAGCATGGTCATGCCCATAAACACGTGAAAGCCGTGGAAGCCCGTCAGCATGAAGAAGGTTGATCCGTACACCCCGGCGTTCAAGGTCAAGCCAAATTCGGTATAGGCTTCATGGTATTCCATGACCTGCAGGTACAGGAAGGCCATGCCCAGCAACACCGTTATGGCGAGCCACAAGTTGAATTTCTTCCGGTTGCCATTGAGGATGCCCGTATGTGCGATGTGGCAGGTAAAACTCGAGGACAACAGGATGATCGTGTTCCACAGCGGCAGCCACTGCCACCAGACGTGGGCGTCCGCGAACGACATGCTGGTGTGGGCGCTGGTAAATGACCCGTTATTCGCTATCGGCTGCGCCGCTGCACCGCCCACGGCCTCCTGGGGCGTCATCATCATCGGCCAGGAAAATTCAAAGCCGGGCCACAGCAGGCCATTCATGCCCCCCCTTTCACCTTCGCCCGCCAGCCAGGGGCCGACGAGGGTGCGCAAATAGAACAGGGCACCAAAGAACGCGAAGAAAAACATCACTTCGGAAAAGATGAACCAGAACATACCCAGCACGTAGGACTTTTTCAGCTGGGCACTGTTCATGCCGGCTATGTTTTCCCTGATGGTGGTGCGAAACCAGCCAAAGAGCGTGGCGACAAAGAAAAACATCCCACAGAGAAAAATAGTCCACGAGCTGGTCGACACATTAGGGTCACCAAACGTCATGTCATTCATGATGCTGGCGGCGCCAAATATGCTCAGTATCAGGCCGGTGGTGGCGCACATGGCCAACCTGCTCTTCTCCGGCACATAGTACTTTTCGTACGCGGTGGAGGTCTGACTTGTCATGTTGTTTCTCCGTTTATAGGGCGCAAGTCTTCCGACCCACGCTTCAGCGAGCGGCTACTGCACCGCCTGCCATATTCGTTATATCGAAAATTGTGTAGGACAGGGTAATCGTTCCGATATCCTTCGGCAGGTCACGGTCCACAATAAACTGCAGCGGCAGCTCTGCTGACGCCTCCCCTGCAAGCGGTTGCTGCCTGAAGCAGAAGCATTCCGTCTTGTGAAAATACTCTACTGCCCTGGCGGGCGAAATGCTGGGTATCGCCTGGGCAACCATGGCATCGGACTGCGGGTTGCGCGCGAAAAACACCGTGTCATTGACCGCGCCCGGATGCACTTTCATCATCGTTGTTGTCGGCGCAAACTCCCACGGCATGCCCGCATTGTTAGAGGCGAGAAACTGTATCGTCACGGTGCGGCTTTCATCGATCCCGGACTGCTGCTGCCGTGTACGCCTGCCCGCTGGTCTTGCCGTTGATGCCGAGGGCATCGCACAGTACGTCATACAACGGCACCATCACTACGAACACAAAAGCGAACATGAGCATGGCGACCGTCACCAGCTTGATGACGGTATCGATGGCAGGATTGGCGCTGAGTCGAATCATGGTTCCTCAACTTATGAATGCGCGTGTGCCGGGTCGATTTTTGGTGGCGTTTCAAACGTGTGGTAGGGCGCGGGCGTGGGGATTGTCCACTCCAGCCCTTCCGCACCGTCCCAGACTTTTTTATCGCTGACCGGTTTGCCGGCCACGATCGTCGCAATCACGTTGTACAGGAACAGGATTTGCGATGCCCCATAGATGAACGCGCCGATACTGGACATCATGTTGAAGTCCGCAAACTGCAGCGCGTAGTCCGGGATGCGGCGCGGCATGCCGGCCAGTCCCACGAAGTGCTGCGGGAAAAAGGTCAGGTTGAAGCCGATGAACGAAATCCAGAAATGGGTCTTGCCCATGGTCTCGTTGTACATACGCCCACACCACTTGGGCAGCCAGAAATAGATGGCCGCCGTCATGCTGAATACCGCACCCGCCACCATCACGTAGTGGAAGTGCGCCACTACAAAATAGGAGTCGTGATACTGGAAGTCAGAGGGCGCGATGGCCAGCATCAAGCCGGTAAAACCCCCGATGGTGAACAGAATCAAAAAGCCGATGCAGAACAGCATGGGCGTCTCAAAAGAGAGAGCACCGCGCCACATGGTGGACACCCAGTTGAACACTTTCACCCCGGTCGGCACGGCGATCAGCATGGTGGCGTACATAAAGAACAATTCACCGGCGACCGGCATGCCCACTGTGTACATGTGGTGCGCCCACACGATAAATGACAGGAAGGCAATGGACGCGGTGGCGTACACCATGGAGTCATAGCCAAAGAGCGGTTTGCGCGAAAACGCCGGAATAATCTGCGACACCACACCGAACGCCGGCAGAATGATGATGTAAACCTCGGGGTGACCGAAAAACCAGAAGACGTGCTGGAACAGAACCGGGTCACCCCCGCCCGCGGCGGAGAAAAAGCTGGTGCCAAAATGCACATCCATCAGCATCATGGTCACCGCGCCGGCCAACACCGGCATGACGGCAACGAGCAGGAAGGCGGTGATCAGCCAGGTCCACACGAACAGCGGCATTTTCATATACGTCATGCCTGGCGCCCGCATATTCATCACCGTGGCGATGATGTTGATCGAACCCATGATCGACGACAGGCCCAGGACGTGGATTGAGAAAATGAAGAATGTCACCGATGGCCCGGCATACGTGGTGGAGAGCGGGGCGTAGAACGTCCAGCCCGCCTGTGGCGCACCGCCCTCCATGAACAGGGTAGATGCCAGCAACAGGAAGGTTGGCGGCAAAATCCAGAAGCTCCAGTTGTTCATCCGCGGCAGCGCCATGTCCGGCGCCCCGATCATCATCGGGTATCAGCCAGTTGGCGAGGCCGACGAAGGACGGCATGATCGCGCCAAACACCATGATCAGTCCGTGCAGTGTGGTCATCTGGTTGAAGAACTCAGGCTCCACCAGCTGCATGCCAGGCTGGAACAGCTCGGCGCGGATGATCATGGCAAAAGAGCCACCCAGATATAAACATGGCAAACGAGAACCACAGATACATGGTTCCTATATCTTTATGGTTGGTGGTAAACAGCCACCGCGTGAGGCCCGTGGCAGGGCCGTGGTGATGATGTTCGCCCATCGTTAACTCCTCCAATTAGCCTTTTTTACGGTTGTAGACGTCAATGGGCTGCACCATGTCGCCCATATTGTTACCGAATGCGTTGCGCTGATAAGTGATTACCGCCGCCATATCGACGTCGTTCAGCTGGCTGCCAAAGGCCTGCATGGCCGTGCCGGGTACGCCGTTGATACCAATACCGAGGTGTACCGCGAGATCACCGGTGGCAATTGCACTTCCGGCTATCGGCTTGCCGACGCCGCCTTCACCAGCGGCGCCGTGGCAGGCCAGACAGTTGACTGTCATACACCGTCTTACCGCGCTCCATCAGCTGGTCCAGGGTAAAGGTCTGTGCCATCAGTTTCTTGATCTCAGCCGCTTCGGCCTGCTTGGTGGCCAGCCACTTCGCGTAGTCTTCCTTGCTGACCACATTGACCACGATGGGCATAAACCCATGACCCTTGCCGCACAGTTCAGCACACTGGCCGCGATAGACTCCCATCTCGGCAGCCTTGGTCCAGACCTCGTTGATAAAGCCCGGAATTGCGTCTCGCTTGACTGCCAGTGCCGGCACCCACCAGGAGTGGATCACATCATTGCCCGTCACCAGAAAGCGCACCTTGGTATCGACCGGCAGCACCAGTGGCTCATCCACTTCCAGCAGGTAGTACTCGCCTTTGTCCGCAGTGTTATAGAATTTCAGTCTGCGGTGTACGCAAGTTGCTGAAAAAGCTGACATTTTCGCCATTTTCGCTCAGATATTCGTACTTCCATTTCCACTGGTAGCCGGTAACGACAACATCCAGTTCCGCCTCGTCATTATTGTAGATGTTGAGCAGCGTGGTGGTCGCCGGAATCGCAATGGCCAGCAGGATAAAAAAGGGCACCACCGTCCAGGCGATTTCCACCTTGGTACTCTCGTGGAAGGTCGCCGGCGTGACGCCCCGTGATTTGCGATGGTAGATTATCGAGTAGAACATCACCCCGAAGACGACAGCGCCGATAACGACACAGATCCACAGGATTATCATGTGCAAGTCATACACTTGCCGACTCACCTCCGTGACCCCGGGCGGCATGTTGTATTCGCTAACCTCCCCGCCAGCTGCCATGGCGAGGACGCTCATCAGCAACAGCACAGGACCAAGCGCGAGCTTGCACAGCCGCTTCGCTTCAAAACCCATTTCCCGTGTCTCCATGTAGTAAAACTGTTATGCCCTAACCGGCAATCCACCGCTAATTGCCGAGCCTTACCCAACGGCCCGGGCTAATAAGCAATCGCCCGGAATTAACGCCTGAAAAGGACGGGTGACCCGAGGACTCTTTTTGCTGCAACTTGCCAGTTGATGTGCGTTTTTCCACTGCGACAAAATGTCGCGCCTACAAAAACGCCGGAATTATAGCGGATAAAAAGCACAAATCCTACAATGTTACAGCCTTTGTAGGGCTATGGTATTTTTCACGCCGGGGGCCGGTAACCCGCTGCCCGTCAGGCAGCGTTGGGCTGGAATCATCCCCCTAGCGAAACGGTGGAAATGTACTAGCCTGTAGATCATTCTTTCCGCAACGTACACCTCGACATCAGGTCGACCATGGTCCCATCTGGCATCAGAACAACCATCAGTGCCGCTCTTCATGCGGAAAGCGAAACCCATCAGCTGCGCGCACGGCTTGAGCAGCAGCTTCCGCAATTGCAGCTCAAACTGCTGCTGCCTGAGCGTGAACCGGTAGCGGCGCTGATGGCTTTCATCACGGGCTACGTGGAAAGCGTACCCAGCTGCCTGCGCCTGGTCACTGCGGTGAGCAAACGCCTCGGGTTTTTCGACTACGCCGCGCCCTTTTTGCATCTGGCCGAGGATTACTTCCTGCAGCCCCCTGACGTGCTACCGCAGGACGGCGGGCTGGATGGCCTGCTGGACAAGGCATTTCTGGCGCACCGCTTGCTGGAGGAGGTAAATGACCACCATATCAAACACCTACAGCGGCCCCTGTTGCCCCTGGACATGACCGAGGCAAATATCATTGTGCATCATCTGCTGGGAGATGCGTTCGCTACGCGATTGGAGCAACTGGTTCAGTTTACTGCGGCGCAATTGCTGCACAGGGAGCACGTCTGGGAGCAGGTGAGTGCGCTGCCGGGCACGCGGGAGGCGGCAATCCCGGTGGTCTCGTCCGAACATCTGACCGAGCCAGCCCAGAAAATCAGGTTGCGCCTCGCCTCCTAATCCTCGGGTTTTTCGTGGTCCGTCCCGAGGTCGATAAGGGCGATCACCTGGGCGGGAGTTTCCACCCGTCGCGCGGCAGCGCGCGTTACTCGCGTAGGCAGTTCCGGCGGCTTGTATGCGGCGGCCACCACCGGGTTGGAAGCCGGTAGGCCTGGACGATCTTCACTGAATCCACAGCTCACACACAGGCGCTGGTCCATGTCCAGATCGACCACGATCTTGTCCATCAGGGCACAGCGGGGGCACACAGCTCCAGCGATAAAACGCCGACGGTGCGGGTTGTCTTGCATGAATTGCTCTCTCTGCTTGGTGGCGCGGGTCTGGCCAGGCCGCATCTGGCTGGCTATTGTAACAGCCTAACCCGCCACGAGTTCTCACCCATGCGACATTACAACCACATCAGCCTGCGTAGCTTTCAAGGTAAAATCCCGGACGTCGGCCAACGCGTGTTGATCGACCCCAGCGCCGTAGTGTTGGGCGAGGTCACCCTGGAGGACGATGTATCTGTCTGGCCTCAGGTTGCCATCCGCGGCGATATGCATCGCATCAGAGTCGGCGCCAGGACCAGCGTGCAAGATGGCAGCGTATTGCATATTACGCACGCGGGTCCCTTCAACCCCGATGGCTGGCCCCTGGACATCGGCTGCGACGTGACCATCGGCCACCGCGCTGTTTTGCACGGCTGCACCATAGGCAATCGGGTATTGGTAGGTATGTCTGCGACGGTTATGGACGGCGCGGTGGTAGAGGATGACGTGGTGATTGCCGCCGGCGCCCTGGTCACTCCGGGGAAATGCTTGCACAGCGGCTATCTCTACGCCGGCAGTCCTGCTCGCGAAGTGCGCCAGCTGAGTGAAAAAGAACTGGCCTACTTCACCTACAGCGCCAATAACTATGTCAGGTTGAAGGACCAGCACATTGCGGAGCTGGAGTCCGCTGTCTCATGACAAGGCAGCTCAGGCGGCGGCCATGGCCTGGCGCAACTCATTGATCACCGGACCGGTTTCGGGACGCACACCACGCCAGATATAAAACGACTCGGCCGCTTGCTCGACCAACATGCCCAGGCCGTCCGCTACAGCCCAGGCAGCGTGATAAGCCGACCAGCGCATAAAGGGCGTAGGCTTTGCGCCATAGACCATATCGTAGCAACAGCTGCGCTCAGTCAGCAGCGAACCAGGCAATTCCGGCATGGCCCCCGATAAGCCGGCACTGGTAGCATTAATAACCAAATCAAACTGACGCGCACCGATCAGGTCGTAAGCCCCACCCTCCAGTGGACCAACATCCGCAAACTCCACGGCCAATTGCGCCGCCCGTGCGCCAGTTCGATTAACCACCAAAAGCTCTTGTGGAGACTCCTGCAACAACGGCGCCAATACACCACGTGCAGCACCACCAGCGCCTATCAGCAACACGCGCAATCCCTGCACGGCCCAACCGAGATTGGCGATGAGATCCCGCACGAGGCCAATGCCGTCAGTGTTATCGCCCTCGATTACACCGTCCGGGGCGCGGGTGAGTGTATTTACTGCGCCCGCCCGAGAAGCCCGCTCACTGAGACGATTGGCGAAGTCAAAGGCCTCGCGTTTGAATGGCACAGTGACATTCAATCCCACTCCACCACCGTTAAAAAAATTGCGCGCCGCGTGCGCAAAGCCATCCAGTTCAACCCGCACTGCGCGGTACAGCATCTGCTGCGAGCACTGCTGTGCAAACATGGCGTGAATTAGTGGTGATTTGCTGTGCTTGATGGGGTTGCCGAATACGGCGTACCTGTCTTTTTCGGTCATGTCTTGCTCTTCCCGCCTTCTGCTTCGGCCAACCAGTCGCGGTCCCGAAGGTAAAACTGCGTTAACTCTGCCTCCGGCGACCCCGGCGGCGGACAATAGTTATACTCCCACCGTACCAAAGGCGGCAGGGACATCAGAATTGCCTCGGTGCGCCCTCCCGACTGCAGGCCAAACAGAGTACCCCGATCGAACACCAGGTTAAATTCCACGTAACGGCCGCGGCGATAGAGCTGGAACTGTCGTTCACGCTCGCCGTAGGTCTTGCCCTTATTGCGCTGCACTATCGGGCGGTAGGCACGAATATAGGAGTCGCCCACCGCACGCATGAAGGCGAAACTGGTTGCGAAATCCCACTCGTTCAGATCGTCGAAAAATAGTCCTCCGACGCCGCGCGGCTCCCCGCGATGTTTAAGGTAAAAATACTCGTCACACCACCTCTTGTACCGCGTGTAGACATCGTCGCCAAAGGGCGCACAGGCGTCGGCCGCCGCCTGATGCCAGCTGATGCAATCCTCCCGATTACCGTAATAGGGCGTGAGGTCATAGCCACCGCCAAACCACCAGATCGGCTCCTCACCGGACTTGGTGGCCACAAACAAACGGACATTGGCATGCGATGTGGGGACGTAGGGATTGTGCGGGTGAATGACCAGGGACACTCCCAGCGCTTCATAACTGCAGCCCGCCAACTCCGGTCGTGATGCGCTGGCTGAAGGGGGCAGATCGGCACCCTGCACATGGGAGAAGTTGACGCCCGCCTTTTCAAAGACAGCGCCATCAGCCAGCACACGACTGCGGCCGCCACCACCCTCGGGGCGCTGCCATTCGTCGGTAATAAAATTGACCGCGCCGTCCTCCACAGCCAAGGCCTCGCAAATGCTGTCCTGGAGCTGCAAAAGATAAGATTTGACCTGCTCGACCTGCATGCCCGGCGTTCCTCGGGGGACTTGTCGGGGCGCATTATACGCACCCACCAACGGTAACTATACTAGTCCCGGATAAATTGACCGCTGATCAGATCCCGAATGCAGGTCGGTCGCCCCGCAGTGCCGAGCCGGCCCGTCAACAGGTAGTCCAGCCCCTCACCAAAATAGCGTCGCACCTGAAACGCCTCCAGAGCCGGACGAGCACCCGCTCGATTGGCAGAAGTGGAAACCAGCGGTCCGCCCCAGGCTGCGCACAGAGCACTGACCACCGGGTGGTCGCTCACTCTAACCGCCACCGTAGCGTGCTCCCCGCAAATCCAGCCCGGCACCCGGCCCCGGTGGGGCAGCAACCAGGTAACAGGGCCCGGCCAAGCCGCGGTGAGCGTTTGACGCTGTTGCGCGGTGAGATCAGACAATAAAAATTCTATCTGGCCCAAAGTTGCTGCCACGAGGATCAGGCCCTTGGTCACCGGCCTTGCTTTCAGTGCCAGCAGATGTGCTACAGCATCCTCATTATTGGGATCACAGCTAAGCCCCCACACCGCTTCTGTGGGGCAGCCGATCACGCCGCCCCGGCGCAGGGCGCAGATCGCTGCCTGCAGGCGCAGTGGACTGGGAGGCAGGGGCAAAATCAGCCTTTCAACTTTTCCTGCAGAGCCGCGTCCTTGGCATAGATCTCCTGCGCATTCGCCGCGCGCTCATCTCGCATGCGTTGTGCCAGCGGCGCATCAGCCAGCGATAGTATTTGCGCTGCCAGGTAGGCCGCATTCTTGGCGCCGGCCTTGCCGATGGCGACGGTGGCCACAGGAATGCCTGCGGGCATCTGCACCGTGGACAACAGGGCATCAAGCCCATCCAGAGAGGCATTCATGGGAACACCGATAACCGGCTTGACGGTAGCTGCGGCGACGGCTCCGGCCAAGTGGGCCGCCATACCTGCAGCGGCGATGAACACTGCGCATCCGCGCTGTTCGGCATCTTGCACATACGCTTTGGTCGCTTCTGGCGTGCGGTGCGCCGAGGTAATTCGCGCCTCAAATGAAACTCCGAATGTGCGCAGAACATCAAAGCTGGCCTCCATCACTGGCAGGTCAGAGTCCGATCCCATTACAATCGCTACAAATGGTTTGCTCATTAATTATCTCCTGTGACAACAGTGGTAAAGGCTGCGTCACGACGGCAAAAAAGCGCGAAATCTAACCAACTAACGCTGGCTTGGCAAGCGCCCTACCGCTAGCAGCGAATATAACCCCCCGCGGTCCGCGCCACCTGACCAGTCAACTCAAGAGTGGACAACTCTGCCAGCACCTGCGCCACTGGCCGCGAGCTACGCTGCGCCAGTTCGTCCAGGGCAACGACCTCAAAACCTACCAGTGTCAACAGCCAGGACACGTGCGACGGCGCACGCCTAACGGGAGGTTCCGCTGTGGCGCAGTCCCGCTGCAGCGCATACAGTGGGCCCAGTTCTTCCAGAATATCATCGACATCCTGCACCATCTTGGCACCATCGCGGATTAATTGCAGACAACCCCTGCCGCCGTCATGGAGCATGGACCAGGGCAATGCAAACACTTCCCGGCCCTGCTCCAGGGCCGTTCCCGCTGTTATCAGTGAACCGCTGGGCAGCGCCGCCTCAATAACCAGCACGCCCAGCGACAGGCCACTGATAATACGGTTGCGCTTCGGAAAATTGTGCCGCAGCGGCGGTGTCCCCGGCGGAAACTCAGTCACCAGGCAGCCCGCCCGCTCCAGCTGTGCCGCCAGCGCCTGATGTCGCTGTGGATAAACGCGATCGATTCCCGTCGCCATAACGGCGACACTTTTGCCACCCGTCGCAAGCGCACCCCGATGTGCAGCACTGTCAATTCCCAGCGCCAGGCCTGAACAGATATGCAATCCGGCACTGGCCAGCTGCCCACTCAGGTCCTGCGCCAGGCGCAGACCGGCGGGACTGGCGCGACGGCTGCCCACCACCGCCAGGTGCGCCTCCAGCAACACAGCCGGATCCCCGCGAACATACAACAGAGGAGGGGGATCGTGGATTGCTCGCAACAGCGGGGGATAGCGCTCGTCATCAATGGCTAACGCAATTGCACTGGCGGCTCTGGCTGCGGCTTTCGCTTTTGCAACATTCATACATCATCCTTGATGTAGCGTTTGTTGAGTTAAAGGGGCGGCGAGCCCCGCGGCCATCACATTGTGCGGCGGCCTGCTAGATCATCACGGGTTTTTAACGAGATCGAAAGTCTTCAGCGGCCGGGTGGCCCTGAGAATAATCGCATAGCTGACTTTTTCGTATGCCTCAAATACCATCGCCAGTCCGGCCCGGGTATCAGGCAACCGCACATTCGATTGCGCAATATTGTCAAAAACAAGACTGCCCGCTTGATAAACAGCCAGAACATTTCCGTTCTCCAGCCCATCCCGCTTGCCCTTATTTATAACTACGATACTCATATTGCCAATTTGGGTGAGGCCTCCCTCTACTGCAATCATGACACCACCGACGATCTCCTGCTGCGGAGCCCTCGGGTGAAAGCTTGCATCCAATATGCGCTCTGCCTGGGGCAGCAAACGGTCGCCATCTCGTACCTCTTCCGTAACGCGGGTGATCTCCAGCTCGGTGACATCATCCCGGTTGCTGCTTAGCAGCTTGGCACTGCCAACATCCCTGACCTGATGCCCCAGCGGCTCCTGAGTTGCCGGGTCTACATAATTCTGGCCGACCTGGTAGATGCCGTAGGCGCGCTCTCCATCCGGGAAAGGGCCGCGACCAAAAATCCTGTTACCGGGTCCGCTGATTAAACGTCTTTCATCCCCCGCCACTATGTAAGCTGAGTTGTTGATCTCCTTTGCGTCCATTACCCGATTGTTGACCAGCCAAGGACCAATCTGGTCCATGGGGATAACCGGAATTGCAAGATCCAGAGGACTTACACGCATATTGGGTGTCAGTTTGACATCGCGACCGCGGTTCAGGCGCAGACGGGGCTTGCCATCTACCCAGACCAGGTAAAGTTCATCTCCGGGGTAAATAAGGTGGGGGTTGTCGATCTGCGGATTGGCGTCCCACAACTCGGGCCAAAGCCAGGGCTCTTTGAGATACATACCGGAGATACCCCAAAGGGTATCGCCCTTCTTGACAATATAGGTTTCCGGCACATCCTCATTGAGCTCCACCACCGCCTGCGTCCACCCGCTGAAAAGCAGTGTTAAAAGCAGCAGGCAAATCGATAGTGACCTTGTTTTCATTTTTTGCGCCCTGTATGGCCTGGTTATTATTTGCCAATTCATATAATGGGTGCCGTTCTCGCATCTGCCTTGAGCACAGCACGATATCACGACACTGCCGCCACCCTGTGATGCACCCCGACGCTAGTCGCCTTTTAATCACAAGCTGTATAATGGCTACAGTTTGCTGCCGCGGTTTGGAGCTGGCAAGCCCAAATGTTATTAATTCACGCAGCCAATTTCAGCCACTTCTGACCACCCGCTGGGCATTCAATATCATGGCAGTACTGGAAATACTCAAATTCCCCGATACACGCCTGCGCACCGAGGCCAAACCTGTTGCACAGGTGACTGACGCCATTCGAGCACTGATCGACGATATGCTTGAAACCATGTACGCCGCTCCCGGTGTCGGTCTTGCGGCAACCCAGGTAAATGTCCACCAGCGACTACTGGTCATGGACATATCCGATGATAAGTGTGCAGCCGCAGGTATTTATCAATCCCCAGATCACCGTACTGGACCCCGAACTCGGGGAATATGACGAGGGCTGCCTGTCTGTTCCAGGTTTCTATGAAACCGTCTGTCGTCCCCAGAGAGTCGAGGTCTCGGCGCTGGACCGTGATGGCAGCCCTTTCACCTGCGCGCTGGAGGGTCTCGCAGCGGTCTGTCTGCAACACGAAATCGATCACCTGAACGGTAAATTGTTCGTCGATTACCTGTCACCCCTGAAGCGGCAGCGTATCCGCAAAAAGCTGGAAAAAGACCAGCGCGAACGCGCCTGAAGCGCATGTCAAAATACCCGTTGCGTGTCCTATTCGCCGGCACCCCCGACTTTGCCGCCATTCATTTAAAGAGCCTGGTAAATAGTGAGCACCAACTTCTGGCGGTTTATACGCAACCAGACCGACCCGCGGGAAGAGGCCGGAAACTACAAGCCAGTCCGGTGAAGCAGCTGGCGGAACAGGCCGGTCTGCCCGTGTACCAGCCCGCATCACTGAAAGATGAGGGGACGCAACTGCAGCTGGCCGCATTGGATGCTGACGTCATGGTCGTGGTAGCTTACGGACTGATCCTGCCGCAGGCCGTGCTCGACACGCCGCGCTTCGGTTGCCTGAACGTACACGCTTCCTTGTTACCGCGCTGGCGGGGAGCCGCGCCAATACAACGCGCCATTGAGGCGGGAGATACCACCACGGGTATCACCATAATGCAGATGGATGCGGGCCTGGATACGGGGGCCATGCTCGCTACCGTCAGCTGTCCGATAGGCCCCCGGACGAGCGCAGCCGACCTGCACGACGAGCTGGCCCTTCTGGGTCCCGCGCTGCTGCTACAAGTCTTGGCGGATATCGAACGTTATCAAAGCCAGAGCCGCGCACAGGATGACGAGCGGGCCAGTTACGCGCATAAAATTCTCAAAGCCGAGGCACTGATAGACTGGAGTAGCAGCGCCGTAGTGCTGGAACGCAAAGTCCGGGCCTTTAATCCGTTTCCAGTTTGTTACAGTATGCTCAGCGGCGCACGGGTCAGGGTCTGGCAGGCCAGGCCGTTGCCCTCAAGAGCCACGCAGGAAACGCCCGGAACAATTCTGCGCGCCGATGAGAACGGTATTGTGGTCAGCTGCGGTGAGGGCGCGCTCACCGTCGAAGTACTGCAGCTCGAGGGCGGTAAAGCACTGTCAGCCTGGCAGCTGCTCAGCGCGCATCAGGCGCAATTTGCTGCTGGCAGGCGCTTTGATTTACCGATAGAGAGTGCGGACTGATGACCCTGGATGTCCGGGCCGCTGCGGCCGGCGTTATCGGTGACGTCCTCGGCGGCCACTCCCTGAACCAGGCCCTGCCGAGCAGACTCAACAGGGTCAGTGAACGGGACCGGGGCCTGCTGCAACAACTGTGTTACGGCACCCTGCGCCAGGGCCCGCGACTACAGGCTGTTCTCGAGCTGTTGCTGGAAAAACCGCTGCGGGACAAGGACCGGGACTTACAGGGCCTGCTGCTGTGCGGACTCTACCAATTAGACAGTACGCGGGTGCCAGACCACGCGGCGGTCGCGGCAACTGTGGGTGCCACGCGGGCACTGAAAAAACATTGGGCGAAGGGCATGACCAATGCCGTATTGCGGCGCTATTTGCGCGAACGAGAGCAACTGTCACACGACGCTGGATCAGGCGGCAGCAGCCAGCCATCCGCCATGGTTATTCCAGAGAATAATGGAACAATGGCCGGCTGCCGCTGCCGCCATAGTCGAAGCCAATAACCAGCAACCCCCTATGACCCTGCGTGTAAACGATCGACGACTTTCAAGACAGGAGTACCTTACCGCTCTGCAAAACCAGGGTATTGCAGCCACTGCCGGAAACCTTAGTCCTCACGCCATCAAGCTAGCGTATCCGACAGATGTGTGGGAGCTTCCCGGTTTCATGGCAGGAGAGGTGAGTGTGCAGGATGAGGCCGCCCAGATGGCTGCCGCCCTGCTAGGGGCCGACGCTGGAGAGCGCGTACTGGACGCCTGTGCCGCCCCGGGGGGCAAAGCCTGCCACATACTGGAGTTGCAGCCGGGGTTGGCCGAACTGGTAGCCATGGATATCGACGCTGTGCGCTCGCAGAAAGTATCTGAGAACCTCCAGCGCCTGGGCCTGGAAGCCACCCTGTTAACCGGGGATGCCGCGCATCCTCCAGCCCATCTGGAGCCAGCCAGTTTTGATCGTATTCTGGTGGACGCACCCTGCTCGGCCAGTGGTGTACTGCGCCGTCACCCCGACGTAAAGTTGCTGCGCCGCGAAAGCGATATTGCCCAACTGGCAGAGCAACAACGAAGCTTTCTCCAGGCGCTGTGGCCGCTGCTGAAAGCCGGCGGCACTTTGCTCTACGCCACCTGCTCGATCCTGGACGAGGAGAATAGCCAGGTGGTGCAAGGCTTTCTCACCGAACAGGAGGACGCCAAACTGTCCTGCGCAAATATGTCGTGGGGGGAAGCTGCTGCCTGTGGGCGCCAACTGCTGCCGTCAACCGGCGGCCCCGACGGTTTGTTTTACGCCCTGTTGCGCAAGACCGGGTGATTATTGTGCGCCACCACCAGCACTCACATCAGCGTATGGCCGGTCGGGTTTTTTTGATCATCTCATAGGCGGCCTGAATCTCCTGGGCGCGCGTGGTCGCCAGCTTAATCATCGCCTCCGGCACACCTTTAGCGATAAGTTTGTCCGGATGGTTTTCGCTCATCAGCCGGCGATAGGCCTGTTTTAATTCCTTGTCGCCGACTGCCACTGTTTACTCCCAGTGCCGTGTAAGCATCGGCAAGGCTAGTACCGCGCTGCGCTGCCTGGCCACGGTGGTCCTGAAAATGCTCCTGCGCCCTGGTCATGCGCAGCAGTTGGTCCAGCTGTGCAGCGCCCAGGCCCATCACACTGGCGATGCGCACTAGAGCCGCATGCTCGGCGGGCTCCATACCCTGATCCGCTTGCGCCAGCGCTATCAAAAACAGCAGCAGTGTTTGTTGTATCTGTCGCTGCGGGCCACAGGTCTGTAAAAAAGTGTCGACCACCGGCTCCATTTTAAAATCACCTGCGGCTCCACGACGAAACAGATCGATTGCCCGCTGACGCTGGTCTGCACCCAAGCCCATCTGCGTGATGATCTGCTCAGTGCGGGTGATCTCAGATTTTGAAATATGGCCATCAACCTTGGCCAGGTAACCCAAAAGCTAGAAAGGTCGTCTCAAAAAAACTGTTCTTGATGCGCTCGATATTTTCCGGCGAACCGAAGCGCAGAGCTTTCGCCAGGGCGCGGTCGAAGGCGTGACCGAAGAACACGCCCGAGGATCAGGCCGGGAACGCTTCCGGCCGCAAGTCCTATCAGTCCGCCAATCACTTTTCCGAAAAACATGTACCACCTGTCCGACGAGCCACCTAAGGGTCAAAATTCACTCCATCCCGGCAAACGCAGGTAGCAGAGGCGCAGCGTCATCCTGATCAGCAACAGTCTCGTCGCATTCATGCGGAGAATTTCAATTTCGAGGAAAGCGCGTATTATGCCGCCAAAAGAGGCTGTATTATAGTCGGCTTTTGCAGTGACCTGACGGGCGGCCCGGTGGCACAAACCAAACGCGATATTCTTACATTTCAAGCGCTAATATTAAAACTGCAACAGTTTTGGGCGAGCCAGGGCTGTGTAGTGTTGCAACCTCTGGATATGGAGGTGGGAGCGGGCACTTTTCACCCGGCCACTTTCCTGCGCGCGGTGGGTCCGGAGAGCTGGAACGCGGCCTACGTACAACCGTGCCGCCGCCCCACCGACGGCCGCTACGGCGAAAACCCCAACCGACTGCAGCATTACTACCAGTTCCAGGTGATCATGAAGCCTTCCCCGGAGAACTTTCAGGAGCTGTACCTGCAGTCACTGACGGCACTGGGTGTGGATACCGCCATCCACGACATCCGTTTCGTCGAAGACAACTGGGAGTCACCCACCCTGGGAGCGTGGGGCCTCGGCTGGGAGGTTTGGTTGAACGGTATGGAAGTCACCCAATTCACCTATTTCCAGCAGGCCGGGGGCATGGAGTGCTATCCCGTCGCGGGTGAAATTACCTATGGCATCGAGCGTATCGCCATGTATCTGCAGGGCGTCGACAGTATTTACGACTTGCTGTGGTCCGAGGGACCCGCAGGCAAGGTGACCTATGGTGATGTGTTCCACCAGAATGAGGTGGAGATGTCCCGCTACAATTTCGAGGAGGCGAATGTAAAACATCTGTTCGCTCACTTTGACTACTGCGAACATGAAGCCTTGCGCCTGGTAGAGAAAAATCTGCCGCTGCCCGCCTATGAAATGGTCATGAAGGCATCCCACACCTTTAACCTGCTGGATGCCCGTCATGCCATTTCTGTTACCGAGCGCCAGCGCTTTATCCTGCGCGTGCGGACTCTGGCGCGAGCGGTCGCCCAGGCCTACTTCAATGCGCGCGCGGCATTGGGATTTCCGTTGGCATCGGCAGCCTTGCGTACGGAAGTGCTGGATCGCATGCAGGCAGAGGCAAGGTAGATTATGCGCACCGACACTCTGCTGGTAGAACTGGGCACGGAAGAATTGCCGCCCAAGGCACTGAAGTCTCTGGGCCTGGCTTTTCGCGATGGCATTGTTGATGGCCTTAAACAACGGCAGCTGGGCTTTGGCCAGGTACAGTGGTTCGCCACTCCAAGGCGCTTGGCAGTACTTATACTGGAAGTACAACTGCAGGCGCCCGATAGAAGCGCTGAAGTACTGGGTCCGCCGGTGGAGCGCGCCCGGGACGAGGCGGGGAACTGGACCAGTGCCACCAGCGGTTTCGCCAAAAAGCAGGGTGTGGAACCGGAACAACTTCAGACCATCGATACTCCCAAGGGCCTGCGGCTGGGACTGCGCAGTACGGTCCCGGGCACGAGCACACGCGACGCCCTGAACCTCATTATCCAGGAGAGCATACAGGGCCTGCCCATTCCACGGCGTATGCGCTGGGGAGCCGGCCGGGAAGAATTTGTAAGACCGGTGCACTGGGTGGTGGCCATGCTCGGCCAGGATAGCGATCACGGTGAGATTCTCGGTCTGGCTACTGGCAATACCACCCGTGGCCATCGCTTCCACGGCAGCGGCCGCATCACGCTGGACCGGCCCCAGGACTATGAGTCCGCGCTGTTCGATGCCAAAGTGGTAGCATGCTTTGAGCAGCGCCAGCAAATCATTCGCCAGCAGGTGGAGGCGCAAGCCAACGCCTTGGGTGCTACCGCGGTCATCGACTCTGAGCTGCTTGATGAAGTGACCGGACTGGTGGAGTGGCCCGTAGCGCTGACCGGCTCCTTCGAGGCGCGCTTTTTGCAAGTTCCCCCGGAAGCGCTCATTTCGTCTATGAAAGAGCACCAGAAATATTTTCATGTGGTGGACGCGGCAGGCAAACTAAAACCCCACTTCATCACTGTTGCCAATATTGAAAGCATCGACCCGCAACAGGTTATCGCAGGTAATGAACGTGTCATCCGCCCGCGCCTGTCAGATGCGGCATTTTTCTTTGACTACCGACAAAAAGATTCCCCTCGCTGACCGAGTGCAAGCACTGGGCAATATCGTCTTCCAGCAACAACTGGGGACTCTGCTGGACAAGACCGAACGTGTTAGCAAATTGGCCGCCGCACTGGCTCCAATGGTTGGTGCTCCGGTTGAACTCGCGCAGCGAGCTGCGCAGCTGTGCAAGGCGGATCTGGTGACCGACATGGTGCTGGAGTTTGCCGACATGCAAGGTATCGCCGGCTCGTACTATGCCCAGCACGACGGCGAAGATGCGGACGTAGCGTCGGCTCTGGCACAGCAGTACTGGCCGAAATTTTGCCGGCGACCGTCTGCCGGAAACGGCGACCGCCTGCACTCTGGGCCTGGCTGACCGCATGGATACGCTGGTGGGCATATTTCGGTATCGGCCAGCCCCCCACCGGTTCCAAAGATCCTTTTGCCCTGCGCCGCACGTCACTCGCGGTTTTGCGTATCGTAGTGGAAAAAAATCTGGATCTGGATTTACGTGAGTGCCTGAAACTGGCCGCGTCGCAATACCCTGAGAACACCATCTGCACTGGCACCTCAGAACTGGTCCTTGAGTATATGATCGAACGCTTCCGCGCCTGGTATGACGAGGCAAACATTCCCGCAGAGATCTTTAAGGCTGTTAGTGCCAGAAAGCTCTCGCGCCCGCTGGATATTCACCGCCGGGTGCAGGCAGTGCACGCCTTCTCGCTGCTGCCCCAGGCACAGGCCCTGGCCGCAGCAAACAAACGGGTTTCCAATATCCTGGGAAAGTTGGATAGCGCTCACTCCTTCGGTGATGTGAATGCTGACTTACTTGTAGCGCCGCAGGAGAAAGCGCTCGCCCTGCGACTCGAAGAGCTTGCTGACACGTTGTCGCACGTATCTGGCGCGGGACGAGTACACCGAGGTGCTGACTTGTCTGGCTGACCTGCGCGAACCCGTAGACGCATTTTTTGATGATGTCATGGTCAATGTGGAAGACGCCGCGTTGCGAGACAACCGGCTCAACCTGCTAAAACGCCTGCGTGATCTATTTCTGGAAGTTGCTGATATCTCTTTATTGGCTGTTGGTAAATAGCGGCCGGCCTGTCGCTGAGATGTGCCCTAATAGGCGACAGGTCTGTTGTTGGCGCGCGAATAACCCCCCTCATGGGCGCAGATTGATTTACACTGGCACGCCGTGACAAGGGGATACGGGATGACGCCAAGCAACGACAATCTGATCGTTATCGCCGCAGCACTGGCCGCGACAGTTTTAACTGCACTGTTTATCAGCATGTGGCAGGGTATTACCAGCCGGCGCTCACTCACCAACACCCGGGAGCAGCTGCGCATCAGGGAGGGGGAACTTACCGAGGCGCGGGCGGAACAACGCGGTCAGTCAGTCGAGCTGAAACAGAGCCAGCAGCAGTTGCAGGAAAAGCTGACCGATCTACATGCACTGAAAGCCGAGCTGGCCGAACTCAGCACCCAACTCAACTACTCACAGAGAGCGCACGCTCAACTGCAAACACAGCAACGGGAACGTGAAGACCGGCACCTGGAGCAAATTCAACTGCTGAATGAAACCCGGGAGAACCTCAAAAAGGAATTTGAGAATCTCGCCAACAAGATTTTTGAAGACAAGGGCAAAAGCTTCACCACAACCAGCCAGGCATCACTTGAGGCCCTGTTAAAGCCTTTCCGGGAGCAAATCACCGGCTTCCAAACCCGCATCAACGAAGTACACTCAGAGTCGATCCGGGGCAATACAGCACTGGAGAAGGAAATTCAGAAAGTATTGGAAGTGGGACTGGAAATGAACATCCAGGCCAGCAACCTGTCTGTGGCATTGAAGGGTGACAAGAAAGCCGCCGGTAACTGGGGAGAAGCGCAGCTGGAGCGGACACTGGAGCTGGCCGGACTGCAGGCTGGGGAGCATTACGAATCACAGACCGCGTACCGGGACGGGGAGGGCAAACGCAAATTACCGGATTTTATTATCAAGCTGCCCGACAGCAAAAGCCTGATCATCGACAGCAAGGTATCACTGGTTGACTACGATCGGGCCATTGCCGCCGACACCGATGAAGAGCGAGCAGAGGCTCTCAACGCCCACGCTCAGGCGGTACGCAATCATATCGACGACTTGTCGTCCAAGGATTACTCCAACCTGCCGGGGATTGGCAGCCCGGATTTCGTACTGATGTTCATGCCCATTGAGCCCGCCTACATCGAAGCGATGAAACACAACAAGGGCCTGTTTAATTACGGCTACAGCAAGGGTGTGGTGATGGTTTCCCACACCACGCTCATGCCAATACTGCGCACCGTCGCCAACCTATGGATGATCGAGCAGAGCAACCGCGAAGCAAAAGAGATCAGCAGCAGGGCAGGGGATATTTACAACCAGGTATGCCTCATCGCGGATCGGCTGCACAAACTTGGCAATACCTTAAGGGCCGCCAATAACCACTATAACGACACGGTAACGGGGCTGGTGGGCAAGCAGGGCTTGCACGGGAAGATCGAACGCTTCCAGCAACTTTCCACCAGAGCCAATAAAGAGATGGCCGCTCTGGAACCGATCCACGAGGAGATCGAAAATGACCGGTTGATTTCGGTAATCGGCGGCCCGGACAACGAAGTTAGACCCCGACTGCTGGAGGAACATGACTCCAGACCCACTGATATCAAGGCGATAAACGCAGATTGAAAATCCTAGGGAGTGTTCGCTAGACCCGGAAAACCTCAGATGTCCAGGTTGGCCACCGACAGTGCATTCTGCTCGATAAATTCCCGCCGCGGTTCAACCTGGTCACCCATTAATGTAGTGAATATCTGATCGGCGGCAATGGCATCTTCTACCGTGACCTTGAGCATTCGGCGCACCTCCGGATCCATGGTGGTTTCCCACAGCTGTTCCGGGTTCATTTCGCCGAGGCCCTTGTAGCGCTGGATACTATAACCCTTGCGTGCTTCGGTCATGAGCCACTCCAATCCATCAGCGAAGCGGCGGGTCTGTAGTACCTTGTCACCACGCTGGAAGTAGCCGTCCTCGTCGATCAAGTTGTTCAGGGTTTCACCGAGGGCGATGAGGCTGCGATATTCTCCTGAGGAGAAAAACTCATGATGGTATTCGGTTTCTGAATCTACGCCGTGGGATAGCAATTTCACTACGGGGAAGTAGAGCTGGCGCTCCTGATCCTTACGTACGCGAACTGTATAGACACTACCTTTTGATGCAACGGTCAGCAAACGCTCACTCAGTTGTTCACAAAATGAGCTGACAATCTGCTCATCCCGCATTTGCTCCAGCGTAAGCGATGCGCCATATACCATCTGCCAAAGAACATTTTCCGCATAAAGCCGACTCAGGCGATTAATTGTCGCAGCCACCGAGCGGTAGCGGTTGACCAACTCCTCCAGTCCACTTCCTGAAATAGCCGGCGCATCTGGATTGACAAAAATTGAAGCTCCCTCCAAAGCAGATTGGGTCAAATACTGATCAAGCGCCTCGTCATCCTTCAAATATTGGTGCTGCTTACCCTTGGCGATTTTATAGAGTGGCGGTTGAGCGATAAAGATATGGCCACGGTCTATCAACACTCGCATCTGCCGGAAAAAGAAAGTCAATAACAGGGTTCTAATATGGGACCCATCTACATCCGCGTCGGTCATGATAATGATACTGTGGTAGCGCAATTTGTCCGCATTGAATTCTTCTGTGCCAATTCCGCAGCCAAGTGCTGTCACAATAGTGCCCACTTCGGCCGACCCCAGCATCTTGTCGAAACGCGCTTTTTCGACGTTGAGTATCTTGCCTTTCAGCGGCAGGATTGCCTGATACTTGCGGTTGCGTCCCTGTTTTGCTGAACCTCCAGCAGAATCTCCCTCCACCAGGTAAATTTCGGACAGAGCAGGATCTTTCTCCTGGCAGTCCGCCAGTTTGCCGGGCAACCCGGCGATATCCAGCGCGCCCTTACGCCGGGTCATCTCCCTTGCTTTGCGAGCGGCTTCCCGCGCACGAGCCGCATCCAGCATCTTGCCCACAACAGCCCTGGCCTCGCTGGGATTTTCCATTAAATAGTCATTAAACTGCGAGTTCATCGCCTGTTCGACAGCCATCCTTACCTCAGACGAGACCAGTTTATCCTTGGTCTGTGAGGAGAACTTGGGATCGGGCACTTTAACCGAGATAACCGCCGTCAGACCCTCCCTCGCATCGTCACCCGTGGTATTGACCTTCGCCTTTTTGGCCAGACCCTCCCGCTCGATGTAGGTATTGAGGCTGCGCGTCAGAGCAGCCCTGAAACCGAGCAAATGGGTACCGCCATCGCGCTGCGGTATGTTGTTGGTATAGCAAAAAACATTTTCCTGAAAGGAGTCGTTCCACTGTAACGCCACCTCAACCCCAATATCGTCTTCGGTATCAATCTGAAAGTAAAACGGCTTGTTTACGGGTGTTTTGTTCAAATTCAGGTAATTTACAAAGGCTTTTAGGCCGCCCTCATACTGATAGGTTTCTTCTTTCCCGCTGCGCTCGTCCTTTAATACGATGCGTACGCCCGAATTTAGAAAGGCAAGTTCGCGCAGTCGCTTGGCCAACTGCTCAAAATGAAACTCGATATTGGTAAATGTCTCTGGTGACGGCTTAAAGCGCACTGCGGTGCCTGTTGTTTCGGTGGTGCCGATTTCCGCCAAGGGCGCGTCGGGCACCCCATGACGATAAACCTGCTCATACATTTTGCCCTCCCGGCGAATCGTCAACACCAGTTTTTCTGACAGCGCGTTGACAACGGACACCCCAACACCGTGCAGTCCGCCTGACACCTTGTAGGTATTGTCATCAAATTTACCCCCGGCGTGGAGCACTGTCATAATAACCTCCGCCGCCGAGACCCCTTCCTCGTGCATCTCAGTGGGAATGCCCCGGCCGTCGTCACTGACAGACACCGACTCATCCGGGTGAATCACAATGTTGATCTTCTGACAGTGGCCGGCGAGGGCTTCGTCAATCGAATTATCTACCAGCTCAAATACCATGTGGTGCAAGCCGGAACCATCATCCGTGTCTCCGATGTACATGCCGGGCCGCTTGCGGACGGCGTCCAGCCCCTTAAGCACCTTTATGTTATCTGCTCCGTAACCGCCGCTTACCTCTTCGCTCATGGACATTCACTCTCAATACAACTAATGCTTAATTATGAGTGCCTTACGTCATACACCGGAAAGGTGTCGTACGGTACCCTGTTCCACGTGGAACATCGCTAATTCGCCGGTTTCAGGCCAAATGGACCGAATATCCTGATGGTCAATACAGGTGATAAACACTTGTGCCTCCATTGAAGCCAACAGCTCACAAACCAACATGCTGTGCATGTCATCCAATTCCGAGGGCAGGTCATCAATAAGATACGTACATGTACCTCGGCCCTGCTGAGCCATCAACTGGCCCTGTGCCAGCTTCAATCCGCAAACGACCAGCTTCTGTTGCCCCCTGGACAAGGTCTCTGCAGCCAAGTGCCCGCTTGACATTACCCTGATATCCGCACGCTGGGGGCCTAAATGGGTATATCCCTGCTCCAAATCTGCGGAAAGTCCCTGTTGCAACGCCTCACTGTAACTCAACTGCCGATCCCATCCCTGTTGATATCGCAACTCAAGTGCGTCTAGAGATGGTGCCAATCTAGCCATTATCTCCTTAAAACGTGGTGACAATATACGGAAATAGTCTTTTCTGTACTCATTGATAGCTGTACCCGTTTGCGCCAAATCCCGAGTCCAGACGGTCAACTCCTGATCAAAAATTTTACCACGTCGCAACAGGTTATTGCGTTGTTTTATGCATCTTTGGAATCGCTGCCATTGCCCGAAAAACTGCTGTTCCACGTGGAACACACCCCAGTCTAGATACTGGCGCCTGGCTCCCGGGGAGCCTGTCAACAACCCAAAACTGTCCGCAGTAATAACCTGCAATGGCAACTGCTCCGCCAATTCCGCGACGGTTCGGACCACCTTGCCACCGATCTTGATCTGAGCATCGCCAACGCGGTTACGCTGCACCCCGAGGGGCAAGCCCAGTCCGCGCGATCCGATTCCAACGGCAGAGGAGGGCTGGAGCGGTCGTCCCGTAGACGGTGCAACTGTGCACATCATGGGTAATCAGCGACTTAATGCTACTGCCGCGAAAGGAGCGCGCCATTCCCAGCAGATGTATGGCCTCCAATACGCTGGTTTTTCCGCTTCCATTACAACCAAAAAAGACATTTACCCTTTGCAAGTCCTGCAGCCTGACCTCGTGCAGGTTTCTCACATGGTTTATGTGTAATTGGGTGAGCGCCACGCTACGCTAGCCGAGGATGTCGGGGCGAGGCCCGATAAAAGACCTTTGATAATTCGTGTGTGATTAGAATACGCTCCGTTACAGGCGCATGGGCATAACAACGTAAAGGGAGTCGCCCGCTTCGCATTCTTCCAACAGCGCACTGCTATTAGGGTCAGCCAAGGATAACTTGACCTGATCCCCACTGAGCACCGCCAGAACATCCAGCAAATAGCTCACGTTAAAGCCAATTTCCAGCGGATCTCCTGAGTACTCCACCGAAACAGTCTCCTCGGCTTCTTCCTGCTCGGGATTGTTGGCGACAATATTCAGGTTATTCTTGGTCAACTTTAAACGCACCCCGCGATACTTCTCGTTTGACAGGATTGCAGTGCGTGTAAACGCTTGCCGCAACTCCTGACGGGAACCCAGCACAATTTTGTCTGGAGACCGCGGCAGCACTCTTTGATAATCGGGAAACTTGCCGTCAACCAGTTTAGAGGTAAATGTAAAGTCGTCCGTCATGGCACGAATGTGGTTCCTGCCGATGATGATTGCTATATCGGCATCATCATCCATCAGCAGACGAGCCAGCTCCAAAACTCCTTTGCGAGGAAGAATAACCTGGGTGCCGCCCTCGCCGTTGACCTTGATCTTCTCTGCCAATGTGCACATGGCCAATCGGTGGCCATCCGTAGCTACCACTCGCAGTCCCTGCTTACTATCGAGCTCCCATAACATGCCGTTCAAATAGTAGCGAACATCTTGCTGGGCCATGGCAAAACCAGTGCGGTCGATTAGTCGCTTTAACTGGCCCTGCCTGAGAGTAAGTTGGTGTGTTCCGATACTATCCTCGACACTGGGAAACTCCCTGGCGGGAAGTGTGGAAAGTGTAAAGCGACTGCGGCCCGACTTAACCGACACTTTGTTATCCTTTGCACTGAAATCGATAACACTCCCTTCAGGCAGTGACTTGCAAATATCCAGCAACTTTCTAGCGGGAACCGTAACTTCACCAGCATCGCCTGCAGACGCCAGCTTTACCCGTCCCACCAGCTCTACTTCCAGATCTGTTCCTGTCAAGGACAAGTGATCCTGCTCCAGAACAATCAATACATTGGCCAGGATGGGTAACGTTTGGCGGCGCTCTACGACTCCGGCTACAAGATTTAAAGACTTGACCAGACTGTCCCGTGAAATACTGAACTTCATATGAATGTATTCCCTTCCCTTTTGCGCCAAAAACCAAGCTTTATATTTGTGTTCAGGTCGTAAGTGTTCTTAGCAAGTTTTTGTAATCTTCCCGAATATCAGAGTTCGTTTCGCGAAGCTCTTTGATTTTACGGCATGCATGGAGAACTGTCGTGTGATCTCTGCCGCCAAAACTATCACCTATTTCTGGCAGGCTATGATTGGTCAACTCTTTTGACAAGGCCATTGCCATCTGGCGGGGCCTGGCAACCGAGCGACTGCGCCGACGCGACATCATGTCCGCGATTTTGATTTTGTAATACTCCGCCGCTGTTCGCTGGATATTATCCATGCTGACCTGCCTGTCCTGCAGAGCCAACAAGTCTTTAAGGCTTTCCTTGATCAACTCTATATCTATCGGTCTGCCCACAAAGCGGGCACTCGCAATCACTCTCTTTAGCGCCCCTTCGAGTTCCCTGACATTGGAGCGTATGCGCTGCGCAATGAAGAACGCCGCGTCAGGAGGCAGATCGATGCGCACCTCGGATGCTTTTTTCATCAGGATCGCGACCCGCGTCTCCAGTTCCGGTGGCTCTACCGCAACAGTGAGACCCCAACCAAAACGAGACTTGAGCCGCTCTTCCAGGCCGTCAATCTCCTTTGGGTAGCGGTCGCAGGTCAGTATCATCTGCTGGCCCCCTTCAAGCAGGGCATTGAATGTGTGGAAAAACTCTTCCTGCGAACGGTCCTTCTTCGCAAAAAACTGTATGTCATCAATTAGCAACGCATCAACAGAGCGGTAATAGCGCTTGAAGTCTGTAATGGCATTCAATTGCAGTGCTTTAACCATGTCGGCAACAAAGCGCTCTGAATGAAGATATACAACCTTTGCCTCTGGATTATGCGCTTTCAGGGCATTTCCCACCGCGTGCATCAGATGGGTTTTTCCGAGACCAACGCCTCCATATAAAAACAAGGGGTTATACGAATTGCCTGGATTTTCAGCAACCTGTTGCGCAGCTGCCAGGGCCAGTTGATTAGATTTACCTTCAACAAAACTATTAAAGGTATAATTTTCGAACAGATGGTGCTGATGCAGCAGCGATCCCTCGACTTCGACTTTTCGAGATGGGTCGCGCTGCATCGGAGCTGTTCTGATCGTGGATGCCTCTGGGACAGAAAACACAGTAGACGCCACCATGTTTGATCTGCGCGGACTCTATTGCGCTACTGCCAAACTGCGACTGCCTGAGAGGCTGCCGCACTGCTCGCATGGGTGTGGATGCCGCCTCATTAGCTGCAGAGGCAGCGCCAATCTCCAGTGCAATATCCAGTGAATTGTCTGGCTGGAACTCCCGCACAAGCTCAGATATTCGCTCAGAATACTTTTCCGCGACAAAGTCCTTGATAAACCTGTTCGGCGCAAACAAGGTGAGCAAATGATCGTCAGCGCTTGCCTGTAATGGTCTAATCCAGGTATTGAACTGTTGCGAAGGCAATTCGTCTCGCAAACGATTAACACACTTTTGCCACACTGCTTCAGGCAAAGAGAACCCCTTAAAGCTGAGCAGGACGCCCAGTCTTTCGAAAAAAGTAGTGAATGATACCGATTTTTATTAGCCGGGCATCTTTGCCTGGCAAGTCGGCGCATGATACCCTTGAACCGGTGAGTTATCCACATATAAAAGTGGAAAATTGAAAAATATATTATCTAATATTTTTCAATACGTTAGGTGTATTTAGCATGATTTTTGAGCTGTGCAATAAAAATCGATCGTGAATAAAGCATTCTGTGGATAACCTGTATATATGTCTTTGAGAAAGATGTGTGTTGATGTCCCAACTGCCCGCCATTATTGTATTTTTAGGAAACACCTTATCCGCAATCAACAAGCGCTCGCCCCGATTCTGCTAATTGATGATGACGATTGATTCGTATGCCTGTATAAAATTACCGCGCTTTAGATTGAATTAGGTGGCGCATTTACATAGAATAGCCAACCTTTTTTCGGGCCAGGGTACATCACGCAGCAATCATGCTCGTGCAGTGGGTCCTGCGCTTACTCTGTTTATCTGGAACCAAGTCATGAAGAGAACATTTCAGCCCAGCGTCCTGAAGCGCAGCCGCACCCACGGTTTCCGTTCACGAATGGCTACCAAGGGTGGTCGTCAAGTATTGAACCGTCGCCGCGCCAAAGGTCGCAAGCGGTTGTCCGCATAGAGCAGCAGATTGGGCAGCCAGGAGACTGACACCAGATTCGGCAAAGCAAAGCGCTTACTCAATGCCAAAGATTACGGCCGGGTATTTGACAGCCCCGATGCACGAGCCTCGCACCAGCACTTATTGCTACTGGCAAAAATCAACGACGGACCCGGGCATCGCCTGGGTTTAGTAATCGCCAAAAAAAATGTTCGGTTAGCCGTTCATCGCAATCGAATAAAACGCGTAGCCCGGGAGATTTTCCGTAACTTGCCCAGCAGTGAGCCACCCATGGACGTTGTGCTTCTGGCCCGACGCGGCATCGGTCTGTTGGATAATGCTGCGCTATCCTCTATATTGCAGCAGCAGTGGCAGAAACTGATTCGCCACACAGTCAAAACCCTACCGAGCACAAGCCAGGACACCTAATGCGTCGCTTGTTAATTTTTTTGATCTCCTGCTACAAAGCCTGCCTCAGTCCATTCATGGGCAATAATTGCCGGTTTTATCCCAGTTGTTCCACCTATGCCCAAGAAGCGATTGCCACCCACGGTGCTATAAAAGGAAGCTATCTGGCCCTGCTGCGCGTGACCCGTTGCCATCCCTGGCATGAGGGCGGAGAAGATCCCGTCCCGCCCTGCTCGCACCCACACTAAGTCACTGATATTCAATTATGGATTTGCAACGCTCACTGCTCATCGGCGCCATAGCTGTACTCTCGTTCATGCTGCTCACCGAATGGGTAGCTTTTAAAGACGCCAAAACCGCGACGGTCGCGCAGGAAACATCACGCCTGATGTCCGATGACACCAAGATGCCACCCGCACAGCCAGAGCCGAACATAAATACTGCTGGCTCCTGCAGAGGAGGATATCCCCGCAGCGCCAGAGCAGCCCGCCCCGGAAGCCGAAGCCATCCACCATCACTGACGGAATCTGCAGGTCGTATCGTTCAGGTATATACAGACGTACTGCAACTGGCGATAGATCTGAATGGCGGCGATATCGTTGAGCTATCACTACCTAAATATCTGGCACATCTGGATAATCCGAAAGGTCCATTTGTCTTGCTGGAGGATAATGAAGCTCTCATCTACGTCGCGCAGAGCGGGCTTATCGGTACTGACGGTATCGATAACAACGGCCGAGCAAGATTTACCGCCTCCGCTCCACGCTTTACCCTCAAAGGAAGGTGAAGACACCCTTGTAGTAGACTTGCAGTGGCAGAGCGACAGCTGAGGTCAAAATCACCAAACGCCTGACACTGCGTCGTGGTGATTATCTGATTGATGTCGACTACCTGGTAGAAAATAGCAGCGCCAACACCCTGGCAAGCCAATCTATTTGGACAGATCAAACGGCAGAGCGCGCCTCCCCCTTCGGCAACCAACAACGCCATGGGCTTAAACCCTTCCTGGGCGTGGCCGTTACTCAGCCGGATGAGCACTTTACCAAGTTCACGTTCGAAGATCTGGCTGAAGAACCCTTCAAAGCTAAACTGCCGGGTGGCTGGATAGCATTGATCCAACACTATTTCCTCAGCGCGTGGATTCCCAATCAGGAGCAAACTCATACCTTCAGTGCCCGGGTGACGCCCAGCGGCTTCAATATCGCCGGGTTTACCAGTCCTGCGCTGGTTTTGGACCCCGGTAAATCCGGAAAAACGGGCGCAAAATTTTACGCCGGGCCTAAAGACCAGTATCGATTGAAGGAAATTTCACCCTACCTGGACCTCAGTGTGGACTATGGCTTCCTGTGGTGGATTGCCCAACCACTGTTCTGGCTGTTAACCAAAATTCATGCGCTGGTGGGGAACTGGGGAGTCGCTATTATCCTGCTCACCGTTCTGATCAAAGCGGCTTTCTTCCAGTTATCAGCCGCCTCCTACAAATCCATGGCCAACATGCGCCGCGTGCAACCCAAAATGGTATCCATCCGAGAACAATTTGCCGACGACAAACAGAAACAATCACAGGCGATGATGGAGCTGTATAAAAAAGAAAAGATCAACCCTATGGGCGGCTGCCTTCCTATCCTGGTACAAATGCCCGTTTTCATGGGTTTGTACTGGATGTTGATGGAGAGCGTCGAACTGCGACAGGCACCATTCATACTGTGGATTAAAGATTTGTCTGTCATGGATCCCTATTTCGTCCTGCCCCTGATGATGGGTGCGAGCATGTACTACATGCAAAAGCTTAATCCACCGCCGCCGGATCCAATGCAGGCCAAAATCATGCAATGGATGCCGGTAATGTTTACGTTCTTTTTTCTCTGGTTCCCGGCCGGACTGGTACTGTACTGGGTGGTCAACAACTTGCTTTCGATGGCCCAGCAATATGTGATCACCCGGCAGATAGAGAAAGCGGGTGCCAAATCCTGATCTTTCTGGCGATGATTGTTGAGTAGCTGGGACTTGCAGCAGTGGATCAGGAAACCATCGTCGCTATTGCCACCGCTCCAGGTAGGGGTGGTATAGGAATAATCCGACTGTCTGGCGACAATGCCCTGACTATTGCAACATCAATCACCGGTATACAACTGGCGCCTCGCCACGCTCACCTGTGTTCTTTTCACGACAACGCCGGTCGCGCGCTGGACTCCGGGATTTGCTTGTTCTTCCCCGGACCACACTCCTTCACTGGTGAGGATGTCGTGGAACTGCAGGCTCATGGCGGCCCAATTATTTTGGACCTCCTGTTACGCGAGACGTGTAAGCTCGGAGCACGCCAGGCAGATCCTGGCGAATTTTCGCAGCGTGCATATCTCAACGACAAGATAGATCTCACGCAGGCAGAAGCCATTGCAGACCTTATCAATAGCACTACTGCGCGAGCAGCGCTTAACGCCAGCCGTTCATTGCAAGGAGTTTTTTCTCAAAAGATCGAAGCGCTTGTGGCGCAGGTAACACACGTGCGTGTTTATGTTGAAGCGGCCATTGATTTCCCCGAAGAAGAAATCGACTTCATCAAGAACAGCCAACTGAAAGAACAGCTAGAGTCTATTATCCAACAGTTCGATGCCGTGGCCTGTGAAGCCAGACAGGGTCGGTTGGTGCAGGAAGGAATTAAACTGGTCATAGCCGGCAAACCAAATGCTGGAAAATCCAGCCTGCTTAACGCTTTATCCGGACAAGACTCGGCCATTGTAACTGCAATTGAAGGCACTACACGTGATGTGCTGCGGGAGCACATAGAAATCGACGGTATGCCCCTGTACATCGTTGATACGGCTGGCTTGCGCGACAGTGACAATGAAATTGAGCAGGAAGGAATACGCCGGGCGTGGGCTGAAATCGAGTCAGCAGATCATATACTTCTGGTGGTAGATGGAAACATCCTTTCTAACTCAAATGTTGACTATGCCAGTATGAGGCATGAGAACTTCTAGCATCTTAAACGGGAAATACCCGTTACCATTGTGAACAATAAGTGTGACCTGAGTAATCACCTTCCTGAAGTACGCAATTACGATGACATGACCGTTATATATCTGTCGGCTAAAACCGGCGCGGGTGTGGACTTACTCAAACAACACTTGAAAACCAGCATGGGATACAACGATAGTAGAGGAAGGAAACTTTAGTGCGCGACGCCGTCACCTGCAGTCGCTGGAACAGGCAAAGAACTATCTGCTTAATGGGCAAGAGCAATTGCTTCAAGCGGGAGCCGGTGAATTACTGGCCGAGGATTTACGTTTGTGTCAAAACAGCCTGGGTGAAATTACCGGTGCCATACACAGTGATGAATTACTCGGAAATATCTTTTCGAGTTTCTGTATCGGAAAGTAATCCACTTTCTAATTAAAATTTTTGCACACCCTACCAACAGCTATTACATCTAATTGCATGTACTCACACATTGTTAACAGTTACCCAATAACATCTACTTTGTCCGACCTATATCCTTTGATGCTGTCAGAAAAAACCTGTGTAATCTGTGTATGAGTAAGGCAAACGAATAACTGTCATCCACAATACAAATCAGCATAAAAAAGAATCCACAAAAAATTTCAATTGATACACTGCTTAAGCACGGTTTTCGCGCATCTGATACAGTACTTTTCCTGCTACTTCTCGTGGCAGTAAGGCATTGATTTGAAAAGTAAAGAAAGGCTTCTCCACAGCTGAATATGGCCCTAATAACTATAACTACAATAATACTTATATATAAACATATACTTATTTATAAAATATAATAAAAGTCTAAAAAAGGAGGCTATAAAGCAACAGATGTAAAAAATCAGGCTAAACTACTTATTACTCCTAGACTTTCGACGCATCAATCATAGATATGGTTGAACTTGGTGCTCAAAAAGATCCAGGCTGCGCCAACCTATCTCCAGTGGCACACCACCAGTAAGGGGTGCCAGATGCAACGAACCTGTTTCCACAATTGCCTGCACAGCCTGTTCGGGAGTCAGTACCCGATATTTTCCTTCCAACTTGAGTTCATCAATATTGGAAGCAAAGGATTCGGCATATGCGCGGCGATTGGAATGACGCCAGGCACCATAGGCCTTTGCGTCATAAAGCAGATAGTCGCCAATCTCCTCCCAACAATCGTCGGTGTCCGTAGTGATAAAGGTTGTAGCTGGCGCACGCGGATGAATAATGAAAGCGAAATTTAAAGCCCTCGTCTTTACAGGCAGCTGAAGTAGCTTGATTCCAACTCGGGGTCATCAATGGCGGGGCAAAAAAATAGTCCCAAGCGAGCCGCTCGACGCGCGGCTGCTTTACTGTTGCCACCGATTGTCAATAACGTATGAAGTGGAGAAACCGGCGCCGGGTTAAGCTGCCTGTTGCTGCCATTATAATAAAAACTCTCGCCTTTAAGGGCTTTCACCAATAGGTCGAGTTTCTTGTCAAATACTTTTCCACGGTTGACCCAGTCAATACCAAAGCACTCATACTCGCTTTCCCGATACCCCAGACCACAGGTAGCGGTAAAGCGTCCATCTGCTACGATGTCCAGCACGGCGATATCTTCTGCCAACCGTAATGGGTCGTGCAGTGGTACCAGCAGTGCGCTGACGCTGATTCGGATCCGTTGAGTGGCAGCGATCATCATGCCGGCCAGCTGCAGCGGCGCAGACAAAAAACCGTCAGCGGTATTGTGGTGTTCCGACAGGCCGATCACATCCACAGTGTTGCGATCCGCCCAACTGGCCATGTCCAGTGCGGCACGGTAGCGATCCGCAGGCGTGTCCGGGCATTCAGGGCTACTGCGCATATCAAAACGCAACACGATATTGCGCATGGGTGAGGGACTGCTCATTGATGGGCGATGCTATTTAGCTTTGTCGCCTTCAAGCTTCTTTTTGGCCTCTATCCACGCGCCGATGGTAACGCCCATGTTGTGGGGGTTGTAGGCGTCTTCCTCATACTTGAACAGTCCATTACCAGCGTAGTGCAGGATGGTAATGTTCGGTTCCTGATAGATCTTGCCATCGCCGAGGTCTGCCATGCGATTCATTACCTCGCAAATGATCCAGCCTTTGTGCTTATCAATTGAATACCAGGTAATGGGAAAGGCAGTCATATCACTCGCCGGCCATTTGTTCATGGTAGCGGTGATCCATTTTTGAATATTTTCTCGTCCCCAGAAAGCGGCCGAAATGATGCTCAAAATAACTGGCGTCCTCAGTAAAGCAGTTTGCCCAGTCTGTCCAGTCTTTGGTCTGGGCGCCCTTGAGGGCTGCTGCCTGGTATTTATCGAATGCCTGTTCCAGTTCTTTACGTTTCCAGCGTGCCATGGAGTTGCTCCTTTCAGTCAGATTCGGGAAGTAAAAAATGCGCTCTGGCAATAGCATTAGGCTGATCGCTGTGCTCCTGCCAGGCAGTAATAGTGACATTGGCAATAAAGCGACCCTGGCGGGTAAGTTTGCATTGAGCATACGTATCACACAAGCGCGCCGGACGCAGGTAGTCCAGGGAAAAATTTATTATTTTTGGTAACACAGGCTTATCCATTTTGGCAATCAGGTGAAAAGCCGCAGCTTGTTCCATAAACGCACCGACCACTCCACCATGGAGAGCAGGCAGTGACGGATTACCAACCAATTTTTCATTTTCCGGGAGGATAAATAGAATTTCTCGCTCATGTAGTTCGGCCTTGATACCCAGGAACACAGCATAGGGAACTTTCGTCAACCAAAGTTGCAACATTTCAGCACTCGGCTCCTGCTTGATAACATCTGCCAGGGTCACTGCTGTGCGCCTGCTTGCGCGGAGCCTAAAAACCAGGCGAGGTCGACGTCAGCGACCCGAACCCAACTACCGTTGGCTCTGGCTATGGGCTTATCCCTGGATTCACAGTAAGCGAAGCCCTCGACGAAAAGTATCTTGCGGGTTGTCTTGTACACCCGCGCACAGGCAAAGATGTCCATGCCTGGTGGCGCCACGCCCAGATGATCAATACGCAAGTCCAGTGTTGGTGTTACAGAAGGTTTAACGCGATCACTGCAGACTGTCGACATTCCCAGGGTCTGGTCCAGCAATACGGTCAACGCGCCACCGTGTAGAGTCCCAGCCACAGGGTCGCCCACCAAAGCTTTCTGGTAGGGCAGTTTTAGCGTGAGTTCCTCACCATCAATACTGACCACCTGAATACCCAGTAATGCTGTATGGGGGATATGATCGCTCATTATTTTTACGAGTTGATATTTCTGCTTGTTGCTCAGTACCGACACAGACAACACCAGGTGGAGTGGGAGAGCGGATAATATGAACGAATAGCGCAGAAAGTGCCATCCGGGGCCAGGCTAATAGCAGATCTTAAAGTGACCAGCTAAACTGGCAACGCGGTTTACCGCTGATAACAGGAGAGCGGATGAATCATAGCGAAGACAGGTTTAAAGGTGCCAGAGGGCGTTCCATCTATTTCCAGTGCTGGGAGCCGGAATCGGTTCCGCGGGCCGTGTTATTGGTTGCACATGGGGCAGGAGAGCACAGCGCACGATATCAACCGTTGGCGCAGTTCTTTACCGGCTACGAATTTGCGGTAGCGGCGCTGGATCACAATGGTCATGGCTATTCAGAGGGCAGGCCGGGACATGTGAATTCCTTCGATGAGTATTTGTATGATCTGGCGATATTTCACCGGCAGCTCGCGGCACGATACGCCGGCGTGCCTATGTTCCTCTTTGGACACAGTATGGGCGGCCTGATTGCCAGCAATTATCTGTTGCATCACCAGCGGGATTTCGTTGGCGGCATTCTCTCTGGCCCCGCCATCAAAACGGACTTGCAGCCCGGCCAGGTGCAGATGATGTTGCTCCGCTTGCTGGCTCTGCTGGTGCCGCGGGCGGGCATGTTGAAACTCAATGCCCAGGGCGTCAGTCGCGACCCCGAAGTGGTCAGGAAATATATTGAAGACCCATTGGTTTTTCACGGAAAAATGTCGGTATGCATGATCCGAGAGTTATTCGCGGGCATGAGCGCGATACAGGCCGGTGCCGCGAGTATTACACTGCCCATGTTGTTGCTGCACGGTGGTGCAGATGTTATGACAGCACCGGAGGGTTCGCGCTTTCTCTACGAGCATATCGGCTCCAGCGACAAGACCCTGAAAATTTATCCTGGCCTGTATCACGAGATTCTCAATGAACCGGAGCGTGCCGAGGTACTAGCAGAAATTCTGGGCTGGTGCGAAACCAGATTGGGCGCCACCTGAAAACGAGGCCCAGTCTCGTTTCGAACAAATTTTGAACAACAGCCCGCGGCCACGTATAATCGCTCCCCCGCAAAAAAAGCATGCGCTCGGTATATGAGGCCAGCAGTGGAATACCAGCAACAATTTGAAGTCATCGTGATCGGAGGCGGCCATGCCGGCACCGAGGCCTGTCTGGCCGCTGCGCGCATGGGCTGCCGTACCCTCCTGCTTACCCACAGTGTCGATACACTGGGACAGATGTCCTGCAATCCAGCGATCGGTGGTATTGGCAAGAGTCATCTGGTGAAGGAGGTAGATGCCCTGGGCGGGGCCATGGCTCGCGCCACCGACCGGGCCGGCATACAGTTTCGGGTACTAAATCGGCGCAAAGGGCCTGCGGTGCGGGCAACCAGGGCGCAGGCGGATCGGGTGCTGTACCGAAATGCCATTCGCCAGATGCTGGAATCACAGCCCAATTTGTCCATATTCCAGCAGCCGGTCGACGACTTGCTCATAGAAAACGGGCGGGTAGCCGGAGCTGTCACCCAGATGGGGCTCGTTTTTCGGGCGCCGCGTGTGGTTCTTACCAGCGGAACTTTCCTGGGCGGCAAAATCCATATCGGCCTCGAGAACAGTGCCGGAGGTCGTGCCGGAGATCCGCCCTCTATCGCGCTTGCCCAGCGTTTGCGCGAACTGCCGTTTCGTGTGGAGCGCCTGAAGACGGGCACCCCACCAAGGATAGACGCTCGCACAGTTGATTTTACCGATCTGGAAGAGCAGTGGGGCGACCAGCCCGAGCCGGTCATGTCGTACCTGGGCAGCACTGGTGAGCATCCTGAGCAGCGTTGCTGCTGGGTGACTTACACCAATGAGCATACCCACGACATCATTCGTGGTGGGTTGGACCGTTCGCCCATGTACTCCGGGGTTATAGAGGGAGTGGGGCCACGCTATTGCCCCAGCATTGAGGACAAGATTCACCGTTTCGCCGACAAGAACTCCCACCAGGTTTTTATCGAGCCGGAGGGGCTGAGCACCAGGGAGCTTTACCCCAATGGTATTTCCACCAGCTTGCCTTTTGATGTGCAGATTGAGCTTGTTCGCTCTATCAAGGGTTTTGCGAACGCCCACATCACCAGGCCGGGCTATGCTATTGAATACGATTTCTTTGATCCCAGGGATCTCAACGCGTCGCTGGAGACAAAGGCCCTGCCGGGTTTGTATTTTGCGGGGCAGATCAACGGCACCACCGGTTATGAGGAGGCCGCAGCGCAGGGTCTGTTAGCGGGACTGAACGCGGCCCTCGCGGTGCGTGGGGCGGACCCCTGGTGTCCGCGCCGCGATGAGGCGTACATCGGTGTCTTGGTCGATGACCTGATAACAATGGGCACACTGGAGCCCTATCGCATGTTCACTTCACGGGCGGAATACCGCTTGTTGCTGCGCGAAGACAATGCGGACTTGCGCCTCACCGAGCAGGGTCGGGCCATAGGCCTGGTAGATGATGCGCGCTGGCAGCGCTTTGAAGCCAAGCGCGAGGCGATTGCGCACGAAACAGCGCGACTGGCGACTAGCTGGATCCATCCGCACACACCACAGGCCGAAGCGCTGGCCGGCAAACTGAAAACCCCGCTGCTTCGGGAGTATTCACTGGCCGAGCTCCTGAAACGCCCGGAGCTGGAGTACACAGACCTTGCGGGATTGGTGGGGGAGCCGTCCTTGGACCCACAAGCGGCAGAGCAGGTAGAAATACAGGCCAAGTATGCGGGTTATATCGATCGGCAGAAGGAAGACATCGCGCGCTTGCGGCGCAATGAAAACACGCCGTTGCCAGCCAATCTCGACTATAACGCCGTTGATGGTTTGTCCCATGAGGTAAAACAGAAGCTGTGTGCCGCGCGTCCGGACACCCTGGCTCGTGCCGGGCGCGTCCCTGGTGTCACCGCCGCCGCTATAGCATTGTTGCTGATTTACCTCAAAAAGCGCGGCATCCTGGGGAGCACCGGACATAAAGATCCCGACAGCCAGCGCAAGCTGGCCTGACTTGGAGTCACGTCTCAGTAAATTGTTGCAGCAGGGCTGTGCTGCCTTGCAGGTATCCGTGGATGCCTACCAACAGGAACGATTGCTGGAGTATCTGGCCCTGCTGTCCCGGTGGAACCAGGCCTATAACCTCACTGCGGTGCGCGACGAGGCGCAAATGGTGACCCGACACCTGCTGGACAGCCTGGCCATTGCGCCTTATTTAACAGGGCAGCGATTTCTTGATGTGGGCACAGGCGCCGGCCTGCCGGGCGTACCCTTGGCGCTGCTATTTCCAGAGCACGAGTTCCATTTGCTCGATAGCAATGGCAAAAAGACCCGGTTTCTTTTTCAGGTGAAAACGGCCCTATGCTTGGATAATATGGTCGTGCATCAGGCGCGGGTGGAATCATTCCGAGTCGCCGAGCCGTTTGAGACTGTGTTATCGAGGGCCTTTGCTTCTTTGCAGGATATGGTGCATGGTTGCCGCCACCTGTTGGCCCCCGGTGGCCGTATACTGGCCATGAAGGGCGCGTATCCCACCCAGGAATTGGCAGCGGTGAGCCAACAGTGCGCAGAGATGGTAGTTCATCCGCTCGCCGTGCCGGGTCTGGGTGAGCAGCGACATCTGGTGGAAATCGTATTGCGACAGGACTCACACCAACTGTAACACCATTGCCAGGGGCAGGTTCATTGACCAGAATTATCGCAATCGCGAACCAAAAAGGCGGAGTTGGCAAGACCACGACCTGCATCAACCTGGCCGCGTCCCTCGCTGCCATGAAGCAGCGCGTGCTGTTGGTAGACCTCGATCCCCAGGGTAACGCCACTATGGGCAGTGGCATCGATAAATATGAGGTGGAGCGCAGCATTTACGACGTGCTGGTCCGGCGCGCCCCCATCCATCTGGTGACTCGGCCCACTGGCGAAAGCGGCTATGATGTGCTGCCCGCCAATAGCGACCTGACTGCGGCCGAAGTGGAGTTACTGAACGTCGAACACAGGGAGCGCCGATTGCGCACCGCGCTTGCGGAAGTCTCCGGTCAATATGAGTATATTTTGATCGATTGTCCCCCTTCACTGAATATGCTGACCATCAATGCCCTGGTCGCGGCTAATGGCGTGATTATCGCCATGCAGTGTGAGTACTTTGCCCTGGAAGGCCTGGCGGCCCTGGTGCGTACCATTGAAGGCGTGGCTGAAACCATAAATTCCGATTTGCAGATACAGGGCATACTGCGCACGATGTACGACCCGCGCAACAGCCTGACCACAGACGTGTCAGCCCAGCTGCGCGCGCATTTTGGCGAAAAGGTTTATCGTACGGTGGTGCCAAGAAATGTGCGCCTGGCGGAAGCGCCCAGCCATGGCGTGCCCGCCATGTACTACGACAAAAACTCCCGCGGCTCCAAGGCCTATATGGCTCTGGCCGGAGAAATCATCCGGCGAGAAGAGCAGCAGGCCGCGCAGCAGCCTGACCAAGCCGCACTGACTTGACATGGCAGTGACTTGAAGTAACGGAGAGAGCAGATGTCTGTCAAGAAACGGGGTTTGGGACGGGGACTGGATGCCTTGCTGGGTGGCGGTAATGCCACGCCATCTGTTGGCGCTGATGCGATCAACACCAGCCTGGATGCGGCACACGGTGGGGAAGCGAATTCGCGCAGAGAGTTGCCAGTGGATCTCATCCAGCGTGGGAAGTACCAGCCGCGTCGGGACATCGAGCCGGAATCCCTGCGCGAACTCGCCGATAGTATTATTGCGCAGGGCGTGATTCAGCCCATATCGGTGCGACCTGTTGCCGACCAACGCTACGAGATCATAGCGGGAGAGCGGCGTTGGCGAGCGGCGCAGCTGGCGGGTCTTGATGTTATTCCTGTGGTCATCCGGGATGTTTCCGATCAGGCTGCTATCGCTATGGCCCTGATCGAGAATATTCAGCGAGAGGATCTCAACCCGATAGAAGAGGCGGTCTCATTACAGCGTCTGCAGCGTGAATTTGACCTCACTCAGCAGGAAGTGGCTACGGCCGTGGGCAAGTCCCGCTCAACTGTGGCTAACTTACTGCGCCTCATGACCCTGCAGGAGGACGTGCAACGCCTGGTGGAGCATGGCGACCTGGAGATGGGTCATGCCCGGGCGCTGTTAGGCCTGGCAGGCGCAAACCAGTCCCAGGCAGCGCGCACCGTAGTGTCCAAGGGTTTGACCGTGCGCCAAACGGAAGCACTGGTACGCCACTTGTTGGCGGTCAAGACGCCACCTGTTTCTCCAAAACACATTGATCCCAATATTCGCCATTTGCAGGATGATTTGTCACAGCGCCTCGGCGCCCCGGTGCAGATCCAGCACAGTGCCAAGGGGAAGGGCAAACTGGTGCTGTCCTACAATAGCCTGGATGAGTTGGACGGCATCCTGAGTCATATAAAATAGGGGCCGGCGATCATTTATTTTTTACACCGCCCCCACGATAAGTCGGTTGAACCAGTCCTGTTATCCCCCTATAATGCCCGCCCGAATCGAGGAAGAACTTCGTGTGCTCAATGATCAGGGGCATATCGCGAGGCGCTGATGCCGGGTGCTGAAATAGCGCGTCCTCCGGTTCACCGTATCACCTTGGTTCAATTGGCGTTGATCGGTTCGCTAAGCCTGTTTTTGTTGGCATTTGATAGGGTTTTTGCCTATTCAGTACTTAGTGGAGGCCTGATCGCCATTGTGCCCCAGGCCTATTTCGCGGTGCTCGCGTTCAGATGGCGTGGCGCGCGATTTGCGAGGGCAGTAGCCCAGTCCAGTTATGCGGGGGAGTTGGGGAAGTTTTTACTCAGTATCGCGGGATTTGCACTGGTGTTTGCGGTATTGCGGCCAATAGACGGCCCGGCAGTATTCGTCGGTTACCTGGCGATGCTCTTCATACAAATTACAGGAAGTTGGTTGTTGCTGACACGCGACCAGCGCAAGAAATAGATAGACGCGAGTGATTTGATCGATGGCAGGCTCAACCCAGACTATTTCTGAATACATCGTTCACCACCTGACCAATCTTACCTATGGCAAATTGCCAGGAGGATTTGAGCGGGAAGATGGCACTATTGTCGCTGAAGGCGGCGCCTGGGTGATGGCTCACGGCGGCGAAGAGGCTGCAGCGATGGGGTTTAATGCCATTCATGTTGACTCCATGTTCTGGTCAATCACTCTTGGGATTGTCTTCTGCTGGTTGTTTCGCAGCGTCGCTAAAAAAGCCCAGTCAGGCGTGCCCAGCGGGATGGTCAATGCCGTCGAAATGATCGTGGAGTTTGTTGACAACACCACGCGCGACACCTTCCACGGGCATAACAAGATGGTTGCGCCACTGGCCCTCACCATTTTCGTCTGGGTATTTTTCATGAACCTGATGGATATGCTGCCGGTGGATCTGGTGCCGTCACTGCTGAGTCTGGTTGGCGTGCATTACCAGAAGATTGTGCCCTCCACAGACCCCAATATCACCATGGGCATGGCACTGGGTATCTTCATTCTTATGCTTTACTACTCAATCAAGGTGAAAGGTTTCGGCTTCGTCAGGGAACTGACCATGAACCCGTTCAATCACTGGCTTTTCATACCGGTAAATCTGTTTATGGAAGTGGTGGGTTTGTTGGCCAAGCCGTTCTCTCTCGGCCTGCGATTGTTCGGCAACATGTACGCCGGCGAGATGATCTTTATCCTGATTGCTGCCCTGTTCAGCGCCGGTATGTTATGGCTGGTGCCGGCCGGACTGTTGCAAATAGGCTGGGCGATATTTCATATTCTAGTTATCACCTTGCAAGCCTTTATTTTTATGGTATTGACGATAGTGTATCTCAGCATGGCCCATGAAGATCACTGATGCACTTTATCTTTCAAGCTTTGTTTAATTAACGTTAGGAGAAAAACATGCCTGAATTAATTTACGTTGCAGCCGCCATCATGATGGGTCTGGGTGGTCTGGGTGCCGCCATCGGGGTTGGCCTGTTGGGGGGCAAGCTCATCGAAGGCTCTGCGCGCCAGCCGGAGCTGGCACCGAAACTGCAGGTCACCTTCTTTCTGGGCGCGGGCCTGGTTGACGCGATCCCCATCATCGGTGTTGGTATTGCGATGTACCTGATCTTCGTTGTCGCACCCGGCGCGGTTTGATTTAGACATCCAGAAACCGGGTCGCATTGTCAGTGACCCCCAATAATCTGTGAGGAGCAAGGCGTGAATATTAATCTTACGCTTATCGGGCAGATGATAGCATTCGTCTGTTTTGTCATGTTCTGCATGAAGTATGTGTGGCCGCCCATTCTGGCCGCCATGGCGGAGCGCGAGAAGAAGATTGCCGATGGCCTGGCAGCGGCCGATCGCGCCAGCCATGACCTCGAGCTGGCCAAGGAAAAGGCGGTAGAGCGCCTCAAGGAAGCCAAGCAGGAGGCCGCGGGTATTATAGACGCCGCCAATAAGCGGGGTATCCAGCTGGTGGAAGAGGCCAAGGCGTCTGCGGTTGTGGAAGCTGACCGTGTCAAGATTGCCGCCAAGGCAGAAATTGAGCAGGAAACCAATCGCGCTCGGGAGCAACTGCGCGGACAGGTTGCCGCGCTGGCGTTGGCCGGTGCCGAAAAGGTTCTTGGGGCCAGTATTGACCAGAAGGCGCATGCCGAATTGGTCGACAAACTGGCTGCAGAGCTGTAACGCGAGGACGCCATGGCGGAATTGAGCACAATAGCGCGACCGTATGCCAGGGCAGCGTTCGAGTACGCCCGCGACAGCAAGCAGCTGCCACAATGGGACGAGCAATTGGCAACAGCGGCTGCGGTCGCTGCGGACAAAGGTTTGCAAGCGGCACTCAACGACCCCGCACTGACGGCCGAGCGGCAGGCCCGGATACTGACGGATGTGTGCGGTGACACCGTGGGCGCCCAGGCGCGCAATTTTATAGCGGTACTGGCTGCCAATAAACGCCTGTCGCTGCTGCCTGAAATCTATACCCTGTACGCGCAATACAAGGCCAATCAGGAAAAAAGCGTGGATGTAGAGGTCATTTCCGCGTTTGATCTGGCCGATGCGGCCCGGGACAAACTGGCTGAGGTATTGGGCAGGAAACTGCAACGCCAGGTGAAAGTTCGCACCACCACCGACAGGAATCTCCTGGGTGGCGTATTAATCAGGGCCGGTGATCTGGTGATCGATGGCTCCGTACGCGGCAGGCTGAACAAGCTGGCCGCAGCAATAAATTCCTAGACTTTAAGACGCAGGATTGAGGAACAGAGCATGCAGCAACTGAATCCATCTGAGATCAGCGAGATTATCAAGCGCCGCATCGACCAGCTCGATGTCAGCTCGGAAGCCCGCAACGTGGGCACCGTGGTTTCGGTTACCGACGGCATTATTCGTATCCACGGCCTGGCCGAGGTGATGTACGGCGAGATGATTGAATTTGACGGTGGCATTTACGGGTTGGCGCTCAATCTGGAGCGCGACTCGGTCGGTGCGGTAATTCTGGGCGACTATAAAGGCGTGGCCGAAGGCCAATCCTGTCGCTGTACCGGACGCATTCTGGAAGTTCCGGTGGGGCCCGAGTTACAGGGCCGTGTGGTGGACGCCCTGGGTAGTCCCATCGACGGTAAAGGCCCGATCAACGCTGCCCTGACCGATGCACTGGAAAAAGTAGCACCGGGGGTTATTGCACGTAAATCGGTGGATCAGCCAGTGCAAATCGGCCTGAAAGCCATTGACGCCATGGTGCCGATCGGCCGCGGCCAGCGCGAGCTGATTATCGGTGATCGCCAGATCGGTAAAACCGCTATTGCAGTCGATGCCATCATTAACCAGAAAGGCTCCGGTATTAAGTGTGTTTACGTGGCCATTGGCCAGAAGGCTTCTTCGGTCGCAGCCGTGGTACGCAAGCTGGAAGAGCATGGCGCCATGGAACACACCATCATCGTGGCCGCGACGGCGTCCGATCCCGCCGCCATGCAGTATCTGGCGCCCTTTGCCGGCTGCACCATGGGCGAGTACTACCGCGATCGCGGCGAAGACGCCCTGATCATCTACGACGACCTGACCAAGCAGGCCTGGGCGTATCGCCAGATCTCTTTGCTGCTGCGCCGTCCGCCCGGTCGTGAAGCCTACCCCGGCGATGTGTTTTATTTGCACTCACGCTTGCTGGAGCGCGCGGCGCGAGTCAACGCTGCCTACGTGGAGAACTTCACCAAGGGCGCAGTGAAAGGCAAGACCGGCTCGTTGACTGCCCTGCCGGTCATCGAGACCCAGGCGGGTGACGTGTCGGCCTTCGTACCGACCAACGTGATCTCCATTACCGATGGCCAGATCTTTCTGGAAGCCAGCATGTTTAACGCGGGCGTACGTCCTGCGATGAACGCCGGTATTTCAGTGTCCCGAGTTGGCGGCGCCGCCCAGACCAAGATCATGAAGAAGATTATCCGGCGGTATTCGTACCGCGCTGGCCCAGTATCGCGAACTGGCGGCGTTCTCCCAGTTCGCCTCGGATCTGGATGATGCCACCCGGGCGCAGCTGGACCACGGTGAGCGCGTGACCGAACTGATGAAGCAGAGGCAGTACTCGCCGCAAAGTACGGCGGATATGGGCGTCATGCTGTTTGCCGCCAACGAAGGTTTTCTGAAGGATATCGATATCAGCAAGATCGGTGCCTTTGAGCAGGCACTGCTGGCCTATATGCGTGCTGAACACGGCGAGTTGATGAATCGCATCGTCCAGACCGGGGACTACAACGACGAGATTGAAGCCACCTTCAAGGCGGCGATCGAGAAGTTCAAAGCTACCCAGACCTGGTAGGGCCGAGGACCAGTAGATGGCAGCCGGAAAAGAAATTCGCACCAAGATCTCCAGCATACGCAGTACGCAGAAGATCACCAGTGCCATGCAGATGGTGGCGGCGAGCAAAATGCGCAGGGCCCAGGACCGCATGCGTCTTGGCAAGCCCTATGCGCGGCGGATGCGCGCGGTAGTGGGGCATATTGCCAATGCAGCGCCCGAATACCAGCACTGTATATGAAGCAGCGGGACGTCAAGCGGGTTGGTTTTCTGGTGGTGTCGACCGATCGCGGCCTGTGTGGCGGACTGAACATCAACTTGTTCAAGCGCACTGTGAAGTCGATGAAGGAATGGGCAGATCAGGGTGTGGAAATCGAGTTGTCCCTGATCGGTGCGAAGGCGGCGGCTTTTTTCAATAGTTATGGCGGCAACGTAACAGCAGCGGTACGCGATCTGGGTGAGACACCAGCACTGGCGGATTTGATCGGGGCTGTAAAAACCATGCTGGATCGCTTACGAGGAAGGGCGTATCGATCGCTTGTTCCTGGTGAGCAATCAGTTCGTCAACACCATGACACAGAATCCGATCTGTGGAGCAGCTGCTGCCACTGGAGGCAGAAGATAGCCAGCAGATGAAACATCACTGGGACTATATCTACGAGCCGGATGCAAAAGAATTGCTGGAGCGTTTGTTGACGCGTTATATCGAGTCACAGGTATACCAGTCGGTGGTAGAAAACGGCGCCTGTGAGCAGGCTGCCCGTATGTTGGCGATGAAAAATGCCACGGAAAACGCCGGCGAACTGATCGACGATTTGCAGTTGATCTACAACAAGGCGCGTCAGGCGGCCATCACCCAGGAGCTGTCTGAAATTGTCGAGCGGCGCTGCGGCGATAGGCTAGCGCCCCGGCCAGCGTGGTATGGAAAACGGTTACGGCTACAGATGATCGCACACCTGGCGACGCTCCGAGCCAAACAGAATTGAACTTTGAGATAGAGGATCCGGACATGAGCAGCGGACGAATCGTACAAATTATTGGCGCGGTCATCGACGTGGAGTTCCCGCGCGATGTGGTGCCCAAGGTATACGATGCACTGAAGGTAACCGAAAGGAATCTGACCCTTGAAGTACAGCAGCAGTTGGGTGACGGCGTGGTGCGCACGATTGCCATGGGTGCTTCCGAAGGCGTCAGCCGCGGCCTGGCGGTCGAGAATACCGGGAAGCCGATATCGGTGCCGGTAGGCCTGGAAACCCTGGGCCGCATCATGGATGTGCTGGGCAACCCTATCGACGAGCGCGGGCCTATCGGTGAAAAGGAGCGCGCGTCCATTCACCGCAAGGCGCCCGCCTATGAAGAGCTGTCGGCGTCCGATGAGTTGCTGGAGACGGGCATCAAGGTTATCGACCTGGTCTGTCCTTTCGCCAAGGGCGGCAAGGTCGGACTGTTCGGTGGTGCCGGCGTGGGCAAGACCGTCAACATGATGGAGTTGATTAACAACATCGCTACCGAACACTCCGGATTGTCAGTATTTGCCGGTGTCGGTGAACGTACTCGTGAAGGTAACGACTTCTATTTTGAAATGCAGGAGTCCAAGGTTGTCGACATTGAAAACCTCGGCAACTCAAAAGTTGCGATGGTTTATGGGCAGATGAACGAACCGCCGGGCAACCGACTGCGGGTGGCGCTGACCGGATTGACCATGGCTGAAAAATTCCGTGACGAAGGCCGTGACGTGTTGTTGTTTATCGACAACATCTATCGTTATACCCTGGCGGGTACCGAAGTATCTGCTCTACTGGGGCGTATGCCTTCAGCGGTGGGCTACCAGCCGACGCTGGCTGAAGAAATGGGTGTGTTGCAGGAGCGCATCACCTCCACCAAAATTGGCTCCATTACATCTATTCAGGCGGTCTATGTACCGGCGGACGACTTGACCGACCCGTCGCCGGCGACCACCTTTGCGCACCTGGACTCTACCGTGGTATTGAGCCGTGATATCGCGGCAAAAGGGATTTACCCTGCGGTGGATCCGCTGGACTCCACCTCGCGCCAGCTGGATCCGCTGGTGATCGGCAGTGAGCATTACGATACGGCGCGTGGCGTGCAGTCCGTATTGCAGCGCTACAAGGAATTGAAGGACATTATCGCGATTCTGGGTATGGACGAACTGTCCGAGGAAGACAAGCAGACCGTGGCGCGCGCACGCAAGATTGAGCGCTTCTTGTCACAGCCCTTCCATGTTGCGGAAGTGTTTACCGGTTCACCGGGCAAGTACGTTTCACTGAAGGAAACCATAGCGGGCTTTCAGGGCATTCTTGCCGGTCAATACGATCACCTGCCGGAGCAGGCGTTTTACATGGTTGGCAGTATCGATGAAGCTGTCGAGAAAGCCAAAAAGCTGTAAGGCAGAACGGCGTTAGAGAGGTACATGTATGGCAATGACTATTCATTGCGACATCGTCAGTGCGGAGGAGGAAATATTCTCCGGCCTGGTGGAGATACTGGTGGCAACTGGCGAGCTGGGTGAGTTGGGGGTGAACTACGGCCATGCTCCCTTGCTCACGTCACTGGTGCCTGGCCCGGTGCGCATCGTGACACAGGACGGCCAGGAGAAGATTTTTTACGTGTCCGGCGGCTTTCTGGAAGTACAACCGGGTGTGGTTTCCATCCTCGCCGATACAGCGATTCGCGCCGACGATGTGGACGAGGCCGCTGCTGAGGAGGCGCGCAAGGCGGCGGAGCATGCCCTCGCCAACCAGACCGGCGATTTCGATTACGGACGAGCATCGGCGCAATTGGCGGAAGCCGCCGCGCAGTTGGCGACCCTGCGCAAAATGAAGAACCGCGCGGGCCGCGGGTAGGCCGGATGTTGGGGCAGCAGTCTGGTAACAAGCCCCGGCATGTCCGGGGTTTTTTATGCCAGTTGCTAAACGCTTCACACACCAACGGTTGGCGACTGACAGCGACGCGGCGCATAATGATACGCGTGGCACAGCATCAGCGCCTGTCGTTGTTAGCTCTAGTAATGCATAGGATGGGAAACCTTTGTCATGAAACTGGAAGTCGTGATCCTCGCCGCAGGCCAGGGAACGCGTATGAAATCCCGTCTGCCCAAGGTATTGCATACCGTGGGTGGAAAGCCATTGCTGGAGCATGTGATACGCACCGCACAGGCTCTTGAACCCGCAGCCATTCATGTTGTCGTCGGGCACGGTAGTGAGCAGGTCCAGCAAGCCCTGGCGCAATACAACATCAATTGGGTGGTTCAGGCGCAGCAACTGGGTACCGGTCATGCCGTGATGCAGGCGCTTCCTGCCATAGACGACGACAGCAGTGGTATTGGTGCTCTACGGTGATGTGCCACTGACCCGGCTGTCCACGCTGCAACATCTGGTGCGACAGGCGCAGGACGGCCCCGCCCTGTTGACCGCAACGCTGCAAAACCCGCAGGGCTATGGCAGGATTCTTCGAGACGAGAAAGGCGCACTGGTAGCCGTAGTGGAAGACAAGGATGCCACAGTCAGCCAACGCCAGATCCAGGAAGTAAACACGGGAGTATTGGCCGCCCCGCACCGGGATTTTCAGGAATACCTGCCCCACGTTGATAATAAAAATCAGCAGGGCGAGTACTATCTTCCCGATATCATCAGTCTGGCGGTGGCCGAGGGCAAAAGTGTCGCTTCCTGTACAGCGACGTCGGAGCTGGAGATTCTTGGGGTTAATGACCGCGTGCAGCTGAATCAGGTTGAGCGCGAGTATCAGCGCCGCAACGCTGAGGAACTGATGCGCCAGGGGGTGAACATTGCCGATGCCGGACGTCTGGATATCCGCGGCAGCCTCACCTGTGGTGAAGAGGTCTTCATTGATATCAACGTTGTGATTGAAGGTGCAGTCACCCTGGGCAATGGCGTCTCTATTGGCGCTAACTGCGTACTGTGTGATGTCAGTGTGGCCGACGGCGCTGTTATTCATCCCATGAGCCATTTGCAGGGAGCGGTGGTCGGTAAAGCGTGTAGTGTCGGACCGTATGCGCGACTGCGCCCCGGAACGGTGTTGGCAGACGGAGCCCGCATCGGCAATTTTGTGGAAATCAAAAAGGCTACTATCGGTATGGGTAGTAAAGTGAATCACCTGAGTTATATCGGTGATTGCGAGATGGGTGCGGAGGTGAATATTGGCGCGGGCACCATTACCTGCAATTACGATGGGGTCAACAAGCACAAGACCGAAATCGGCAGCGGAGTGTTCGTTGGTTCCAACAGCACGTTGGTTGCGCCTTTGCGCATTGAGGACACAGGGATTTATTGCTGCGGGTTCCACAGTTACCAAAGCCGTAGACAAGGGTGATCTGGCGATAGGTCGCGCACCGCAGCGCAATATTCAGGGCTGGAATCGCCCTGGCAAGCGCGACAGCAAGGACTGATTATGTGTGGCATTGTGGCCGCCGCCGCGCGGCGCGAAGTTTCTGAAATTTTGCTGGAAGGACTGCGGCGTCTTGAGTATCGGGGTTATGACTCTGCCGGCTTAGCGCTTATCGATAGTGAGCAGCATCTGCAATTGCATAAACGCAAGGGCAAAGTCGAAGAACTGGAAAAGGCCCAGCAGCAGGAACCGCACTATGGCAGTACAGGCATTGCCCATACGCGCTGGGCGACCCACGGGGAGCCCTCGGGCGTAAACGCCCATCCCCATACATCGGGTCGGCGCGTTGCACTGGTCCACAATGGCATCATTGAAAATCACGCGACACTCCGGGCGGAGCTGATCCAGGCGGGCTATGAAATGGCGTCAGTTACTGACACCGAGGTTATCGTTCATCTCCTGCATCGCAATCTCGAGGCCGGCGCGTCGCTGTTGCAAGCCATGCAAAAAACGGTGGCACGACTGGAAGGGGCATATGCCCTGGCGGTGATAGACACCCAGAGTCCAGACGTGGTGGTTGGGGCGCGCAAGGGCAGCCCCCTGGTGGTAGGTGTGGGCATCGGGGAAAACTTTCTCGCTTCTGACCAGATGGCCCTGCGGCAGGTGACCGATCGCTTTATCTATCTGGAAGAGGGCGATCTGGTGCAGATCACGCCGTCCAGCGTGCAGGTGTATAACGGCGAAGGTAGCGCCGTTGAGCGGGCTCACAACGCGCATCAAGGAGGCGCTGGAAACCGCCGATATGGGCGACTTTTGATCATTATATGATCAAGGAAATCTTTGAACAGCCGGAGGCGCTGGAGGCGACGTTTGCTGGCGCGATCGATGCACAACAGATTGAGGAGAGTTTCGGTAGCGGCGCGACAGCGTTGTTCGACAAAGTAAAAAGCGTGCAGATTGTCGCCTGTGGCACCAGCTTCCATGCAGGAATGGTGGCGCGCTATTGGATGGAGGAACTCGCTGGCGTTAGTTGTGAAGTTGAAGTGGCGTCGGAGTTTCGCTATCGCAAGCGCGTGCAGCATGAGGGCACGTTGTTGGTCGCTATTTCCCAGTCAGGCGAAACGGCAGATACGCTGGCGGCCCTGCGCAATGCGACCGAGGGCGAGTTTATTGGCAGCCTGGTGGTGGCCAACGTGGACAACAGCTCACTGGTGCGTGAATGCGACCTGGTGTTTCTAACCCGGGCGGGCATTGAAATTGGGGTCGCATCCACCAAGGCATTCACCACCCAGCTGGTCGCCCTGCTTATGCTGACGCTGGTGCTGGGCCGACGCCGGGGGATGTCGGAAAGCCGACAACAGGAAATCATCGCAGCCCTGCGCAATCTGCCGCAGTATGTGCGCCAGACACTGGAGCTCAATCCGGCGATACAGAAGCTGTCCGAGGCCTTCATACCCAAACGCCACGCCCTGTTCCTGGGGCGCGGCATTCAGTACCCCATCGCGATGGAGGGTGCCCTGAAACTCAAGGAAATCTCCTACATTCACGCCGAAGCCTATCCCGCGGGCGAGCTTAAACACGGCCCGCTGGCCCTGGTGGATGATGATATGCCGGTGGTCGCTGTCGCGCCCAATGACGAGTTATTGGAGAAACTGAAATCCAATCTGGAGGAGGTGCGTTCGCGCGGCGGGGAATTGTTTGTGTTCGCTGACCGGGAGGCGGGCTTTGCCAACGAGCCCCGGGTGCAGGTTTTGCCCATGCCCCATTGTCCCGAGGTGATCAAGCCGATTGTCTATACGGTGGCCCTGCAGTTGCTGTCGTATCATGTCGCTGTGCAAAAAGGCACGGATGTCGATAAACCGCGCAACCTGGCCAAGTCGGTTACGGTGGAGTGACGCTGGCGGCATTTCTTAAGCTGATCCATGTAAGTTGCGCGTTTGTGTCCATTGCCGGTTTCGCCCTGCGCGGTTACTGGATGGCAGTGGACAACCCCCTGCTACAGCACCGGGTCGCGAAGGTATTACCCCACGTAATTGATACGCTGTTACTGGGTTCAGCGCTCACTCTGCTGATGGTTTTGCAGTTGTCTCCCCTGACGCAGCCCTGGCTCAGCGCGAAAATCATCGCTCTGTTGTTGTATATCGGGCTGGGGATGGTGGCATTACGTTTTGGTCAATCGAAAAAAATCAAAGTGAGCGCCTGCTTGCTGGCGCTACTGACTGCTGGCTATATGGTTTCGGTAGCCTACAGCAAAAGCCCGTTGGGCATCTTGCAGCTGTTGCAACCGTGAGGTAACCGCCCGGATTGCAAACACGTCCGGACGGCACAGATGTTAGCCGGGGTGCGCTGTCTTGTAGTCGCGCAGAGCGGCATTGAACTTGACCGCGAGCTCTTCTTCCTTGGAGACCGAGCTGTTGTAATCATCATTGAGTTTCTTGAGGGTCGCCTGCGCTTCCTCGCTGGGGGAATCCCCTGCGGCAGCGACTTCGGCAGCGCTGACCTGTGGATCCAGACACGCCCTGTACTCCGAGTTAGCGGCCTGGTATTCCTTGACGGCCTTTTGCCCGGCCAGCATCTGCTCCATGGTTGCGGTAGCGCCATCGGGCAGAGTTGGCAAGCTCGGTGCCGTACATTCACCGGCCATGCTCGCCGCGCTGCCCAAGGCCAGGCCGATCAGGGCCAGTTTGATAGTGTTTATCATATATACCTCACCTTTGTGGAGTGTTTCGGGAGAAAAACAGTAACAGGAGTGGCGCGCTCCTGCCAAGTCAGGACCGATATTGCGAAGCCATTATTCCTTGCCAACCCACAGTCGGACACCCGCAGTTGCGCTTCCAGCTGACGCGCCACTTCCTGTGCGGAACCTCTGCTGGCCAGTCCCACCACTCTGACCCGATAAAGTGTCTGGCCCGTCTTTGGCGCTGGGTGCAACGATGACCTTGCCCGCATTGGATGCAGTTTGCTTGCCCACGTTTCCGCCATGTTGCGCGACGCATAGGAGCCGAAGTTGACGAACCAGGGACCCGAAGATGCCGCCGCCGCAGTTGGCGGCTGGCAGCAGGTTGGGTGCGATCGGCGCAGCTGCGGCGGTTCAGGAGCGACCCGGCTGAGGTGAGAGAGGCTTTCTCAGGTGGCGGCAGGCTCGACCTTCTTGGCAGATGGCAGCGGCTTTATTCCCATACAGCGAGGCTACTGCATCTGCTGCCTGGGTTTGACCGGATTCGCAGCGGGCACGGCTTTCGTCAGCACGGCCTGCTGGACTCCCAGTTGGGCCTCTAGTCCGGCAACGGTATCGGTGAGCCTGCGGTTTTCCAGCGTCAGTGCCTCCGCATTCTGCTGCAAGTTTGTCATAGGACTGTTGCAACTCCTGTAGGGCTTCCCGACTGGCGCTTTCGTCCGCGGGATTTGCATTGGTGGCCAGCGTCGCGCGCAGTTGGCGCAGCTCTTCCTGGGTAGCCGCGCGTTGCTGCATCACGCCGTAACCACCGGCGGTCAGCAGTACGAGGGCAACAATGGCCGTAGCGATCAGGCTCCATAGCCATTTGGGCCATGTTCCGGCTCGTAGTTCTGTCGCTCTCTCGTCCTCTTCCCCTTCATCTGCTCCTCGAGATCGCCTTCTTCATCGAGCCAGGCATCGGGCTCTTCGGCAACGGAGGGATCGGATTCGCTCCACGATGAGGATCCGGAGTGCCAGCCCTCAATGGACGAGGGCTGGTACGCCGGGCAGAAACTCGCCGGACGAGGTCTTCCTCATCGGAAAAAGAGTCTTCAAATTCTTCTTCCTCGTTGTCTGCACGGTAGCCCGAGGTGTAATCGGTATCCCGGTCAGGCTCCTCGTATTCATCCTCGTCTTCGTAGAAACCGCCAAATCTGGGTTCGCGACGCGGAATTTTGCCAATGGGATTGGCATCATAGCCGGGCAATAGCTCGTCTTCTTCATCCGAGTGATCGTCGTCGTTTCTGGTCATGGCTCAATCGCACCTGCGCCTAGCGATAATCTGTCATGATGATAACAGACCCGTAAGGGAATTTCCTTGCCGCACCGCAAGCAATAAAGGCTACATACCGCGGTTCGAATGTAGTTAGAATAGGACGATGGATGTGTCCGCTATTCTCGGACGTATCCGCTATTCTCTCTCCCCTCAACGAAGCACAGCGCGACGCTGTCGCCGCAGACAACCAGAACATGCTGGTGCTCGCCGGCGCCGGCAGCGGCAAGACGCGGGTTCTGGTGCATCGCATCGCCTGGCTGATCAAGGCAGAGAATTTTTCGCCCTGGTCCATTCTGGCGGTGACCTTTACCAACAAGGCGGCCCGGGAAATGCGCAGCCGCATCGAAGAGATGCTGCAAATCCCGTCCCACGGCATGTGGGTCGGTACGTTTCACGGCCTTGCCCATCGCCTGTTGAAGGCGCACTGGCAGGACGCCGGCCTGCCGCAAAATTTCCAGATACTGGACAGCGACGACCAATTGCGCCTGGTCAAGCGCGTGTGCCGCGACCTGGGTCTGGATGAATCCCGCTGGCCACCCAAGCAAGCCATGTGGTACATCAACGCGCAAAAAGACGAGGGGCTGCGCAGCGCGCATGTCGATGCCCCGCCCGGGGATCTGTTTGCCCGCACCATGTTGCAGGTGTATCGCGCCTATGAGGTCGCCTGCGACCGCGCCGGCATGGTGGACTTTGCCGAATTGCTGCTGCGCGCCCACGAATTGTGGCTGAAGAGTCCGCAGGTGTTGCAGCATTATCAGGGCCGCTTTCGGCAGATACTGGTGGATGAGTTCCAGGATACCAATACGGTGCAGTATGCGTGGTTGCGGGTGCTGGCGGGCGCGCATATTCCGGTGGTCGCCGTGGGTGACGATGACCAGTCCATCTACGGCTGGCGCGGCGCCAGGATCGAGAACATCCAGCGCTTTACCGAGGATTTCAGTGACACCCAGAACCATACGCCTGGAGCAGAATTACCGCTCGACCCAGACGATCCTGCAGGCCGCCAACGGCGTCATCGCGCACAATTTCGGCCGCCTGGGCAAGGAGCTGTGGACAGATGGGGAGTCGGGAGAGCCGATCAGCCTGTACGCAGGCTATAACGAACACGACGAAGCGCGCTATATCGTGGAGCAGGCCGAGCAGTGGTTGATCGCAGGCAACACGCGCTCCTCGGTGGCTATCCTGTACCGGTCCAACGCGCAATCACGGGTATTGGAGGAGGCGTTGATTCGCAGTGCCATTCCGTATCGTATTTATGGCGGGCAGCGCTTCTACGAACGTCTGGAAATTCGCAATGCCCTGGCCTATCTGCGCCTGCTGCTCAATCGCGGCGATGACGCCGCGCTGGAAAGGGTCATCAATACGCCGCCGCGAGGTATCGGCAGCAAGTCCCTGGACACCGTGCGCGAGTGTGCCCGCAACCGGGGCATCACCCTGTGGAGTGCGATAGCAGCTGTGCTGCAAGAGAAGTTGCTGCCGGCCAGGGCACTCAGCGCGCTGGAGGGCTTTGTCGTACTGATCAACGAATTGGACAGCGGAGTGGATGAGCTGGCACTGGAGGAACTGGTTGATCACGCAATTCGGGCGTCCGGGCTATTCCTGTACCACAAAAACGAAAAGGGCGAAAAAGGCCAGGCGCGCGTCGAAAACCTGGAGGAACTGGTCAGCGCCGCCAAACAGTTTGTGGCGGAGCAGGGCGAGCTGTCACCGCAGCAGCAATTTCTCGATCGGGCCGCCCTGGACGCTGGTGATGCCCAGGCGGATGAGCACGAGGACAGCGTGCAACTGATGACGCTGCACTCCGCCAAGGGCCTGGAATTCCCCCTGGTATTCCTGGCCGGCATGGAGGAAAACCTGTTCCCGCACCGCATGTCGGTAGAAGAGCCGGGCCGCCTTGAGGAGGAGCGCCGGCTGTGCTACGTGGGCATTACCAGGGCCAGGGAAAAACTGGTCATCACCTATGCCGAGTGCCGCCGCCTGCACGGCAGTGAATCCTATAACACACCTTCGCGGTTTGTCCGTGAAATCCCCGCACAGTTGCTGCAGGAGGTGCGCCTGCGCGGCACCATCACACAGCCGGTGAGCAGTCTCACGCAGGCACGGGTGCCCGACACTGATCTGTCGCTGGGACAGCGCGTCTATCATCAGGTATTCGGCGAAGGTGTCGTGCTAAACTTTGAAGGGCGTGGCGCCAGTGCCCGGGTGGAAGTCAATTTTGACGCCGAGGGTGGCAAGTGGCTGGTGCTGCAGTATGCCAATCTGCAGTTGATGTAACAGAACGTACCGACGGATGACATCGAACATGGGCAACACTGCCACCGAAAAACGCTACACGCCGCTGATCATTCTGTTACTGGTAGCCGCCCTTGTGGCGACAATGGGGTTGTGGGCGACGGATCGCGCGGGCGGTAAAAAAGGCGGATAGAAGCGACCTGTCCGGCGCTGCTACGGGCGAGCAGTTTCACTGGAAGATGGTAACCACCTGGCCCAAAAACTTCCCGGGGCTGGGTATGGCCGCCGAAAATTTTGCGCGCATTGTTGAAGAAATGAGTGATGGTCGACTGACGGTACACGTCTACGGTGCCGGTGAGATAGTGCCTGCCATGGAAGTGTTTGACGCGGTATCACAGGGTGTGGTGGACGCAGGGCATGGGGCCGCTTATTACTGGAAGGGCAAAGTACCCTCCTCGGTATTCTTTACCTCCATGCCTTTCGGCCTGAACGCCCAGGAAATGAACGGCTGGTTGCACTATGGCGGCGGCCTCGAGTTGTGGCAGGAGGCGTATGCGCCCTACAACCTGGTGCCGATGGCCGGCGGCAGTACGGGTGTGCAGATGGCGGGCTGGTTCAACAAGGAAATCAATTCCGTCGAAGACCTGAAAGGACTCAAGATGCGCATCCCCGGCCTTGCTGGCGAGGTGTTTGCCGCAGCCGGTGGCACCGCGGTGACAATTCCTGGCGGTGAGCTGTACACCTCGATGCAAACTGGCGTCATCGACGCCCTGGAATGGGTGGGGCCCTACAACGACCAGGCCTTCGGTTTTCAGGAGGTGGCCAAGTATTATTATTATCCGGGCTGGCACGAGCCCGGCTCTATTCTGGAGTTTGTGGTCAACAAGGATTCGCTGGAGGCGCTGCCCAAAGACTTACAGGCCATTGTCAGGGTCGCGGCCCGCGCGGCGAGCCAGGACATGCTGGACGAGTACACTGCACGCAACAACGCCGCCCTGCAAAGTCTGGTCAATGACCATGGTGTGCAGTTGCGCCGCCTGCCCGACGATGTGTTGCTCGCGCTTTGGCAGGGCACGCAGGCGGCCACGCAAAAACTGGTGACGTCGGATCCGATGGCGGCAAAGGTGTATGCCTCGTACCGCGAGTTTTACAAGGGCGTGCGCAACTACCACCATATTTCGGAGCAGTCCTATATCAACGCACGTGACAAGGCGATGGGCGACGAGAGTTTTAGCATGCTAATCTTTCGTTGATTTACAGATAGCGTTAATGAGGCTGATAATAAGGGCGAGATTCTCGTGCGTTTCTCGGTATCACATGGTGTAGCTGGTACAACGTGTCTTCTACAAGAAGAAGTGAAGGGGAGCATATATGATTCAGCTGATGATGAGTTTGGCGGTGTTTTTTTTGGTGCCATTTATTCTCTTACCCTGCTTTGTAGTTATTGCAATGTCACTACGCGGCATGATCCACACCTATCAAGAATACAATCCATCCAGATTGGAAAATAGAAGGGCAAGAAAGGCGAGAGAATTAGCGGCGATGAATACGTCTCTCAGATCTTCTGCTTCGGATGTTCCCGGCATCACCAGGCGAGAGACAGCGCACCGGTTACCGCGCCACCGCCCCGCAGCACAGCTGACATAGCCGCAACTTGGCTGGTTGTTGCTATTATTGAATAGCGCGGGTACGGCCGTTCTCATCGATGGCCACATACACAAACTCGCCCTCGGTGACCTTGATCGGTTCGCGATCCTGCTGGGAGACAATCCACACTTCCACGATGATGCGAATGGAACTGCGTCCTGTTTCAAGCACGTCGCAATAACAGGACACCACGGCGCCCACGTGGACTGGTGTGAGAAAGGCCATGCCGTTGACGGCGACGGTGGCCACCCGGCCATTAGCGACTTCGCTGGCAGTGATCATTCCCGCGATATCCATCTGCGACAACAACCAGCCGCCGAAAATATCGCCGTTGGCATTGGTGTCCTTGGGCATGGCCACCGTCTGCAGGGCCAGGTCGCCGTGGGGCAGGGGCGTGGTATCGATATCGCTCATGTCAGTTGCCTGTTGTTGAGATGGAGTGACGGGTTGGTGTGCGTACTATTTGAGTGCCTCGGGCAGCCAGGTTGCCATCTGGGGCCAGCACCACAAGGCCACAAGCAGCACCAGCTGCATGAGTATAAAGGGAACCACGCCCCGGTAGATAGCGCCGGTGGTTACTGCTCCAGGGGCAACTCCGCGCAGGTAAAAGAGCGCGAAACCGAAGGGCGGGGTGAGGAATGAGGTCTGCAGGTTGACCGCAATCATGATGCCCAGCCAGAGCGGGTCCAGACCCATGGTCAGCAGGATAGGGCCCACAATGGGCACTACCACGAAGATGATCTCGATAAAATCGAGAATAAAGCCGAGCAGGAAGATCACCACCATCACCACCAGCATAGCGCTTACTGCGCCGCCGGGCAGCCCGTTGAAAAATGTGTGTATCAGCTCTTCACCACCAAAACCCCTGAACACGAGGGAGAACACCGCGGCGCCGATCAGGATCATAAACACCATGCAAGTCACTTCGAGGGTGCTTTGCACTGCTTCCCTGAGGCGTGCAAAGTTTAGCTGCCGCTTGCTAAATGCCAGCAGGAGTGCTCCAGCTCGCGCCGATACCGGCTGCCTCGGTGGGTGTGGCGGCGCCGGCGAGGATTGAGCCGAGCACAATGCTGATCAATGCCAGAGGCGGCAGCAGGCCGCGCAGCACCGCGCTGATGCTGATCGGCTCCAGTGTACTCGGCGGCGCTGTCTCCGGCTTCAGCCATGCCTGAATAGTCAGGTAGAGGATGTACATCGCCACCAACACCAGACCGGGAATCAGCGCACCGACGAACAGGTCACCCACGGAGATAGTCTTGGGATTGGCAATGTGCATGCTCAGCTGCGCCCGCTGGTAGGCATTGGAGAGAATGTCTCCGAGCATGACCAGTACAATGGACGGCGGAATAATCTGGCCGAGGGTGCCGGTCGCGCAGATCGTGCCGGCCGCGAGGGAGGGGCTATAGCCGGCGCGCAGCATGCTGGGCAGGGAAATCAGCCCCATGGTCACCACGGTAGCCCCGACAATGCCGGTGCTGGCGGCGAGAAACATACCTACCACCACGACTGAAATACCCAGCCCGCCGCGCAGACCGCCCATCAGGCGCGCCATGCTGTCGAGCAGTTCCTCCGCCACGCGGGATTTTTCCAGGATAGTGCCCATCAGGATAAACAGTGGCACAGCGATGAGGGAGGTATTGTTGACCGTACCGTAGATGCGACCTGGCAGTGCCGACAGAAAGCCGATATCGAACACGCCGGCCAGAATACCACCGGTTGCAAATGCCAGTGACGTACCCGCAAGCGTAAATGCCACCGGATAGCCCAGCATCAGCATCAGGCACACCGCCAGGAACAGGTAGAGGCCGAGGTATTCCACTACTCGTCCTCGCCCTCTACAAGAATCAGAGCGTTGCGCAATATCTCGGCTATTCCCTGCAGTGCAAGATTTATGGCCATCAGTGGTATCAGACTCTTTAGCAGGAATACCGCCGGTATGCCGCCGGGTTCGGCGGACGTCTCCCGCATTGCCCAGGACTCGCTGACATAGTCCGCGCTGCTCATCAGGATGAAGGCACACAGCGGCAGCAGAAATACGATACCGCCGAGAGCCTCAACCCAGGCCTGCCCGCGCGCACTGAAATTGCGGTGGAAAATATCCACGCGCACATGCGCACCGGTCTTCAGCGCGTAGGCTGCGCCCAGCAGAAAAACGGTGCCGTGCATGTAAATCACAGATTCCTGCGCCAGAATCGCGCCGATGCTGAAGCCATAACGCAGGACAACGACGAGCGTGGTGAGCAAGGCCATGCCAAGGATGAGCCATGCCAACAAGCGACCGCAGCGGTCGGTAAACGCATCGATGAAACGCACACAGGCGTGCAGGACGGGCATGGTGGATAGGTCTTTTTGATTATTGCTGCGCAGGGTATCATAGGCCTATCCCCGAGGTGAAAAGAAATTCCTTCCCCACACCTGCACCAGGATGCGCTCACGTGTTAACTGTTATTTCTCCTGCAAAGACGCTGGATTTTGAGACGCCGCCGGGCACGCGTAAAGCGACACAGCCGCAATTCCTGGCACGCGCCACAGAGTTGGTGGAGGACGCTCGCGCCCTCAGCCCGGATGAGATCCGGGCGTTGATGGGCGTGAGTGCCGACATCGCGGAACTTAATCACCGGCGTTTCATGGACTGGAGCCTGCCCTTCAATCTGGACAACGCCAAACAGTCGCTGCTGGCCTTCAAGGGCGATGTCTACGTCGGGCTGCAGGCACACACGCTGAGCGCTGCGCAACGGAATTTTGCCCAACAACACCTGCGCATTCTCTCCGGCTTGTATGGCCTGCTGCGCCCGCTGGATCTGATGCAGCCGTATCGTCTGGAGATGGGCCTGGCGTTTGCCAATCGCGGCGGCAGGAATCTTTATGAATTTTGGGGCGACTCGATTACCACGGCGCTCAATACCCAGCTGCGTAAGTCCGGCACCAACGTACTGGTAAACCTGGCCTCCAACGAGTATTTCCGTGCGGTGCAAGCGCGGGCGCTGGAAGCTGAGGTGGTCACGCCGGTGTTCAAGGATTTAAAAGGTGGCCAATACAAGGTGATCAGTTTTTTTGCAAAAAGAGCACGCGGGCAAATGGCGCGTTTTATCATTGATCACGAACTGAACGAGCCGGACGGTTTGAAAAAATTCAAGACTGATGGATACCGCTACAACAAGGGCCAATCCAGCGCCCGTGAACTGGTGTTTACCCGCGACAAGCCGCCCGTCCGTCTTTAAAGACTATCCTTGAACGGTAGCATGCGCGCCGCCGCCTGCCGGTACTCTTCGTTGTGGCGTGCTTCGCGGCGCGTGAAATCGCCCACGGCCGCCGACAGGCGCGAATCCGCAATCCAGTGATTCGACCAGGTGGTGATGGGGCGAAAGCCGCGTTGGATTTTGTGTTCGCCCTGGGCGCCCGGGGTCGAAGCGCGCCAACTTGTTAGCGATGCAGTACTCGATGCCCTGGTAGTAGCAGGCTTCGAAATGCAGGCAGTCATACTCCCGTGCACAGCCCCAGTAGCGCCCATACAGTGTATCGCTGGAGCGAAAATACAGCGCACCGGCCACGGCGTGCGCATCGAGGTAGGCCAGCACCATCACCACCTGGTCGCCCATGCCCGCGGCGGTATCGACAAAAAACTCGCGGCTCAGGTAGCCGCCGTGGCCGCTGCGTTTGGCATAGGTCAGCTGGTAGAAATGATAGAACTGCTCCCACTCCCGTGTCCCGATGTCCGGGCCGGTAAGGGTTTTCAGCACCAGTCCCTGCTCTGCGACACGCCTGCGTTCCTTGTTCAGTGCCTTGCGTTTGCGGCTGTTGAAGGTGGCCAGAAAGTCCTCGAAGCACCCAAAGCCCTCATTAAACCAGTGGAACTGGGTGGCGGCGCGGCGGTGCATTCCGGCGTCCAGCAGTTTTTTGCTGACGGCTTCCTCGGGAAACAACAGGTGCCAGGACGAGAGTTGCCGTTGCGTCGCGAGCTTTTTTACCGCGCTCGAGCGCGGCGTGCAGGCACTGGTCCTCGTCCATGCCCGGCGCGGCGCACAGGCGCGGCCCGGTCGCGGGAGTGAAGGGTATGGCGGTGACCAGCTTCGGGTAATAGGCGAGGCCGCTCTGTCGCCAGGCGTCGGCCCAGCTCCAATCGAATACATACTCGCCATAGGAGTGGGACTTCAGGTACAACGGCATCACGGCGGCCAGCGCATCGCCGTGCCGCAGCAGCAGATGGCAGGGCTGCCAACCGGTTTCCGCGGTGGTGCAATGCGGTTTTTTCCAGTCCATACAGGAACTCGTGGCGCAGGAAAGGATAGCCAGTCCCGGTGATACTGTTCCACTGCGCCGCTGAAATTTGCTCAAGGGTAGTGAGAAATTCGGCGGTGAAAGCCGCTGTTTGCCCGGCATGCTCCATGGGTCGACTCAGACATTTGCGACCAGATAATTGAGCACCACACCGGCGAATATCGTCATGCCTACCCAGTTGTTGTGCAGGAAGGCCTTGAAGCAGGCGTCGGGCCGGCGTTCCCGGATCAGGTACTGCTGATAGACGAACAGCCCGGCGGCTACCACCAGGGCAGCGTTGTAGTATAAGCCCAGCCCGAATGCCAGCCCCGCCAGGTACAGGCACAGCAAGCAGCCCAGTTGCAGCAGGGCGATGATCAGGCGATCGTACTGACCGAACAGGATGGCGCGTAGACTTGATGCCGGCCTTGAGGTCGTCTTCCCGGTCTACCATGGCGTAAGCCGTATCGTAGGCCATGGTCCATAACAGGTTCCCCAGGTACAGCAGCCACAGCGCGGTCGGCAGCGTGCCGCGCTGGGCGGCGAACGCCATGGGAATGCCCCAGGAAAACGCGGCGCCCAGCACCAGTTGCGGCAAGTGGGTGTAACGTTTCATAAAGGGATAGCTGGAGGCCAGCAGCACTGCAACAATGGACAGCGCAATGGTCAGTGTGTTGGTCAACAACACCAGCATGAAAGCCAGCAGCATGAGCGCCATAAACAGGATCAGTGCCTCGCGCACCGTGACCGCGCCGGTGACCAGTGGTCGCGCGCTGGTGCGGGCCACTGCGCCGTCCAGGTTGCGGTCAGCCAGGTCGTTGACAATGCAGCCGGCGGAGCGCGTGAGAAAGGTGCCGACCACAAAAATTACCAACAGCTTGACGTCCGGCACACCCTGCGCCGCCAGCCACAGCGCCCACAGGGTCGGCCACAGCAGCAGCAGGGTGCCGATCGGTTTGTCGAAGCGGATCAGTTGCAGCAGCGCACTGGTTTTGGAGGAATGTGCCATTGAACCCTTCACGGCATTGCGAGGTTCCCAGCTTACTGGGTTGGCGCCCTAAAAGCAGCGCTGACTTTGCCGCGCTGGGTGCGGTGCATCGACAGTGCCGCGTGCCAGGGGGTGAATGACGCTAGAAAAACCTCGCTCACCATCAGCTTTTTCCCCCCGATCTGGAAACGGGAGCGGCGCCCCCACGCGGGCGTGGATTGTCGCAGGCCTGACGGCAGGTAGTCGCTGTTGCCAGCCATGCGGGCCAGCTCAAAGGGGGAGCGATGCATGCCAGGATGCTTGAACAGGATGGCACCCAGTGACGTGTTATGCAGGCGGCGCAGGTGGGCCAGGCTGCCAAGCAGGCTGCGAATCGGGAAGATACTGCGGGCGAATACGACAGCATTGCTGTCCATCAACAGCGCCACTTCGCGCACCAGTGCCAGTTGCCGGGGGGGCAGGTCCAGCAACCTGCGCTCGGAGGGCAGGGGGACTGCCCAGCCCTGGTACAGGCGCTGTACGCGAAATTCGCCCCGGCCACTCGCCACCAGTTGCCCGGTCAGGGAGCCGTTGTCGGTTAACCAGACGCGCACATCCGCCGCCAGCGTCGCACTGGTGTAACGCTCCACGGGTCGCCAGCGGGGCTCGGCAGCGATGCGCCTGCGCGCCTGCGGCATCAGGGCAGGGGTTGGAGGGTGCAAAGGTCTGGCATCCTTGATTAGAGTGGCGAGAATGCTGTATCGGGAGTGCGCTTGCAAGAGAACCGCCGGCCTAAATTCCCGGACCGTTGGGGGGAGAAAATCCTTGCACAATTATTGTACAACTCTATAGTGTTGCGTCTCGAAATTTGCCATTCGTTCCGGCGCCTGCCGGGTCGCGTTCGGCCGATTTATAACCCGTAATTGAAAGAAAGCGAGTCCTGGTATGAGTAAGTGGGAATGTATTGTCTGTGGCCTGGTCTATGACGAGAAAAATGGTTGGCCAGACGATGGTATCGCGCCGGGCACCCGGTGGGAGAATGTTCCCGAGGACTGGTTGTGTCCCGATTGCGGCGTGGGCAAGGAAGACTTCCAGTTGCTCGAAGAGTCGCCGGTGGACGATGCGCCCCACCACGAGCAGCCCGTGGTCGACAAGGAGCATGCGCCGGTGGTTATTCTGGGTACCGGCCTGGCGGGTTACGGCCTGGCCAAGGAATTTCGCAAGCACGACAGCGACACGCCGCTCATCCTGATTACCTCCGACGACGGCCGCTCCTATTCCAAGCCGATGTTGTCCACCGGTTACACCAAGGGCCACGTCGGCCGATGATCTGGCGCAGTCGGATGCGGGCAATATGGCCGGACAGCTCAAGGCCAGTGTGTGGACCATGACAAAAGTGAACGAGATTGATACCGCGCGCCAGTTGATCAAGGTCGCCGATGCCGACACCGCCATCCACTACGGCAAACTGGTGTTGGCGGTGGGCGCCGAGGTGATCCGTCCCCCGATTGAAGGCGATGGGCTGTCACTGGTGTATTCCGTAAACGACCTGCTGGACTACGCTGACTTCCGCACGGCGGTAGCCAAGAATGCCGTGAAGAAAATATGCATTATCGGCGGCGGACTGATCGGCTGCGAGTACACGAATGATTTGATCAATGGTGGCTTCGAGGTGGAAGTTGTCGATCCGCTCGGGTATTGCCTGCCAACCCTGCTGCCGGAACCTGCCGGCAAAGCAGTACAGGCCGCCCTGGAAGCGAAGGGCGCGAAGTTTCATTTCGGGCCGCTGGTGACTGCGGTCAACAAGGGGGCGAAGGGAGTCGTGGTGAGCCTCAACAACGGCCAGACCATCGCCGCCGACATCGTCCTCTCTGCTGTCGGTGTGCGCCCGCGCACCGCGCTGGCCAAGGCCAGCGGTATCGCCACCAACCGCGGCATTGTCACCAACCGATCTGCTGGAGACCAGCGCGCCCAACGTCTATGCCATGGGCGATTGCGCCGAGGTCAACGGCCATGTGCTGGTTTATGTCGCGCCATTGATGGCGGCGGCAAAAGCGCTGGGCAAAACCCTGGCGGGAGAGCCTACCGAAGTGAGCTACCCGGCCATGCCGGTGACCATTAAAACCCCGGCTTGCCCGGTGGTGGTCGCCCCGGTGGCGCCGGGCACGCAGGGCGAGTGGACCATCGAGGCCGACGGCAATAACGTCAAGGCGCAGTTTCGCGACAGCGGCGGCAAGCTGCTGGGCTTTGCCCTGACCGGCGACGCCACTAAAGACAAAGTGGCGCTGCAGAAAGAGTTGCCGGCCATCATGGCCTGATGCGCGTCTCGGTTACACAGGTATTGCCGGTGACCGGGCCCGTTGAGCGTCATATACGATTGTGGCTGGACGAATTTGTCGTCGGCCTGAACCTGTGCCCCTTCGCGCGCCCACTGTTGGGCGCGTCCAACCTGCGTATTGCAGTCTGCGCGTCGAGCGACAAAGCGGAACTGCGCAGAGCGTTCCTGCAGGAGCTGGATCTGCTGCAGGGCAGCACGGAGCAGGACATCGCCACCACCCTGCTGGCGTTTCCGCACGCACTGCACGACTTTTGCAGACTATTTATGGTTCCTCGACGACGCCCAGGAATTGTTGCGGGAAGCTGGACTGGAAGGAGTGGTGCAACTGGCCAGCTTTCACCCGCAGTATCGCTTCGCCGGCGAGGCCCCGGACGCCGCCAGTCACTACAGCAACCGGGCGCCGTATCCACTGATTCATCTGCTGCGGGAAGATATGTTGAGTCGCGCGCTGGAGGAGTTTGCCAATCCGGAGCGGATTCCCGACCGGAATATCGAGACGCTCAATGCTATCGGGGTGGAAGAACTGGAGCGGCGTTGGCGGGCGATTTTCTTCAGGTAACGCTTTGCTTCAGCTACACATCTTACTACCGGCGGGCTAGACTGCAGCCGCTATTTGGGCAAGGGTTTGATAAAAAGGAAATGATCAAGTGGCCTATGATTTGACAGGAAAGGTAAAGCTCATTCAGGCGGTACAAACCTTCGATAGTGGATTCACTAAACGGGAAATGGTGGTCATCGTTCAGGACGGCAAATACCCGCAGGAAATCAACCTCGAATTTGTTCAGGATAAAGTAGGCTTACTCGATAACTTGCAGGTCGGACAGGAAGTCACAGTCACCTTTGATATCCGTGGTCGCGAGTACAACGGCCGCTATTTCAACAATCTCCAGGGATGGAAAATTGTAACTTCAGGAAACGAGACCGCTATTTTCTCCGGAAGGTCGATTCGTCCGCACCCCCCGAAATTGCACCGTCAGACTTTGACGAAAACGATATTCCTTTTTAGGGTTAGAAAAGGTTCTACTCTAAAAAGTTGTTTCTGCGATGCGAACCGTGCTAGGTGAGCGAAGTGCTATTGAAATCGCCCGAGCGGGTTCAGACCTTCGCAAACTGCTGACTGGACCCAGTCCACCGCTGAATCAACGGCTCAGCCAGCTCCGGGTGTGACTCCCGGATAGTGTTCGCAATCGCCTGTACCTCGTCCAGCAGGTGATTGTGCGTCGGCAGCTCCGCGATCCGAAATTCCATCAGGCCGGTCTGCCGGGTGCCGAGCACTTCGCCGGGGCCGCGCAGCTCCAGGTCTTTCTCGGCGATATAGAAGCCGTCCGAACTTTCCCGCAGCACCGTCAGCCGCTGCTTGCCGCTGGCGGACAACGGCGTCTGGTAGAGCAGCACGCAGTGGCTGGCCTGCGCGCCACGGCCCACCCTGCCGCGCAGTTGGTGCAGTTGCGCCAGGCCCAGGCGCTCGGGATTTTCGATAATCATCAGGCTGGCGTTGGGCACGTCCACGCCGACCTCGATCACGGTGGTGGCCACCAGCAGGGCCAGCTCACCGCTCTTGAACGCCGCCATCATCGCTTCTTTTTCCAGCGGTTTCAGGCGCCCGTGAATGAGTCCGATCGCGAGTTGAGGCAGGGCCTCGCGCAATTCCGCCGCGGTCGCCTCCGCCGCCTGCGCCTGCAGGACATCGCTCTCTTCAATCAGCGTGCAGACCCAGTAGGCCTGGCGTCCCGCGCCACAAGCCGCCGCGACGCGCGCCGTGACCTCGTCGCGCCGACTGCTGTCGATCAGGACCGTGGTGACCGCCGTTCTACCCGGCGGCAGTTCGTCGATCACGGAACAATCCAGGTCGGCGTAGGCCACCATGGACAGCGTGCGCGGGATAGGTGTCGCCGTCATGACCAACTGGTGGGGGCGGCCCAGCGCCGGATTGGTTTTGCGGGTCAGGGCGAGGCGCTGGTGCACGCCGAAACGGTGTTGTTCATCCACGATCGCCAGGCCCAGGCGCGCGAAAAGCGACATCGTCCTGGAACAGGGCGTGGGTGCCGATGACCAGGCTCGCCTCTCCGGATGCAATACGCGCCAGGGCGGTGGCCCGCTTGCTGCCCTTGGTGCGGCCACTCAACCATTCCATGCTGATATGCAGGGGTTCGAACCACTGGCGGAAGTTGCGCCAGTGCTGCTCTGCCAGAATCTCGGTCGGCGCCATGATCGCGACCTGGTAGCCATTGCCGATGGCCTGCAGTGCGGCTCCGGCGGCGATCAGGGTTTTGCCCGAGCCTACATCTCCCTGCACCAGGCGCATCATGGGCACGGGTTTGGCCAGATCCAGCGCGATCTCCCGCAGCACCCGCAGCTGGGCGTTGGTGGGTGTAAAAGGGAGGCTGGCAAGAAACGCGCTGAGCAGCTTCTGCTCTTGGTGGCAGGGACGGCGCGCCCTCGCGCTGTTGTCGCTCGCGCAGGCGGTGCAGGGACAGGTTGTGCGCCACCAGTTCCTCCAGCGCCAGTCGCAACTGTGCCGGGTGGCGACCCTCGCGCAACAGGTCCAGTGAGGCGTCCGGCGGCGGCGTGTGCAGGTAGTGCAGGGCGCGGGTCAGCTCGTAGGGATATTTGTCACTGGGCGGCAGCAGTTCAGCTATCTGCTCGCCGCTGCAGGCGGGCAAGGGCCTGCTCACACAGCTTGCGCCACTGGTTCTGGCCGATACCGGCGGTGGTCGGGTAGATCGGGGTCAGCGCCTCTTCGACCGCAGTCTCCTGCTCCTGCAGGAGACGGTATTCCGGATGGTACATTTCCAGGCCGCTGCTGCCGCGGCGCACCTGGCCGAAGCAACGCAGGCGGGTGCCCGGCTGCAGGTTGTTTTTCTGCGCGGCGGAAAAATGGAAAAAGCGCAGGGTCAGCGTACCGCTGCCGTCCTGTATGCGCGCCACCAGGCTGCGACGGCGCCCGAACACCACATCGGCGGCCCGCACTTCGCCTTCTATCACCACGTCAGCGCCCTCTCTGGCAGCGGCGATGGCGGTGACCCGGGTGCGGTCCTGGTAGCGCAGGGGCAGGTGGAACAGCAGGTCCTCCACGCGCTGCACACCGTAATCGGCCAATTTGCTCGCCAGCTTGGGGCCTACCCCGCGCAGTTCGCGCACCGAAACATTGGCGATGCCGTGCACGGCGATACTACTGCGGGCGCAGGGCGTCGATGAGGATATCGATGGCCTCGGGGCGCGGATAACTCACGCGCCAGGCCAGCGCGATGCTGCGCTTTGGCGCCGGGTCCGCGAAGGGGCGCACCGCCAGGGTGTGTTCGCCATAGGTGGCCTCCCTGGCCGCTGACTGCGGCAGCACGGTGATGCCCAGGCCGCTGGCCACCATGTGCTTGAGCGTTTCCAGGGAACTGCCTTCCACCACCGCATTGCCCTGTGCATAGTTCTCCCGTATCGCCTGTTGCAGGCCGGGGCAGGCTTCCAGCACCTGGTCGCGGAAGCAATGGCCCTCGCCCATCAGCAGCACCCGGTGTGCGGCCAGCGCGCTGGAGTCGATCTGCGTTTGCCCTGCGAGCACGTGGTCCTGTGGTAACAGCACCACGAACGGTTCTTCATACAGCGTGCGCGTCACCACATCCGTTTCGGTAAAGGGCAGCGCCACAAAAATGGCGTCCAGCTCGCCGCTGCTCAATTTGCCGCGCAGGCTGGCGGTGTAGTTTTCCTCGATAAACAGCGGCATTTTCGGGGCCAGCTGCTGCAGCCGGCTCACCAGGCGGGGAAACAGGTAGGGACCCACGGTATAAATCGCACCCACGGAGAGCATGCTGCCCAGCGGATCCTTGCCCAGTTCGGCCAGCTGACGCAGGTTCTGTGTTTCGCGCAGCACCGTGCGCGCCTGCTCCACGATGCGCTCCCCGGTGGGGGTGGTCGCCACTTTGTGGCGTGCGCGTTCGAACAGGCTGATGCCCAGCTCCTCCTCCAGTTTCTTGATGGCGATACTCAGCGTGGGCTGGCTGACGTTGCACTGCTCAGCCGCTTTGCGAAAGTGGCCTGTTTCAGACAGGGCCACAAGGTAGCGCAGTTCTGTTAATGTCATAGGGTTCCGGCCTTGCCAGCGTAGTGCATAGTCTAAGTCATGCCTGATATCAGTAGTGCCTAGTGTAACCAGTGAGTGATGTGTTTATGAAGACAAGTTCTGTCCTGATTGTCGGCTGCGGTGATGTGGGTATCCGCACCGGCCTGCTACTGAACGCGCAGGGCTGGCGCGTGACCGGAGTGCGGCGCAATACAACAAAGCTCCCCGCGGAGTTTGCCGGCCAGGCGGCCAACTACACGCAGCCGGGGAGCCTGGATTTTATGGCGCAGCTGCGGCCGGATTTTGTGCTGGCAACCTTCAACCCGGCCGACCGCTCCATTGCCGGGTACAAAGCCGGTTTTCGCACAGCCATGGGTAATCTGCTGGCTGGTCTTGGGCCGCATCGGCCCCGCCATATCCTGATGGCCAGCAGCACCCGCGTGTTTGCCGAGTCAAACGGCGGCTGGGTGGATGAGGGCAGCGCGCTGACGGCGGATGATCCCTGGGCCGCTGGAGATCATTGCCGCCGAGCAGCGACTGCTGGACTCGGGACACAATGCCTCCGTGGTGCGTTTCGCCGGTATCTACGGTGTTCCGGGCGGCCGCTTGTTATCGCGCATCCGCCGGGGAGAGCTGTGTCCGCCGGACGCCGGTGAGTTACACCAATCGCATCCATCGGGACGACTGCGCGGGCTTTCTTGCCCATCTGTTGCGGTTGGCTGCAGGCGGGCAAGACGCTGCTGCCAGTCTACATCGGCGTGGATGACCTGCCCGCGCCGCGCTATGAGGTGGAATCCTGGCTGGCCAGGGAAATGGGTTTGCAAGACCAGTTGGTCGTCCTGTCTGCTGCCGGCGATGACCCTACGCGGCACAACACCGCCGGCCACAAGCGCTGCCGCAACAGCGCACTGCATGACAGCGGCTACCAGCTGATCTATCCCGACTACAAAATAGGTTACGGCGCGCTGCTGGCCGCGCGCTAAAGCGCCAGGATAGCTTCGATCTCGATTTGCGCACCCTTGGGCAGGGCGGCGACCTGCACACAGGCGCGCGCCGGAAACGGTTCCTGAAAGAACTGCGCCATCACCGCGTTCACCGCCCCGAAGTGCTCCAGGTCGGTCAGCGAAATGTTGATTTTGACGGCATTCTTGAGACTGCCGCCGGCCGCTTCTGCCACCGCAGCCAGGTTCCTGAAGGCCTGGGTGGCTTGCGCGGTGATGTCCCCGGCCACCAGTTCTGTGGTGCCGGGCACCAGCGGAATCTGGCCGGAGAGCCAGACGGTATTGCCAACCTTGACCGCCTGTGAATAGGGGCCGATGGCAGCCGGGGCGGCGGGTGTCGAGATGATGGCGCGATTACTCAAAGTGGGTCTCCAGTAGTGTTGAGGTCAGGCGCACGCGCCTAGTTTTTGACTCTGATAACTTTGCGCACGTGGTTGATAGTGCGCAGGCGTTTCATGATGCGAGCCAGGTGCACCCGACCCTTTACCAACATTTCAAGATTGACGTAGGTGAACTGGTAGTCCTTGTCCTCGGTGGATATCTTCTCAATGTTGACGCCCATGCTATTGATGCGGGTGGCTATGACGGCGATCATGCCGCGGCGGTTTTCGACCTCGACACGCAGTTCGGCGGCGTATTCGCCTTCCACATCTTCGTCCCAGCGCAAGGCAATGCGGCGTTCGTTGTGATCGCGTATATCGACCAGGTTATTGCATTGTGCGCGATGCACCACCACGCCCTTTTCGAAGCTCAGGTAACCCTCAATAGAGTCGCCAGGAATCGGATGGCAGCAGCGTGCATAGCTGACCATGAAACCCTCGGTACCGCAGATGGCGACCGGTTGTGCGCTGCCGCCGTTCTGCTGTGGTTGTCCTCCCTCCAGGCCGCTGAGCAATTGCTGCGCAGTGAAGCCGGCAGGCGATTGCCGCGCGCCACATCCACCAGCAGGTCGTCCAGGTGTTCGTACCGCTGCTGCGACAGGAAATTCGCCGAGCTTTTCTGCGGGCAGGCTCTCCAGGTTGCTGCCAAACCCCGTCAGTCCCTTGTCGAGCAGGCTGCGTCCCAGCGCCACCGAGTCATCCCGGGTCTGGTTTTTGAGGAAATGGTGGATATTGGAGCGCGCCTTGGCAGTGACCGCGTAGTCGAGCCAGGCGGGATTGGGGCGTGCGCCAGAGGATGTCAGGATCTCTATTGTCTGGCCGCTCTGCAGCGGCTCGGACAAGGGCGCCAGACGTCGGTTTATCCGACACGCAACGCAGCTGTTGCCCACATCTGTGTGCACGGCATAGGCAAAGTCCACCGCGGTGGCGCGCCTGGGTAGTTCAAGAATGCGACCCTTGGGCGTGAAGACATAGATCTCGTCCGGGAAGAGGTCGATTTTGACGCTCTCGATAAACTCCAGGGAATTGCCCGCGCGCTGCTGCATCTCCAGCAAGCCCTGCACCCACTCCCGGGCGCGGGTGTGGCTGCCCTTGGCAGACTGACCGTCGCTCTTGTATAACCAGTGGGCAGCGATACCGTTGTTCGCCATGTCCTCCATCTCCTGGGTGCGGATCTGAACCTCGATGGGGACGCCGTGCATACCCATCAGCACGGTGTGCAGTGATTGATAGCCATTGGCTTTGGGAATGGCGATGTAATCCTTGAATTCGCCGGGCACCGGTTTGTACAGGCTGTGGATGCAGCCCAGCACGCGATAACAGGTGTCGACCGAATCCACGATGATGCGGAAGGCGTAGATATCCATGATCTCGGAAAAAGATTTCCGCTTGGATTTCATTTTCTTGTAGATGCTGTACAGGTGCTTTTCGCGCCCCACCACCGAAATCTGGTGGCCCTCCTGTTCCAGGGTGACCTCGATCTGGTGGCGAACTTTTTCCACCAGCTCCTTGCGGTGGCCTCTGGCCTGGCGCAGGGCGGCGTCGATACGGCTGGCGCGCATCGGGTAGAGCGTGCTGAAGCCCAGGTCCTCAAACTCCATGCGCACGCTGTTCATGCCCAGACGCATGGCGATGGGCGAGTAGATATCGAGCGTTTCGCGGGCGATGCGGCGCGCCTTGGCGGATTTCAGCACTCCAAGGGTACGCATGTTGTGCAGTCGGTCGGCCAGCTTGACCAGAATGACGCGAATATCCTGCGCCATGGCCAGCGCCATTTTCTGGAAGTTTTCCGCCTGCTTTTCTTCCAGGGACTGGAATTCGATTTGCGTCAATTTGCTTACCCCGTCCACCAGTTCTGCCACCGTGGGGCCAAACTGTTCGCCGATGGCGGACTTTTCGATGCCCGTGTCTTCGATGACATCATGCAGCATGGCGGCCATCAGGCTCTGGTGGTCCATGTGCATGTCGGCGAGAATGCTGGCCACCGCAAGAGGGTGTGTTACGTAGGGCTCGCCGCTTCGGCGTCGCTGTCCGTAATGTGCCTGCTCAGCGAAAAAATAAGCACGATTTACGTGGTTGGCCTGCTCGGGATTGAGGTAACTGCGCAGGGTGGTGTTCAGGGTATCCAGGGTCTGCATGTCGTTGATCTATGACTCGTGCCAGAGATACCCGCAAAGCTTACAGCGCTTCGCTGGCATCCATTACTTCGGCCAACTCTTCCTCGGCTTCCATTTCGCTTTCACGGTGGAGAATTTCGTTGGTAATAAAGCCCTCGGCAATTTCGCGCAGGGCGATCACAGTCGGCTTGTCCGATTCTTCCTGCACCAGGGGGTCTCTGCCACCAGTGGCCAATTGTCGGGCCCGCTTGCTGGCGACCATGACCAGTTCGAAGCGGTTTGCGACGTTTTCCAGACAATCTTCAACGGTTACGCGTGCCATTATTCAGTACTTCCCATTTTGTGTGTGCCACTGCAAGGTAAATTTCTTGCGGACACAGGTTAATTTAAGCTGGAGCGCCATGAAGGATGTCCCGGCGCCCCTCTCTTTGCCTGACAGCGAAGCTGTCCCGGAGGAACCTTTAATTATAGCGCGATGCCCCGGGGGTGCGTCCAGCGCTAATAATCCCTGATACGCCCTTTGCGCAGGGGTCCGGAGGTGGCAGTTGAACCTAGTTGAGGAGGTCCTGCAGCATGTCGCTCAAGACCTCCTGCTGCCTTACGGTGAGCAGGCGTTGGCTGCCTACAATGGACTGCAGTTCATCCAGCGCCTGGTCAAAGTCCTTGTTCACCACCAGATAGTCGCTCTCTACATAGTGTGACATTTCCTCCACAGCGACGTTCATGCGCGTCTCGATAATGCCGGGGTCATCCTGCCCGCGGAGCCTGAGTCGTTGCTGCAGGGCCTCGCGCGAGGGCGGCAGGATGAAGATGGCCCGCGTTTGAGGTAGCAGGCGTTTGACCTGTTGCGCTCCCTGCCAGTCGATCTCCAGGATGATGTCGTTACCGCGTTTGAGCTGTTGTTCCACCCAGACGCCGGACGTCCCGTAAAGATTGCCGAAAACCCGCGCATGCTCCAGGAACTCGGCGCGTTCCAGCATGGCGAGAAAGATAGTCTCCGGGACAAAGTGGTAATTGACCCCATCCTCCTCGCCGGGGCGCATCGGTCGGGTGGTGTGGGAGACGGATACCACGCAGGTTCTGACAACGCTTGACCAGGGCATTGACCAGGCTTGTCTTGCCCGCCCCCGACGGGGCGGACACGGTGTAAAGTGTTCCGGTGCTTGTCATGTTCTGTTCCTGTTGCGGCTGCGGTGGCAAGCCGCAGAGTGCTATACCGATTGCCCGATTGATTGCATGGCATGTCAGATAAAGGTACAGGTTGCGCCGGTGGACTTCTAGCCACTTTTCGCGTCAGATACGTCAAATTCATCTTGCTCGCCATGCACACGTTTTGACGGGGAAAAAAAAGTATGACCACTTTCAAACACGCTGCTCCACCGGCGCTGGTGGTCGGCACGGGGTTTGGCTGCCGTATCCATGTTCCGGCATTGCGGGTCGCGGGTTTTGATGTGGTGGGTCTGGTCGGCACTGATATTGAACGTACCGCGCGACGCGCCGAGGCTACCGGTGTGCCGCTGGCCTTTACTGACCTAGACGAGGCAATCCGCAAGACCGGTGCCGTCGCAGTCACGATTGCTACGCCGCCGCGCACCCATGCGGCGCTGACGCTGACGGCTCTGTCACATGGCTGCCATGTGATCTGCGAAAAGCCGCTGGCCAGCGATGCGGCAGAGGCCCGTGCCATGCTGCAGGCGGCCGAACGCGCGGGTGTCATGCACCTTATAGGCAATCAATTTCGCTGGCAGCCGGAGCGAGTTATTGTCGCGCGCGCGTTGGCGGATGGCCTGATCGGCGAGCCCCGCTTTCTGACACTCGCCAACTATATGCCACTGGTCGCCGCTCCCGAGGCAAAGATGCCGTCCTGGTGGTTCGATGAGGCAGCGGGCGGCGGCTGGCTTGGCGCGCACGGTTCGCATATGGTCGACCAGATCCGCACCTGGCTGGGCGAATTTGAAAGCTTGAGTGCAGCCCTTCCCGTCGTCTCGGCCCGCCAGGGTGTGGCCGAAGACAGTTACGTCCTGCGCTTTCGCCTCACTAATGCCGTGCAGGGTGTGATACAGCAGACAGGCGGAGCGTGGGGACCGCCCGCGAGCATGACTCGCGTGGCGGGCACACTGGGAACAATCTGGACGGAAGACGGTGTGGTGCGCATCGCCGATCGCGATGGTGTGCGCGCACTACCCGCGCCTGACGATTTGACGCTACCTGCGCCATCGGATGAGAAGGACGATCCGCGCCATCGGCTCTCCCACACAGAGCCGGCGCCATTTGTACGCCTTTGCGAGGTGTTGCGCGCCGGTGTCGAGGGGCGCGCGCCGATAAGCACCGTGCCGCCTCCGACCTTCCACGACGGCCTGGCCTGTATGGCAGTGCTCGATGCCATCCGGGCGTCTGCGGCGCGCGACGGCGCGCTCGTAACATTATCAACCGAATCCGGGGCGAGACGATGAAAGTTCAGCCCGCCGCATTTCTGCGCACTACGTTGCCGTTGGGTCTGGAGCAGCTGGACGTGCTCGATAGCGGCCGGTATCACTCGATCTGGCTGCCGGATCACATGGTGAGCTTTTGGCCCGATTCGATCTGGACTACGGAGTTCACCGATCTCGCCACCGTCTCGCCCTCGCCGCATCGCCACCTGGACGCCATGGCGGTAGCGGGCGCCGCCGCGGTACTGACGAAGCATGTACCGATTGCGACCAGCGTCGTCGATACGGTGCGACGTCATCCGGCCATGCTGGCGCAGTCCGCACTGACGCTCGACCATCTTTCCGCAGGCCGTTTCATCCTGGGTCTGGGCAGCGGCGAGACGGAAAACACCGTACCCTACGGCTTTGACTTCTCCAGGCCGGTCAGTCGTTTCGAGGAGGCCCTGCAGGTCATCAAACTGCTGTGGGAGAGCGCGGGGCCAGTTGATTTCGAGGGGCAGTTCTTCCGCCTCCATCACGCCCGCATGGACACCGAGCTTTACAACGGCAGCTGCCCACCGCTGTGGATCGGCGCGAGCGGGCCGCGCATGCTGGAGATAACCGGGCGCTACGCCGACGGCTGGTGGCCGGCCGGCGCCTGGACGCCGGAGGACTACGCGGCAAAACTCAAGGTCGTGCGCGACTCGGCGGATCGCGCCGGGCGCGATCCGCTGGCGATTGTGCCCGCCTTTATTCTCATCAGTTTGATCGGCAGCGATGACGAACTGGACGAAATGCTGCGTGCGCCACTGGTCAAGGCCATTCTGTTGCAGGTACCGGCAGCAGAGCTGAAAAAATTCGGCCACGCACACCCGATGGGCGAGAAGTGGCGCGGCTATCAGGATATCGACCCCGGCGTGCTGACGCGGGAGCGCATTCTCGAATTTCTTGACCAGGTCGATCCGCGTGCAATTCTTGATCTCGTGCCACACGGCTCACCCGAGCAGGTCGCCAAAATTGTGAAGGGTTACTGCGATGCCGGCCTGCGCGTGCCCAAGATTCTCGATTACGGCGGCATGGCGGGCCTCAAGTATGGCGCCATCTCGGCGCAGAAGGTGCGCGCGGCGGAAGACGAGCTGAGCAAGCTCACGGCGGTGAGTTGAGCATGGCCGGGATTCTCGATGCAGAGGCGCTGATGGCCACCGCTGCAGCGGAGACTGGTCTCTTCGACTGGGGTGATCCCACCTTCGGTGCGCGCTTTGCCAAGGCGGTGGAGCTGATACGCAGCGCCAGGATGAACGAGGCGAGTCAGCGCGTCGCAGCGACCAACATTCACGGGCTGCTGACGGATCGGCTGCGCTTTTTCGACGACCACATTCACTATGGCCTCGGCAAGGAGGTGATCGAACGGCCGCTGTTCGTCACCGGCGAGCCGCGCTCAGGCACGACGTTGCTGCACGCGCTGCTCTCGGTTGATCCCGCTGCGCGTGCACTGCGCTTTTGGGAAGTGATGCATCCCTCGCCACCGCCGGGCTTGGCGCAACCTGACGATCCGCGCCGGGCGCTGGCTGACACGGAATGGTGCGAGATCAATGCGCGCCTGCCGCACTGGCTGCGCAGCCACCCCTACAATGACATGTTGGGCGACGGCCTGCCGGAGGACGAGCGCACTTGGGCCTTCGATTTTCGGGTGCTGACACCGACGGCCTGGTGGCGTGTGCCGATGGGTATGGTCATCGGCGGCCTGCCTGCGGACCCGCCCGCGCAATACCGCATCCACAAAATGATGCTGCAGGCGATCCAGCATGATCGGCCGAAAAAGTACTGGGTGTTGAAAGGGTTTCACGCCACGCGCTTTCCCGCCTTCTTCGACTGCTATCCCGATGCGCGTGTGCTTTACATCCACCGCGATCCGATGCAGTGCATCGCGTCGCGTATCAGGATGGCGGCGGACCTCACCGAGGGCTTAACCGGCTCCGTCGACATGGCGCAGCAATCGAAAATCCACACGGCTCTGGGTCGCGCTGGCTTCCACGCCATGCTCAAAAATCCGATGATCGACGATCCGCGCATTCACCATGTGCGCTACCAGGACTTCATGGCGGACCAGGTTGGTACGATCCGCAAGTACTACGAATTTGCCGGCTATCCCTGGACGACTGCCGCCGAAACGGCGATGCGCAGCTATCTCACCAACAACAGGGGCGACCGCTACGGTAAGTTTGTCTATTCCACCGATCTCATCGATGGCGACATCGACGCGCTGCATGAGGAGTTCGCGCCCTATCGCGAACGCTTCGGCATCGACATCGAAAAGCGCAATTAACGTGGCGCTGCCCAAGGAGCCCATGCACGAGCGGATATCGATCCACCAGATGTGTTTTGCCGGTGCCAGCCTGCCCGACTATGTGGGGCAGTGCCGGGCGCTGGGCGCGCAGCGTATCGGCTTTATCAGCCCCGCGCTGCTGGCGCCGGGCGGACTGACTGAGGCACGTTCGGCATTGGCCGGCACCGACATGGCCGTGGAGACCATCGCTCATGTCTTCAGAGCGGGCCACCTTTCCACCGACCGCGACGCTTGGCAGGATTCGCGTGAATCGCTCGCGCGGTTGATCGATATCGCTGCCGAGCTTGGCGCCCGCTCCATCTATATGCTCACCGGCGGCCATGGCGAGCTCTGTTGGGAAGAGGCGGCGGACTGCTTCTGCGCAGCACTTGCCCCCTGCGTTGATCGGGCAAAGGCGGCAGGAATCGAACTGGCCATAGAAAATGCTTCCGCGCTGTACGCCGAACTCCATATCGCGCACTCGCTGGCTGATACGATCACGCTCGCCGAAATGGCCGACGTTGGCGTCTGCATCGAGCTGTTCTTCTGTTGGGCTGAAGCGGGGCTGCCAGAACTTTTTGCGCGAACGTTGCCGCGCTGTCGGCTGGTGCAAATCTCCGATTACATCTATGGCGATCGCTCACTGCCGGCGCGGGCGGTGCCCGGTGATGGCGTCATACCGCTGCAGCGCCTCGTCGAATCGCTGCTGGATGCAGGCTATGCGGGAGCCTTCGATCTGGAACTGCTTGGCCCCCGTATCGACGCGGAGGGCGGCTATGCGGCGGTGGCGCGCGCCGCTGCCCATGTGGGCGCTATACTGACCCACCTGAAAACCTGACGGAGGATGTATGGCGTTTGGTGACTGTCCCGATGACGCGGCATTGCGGGACGCATGGGGCCGGTTCTGTGACCAGCTGCGCGAGACCGGCGACAAGGTGTTCAAGGAACACAATCCTGCCAATCCTCTACAGCGGGCCGACGCCTTCCGCTTCCTGACGCAAAATCTCGGGCAGGCCTTCGATCTTGCGCTGGAGACCAAGGACACGCGTTACCCAATGCTCCACGCCTTCTGCACGCCAACGCGCAAGCTGGGCGGGGACGCCGCGGACTTCACCTATCGGCAGGCGTGGATCGACGGTTACAGTGTCTACCGGGTTATAGGCAACACCGGCACCGCGCGCTTCCTCAACTTCACCGTGCAGGGGCCGCGCCCCGAGACTCAGCCAGGCACCGGGTGGCCGAGTCTGCATGAACCCTTTGGCGATGTTCCCGAAGCCAATCTGTTCAAGCAGCAGCTCGAGACCGCTGCAGATGGCAGCTTCGAGCTCTATCTGGGCGGCGAAAAGCGCGGCGCAAACTGGCTGCCGACAACACCGGGCACGCGCAAGCTGTTCATTCGCCAGGGTTTCGACAGCTGGGACGAGACGCCCGCGCGGCTCTCGATCGAGCGAATGGGCATGGAGGCGCCACCCCCGTTGCCGACGCCCGCAAGGATGCGCGAAGCGATGGCGTGGGCCGGCAATTTCCTGACCGGCATGATGCGCGACTGGCCTGACCACCCCTATCAATACAGCGGCGGGATTGTCGATCCAACCTGCCTCAATCAGTTCCCGCCGGAGCGTTTTGCCAACAGCGCTGATGACGTCAAGCGCGGGCGGCTGGCGGCGCATATGTGTTGGACCCTGGCGCCGGACGAGGCACTGATCATCGAGTTCGACGTCCACGACGGCTTCTGGATGGCATCGCTGGGCGGTGCCTTCATGAACAGCATGGATTACCGCTATCGCCCGGTGAGTTACACACCCAGCCGGGCGTGTGTGGACAGCGACGGCAAGGTGCGATTAATTCTTTGCCATGTTGATCCGGGCTATCACAACTGGCTGGATACACAGGGTTTTGAGCGGGGCAATCTCACTTACCGCAATCTTCTTGGCACTGCGCTAACCACATTCAACACACGGCTCGTCAACCGGTTGGCGTTGGCGCAAGCGCTGCCCGCCGATACCGTTAAGGTGACACGTGCGCAAAGAATTCAGCAGATGCATATACGCTTCGACAGTATCCGGCGGCGTTACATGCTTTGAGCCAGAACACGTCCCACACTGCGCCGCCTTAACAGGCATTCATTCTATGTTTTGTATCTGTTCGCGCATCTGTTCAATCAGCACCTTCAATCCTATCGCGCCCTGGGTCGTGGTGACCGACTGCGACTTCGATGACAGGGTGTTGGCCTCCCGATTTAACTCCTGCATCAGAAAGTCCAGCTGCCGGCCACAGGCCCCGCCTTTTTTTAGCGCGCGGCGTACCTCGCCGATGTGCGCGTCCAGTCGATCCAGCTCCTCGTCCACATCGGCCCGTTGCGCCATATAGACCAATTCCTGCTCCAGGCGACCCTGATCAACCTCCACTTGCAGATCCGCTATTCGATTGGTGATGCGATCGCGCTGTTGCTGTATCAGCAGGGGAAGTACCGCCCGAGTGGCTTTTACCTCGGATTCAACCTGTGCCAGCCGATCCAGTACCAGCGTCGCTAACTTGCTCACCTTCGCGCTGGCGGCTGCTTTTGCAGATTATCCAGCGTTTTGCTGAACAGGGACTGAGCTTCTTTTTGCAATTGTTCTTCCGATTCTTCCTTAGAGGTATAGATGCCAGGAAATTGCAGCACCTGCAGCGGGCAGATCGGAGCCGCGGTGTCCAGCCGGTCCCGGATAATACGGGTAGCTGCAAGTAAGTCATCTAACCTCGCGTTGTCAATCTGCAGCTTGCCGGCTTGTGCCGGGTGCGCCTGCAGGCGGATCATGCATTCCACTTTCCCTCTGGCCAAGGTAGTGCTGGCCTTCTCGCGCAAGCGTGGCTCCAGCGGTCGCAGTGCATCGGGCAGTTTAAAGCTGCAGTCAAGGTAGCGGTGGTTAACGGAGCGCAGTTCCACGGTCAGGATACCCTGGCCTGTGGTCGCACTCTCACGAGCGAAAGCGGTCATGCTTCGGATCATTGCTGGTAGCGAATCCCATGTAGTGCGGCTGGGCATCGAGTGTAGCAGCTTGTTATTGGTGCATACAGGTAAGGTTGCGTGAGTGCCGCGCCCGGTTTTTTGCTACTTCGACCTGCCGGCTCGCGTATACTGGCGCGACTCCAAAATCAGACGGAATATCACCATGCAACGACCCAGTGGCCGCGCGGCCGAACAACTGCGAGAGATCAACATCACGCGCAATTACACCCGCCATGCCGAGGGTTCGGTGCTGGTTTGTTTTGGCGACACTCGCGTGATTTGCACCGCCTCAGTGGAAAAGGGCGTGCCGCCCTTTATGCGCGGCGAGGGTCGGGGCTGGGTGACGGCTGAGTACGGCATGCTGCCACGTTCCACCGGTACACGTATGGGCCGGGAGGCCAGTCGCGGCAAGCAGGGGGGGCGCACGGTGGAAATTCAGCGTCTGATCGGCCGCTCCCTGCGGGCGGCCGTGGATCTCTCCCGACTCGGCGAGAACACCATCACGGTGGATTGTGACGTGATTCAGGCTGATGGCGGTACCCGGACTGCCGCAATCACGGGAGCCTGTGTTGCCCTGGTAGACGCCATAAATTACTTACAGCGTGAAAAACTGATCAAGGATGACCCCCTGCTGCAAATGGTGGCCTCCGTGTCGGTGGGGATCTATCAGGGTGTTCCAGTACTGGATCTGGATTATTCCGAGGATTCCACGGCGGACACCGATATGAATGTCATCATGGGTGAATCCGGAGGGTTTATCGAGGTGCAGGGTACCGCGGAACGGACACCCTTTGCTCGCGCTGAACTCAACTGGCATGCTGGATTTGGCGGCGCAGGGAATACAGCAGTTGATCGCACAGCAAAAGGCGGCGCTGGCCAACTGACCCCCGTAAAACCAGGACTACAATTCGATATCGTAGTCCATGATGACAGGCGCATGAGTTGAGAACTCCTTGATCTTGTAAATCGCGCCATAGTCCACCGCGTATTTGAGACCCTGGGATATGATTTGAAAGTCCGTGCGCCAGCCGTTCTTGCCCCGTATGCCATCCGGCCACCAGCTGAATTCGTCCTGGTCCGAGCAAACTTCGCGAAATGCATCAACATAGCCCGATTCAAGTAGTTCGTTCATCCACTGGCGCTCTTCGGTAAGGAAGCCGGATACCGTGCTATTGCTCTGGCTGTCCTGGACATCGGCGGCACTATGTGCAATATGCCAGTTGCCGCAGATGATGAACTCCCTGCGCTTATTGCGGATTTTTTGCAGGTGGCCTCCAAGGAGGGTGTAAAATTCGTTCTTGCGCGCCTGCTGCGCGGGATCGTTTGAATCGGCGCGCGGAGCCAACAGGCATGCCACACTCAGATTCTCATAGTCAGCCTGGATATAGCGACCTTCCATATCAAAGTTGGCAAAACCCAGTCCGGTCATGATTGCTTTGGGCATTTGGCGGCAGTAGATCGCGACGCCATTGTTTTTGCCGTCGACGTCGTCTAAAAAGTAGGCGTTGTACTCCGCAGGGAAAAAGATTTTGTCCTGTAAATCGTATTCCGAGCACTGCAAATCCTGAATGCAGATAAAATCCGCATCCTGGTCTTTCAGCCAGTCGAAAAATCCTTTTTCTGTGGCATCTTTAATACCGTCAGCACTGAAGCTGATGATTCTCATTCTTTCCTCCTTGACATGAGAGCGTGTATTATCATGCGCGAACCGCGCGTCGATTTAACATCTTGCCGGGTTTCGAGGAAACGCTCTTGCATGTGATTGTTTAAGCTGAAGCTTAGCTGTCTCGCCAATGGTGATGTTATGGCGTCAGGGGCGAGACTTTGCGGCTCGAACCCTGTTATTAGAAAGTGGTCAAAACCGGATTTGTGTATTCTATAGCGTAAACGGCGGAATACAATGCCTCCAAGTTTAAGGATCCAAATTTGATATGCATGGCTACCAAACAGAGTTTATCGAACTGGCCCGTAGATGCGATGTGTTGAAATTTGGTGAATTTACCCTTAAATCGGGCCGCATTAGCCCTTATTTTTTCAATGCAGGCGCCTTTTCCAGTGGGCGGACACTGGCTGCCTTGGGCCGCTGTTATGCGCAATGCATCGTGCATTCGGGCGTGCGCTTTGACGTATTGCTGGGACCAGCCTACAAAGGTATTCCACTGGCGGCGGCCACTGCCGTCGCACTGGCAGATCATCACGGCCTGGATGTGCCTTTCGCCTACAATCGCAAGGAGGCCAAAAACCATGGCGAGGGCGGTATGTTGGTGGGTGCGCCCTTGCGGGGGCGGGTATTAGTGATCGACGATGTCATTACTGCAGGTACCGCGGTACGGAGGTGATCAGTATGATTATTAATGCCGGCGCCGACCTGGCAGGCGTTGTCATTGGTCTTGATCGACAGGAGCGGGGAGCGGGGGACCTGTTCCGCTGTGCAGGAGGTGGAGCAAGCCCATGGGGTGCCGGTGTTAAGCATTATCAACATGGGCAATATCATTGATTACCTGGAGGCTGCGGATCATGCTCCCCCGGGTGCTTTGGCCGCTATGCGTCGCTATCGTGAACATTACGGAGTCTAGCTTGTACCAATCTGGTGCAGGTTCTATATTGGGCACTATGATTTTTCGAGCCGATGACATGCGACGGGTTTTGGTATGGGTGCTATTGCTGAGCCTCGCCGCTGTGGTCGAAGCCAAGCCGCTTTATCGGTATCGCAATGCTGAAGGTAACGTGGTAGTGGATTACCAGGTGCCGGCGAATTCGGTAGGCAACGGCTATGAGATTCTCAATGATAAGGGTATCGTGATCAAAGTGGTGCCGCGTGCACTCAGCGCGGAAGAATTGAAGGCGAAGGATGCTGAGAAAAAGCGGGAGCAAGAGGCCAAGGCAGAAGAGGAGCGCCTGCGTAAGTGGGACGAATCCCTTTTGCTTCATTACAGTACTGTGGCCGACATAGAGGATGCAAAGCGTCGTGCCCTGGGAGCCTTGCAGATCAGGATGAGCATCCTCAAGAGTAACCGGTATTCGCTCAAGCAAGAGGTGGAAAACTATCAGGCGCAGGCGGCAGACACAGAGCGCGCGGGCAAGAGCGTGGATGTGGAGCGGCTCAGGACCATTGAAAGACTGCAACAAGAAATCGCGGTCACCGAGCTGGACATCAATCAGCGGGAGAAAGAAATACACGCGCTGGAAGCCGCTTATCAGGCGGATATCGAGCGCTTTAAAATGTTGCAGGATGTGGTCGAACTACGGCAAACGCTGAGTAACAAGGGGGCAAAGTCCCCCTGATATAGCGTGCTTAGCTGACGAAGCTGGTGACTTGGCCCGCGAGCGGCTGAGTTATTGCGTCGCGAAAGAAACCTCCCATCAACAACTCCCACTGCCTGGCCCATTCTGTGGTGGGTAGGCGCTGGAAGCCGCTGCGCACATACTGGGATATCCGCCCCTCGGCAGCGGCCATCAACAGGTTGGCGGCTGCAGGTAAGGGAATGCTGGGACGCAAACCCTCGCGCAGCTCCGCTTCCCGAATAACTTGCTTGAGTTGTGTTTCGAAGCGATCGAATAATTGCGCCACTCGCTGGTGCAGGCGTTCGGTTTCTCCGGTCAGCGCGTCGCCGGTCAGGATCCGGGTAAGGCCCGGGTTGCGTTCCGTAAAAACCAGTAGCAGCATGAGCATTTTTTCGCAGCGCTGTGCGGCCGTTTGTTCCTCGCCCAGGATAATGTTGATGCGACTGAACAGAGTGTCTTCAATGAATTCGATAAGGCCCTCGAACATTTTAGTCTTGCTGGGAAAGTGCCGATACAAGGCGGCCTCGGAGACCCCGACCTGTTTGGCAAGGCCGGCGGTGGTGATGCGGTTGCCGGGGTTGGCCTCCAGCATTTGGGCCAGAGCTTCCAGTATTTGCTGGCGCCTTTGGGATTTTCTCGGAGGCATGGCATTCCATAACGAATAGCGTTTGGACCAATGCTAGCGATTACCCGTCGCGCCTGCAATAAGCCGGACTACGATGGGCACGGATTTCTACTGTTTTTTCCTGCTAGCAGCGTTTATTGGTGATGAGAGTGCCCATACCCTCGTCCGTGAAGGTTTCCAGCAACACCGCATGGGGTACTCGGCCATCGACAATATGGGCGCTGGTGACACCGGACCTTACCGCGTCGAGGGCACAGCGGATTTTTGGTAGCATGCCGCCAGTGATAGTGCCGTCTGCGATTAGCCCATCAACCTGTGCCGTACTCAGCCCGGTGAGGATTTGGCCCTGTTTGTCCAGCAGTCCCGCAGACATTCGTCAGCAGCATCAATTTCTCCGCCTGCATAACCTGGGCCAGTTTACCGGCAACCAGATCAGCGTTGATATTGTAGGTGCTGCCGTCTTCGCCTACGCCGATAGGGGCGATGACTGGAATAAAGTTGCTGCTCAGAATGACCTGCAGCACCTCGGTATCAATCTGGTCTACCTCTCCGACATGTCCTATATCGATAATCTCTGACACATCGAGTTCGGGACTGTACCGACTGACGGTAAGCTTGCGCGCCCGGATCATCTGGCCGTCTTTGCCAGTTACTCCGATAGCCTTGCCACCATTGCGGTTGATTGACGAGACAATTTCCTTGTTGACACTGCCACCCAGGACCATTTCTACCACATCCATGGTTTGGGCATCGGTAACGCGCATTCCGTCGACAAATTCGGTTTGGATATTCAGTTTAGCCAGCAGGGCGCCGATCTGTGGTCCGCCGCCATGCACGACGACGGGGTTCATTCCCACCAGCTTCATCAGCACCACGTCTCTGGCGAAGCTCTCATGGAGCAGAGGGTCGACCATAGCGTTACCGCCAAACTTTACGACAATGGTTTTGCCGATGAAGCGCTGGATATAGGGCAGGGCCTCGGTAAGAACCTGTGCAATGTTGAGGGCTGCTGCGCGATCGAGTGACATATCGTAGCCTACTGTTGAGCCCGGTCCCGGCAAGGGGGCCAGGCGATTAAAAATTGAGGTTGATTGCGGGGTCAATCAGCGCGATCTGGGCCCTGAACTCGTCCTGTATGATTTCGAGGTTCTCCTGCGTGTCTGCCTCGAAACGAGCTGTGAGTGCCGGTCCGGTATTGGAGGCACGCACGAGGCCCCAGCCATTGCTGAAATCCACCCTGATACCGTCAATAGTATTCACCTTGCCGGAAGAGAAGTCCGCGTTGTTGATGATTTTCTCTATCAGCTCGAATTTGTAATCATCCGGCACTGGAATGATGATTTCCGGAGTATTAATTGTGACGGGGAATTTTGCGATAGACTCGTCCAGACTTTCCCCATGGGTACTGAGAATTTCCGCGAGCCGACCCGCCGCATACATACCGTCATCAAATCCGTACCAGCGCTCACCGAAGAACATGTGGCCCGAGAACTCGCCGCCTAACAGCGCGCCGGTTTCCTTCATCTTCTCCTTCATAAAGGCGTGCCCGGTTTTCCACAATACTGGTCGACCGCCGTGGCGTGTAATTAATCTGGAGAGTTGGCGGCTGCACTTGACGTCGAAGATCACGTCGGCACCGGGGTTGCGTGACACGACATCCTGGGCGAAGAGCATTAGCAGCACATCAGAGCGAACAATCTGTCCGGTGGGCGTGACCACGGCCAGCCGATCGCCATCGCCATCGAAGCCCACACCAAAGTCGGCCTTTACCTCAACCACCATCCTGGCCAACTCGGCCAGATTTTCCTCGTTACTGGTATCGGGAGGATGGCCGGGAAAGCGTCCGTCAATCTGGCAGTTCAGTCGCTGCACTTCACAACCGAGTTCTTCAAACAGTTTGGGAGCGATCTCACTGGTAGCGCCATTGCCAGCGTCAATGACAATCTTGAGTGGCACCGCGATCGCGATATCATGCAGCACCTCCTCCATATAGGCGGGCACGATATCCTCGCGGGTCATGCGTCCGTTACCCGTGCTGAATTTACCGGCGAGCACCCGGTCGCGAATCTGTTCGATGCCGCCGGCCGCGATGGTCTGCTGATTCAGGACGATTTTCAGCCCGTTTTGATCTCCTGGATTGTGGCTGCCCGTTATCATGACGCCGGACCGGCAATTCAGATGTCGTGTGGCGTAGTAAAGCAATGGCGTAGGCACCAATCCAATATCGATAATGTCCCTGCCTGTCTCCATCATGGCCCGGACCAGTGAGGATTTAATACGGGGACTTGATGTTCTGCCATCACATCCCACGATCAGGGACTGTTCACCCATCTCTCCAGCAATTGTGCCAATCGCCCTGGCGATATTCTCCACCAGTTCATCGGTCAGTTCGGTCTCGGCGTCGCCGCGGATGTCGTAGGCGCGGAAGATATGTTGAGGAAACGCTGCCTCGCTGCGGGTGGTGGCTATGTTGGTCGGGCCGCTCAAAGCAAGGTCCAGAAAATCTTCCTCATCCTCGAGCATATTTTTAGATTGGAATAGTGGATTGGTCAGTTCCGAACCCCGCGATTCGAGAATTTCGACTTCGGGTCTGGGTAGGTCCCAGGAGTTTGTATTGCTCTGCCGCAAGGCACGCAGAGTGGCGCGGCGCAGTTGCTTGGCAATAGATACCAGCTCAGGAATTGCCAGGGTAAGCTGAGATTTCTGATCGGACGCTGAAATTACCTTATTGATCTCCGCGTGTAGCCTTTTGGGGAAAAGCACCAATACGATAGACAAAGAGCCGATTGACGCAAGAACGATCAGTGCCAGCACACTGAAAAGGGGTACTTGGTTGATACTGAGCGTGCTTATCAGAGCATCTGAGGGACTGAAGGATACACGCCAGGACGTCTCCGGGACGTCAGCGTAGCGCGTGTTCGAGCCGACGGTGGCGTTGCCGCTAGCAGCGATAACATCAGTATGCTTCTTGCCGCCGCGAGCGGTGTACATTTGCTCAAGCGCGAATCTGCCGCTGGCGCTGTCCAGTGACTTCAGCTGTGTGGAGATCTGTTCGTTGTCTATTGTTATGATGATTACCGCCCAGTGATCTTCAATATGTGGGTGGTTTACCCGGGCAGCCATGGAGGTCAGCCATCGGTCCTCGAATTTGTACGCTTCTGGTTTTGTCTCTTTCCCTTCGCTGGTGCGTCTCACAAGGTCAACCTCTATGTGATTGCGCAGGCCTTGATTCCCGCTGGAGAAATCTGCAGTGCCCATTTCGCCAATGGGGATGATTCTTAAGCTGACCGCTTCCGGAAAATAATCCAGCATGGCTTTTTCTACCAGAGCGATATCATTCTCGGATTTACTTGCAATGGCGGAAAGGGCTAGAGCTGACAGAGCGGCACTTTGAATACGTGTCTTCATCTGAGCGAACACATGGTGGATATTAGTCGCCTGCTGCAAAGCAAAAGACGATGCCACTCGATCGAGCTGCTGCTCTTGCAGGATTGGTTCCCGCAACAGGATCAGGTAGGCAAACCCCAGCAACACGGGAACCAAAACAACCAACAGAGCCATACCGCCAATTTTCTGCAAGGCATTGCCTTTGGCGGTGATTCCCTGGAGGCTACTGGAAGTGGCCTCCTTTTTATCCCCATCGTTGGAGGAGACTTTTTTAGTTTTTTTAAGCTTCAGCATTCACTGAGCCAGTTTGCGCGTCCATCCGGCAATGATATTACATAGTAGCGATCACTCAAATGGACATACTCCCTATATTTAAGGTAGTCCACGTCAGCATTTCCTTGCTGAGCAGGACGCGGGTGTGAGCTTGGGCGTCAAGATCTTTAGTCGATCTTCTTGGTTTGTTGGGCAATTAAATTCACAATTTGTCGTGCGATGGCGCCCTTGTTCGCGCGTTTCAGGAGTTGTTGTCCGTCACGCCACAGTATGGTGACTTCATTGTCATCACTGTTGAAACCTATGGATTGATCGGAAATATCGTTGGCAATAATCATATCAAGACCTTTGCGCTGCATTTTATTCCTGGCGTAGTTCAGGAGGTTGTTGGATTCCGCAGCAAAGCCAACGGTGTAGGGTCGATGCTCGCTTGCAGCCACCGCAGCAACAATATCCGGGGTGCGTACCAGTTGCAGGGTCATTTCCTGCGGCTCTTTCTTGATTTTCTGGTTGCTCAAATGTTGCTGGGCGGTAATCGGCCACTGCGGCGCAGGCAATAAAAATGTCGCATTCCGGTAACAGATCAAGGCATTGCTTCAGCATTTGTTCCGCGCTCTGAACCCCGAAAAACCGTATGTGATCTGGTGGCGTCAAACTGACTGGCCCGCTGACCAGGGTTGTTATTGCACCGGCGTCTGCCGCAGCTCGCGCCAGCGCATAACCCATTTTTCCCGAGCTGTTATTGGAGATATAACGCACCGGGTCCAGGGCTTCCCGGGTGGGGCCTGCTGTTATTACGACGCGTTTGCCCGCCAATTGGCCAGTCTCAAACAGACTGGCTGCAGCATCGGCAATGAACGGCGGTTCTTCCATGCGCCCTAGGCCGACATCACCACAGGCCTGTTGTCCCGCTGCCGGGCCCACAATCTGCGCACCTCTTTTGATCAGACTATCGATGTTGGCCGCGGTGGCAGGATTCTTCCACATTTGCTGGTTCATGGCCGGGGCCAGCATAAGCGGCGCGGCGGTGGCCAGGGCTACGGTAGAGAGCAGGTCGTCGGCCCGACCAGCGCTTAGTCGTGCGATCAAGTCGGCCGTAGCAGGGGCTATTAACAGCACATCGGCCCAGCGCGCCAGCTCAATGTGCCCCATGCCCAGCTCAGCTCGCTCATCCAGCAATTCGGTGTGCACCGGATTGCCTGACAGGACTTGCAAGGTCAGGGGGGTAATGAATTCCTGGGCACCGTGGGTCATTATCACACGCACACTGGCGCCGCGTTCCTGCAGTTGTCTGATCAACTCTGCTGACTTGTAGGCGGCTATACCACCACTGACGCCGAGCAGGACATTGCGATTGAAAAGATGTGCCATTTGCTCGCTCAAACTGGGAAGATAGCCGAGGTGGAAAGATACCACTGTGACGCAGTATTTGACACTGTGCTACAGGGAGCTCAAGGAGGAGCACTATGAGTATTGCCCGCTGGATGCCCGGGGAAGGGCCTCGGGATAAATTGTTGGAGCGTGGCGCAGTAGCACTTTCGGATGCAGAGCTACTCGCTGTGCTGCTGCACACCGGCTATCGGGATTGTAGCGCGCTGGATATGGCACGCACTCTGCTCAAAGAGTTTGACGGCATCAGCGGGCTGATGCGTGCCGGGCAAGGCTGTTTGTTGGCCTGTCCGGGCGTTGGTCCGGCTAAATACGCCCGCTTGCGCGCAGCGATGGAATTGGCGTGTCGCCAGGCGCTCGAGAAAGTATCCACGGGTGATGTGCTTAGCAGTCCGAGCGAAACCCGGCGCTTCCTGCAATACCATCTGGGGAGTCGCAGCAGGGAGGTGTTCACCTGCCTGTTTCTGGATAGCCAGCATCGGGTGCAGCGTTGCGAGGACCTGTTTTTCGGCACTCTGGACGGGGCGGCTGTGTACCCGCGGGAAGTGGCAGTCAGGGCATTGCAGTACGGCGCTGCGGCGGTAATCTTTGCCCATAACCACCCGTCGGGTGTGGCGGAGCCCAGCAGTGCTGATCGCAGGATTACCGAACGCCTGTGTTCTGCTCTGGCGTTACTGGATATCCGGGTACTGGATCACATCATAGTCGGCAGTGGACGGGAGTACTCCTTTGCGGAGCAGGGGCTATTGTGATGTGAAGTTCGGCGGTATATGTACCGGCATGGGCCGTCAATGCGCGGTTTGTGCTTCCTGTTGGGGCTTAGAGTTGCATGTGGATGCAAGCCATTAAAGCGCCGTTGCGAAAGCTTTGTTGCGCTTGCTATGGCCTGGGTGTTCTGGTATAAAGTCGCGCTCTGCGCGGCCAGGGCCTCATTCAGGTCGCTAAGTCACACCACATTTATTATTAAAAATCCCGCGTCTTTTTGGGAGAGCAAAGATCATGACTAGAATCTGCCAGGTTACCGGTAAACGTCCGATAACGGGAAACAACGTATCACATGCAAAGAACCGTACCCGACGACGTTTTTTGCCCAACTTGCATCAGCACCGTTTTTGGTTGCAGTCAGAGAAGCGTTTTGTGAGTCTGCGCGTATCGGGTAAGGGCATGCGGATAATCGATAAAAAGGGTATTGAACAAGTGTTGGCAGATATTCGCGCTCGCGGTGAAAAGGTTTAAAGGAGAATTGCGATGAGAGATAAAATCAGAATGAATTCGTCTGCTGGTACCGGGCACTTTTATACCACGGACAAGAACAAGCGTACCAAGCCGGACAAACTCGAGATGAAAAAGTACGATCCAGTAGTGCGCAAACACGTTATGTATAAGGAAGGCAAAATTAAATAAAAGCCCATCCTTGGTAGCAGAGCAAAAAAACCCCGGCAATGGCTGGGGTTTTTTGCTTCAGGGTCCAGCTCCTCCAGCCAGACATCACTCCGCTATGCCCGAATTGCCAGAAGTTGAAACCACCCGTCGGGGCGTTGAACCGCACTGTCTTGGTCGAGTGGTAAGGCAGGTAATTGTGCGCGAGCCGCGATTGCGTTGGCCAGTGCCAGACCGTTTGGCGTCAGCGCTGTCAGGACAGGCTATAAAGGCGGTAGAGCGTCGTGCCAAATACCTGCTGTTTCGCACGGAGGCGGGCTCGTTGCTGGTGCACTTGGGAATGTCTGGCTCCCTGCGCATAGTCGTTCCCGATGCACCACCTGGTCGTCACGATCATATTGATGTCCTGCTCGAAGGTGGAGTTTGCCTGCGTTACCACGATCCGCGGCGCTTCGGTTGCTTTCTGTGGTTGGCTCCGGGGGAGACTCACTCACTGTTGTCGGGCCTGGGGCCCGAGCCCCTGTCAGCGGAATTTGATGGCCAGCTTCTGTACCACCTCTCTCGGGGCCGTAAAGGTCCTATAAAGAACTTCATCATGGACGGAAAAGTTGTTGTTGGTGTTGGTAATATTTACGCTAACGAAGCCCTGTTCCAGTCCGGAATTCGCCCGGATCGCGCCGCTGGCCGCATTTCGCTGGCGCGCTACCAGCGACTCGCAGACATTATTAAGCAAGTACTTACTTCGTCTATAGAGCAAGGTGGAACTACCTTGCGTGATTTTGTGGGTGGCGATGGCAAGCCGGGCTACTTTGCACAACAGCTCCTCGTTTACGGTCGTGCGGGGCAGCCCTGCAGGTGTTGTGGGAGCCCTGTTACGGGAGCTGCGGCTGGGGCAGCGCAGCAGTGTCTACTGCGTGACCTGTCAGCGTTGAACAGGCTACACTATGAGCAAAGGGGAACGGGTATAAAGTCCGGGAGTGTGAATATGAGAATAATAGTCGCAACACGTCGCGCCACGGTTGCCTTGGTCATTAGTTGTATGTTGTTGCCACAGATGTTGTGGGCGCAAGAGGCGATTGATGAGAGTCCCAACGAGTGGGCCATGGTAGGAGATTTACTGGTGGCAAGACCAATCGGTGCTGTGCTGACAGTGGGTGGCGCAGCAGTATGGCTCGTCAGCCTGCCGTTTACCCTATTGGCAGGCAACGCCAGTGAAGCAGCGGGCACTTTGATTGGCGGGCCGGTGGAGACGACGTTTATGCGTTGCCTGGGTTGCCGCCAGCCAGGCTACAGCGGCAAGGACGCAGAGGCTAACCGCAGATTCAAGGAAGAACAGGCCGCGAAAGCGGCAGAGTCCTGATACGGCCTGCCAAGCCCGCAGTGACTTACCTCAGTTAGCGGCAAAACGGCTTTTCAGCGCGGCGGCTACCTGGGCTGGCACAAAGGGACTGATGTCACCGTGCAGGGCGGCGATTTCTCTTACCAGTGAAGAGGAAATATAGGACAGGTGCTCCGAGGGAGTGAGAAAGATACTCTCAAACTCGGGGTATATAGCCCGGTTCATATTAGCCAGTTGAAACTCGTACTCAAAATCCGCCACCGCCCGCAGGCCGCGTAATACGCAGCGGGCGTTCTGACTTCTGGCGAAGTCCGTCAGAAGGTTGCTAAAGCCCACCACTTCGACATTGTCCAGGTGCCCCAGCGATACTTCGCAGAGTGCAACTCGTTCCTCCAGAGAAAATAATGGGGTCTTCTTTTGACTGTGGGCAATGGCCACGACTACGCGGTCGAACAGGCGTGCCGCACGTTCGGTCAGATCCACGTGGCCATTGGTAATCGGGTCGAAGGTACCCGGATAGATGACGCAGTTGGTTCTCATGGTGATGGCCGGTTGTTAAGGCAGGACAGCGGATGGTAAACAATTTGTCGGGGAGCGACAATGCGACCCGGCCGCAGACGGAGGCCAGTTAACGCGGATTTTCAGCCTGACCAACGCGGAACAGGCGATATGCCACCCCACCTGAAACCTTTTCACGGTACAGGCTCCAGGTTGGAGGAACGCTGGGTGGCGGCTCTGTCGCCCCAGTCTCGACGTAGACCAGCGCATCTTCGCGCAACAGTTGCTTCTGCGCCAACGCCGCGCAGATAGTCTCTACCAATTGCAGCTTGAACGGCGGATCGATAAACACAACGTCATAAGGCGCGACCGGCCACTTGCAGGAACTGCTGCGCTGAAACAGGATGACAACTGCTTCTGCCAAGCGCTTCAAATGTCCTCAGGTGATTCCTCACCTGGGCCAGCGCTGCGTTTTCGCAGTCGACAAAATCACAGTGTTCTGCTCCCCTGGAAAGTGCTTCAAGCCCCAGGGCGCCACTTCCCGCAAACAGGTCTGCACAGCGGGCACCAGCAATATAGGGGGCTAACCAGTTAAATAGTGTTTCCCTGATTCGGTCTCCAGTGGGGCGCAGCCCATCTACTGGGGCAAAGGCGAGTTTACGACCGCGCCACTGGCCCCCGATAATGCGCACCTGGTTCTGCGTCCCGGTACGGTTCCCAGATACTGACATTTCTTCGCCTTATCCAAGGGTGGTACGATAGGCGCCTTCTCAGGCGTGCATTTTGCACACACTCTAGCACGACACCTATGAAATTTTTTAAACGCAAAAAACATACAGACGTCCAGGACGCGACAGCTGAGTTAAACACTGTTGCTGCGGTAGTGGCACAGCGAGGAAGCGGTCCGAACTACTCCCGACACGCAACCGAATCTGCAGGACGAGAGCAAAAGCAAGGCTTGTTGTCGCGCCTGCGTCATCGGTTTGGGGCGCACCAGCGATAATCTGTTGCAGGGTCTGGGCACCCTGTTTCTCGGTCGCAAGGAGATTGATGCCGAGCTGTTCGAGGAACTGGAGTCTCGCCTGCTACTGGCTGACGTGGGCGTGGAAGCCACGGTGGAAATTATCAAACGGCTTACCCAGCGGGTCTCCCGCAAGGAGTTGATGCGACCAGAAGCATTGCAGGGGGCTTTGCGAGAAGAGATGCTGGCGCTGCTGCAGCCCTGTGAGGAGCCCCTGATGGTCGAGGGCCACCAGCCCTTTGTCATCCTGATGGTTGGGGTTAACGGAGTTGGCAAGACGACCACTATCGGCAAGCTGGCAAAACACTATATGGACGCAGGGCGTTCGGTCATGCTGGCTGCCGGCGATACTTTCCGCGCTGCTGCGGTGGAGCAACTTCAGGTTTGGGGTGCGCGCAATGAAGTACAGGTGGTAGCCCAACACACCGGCGCGGACAGTGCATCAGTCATTTTTGATGCACTGCAAGCGGCGCGTGCGCGCAAGGTGGACGTATTGATCGCGGACACGGCGGGTCGCCTGCATAACAAGGACAACCTCATGGAGGAGTTGAAAAAAGTAGTTCGGGTGATGGGCAAACTCGACCCCTCGGCGCCGCATGAAGTCATGTTGGTTCTGGATGCAGGTACAGGGCAAAATGCACTGTCCCAGGCCGAGCACTTTCAGCAGTGGGTCGGGGTGTCAGGTATAACACTGACTAAACTGGATGGCACGGCCAAGGGCGGCATCATCTTCGCGATAGCTAAAAAGCTGGCACTCCCGATACGGTTTATTGGCGTAGGAGAGACCGTAGAGGACCTGCGTCCCTTCCAGGCCGAACAGTTTATTGAGGCACTGTTCGACGAGGAAGCTGCTTCTGCATGATCACTTTTGATCGGGTCAGCAAGCGCTATGAAGAAGGGCATGACGCCTTGCGGGAAATCAGCGTCCATATTAATCAGGATGAGCTCGTATTTATCACCGGTCATTCGGGAGCGGGCAAAAGTACGCTATTGCGTCTGATCATGCTCATGGATCGGCCCAGCCGCGGACAGGTTACTGTTGATGGCCAGAATCTGGCGGCGGTGCGTTCGCGTGGTATTCCACAACATCGCCGCAACATCGGCGTCGTCTTCCAGAATCACCAGTTGCTGTTCGACCGGACGGTTTTCGATAATGTTGCGCTGCCCCTGGTCATAGCGGGCTATGACCATCGAGAGGTCGCGAGGCGAGTGCGAGCCGCACTGGATAAAGTGGGTCTGCTTGCTCGGGAGCGGGCTATGCCTATTACACTCTCCGGAGGAGAGCAGCAGCGCGTGGGCATTGCCAGGGCGGTAGTCGGCAAACCCAAAATTTTATTGGCAGATGAACCCACCGGTAACCTCGACCCGGCCCTCTCTGCGGAAATTATGGATCTGTTCGAGGAGTTTAATCAGGTGGGTGTCACGGTATTGATTGCCAGCCATGACCTGGTCCTGATTTCCCGCTTGCGCCATCGCATTATCACCTTGCGACAGGGATGTCTGGTCAGCGGGAGTGCACAGTGATGGTTCGACGCGAAACGGCTCGACGCAAGGAGGGCGCCAGCCTGAGTCGCACGGGTCTGCGAGACCAGTTCAATGCCTGGTTGCAGCACCATCGTCTTTCGGCGGCAGATAGTTTGCTGAGGGTGCTCGATCAACCCGGGCTCCAGCCTTCTCACGTGGCTGGTGATCGGTATTGCCCTCGCCCTGCCGGTTGGTTTGAACGTGGCCCTGGACAATGTGAGCCAGGTAAGTGCCGGCTGGGACAGTCCGGCCCAGATTTCCCTCTTTCTGCAGGACGGGGTTTCCGTGGACAGGGCAAGGCAGCTCGAAGTAGAGCTGGGCGCGCGAAAAGATGTCGGCGAGACACGCTTTATTTCTCGCGAAGAGGCGCTGGACGAGTTCCGTACACTGTCAGGTTTTGCTGATGTGCTGGCCAGCCTGCAGGAGAATCCTCTGCCCGACCTGATCCTTGTTACCCCCGTTGTTACGCTCGATGGACCGGCGGTGTCGGCGTTGCGCGCGGAGCTACAGGGTAATTCCGATGTGGCCGAGGCGGTGTTGGATATGGAGTGGTTGCAGCGCCTGAATAGCTTGATGGAACTTAGTCGACGCCTGGTATTGGCTGTAGGAGGCATGCTGGTTATCGGTGTACTGCTGATTTTGGGCAACACAATACGGCTCGCCATTGAGAGTCGCCGGGACGAGATCATCATCGTCAAATTGGTGGGCGGCAGCAACGGCTTCGTGCGACGGCCATTTTTGTATACCGGCCTTTGGTATGGTGTAGGCGGGGGTGTGCTGGCCGCAGTTCTGGTGTCGGCAGCGCTGTGGTTCCTGGAGGAACCAATAGGCGAATTAGTGCTGCTTTATGAGAGTGCGTTCCATCTGACCGGACTGGGCGTGATGGGAGCATTAAACCTGGTGATTCTTGGCGGGATCCTGGGTCTGGCGGGAGCCTGGCTCGCGGTCTCACGCCACCTGGTCCACATTGAACCGCACTAGATGCTCACTACCTGAATGACAAAAATCATTATAACTTGTTGATTTTATTACTATAAAACACATGTTATTGCTCATTGCGGAACTTATTTGAAATTAGCACTCTAATCGAAAGAGTGCTAAAGTTAATCAAAGAAACAGAGAGGGATGGCGGAAAAATGGTAAAGAGCTTACAGCCCATTGACCAGATGGTTCCCGGAGCCAACCTGCCGGCCTATGTGCAGGCGGTCAGCAGCATTCCGGTGTTGAGTGTAGAGCGTGAACGTGAGTTGGCGGATGATCTCTATTACAACCAAAATTTGCAGGCAGCGCGTGAACTGGTAATGTCGCACCTGCGCTTCGTGGTACATATTGCACGCAGCTATTCAGGCTATGGTCTTCCCGAGGCTGACCTGATTCAGGAGGGCAATGTGGGCTTGATGAAGGCGGTCAAGCGTTTCAATCCGGAAAAAGGCGTGCGCCTGGTGTCTTTTGCAGTCCACTGGATCAAGGCCGAGATGCACGAGTTCATTCTGCGCAACTGGCGCATTGTTAAGATCGCCACAACGAAGGCGCAACGCAAACTGTTCTTTAACCTGCGCAGTGCGAAGAAGTCCTTGTCCTGGTTGAGTCCTGATGAGGCACAGGCTATTGCAGATGATCTGGGAGTGGATGTCTGCGAGGTGCAGCGCATGGAGGGTCGCTTGAGCAGTCGCGATCTCGGATACGATCAGCCCCTTGATGCGGATGATGACGATGCCTGGCAGGCACCGCAGTACTATCTGGAAGACCACAGCGCAGACCCTGCTGTCATACTGGAATCCAGTGATTGGCAGGACAGCAGTGAGGCGCAGCTGCACCATGCCCTGGCCGAGCTGGACGAGCGCAGCCGCGATATTCTGTCGCAGCGCTGGCTGGCGGAAAAAAAGGCCACACTGCACGAGTTGGCAGCACAGTACAGTGTTTCCGCAGAGCGCATCAGGCAGCTGGAACAGACTGCCATGGAAAAGTTGCGAGTGAGCATCGCGGCCTAAGCCTTCCCATAATAGAGGCGGGTACACCGCCTCCTGGTTACAATCTTACGATGGCGAAATTATTCATTACTCTGGCTTCCCTCAGCGGCATGCTGGCTGTTGTTCTGGGTGCTTTTGGAGCACACGCCCTCAAGGGCAAATTGGATGAATATGCCCAGGGCATATTTGAAACTGCCGTCCAGTATCATTTCTACCACAGTTTCGCACTACTGGCGGTGGGCGTTATCGCCCTGAGCCAGCCGCAAACCGTGATGCTTAAAAGCAGCGGTTGGTTATTTCTTCTCGGTATTCTGGTTTTCTCCGGTAGTCTCTACATGTTGAGCATTACTGGCGTGCGCTGGCTGGGGGCCATCACCCCTTTGGGTGGACTGGCATTTATCGGCGGATGGGCCTGCCTGGCTGCAACTGGCTGGAAATTGCTGGTCTGATTCTGGCGTAACGGCGAGTCTTCCCATGACTGAACGCGACAAGGGCGGGCATATTCGCAGTTATGTGTTGCGCGCTGGACGCATGACGCAGGTGCAAAGGCAAGCCCTTGAAGAACACTGGCAGCGTTGGGGGCTTGAGTATGGTGGTGGTGAACTGGAATATGATGCAGTATTTGGTCGCTCCGGTCCGCTGGTGTTGGAGATCGGCTTTGGTATGGGCCAGTCGCTGGTTGCCACGGCGCAGGCTAAGCCCGAAACGAATTTTATCGGGATTGAGGTGCACAAACCCGGTGTGGGTAAATTGCTGCACAGCATGGAGGCGCGTGGTGTGGATAATATTCGAATTTACTGCCACGACGCTGTGGAAATGCTGCGGGATTGTATTCCCGATGCATCGGTGGACACCGTACAAATCTTCTTCCCCGACCCCTGGCACAAGAAACGCCACAACAAACGGCGCCTTATCCAGCCTGTTTTTGTCGCGCAGCTGGTACGCAAACTCAAGCCGGGTGGTATGGTGCATCTGGCTACCGACTGGGAAGATTATGCCCATCAGATGATGGACGTTTTGGGTGCCGTTGAGGGTTTATCCAATAGCGCTGGCGATGGACGGTTCGCCCCCCGTCCACAATACCGCCCAATGACCAAGTTTGAGTTGCGCGGTGAACGTCTTGGTCATGGAGTTTGGGATCTGGTCTTCTCTCGGACCTAGTCAGGAAAAAACTCGGCAATAACGCTATCCAGAAAGCGTCTACCGATCTCGGTCGCCTTGACCACGTCGCCCTCGCGCACCAGCAACTCACGCAGACAAAGAGATTCCAGACGCGGTTCCAATTGTGCATCACTCAAGTCCCGTTCGCGAAACAAACTGCGGCAAGGTAAAACCGTCATTCAGACGCAGCGCGTTCATCATAAACTCCCCGACAATCTCACCCTTATCCAGAGTTCGGGTACTGGCGACAAAATTTCCCCGATCTACAGACATGTACTCTTCCGGTTGGCGTCGCTTGGCATAGCGTTCAATGTGGCCATCTAAAAAGCTGATCTTGCCGTGGGCGCCAGCCCCAATGCCAATATAATCCCCAAAGGACCAGTAATTACTGTTATGACGGCATCTGTAACCGCGTTGGCTGAAGGCGGATACCTCGTACTGCCCATAGCCAGCTGCGGCCAGCAGTTGCTCGCCACACTGTTGGATATCCGCCAGTTCATCCTCAACCGGCAGTTGCGGAGGGCGCTTGTGAAACACCGTATTGGGTTCGATGGTCAGTTGGTACCAGGAAAGATGAGAAGGCTCACAGGCTATTGCAGTAAGCAGGTCTGTTTCGGCGCCGAGCAGAGTCTGTCCAGGGAGGCCGTGCATCAGGTCCAGGTTAAAACTGTTAAAGCCTGCGCGGCGTGTAAATTCGATCGCGGCATGGGCCTGGTCGCTGGTGTGTATTCGTCCCAGCGCCTGCAGCTGAGTGTCGTCAAAACTCTGGATGCCAAGCGACAAACGAGTGATACCGGCGTCCTTAAACGCGCTGAACTTGTCTGCTTCCGCACTTCCCGGATTGGCCTCCATGGTTGCTTCCAGCGTCGGGGATAGAGGGACCAGTTCCGCTATTTCGCGCAATAGTGTCCTGATTGCCTGGGCTGAAAACAGGCTGGGTGTGCCGCCACCGATAAACAGCGTCTCCACTGTTCGCTCCTGCAGTAATGGCAGGTCGTCGCGCAGGTCCTGCAGCAATGCGCGGATATAGTGTTGTTCGGGAATACCGCTGGTCTCGTGGGAGTTAAAGTCGCAGTAGGGGCACTTGCGCTCACACCAGGGCAAGTGGATATACAGGCCCAGCGGAGGTAGGTGCATCAGCGTTGGCGCAGGGCATCGAACAGAAGGGCGCTGGCCTTTGCCCGATGACTGATCCGATTTTTCAGCTCGGGTGGAAGTTGCGCAGAGCTGCAGTTGTACTCGGGGACATAAAACAGCGGGTCATAGCCGAAGCCGTTTTCTCCCCTGGGTTCGAACAAAATAAATCCCTCCCAGCTAGCCTGGCAAACCAGCGGCGAGGGATCGAGGGCATGGCGCATGTAAACCAGAACGCACTGGAATCGGGCACTGCGCAGCGCCTCCGGCGTGGCGCCGAGCTCCTGCAACAAGCGGACATTGTTGGCTTCGTCGCCGTCTCCGGAATAGCGGGCCGAGTAAATGCCGGGAGCGCCATTGAGGTAGTCCACCTCCAGGCCAGAATCGTCGGCAATTGCGGGCAGACCGCTGTGTCGGGCTGCCGCCCGTGCTTTAATTATGGCATTCTCGACAAAGCTGAGACCGGTTTCTTCCACGTCAGGCACATCGAAGTGTGCCTGGGGTCTGAGCGTGACGCCCAGCGGCGCCAGAACCTCCCCCAGTTCCCGCAATTTACCGGCATTACCGCTGGCGAGTACCACGGTCTGTTTATGTACTGAGCTCAGCCATCAGTTGATATACAGCTGGTGTTTGAATCTGAAAGGTGTAGGTCTGGTCGGCTCCAGCAGGTCGAAAATCGATCTCGAAGAAGCGCCACTCTTCATTGATAAAAGAGAATTCGGCGATGTAGTAAATGGCCTCGCCTTCGCGAATCTCCCTGAATTCCAGGGTCTGGTTTTGTATCAGGTCCCAGGTGCGGCCCTGCAACACCATGGCACGGGCTGCGCTGCCATTGGCGAGATTCTCGCGCACCGCCAGATTGAGAATCGCGCGTTTTTCGCCACGGGTGATGCCGTAGTTGGCGGCAATTTTCGGATCGAGAAACGTGGTATTGACCACGCTGTAATGCAGCTCAAACGGCCCGAAAGTCTCTGACTGTTGTCCCAGCGCCAGACCGGGCAGGAGTGCCAGCCAGCAGAGTGTGATGCGAATGAAAGCCAGTAGACTGCATGCTATCGGGTAATGTGGTAGATCGCCGTGGTGGCGAAGAGATTGGGCCATTTATTGGATAGCAGCGGCTGGCGTTTGGTGTTGCCCACCACATCCCTGGCCAGTATCCGGATGCCCTTGTTCCGGCACAGGTCCTCGAAATCCTGCACCGTGCAGAAGTGGATGTTTGGTGTGTTGTACCAGGTGTAGGGCATGAAGCTGGACACCGGCATATGGCCCCGGATACCGAGCATCAGGCGGCACCGCCAGTGGCCGAAATTGGGAAAGGTAACGATGCCCTCGCGGCCAATGCGCAGCATTTCTTCCAGTACCCGGTCCGGATAATTCACTGCCTGAAGAGCCAGCGCCAGCACCACCGTATCGAAACTCTGGTCGGGAAAGTTGGCCAGTCCCTCGTCCATATCCTGTTCCACGACATTGAGCCCGCGGGAGATGGCAGCGGTAATATAGTCCTGATCAATTTCCAGGCCCGTCCCGCGAACTTGCCGCTGATCGCGCAGGAACTCCAGAAAGACGCCGTCGCCACAACCCAGGTCCAATACCCGGGAGCCGGGTGCGATCCAGCGCTGAATGTGGGACAGGTCGAGGCGCATCAGTTGTTTTCCCCCACGCGCAGCATGTAGGCTCGAAATACATCGAGGTAGCGTGGAATTGGCATCAGGAAAGCATCGTGACCCTCATTGGCTACGATTTCTGCATAGCTAACGGGTCGGTCTGCTGCGATCAGGGCGTTGACGATTTCCCGGGAGCGTTCGGGAGCAAATCGCCAGTCGGTGGAAAACGAAATTACCAGAAAGCTGCAGCGCGCATGGCGGAAGGCTGCGACAGGGTCATTGCTGTACTCCAGGGCCAGATCGAAATAATCCAGGGCCCTGGTCATCAGGATATAGGTATTGGCGTCGAAGCTGCCCGAAAACTGGCTGCCCTGGTGGCGCAGGTAACTCTGTACCTGAAATTCGGCATTGGTCACTTCCCCGCGGCCCAGACTTCCAGAGCGCAAATCGCGCCCGAATTTGTTCGCCATGGCGTCGTCTGACAGATAAGTGATATGGCCAATCATACGCGCCAGTGCCAGACCCCGGGCTGGTATCGTGTTGCGCTCCTGATAGTTGCCACCGACAAATTCCGGATCGGATTCGATGGCCTGGCGGGCCACCTCGTTAAAAGCCAGGTTCTGGGCACTGAGTTTCAGCGCTGCAGCGATAACGATGCAGTGTTTAATACGCTGCGGGAATTCGAGTGACCAGCGCATGGCCTGCATGCCACCAAGGCTGCCGCCAATCACCGCCGCCCAGCACTCAATTCCAAGGTAGTCCGCCAGACGGGCCTGGCTGTGCACCCAGTCCCTGGTTCGCATGGGAGGAAAATCAGGCCCCCACGGTTTGCCTGTTGCGGGATTGATGGAGCTGGGTCCGGTGGAGCCATGGCAACCACCGAGATTGTTGAGGCACACAACGAAAAAGCGGTTGGTGTCGATCGGCTTCCCCGGGCCGATGCATTCGTCCCACCAGCCGGCTTTTTTGTCATCCGGGCTGTGGTAGCCGGCGGCATGATGATTGCCGCTGAGGGCGTGGCAGATCAGCACGGCATTGGAGCGCTGCGCGATTGAGCTCGCCATACGTCTCGTAAACCAGTTCATAGCTCGGCAAATCACGGCCACAAGTCAGGTTCAGGGGCTCATCGAAGCGGGCTACTTTCGGTACGACAATGCCAACTGAATGAGTAGTGTCCCAGGCTGCTCATTTTTTTAGCTTAACCAAGGTGCCAATCCCAGTACGCCGACTGCAGCTGCCATATGTTGCAGCGCAATCTGAACTACATTGATTAGAACAAATACGAGAATGGGTGAGAAATCTATGCCACCCATCGGAGGCAGCAATTTACGAACAGGAGCCATCACCGGTTCGGTTATCTGGAACAGAAGATAGATCGCCGGATGGTTGCTGCCCTGAGCGACCCAGCTCAGAATGATCATGGCCAACAAGGCAAAGAAATAGATTTTAACCAGCAGAGCAATTACGCCAAGCACGCCACCCATAAAGAGTAACCCAGGGCCGGGTAGGGCACCGTAACTAAGTAAAAAGACGGCAGCTATGCCGATGATCTGCAACAACAGGGCTAAAACCAGTGACGCAATATCAAGGCCTGCGTAGCCTGGTATGAGCTTGCGAACGGGAACTACCAGTGGATTGGTAACCTTTACTATGAACTGTGAAATAGGGTTATAAAAATCAGCGCGAACCAGTTGCAGCAAAAAGCGCAGTAGCATGGCGATGAGATACAGACTGAGCAGAGTCTGAATCAGGTAAATTAGAATTGCATACACGGCGCTCATTGGTGTTCAGACTCTCCTAGCCCATTTCCCTGGCCATTTCGGCGGCCCGATCAGCGGCGGCGCACATGGCTTTTGCCACGATTTTGCGCAGGCCGTCCTGTTCAAAACTCTGTATGGCGCGTTCGGTGGTGCCGCCGGGGCTGGTAACCCTGCGGCGCAATTCCACCAGATCGACGTCACTTTCGATGGCCATACGCGATGCACCCAAACTGGTCTGCAGCGCGAGCGTGTGCGCCGTTTTCGCGTCCAGTCCCAATTCGATGCCGGCGTCGACCATTGCTTCAATAAACAGAAAGAAATAGGCCGGACCACTCCCGGATAGCGCGGTAATGGCGTCTAATTCCGGCTCTGAGTCTACCCAGCATGTTATGCCCACCGCGGACAATACGAGCTGTGCAAACTCGCGCTGCTCTGCAGAGGTCTTGTCATTAGCGAACAGGCCACTGGCACCGCAGCCTATCAGGGCCGGGGTATTGGGCATGCAGCGCACGATGGCGGCCTCTGGCCCCAGTCTGGCTTGCATACTGGCGATGGTCACGCCTGCGGCGATTGATATCACCAGGGAGCGATTGGCCCGCACGACTGCAGCGATACTGTCGGTGGCCTCTGCCATCACCTGCGGCTTTACCGCCAGGATGATAATGTCTGCGACCTGGACTGCGGCAAGGTTATCACTGTAGATAGCAACCGGGGCGATCTCGCGCAGGCGTTCCAGGCTGGCAGGGAACGGGTCCGCGGCGCTGATGCAGTCAGCCGGATGGCCGCTCTCGATCAGGCCCCCGATAATACTGCTGGCCATATTGCCAGCGCCGACAAAGGCGATGTGTGGTGGATGCGAGTGCCCGACTGCCATGTGCTTACCAGAGATAAAACTATCGTTGAGTATACACGGCGCCACAGGCCAAAATCACCTGTTGCGGGGGCCGAAAATGGCCGTGCCGACGCGGACGATTGTGGCGCCCTCGAGGATGGCGGTCTCCAGGTCTTCAGACATACCCATGGACAGAGTGTCGATATCGGGGGCCAGCGTCCTCAGTTGCTCCAGGGCCTCGCGCATCTGGCTGAAGGACTCACGTTGTTGTCCGGCGTCTGCATCGGCAGCGGGTATTGCCATCAGGCCGCGTAATTTAAGGTGAGGTAATGCAAGGACGGCGCGTGCCAACTGGGGCAAATCTTCGATACGCGCGCCGGATTTACTGTCTTCCTTCGAGATATTGACCTGTATACACACCTGTAATGGGGGCAGGTGCGGTGGTCGCTGTTCGCTCAGGCGTCTGGCGATTTTTTCGCGATCGATGCTGTGCACCCAGTCGAAATGCTCAGCTATCGGACCGGTTTTATTGGACTGGATCGGACCTATAAAGTGCCAGACCAGCGGCAGGTCCTGTAGTTCGCTTATCTTTTGCAGGGCTTCCTGCAGGTAGCTCTCTCCAAAATGGATCAGGCCGCAGGCGTGGGCTGCCCGAAGGTCCTGCGCGGGACGGGTCTTGCTAACGGCAACCACAAGAATGTCACTATTGTGATACTGGCTTTTTTGTGCGCTGCGACTTACTCTTTGGAGCAGCTTTGCTATATTGTCGGAAAGCAGTTGTTGGTCCATGACACGAATGTTAGCGGATTCGGGGTGTGGGCGACATGAGAATAATATGACGTGGCGGCTACTTGCTACCATGAAGTGCATCCTGGCCAAGGGGCGGTCGGCGGACGTTGTCGATCGGGGAGTGGATAAATGGATATAACAGAACTACTGGCCTTCAGTGCGAAACAGGGTGCATCTGACCTGCACCTTTCGGCGGGTCTGCCGCCGATGATTCGTGTCGATGGTGATATTCGCCGCATTAACCTGCCGCCCATGGAGCACAAGCAGGTTCACGAGCTTATCTACGACATCATGAATGATAAGCAGCGTAAGGACTACGAAGAATTTCTTGAAACCGATTTCTCCTTTGAGGTGCCGGGTGTTGCGCGTTTTCGCGTCAATGCGTTCAACCAGAACCGGGGCGCTGCAGGCGTGTTTCGTACGATTCCCTCCAAGGTGCTAAGCATGGAAGACCTTGGAATGGGGCAGGTTTTTCGTGATATTTCAATGATGCCCCGCGGACTCGTGCTGGTAACCGGCCCAACCGGATCGGGTAAGTCCACCACCCTGGCTGCCATGGTAGATTTCATCAACGACAATAAATACGAACACGTTCTCACCATTGAGGACCCCATTGAATTTGTACACGAGAGCAAGAAATGTCTCGTAAACCAGCGGGAAGTGCACCGCGATACCCTCGGTTTTTCCGAGGCATTGCGGTCGGCGTTGCGGGAAGACCCTGACATCATTCTGGTGGGAGAGATGCGCGATCTGGAGACCATTCGTCTGGCCCTGACGGCGGCGGAAACCGGGCACCTGGTATTTGGCACCCTGCACACCACCTCTGCAGCCAAGACTATCGACCGGGTGATCGACGTTTTCCCGGCGGCGGAAAAGTCCATGGTGCGCTCCATGTTGTCGGAATCACTGCAGGCGGTGGTATCACAAACGCTGCTCAAACGAGCCACCGGTGGACGGATAGCGGCGCACGAAATTATGCGTGGCACCTCCGCTATCCGCAACCTGATCCGGGAGGACAAGGTGGCGCAGATGTACTCCGCTATCCAGACGGGTAGCGCAGTGGGCATGCAAACCATGGACCAGTGTCTTGAGGATCTTGTATCGAAGCGCCTCATTACCCGCGAAGTGGCGCGCGAAAAAGCCAGAATGCCGGAGAACTTCTAGGCCGCATGGTCTGGTTGAAACTCACAGGGGAAACGTTGGTATGAAAATTGAGGACTTGCTGGAACGGATGGTGAAGGAAGGCGCCTCTGACGGGTTTATTACGGCGGATGCTCCACCCAGTATCAAGGTAGATGGCCAGATTTATCCCATTAGCGGCCGTCCACTGAGTGACGAGGAGGCGCGAGCGCTGGTGTTGTCGACGATGCGACCAGACCAACAGGAAAACTTCCAGCGGCACCATGAATGCAACTACGCCATGAGTAGCGAAAAATTGGGTCGTTTTCGAGCCAGCGCCTTTGTACAGCGCGGTAAATGCGGCTTGGTCGTGCGCCGCATTCAGTCGGAGATACCGACTGTCGATGAACTGGGCCTGCCTCCTATTATCAAGGAACTGGCCATGACCAAGCGTGGTCTGGTTATCTTCGTGGGAGCCACCGGCACGGGTAAGTCCACATCGCTGGCGGCCATGGTGGGGTATCGTAACCAGAATAGCCGCGGTCACATCATCAGTGTCGAGGACCCAATTGAATTCATCCACGAGCACGCTGGCTGTATTGTTACCCAGCGCGAGGTGGGCATGGACACCGAGTCGTTCGACGTGGCGCTGAAAAACACGTTGCGCCAGGCCCCCGATGTCATATTGATTGGCGAGGTGCGCGCAGCAGAAACCATGCAGCAGGCTCTGACCTTCGCCGAGACGGGCCACCTCTGCCTGTGCACCCTGCACGCCAACAATGCCAACCAGGCGCTGGACAGGATTCAGAGCTTTTTCCCCGCCGAATTGCACAATCAGGTGTGGATGGACCTGTCCCTGAACCTGAAGGCCATGGTTGCCCAGCAGCTGCTGCCGCGCAAGGATGGTAAAGGGCGTACCCCGGTGGTGGAAGTCTTGCTCAACTCCCCCCTGGTCGCGGAATATATCCGCAAGGGTGAGGTGCACCTGATCAAGGACTTGATGGCCAAGTCAACAGAACTCGGCATGCAAACGCTCGACCAGTCGCTGGTGAAAGCCTACAAGGACGGGCTGATAGCCAAGGAAGAAGCGCTCCGCTTCGCCGATTCCGCCAACGATGTGCGCCTGCAAATCAAAATGCACGACAGGGGTGAATTCGGAACAGGTGATGGGTTGGGGCTTGCTTTCGATGAGTATGATAACGAAGGTCGCTTTCACGGACGTTAACAGCCGTCTCCACTTAGCGCTCGGTATTTTCCGTCAGCCAGGTCCGCAGGATCAGCTCTGCAGCGAGGCTGTCGACTGGCTGCCGCCTGAAGTCGCCCCGGTGCCCCTGCTCGCGACTATTGTGCTTCGCTTCAAAGCTGCTGAGCCGTTCATCGACCATCGCTACTTCCAGGCCCAGGCGCCCGTGTAAGCGTCGTGCGAATTTACCTGCCTGCACACATAATTCGCTAACACTGCCATCCATGTTTAATGGGTTGCCCACCACTAACAGGTCGGGGCGCCATTCATCGATCAGGGCTTCCAGCGCGCGCCATTGTGGTACGCCATCTCTTGCCCTGAGTATGGGCAGCGGCTGGGTGGTCGCGAGCAGGCAGTTCCCGATCGCCACACCGATCTGGCGCAGACCGAAATCAAACGCCATCACTGTGCGCTGCGGTTTCTTCATCGGAATATACTTGCCCGGTTACGCAATCAGGCGTGTCCCGCCTGACCGGAAATCAGGTTCATGTCTATTCCCAGCAGCGCCGCGGCTGCCCCCAGGCGCTGGTCGGCGGGAGTGGTAAAGATAATGTCACTGCTGCCGGGCAGGGTTAGCCAGCTGTTTTCCGCCAGCTCCTGCTCCAATTGGCCAGCGGCCCAGCCGGCGTAGCCCAGGGCTATCAGGTGATCGCGCGGTCCATCGCCGCTGGCGATGGCGCGCAGGATATCGCGTGAGGTGGTGAGGGTGATCTCGGAGGTGACCTTGAGGCTGGCCTCCCAGGTTTTGTCACAATGGCGATGCAGGACGAATCCATGGTCCACTTGTACGGGACCGCCAGCCATGACCGGCACGGCGGAGAAATCATGTCGGGCGCTGATTTGCAGGTGTTCAAAAATCTCGCCCACTGACAGTTCCAGTGGCCGGTTGATGACGATGCCCATGGCACCGCTTTCGCCGTGTTCGCAAATGTACGTGATGCTTTGTGAAAATATTCCTTCCGACAGGCGCGGCATTGCCAGTAGGAAATGATCCCGCAGGCAATCACCGCTTTTCGCTGTATTTACGGAAAATCTTCCGGACATGAATGATTTTGTCTCTTTGGCGTGGCAAAAAATGGGAGCTGCTGACTGCAACAGCTCTCATGGTGAGCTTAGCTGGTTTTCCTGAAAATGCCATGTACGAACAATTTCCAGTTTGTCCGTGGTGGCCTTCAACTCCGGCGGAAAGGGTGAGTAGGGCGCTGCCATACGCACGATCTTGATAGCGGCTTCGTCGAGCACGGCATAACCGGAAGAAGACAGCACCTGTATGTCTTCCAGGCTGCCATCCTGGCGGATGACTACGAGCATGCGCAGGTCGCCATACATGCCGTAGCGAATTGAAGCCTCGGGATAATACTGGTTACCCACGGCCTCCAGCCGTCGGCGCCAGTCCAGCAGGTAGGCGGCGTCCACGGATTGTTTTGCCGAGGCGGCGGTCAGGCGCCTCACGCGTGGCTGGTCGGCAGAGGTTCTGGTTTCGTCATCAAGTTCCGCCTGCAGACTGGCGACTTCCAGGCTGAGCTGTTCAATTTCCGGGTTGACTCCCTCCAGTTTGTTTTCTTGCTGTTCATCGTCCATCTGGTCGGTTGTCACACTGTGGCGGGCCATGGCGGTGGTGGCCACAGCAGTGCGTTGCTGGGCGACCTGCTGCTGCGGCGCTTGCAGCAGCGCTTGCTGCACGATGGGGGTATTGGTCTGCAAATTGTTGCGAGTGCTGATCTGATTTATCTCAGACTCATCGCCACTACCCTCCTGGTTGGCCTGGGCAATTTGACGGGCCTCGGTCAGGTGCTGTGGCGCTCGGCTGGCTGGCGAGAGTGACTTCTATCTGCGGTGTTTTGTATGGCTGTTGCAGTGCTGGCGTTGAAGGAAACAGACAGAATCAGCGCGGCGTGCACCGCCAATGCCAGCAACAGGGCATTTCGAAATCGCGTCTGCTTTTCGTTTCCTGTTTCCAGGTAGTACATGGACTGACTAGCGCCTTTTACCCAATTCCCCCTGAATACAATCCATCAGTTGGCCGCCGATGTCCAGATCATAACCTGCGTCAATTTCCCGAATACAGGTGGGGCTGGTGACGTTGATCTCGGTGAGGTAGTCGCCGATCACGTCGATACCGACGAACAGCAGACCCTTCTCGCGTAAACTGGGTCCGACCTGGGCGGTGATCCAGTGATCGCGCTGGCGTCAGCGGTTGCGGCTGTCCGGTCCCGCCGGCAGCCAGGTTGCCGCGGGTCTCACCCACCAGCGGAACGCGGGCCAGGCAATAGGGCACGGGCTCTCCGTTGATCATCAGTATGCGTTTGTCTCCGTCCTCAATCTGCGGAATAAACTTCTGTGCCATGATGGTTTGTCGACCATGCTGTGTGAGCATTTCCAGAATCACACTGACATTGGGGTCGCCCTTTTTTACCCTGAAAATGGCGCTGCCGCCCATGCCATCCAGAGGCTTGTAGATGGCATCTTCGTGCTGCCGGTGAAAATCTCTAAGGCGTTGCATATCGGCGCTGACCAGCACCGGTGGGCAGCACTGTGGAAACTGCGTGGCGAATACTTTTTCATTGCAGTCACGCAGGCTCTGGCAGCGGTTTACCACCAGAGTTCCGCTGCGCTCCGCCGCTTCCAGGATATACGTACTATAGATGTACTCGTTATCGAAGGGGGGATCCTTGCGCATCAGGATCACATCGAGCTCGTCGAGGTTCCTGTCCTCGGGCTCGTCGAGGTTCGAACCAATGGTCCGGATCGTGGAAGACGGTCAACGGCGCCATACGCGCGCGCGCTACACCCTGCTCGAGATAGAGGTCGGCTTGCTCCATATAAAATAACTGCCAGTTGCGGGCCTGGGCTGCCCACAGCATGGCCAGGGTGGTGTCTTTCTTGTAATTGATTCCGGCGATGGGATCCATCACCACGCCCAGCTTGACTGTCATTGCGTTGTATCTCGTACTCTGACGGCCTGCTAACTTACGCAAAGGCGGTCGCGGGTGCAAGTACAGTCACTTTTTCGGAAGGCGACACAGCGGTGTCCGGTGCCTTAGAATAGGCTCTGAAAATACATTCTATTCCAGGAGAACAACGTGAGTCTGGCAGGCATTTACTTGTTTCTGGCGCTTTTGAGCGCCTATTGCACACTCACGGCGATCGTGCAGGCGCGGCGCTTATACTGGCTGGTGCCCGTCTATTTCCTGAGCGCCTGGTTGTGTGGTGAGTTAGCGCTGATCCATCTGCTGTGGCAGGTGGCCCTGACCGCCCTACTGGCGTTTCTGGGCGTCCTGTCTGACCCACTGGCCCAGAGCGGGCTGGGATTTTTCGCGCTGGCCTGGCTGGGACTGGTCTACCTGCATTGCCAGTCCATGGATACGCCCCACCACCTTCGTCCTGCCCTGCGCCGCGCGCTGGGGGAGGACTACAGAGCGGCGATACCCTCCGAGCGGCAGCACATCCTGTGTGATGATATCCTCACTCGCCACTGGCTGAGGCCCTTTCATTTCAAACGTGAAGGGGTGCGTATGCACAGCCATATCCCCTACGGGGATGCCGGCAAGCGCAATCTGCTGGATATCTACCATCCCCGTGAGTCGCGCGAGGGTGGTTTTCCTGTGCTGTTACAGGTGCATGGTGGCGCATGGATTATCGGGGAGAAGGAGCAGCAGGCCCTGCCGCTGATGTACCACATGGCGCAGCGCGGCTGGCTGTGTGTGGCGATCAATTACCGTTTAAGTCCCAAGGCGGCATTCCCGGCTCATATAATTGATGTGAAGAAAGCGATCGCGTGGATCAGGGAGCACATCAGGGATTACGGTGGTAATCCCGATTTCATTGCGATCACCGGCGGGTCTGCCGGCGGTCATCTCAGTTCGCTGGCAGCGTTGACGCCCAATCGTGCAGAGTGGCAGCCCGGGTTTGAGCACGTTGATACTTCCGTGCAAGCCTGCGTGCCGTTCTATGGCGTGTATGATTTTCTCGATCGCCATGGAATTCGTCCCGAGATGTCCATGGATGACTTGCTCGGCGACCGGGTTATGCAGTGTTCGCGGCAGGATAATCCCGAACTGTGGGATAGCGGATCGCCACTCAGTCATGTCTCAGAAGATGCGCCCCCCCTGTTTGTGATACAGGGCACGCACGATTCCCTGGTGTGGGTAGAGGAGGCGAGGATTTTTGTATCCGCCTTGCAGGCAGTGTCCAAACAGCCGGTGGCCTATGCGGAACTGCCCGGGGCGCAGCATGCCTTCGAGATTTTTCATTCCGTACGCACTGACCATACGGTGCATGCTGTCGGACATTTTCTGGAATGGACCCATGCCCAGTGGTTGCGCGCACAGGATCCAGGTCCTCGCTAGGCTGGGTTATCCCGGCCCCATATCTCCCCACCAGCCCTGCAGGAGAGCGATAGCAGCGAGTGGCGCGGTCTCGGTGCGCAGCACTCGCGGACCAAGGCGCAGGGCCGTATAACCGGCTTGTGCGGCCGCCGTCGATTTCACTCTCACTCAGGCCCCCCTCGGGGCCGACCAGCAGAGCGATGCTGGCTGGCGCACGGCCTGTCCCGATGTTGTCTGCCCGATGGTGCAACACAAATTTTCGCTCGGCTACGGTCGACGCCAGCCAGAGGTTGAGCGCCTGCAGGGGGTGAATAATCGGTGGCCGGTTGCGGCCGCACTGTTCGCAGGCACTGACGGCAATCTGTTGCCAGTGCAGGATTTTTTTGTCTGCCCGATCACCGGCTAACTTGACCCCGGAGTGTTCACTCGACAGCGGGGTCAGTGACGTGACACCCAGTTCGGTGGATTTTTGCACGATCCAGTCCATGCGCTCACCGCGGGAGACAGCGACGCCCAGATGGATGTCCAGGGGGGACTCGCATTCCTTTTGCAGGTGGGCGCCCGTCAACACCTGTACATGTTTTTTGTCGACGGCAGTAATTTCACCCGGGTACTCACCGCCGTGCCCATCGAACAGGGTCAACGCGTCACCCACTCCCAGGCGCAGGACGCGGGCCAGATGACGGCTGGGTTCGGGTTCCAGCTCAACCAGGTCATTGCTGTGCAGTTTTTGAGTAGTGTAAATACGTGTTATGCGCATGGCCGTCGCGCCCTGGGTTTACAGGCCCAGGTTAGTATAGATTTCCCGTGTCGGCTCGATCTGGTTCATGGTGTAGAAATGAATGCCGGGGGCGCCATTGTCCAGCAGGGTCTGGCACAGCTGGGTGACGACTTCGATGCCGAATTTGACGATGCTGTCCTGATCGTCGCCATAGGCCTCCATGCGCTGGCAAATCCAGCGTGGAATCTCCGCGCCGCAATTACGTGAGAAGCGCTGCAGGTTGGCGAAATTGACGATTGGCATGACGCCAGCGTAGATAGGTTTGTCGATGCCGATCGCCGCGCACTGGTCCAGAAAGTAGAAATACGATTCCACATTGAAGAAGTACTGGGTAATGGCGCTGTTGGCTCCGGCATCGAGCTTGGCTTTGAGGAAGCCTATATCGCTGTCATAGCTCTTCGCTTCCGGATGGATCTCCGGGTAGGCAGCGACCTCGATCTGGAAGTGTTCTCCCGTGCGCTCGCGGATAAACGCCACCAGCTGATTGGCGTAAACCAGTTGCGCGGCGCCTCCCGTACCTGAGGGGATATCGCCGCGCAGCGCCACCAGTCGTTTGATACCGCGGCTGCGGTAAGTTTCCAGCAACGACGCGACAGCATTCTCGTCATCACCGCCGAAGCTGAGGTGTGGAGCTACATCAATGCCTGCGGCCCTGATGGCCGACACCACCCCCAGGGTGGTGTCGCGAGTGCTGCCGCCTGCGCCATACGTTACCGAGAAAAACTCGGGAGCCAGGGCGTTCAGCGCAGGCGTGACCTCGGTCAGCAACTTGCTTGTTCCCGCCTCAGTCTTGGGCGGGAAAAACTCGCAGCTGATGCGCTGTTTGCGGTTGGCCATTAGCTACGGATCCCTAGTATTTGTAGCTGTCGGGCTTGTACGGTCCGTCCGGACTGACCTTGATGTAATCGGCCTGTTCGGGCGTGAGGCGCGTTAGCACCGCCCCGAAACCACCGATCATATGGGCCGCCACTTCCTCGTCCAATTTCTTGGGCAGGACTTCCACTGACAGTGCAGAGGGCTTCATTTCGGGTTCCAGGTTGGCGAACTTGCGCTCGTACAAATAGATCTGGGCCAGCACCTGGTTAGAGAACGAACCATCCATAATGCGCGATGGGTGGCCGGTGGCATTGCCCAGGTTCACCAGGCGGCCCTCGGACAGCAGGATCAGGTAGTCATTGGCAGCCTGATCGCGGTACACCTTGTGCACTTGTGGTTTGACCTCTTCCCACTCCCAGTTGCGGCGCATGAAAGCGGTGTCGATCTCGTTGTCGAAGTGACCGATGTTGCACACCACGGAACCTTTTTTAAGTGCCTTGAGCATGTTCGAGTCACAGACTTGATAGTTGCCGGTGGCGGTCACCACCAGATCGATTGTGGATAGCAGGTCGCGGTTGATACACGCCGGGCTGCCATCGTTGATGCCGTTGTTGAAGGCCGAGACCACCTCATATCCGTCCATGCAGGCCTGCATGGCGCAGATGGGATCGATCTCGGAAATTTTTACGATCATACCTTCCTGGCGCAGCGACTGGGCCGAGCCCTTGCCCACGTCACCGTAACCGATGACCAGCGCTTTCTTGCCGGACAGCAGGTGATCGGTGCCGCGCTTGATGGCGTCGTTGAGACTGTGGCGACAGCCGTATTTGTTGTCATTCTTGGATTTGGTTATCGAGTCGTTGACGTTGATTGCCGGAACTTTCAGCTTGCCATGTTCCAGCATCTCCAGCAGGCGATGCACGCCGGTGGTGGTCTCTTCGGTAATGCCGTGAATCTTGTCCAGCATGGCCGGATACTTGTCGTGCAGCATGGAGGTCAGGTCACCGCCGTCGTCCAGCACCATGTTGGCATCCCAGGGCTCGCCATCCTTGAGGATGGTCTGCTCAAGGCACCAGTCGTACTCTTCTTCAGTCTCGCCCTTCCACGCATACACCGGGATGCCCGCGGCGGCGATTGCAGCAGCGGCATGATCCTGGGTCGAGAAGATGTTACAGGAGGACCAGCGGACCTCGGCGCCAAGCTGGATCAGCGTCTCGATCAGCACGCCGGTCTGAATGGTCATGTGGATACAGCCGAGAATCTTGGCGCCGGTCAGCGGCTTGCTGGCTGGAGTATTTGGCGCGCATCGCCATCAGCGCTGGCATTTCGCTCTCTGCGATTTCCAGTTCGCGGCGGCCCCACTGGGCCAGTGAGATATCCGCTACTTTGAAATCTTCCGCTGTCTTTAATTTTTGTGCTGTGCTCATGTTTAAATTCCTCTAGGTCTTCTATGACCGGTTGTTGCAATTGAATTTTCTCGTAGCCTTGCCTTAGCGCGACTTTTTCAGGGCCGCTGCCTTGTTGGTTTTCTCCCAGGTGAAATCCTTGTCCTCGCGGCCAAAGTGCCCGTAAGCCGCTGTCTTGCGGTAAATGGGGCGTTTCAGGTTCAGCATCGCGACCAGGCCTTTGGGACGCAGGTCAAAATGTTCGCGCACCAGTTCTGCAATGCGATCATCAGAAAGTTTGCCCGTACCAAACGTGTCGATGGAGATGGAGGTGGGCTCGGCCACTCCAATCGCGTAGGACACCTGGATTTCGCAGCGTTCTGCCAGACCCGCCGCGACGATATTCTTCGCGACATAACGGCCCGCATACGCCGCTGAGCGGTCGACCTTGGAGGGGTCCTTGCCGGAGAACGCACCGCCGCCGTGACGGGCCATGCCGCCGTAGGTGTCCACGATGATTTTGCGCCCGGTCAGGCCGCAGTCGCCCACGGGACCGCCGATGATGAACTGGCCAGTGGGGTTGATGTGGTACTTGGTGCCTTTGTGCAACCACTTTTCGGGCAGTACGTCCTTGATAACGTGCTTGAGGATTTGCTTGTGAATCTCTTTTTGGCTGACATCTTCGTCGTGCTGTGTGGACAGGACCACCGCATCGACTGCCACCGGCTTGCCATTTTCGTAACGCAGTGTCACCTGACTCTTGGCGTCCGGACGCAACCACGACAGAGTGCCGTCCTTGCGCAGCTGTGCCTGGCGCTCGACCAGGCGATGGGAGTAATAGATCGGCGCGGGCATCAGCACATCGGTTTCGTTGGTGGCGTAGCCAAACATCAGGCCCTGGTCACCGGCGCCCTGCTCGTGGCCCTTGCTCTCGTCCACACCCATGGCGATGTCCGGTGATTGCTTGCCGATGGCGTTGATTACGGCGCAGGAAGCGCCGTCGAAACCGACGTCAGAGCTGTCGTAGCCAATATCCAGTATCGTTTGCCGAATCGTCTCCTCAAGATCCATATGCGCTGAGGTGGTGACCTCGCCCGCCACGATGCACATTCCCGTCTTGACCATGGTCTCTACCGCGACGCGCGCGTCCTTATCTCGTTTCAGCAGGTAGTCAAGAACCGCATCGGAGATCTGGTCAGCCATTTTGTCCGGGTGCCCTTCGGACACGGATTCGGAGGTAAAAAGTTTGTATTCGCTCATAATTTCATCCCTACTATTAAAATAATCAGGGGCAGCCAAACAGCCGCACCTGTACTTGAAAACCGTTGCGTTGCGCCAGGTAAACACTGGCAATATCAGTCAGTCCTGCATCTTCAGCCCACTGCGCCAGATCCTGGGGATCAAAACCCAGCCACAGATCACCGCAGTTTTCCCTGGCCCAGCCCTGGTCGTGGTTACACAGGTCCGTGACCAGCACCACGCCACCGGGCGCGAGGCATGCGGCTACGTCCCGCAGCACCTCCCCTGGTGCAGGTGTGTGGTGCAATACCATGTTGATGACCACGCAATCGGCCTGCAGGTTTTGCAATTGGTCACTGCGGGTGTCGTCGAGGATGAAGTCTATGTTGTGCAATCCGGCGGCAGCGGTTTTGTCGCGGGCCTGTTGCAGCATGCCCGGCGCGTTGTCCAGCGCCACCACGCGCTCGAACAGCGGTGCCAGTTCCAGCAGGAACGAGCCATCGCCCGGTCCGACTTCCAGCACCGTGCGCCGGCGCTCCAGAGGGGCATCCGCCAGCACCTGCACGACCACATCCGCGTACTGCGCATAGCTGGCGATCAGGTCCTGCTGCTGGTGAAACTTATGGGCATTGAGCCGGAAAAAGTTGCTGGAGTTTTCCTCGCGCTGCCGGTGCAGGGCCACCAGCCTGTCCTGGATGTCCGCGGGCAGTTCAATCTCATCCACAGCGTCGAAAATGCTGTGTTGCAGCGCTTCCAGGTCAGGGTGTTGGCCCAGCTCGCTGCGACGGTAGAAAATGGAATTGGCCTCACGCCGTGCGGCCACGAGTCCCGCATTGGCCAGTACTTTCAGGTGGTGGCTGAGGGCCGGCTGGCGGATGTTGAAGATGAAACACAACTCGGATACTCCGAAGGAATCCTTGCGCAGTACCCGCAGCACCAGCAGGCGCAGGGTATCAGCGCTGGCTTTGCACAGGTTGGTGAGAGCGGTCAGCCGCAGCTCTGGCTGCGGCTGGTCCGGCATCTGTGATCACCTGTTTTTCGGCAGTTGATGAAGGCATGGCGCGTGAGTCTAGCAGGCCTTGTAAGCTATATCAAAATATTTTGATATAGGCATGTGATGCCCGTCACAGCAATGAAATCCGGCACGTGGGCCAAATTTCTGCCTATTTGTTTGCCGTTCGCCCCCGCTTACGCGAAAATGGCGGCCCATTTCAAGCGCTCCCATCCGGCCCCGGAGAACTCGATGTCGTCCCCACGCACAAAACTTGCCAATGCCATCCGCGTCCTGAGTATGGACGCAGTCCAGAAGGCTAAAAGTGGTCATCCCGGCGCTCCCATGGGCATGGCAGATATCGCCGAGGTGCTGTGGAACGATTATCTGCGTCACAATCCGGCGAACCCGGCATGGCCTGGCCGCGACCGGTTCGTGTTGTCCAATGGCCACGGCTCCATGCTGCTGTACTCGCTGTTGCACCTGTCCGGCTATGACCTGCCGCTGGCGGAACTGCAGAATTTCCGCCAGCTGCACAGCAAAACGCCGGGGCACCCCGAATACGGTTATACCCCCGGCGTGGAGACCACGACCGGACCGCTGGGCCAGGGCCTGGCCAACGCCGTGGGTATGGCACTGGCGGAAAAAGTCCTTGCGGCCCAGTTCAACCGGCCGGGGCACGCGGTGGTTGACCACCATACCTACGTATTTCTGGGCGATGGCTGCCTGATGGAGGGCATTTCCCACGAGGCCAGTTCCCTGGCGGGGACGCTCGGACTGGGCAAGCTGATCGCGTTTTACGACGACAACGGGATTTCCATCGACGGCGAGGTGGAAGGCTGGTTTACCGATGATACACCCGCCCGTTTTCGCGCCTATGGCTGGCAGGTCATCGCCGCAGTGGACGGCCACAATGCTGACGCGGTCAAGGCCGCGATCGAGACTGCGCGAGGCCAGACGGACAAGCCTACCCTGATTTGCTGCAAGACCATCATCGGCAAGGGTGCTCCCAACAAGCAGGGCACAGAGGCCGCTCACGGATCGCCATTGGGTGAGGATGAAGTGGCCGCGACGCGTGTGGCGCTGGGTTGGGAGTACGGACCGTTCGAGATTCCCGCGGACATTTATGCCGGTTGGGATGCGCGCAAGCAGGGTGCGGCCCGGGAACAGGAATGGGATCAGGCGATGGCGGCCTATGCCGCAGGCGCTACCCGGAACTGGCGGCCCAATTGCAGCGGCGCCTGGCGGGCGAGTTGCCCGCGGATTTCTCGGAGCAGGCCGCGGCCTATATTGCCCGCTGCCAGCAAGAGGGTAAGAGCATCGCCTCGCGCAAGGCGTCCGAGAATTGCCTCAATGCCTTCGGCCCGTTGCTGCCGGAATTGCTCGGTGGTTCCGCCGATCTGGCGGGTTCCAACTTCACCATCTGGTCAGGCTCAAAGGGTATGAGCGCTGAAGATGCCAGCGGCAACTATATCTACTACGGGGTGCGTGAATTCGCCATGGCGGCTATCGTGAACGGTATTGCCCTGCACGGCGGCTTTATCAACTACGGGGCCACCTTCCTGATCTTCATGGAGTACGCTCGCAATGCGGTGCGCATGGCGGCGTTGATGCGGCAGCAATCCATATTCGTGTTCACGCACGACTCCATAGGCCTGGGTGAAGACGGCCCGACGCACCAGCCCATTGAGCAGTTAACCACGTTGCGCGCCACACCCAACATGCAGACCTGGCGTCCCTGTGACGCCGTGGAGTCCGCGGTGGCCTGGAAGGCGGCCATTGAGCGCCGGGATGGACCATCCTCGCTGGTATTTTCGCGCCAGGCGTTGCCCCACCAGCCGCGCACTGAGCAGCAGGTTGCCGATATCATCCGCGGCGCCTACGTGCTCAGGGACTGCTCAGGCACACCGGATGCCATCCTGATCGCCACGGGTTCAGAAGTGCAATTGGCAGTAGCCGCGGCAGAGCAGTTGGCAGGCTAAAGGCAAGCAGGTGCGCGTCGTGTCGATGCCCTGTGCCGAACTTTTCGAACAACAGGATGCAGCCTATCGCGAAGCAGTCCTGCCCAGCGATGTGCTGGCCCGCGTGGCGGTAGAGGCACTGCACGCGGATTACTGGTATAAGTGGGTTGGCCTGGACGGGCGCGTGGTCGGTATGACCACCTTTGGCGAGTCCGCCCCGGCCGAAGAGTTGATGCAACATTTTGGCTTCACGACCGAGAATGTGGTCGCTGTCGTCGAAGACGCGCTGCTGTAGCGCGCATAGACATGTTGCGTCTGGCCATCAATGGCTACGGCAGAATTGGGCGCAGTATCCTGCGTGCGCTCTATGAAAGCGCGCTGCGGGATGAACTGGCAGTTGTAGCCATCAATGAACTGGCCGACGCCGGCACGGTATTGCATCTGACCCGCTACGACTCCACCCACGGGCGTTTTCCGCGACCTCTTGAGGGGGACGCAAAAGAACTGCGGGTGGACGGTGATGCCATCGTCCTGCTGAATCACGCGCGGATTGATGAGTTACCCTGGGCAGAGCTGGGGGTAGATATGGTGCTGGAGTGCACCGGCGCCTTTTCCGACCGTGCGACCGCCGAAAAACATCTGCGGCGGGGGGCAGGTAAAGTGCTGTTTTCCCAGCCCGCGCAGGCAGACGTGGATAAGACCGTGGTCTACGGCGTCAACCACCGTGAACTGCGCGCCGCGCATCGAATCGTCTCCAACGCATCCTGCTCCACCAACGGCATTGTCCCGATCATCAAGGCACTGGAAGATGCCGTCGGAATCGAGAGTGGCACCATTACCACGATCCACTCGGCGATGAACGACCAGCCGGTGCTTGATGCCTACCACCACACGGATTTGCGCAAAACACGGGCCGCCTCCCAGTCGATTATTCCGGTCGACACCGAGTTGGCCAAGGGCATAGAGCGACTGCTCCCGGGTATGGCGGGGCGCTTTACCGCGCAGGCGCTGCGGGTGCCGACACTCAATGTGTCGGCGCTGGACCTTACGGTGTACTCACGCCGGGACACCGATGTAGGGACGATCAATCGCATACTGCGAGATGCGTCACAGTCGGGTTTTGACGGTGTACTTGGCTATACTGAGGAGCTTCTGGCATCCTGTGATTTCAATCACGACCCCCGTTCCAGTATTGTGGATGCCAGCCAGACCCGGGTTAGTGGCAAGCGGTTGGTGAAGGTACTTACCTGGTTTGACAATGAGTGGGGTTATGCCAATCGCATGCTTGATGTAGCGCAATACTGGGGTGAATTGCATGCATAGAATAGGCTGTCATAGGCCAGCACCTCTGTAGTCGGTATTACAATCATGCGAGGGTAGAAGGTAGCCGTATGGATCTACAAATGGAATTAATGCGGGACCAGGACCTGCGCGGCAAACGCGTGTTGATTCGCGAGGATCTCAATGTGCCGGTCAAAAAGGGCGTGGTGACCAGCGATGCCCGTATCCGTGCGGCGCTGCCAACGATTGAGGCGGCGCGGGCCGCAGGTGCAAAGGTCATCCTGATGTCGCACCTGGGCCGACCGGTAGAGGGCGAGTACGATGCACAGTACTCCCTCGCGCCGGTCGCGCAGCATTTATCCGGCCTTCTCGGGCAGCCGGTGACTGTGGTGGCACAGTGGCGCGATGGCGTGGAGCTGGCCGACGGGGAGGTGGCCCTGCTGGAAAACGTGCGCTTCAATCCCGGGGAAAATGCGGACGACGAGGCGCTGTCGCGCGCCTATGCGGCGCTGTGTGATATTTTCGTGATGGATGCATTCGGCACGGCGCACCGCGCCCAGGCCTCTACCCACGGCGTGGCGAAGTACGCACCGGTCGCCTGTGCCGGGCCCCTGCTGGAGGAGGAACTGCGTGCCTTGACGCAGGCGCTGTCGAATCCCGCCCGTCCCATGGTGGCCATCGTGGGCGGCTCGAAAGTCTCGACCAAGCTGGAAGTATTGGAGGCTCTTTGCGACAAGGTGGATCAACTGGTGGTGGGCGGCGGCATTGCCAATACCTTTCTGGCGGCCAGCGGCAGCCCGGTCGGCAAATCGCTGTGCGAACACGACCTCATTCCCACGGCCCGCAAGCTGATGCAAAAAACCAGTATTCCGCTGCCCGTTGATGTAGTGACGGGCAAGGCGTTGGCCGAGGACGCGCAGGCCACTGTCAAACCGGCTGCTGAAGTGGCCGAGGATGACATGATCCTGGACATCGGTCCCGAGGCCGCAAACCAGATAGCAAACATTCTCAAAAACGCCGGCACGATTCTATGGAATGGCCCAGTGGGTGTATTTGAGTTCGACCAGTTTGCCGAGGGTACCAGGGCGCTGGCCCTGGCGATTGCAGAGAGCCCCGCGTTTTCACTGGCCGGCGGTGGCGACACCCTGGCGGCCATCGACAAATTTGGTATCGCGGACAAGGTTTCCTATATTTCTACAGGCGGCGGCGCTTTCCTGGAGTATGTGGAAGGAAAGATTCTGCCGGCGGTCGCGATGCTGGAGCAGCGCGCTGGTCAGAAACCGGAGTAACATAGGTTCTAATTCAACGTGACAAATTAAAGGATTACCCCCATGGCACTAATCAGTTTGCGTCAGTTGCTGGATCACGCCGCCGAACACAACTACGGCGTGCCGGCGTTCAATGTCAATAACCTGGAACAGACCCGCGCCATTATGGAGGCGGCAGATGCGACCAACTCACCTGTGATCATGCAGGCCAGTGCCGGAGCGCGCAAATACGCCGGCGCTCCCTTCCTGCGCGCCATGATGGAAGCGGCAATCAATGAGTTTCCGCATATCCCCGTGGTGGTGCACCAGGACCATGGTGTATCGGTAGCGGTGTGCCAGCGTTCCATCCAGCTGGGTTTCAGTTCGGTGATGATGGACGGCTCTCTGGGAGAAGATGGCAAAACCCCCAAGGACTACGACTACAACGTTGCCGTCACCCGCCGCGCAGTCGAGATGGCCCACGCCTGTGGCGTCTCGGTGGAAGGTGAGCTGGGTTGCCTGGGTTCGCTGGAGACGGGCGAGGCGGGAGAGGAGGATGGTAGCGGCGCCGAAGGCAAGCTGACCCACGATCAGATGCTCACCGACCCGGAGGAAGCGGCCCGCTTCGTCAAGGCCACCGGCGTGGACGCGCTGGCCATTGCCTGCGGTACCAGCCACGGTGCTTACAAGTTCACGCGCCCGCCAACCGGCGACATTCTCGCCATTGATCGCATCAAGGAAATCCACGCCCGCATTCCCCATACGCATCTGGTGATGCACGGCTCGTCCGCGGTGCCGCAGGAGTGGCTGGCGATCATCAATGAGTTCGGCGGCAAGATCGCGCAGACCTACGGCGTGCCGGTGGAGCAGGTACAGGAGGGTATCCGCCACGGGGTGCGCAAGGTCAATATCGATACCGACCTGCGCCTGGCGTCCACCGGGGCGATTCGCCGCTTCCTGGCGCAAAACCCCGCTGAGTTTGATCCGCGCAAGTACCTGGCCCAGACCATTACGGCAATGAAGGATATCTGCATAGCGCGCTATGAAGCATTTGGCACAGCCGGCAATGCAAGCAAGATCAAGGTTCGCTCCCTGGCACAGATGCAAGCGGACTACGATTCAGGAAAGCTCACGCCCGCTGTGAATTGAGGAGTAATGCGGCGTTGACGCCGGAGCAGTTACAACTGCTGCGTCAGCAGCTTCCTGCCTTTAGGGAGGGAGCAAATCCTTCACCGGAGCTACAGGCGTTTTGCCGTCACTACGGCATTGATTTCGCGGCGCGGCTGCCGCATGTGGAGCACCTGGCTGGGCACGTCCGATCGGGCGAATATACCCTCGCCGTGCACCACTGGCGCCAGCCTGACGCCAGAGCAAACCTCTTGCTGCTGCACGGCTATTTCGATCACACGGGTTTGTTCGGCAAGCTGATTGAGTGGGGTCTGTCGCGTCACTGCAATGTGCTCATCTTCGATCTGCCCGGACACGGCCTGTCCAGCGGCGAGCCCGCGGTGATCGACGATTTTGGCGATTACAGCCGCGCCATTGACGATGTGCTCGGCGCAGTGAACCTGCCGCCGCTGCCGCTGTGGGTCATGGCGCAGAGCACCGGCGGCGCGGCGCTGGTCGATTACGCCAGGAAAATATGACTGGCCCTTCGCGGCAACCGTGCTGCTGGCACCGCTGGTGCGTCCGGCCGGATGGTTGCGGGTACGAGCGGGTCCACACCGTCTGCTGCAGTATTTTGTCGACAGTGTGTCGCGCACCTTTTGCAGCAACTCGTCAGATCAGGAGTTTCTGGACTTTTGTACAACGCGATCCCCTGCAAAGCCAGCGGATCTCGCTGCGCTGGGTGGGCGCACTGCGCCGCTGGCTGCGCGACTTACAGCAACACGATCTCGGCGTGGGTCCGGCCTTGATCATGCAGGGCGATGCCGACGCTACCGTGGATTGGCGCTATAACGTCGGTGTCATCCAGACATTGTTTCCCGGCAGCCAGGTGGAGTATCTGCACGGCGCGGGGCATCAACTGGCGAATGAATCAGCAGCAATCCGAGCAAGACTATCTTGCGCAGTGTTGAACGCTGGCTGGAGAGCTGCGGCATAACGCTGGCTGATGCATTTCAGGAATAAAGCCCCGCTGACTTCAGCAGCTCGTACAGTGGCAGCATGGCGTCACCGTAACGCTGCCAGCGATTCACTGAGCTTGTGTAAATGCCCTGTCTGTACCTGCACCGCGCTGGCAGTGGCGACGCTGGTTTTGCGCTGGTGGAACGACAGGCACTGCTCTTCCCAGGGCAATTCACAATGGGCCAGCAAATTGTTCTGCGACCTGTTCCGGGTTTGTCACCAGTGCTTCGTACTGCACCTCGAATACGGCGCCGGGCATCACCTCGTGCCAGTGACGCATCAGGCGATCGAACTCGATGTAGTAGCGCCCGCAGTCCAGCAGATCGTAGTTGTAGTGATAATATTTGAAGTTCGCGCCAAACAGCTGGCGGTAATTGCTCAGGCAGGTATCCATGGGGTCGCGGCGCAGGCAGATCAGTTTGGCGTTGGGCAATGCGAGTTTGATGAGGCCCAGGTACATAAAGTTGAGCGGCAGCTTGTCGATGAAATGCGTCGTATGGCCGGTCCTCGGCCGGGTGCTGTCGATGTAGTGGGCGCCGAGGCTTGCCATATCCAGTTGGGTGGCTCGTTCCAGCGTCTCGAAGTCCAGCACATCCACCGATGCAGTACCCGACAGGCGCTTCACCGCCTGCGGAAAGTTCAGCAATTCGCCGGCCGCGTAGACCTGGGAGTGGCCGCCGAGAATCTGTTCGACCAGGGTGGTGCCGGTGCGCGGCATACCGACGATAAAGATCGGCTCGCGGTTGTCGCAACCGCCGGCGGTGCTCGCAGACGCGGGCAAACAGCTCTGGCGAAAACACGCGCCTGATGCCAGCAAACAGATTCAGCGTCTGCAGCGGCGCTGATAGGCGACCTGCTGCAGCCTGCGCCCGCTTGGCCCAGGCCAGGCTCACCAGTGATTCCTGCCACAGCTCCAGGTCCTCCTGTTCCTTGGCCATGGCGTGACCCAGGTGCAGTTGATCCCGGGGCGTGGCGATGCGTTCGCGGAGCTTTTCCAGCCGCTCGATATGGTTGCTTGCCGGTGTCTGGCGCCGCACGGTCGACAGGGCCGAATGTGCCCGGAACATATGCGGCTGTAATGCTATGGCTTTTTCATAGGCCGCTTCGGCGGATTCAAATTGTCCCGCGAACTGCAGTGATGCTGCCATATTGAAGTAAAGGTCTGCACGCCATTGCCGGGACAAACCAGTGGCGCGTTCTGCCCGGGCTCGAGGGCGAGCACGGCTCGTTCATAGCAGACCAGCGCCTGTTCGTGTTCGCCACAGTGACTGAAGACAGTGCCCAGGGTGTTCAGTGTGGGTAGCTCGTCGGGTGCCAGCGACAACGCCGTCGTGGCAGCCGTCAAGCGCCTCCCGGGGTTCACGCAGGGCGATCAGTTGTTTGCCCAGCTCGGCGTGATACTCCGCTTGCGCGGGCGCGAGCGTGATCGCCTTGCGGAAAATATCAGCCGCTTTGACCGCCGCACCGTTGCGTGCGGCAATGACACCGCACAGGAACCAGGCGTCGGCAAAGTCAGGGTCAATGGCAAGGATGGCGAGGCAGTGCTGCATGTGCCTGGCGCAGGTCACCGTCCCTGATGGCTTTCTGGGCGGCCCCGTGGTGTGCGGTGATGCTGCTGGAGCTGCCTCTAGCCGTCAAAACTATAGGTAAAGCGCAGGCCAACCTGTCGCGGGCGCACCATGTTCTCGTAGTAGCGCCGCGACTGGAAGAGTCCGACTTCGCCGATATAGCTGGTGTCCGCGCGTACGCCGGTCTGCGCATATTCGTCAAACACATTGTCCGCGTACAGCGTCACCATCCACTCGTCCTTGAACCAGCTCGTCGACACATTGTGCAGGGAAAAGCCGGACATGCTTTCACCGAAGTCACGCTCTCCCACTTTGGTCAACACATCGCTCTGGTAGGACATCGACCAGTCGAAATCCAGTTGCGAACCATCGCTCAGGAGCAGCTCATAATGCGCCGCCAGATACGCCTGGTTTTCTGGCGTGCCCGGCAGGCGATCACCGCTGAATGCACCGTTGCCCGGCGCAAACAAGTCTGGCGCATCCTGCGTCAATTCAGCATTGGTGTAGGCGTAAGCGGCACTGACCGACAAGTTCGGCGTAATGTAGTACTGGCTGGATAGTTCAAGACCGGTGCTCTCAGCAGCGCCGCCGTTGGATAGGATGGGAATGTCTCCATTCACGGTTACAGAGTCTATCTGCACGTCATCCCAGTCGATGTAGTACACGGCGCCGTTCAGTAGCAGGGAGTCGCCCAACTGCGAGTGCACGCCGATCTCATAGTTGGTCGTGGTATCAGGCTTGAATGACTCCTCGTCGGGCAGGGCGCAGACGTTCTGTATCGGATCCAGCGGAACTTCACAGGGAGGTACCGAGTTGATTCCACCCAGCCTGTAGCCTTCGCTGATGGTCAGGTAGGCCATGATGTCGTCACTGAAATCATAGGACGTGTTGAACTTGAAAATGGCATCATCGTCATCCACGTCGCTGGACTGGTAGTTGACGTTGATCGCATCCGGCGGCTCGCCACAAAAACCGTATCAGCCAATGGCAGTCGCAAAACCGCTGGTGACATCGTTCTCATACTTGAACCAACGCGCCCCCACCGTCACCTGCCAGGCGTCGGTAATCTCGGTAGCCCAGCTCGCCGAACAAAGCGGTTTCCTTTTCTGTGCGATCTATCGATTCATAGTACTCCAGTGAATCGGGGCGCAGTTGCACGCCGCCCAACTCATCCACCGCAAACTGGTCGAAGCCGGGCGTGAACTCCTGGCTCAGGGTGTCCGCCTGATAGTCGTTGTAGAAAGCGCCGACAATCCAGTTGAACGGGCCCTCGCTGGTGGACACCAGCCGCAGTTCCTGGGTGAAGGTGTCCTCGTCCGCATTCTCGCGGGTGAACGCTGAAAAACTGGGAAATAACTCATAGCCGGTATTCAAAAGTGAGCAACAGGTCGGTCTGGTCACGCTGGCCATTTTCGGTGTATTCGGAATAGCCGGTGGCCGAGGTCAGCTGCTGCGAAGCCCAGGTCGGCTACCATTTCCAGCGCGAATAACTCGTTCTTGCGGTCGTTGGGCTCGAGGAAGCGGTGCGCCGACTCATATTCGCCGGTGCCAAAGGCATCCTGATGGTTGATCTGGCGGGCGCCAATCTCCTGATCCTGGTAGTAATAGGACAGCGTGCTGTCCATAACATCGCCGGTATAACGCAGGGCAAGGCGGCCGGACCAGGTTTCCTCGGTATTGGCGTCCTCTTGTTGCTTCAGGTTGGCGTTGACGTCGTTCGGGTCGTTGAAGTCGGGCTGCGGATTGGACACGCCGGCCTGGCGCACCAGGTAGTTGTAATCGATGAAGCCCGGATCGTCCAGATAGTCAACCGACGCCCGCAGCGCCAGTTTGTCGGCAATGATGGGTACAGTTGACGGTGCCGCCACCCTCGTAGCCCAGGTCATCAGAGTGGCTGAGGCCGTAGCCGTCGCCGCGCACCTGGTAGCTGAGTGCATCCGTTTGCGGCCTGTTGGGAATGTAGCGCACCGCGCCGCCCATGGAACCGGCGCCATACAGCGTACCCTGCGGCCCCATCAACACTTCAACCCGCTCCATGTCATTGAGTTTCAGATCGACATATAACGGAATCTCGCCGACATAGGTGCCGACAGTATTCCCGCCATCGTTGGACTGGTCCGTGGCAGTGATGGAAGTCACGTTCAGGCCGCGAACCGTGAGTGTTTGGCTGCTGCGCGGCCCCTGGTCGACCACGGTCATGCCTGGCACCACGCGGGCGATATCGGTCAGGTCGGTAATACGATTGCGCTCGATCATGGTGCTGTTCAGCGCCGTGATATTGATGGGGATGTCCTGCAGCGATTCCGAGCGGCGGGTGGCCGTCACGATCACTTCCTCCAGAGCGGATTCCTGTGCTGTGGTGTAGCCGGAGAAAAGTGTTGCAGCAATGGCTGCCGATAATATGCTGATCTGAAATGGTGCTTTATTGTTACGCATGTTTGCCCCTACATTGCTTCGCTGACACACGTTGTGCATGAGTCCCGCGAGAATAAAGGCTCTTTCCTGTAGCCCCGACCCAGTTCTGTAAGCGTTTGCTGTCCCGACGGCCTCCCTGAGAGTGAGAAGCTCTTTTACACTAATCTATAGCTTACGTTAATTTATCATTTTGGGCGGGAATGCTAGTTACAACCCAAATAGCGAAAAAATAACGATTAACCAGAGCACTGGTATCACCACTGGAGAGGACGCTGACCGCGTCGTTTGCGAAAATGCGCGGGTCCGTCAAAACAAAACGCGGCTGCGAATGGTGCCTTCAATTGCCGCCAATTTTTTCAGGGCGATCTCGCTGTACTCGGCGTCGATGTCTATCACCACGTAGCCCACGGTATCGTTGGTCTGCAGGAACTGTGCACAGATGTTGATGCGGTTCTCGGAAAATACGTTGTTGATCGCGCTCATGACGCCTGGCACATTGCGGTGTATATGCAGCAGGCGGTGGCTGCCACCGTGTTCTGGCAGAGCCACCGCAGGCAGGTTGATCGAGGAGGTAGTGGTCCCGTTGTCGCTGTAGCGCGCCAGCTTTTCCGCTACTTCCATGCCGATGTTCTCCTGCGCCTCAATGGTGCTGCCACCGATGTGCGGGGTGAGGAAGGTGTTGTCGAAGCGGCGCAGGGGGGAGACGAACTCCTCATCGTTGGAGCGCGGCTCCACCGGAAAGACGTCGATACCGGCGCCGCCGAGGGCGCCGCGCTCCAGCGCATCCGCCAGGGCATCGATATCCACCACGGTGCCGCGCGAGGCATTGATCAGAATGCTGCCCTGTCGGCATTTGCGCCAGTTGCGCCGCGCCGATCAGGTTCTGCGTCGAATCGTTTTCCGGCACGTGCAGGCTTACGACATCAGAGTTGCCCAGCAGATGATTGAGACTGGGTACCTGCCGCGCGTTGCCCAGCGGTAATTTGTTGGTGATGTCGTAGAACTGTACCTGCATGCCCAGGCTCTCGGCGATCACACCCAACTGCATGCCGATATTGCCGTAGCCGATGATACCGAGTTTCTTGCCGCGGATCTCGAAGGCGTTGGTGGCGGTCTTTTGCCACTCGCCGCGGTGCGCTGCAGCGTTCTTTTGCGCCACGCCGCGCAGCAGCAGGATCGCTTCTGCCAGCACCAGTTCGGCCACACTGCGGGTGTTGGAAAACGGCGCGTTGAACACCGCAATGCCGCGGCGGGTCGCGGCGTCAAGATCGACCTGGTTGGTGCCGATGCAGAAGCAGCCCACCGCCACGAGTTTCCCCGCGGCAGCAAATATGTCCTCGGTGAGTTGCGTTGCGGAGCGAATGCCCACGAAGTGGGCGTTGGCAATGGCGAGCTTTAACTCTTGTGGTGGCAGGGCCTTCTTGTGTTGTTCGATGTTGCTGTAACCGGATTTTTGCAATGCTTCCACCGCCGAGGGGTGCACGCCCTCCAGCAGCAGGAACTTGATTTTGCTTTTCTCCAGTGATTGTTGCGCCATGATGTCTTGGTCCTGTACTGATGGAAGCGGGGCTGTCCGGCGAGCTGGCCGGCGCAGCAAAAAACGGCGCGTATGGTACCATACCGCCCCCCGAATCAGCGCCCTGTAAAAATTTCCGGAGGAGCCCACTTTGCCCGCAATCGACAACGCCGTCCTGACTGCACTGCAGAAAATAGTCGGGGCTGGCCGGGTACTGACCGACGTCGACTCGTTGCAGCGCTACGGCCGCGACTGGACCCGGGTGCATAGCGCCCAACCCCGCAGCCGTGTTGCTTCCTGATAGCATCGAACAGGTGCAGGCGATTGTGCGTCTGGCGGCTCGCGAGGGGCTGGCTATCGTGCCCTCGGGTGGACGCACCGGACTCAGCGCGGGGGCTGTCGCCTGCAATGGCGAGTTGGTACTGGCTCTGGATCGACTTAACTACATAGAGGATTTCAACCCGATCGACCGCACTGTGCGCTGCGGCGCCGGTGTGGTGACGCAACAGTTGCAGGAGTACGCCGCCGCGCGCGACCTGTTTTATCCGGTGGATTTCGCGTCGAGCGGCTCCAGCCAGATCGGCGGCAACATTTCTACCAACGCCGGTGGCATCAAGGTCATCCGCCACGGTATGACCCGCGATTGGGTGGCTGGCCTGAAACTGGTCAACGGCAGCGGCGAATTGCTGGACCTCAACCGCGGCCTGGTGAAAAACAATGCGGGTTACGACCTGCGGCAGCTGGTGATCGGCGCGGAGGGCACGCTGGGGGTGGTGGTTGAGGCCACCATGCGCCTGTCACGGCCGCCGCAGGAGCTTGTCGTACTCGTACTGGGCGTGCCGGATATGGCGAGCATCATGCATGTGCTGCGCACTTATCAGGGCGCCATGGAACTCAGCGCGTTCGAGTTTTTCTCCGAACTGGCCCTGCAGAAAGTCATCGCGCACCAGGACTTGCAGCGGCCTTTCGAGACACCGGCTGAATTTTATGCGCTGCTGGAATTCGAACAGCGCGATGAAACAACACTGGAGCAGGCATGTCGATCCGCTGCCTTGTGGGTGCCATAGCGCATGGCTGTAGCACGTCCTCGCACCCAGATCCACCCGGTTAGGCACCCTCCTCAGACCCTCTCTCCCCCTCGTCTTCCTCTGTAGAGACGGGCAGAAGGGGGGATACTTAAAAAGGAAATTCTTATACGCTCGAGTTAACAAGAGCCTTCTAGTTCGACTGTCTTCCCCGGAAACTCAGAACAGTCGTTTGTCTAAATTCAACGGGGGCAGTTGGTTACGCTGTTTCCAATGATAGAAGCGAGCAAGCTCATTACGTTGCAGTCGCTTCTGGCGCTCCTTGAGCATATGCGGCGTGGTGCCGCACTGAAATGCCTCGTGCAAAATCATCGCGATGCCCTGGCGAATCTGCGGCAAGGTCATCGCAGGGGTCCATTTTTTTCCCCCGTTCGGTTTCTCGTACCAGAAACCACGTGGCCAGTAACGAAAGCGTTTGATGCTGCTGCCAACCCGTCCAGTTACGCACCTCATAGTCCGCCAACCCGGCTTCGCTTTTGCTTCGCTGAATACACTCTTCAATGCGATGCTCGGCTTTGGCCACTCGAGCAAATTCCCAAACTGGGGTCTCAGGCGTCGCGTTAGAGAGGTAATAATCTACCTTCACCACCTCTTGCTGGTCGCGGTCACGGTAGCGGATGACCACCAACATCTCCTCATCGCCTGGCTGACGCCGATGGGTTCTCGACAGCATACGTCTTTTGACGGCCTCAACCACCAGGGGACCTTTACTGCCATCGCGTACGTCGATTCTGTGCCAGGCCTCTTCACCAAGCGATTGACTCCAGGCCTCAACGCTTTGCCAGGGAGGCCTGGGCCGACGACCCTGACCGCGATACTCAGGGGGCTCGGTTTCCAGATCACGCATGGCCGTGTTCGACGGGACCGCCAGCAAGTAGCGCTCACCCAAGGTGGCAAGTCGACGCCGAAACCAATACGGTCGCCCCATCTCGTCGTCACCGCTAATCCAGCCATGCGGCAACCCGGCACCATTTTTGGCCAACAGCTCCAAGGCCAACTGGTGACGCGTGCGATAGGCCCGGTAGGCTTTGGGAACACCGGCTTTGTCCAGGCGGGCTTTGTCTTTGGGCCATTCTTTGGGCAGAAAAAGCCGCTGGTCCACCAGGGTGTGGCCCTTTCTGGAGACGTAGCCCAAATACATGGCCACCTGGCAGTTGTCGACTTTGCCCAGACGCCCACACCACTGTCTGGCCACACCGACCGACTTACAGCCGGACTTAGGAAATCCCGAAGGATCGAACACCAGCACCCCATCGCCTTGTCCCAAATGCGTCTTGACTTGATGTCGCAACGCAAGCCGCAAGGGCTCATCGTCCCACTCCTCCCAGCCAATGAAGGCTTGCAAGGGCAGGCGAGAGTGGTCAAACCGATAGGCAATCGATTCGACGTTTTTGCGTTCAAGGTTCGACAAAAGCCCACAGACATAGGTTTTGGCGTGTTGATCGCCTACCTGACCCTGAAAGATGGTGACGAAGGGCTTCATAAAGCTGTAAAGACGTGGAATGACGTGCTCGAAAATCTCAGGGGAAACCTGACATTCGTCAAGCAATTGGCGTTTGCGAATGGCGTATCTTGCCTCCATACTCGGCTCCTTCTGTGATGGGTACGTTCCATAGAATCACAGAAGTTTCTTATATACAAGAGGTTAGCCCTCGTGGCTGCGAAAAGACAGTCGAACTAGTGAGTGTAGCACTACCTGGAATTTATCCCTGGCAATTGTCCTTTTCTTCATGCCCAATGCAGTGCTGGTTGTTGTGAAAGGCACGGTCGTTTCTGGTGCCAGTGCACTGGCAGAGAAACCATGCGACTTCTGTAAATCCCGTATCGTACTGGTTGATAAGGACAGGATGGATTTTTATTCCTGAGCGTCCGATCCGTGCGACGCCTTTGACTTGCCGTAGAAGATTGCCCTTCTGTGTCATCGTCTCATCTCCTCAGTTGTTGTCGGAGGTGCCCACGCGCGCTTTGTGCGCCCTCATCCCTGCAGGGAGACTGCAAGCCGATCCAAACAGCGGAGAAGCACACCAACACGCTCACACGCACGCTCATGCCACGGGAAGTATACTCTCTACGCCCGATGGGACTTCTACGGCCGCGCGTTTTCTGCAGCGGTGGCCGCAGGTCCACGCCTTTGTCTAGCCGGTCACATTCCACGTGATCGCCCACCTTCCACAACCGGCCAACGCTCCATCAGCCATCGACACGCAGGAGAGGACCGGTGCCTCATGATGGAGTTGGTCCACCCTGCAGACGGGCATCGCCGTGCCGAATTCCTGGCAGTCCTGGGGGAAGACCCAGGCTGCTCTGAGAATCTTTGCCAGCTATTGGCCTCGCCTGCTTTCCGCTGCGCCATAGCCTTCCACATCGTGCCAGAGATAACCTCTCACATCGCTGCTCCACGCTCCTCATGAGGGGGTTCTTCAACCCGTTGGCGCAAGCGCCTCTGGCGTCCCTAGTGGACGGAAAGAGGGACATCTGACATAGGTCTCGAAGCAGCACCACGCCTGATACTGCCGTGTCACCGGGGTGGGCGTGCTCGCCACCCAGGGACTGGGTCGCCACCAATGGTCCTGCTGACGTAGCCGAGCATAACAGGCTGCAAAGTTACGCGGCGTCTGTGGCCTGGGCTGGAGAGCTGGTCAGCAACGCGACCGGCACATGCTGCAAGATCTGCGCCAGGGAGAGCCCCGGTGCCGGCGGGGTCCCAGAGGCGGTGAGCGCTTCCCCTGTCAGCACGTTATGCCAGTGCAGAGGGGCTGCCGGAGGGAGGTGCAGGCGATGGAGAAGCCCCCTCGTCGCAGAACAGGTGAATGTCGCCATGTTCGAGGACTTTCCCATACTGGTCCCCCCAGGATGGGGAGCAGCACTTTGTTGGCCAGAACTGCCTTCGGGGGAGCCCAGTCAATGTCAAAGAAGTGGGCGTAGGGAGAACTCGGTCCGTTTTCGAGCACATCTTGCCACCATCGATTCGACCCATCGCTAATGCCCATGTGGTTTGGGACCACGTCCATCAGGAGCTCCATGCCGTGTTGCGTGTCGCCTGCGCCAGCACTTCCAGGTCTGCTTCCGTGCCGAGTTCCGGATCGATGCTGCTATGATCGGTCACATCGTAGCCGTGGAGACTGCCCCGCCGCGCCCGGAAGAAGGGGGAGGCGTAGAGGTCCGTGATGCCGAGCGCATGCAGATAGGGCATGAGAGGCAAGGCGTCTGCAAAACCAAAATCTGGGGTGGCTTGGAGACGGTAGGTGGCGACAGGAATCCGACATGTGGTCATCTAGACACCCCTCTGCAATGGTTTGCCGCGGTGCCAGAAGAACGCCAGGGAGCGCGATCCCACTTCGTACAGTTTGCCCCCTAACACAAACCGGAGCT
>CAVQGV010000019.1:0-26035 GCA_963712135.1 uncultured Gammaproteobacteria bacterium
AACGTATCACCGTCAGTATTAACACCCACATCCTTGTAAATGGGCATGATGTTAATTATCTCGTAGGTGGCAATAGCGGCTGTAGCAATGGCATCGCCTGCGAAAGTGATAGTGCAGGTAGCGTTCTTGGAATCGCCGCACTTGAAATCGCTACCCCCTCCCTGCCACCGCACAAACTGGTAGCCCGGTTTAGGTACGGCAGTAAAAGAATCGGTGAATGCAGGATTGGTTATCACTACCTCGCAGACGCTACCTCCGCCGCAGGCATCGTCCCGCTAGACCCAGATGTCACATCACCACCCGAGGGCGAAACAATGACCAGTTTACAACCCGCAGCCAGAGCGGTGACGGCAAGAATGGTTAGTATTTTGAATATGCGTGAGGCCATCGTGATTCCCCATTTATCGTTAAATCATTTTGGGACAAGATGTTGAGTATGGACTACAGCACACAAGCCTGCTTGCGTCAAACTTCAACGACTAAACCAAGGTTTAGATCAACGGTTTCTGAACGTTTCCGTGCAGTGAGATGCCGGCTGCATGGGGAAAGACCGTTTGGAGGTGTTCGGAGACAAAAATCACTCGTCGAAAACTCGCAGCGCAGGTCCGCTTTCCTACTTGCGGTCATAGCGGAGCCTGGAGTGCTAAAGCCGCAAATCGCCTACGAACGGTCTTTAGCACAAAAGGAATTAATCGGCTTTATGAGCAAAAGCAAACGGCTCCCGAAAGAGCCGCTGAGCTTGATGAGTGTCTCGCCCGCTGGTTGAGAAAGTTGATGCGGGTCTGAAGGAACTCACCGTGGTGAATTCCCTTACCAAGAACCAAGAACAAAGAACCCGCTAAAGCGGGCTCCCTGCCTTGGCTGTGTCGTGGCCCCTATCGGGTGAACGAGAATTCCGCCGTGTGTACCACGTTGTCACCGACGTTCACCTTTACTGTCTTGCACGAGCCGCCATAGCTTTTCGGCGTTTTCCAGTTGAACTGGTAGTAGCCGTCGCCCAGATTCTGCAGGCCCGAGCTGCCGGATGCATACTCTTCGACCGCGTCGGTAGTGGGGCCGATCGAGCACACGAGGTTGCTTGCGGACACACTCACGTTTGTCAGGGTGGTCACGGGGGCGCCGTTCGCGTCGGTCACACGCCACTTGAGCGGGATAGCTTGCCCGGCCTTGGCGACATTTCGGGCCGGCAGGTTATCCACCGGCGTGAAGAAACCTGTGAAGAGGTATGCGACTCCATAGTCGTGGGTCAGACTGCTGGTGTTTCCGGCGTTGTCTGCCGCGTCCACCGTAAACGTCTTCCCACCGACCGTGGCAGTATCAATCGGCGTACCGTCGGCGACTGTGCCATCACAAGATGCAAGACCAGAGCCGTCCGCTTCGTCCTCGCACGCATAGTCAGCATTGATCGATTCATTGAGCAGGTAGGTCGCGTCATCCGGGGGTGTCGTAATCGTGATGGTCGGGTCTGTGACGTCCTGCGTTACTACGCCGTTACGGGCAATCAAGGCAAGCTGGCCAGGTACACCATTATTAGTCCCTGTCACCAGAGAGTTCGGACCCCCATCAATAAAAGACCCGGCAATCAGTGATCCAGGTAACTCAAAGAACGTTCCAGGCGCATTCCCGTTCCCGGCGTTAAACCCCACCGCTGCGGATATGCCGCCTAAGCCGTCTACACCACCGCTAGCGCTACCAGTCTCCCACTGGATTTGATCATAATTGAAGAAAAGATCGAAGTCGCCGCTCGCGATATCGGACCCGGTCCACAAGAATCATCTGAAATATATTCAGCTTGTCCGTTGCTAGTTCGAAGTATCCGACGCCTGCGGCAGGCCACGTCACGCCGAAGGCTGGGCGACCATTGTAGGTGCCCGCTCCGTATGCGGTAATCGCGCTGGCGAGAGGTCGTGTATCCACATCCGCATAGAATGGCGCGATGATGGGCAGTCCGGCGTAACTAACCCCCAACCCAGTTGGCGTAAACGTGCCTTGGCCTGCAGTGAACGTGACATAGCCGTTGTTGCTCACGTACGAGGTCATTGAACGTAGTGCCAAAGAAGTTGATCGGGAAGCCAATTGGCACGGCTGCTGTAAAACAGTCATCGCATCTGGGAATCTGAGTGGCAATGAAACTCGGACTTGTGTCGACTGTTCCAGCCCAACTCGCTTGGGGCGCGAAAAATGGAGCAGTCGCCCCAAGTATTGCTAACAGCGGACCGACTAAAGCTTTCCTGAGATTAAGGCAAACTATTGAAACCATATTTCGATTTGTCAGATAAGTCATACATCCTCCTAGTATACAAAAATTATGGTGTAAGGACACTCCTGCATCTTAAAAAAGACACCTTCATCACCTGATCACGAGCGAGTCGCAAAAGGGCACAGTTATTAATAGTCGAGCTAAATCCGTCTGTAAATAAACTAAGGATTAGTTAAAGGAAAATAGTAGGCTTCAATGGAGCCATAGCAGCGCAAGGGCCCGTGCAAGAAAGGGAGTTTCGGAAAACACAGAGGTCTATGACCGTAACGAGGTGTTTGCGCCCTTTCTGAAGTAGTGCCAGGACAGCTTGGCTACGTCCGCTATCCATACTCAAGAACGGACATAAGCAGGTCTGAAGCGGGAACTCCCGGAATCGCCTCAGACTGTGTGAAAACTCCTGACTGGATTTTTTGATCGTGCGGAAAACTGCTGGCCCAAAACACTGTCATCCTGACTACCCATCGCCCGGCGCTCACGAACCGGGTACTGCGTATTGAAGATTGACGTGTGCAGGGAAAAGACCCGCCAGTGCGTTGAAAATTATGAACAGAGAACACTCCGATGGCGGCGACTGGCATCAAATTCAGTACACGCCCTGGCTCAGCATCGCATCTGCCACCCGCACGAAGCTGCCTATATTGGCACCCTTAACGTAGTTTACCGTGGAGCCACTGCTGCCATATTTCAGACAGGTTTCGTGGATACTCCGCATAATGTCGCGCAGCTTCTCCTCTACCTCCGCGGTAGTCCACGTGAGGCGCTGCGAGTTCTGGCTCATCTCAAGCCCGGAGCAGCCAACGCCCCCGGCATTCACCGCCTTGGCCGGACCAAACAGTACCCCCGACTGCAGGAAGCGTTGTATTGCCTCCAGCGTAGAAGGCATGTTCGCGCCTTCCACCACTGTGCGGATGCCGTTGCGGATGAGAGTGGCTGCGTCAGCGTCATCGATTTCATTTTGGGTAGCGCACGGCAGGGCGATATCCGCCGAAACAACCCAGGGTCGGGCGCCGTTACCGTGGAAGGTGGAGCGGGTAAAATGCTGCACGTAGTCCTGGATACGGCCGCGCCGGTTGTTCTTGAGGTCCATCACAAAGGCGAGCTTCTCGGCATCGATGCCGTCAGGGTCATGGATGAAACCGCCGGAGTCGCTCATCGTGAGGGGCAGGGCGCCCAGTTGCAGCAACTTCTCCACCGCGTACTGGGCCACGTTGCCTGATCCTGACACCAGCACTTTCTGGCCCTGCAGCTGCGCCCCCGCGTGCTGCAGCATGTGCTCCAGAAAAAAGACCGTGCCGTAGCCGGTTGCCTCGGGTCGCAAGGGGCTGCCGCCATACCCGATGCCCTTGCCGGTGAACACGCCCGTGTGCTTGCTGGTGAGGCGCTTGTACTGTCCATACATGAAGCCCACCTCGCGATTGCCCACACCGATATCGCCGGCGGGCACATCGGTGTCGGCATCCACGTAGCGTGTCAGCTCCGTCATGAAGGCCTGGCAAAATCGCATGACCTCCGCCTCACTCTTGCCCTTGGGATCGAAATTGCTACCACCCTTGCCACCCCCAAGCGGCAGTCCGGTGAGGGCATTCTTGAACGTCTGCTCAAACGCCAGAAACTTCAATGTTCCTTCTGTCACGGAAGGGTGAAAGCGAATGCCTCCCTTGTAAGGCCCCAGGGCCAAGGAATGCTGCACCCGCCAACCGCGGTTCACCTGCACCTGACCTTTGTCGTCATGCCAGACTACCCGAAAAGAGATGACGCGGTCGGGCTCCACCAGTCGCTCCAGAATGCGCGCATCCGAGTAGCGGCGGTCAGCACAGGCATAGTCCAAGACATCCGACAGTACCTCACGTACGGCTTGCAAAAACTCTGACTGCCCTGGGTTATCGCGGGCTACGGCATTCAAAAAGAACGCCAGCGATTGGGAGTGAGCTGCCATTTTTTTCTCCTCGTAGAAAATCTGAGTGTATCGGGTGTGTAGGGAATATAAACAGGACTTCGCATCTTTATTTTTGAGCAGAACGCTGGCCAAAAATATTTCTTGCTGGAAGACGCTTAAAAAATTGATGCGGCCGACGCCACACTCGTCAATCGGATTCCGGTGCATCCCAACTTAAGTCTATTGTTAACGGCGGTTTTGAGATGTTTAGAGTCCAAAATCAACCCTCAAAAACTCGCCATCCAACGTCCACTATCCTACTTGTGGTCATAGCAAAGCCTGGAGAAGTAATTGCCGCCTTCGCCTACAAGCGGTCTTTAGCGTTAGAATGAACTCAACGGGGCTACCAGACATGCTTTCTCTTTTTGCGGGGAAGGAGCTTCCGCTCACACAGTTCAATCAGCAAGTATGCCACTGGAACTCCCTTTGCATGAGCTGTCGTGTTCTCTCGTTCAGGAATGCACGAATATGAATTGTGTGCTAACCATCGCGAGCGCAAACTTCAGGTCAATCGGCGGGAACTCAGCAAATTTCGCGAGTTCAGCATGTTCACTTGGCAGAATCATTCAGGAAAACTACCTTCAATAGGCCATTTGCATTTACTATCCTCCAACCACAATGGAGGGGATGCCATGAACTGGGATGCGATTGGAGCGATTGGAGAGTTGCTGGGCTCCACCGCGGTGCTTGTGACTCTTATCGCGATCTTGTTCCAGATGCGCCAGTCGGCCAAGATGGAGCGCGCCGCCGCCCAGCGCGATGTGCTTGACCGCGTCACGCAGTTCACAAAGGGACTGAACGAGACCGACCGAAACGATTCCTTCCTGTTGACCCTGCATGACTACAATGCCGCACCGACTGGGGCGCGCCTCTCCGCCGAGAGCCATTTGTTCGAATTTGCCTTTGTCACCGAGTCCGCGCTGAACATGCACCGAGACGGCTTCTTCAGCGATGGCACCTGGGCCGGTATCGAAGGCGTCATGTTGGGCATGTTGCGCACACCGGGCGGTGCAGTCTGGTGGCAGCATGCACGCTTAATGCTTGGCTTTGAGATTGCCCTGCACCTTGACCGACGTCTGACGGAGATAGACCCGGCGACGCCAACTTATCTTGAGATTTCGCGGGGCAGTCGGGACAGGCTAGCGGAACTGCTGAACAAGGCTTCCTGAGTTGCTCGCCGACACGCCTGCGTCTTCCTGATTCAGCTTCGTCTCCGAAACCTTATCGGTAGCCAGGCTCTCACACAGTCGAGCAATAACCTCCTCCTCCACCCCCTGCGCTTTCTGTTCGCCGCCCACCCGCAAGCAATGGGCAAGGTGCTGGGCATCGATTACCGGGCGATCTCCACCCTTCTGATCCACAAGGCCCGACTACAACTCAAGGACGGTGCGACGGGCGACGTATCCCCGTAGTTGAGTAGCACAGCGATCTGTAGTCTAGTGTCCTCAATGAGGTGTTCAGGGACTAAACCTATGCTTCAGAACTGGCTACGGTTACGGCCGCTTTCGGTAAAATTTAACTTTCCTTGTCGACGGTAAACAGACCGCAAACTGAACGGGCTTGTCGCAAAGGGTACGATGGGGGATATTCGAGCCCCGCGCTTTGCGGGCCCACCTGATTGCGATCAAGCGATGTTACGCAGCAAACCCTGGGCATTATCGGAATAGTCCCGGGTCGAGGCCAGCATCCGACTGGACCCGCGCACCACCTCCGGCTGGAAGCTATGGCATACGCCTGCAGTCTCCTTTACCGCTTCAGGAGGCAGTTGCTGCAGGTCAATCAGACGTCCCAGGGCGATGAGTGCCGCGCGCCGTAACACATGAGCGGCTTCGGCCTGATCTATGTCCAGGGATTCCGTCCACTCCCTAAAACCACGCCCCATCGATATACCGGCGTACTGCCCTGGCCCCGTGATCAGGTTGCCCTCCACCTCCCAGCTCAGCACCAGATCGCCATCGCGATACAACTGCGGCGCGGTGCGTCCACCGATGCGGCTATCCGCATGCGCACTCTCGAGGGGTTCCCGGTCCGGCACCATGGCCTCGTAGCGCCGGTGTTCCCTGCCGCAGGCCGCGTGCGCAATCGCCAGGCCCAACAGGTCGTACAGATGGGTGCAGTGCCAGCGCATATTGGTGTATTGGCCCAGCGCCGTGGAGCGTTTATCCAGCGGCATGCCTACCACTTCCTGCAATATACCCACGGCGCCGGGACAGGTGTCCCGTGGAAAACGCGCCGCCTGGCCGTCCACCGCAATGACCTTCTCACCGTCGTGGCGCATCTCAATACCAAAATGGTGGAAATCATCCTCCAGCCAGGCCACCACACTGCCGCCCGAAGAGCGCAGGTCGATAGCGCGGCGGGCACAGGGGATATGTTCAGGCATGCTTGTACAACGCCACGACGCAGGCGCCGCCGAGGCCGAGATTGTGCTGCAGAGCCGCCTGCACATTTTCCACCTGCCGCTTTTGTGCCTGTCCGCGCAATTGCCAGACCAGTTCCGCGCACTGCGCCAGCCCGGTCGCACCGATAGGATGGCCCTTGGACAATAAGCCCCCCGACGGGTTGACCACCCAGCGGCCGCCGTAGGTACAGGCACCGTCCTCGACCAGTCGCTCGCCCTCTCCCACACCGCACAGACCGAGGCCCTCGTAGGCGATCAGTTCAGCCGTGCTGAAACAATCGTGCAGCTCAATTACCTGCACGTCCTGCGGGCCGATGCCGGACATCTCGTACACCTGTTGCGCCGCGCGCTCGCACATACCGATGCCGACCATGCCGATCGGCCCGCGGCTGTAATCCTCCATGCGATCGGTGGTCAGCGCCATGGCGGCGACCTCCACAGCGCCCGGGTGCGGATGCTTCTTCAACCAGGCTTCCGAAACAACGACGGCAGCCGCTGCGCCATCACTGGTGGGACAGGCCTGCAGCAGTGTGAGCGGGTCGTGGATCATGCGCGACTCCAGCACTTCACGCAGCGTACACGCCTCCTGATACTGTGAGCGTGGATTATTGACCGAGTGCAGGTGGTTCTTGACGGCGATTTTGGCGAAGGTCTCCGCCTTGGTCCCGTACTTCTGCATATGGTCGCGACCGGCATCGCCGAACAACCGGGCGGCTATCGGTGCTTTCTTTTCCTTGGCGGTGTCCCTGGCAATATCCTCCAGCCCGGGCAGCTGGTTTTCCAGGGCGCCTTTCTGCATTTTTTCAAAGCCCAGGGCCAGCACACAGTCGCTTACTCCGGACCTGATCGCGTTGTACGCGAGGTACAGAGCCGTGGAGCCGGTGGAACAATTGTTGTGCACGTTGAACACGGGAATTCCCGTCATACCGATACCGTACAGTGACTGCTGCCCCAGCGTGCTCATGCCGCTGATATAGCCGCAGTACGCCTGTTCAACACTGTGGTACTCAATATTTGCATCCTTGAGTGCGGCACGAGCAGCCGCCTGCGCCAGCTCCTTGATAGGCGTTTCACACCGTTTGAAGTCGGTCATACCGACGCCGATGACAAATACCCGACCAAAATTCGCCATTGTCTATCTCCTTGTGCTTATGCAGCCAGTACGCGGGTGGTGCCGCTCAATTTTACTTCGCCGTCCTGATTGTGCAGGGTCAGCTCCGCGATGATGATTTTGCCCTCAGCGGTCTCCTCCTTGCCACTCACCACGATCTTTGTGCTGAGGGTTTCGCCGGGCCAGGTTTGCTTGGTGAAGCGCACGCCGTAGACCTTCAGGTTGCCGGCGCCAGCCCAGTCCGTCACGGCGCGACCCAGCAGGCCCATGGAAAACATACCGTGGCCGAACACGCTGGGCAGGCCGGCCTCCTTTGCCGCCACTTCATCGGTGTGCATCGGGTTGAAATCGCCAGACGCGCCGGCGTATTTCACCAGATCGGTGCGCGTCACAAGATGGCTAACCACGGGCGCTTCATCACCTGCGGAGATGGCGTCGTACTGCAGTTTCGGTTTTGCCTTGCTTTTGGCCTTGATTGTGGTCTTTGCTTTGGTGTTTGTCATGATCGTGCCCTCTCTTGCACAGTTCGCATGGGTCAGCTCTTATTTGCCGCGGTGGATCAAATTGAATATCTCCGTCACCACGGGTTCACCGGCCTGGTTTTTGAAAATATTTTCCATCACGATGAACGTCATCACCTTGCCCTTGGATTCCTTGGTGTAGATATCCGTGATTTTTCCCTGCGAATGCAGCACATCGCCGCACTGCACTACCTGGTGATAACGAAATTCCTGCTCGCCATGCAGTACGAGGCCGCCGTTCTGCATCAGTTCGCGCATGATTTTCATCATGGGGCTGCCCTCGCCTGCAGTGAGATCTGCCGGCTGGTCTTCGGGCCAGGCCCCGAGAAACGCCGCGGCAAAAGTCCATGTGGGCGGTAGCGGCGGCGCATCAAATCCCGCTGCCTGTGCTGCCCTGAGGTCGTGATACACCGGATTGGCATCCGTCACCGCATGCGCAAAGCGACTGACTGAACCGCGCTCCACATGGATGGTACCGGCGCCCGTAGACTTGCCTATATACTCCTTCAAATTCATCTCCCTTCCTCCTCAAAGTAAAATTACGATAAGTACAATGATTCTTTAGCATCACCCTCTACTGCTTGAATTGCCACACACGATGCTCGCTACGCCGCAAACAACAAACCGGCCAGACAGCGGGCGTGATAGTCCGACGGCCCCATAAACGCATCCCCGGCATAAGCTCGCCGCAGCCAGTAGTGCAGCCCGTGCTCCCAGGTATAACCAATGCCGCCGTGTACCTGCAAGCCGGTGCGGGCGCAGCGCCGGGCCGCACCGCCCGCCTCCAGCTTGGCGCTGTGCACGGCATAGGGCGCCTCCGCCACATCGGCATCCACACACATGGCGGCCCAGGACACCGCAGCTGCCGCTCTCTCCAACTCCAGGGCAGCATCCACCAGTTTCCATTGCAGGCCCTGGAAGGACCCGATGGGTCGGCCAAACTGCTGTCGCTCCTTGGCATACTCGACGGCACTGTCCAGCAGGTGGCGTCCCACCCCTATCAATTCAGCCGCAACAGTCACCAGTGCGCGGTGCACCACCTGCTGCCAGGCCTGCGGACTGATCTCATGGCCACTGGCTACACGCTGCACATCCATGCGGTACAGTGGCCGCAGGCGGTCCATATTCTCTACCTCGGCTCATTGCGACCTGATCCAGAGACACGATTGATATACGCGGGGCCTCCGGTGACCCACCGACCACAACCACCTGCTGTGCCTGCGCGGCCGTCGGCACAAATTGCTTTATGGATTCCTCATTGGGCGTCCAGTCACCATTCGCTCCCGCCACCGCCACTGTTGCCGCGCCGGACAGCGTTGCATCCACCGTGTGGGCTGCGTAGGCGGCCAGCAACGAGGAAAAAAATACGCCCGGGACCAGCGCGCGCCCATACTCCTGCATAAACAGCGTGGTATCCACCAGCGACTGCTCTGACAATGCCATCCAATCACGCAGATGATCCTGCCACAGGGGCTGCGCCACCTCGGGTTGGTCCCAGGCGGATTTGACCAGTGTCAGCGGACACTCCCTGTTGAACAGAGTTCGCGCCGTGTGCTCGATGATGCGCTGCTCGTCTGTCAGGGAAAAGTCCACGTCAGTTGTACCTCACGCCCGGGGCAGGCCTAGTACCTGCTGGGCAATGACATTGCGCTGAATTTCCGATGTGCCGCCGCCTATGGTGGCGGCCAGTGCATTGAAAAATGCGGTCTGCCAGCGAGCACCCTCCTGGGCGACCGCTTTATCGGTGATCGCCAGGCCTGCGCCCTGTACATCCATCGCCCAGTTCATAGAGCGTTTGCTGCAGCTCCGACATGGCGACCTTCATATAGGAGTGCTCTGGCGCACTGCTGCCCTGGGCGAAGGACGCGAAACCTTTCCAGCCCATCGCGCGCAAGCTGCGGGACTGGGAATACAGTCTGGCGACCCTGCTCGTAATACTGGTGTCATGCTGCAAACCCAGCCGCTTGATCATGGTGACGATATCATCAACCGCGCGCAGACAACCCGCCACTCCTTCTACCCACAGTCCGCCGCGCTCGTGGGCCAGCGCTCCCATGGTGATACGCCAACCCCCGTGCAACTCACCCACCAGGTTATCCCGGGGCACTTTCACATCATCGAAAAACACTTCGGCGAACTCCGCCTGGCCCGTGATGTGCCGCAGTGGACGCACCTCCACTCCCGGTGACTGCATATCAATGATCAGGAGTGAAATTCCCCGGTGCTTTGGCGCATCCCGGTCGGTACGGACGTAACAAAAACATTTGGAGGCGACCATGGCGTAACTGGTCCAGACCTTTTGCCCGTTCACCACAAAGTGATCGCCCTTGTCGTCTGCGCGCGTCGCCAGCGCGGCGAGGTCCGAGCCGGCGCCCGGTTCCGACATGCCGATACACCAGACGGTGTCGCCGCGAATGGCCGCGGGAGCCAGCGCCTTCTGCTGCGCGTTGCCAAACTCCAGCAGGGACGGCGCGACAATGGCGTAACCCCCGAAGTGTAACGAACGGCAGATGCCGCGCTGCGCCAATGCCTCCAGATACAGCATGGTCTGGATCGGCGTCGCGCCGCGGCCACCAAGTTCGCGCGGATAGGACGGGATCATCCAGCCGTGGTCGAACAGGGTGGCCTGCCACTCTCTCGCCCACTGCGGGATGACCATCACGCCATTGGCATCAACGTCATCCGAGCCAATCATATCGCGGGTGGTGCGCGCCTGCGGCGGACAGTGCTGCTCCAGGAAGACGAGCAACTCCTCCCGAAACGCCTCGTCTGCTGCAGAGAAGGCCAGCTTCATGTCGCGTCGGGCCGTACGTTGCGGATCTCGCGGCTGAGGGATTTTTCGGTGGCGATAGCCTCCTGCAGGGAAGACGTCGTGCCCAGGCGCAGGGCTTTTTTGGCGGCGGCCAGCACCGCGGGCTTCACTTGCGCCATGGCCAGCGCCAATTTTCTTGCCTCACTGTACACCTCTCCCGGTGCACACAACCGCTGTACCAAACCAATCGCGCAGGCCTCTTCAGCGGAAATCCTGGCGCCACTGAGCACGAGCTCCATGGCCTTACCCACTCCCACCAGTTGCGGCAGGTGATGGGTACTGCCCAGCCCGGGCAGCACACCCAGTGTAGTGAAATTCAGTCCCAGCGTGGCGCCTGCCGCGGCATAGCGCACGTCGCAACCCAGGGTCATGGTGACACCGACGCCATAGGCCGCGCCATTGATAGCGGCAATCACCGGCTTGGGATACGCGACCAGCTCCAGCGGCCAGCCGTTCACCAGATGCTCTTCACCCAGTTTCGGCCCGGGGCCGGTGTCCTCGCCCGCCATGTGCGCGCGCAGGAATTCAAGGTCCACGCCGCCACAAAACGCATCGCCGCGCCCGGTGAGAATGACCACACGCACGTTGCTATCTGCCATGGCTGCTTCCATGGCGGCGACGATCTCCATACCCATGTGCGGCGTGTAGGCGTTTTTCTTCGCCGGCCGATTGAGGAAGACAGTGGCGATGTTGTCGGTGACGTCGTATTCGATATACTCGTACATACTGCGGCTATCCTCGTGTGCGCCCTATTCGATACCCAGAATGGCCAGGCCGCAGGTCTGCGGCGCGCCGCCGAGGTTGTGACTGAGTGCCATGGTCGCGCCTTTCACCTGGCGCGCACCCGCCCTGCCCTGCAGCTGCAATACATTTTCGTAGATCATGCGCACGCCGGTGGCGCCGGTGGGATGACCGAAGGTCTTCAATCCGCCATCAGTATTGACGGGCAGTGCGCCGTCCAGTGCAAAGGTTCCGTTGGTGATGTGTTCGCTGGCGGAACCTTTTTCGATAAATCCCAGGTCCTCGTAGGTCAGCAATTCGGTCATGGTGAAACAATCGTGCACCTGCGCCAGGTGAATCTGCTGCATGGGATTGGTGATACCGGCCTGTTTGTACACATCCCTGGCTGCGGCCAGCGTCGGCTTCCAGGCAAGGAAGTCGAAACGTCGGATCGGACTGCGGATTGGCGGACAGGGCAATACTCACGCCCTTCACATACACCGGATCGTCGCGAAAGTTTTTCGCCAGGCTGCTGCGCGTGATAATCGCCGCAGCCGCGCCGTCGGATTGCGCCGCGCAATCGTACAGTGTGAACGGCCAGGAGATCATGCGCGCGTTCATGACATCCTCCACGGTGATTTCCTTTTTCAGCATGGACTTGGGTGCCAGGGTGCCGTTGTGATGGTTCTTCACCGCAATGCGCGCCAGGTCTTCGCGCCCGGCACCGTAGGTCTCGAAGTAGCGCGCGCAACACAGCGAAAACCAACCGGCGGGCGTCATGGGCAAGCCGCGCGCCGTGTTCATATGGATGCTAGGCCCCGACACTCCCCGGTCCTTGGGCTTGTCATAACCCACCACCAGCACCGTGTCGTGCATCCCTGCACGCCACCGCCGCCACGCCGTAGCGAAAGGCATCGGTGCCGGTGGCGCAGTAATTCTGCACCAGTGACACCGGGCGCTCAAACAGTTTCAGGGATTCCGCGACTTCCGCCGTCCCGCGCGAGGGATAGACCGATCCACAGAAGACGGCGTCGATCTGTGCCTGCGGATCCTCAAGGCCGGCATCGGCATAGGCTTCATAGGCCGCCTCGACGATCATGTCCTCCGGGCTCTGGTGCCAGTTCTCGCCGAACTTGCAGCAACCCACGCCGACAATGGCAACCTTGTCCCTGATGCCCTTGCTCACGCGGCCGCCTCCGTTTTGGTATGAGCCTGTGCATCGGCAACCGGACGGCTCTTCCAGAAATAGTTGGGCTTGTTACCCGCGTCGTGGATTTTTCGAAACACAAATTCGACCGGCAGGTCACAGCGCAACATGTCGGTCGTGGCATCGGTCATTTGCAGGTAGACCCGTGCGCCGTTGTCCACCTCGCACATGCCTACGATGACCGGCGGTTCGGGGCTGGGAAAAAAATAATCAAAACTGTAGCTCATGACCCTGCCCTGTTTATCGGACAGGCGCTCCGCCTCGAACTGGTCTTTGGCATAGCAGCTGTAGCAGACACGACAGGCCGGAAAATGCAGGGTGCCGCACTGCGTACATCGCTGCCCGAGAAAGCTGATATCGGAATCCCGTTCCCGGTAGTGAATGGTAGCCGGAACGCCCTCTCCGCCGCGCCGGTCGTGCTCGCCGGGATCGAGGTGACGCGACTTCAGGTAGCTGTCATAGGAGCGCAGGGCCCTGCCTCGCGCGAGGTACCAGGCAATGCTGTGGTGCGGGGTAAAGCCGGATGCCAACACGTCGATTGACAACACCTCTGCGCCGTCGCCGTAAAACGCCGCGAGCAGTTTGTCGCCCGCTTGCGCACTCTCCAGCGCTGCGACTAACAGCAGCGGAGTAAAGGCCGCGCCGCAATTGCCCACCTTGCCGAACAGGGCGTCCTGTATCCGGTCAGGAGAAAAGCCCGCTTTTTTTCCGGCATCGGCCAGACTCCTGCCATCCGGGCCACCCAGGACCGCTCTGGTATAGTCGCTGGCAGCAGTTCCCGTTCTGTCGTACAGACCGCGACACGCGGCCAGCAGGTTGTCAGCGTAACCGTGCATTACATTGAAGCGGTCTTCCCAGGCGCGCAGGTAGTCGTCGTGCTCGGCGCGCCACACATCATAGATTTCATCAGCATGCGCGTAAGAGTCGCCAATGGCGGCCAGTACGTTGCCGGAGCCTATCAGGAAGGCCGCGGCCGCATCGCCCATATTCATCTCGATCGCCGAACGCGGCGCCGCCAGTCGCGTATCGGCAGCGACCACCAGAATCAATTTGGCCGGGTCGGCCTGTACAGCGTGAATCGCCGCAAGCAGTGCACCAGCTCCGGCGCGCAGGGTACCGGTAAAGTCATTGGTAGCAATATCGCTGCGTAAATCCAGCGCCTTGGCAATAAAGGCTGCCGCCTGCTTCTCCCGGAAAGGTGAAGTGGTGGTGGCAAAATACACTCCATCCACTGCGCTGCGCTCCATACCGTAGCGAGACAGTCAATGGCAGCTGCCACGGCCATGGTAATGGCGTCCTCATCAAACCCCGCCACGGCCTTTTCAGGGCCCCCTTCCTTCGCCCTGCCGCCATGGATCATGGCCAGCGGCAGACGCGTCGCAGGGATGTAACTGCCGTAGGCGACGATACCTGTTCTTTGTCCAGCCATAGCGATACCCTTTCTTTTCATCCTCAGACCAGCGCGTGAATACCGCGCTACTTCTCTTGCGGTGGATGAATGCCACCGGCAAACGGATAAGGCGGCTTGGTAATACCCAGCGGCTCCAGTTTGTTGCCCAGGTTGCTTTTGAAATGTTTCTGTACTTCCTCCAGCGTCCAGCCACCGGGCATAAATAATGTATGGCCATATTTGGGTTGGCTCAGCAGTGCGATGCGCTCCCCGCCGGTGCCGAAAATCTGCCCGGAGATATAGTTGCCTTCATCACTGCACAGGTAGACGAGTACCGGACCATTCAGCTCGGGATCGATAAAGGGCATCGGGTGCTTTTTACCGTCGGGGCCGACGTAGGTATCGGACATGCGTGTGGTGCCGGAAGGTGAAATGGCATTGGCGCGGATACCGTAACGGGCCAGCTCCATGGCCATGGTGTAGGTCATGGACGCGATGGCGCCCTTGGCGCCCGCATAGTTGACCTGCCCGAAGTTGCCAAAGTGCGCAGCAGAGACAGTCGACACGAGGCATCCCCCCGTGCCCTGCTCCTTCATGTGCAGCGCAGCCGCCTGGTGGCAGAGGAAGGTGCCTTTCACATGGATGTTCATCACCGAGTCAAAATCGTCCTCGGTCATCTTCAGAAATGTGCGATCCCGGGCAATACCCGCATTCGCCATCATGATGTCGATCTTGCCAAAGGCCTCGACACAGGCGGCGACAATACTGTCTGCTCCGGGCTTGTCGCCGACATTGCCGGTATTGCCTATCGCCTTGCCGCCGAGGGCCTTGATTTCCGCGACCACCTCGGCCGCGACATCGGCGTCAATGTCGTTCACCACCACGCTGGCACCAGCCTTGGCCAATTGCAGCGCATGACCCTTGCCAATACCGCGACCGGCGCCGGTGACGACCGCCGCTTTACCGTCCAATACGCCCATGATTCAACTACCTCCTTTTCAACAGATTACAAAAATCACTTTACCGACCCGTCACCGTGGTATTGATCATACGCGCGCAGGTGCGCACCAGGTCTTCACGGTTTGCGTTAAAATGGCGCAGGCTTTGCACATATGCCGATAGCTTCTCCAGCATGGAGATCAGCGCAGACGCGGCCAGATAGGGGTGCAAGTCTGCGGCCACCCTGCCCTGTCGCTGGGATTCCGTGATCAATTCCGTGAGTTTGTCGATCAACGGCTCCAGTGCCTGTCTGCGCAGTTTAAGAAACACCTTATCGCCACGGTCCGCTGCCTGGTTGCGCAGCAGCAGTACTCCGTGATTACGCTCCCAGTGCTCCAGATAGGCATCTGACAACGCCCGCGCACGCTGCAAGCCCTCCTCCCCTTCCCAACTCCCGTCAATCAATTGCACCATGGCCGGTACTTCCGCCGAGGCCTCCCGCGCCAATTGCTGTGCCGCATCCTCAACATCCTTGAAATAGTGGTAGAACAGGCTGGAGACACTGTCCACTTCCCTGGCGATTTCAGTCACCGAGATATCCAGGATGCTGCGCTCGGCCAACAGTTTGGCGGTGGCATCGAGAAAACGCTGCCGCGTTTTTTGCGCGCGACTACCCAAGTTACGCCCGGCCTTATCCTTGACAGCCTTTTGTGTCATAAGCCGCCGCACTGAAGTTTTACCGGGGCACGCTGCAGATCAGGCATCCGAAGCACTCACAGGAATCTTGTAGCTTGCGGTACTGGTGATGGCGGCAAGCTGGTCGCGGATGTCTTCCACGGAAGGAATGGTGCCCGCGGGCGCATTCCAGCCGGGAGCCGAGGCAATAAAAATCCGCGAGTAACGACCCGCTCCGACATTGAAAATTTCATGGCTGTACGCACATTCCTCGGATACCAGATACGCCACCATCGGGGCGATAAACTCTGGTGCAAACAGTTCCCCCGTCGCACCCATCAGTCCCTCGGTCAGGCGTGTCCTGGCGATCGGCGTGATGACATTGGACTTGATATTGTACTTGGCGCCCTCTATCGCCGTGACGCTGGACAGGCCGACGAGACCCATCTTCGCTGCCGCGTAATTGGCCTGGCCGAAATTGCCAAACAGCCCGGCCCCGGACGCTGTGTAGACGACTCGTCCATACCCCTTCTCCTTCATCACCCTGAAGGCGGGCTGGGTCACATAAAACGCACCCTTGAGGTGCACATCGATCAAGGTATCAAAATTTTCCGCCGACATTTTCACCAGCGAGGCATCGCGCAGGATACCAGCGTTATTGATGACAATATCGACGGTGCCAAACGCGTCCATAGCAGTCTGGATAATACGTTCGCCACCCTGGGCGGTGGCAACGGAATCGTAGTTGGCGACAGCTACGCCACCCAGCGCCTGGATCTGTGCGACTACCGCGTCTGCCGCCCTGGCGTCATTACCCTGCCCGTCGGTAGTACCACCGAGGTCATTGACCACAATCCTCGCGCCGCGCGCAGCGAGATAGAGTGCGTAACTGCGACCCAGCCCACCACCCGCGCCAGTGATTACCGCGACACGACCATCGTAACGAATATCGCCCACCCACTGACTCCCGCTACTTTCGAAGCTTATTTGTTATACCACTTTTTGACATTGTGTCAAATTCATGGGCCCGGCACAAGACCTCAAGACCCTTTATGTGAAGCCGGAACCATCTACTCTAATAATGGGAATGCATTCAGGACGAGCACATTAACGATACACCCAACCCTTCTGCGGCGCTGTGCCCTGGTCGTATTCAATAACCTGTATATCGAACCAGATCGGCAGCAGATACTGTACATAGAAGGCATGAGTCGTGGTGGGGCTGATAATGAGATCGTCATATTCCTTCAGGCGCACGCGGTCATCCTTTTTCTGCCACTCCTTACATCTGGCCAACTTGTCATCGACTTCCGCTCGTGTCTCATACAGAAATCCGAGATGATCGTAACCCGGCGAGTGCAGGTGCTTGTCCTGTTCCATTAACAGCAGGAACTGACTCACCTCCGCGTCAGTGCTCAGCAGCAAACCGGTGCTGTCGAACAGGGGAACGTCTATCGCATTAAACCCGAAAACCTCACTGTAAAAGGCGACAATGGCGTCGCGGTCACGCGCCAGCGTGCCGGGTGGCAGTGTCAGTTCCATATGGTTAAAGCGCATTGCAGGCATATAGAGTTTCTCCTCGTTTCACTGTTTTGCCGATGGGCAAATCGATTTCAACACAATTGCTGGGATACCACGGGGATTGTTTGGCGGCACAGCTTAACCCGAAACCAGGCGTCAAAGAAACGCTCACTGCGGAAGTGATATCTCCATGATGGGCAACGAGTCTGGCATCCCCCCCAGCGCTACGGCACAGCGCGAGAAGCCGCTGAAATGGGCTACCACCATGGAGAGGTGCACCAGTTCCTGCGCGCTAAATTCCGCCAACAATTCGGCCTTGAGAGACTCGCCGAGTCCACCCGGGTCATTCAGGAATTGATCGGTGAAGGCCAGGATCAATTTTTCGCGTTCACTCAGCGCACTGTCTCTGTAGTCATCCTCGATCATGGCGACCCTGTCTTCGCCGAGCCCATCTGCCCGCGCAATATCGTAACGCACACTCTTGCAGAACACGCAGTTCACTTTGCGCGCATTGCGCAGCCGGGCAATTTCAATCTCGGCGGCACTGAGCGGTCCGCTCTCCCATATTTTCCGGTTAAGACCCATGTAATAGTCCAATGTCTGGGGCACCAGGCCCAGGGCAGAGTCCCTGATCATATTGCCGGTGGATGTATTTGAGTTAGTAGCGCGCGGTCGGCCAGCCATAATGTTATCCCTCAAGCGGTCTGTTGGGCTGTATTGGCAGGCAGCTGCCACAACAGGCTGAGCCGGGTCATCCCATCGAGTATGCCCAGCGCCTCCACCAATAACACCAGACCCGCATCGCCAAAGTGTACCTTGACCTCAGCAGCGTGTTCATCGGTCAATGCTTGTGCATCCATGGCGTAAACTTCAGTGAACGCCAGACACGCGCGTTCCGCAGCGGACATACTGCTGAGCGTATTCCAGTGGCTGAGATTGTTACGTTTATCCGCTGGAATTTCACAGTCATGACGCTGCATATCCACCGCACTGCCGTGCAGCTGTGCGAGCCGCAGGCGACATAATTCAAGAATCTCGGCGGGTAAATGCGGCTGCGTCCACAACGACTGGTAGAGCGCATCAAACGTCGCGGCAATGTCCGGTAGCACCCGCAGTGTTGCATCGCGATCATTACCGCTGCCTATCCAACCCATAAAACGCTCCTGCTGACAGTGAGTTTCACAACAAGTGTAGCAGCTGCGGCTTGACGATCTTGTTCATGGCATTGCGCGGCAGCGTGTCGACGAAGCGGATCTGCTCGGGCACCTTGTAGCGGGCCAGTTGTTCCAGGCAGTGGGATTGCAGCTGCGCCACCAGCGCGACCTTATCCGCTGCGCTGGCTGGCTCGCGCAATTCCACCACCGCCGCTACCCGTTGACCGAGTCGTTCATCCGTCACACCCAGAACCGCGACACCGGCGACCACGGGATGAGTGGCCAGCACACGTTCCACTTCGGCGGGATACACATTGGCCCCACCGCGTATGATCAGGTCATTCTGGCGGCCGCGAATGAAGAGCTGTCCAGTCTCATCCAGAAAGCCGATATCCCCGGTGTGGTACATACCGCTGCGCAGGGCGGCCGCCGTGGCCTCGGGCCTGTTCCAGTAGCCGAGCATCGTTGTGTACACGTTGGCGTAAGGTCCAGCGACAGCGGGCTTCACGCAGATCTCGCCGATCTCTCCCTGCGGCAGCGGCTGATCGCGATCATCGACGATAAGGATGTCCACCTGCTCCACCGCCCTGCCGCACAGCTCCTCCTGAGGCACGCTGTCCGCGTCAGTGCACGTGACAATGGTCGGCGCCTCGGTCATGCCATAAGCGACTGTCATCCTGCGGCCGAAGCGTGCGCGGTACAGTCGCTGGCATTCCTGTGCGATGCCCGCGCCGCCAATATCGGGGTGGCCCAGCGTCGCCAGATCGTCGGGCTGCACCAGTGGTGACGTCAGCAGGTCCTGGATGACCGTGGGCACCGAGGCAAAATGCCCAACTCGCTCCTGCCGCACCCAGCGCGCGATATCCTCAGGCTTGACGCTGTCCATGCACACGCAGCAACTGCCATCCTGGAAGGCCACCATGGGCGCCAGCACCATCAGGTTCAGAATCGTCAACGGCAGCATGACACCCTGCGTGCAGTCCGGCCCGTAAGTGCCTTTGTGGACCTGGATCGCTCCGGGCAGCAGGATATTGTGATGGCTGTGCACCGCGCCCTTGGGCCGACCAGTGGTGCCGCTGGTGTAGGCAATCGCCGCCGGCTCAAATGGGTCTACCGTTATGGCTGGACATTGTTCAGTCGTTACGACGCTTAACATTTCATGCCAGGCGCTGGCCGATGAGTTTGGGTCGACACAGATGACCTGTCCAAGCGCCGGCAGGTTTTCTCGCTGCGCGGCAATTTCCTCATAGCCCTGCGGGTCAGTCAGATACAGGCTGGCACCGCTGTCCTGCAGGATAAATACTTTTTCAGGAGCAGCGAGCGGTCGGTTGACACCGACCCAGATCGCGCCGAGACGCGCGCAGGCCAGCAGCGCGATAACAATATCCACATCGTTGGGCAGGCAGGCTGCGATCCGGTCATACTGGCGTATGCCCTGTGCATGCAAAACCGCAGCGGCCATGGCAACCTGTTGATCCAACTCGCCATAACTGTAGCGCGCACTGCGACCGACCAACGCGAGCCTGGAGGGTTCGCGGCACAACTGGCGATCAAGTACCCTGCCAATGGTCTGGGGGCCGTCGCCCGGCAGAGGCCGTTTAACAGCCGACTCGATCAATCCATGGGCAGCGTAGTCAAACATGCGTCACCGTCTTCTGGCACTAGAGCACGGTTAACAACAACGCGGCACCGGGAACGCCGCCGCCTGCACTCGCAATGGCGGTTTGCGGATTGTTCGGCACCTGACGCGCGCCGGCCTCGCCCAGCAACTGCACACAGGCCTCGTGCAGGAAACCATAGCCGTGCAGTCGGCCTGCCGACAGTTGTCCGCCATTGGTATTCAGCGGCAGCTCGCCATCGCGCGCAATGCGCTGGCCACCCTCCAGAAAGGCGCCTGCCTCTCCTTCGCCACAAAAGCCCAGCTTCTCCAGCCAGCACAGGGCATTGAAACTGAAACCGTCGTAGAGCTGCACCATATCGATGTCTTTCTGGCGCAGGTCCGTGCGCGACCACAGCATTTTCGCGGCGCCGTCGACGCCCGACAGGTAGCGCAGATCACCCTGGTCCCAGGACACGCGTTCGGTATTGGCTGTACCTACCGCCTCGAATCCGACGCCACGCCCCCGCCGGCTGTCCTTCGCAGTATCCTTATGGGAGATAATAAAGGCCACCGAGGCGTCGCAGGGCACATCGCAGTCATAGAGTCCCAACGGCGTGGATACCATGCGCGCGTTGAGATAGTCGTCCAGCGTCATCGGATCCTTGTACACAGCGTACGGGGTCAGGGCGGCGTTCTTTCTATTGTTTACGGCAATCTGTCCCAACTGCTCCCGGGTCAGCCCGTACTCGTACATATAGCGACTGCAGTACAGGGCGATCCAGTTGGCCGCTGACGCGGCGCCATAAGGAATACGCCACTCCATGCCACCGGACAGGCGACCACCGCCACCGGAGTAGCGAATTTGTCCAGTGCGCTGCAGATGGGTATAAGTGGCTTCCCAGACGGTGCGAAAACACAGCACGTGCCGACACAATCCAGTCGCCACCGCCATCATCGCCGCCACCACAGAACCCAGTTGCCCGGCTTGCTCCAGTCCACCGTTATGCCAATTGGGCTTCAGTCGCAATGCGTCAATCACATCCCATGCTCCCGCGCCGCTGATACCGCCGGCACCCATCATGGCGCCGGGGTAGGTGCACACGCCGTCGATATCGTCGCGGGTCAGTCCCGCATCACCGATGGCTGCCAGGCAGGCATCGATGGTGAGCGCCAGGGGGTCGCGCATCAGGCGCCGGCCAATCTGTGACATGCCCATGCCGGTGACAGCAGAGCTGTATTCGAATTTTTCCACTAGCGCTCCCCTGTCCCGGTTGCAGTCGCTGCGTCCACCGGCCTGAACATGGGCAGAAACACGTCCTCACATTCCTCGAACTCCACCTCGAGCGCCATGCCGATTTTCAGATCGGCTTCCGCGCACTGAACAATATTGGTGGTGAGGCGCACACTGGCCTGCTCCTCAATCTCAACAATACCGACGACGTAGGGCGGTTCGATGGTGGGTATCCACATCTGGTGATTCACGGTCACCGCGGCGAGTGTCGCCCGCCCGGAAACCGCTACCACTTCCTGTTCCATGGAAAGACATTTGTCACACACGGGGACAGGTGGGTGTATAAAATTACGGCAGGCACTGCAACGCTTGAAGCGCAGTTTGCCGTCCGCACCGGAGGTCCAGAAAAAACGATTGCTGTCAGTCAGCAGCGGCAGCGGGCGCTTGATTGGCTTGCTCACACAGACTCCAGGTTTTATTGCGGATCAGGCATCATGGCGGCAGCGTCAATGGAGCCGTTCAATACACCGGAACAGGCGCCGCCATCGGTATAGAGATTTTCGCCACTGATATAGCTGGCGGCATCGCTGTTCAAAAAGGCCAGCGGCCAGGCCTGCTCCTCGGCCGTTGAGTTGCGGCCAATGGGTTTGGGATAACGCTCAAAGAACGCCGCGCCGGTCTGCTCGACGAAGGCGGGCATCATGGCGGTATCAGTCGGCCCGGGAGCGATACAGTTGACACGCACACCTGTAGCCGTGGTTATGGTTCCGCCCGCGCGCAGCGTAAACACTATGCTGCACATCTTGGAGAAGGAATAGGGCTCGAACCAGGCTTCCTTTTCGTGCTCGCGCACCCAGGCCTGGGCCTGGGAAAAATCCGTGATGGCCATGAACGGCTGCAGATGTTTACCGAAAAAGGAGTAGCCCATACCGGCACCCGATGACACGCTGGCAATGGCGTCACCGCGCTGCATATGCGGCACCAGCAGATTGATCATGTGGCGTTGGCTGATGAAATTCACCGTCACCACATCGACCGCCGAAAACTTGCGGCCGGGCAATCCGGCGCAGTAAAACAGATTATGCACCCGCTCCGCAGTCAACTCCGCGACGGCCTGCTCGATTGCGGCAGCTATCGCGCAGGTCCACCTCGAGGTAGCGGGCAAAGTCATAGCGTGGAGGCTGCACATCGACGGCGACGACCTCGGCGCCCAGGCCGTGCACCAGATGGGCCGTGGCCTCGCCCATGCCGGAGCTCGCCCCGGTGATGACAACGCGTTTCCCCGCGTAATTAAACAGGTTTTTTATCACCGGCCTCTCCTTATTCTTGTGTACTGCAGTGTGTCCTGAAACAGGCTCGCAGCGCGCGCCAGTGTAGCATTTTTATCAGGCACCTGACTTGTTTAGTCAGTATATTTCTGCCATTCTCTGCTTGGCAAGGCATTGTGAAAATAATGCGTCCTGCGCCGCGCCCAGCCCACACTCCGAAGGACAAAATGCAGTATTAATGCAGCACTGAACTTACCACGTTAACCCTTTCGGGAGGACCGCTTTGGAATTTGACTGGTCACAGGACGATATCCAGCATCGCAGCGATATCAGGGCGTTTTTGCAGCAGGAACTCCCCGCGAACTGGGAAGAAATGTCGCAACACGGACCCGGCGGTGACTCCCAGGCCGCGTTCAGCCGCACCTTCTGCGCGCGCATGGCGGAAAAAGGCTGGCTGACCCAGCACTGGCCCGCCGAGTATGGCGGCCGCGATTGCGAACCCTGGCGTCACTCCATCGTCGGTGAGGAATTATGGGCCATCGGCGAGCCGCGCGGCTCCCAGTACATGAACGTGAACTGGATTGGCCCGGCCATCATGACGTACGGCAGCGCGGCCCAGAAGCATTTTCACCTGCCGAAAATTTCCTCCGGCCAGGTGCTGTGGTGTCAGGGTTTTTCGGAACCGGAAGCCGGCAGTGACCTGGCCGCCCTGCGCACCCGTGCAGAGAAGATCGGTGATCACTATGTCATCAACGGTTCCAAGATCTGGACATCCTACTGCAATCACGCCGATTTTATTTTCCTGCTGGTGCGCACCGATCCCCGGAGCAGCCGCCACCGCGGCATCTCTGTGCTACTGGTGCCGATGGACACCCCGGGTATTGATGTGCGTGAAATCCCCTCCGTCGTGGGCGAACGCTATTTCCACGAGGTTTTTTTCACCGACGTGACCGTACCCTCGTCTGTCCTGCTCGGCCCTGAGAATAACGGCTGGGACGTGGTGAACTATGCGCTGCAGTTTGAGCGGATCGGCGCAGCCCGCTATGCCCGCGCCGCTGTTACCCTGGACAAACTCGCCGAGGTGGCCGCCGAGCGCGGCATGCTGGACGATCCCATTATCGTGGACCGGCTCGGCGAGGCCAGGGCGCTGTGCGAGGCCGCCCGTGTACTCGTCTATAAAGTCATCGATATCCGCGCGAAGGATAGACCGCCCACTGCAGACACTCAGCTCGCGCGCGTACTGAGCACCACCTGCGACAACGCTATCGGCCGACTGGCGCTGGACATTTGCGGGCCGGAGTCGCTGGAATACGCTTCGTTCGCGGACACCAATTTCCGACTGGCCATGACCGCCGGCATTGCCGTGGGCGCAACGGAAGTCCAGCTCAACCTGATTGCGTCCCGCTTCCTTGATCTACCCAAAGACTGAGGGGCCAGCCGATGAATTTTGAATTGAATGAAGATCAGCAGGCCATCCTGGAAGCGATAGATCGGCTGCTGACGCAACATGCCGGGCCCGCCCGCACCATCGAGCTGAACCGGCAGGGTCAATACGACGACGTACTGCATCACGCACTGGATGACAGCGGGCTTCAGCACCATCGCCAGCGACCTCGCGACAGCAAACGGCCCGGCCGGGCTCGAAGCGGCATTGATAGTCGAAGCCATCGCCCGCGCCGGTGGTGTCGTTGCCAGCGCCGCGCAACTGTTGGTAGCACCGGCCGTGAGCATGCACCGCATCGCGGGGCCCATCGCTCTGTGCACACTCGACAATCTGGCCAAGCCGGTCCCGGTGCGGTTTGCGGCGCACGCCAAAACGCTGCTGGTATTGGGCATTGGCGAAGTGCATGTGATACCCCTGACTGCCGGCGAGATGGAGCCGGTGCGCAGCAGTTTCGGTTATCCGATGGGACGACTGGCTGAAGCCAACCGTTTTTTCGATCTGAGTACTGCTGGCGAGAGCCTCGGGCCAGAGGCGGCCCAGGCCATGAGCAAGTGGTGGCGACTGGCGCTGGCGGTGGAAGCCGTGGGCACGATGGACGCGGCGTTGCAGCACACGGTGGCGTACCTGAAACAGCGCCGCCAGTTCGGCCGCACTATCGGCTCCTTCCAGGCGATCCAGCACCGCCTGTCACTGTGCGCCATACAGGTCGAAGCGAGCCGCTGGCTGGCGCGTGAAGCGGCCTATCACGGCGCGCAGGCCGAGGCAGTCGCGGCGGCGGCGGCCTTTGCATTGCACGCCGCCGATCAGGTCTTTACCGAAACGCACCAGATGTCCGGCGCTATCGGCTTCACCTGTGAGTTCGACCTGCACGTGTGGAGTATGCGGCTGCTGGCGCTGCGCCAGGAGCTGGGCGGCGTGGGCGGCGCGCGCCGCGCACTGGTCGAGGCCCGCTGGGGCAAGAGGGCCTGATGGATTCTGGCCTGGACCTCAGCTTCAACGAAGATCAGGAGGCGATCCGCGCCGCCATCGATCGCTTTTGTACACAACACGCAGTAGAGGACATCGCCAGGCAGTCGGGCAAACCGTTCCCGCGTGAACTGTGGCGCCAGCTGGCGGAGCTGGGCGCGTTCGCACCGGCCGCCCCGGGTAACTGCGAGGCAGGCGGCGCGCTGGAAGTGTGCGCAATTGCGGAGACACTGGGCCACCACATCTTTCCCGGACCGATCGCCGCAACCTATCTTGCGATTCAGGTACTGGACCCGGATGACGCCAGCGGAGTGATCGACGGTCGCTCGCTGGTGTCATTGAGCAGTGCCGGCAGCACGCTGCTGCCCTGGGGCACGGAAGCTGACCTGTTCCTGATAGTCGGCGCATCCGACATCGCCAGGGCCATGGCACCGGACCATATCGAGTCGGTACCCACACTGGGCGGTGAAACCTGGGGGCGCGCGCGGCTTGAGATGGAGAAAACTCTGCCCGGCGCCAGCCGCGCCTTTATCATCGGCAACATTTCCACCGCCGCCTACCTGGCCAGTGCGGCCTGGCGCCTGCTCGGGATGCCAGTGCACATGCGGCGACGCGCAAACAATTTGGTAAAACGCTGGGGGATTTCCAGGCCGTGGCCCATCCGCTGGCGGATTGCGCTATTGGCTTGACCGCCGCGCAGACCCTGGCACGCGCTGCAGCCTGCAGCTTTGACAGTGCTGGCACGGGCGAGCTGCATGAAGCCGATTGTCTCGCAGCCGGTGCGGTGATGTCAGCACGGCGCGCCAGCCTCAACACCGCCTATGTCTGTCACCAGGTGTTTGCCGGTATCGGCATCACCCTCGACGGCCCGGCCTTTCA
>CAVQGV010000020.1:0-120253 GCA_963712135.1 uncultured Gammaproteobacteria bacterium
GCCGCCTACGGCGAGATGTTCACCCGCAATGTCTGCGTCTGGCGTGATCCCGCAGATCTCCGTCATCCTCGGCCCGTGCGCCGGCGGCGCGGTCTACTCTCCCGCGCTCACCGACTTCGTGATCATGACCGAGCAGACGAGCTTCATGTTCATCACCGGCCCGGAGGTGATCAAGGTGGTCACCGGCGAAGAGGTCAGCGCGGCCGACCTCGGCGGCCCGGTGGTGCACAACAGCCGGAGCGGCGTGGCGCAACTCCTCGCCGAGAGCGAACCGAAGGCGATTGGCCTCGTGAAGCTCTTGCTGTCGTACCTCCCGCAGAACAACACCGAGGACGCCCCGCACGTCGTGCCGCACGACGAGGCGGACCGGATGGACGAGCGCCTCAACGCGGTGGTGCCCGACCAGGAGAACGAGCCGTACGACATGCACGAGGTGATCGAGGCGGTCTTCGACCGCGACAGCTTCCTCGAGATCCACCCGTACTTCGCGCGCAACGCGATCGTCGGCTTCGCTCGCCTCGACGGCCACTCGGTCGGGATCGTCGCCAACCAGCCGGCGCACCTCGCGGGCGCCCTCGACATCGACTCGAGCGACAAGATCGCGCGCTTCGTCAGCACCTGCGACGCTTTCAACGTGCCGATCGTGACCTTCGTGGACACCCCGGGCTACCTGCCCGGCGTGGACCAGGAGCACTACGGCATCATCCGCCACGGCTCGAAGGTGATCTACGCCTTCTGCCAGGCCACCGTCCCGAAGATCACCATCGTCACCCGCAAGGCCATGGGCGGCGCGTACGTCGCGATGTGCTCCAGCAGATGCGCAGCGACATGGCGTTTGCGTGGCCAACGGCGCAGATTGCCGTCATGGGGGCGGTGGGCGCCATCCGCGTGCTGAAGCGAGGGGAGTTGAAGGCGGCGGCGGACCCGGCGGCCCTGCAACGCGAGTTCGTCGCCCAGTACCACGACCGCTTCATGAACCCCTACATGGCCGCCGACACCGGCCAGATCGACGAAGTGATCGAGCCGCGCGAGACGCGGCCGCGCCTGGTTCGCGCGCTCGAAGTGCTTCGCACCAAGGCGGCAGCAGAACCCGCCGAAGAAGCACGGGATCATCCCGATGTAGGGACGAGGGACGAGCGACGACCGGTAAGGGACTGGGGGACGGCACGCGGGCGGCGGGAGGAAATCCGTGACGATCGCATTGTGGATCGGTATCAAGCTCACGCTGTACGGCATGGGGCTGGTGTTCCTGCTCCTTGCCGTGCTCTGGGGACTCATCGCGCTGATGACGCGCCTTGATTGTCCGGCCGGGCCCGCGGAGTCGGCGGGAGAAGACCTGCCCGCCGCGGCGTCCGGCTCGCCTTCGACGAGACCCGCCGGCCTCCCGCCCGACGTCCTGGCCGCGGTGGTGATTGCGTGCCGCGCGCACCGTATGAGCCGGAGGAAGCAGGCGGCGCCCGAGATGCGCACGCACCAGCCGGGGTCGCTGCCAAGCCGTTGGGTCGGGTCGGGTCGCACGCGTCAGAACCGGAGCTGGGCTCCCGGCGGGAGGTTCGCATGAGGCGCTATCGGATCGAAGTCGGCGGGCGCACGCACGTCGTGGACGTCCAGGAACTCACCTCGAACCTGTTCCAGGTCCGCGTCGGCGACCAGGACCTCGAGGTGACGCTGTCGGACGCCGAGGACGTGGCAGACACGGTGATCTCGCCGGAGATCGCGCCTGCGGGTCGCAAGGACGGCGACCGCTTCGACGCGCCGTCCGCCGCGCCCTTCAGGCCCGCGCCGCCCGACACCCTCAAGCCGCTGGTGCCGTCGGCGCCCCCGGCGCTGCCGGCCGGACCGGACCGCGACGCCGGCGGCCCGGTCAAGGCCCCGATGCCGGGCTCAATCACCGCCGTGTCCGTGAAGGCCGGCGACGCGGTGACGGCGGGGCAGGTGCTGGTGAAGCTGGAAGCGATGAAGATGGTGAACGCGATCAAGGCGCCTCGCAGCGGCATCGTGGCCGCCGTGGCGGTGCAGCCCGGCCAGGCCGTCGGCTACGGCCAGGTGCTCGTGACTTTCGAGGAGGCCTGACGTGGGACCCGACTCACTCGCGCTGCTCGGGGCGGGCCTCTCCAGCCTGACGCCCGGCGGTATCGTCATGATGGCGGCCGGGTGCCTGTTGATCTACCTCGCGGTGGCGAAGGACTACGAGCCGATGCTGCTGCTGCCGATCGGCGCCGGGGCCGTGCTCGCCAACCTGCCGCTGTCGCCGCTCGTCCAGCCCGAGGGCATGCTGACGATCCTGTACAACGTGGGCGTCGGCAACGAACTGTTCCCGCTGCTGATCTTCATCGGCATCGGCGCGATGACCGACTTCGGGCCGCTGCTCGAAAACCCGCGGCTCATGCTGCTTGGCGCGGCCGGGCAGTTCGGGATCTTCGGGACGCTGATGCTCGCGCTCGCGCTCGGCTTCTCGCTGAACCAGGCGGCGTCGATCGGCATCATCGGCGCCATCGACGGTCCGACGTCGATCTACGTCAGCAGCCGCCTGGCGCCGGAACTGCTCGGGCCGATCACCGTCTGCGCCTATTCCTACATGGCGCTCGTGCCGCTGATCCAGCCGCCGATCATGCGCTGGCTCACCAACCGTCGCGAGCGGGGCATCCGCATGCCCTACACGCAGCGCGCGATCAGCAAGCGGACCCGGGTGCTCTTCCCGATCGTCGTCACCGTGGTGGTCGGGACGCTGGTCCCGATGGCGACGCCGCTCATCGGGATGCTGATGCTCGGCAACCTGATGAAAGAATCGGGAGCGGTGGAGCGGCTGACCGGCGCCTCCTCGAAGGAGATCGCGAACGTCGTCACGCTGTTCCTCGGGCTGGCGGTGGGATCGACGATGCGCGCGGAAGCGTTCCTGACGGTGTCCACGCTGAAGATCCTGGCCCTCGGCATCCTGGCATTCGGCCTGGACACGGCGGCCGGCATCATTTTCGCGAAGGGCCTCAACCTGGTGAGCGGAGGCCGGTTCAATCCGTTGCTGGGCGCCGCCGGCATCAGCGCCTTTCCGATGGCCGCCCGCGTCGTGAATCGCATCGGTCTCGAGGAGGACTTCGAGAACTTCCTGCTGATGCACGCGATGGGGGCGAACACGGCCGGCCAGGTGGCCAGCGTGGTGGCCGGGGGCGTGCTGCTCGCGCTGCTCGGGTCGTCGTAGGAGAAGGACCGCGGTCCCTCGGAAACGACGAACGACGAACGGCGAACGACGAACTGAACGACCGAACTACGAACGCGGCAACTTCCGGAAAGTCACGCGGGTCATTGGACGGAGGCCGGCGCCGCGGGATGAGCGCGTCGATCTGCTCCTGCGTCTCCACCCACGTCGACAGCCCCGTCACCATCAGGAAGTCGATCAGCCCCGTGAGGGCCGCCGGCCCCGACACCGTCAGGGCCGCCTCGCCGTCGATCAGCATGCTGCGGTTGTTCATGTTGCACGAGCCGACCTGCAGGTAGTAGACCCGCCGCGCGCGGACCTCGGGCGACTGGTCGGCATCCTGCTGCTCCAGCAGCTTGCGCCGGAGCGGCCAGACCGCCTGCGGCAGTTCGCGCACGTCCACCTCGACGCGGCGATCGCCGCTCACCTGGCGAAAGCGTTGTTTCAGGTATTCGACCAGGACGTCCCCAAACTCCGGGCCCCATCGCCTTCGAGAACGCCAGCAGCCGGCTCGTCAGCATCCACGTGCGCGCCTGCACCAGCTTGCTCGACACCGGCGAGTTGGCGGTGCCGGGCGTGATGATCAGCACGCGACTGCCCCGGAGCGCGCTGCCCGCGAGCAGCGACGCGTAGATGTGGCTCTCCCACATCGAGTCGGGGGCGATCACCACGCTCCCCCGGGGCAGCAGGCGGAACAGGAGCAGCTTGGTCACGGGCGCAGCGGGCGAGGGCTCGGGGGCCGGCTCGCGGACCGCCGCGCTCGCGGCGCGGACGATGTCGCCCGGCGCGGCTATCCGGTTTCGGCCAGGTTTCGGTCCGGCCAGGCGGTATCATGGCGCAGCCGCGCGCGCCATTTCGGCCGGCGACGCGGGTCCCCACTCGCGTGCCTGTTTCCTGGGAGCGTCCATGACTGACGTGAGCGCCGCGCACCTGGTTGACGTGGATCGTGTCTCCAAGGAATTCGGCGACACCAGGGCCCTGCACGACGTGCGCCTGTCCGTGCCGCCCGGCCAGATCTGCGGCCTGCTCGGTCCGAACGGCGCCGGCAAGACCACGCTGTTCCGCTTGCTGATGGGCATCCTCAAGGCCACCACCGGGACCATTCGCATCGACGGCCTCGACGCCTTCGAGGATCGCGTGGCGGTGAAGCGGCTCGTGGGCTTCCTGCCGGACGAACCCGTCTTCTACTCGTACCTGTCCGGACGGGAGACGCTGGAACTGAGCGCCGGGATGCACGGCCTGGATCCCGCGGCGACGCTGGAGCGCCTGGCCCCGCTCGTCGAGAACCTCGGGCTCGACGATGCCCTCGACCGGTTTGCCGACGACTACTCACGCGGCATGAAGAAGAAGCTCGGCCTGCTGCTCGCGCTGCTGCACCAGCCGAAGCTGCTCGTGCTCGACGAACCGACCAACGGCCTCGATGTCGAGGCGACGCGCTTGTTCTACGACCTGATGCGACGCGAGTCGCTGCGCGGCACGACCATCCTCTTCTCGACGCACTTGATGGACCAGGTGACACGGCTCTGCACGCACGCGGCCATCCTTCGACAGGGCCGCCTGATGATCGCCGGCGCCATCGAAGACCTGCTGGCGGGCGGCGCAGGCGGGTCGCTCGAGGAGGTGTTCCTGCACTACACCCGCGACGCGGCTGACGAGCGGCTCGTGTCGAGCGCGTCGGCCTTCTTCAGCGCCTTCTCCGGGACCGAGCGCAAGTGAACGGCGCGGTGCGGGGCGCGACCGGGTTCTGGACGACGGTCCGCCGGCTGCTGCGCGTGGCGCGCGGCCGGTCGCGGGCCAGGTCTGCCAGGCAGCGCGAGCTGCTCGGCCGGCGAGGGGCAACCGACTGGGGCGGCCTGGGCACGTTCTTCTTCGCGCGTCGTCGCCGGCGGACTGCACGTGGCGGTTGTCGCGTTGCTGCTCGCGGTGATCGCGAACTCGATGGAGGTGCACGCCGAGCTCGCGGGGAAGATGCGCGTGTCGCGGCTGTGTTTCGAGGTCATCGATCGCGTGGACCGCGACCAGCGCCAGCCGCTGGGTCCTCCGGACGACGGGGTGGATCGGGAGGGAGCGCTGCGGCTGGCGTTCGAGCGCGAGGCGCGGCTGGCGGACCGGCAGCATCCGAAGGAGCAGGAAGCGCGGCTCCACGCCCAGTATCGGCAATTCGGCCGCGCGGGCTTCGTCCAGCGGGGCAGCGCATGGGGCGTTGCGAAAGATCCGCGGTCGCTCGCCCCGGTCGCGACGGTGCTGGCGTCGCTGGTGCTGCTGGCCTGGTTCGTGATGCTGGCGTTCCAGGGCGAGGGGACCGACGTCGATCTGCAGCGCCGGCGGCACCCGATGTGGGAGTGGCTGCTCGCACACCCGGTTGACCCGCGCGCGGTCTTCCTGGCCGAGATGCTGTCGCCGCTGGCCGCCAATCCGTCCTACTGGATGGCGCCGGTGTTCTGGGTCGGCGCGTTCTGGATCACGTACGGCAGCTTCGGCACGGGGCTGCTGGCGGGCACGCTGGCCGGGCTTGCGCTGAGTGTCGCGGCGGGCTGCACGGGCAAGGCGATCGAGATTGTCGCGCTGCTGCGGCTGCCGCCGCGTTCGCGCGGCGCGGCGCTCGGCATCCTCTCGTGGGTCGGCCAGGCGGCGTTCATGCTGATGCTGTTCGCGGTCCTGTCGCCGGCCGTGCTGCTGGCGGCGACCCGGCACGTCGGGCGAGTGACCGGGGATTCTCTCCATCCCGCTGTTCGGTTGGGCGCTGGGGCTGCATGGCACGCCGTCGCCCTGGAAAGGCGTCGCCGCGTGCTGGGCCGTGGCCGCCGCGGTGATTGCCGCGGCTGCGCAGGTGAGCGCGTGGGCGACCCGCCAGGGCCTGGCGGGCGGCTTCAGCAGCGTCCCGGACGCCCCCGTCGCGCTCTCACGCGGCCGCCGTTCCCAATTCCTTCGGGACCCGGTGTACCGCAAGGAACTGCTCTGGCTGTGGCGCGACCGCGGCGCGCTGGTCCAGGTGTTCCTGGTGCCGCTCACCATGGCGGCGTTGCAGGTCTTCAACTTCCGAGGTCTCCTGGTCAAGGCGCCTGCGGTCTGGAACCTGATGGCCGGCGCCTCGGTGATCTTCGGGAGCTACTTCCTCTTCATCCTCGGACCGCGTTCGCTGGTCTCCGAGGGAACGGCGATCTGGATCCCGCTCACCTGGCCGCGCGGCCTCGAGGAGTTGCTGAAGGCCAAGGCCCGTCTCTGGTGGATGGTCTCGCTTGCGGTCGTTGGGCCGCTGCTCCTGATCACGATGATCAGGTTCCCGGCCGACGCCTGGAAGGTGGCCGTGGTCGCGGTCCTCTGGGCCGCCTTCGCGCGCAGCCTGTCCGAGAAATCGGTGACGCTCGTCAGCGCGCCGAGTGCCTCGGGCGAATCCGAGCCCGTGCCCGCCGGGCGGCGCTGGGCGGCGATGCTGGGAACCTTCACGTTCGGCGTGGGCATTCTCTCGCAGCAGTGGTACCTCGCGATCGTGGGCGTCGTCTACTCCTGGCTGACCGCGGCGGCCATGTGGCAGAACTTCCGCACGCGCCTCCCGTACCTCTACGACCGCTGGTCGGAGCCCGCGCCCCGCGTCCCCACGCTCATGCACGCGATGGTGGCGCTGGCGGCGACGACGGAGGTGATGGCGGTGGTGAACGGGACGCTGTCGGTCGCGCTCGGGCCGTCACGGCTCATCGTGGCCCGGTCGGTTGCCTACGGCGTCTGCGGATTTGGCGCGTGGCTGATCGTGCAGGCGTGGTTGGCCAAGCGTGGCGTCGAGGCGAGCGAACTGTGGCGATGGGACGGCCTTTCCCTCGGCGCAAGACGCCTGGCGCTGGGCTCGGCAATCGGCCTCGGAGTCGGGTTGGCCCTCGGCCTCGGAGGCGTCGGCTGGACGGCCGCGCTTCGATGGATCCCGGAGTGGGGGACGCAGGTTCGCGCGGCGAGCGAGCACCTGGCCGCCCATCCCGCGGAGCGCATCTGGATGGCAGTGATGGCCGTCGGACTCGCGCCGCTTGCCGAGGAGTACCTGTTTCGCGGGATGCTGTTCCGCGCGCTCGACCGCGAGTGGGGCGGAGCGCGGGCGGTCCTGGGCAGCGCGTGCTTCTTCGCGATCTACCATCCTCCCCAGTCCTGGCTCCCCGTGGTCGTCGTCGGCGCGGCCAGTGCACTCCTGTTCAAACGCACGCAACACCTGCTGCCGGCCGTCCTCCTGCACGCGGCCTACAACGCCGTGATCGTGTGGGCGGCGTAGGGCGCGGGCGAGCACGGCCGGTCCGGGCGCCCGGCGGCTTCAATCCGAGGCCGCGATGGCGGCGAGCAGGATGCCGAAGAAGGTTGCCGCGCCGACGCCCACGCCGATGAGGACCGCTCGCGCGGTGCTGGTCCCGCCCCGGTCGAGGCCGATGGCGGCGATCTCGGTGAGCGGGATCGACAGCGGCGGTTCCGGCAGGCGCGTGCGCTTCTGCAGCCGCACGCGGTCGCCCTCGAGCCCCATGAACGTCGCTTTGAACCGCTGCCCGTTCTTGAGCGCCACCTCCACCCGGTCGCCGACGGGGAGTCGCGACACGTAATCTGCCGGGATCTCCTGCGGCGCGCGGCTCTTCGCGTGCAGGGGCACCGGGATGCGGAAGCCATGCACCGCGGCCGACGGCGCCCGCATCGCGCAGCCCGGCACGCACAGGAGGATCGACAGGATCAACGCCAGTGATCGTTTCATGCTGCTTCCACCCCGATTCAGAAGTCCACGCCCACGCCGACCCGCAGGAGGACGCGCGTCGAAGTCGAACTGGCTGCCACCACCAGGTCCGATCGCACGAACGCCCGCGGCGACAGGTAGGCCTTGAACCCGGCGGTCAACGTTGGTCTCACCCTCGTTTCAACGATCGATTCCTGGGCGCGGACCACGAGGGTTCCCGTGCGCGAGTAGCTCGTGCTGTCGATGCGGTGCTGCAGTCGCTCCACCTCGACGCCGGCGCCGACGAACGGATGCACCCAGGCGTTGTGCCCGAACTGGTAGACGGCCCCCGCCGCGATCCGGCGGCCGTCGAAGGTGTGTTCCTGGTAGACGTCGGACTCGGCCGCGAAGAGACGCCCTTCTCCGGTCGTGCCCGCCTCCACCTCCACCTTGACGTGCTCGTTCCAGTAGAAGCCGGCGACGACGCCGAACGAGGCGGCGTCCTGATACCAATCGTCGTAGAACGTCGCCTGCAGCTCTTCCCGGGCGTTGACCCACCCGGCGTTCCCGCTCAGGTCGAACCGCGGCAGGCGCGGTCCGGCGGGGCCGGGCGCGGCGCCGCCGGGTTGAGATTGCGCCGCGGATGGGATGGCGAACACCGCCAACGCGACGAACGCGACGAACGAGACCACACACCTCATGCTGACCCGCATTCCGCCTCCAGCTACTAGTGCGCGAACGGCGGGGGAACAGGCGCAGGGCAGTTCTTGAGAAGACGAACGACGAACGACGAACGACGAACGAAGAACTGGAACGGTTGAACCTACGAACGGGGCAACGCGTTCAGGCTGTCAAGCAGTTCAACGGGTGCAGTTTCGCTCGTCCGGTCGCCGCGTTTCAGGCGCCGGCGCACGGCTCTCACCACCACGTCTGCGCGCGGTAGCGGCGGTACTCTCTCTCCGAACGCGCGTTCCAGCACCGCGGATTCGCGCCTCGCAGCCCACACGTGGGCCGCGATGAGCGCCAGCCAGGCGGCAGTCAGCCACGGCCAGCGGATTGCGATTACCAGGCCGAGCACCGCCACGTCGAGGAACACGTACATCGGGTGCGGGATCTTCGCGTAGAGGCCGTGCGCCACGAGGGCCTTCGCGCGCGGCCCGATTGAGAAGGACTTCCCGAGCTGCGTGCGGGCGAGAACCAGCAGCGCCAGCCCAACGACGAGGAGCGCGACCCCGATGCCGAGCGACTGCCGCGGATGGCGCGTCATCACCATGACCGCGCCAGCACCCGCCAGCATCACGGTGACGGCCAGCAGCACTTTGCGCACAGGGCACCTCCAGGAGGGATGTCGCCACGATTATGCACCCGGACGCGAGCGGCGCCATTCCTCCCTTGGCACGGCCGCGAAATCGCAGATAATGTCCCGTCGTCCCGCCCCCTGGCTCACGTCACCCGGAAGGGAACTCGCTCATGAAGAAGCTGCTCATCCTCGCCGCGCTCGCCGTCCTTCTGTTCACGCAGCCGTTCACGTCGATCCAGGCGGCGCCGCAGGGCCAGAACGATCCGGTCCTGGCCAAAGTGATCGACATGGGGAAGAACGACAACCAGACCACCAAGTGGCTGGACGTCATCAGCAACCGGTTCGGTCCCAGGATTTCGGGCACCGACGCCTACAACAACGCCGCGCAGTGGGCCCTCCAGCAGTTCAAGAGCTGGGGCCTGCAGGCCGAACTGCAGGAGGCGGGCGAAGTGCCCGTCGGGTTCGCACACGGCGAGTCCTACGGGAAGATCGTCGGCACGCCCGACAAGTACCTGTTCTTCGCCACGCCGGCGTTCTCCTCCGGCACCAAGGGTCGCGTGCACGGACCGGTCGTCGTCCTGCCGGCCGAAACGGCTGGCGTCGAAGCGATGAAGGCGAAGATCAAGGGCGCGTGGGTGCTGGCCAGCGCGCCCGCCGACCTGAATCGCAGCGCGACGCGCGGTGAGCGCGCGCCCATCTTCAAACTGCTCGAAGAGGCCGGCGCGCTCGGCGCGATCTTCAAGGGCGGCAAGATGCCGTGGCGGCTGACCAGCCTTCGCGTCACGTCGTGGGACCAGCTGCCCACGATGCCCGAAATCACGCTGCTCGACACCCAGTACGACGAGATCGCCGCCAGCGCCGCCGCCGGCAAGGCTGTCGAGCTCGAGTTCGAGATTCGCAACTACTTCAAGATGGGGCCGGTGAAGTACTACAACGTGATCGCGTGGCTGCCCGGCACCGAGAGCCAGGATCCCGCCGTCATCCTCAGCGGTCACCTCGACAGCGTCGTCGGCAGCACCGGCGCCACCGACGACCTCTCCGGTTCGACGCCTGCGATGGAGGCGATGCGCATCCTCGCCAAGGCAGGCGTGAAGCCGAAGCGCACGATCATGACCCACCTGTTCGCCGCCGAAGAACTCGGCATCCTCGGATCGCAGGCGTGGCTGAAGCAGAACGCGAGCAAGCTCCCGGCGATCGGCGTGAACCTGAACCGCGACTACAACCCGGGCGCGGTCACTGGCGTCACGGTGCCGCCGACGTGGCAGGCGGACTTCGAGAAGATCACGGCGCCGCTGGCGAACCTGAACCCGCAGTGGCCGTTCACGCTCACCGTGTCGCCGTACCCCAACGTGAAGGCGCTGCGGCCCGGCGGCACCGACGCCACCGCGTTCTCGATGCTCGGCGTGCCGACGCTGCGCCTGGCCGAGAAGACCGAGCACGTCTACAACTCCACGTATCACACGCTGTGGGATACGTACGACGATGCGCTGCCGTATGCGAAGCACCAGGAACACACGGCGCTGGTGCTGGCGGTGATGGCGTACGGGGTCGGCAACCTGGACCACCCGCTGACCCGCGAGGGCTTCTACCTGCCGGACGGGATGTACGCGGACATCTACACGCCCAAGGGGCGGGTGCTGGCGACGCTCGATTACGAGAACGCGCCGCGAGACGGTGAAGGCGTTCGTGAACATGTTCGAGACGCCGGCCGGCCAGGGTGGCGCGCGCGGTGGTCCGGGCGGACCTGGCGGTCCGGGCGGGCCCGGTGGACCCGGGTGCGGCCGCGGGGCAGGCGCCAACGCCGCCACCGGCCATCGGCACCGTGGATCTCATCGACAAGAAGCTGTCGGCGCGCGCGGTCGTGACGGGCAAGGAGCCGTTGGCCAAGGCGGCCAAGGTGCTGCCGGCGGAGCGGAACGCGGCGCTCAAGCACGACAAGCCAGGCGTGTTCGGGATGATGAGCCCGACGCAGTTCTACGTGACGACGGCGAAGGCGCCGGCGTACGACAAGAAGTACGTCGCGCTCGGCACGGTGGTCGCCGACATGAAGGTGGTCGGGACGCTCGCCAAGGGTGACGGGATTACGAGGGTCGCCATCATTCGCGTGGGGCAGAAGGCGACCGACTTCGGGAAGAAGCAGTAAGCGCAGCGTGCAGCAGGACGCTCCGGCCGCCTTCGCGCGGCCGGGGCGTCCCGAGCGAGCGGCCTTCTCGACTGCGTGACAGCCTGGACGCGTTGCACCGTTCGTAGTTCAACAGTTCCCGTTCGTCGTTCGTCGTTCGTCGTTCGTAGTTTCAACGAAAGCCGAAAGCCGAGAGCGAGGCGAGAGCCCCCTACACCCGTTCGTCGGGATCGATCCGCCCCATGCACTCGGGGCAGATGCCGTGGCTGAAGGTGGCGGCCGAGTGGTCGCGGATGTAGACCTCGATCTGCTCCCAGTAGCCGCCGTCGTTGCGGACCTTCTTGCACCACGCGCAGATCGGCAGCAGGCCGCGCAGCGTCTGCACGTCGGCCAGCGCGCGGTTCACGCGCTGCTGGAGTTCCTCTTCCCGACGCCGGTGCAGGCGCAGCCGCCACTCGAGCCCGGCCGGCGCATCGCGCCCGCGCCGCGAGCACCACGAGCACGGCGAACCACGTGGTCTGGTAGAAGTACGGCCGGACGGTGACGTCGAACGGCGCGGACGCCTCGCTCCACGTCTGTCCGTCCGCCGACGCGGACGACCTGGAAGCGGTAGGTGCCGTGGGGAAGGCTGGGATAGAACGCCTCGCGCACGGTGCCGGCGTCCACCCAGTCTGCCCGAGAGTCCGGACATCCGCCAGCGGAACCGGACGCGCGCGCCATCGAGCAGCGTCATCGCGGTGTAGCGGATGGTGAGGGTGCCGCCGCCGGGCGGAAGCGTCAGCGGCGCGCGGGCGTCCCGCGTGACGCCGTTCGCGGTCACTTGCTCCAGCCGGACGGCGGGCGCGCGGCCGCGACCGGGAGATTCGACGGGATCCACGACGACGAGGCCCCGGTAGCTGGGCAGCCACAGACGGCCCCGGGAGTCGATCGCGCCCGAGGGCGACTGCCCGCCCGCGAACGTCGTGCTGCGCAGCGCGTCCGACGCGCCGTAGGCCGGTCGAGGTCACCTTGCGCCGGCGCCCCTCCGCGAACTCGTCGAGTTCGCCTCGCGACACGCGAAAGAAGCCGCGGTTGCACGTCATCCAGAGATGGCCCGCGCGGTCTTCGAGAATCGTCTGCGCGATGCCATCCCAGAGCCCGTCGGACGGGCGGAACGGACACGAGCCGACCGTCACGCAGGCGGCGTGAGCCCGGCCACGGTGCCGATCCAGAGGCTCCCGCGGACGTCTTCGTGGAGTGCCATGACCTTGTTCGACGCAAGGCCATCCCTCGTCGTCAGGACGCTGGAACTCCGTCTCGCAGCCGGACGAGCCCTCGCCGGCCGTCGCCGAACCAGAGCGTCCCGGCGCGATCCTCGAGGATGGCGACGACGCCGTCGAGCGCGAAGACCCCGGGCGACGACCGCGACGAACTTCCGTCCGTCGAAACGCGCGAGGCCCGACATCGTCGCGACCCAGAGCGTCCCGGCACGATCCGGTAGAGCGCGCGGACGTCGGCGCTCGGACAGGCCCTGCGCGATTCCGAACGACGTGATCCGTCCGCTCTTCATCCGGGCGAGGCCGGACGTGTAGGTGCCGATCCACATCGAGCCGTCGCGGTCCTCGCAGAGCGACGACGCCTCGTCGCTCGGCAGGCCGTCCTTCGCACGGATCGTCGTGACGGTCCGCCGTCGGCGTCGATCCGGTTCACGCCGCCGCCGGCGGTCGACACCCACGTCGCACCGTCGCGCGCGTGGAGAACGGCCCGCGTGTTGTGGCTCGACAGCCCCTCGGGCACGCCGAAGACGAGGAAGCGCCGGTCGCGCAGCCGGTTCAGCCCGCCCACCCAGGTGCCGACCCACAGGCTGCCTTCGCGGTCGGCGTGCAGCGACCAGACCTGGTCCGCCGAGAGACCGTCCGGCCGACGAGAGGGACGAGAAGCGCCCGCCGTCATCCGGCAGAGCCCGGCGCCCCACGTCCCGATCCAGAGCGTGCCGTGCGCGTCGAGCGCGAGGGCCGAGAGCTGGTCGGTCGGAAGGCCGTTCGCCACGGTGTAGGTGGTGATCGCGCCGTTGCACCACGCGTGCCAGACCACCGCCCGCCGTCGCCGCCCAGATGCCGCCCGACGGGTCGGCGATGACCGAGCGGACTTCGACGTGCGGAAAGCCGTTCCCGGGATCGAACGCTTCGAACCGGCCGTCCGAATACGACACGAGGCCGCCGCCGGTGCGTGCCGATCCACAGCGTGCCGTCGCGATCGAAGGCCAGCGAGCGGAGCCGGTCGGTCGGCAGCCCGTCGGCCTTCTGGAAGACGCGCGTTGTGCCCTTCGCCCAGCGGACCAGGCCGTTGTTGGTGGCGGCCCACACGGCGCCGTCCTTCGCCTGGCAGAAGGACCACACCGCGTCGCCGGCGGTCACTTCGTCGCCGAACGCGACCCGGAACCGCCCGTCCCTGTAGATGACGGCCGCGCCGGACCGGCCGATCCAGAGGTTGCCCTCCGCGTCCTGCATCAGGCCGAGCACCGAGCCGGACCCGAGCGCCGGGACGGCGCGGGCGTCGAACACCGTGAAGCGGACGCCGTCGAAGCGCGCGAGGCCGTCGAGCGTTCCGATCCACAGGTAGCCGTCCCTCGTCTCGGTCATCGCCTGGACGGTGCTTTGCGGCAGGCCCTGTTCGGTCTGCCAGTGGTCGTTCTGGTATTGCGAGAGCGCCCGCGTCGGATCGAGGGCGGCGGCCGGCATGCGCCGGCGGCGAGGACGAGCGACAGCACGACCAGGAAACGCATCCGCCCGCGATTCTACCTTAGTCGTGGGAAGAGGGTCGCCGGTCGGCGGGCCATTTCCTTCCGGGCTCCGCGCGATCGGCCATGGGCCCTAGGAGCGCACGGCCAATCGCGCAAGTCGCCCGGCCGGAAACGACCCGTCGCCCGTCAACCCGTGCCCGCCTCGCGAGCCGGCCCCCCGCGTCCCCGTTGAGCCCGCGCGTACGGACGACGACCACGGACAGGCGCGGGTGGGCGGACGGCGGCGGGCGACGCGAGCGTTGGAGGCGTGCCGTTCGCGCTGCCGAAAACCCGCACGCCGGCGCCGAAATCCGCGTGGGGTGACGAAGCGCGCGATCGCATCCGCGGGACTGGGGCCCCACGCCTGCCGCCGACCGATCGCCGGCGTGCGGGTTTTCCGGCGCGCCGACCGCGAGCGGAGGCCGGCGACGGCCGACCGCCCGCGCTCCTCCTATCGCGTGAGGTGGTTTGCCGCCCTCGCCCGTTGTCTGATCGCGGCCGAAGGCCCACAGCCCAAAGCCCAAAGCCTAACGTCGCCCACTCTCGACCGCCAGCCTGCAGTCGTGTCATTCTCAAGCGATATGCGATCACTCTCCGCGCAACCCGGGTTCTCGCTCGTCGTGATCCTGACGCTGGGACTGGCGATTGGCATCAACACCGCCATCTTCAGCCTCGTGAACGGCGTGCTGCTGCGCCCGCTCGATTACGCGGACCCCGGCCGCCTGGTCGTCTTGTGGGAGAGCAACGCGCAGGCGGGGCAGCCGCAGTCGGACACGTCAGGGGCGACCTACCTGGATTGGCGACGGCAGGCGAAGGGGTTGTCGGCCGTGGGCGCGTTTCGCCATCGCGGGTTCACGCTGACGGGCGCGAACGAGCCGGAGCGTATCGCGAGCGTCGAGGCGTCGCCCGCGCTCTTCCGCGTCCTTGGCGTGCAGCCGGTGGTCGGCCGCGTCTTCACCGACGAGGAAGAATTGCCCGGGCACGAGCGGCTCGCGATCATCAGCTACGGCGCCTGGCAGCGCCGGTTCGGCGGCCGCTCGAACATGGCGGGCCAGACGCTGCAACTCGATGGTCAGACGTTCGAAGTGGTCGGCGTGATGCCGAACGGGTTCCAGTTCCCCCCGGGCGATCGCGAGGTGGAGCTGTGGTCGCCGCTCACGTTCGACGCCGGGACGCTGCTCACGCGCCCGCACCGGATGTACCGGGTCATCGGACGGCTGGCGCCCGGCAAGACGATCGCGCAGGCGCAGTCCGAGATGGACACGATTGCCGCGGAACTGGCGAAGCAGCATCCCGACACGAACGCGGGGTGGGGCGTGAAGCTGGTGCCGGCGCACGAGCAGGTGGTGGGCGGCATCGGCCGGACGCTCTGGGTGCTGCTCGGCGCGGTGGGGCTGGTGTTGCTGATCGCGTGCGCCAACGTGTCGAACCTGATGCTGGCGCGGTCCGCCCGGACGGCGCGTGACTTCTCGGTGCGCGCGGCGCTTGGCGCCGGCCGCCTCGCGCTGGTGCGCGCAGTCGCTCGTGGAAAGCGGGCTGCTGGCCGCCTCGGGCGCGGTCGTCGGGCTCGGCCTCGCGTGGGCCGGCGTTCGCGTGCTGCGCGTCCTCATCCCGCCCACCGTGCCGCGCGCCGACCAAATCGGCCTCGATCTGCCCGTCCTCGCGTTCACGGCGGCGCTCGCGGTGGCGTCCGGCCTGCTGGTGGGACTGGTGCCGGCGTGGCGCGCGATGCGGCCCAACCTCACCGACGTCCTGCAGGATGCCGGCCGCGGCACGACGAGCCGGCGCGCGCGGCGGCTGGCGGACGCGATGGTCGCGTCGGAGGTGGCGCTGGCGCTGATGCTGCTGGTTGGGGCCGGCTTGCTGATCCGCAGCTTCGTCAACCTCACGTCGGTGAACCCCGGCTTCCGCACGTCGGGCGTCGTCTCGATGCAGATCGTGCTGCCGGATACGCGATACGGAAGCGGCGCGTCGAAGCGGCAGTTCTACGCCGACCTGATCGAGCGCGTCTCCGCCGAGCCTGGCGTGACGCACGCGGGCGCGGTGTCGGCGCTGCCGCTGAGCCCGCTCGGCACCCAGTTCGACATTCCGTTCGTCATCGAAGGGCTGACCGACCTGTCGTCATCCGACCGGCCTCGCGCCGCGTATCGGGCCGGTGCTCGCGGGCTACTTCGAGGCGATGGGGATTCCCCTGGTGAAGGGCCGGCTGTTCGACCGGTTCGACGGCCGCGACAAGGGGCCGCGCGTCGCCATCATCAACGAGTCGGTCGCGAAACGATACTTCCCGGGCGTCGACCCGCTGAACCAGGTGGTGAAGATCCCGATGGCGGGCGACCTGACGGTCGTGGGAGTCGTGGGCGACGTGAAGCACGACGGGCTGCAACTGGCCTCGCGGGCCGAGGTCTACGTGCCGTATTACCAGCTCGCGCTCGGCGAGATGCAACTGGTGGTGGAGTCGGGCGACAGCACCGACGCCGTGGTCTCGCGGGTGAAGCGGGTGCTGCGCGGGCTGGACGCGGCGCTGCCGATTGCCAAGGTGTCGCGCGATCGACGACCTGCTGTCGGCATCCATCGCGCAGCCGCGGTTCAACATGGCGCTGCTGATCGGCCTGGCCGTCTGCGCCGCCCTGCTCGCCGCGGTCGGCGTCTACGGCGTGGTGAGCTACTCGGTGGCGCGGCGGACGTCGGAGATCGGCATGCGGATGGCGCTCGGCGCCGGGGCGCGGGAGACGTTCCGCCTGGTGGTGTTCGGCGCGCTGCGCGTGGCGGTGGCCGGCGTGGTGATCGGCGTGGTTGGTGCCGCGCTGTTGGCGAAAGCGATCGACAGCCTGCTGTTCGGCGTGCCCCCGCTGGACGTGGTGACGTTCGCGGCGGCCGCGATCGGCCTCGTGGCGGTCGGTGCGCTGTCGGCGAGCCGAGGACATGTCAGGTTACCCGACATCATTGAAGAACTTTTGCCATTGATAAGTATTTTGAAATTCGATTGGCCGTTGAGTGTAATGTTTTCTTCAGCATCCACCGTGATTAAAGGGACTCTTGAAAGCATTTCCAACGTATTATTGGTTTGCGCTTCAGGATCTGATTCCATGCTATATATAATCTTATCAACCTCAATCTTGACCAAAGGTTTTTGCGCGGTTATGGTTATTTCTTTTATTTCGGTGCCTTCTTCCATTGCAAGTCTTCCAAGATCAGTTTTCGATTCGGAAACCTCAATGGTCCGGTTGAATTCTTTAAATCCTACTGCCGTAACGGTTAAAATATATGTTTGTGGGGTGCTCAGGTTAATGGTAAAACGTCCTAAAGCATCACATGCCTGCATTTTCTTTTCATTAATACTGTCATTTTTCAGGATAATTGTGGCATACGGAACACATCGGCCTGAAAGTTTTTCAATTATCAGTCCGCTTACTTCGTAATTGATTTGATTTTGTTGTCCTTTTAGGGATAAAGCAATGGAGAGACAGAGCAATAACGCAATGTACTTCATGACAGGGTGTAGTTAGATGGTATTCAATTGGTTTTATAGGGTAATTTTATCCCTGGAAAATGATTCTGTCTAATTTTTTTAAAAGTTACTACAATCAATTAAATTAACAAACGCCAATTTCTTAAATAAATTTGATTTTGTTTATTTCGGAATAAATGCAGAACTTAAAATTATTACTCCGGAGAAAAGTTTTCTATATTAATGCATTAGCGCATGAAGATGAAATCACTGAGGATACATTGTTTTCAGCATGTTGATTATGAGGACTTAGGATGTATAGCAGATTGGTGCTATTCAAATAGGCACCTCATTACATTTACCAGATTTTATAAGAGGAGATCCGTTGCCTCCGGCTGAAAATTATGATTGGCTTATTATAATGGGCGGGCCCATGGGGGTTTATGATGATGAAAAATATAGCTGGCTTGCAGATGAAAAGAAAGCGATTTTAGCTGCAATTGAGAACAAAAAGACAGTCATAGGAATTTGCCTGGGTTCACAATTGATTGCTGAAGTTTTGCGAGCTAAAGTTTATAAAAATTTGCATAAGGAAATTGGCTGGTTTGACATAATGTTAACAGAAGAAGGTAAAGTAGACCCGTTGTTAAAAGGATTACCCATGAATACCAAAGTATTCCACTGGCATGGTGACACTTTTGATTTGCCTTCTCATGCGAAACACATTTCCTATTCCGAAGCATGTAAAAATCAGGCGTTTCTATATAATAATCATGTATTGGGGCTGCAGTTTCACTTAGAGGTTACTGAAAACAGCATTAAAGCTATGCTTCATCATGGCACCCCGGAATTAAAAGAGGGGAAATTTATTCAATCAGAGCAGCAAATCCTTTCATTGACTAAATTCATCGAAGTAAACAATATTTCCATGTTCCACATATTAGATCATCTGGCCAAATCCAACCATATCCAATAACTAATTATTCCTCTTCAATCCAATGTTTAATCCGCACCCTGTTTGCGCAGAAATCGAACTGAATTTACTAAGTTCGTAATAGTCAATTTTACATTATTATGAGCGAAGGTTACATTAAGTTCGATTGCCATCTGCAGGATGCAAATTCAGGTCTTTCAGAGGAAAACTACCTTCTTTTAAATGCATGGAGAGAAAGACTGTACCACCTGAAACTGATGGGATGTTATCCGGGAGGCATCGGGTACGGAAACATCAGTATCCGGTGGGGAGCAGGATTTATCATTACGGGTTCGGCTACAGGATGCAAGGATGAATTAACCAAGGCCGATTACTCCCGTGTAGACCGCTATGACTTTTATAAGAATGAAATTTATTGCACAGGCAGGATAAGCGCTTCATCAGAATCAATGACTCATGCCGCTATTTATGAAGCAAAGCCGGAAGCGATGGCCGTTATTCATATTCACAGTATCGGACTTTGGGAGAAGTATAGGGGGAATATGCCTACATCGCCTGTAAATGCTGAATACGGGACTCCCGAAATTGCCCTGGCTATAAGAGATCTGTGTATGAACGGCAAAATAAAGGGTACTGATGTCATCATCATGGGCGGGCATAAAGAAGGGATCATCGCCTTCGGAAATGACCTGGAAGATGCCGGGAACAAGATTTTAAAGATTTTATAATATTCATAAAGCCGACAGGCATGATACATAAACCGCTTTACCGGTTGTTTTGGCTGAATGTTATTTTGATTTCGTGCAGGCAGCCCGGTGAAAAAATATACACTACCTGGGAAGTTTATAACGGAACGAAAGCGGGAATGAAATATTCTTCGCTCACACAAATCGACACTTCCAATGTAAGGCAACTGGAAGTAGCCTGGATATATCATACGGGTGATGCCGATACCGTTCACCAGTCTCAAATCCAGTGCAATCCGGTTATTGTAGACGGAATATTGTATGGTGTTACACCAACGACGAAACTCTTTGCCGTAAATGCTGCAACCGGTGAGCGACAATGGGTATTTGATCCGAATCCCGGAGCAGTTTTCGGCAAAACTGAATTTGCAATGCATAATTGCAGGGGTGTGGCTTATTGGACTGACGGCAAGGACAGGCGTGCTTTTTTATACGGCAGCGTCAAAGACATTTGCCGTTGATGCAGTTTCGGGCAAGGCCGTCCAATCATTTGGCAACGGTGGCTGGATTGATATGCACGATGACCTGGGAAGGGATGTAAAAGATCTGTTTGTTGTGAATACTTCACCGGGTATTATTTATAAAGACCTGCTTATACTGGGGTCGCGGGTTGATGAGGCACCCCCTTCCGCACCGGGGCATATCAGGGCCTACGATGTACATACAGGGAAACTGGTTTGGATATTTCATACCATTCCGCAACCCGGCGAACCGGGTTATGGTACATGGGACGATCCGAAAGCATGGGAACATACGGGCGGGGCAAATGTATGGAGTGGGTTCTCCATGGACGAAGAACGGGGGATCCTTTTTGCACCTACGGGTTCCGCAGCTTATGATTTTTACGGAGGCCACCGGAAAGGCGCCAATCTTTTTGCCAATTGCCTTTTGGCCATAGATGCGGCAACCGGGAAATTGATCTGGCACTTTCAAATGGTTCATCACGACTTGTGGGATAAGGATCTTCCGGCTCCACCGGTTCTGGTCACTTTAAGACATCGTGGAAAGCGTGTTGATGCGGTTGTGCAAACAACAAAAAACGGACAGGTATTTGTTTTTGAACGGGAGACGGGCAAACCCCTGTTTGATATTGATGAGGTACCCGTAGATACGGTATCCGATCTCAAAGGGGAAAAAGTCTGGCCAACGCAGCCCGTGCCGCGCAAGCCGGCACCCTTTGCCCGGCAAACGCTGACGGAGAATGATGTCAATCCCTGGCTCGGGGACAGTATTCAGGAAGGCCTGCGAAATGCGGTAAGAAGTTTCAGGCATGGAAATATGTTTATCCCCCCGGGTAAAACACCTTCACTTGTATTTCCGGGATATGACGGGGGCGGAGAATGGGGTGGACCTGCTGTGGACCCTGAAACAGGAATTTTATATGTAAATTCCAACGAAATGGCGTGGATCATGCAAATGAGGGAAACCCGGACAGATATACCAACAAATGAATCATGGTTTCAGGCCGGAAACAGGTTATATCAGCAATATTGTCTCGTGTGCCATGGTGCCGAAAAACAGGGCATTGGCAATAATCCGTCGCTGGTTGATCTGAAAGCCCGGTTAAATAAGCAGGAATTCATGGCACTTATGAACAACGGCAGAAGAATGATGCCGGCATTCAAACATTTGGCCGGCGAGGAAAAAGAAGCCCTGGCATCGCTGGTTCTGGATATAAAAAATGATCAGGATAATCCTTATGAATTTATAACCGAATCGGACGAAAACAACAAAAATTCTTACAAAATCAACGGCTATATCAAATTCCTCAGTCCCGGTGACTATCCTGCCATCAGTCCTCCATGGGGTACGCTAAGCGCCATTGATCTGAACACCGGCGAATTCGTCTGGCAGGAAGTATTGGGCGAATATCCGGAATTAACAGAAAAAGGAATACCTCCCACCGGAACTGAAAACTATGGCGGACCGGCAGTGACAGCAGGAGGATTGGTTTTTATAGCAGCAACACGTGACAGCAAATTCCGGGCATTCGACAAAAAGACCGGAAAAATTTTATGGGAACTCACTTTACCGGCACCCGGTTTTGCAACACCTGCCATTTATGAGTTGAATGGCAGGGAATACATTGTAGTAGCCTGCGGGGGCGGCAAACTCAATACCCGGTCAGCTGATGCCTATGTGGCTTTTGCATTACCTGGCCGATAGATATTGCGTTCCAACAACTTGATAAATATAAAAAGAATTGCATATGACAAAGAAAATCACGGTAATCGGGAGTTCCAACGTGGATATGATCGTAAAGTTAAAACGGATTCCGGCACCCGGCGAAACACTCACCGGCGGGGTTTTTACCCAGGTATTCGGGGGCAAAGGTGCCAACCAGGCCATTGGGGCTGCCAGGGCGGCGGTAAGGATATCAGGTATCCTTCGTAACCTGCCTGGGTGATGACGACAATGCCTTACGCATGATCGAAAGTTTCAAAAAGGACAAGCTCGATGTGAATTTTGCCGTTGTGGAAAAAGGTGTGGCTACGGGCACCGCCCTGATCCTGGTGGATGAAAAGGGTCAGAATTCCATAGCGGTGGCTCCGGGCGCTAATTTTTCATTATCACAGGAACACATTGACTCAGCTACTGACGTAATCAGGGATGCAGAATATATTATTCTTCAAATGGAGATACCGGTTGATACTACAAGATACATTATTGATACGGCAAAAAGGCTGGGAAGGAAAGTCATCCTCAACTTAGCACCTGCGATTGTTATTGAAGATGCATACCTGGCCGGAACCGACATTCTCATTGTAAATGAATCCGAAGCTGCATTGCTTACCGGCATCAATGCCGATACCGATGCAAACATTGATAAAGCGGCGCAGGTATTGTTGAAGAAAGGGGTAAATACGGTGATTGTCACCCTGGGGGCCAGAGGCTCGTATGTGGATGACGGCAAAACGAAACAATTCATTGCAGGATACAAGGTTAATGCAGTAGATACAACTGCTGCCGGAGATACCTATTGTGGCGCCCTGGCGGTGGCATTGACCGAAGGCAGATCCATTGCCGACTCCATTAAGTTTGCAAGTGCCGCAGCGGCTATTTCTGTTACGCGGCTGGGAGCCCAGCCATCTGTTCCTTACAGGAAAGAAATTGACGGGTTTATGGAAGCGAATTAATGAAATTGCGCATGTTCATAGGGTAAAATCACGGTGACGGATCATATATTTACCATTCTTATAAACCTTACCAACATTCGCATGAAAAAATATTCATTATTTCTTATCGGCAGTTTCGCACTGCTTGCTTTCGTTTTACCCTTAAAATTACAGGCACAGAGCTCCTTTTCGAAGGATTCGATCATGGTAGCCGCGAAGGAAATCATAACCGAAACCCATTTTTGTGCTCTGGTTACGATGGATTCCACTGGTCAGCCACAGATCCGTACTATGAATCCCTTCCCGCTTAAAGATGAATTTGTTATTTGGTTTGCCACTTCACGAACCAGCCGGAAGGCCAAAGAGATCAAGGCCAATCCCAAGGTATGCGTTTACTGGGCCGATCATGTAAATGCCAAAGGATATGTTAATATCACCGGCACTGCTGAAGTAATTGATGATAAAAAGCTTCTGGTGAAAATGAAACGCGAATACTGGGAAGGAATGGTGAACTGGAAAGATGTTTTTGTGCTGATAAAAATCGTACCGAAAACGGTAGAGGTAGTTAATTACAAACACGGTCTGAATGGCGATCCCAATACGTTTGGGGCACCGAAGATTGTGCTTTAAGTAATAAAATGCTTCGACTCCGCTCAGCATGACATAGTCGTCAGCCTGAGCGGAGTCGAAGGCCAGTGCATCCTCCACTAAAATACCGGAAGAATCTTCTTATTTACGTCAGGTTTGAAAGTTCTGGTGACGGCATCGTAATCCCTGATGTCCACTATATTTTTCAGATTGATCAGTGGAATACCCTGGATAAGTATTATTTTAAATGACATGGTCACCTCAGGCGCAAAAGTATATAAACTCCTGCAAGTACTTCCTTATAAATTATGTCGAGGCCCCCTACATAAGCGTCAAAGTCCAGGTAGATCATGAAATCATTATCTACATAAGTATAAGGAACCAGATTAAAGCTTTTGGGATTATTTTCGATTAAGCGGTAAACCAGAACCGCGCCGTCATAATATATATCATCGGTAATTTCGGGAACATCAAGAAATACGCTGTATCCGTTTACATCGCCATCCCAATCCAGCGGCTCAACGTCGTATATGATTGAATAGGCAGACAGACCATCATCACCATCCAGCCCGTCATTGCCATCCAATCCGCGGGGACCACGGGGACCGACACATTGCACCAACAGGACCATTAATGAAAGTAATAAACCGGAGCGGATGATACCGCCTGCTAACTGAAGTTTGCGTGTTTTCATTTTATGTGATTTTGTATTTAATAATGAATAATCAATAATCATACCATATTCTGAAGAGTCTGAAAGTAACCCATTGGAACAAAGCTATAATCCTTATTGTCTTCTATGCATATGTTAAAGACATACAATAATCCAATGGGTTGCACCGATAAATGATCAGGACCAACCGTTTATACGATCGATTTTCTGCGAAGTTGCCTTAGGCACAAGTGAAGAAAAGCAGGACCCGGAATAAACTTTAATAAAATAAAATTCTCAAAACATCGGGTGATCATTCGCAGCCTTTGCCGGTACTTCCTGAATGACATCCCAGTGCTCAACAACCGTGCTGTCTTCAACTCTGAAAATATCAATGATGGAAACAGTTTGGCCTCCCATTTTTGACCGGGTATGAATGTAAACAAGATCTCCGTCAGCTGATAAATGCTGTATGTCGATTGTCTCCTTCGGAGCATTTTTGAACCGAGGTTCCCAATGCCTCTTTGAGAGCCGCTCTTCCGTCGGCAACATTGGGATTATGCTGAATATAATTTTCAACGATATACTTATCGGCAGCCTCCACATTTTTATCGCCAAACAATTCCTGGTACATTTGAGAAACCAGCATTTTATTGGCTTCCTCTTGTTGCTCAATGGCATGGAGTTTCCCGAGTTGCTGCATCAGCGAATCGTTAGCGGCTTTTAAACTTTCGCGGCTTCCGCTTTCCTGACCGTTGCTGCAGGAAAATGTGCGAAGGCTGCGACCAGTAAGATGACAGAAGTAAAACTGACATGCTTTTTCATGGGGTTGAATTTTTTAAAACAGGATCAACAACGAAAACAAGGCTTTGTTTAAAACAATTTTTCCGGAACAATTTCAGTGGTCGTCTGTTATAATTTAAGCATACTTAAATAAATATTTTAGTCTGCCATAATTATGTCAACAGCCATTGAAAATTTTGTAAAAATAGTGTATCAGCACCAGCAGAACGAGGGATTTGATTCGCGTCCGGGTACGATTGCCAAAGCACTTGGAATTTCAGGCGCAGCAGCTACCGATATGTCGCGTAAACTGGCAGAAAGGAATCTGATTTACTATGAAAAATACCAGGAACTCAAGCTCACCGAAGGGGGTAAAAAAATGGCCCTCCATGTAATCCGCAAGCACCGGCTCTGGGAGGCTTTTCTTTTCCGGGTATTTCATCTTTCACTTCACGAAATACACCGTGAAGCGGAATTACTGGAACACCAGACGTCGGATTTCTTAGCTGAAAAGATCAGCGCATTCCTGGGAAATCCTGAGTTTGATCCCCATGGAGAGCCCATACCCGATTCCAAAGGGGGCATCGGGTATCCATCGGAGCAAAGCGTTTTATCCTTTGTTCCTTCCGGCGCTATTTACGAAATAACGGGACTGATCAGTTCCGACAAGGAGTTTTTTGATTTCTGCAAGAGCAATAAAATTCACATCGGTTCTAAACTGAAGGTACTTCAACCAGTATGAAAAAATTAACATGACCGAAATCAGACAGGGCAATAAGAAAGTATTGCTGAACAGGGATTTCGCCAATATCATCTATGTAAAGCCATTTTCCGAATGAATTAAGGTTTCAAAATAAAATTTTTTAATATGCTTAAACGCTACTTCATCCTGATAGTGGTAATTGTTATAGTGGGTTCCTGTACAACACAGCCCGGGAATAAAGAGAAGGGGAAAAAATTGAAGATCGTGGCCACAACATCCCTGATCAGCGAAATGATCAGTTCGATCGGCGGCGATGCAATCGAAGTCCAGGGTTTGATGGGCGCGGGTGTGGATCCGCATCTTTACAAAGCCAGTGAAGGAGATGTTAATCTCCTCTATAATGCGGATATCATTTTTTATAACGGCTTGCATCTCGAAGGAAAAATGCAGGACATTCTTGAAAAAATGATGCACAACGGAATCATAACAATTGCTGTATCCGATACATTAAGCAGGGAAACGCTCATTACATCGGCAAATTTTGCTTCCAATTATGATCCGCACATATGGTTTGATATTGCCAATTGGGAACTGACAGCTGAATTCGCAGCGCGCAAACTGGCAGAATCAGACCCTTCCAATTCTTCCATGCTATTTAAAGAATCTGCAAAAATACCTTACAAGGCTGGATTCAACCGACAAGGCAGTGCGAATGAAGATCAATGAACTGAGACCCGAAAAACGGGTATTGATCACCGCTCACGATGCATTCAATTACTTTGGCAGGGCATACGATTTTGAAGTACTGGGACTTCAGGGTATAAGCACAGCCGCTGAGGCCGGGGTGCAGGATGTTCAGAGACTTGCTGATCTTATCGTAGAACGAAAAATCCGTGCAGTTTTTGTTGAATCCTCTGTACCGCTCCGGAATATTCAGGCACTTCAGCAGGCAGTAAACAGCCGCGGCTACAATGTGCGGATAGGAGGTTCCCTCTTTTCCGACGCCCTGGGAAATCCGGGCACACCCGAAGGAACCTATCACGGGATGTTTTTACAGAATGTGAACACGATAGTCAATGCCTTAAAAGAGTAAGTTATGGAACGAAAACTGGCTGTAACGGTTGACGATCTTACGGTTGCCTACAAATACAAACCGGTTCTCTGGGATATTGACCTGGAGGTACCGGAAGGAATCTTAATGGCCATCGTGGGACCTAACGGTGCCGGAAAATCAACATTGATCAAAGCCATCCTCGATATTGTAAAACCTGTGGCCGGCACTATTTTAATATATGGGAAGCCCTACCGCAGGAACCGGTCGCTTGTCGCCTATGTACCACAGAAAGGCAGTGTGGACTGGGATTTTCCTACCACAAGTCTCGATGTGGTGCTGATGGGAACCTATGGTAGTCTGGGCTGGATAAAAAGACCGGGATTTAAAGAAAAGAAGGCGGCCCTCGAAGCGCTGGAAAAAGTAGGTATGCTCGAATACCGGAACCGGCAGATCAGCCAGCTTTCGGGAGGCCAGCAGCAGCGTATCTTCCTGGCACGCGCCCTGGTGCAGGACGCCCTGGTTTATTTTATGGATGAACCGTTTCAGGGTGTGGATGCAACTACCGAAGCCGCCATAGTAAGCATACTCAAGGAACTGCGAAAATCAGGCAAGACCCTGGTTGTTGTGCATCATGATCTGCAGACAGTTCCGGAGTATTTCGACTGGGTGACCTTTCTGAATGTTAAGAAAGTCGCTACCGGTCCGGTGGAAGAATTTTTTAACGACAGTTACCTGGCCATGACTTATGGAGTAAACTTCAAAGGGGTAATGCAAAAAAAGGAAATATGAACATCCCTGAATATTTCGGCCTGTTAATCAACGACTATACTGTTCGTACCATCAGCATGGGTACGGCCATTATGGGAATTATATGCGGCATTCTGGGCACTTTCGCTGTTTTGAGAAGGCAAAGCCTGCTCGGGGATGCCATTTCGCATGCTTCATTGCCCGGCATTGCCATTGCATTTATCCTTACGGGATCAAAAGAACCGCTGGTACTTTTCACGGGAGCCATAATCAGCGGATTAGCGGGTACGCTGCTGATCACGGCCATAACCTCAAAGACCCATCTGAAACAGGATACGGCACTGGGTATTGTACTTTCGGTATTTTTCGGATTCGGAATGCTGCTGCTTACCATGATTCAGAAACAAGCCAATGCCAACCAGGCAGGATTGGACAAGTTCCTTTTCGGTCAGGCTGCAACGCTTATGGTGAGTGACGTTTATCTTCTGGCCATTGCCGGCGGGGTTGCTTTTGTAATTGTGCTGCTTTTACGCAAAGAATTCAAAATCCTTGCTTTTGACCCGCAATTTGCCAAAACACTCGGTTTTAATATCGTTATTGCTGGATATTCTGCTCACCTCACTGATTGTTATTGCTATAGTACTTGGACTCCAGACCGTAGGCGTGGTGCTGATGAGCGCTATGCTGCTGGCACCGGCAGCAGCGGCAAGGCAATGGACAGACAAGCTTGGGATCATGATCGCTGCTGGCGGCCATTTTTGGACGTTGTATCCGGAGTCACCGGCACTGCCATCAGCGCATCCCTGTCTAAAATTTCTACGGGTCCTGTAATTGTGCTCATTGCTTTTGCCCTTGTAATGATATCCTTCGTATTTGCTCCCAACAGGGGTTTGTTATTCAGGGTGATCAGGCAATGGAAAAACCGAAAGAATCTGAAACATGAACTCAGCACAATTTGAAATACAGATAATTGCGGTTGTGGTTGCCGCTGCCTGCGCCATTCCCGGGGTTTTCCTGGTATTAAGGAAGATGGCCATGATCAGCGATGCCATCAGCCACTCGATTTTACCCGGTATCGTGCTCGGATTTTTTGCTGTTCAGGATATCTCTTCCCCATGGCTGGTATTGATGGCTGCATTAACCGGACTTCTTACCGTTGTGCTGGTTGAGATGATTAACCGGACAGGACTGGTAAAGGAAGATACTGCCATTGGACTGGTATTTCCGGCATTATTCAGCATAGGTGTTATTCTGATTGCACGGAATGCCAGCGATGTTCATCTGGATGTCGATGCCGTGCTGGTTGGAGACCTCGCCTTTGCGCCATTCGACAGGTTGTATTTTGGAAAAGTGAATATGGGACCGAAATCACTCTGGGTTATGGGAGGTATTCTGTTGTTCAGTATGATCCTGCTTTATACTTTTTTTAAAGAGTTGAAAATAAGTACATTCGACTCCGGTCTTGCATCCTCACTTGGTTTTTCTCCGGTTCTTATGCATTATGGTTTGATGTCGGTCACATCAATTACCACTGTGGGGGCATTTGATGCCGTTGGCGCCATTCTTGTGGTTGCATTGATGATCGTTCCTGCGGCGACTGCCTATCTGCTAACAGAAAATCTGAAAAGAATGATCCTTCTTTCTGTTGTTTTCGGCATCGTTTCCGCCCTGTCAGGGTATTGGCTGGCACACTTGCTCGATGCTTCCATAGCAGGATCGATGGCCTCGATGCTCGGTATCATTTTTCTATTGACTTTTATTTTTGCTCCGGCTAAAGGACTGGTATCAGTTTTGTTCAGACAGCATCAGCAAAAAAGGGAATTCTCGTTACTGACCTTCCTGTTGCATATTAAGAATCACAGCAATATTAACAGTAATCCCGATGAAAGACTGATCCGGCACCTAACCGGTCACTTCAGATGGCAAAAAAATCAGGCCCGATCTCGTACTCGATCTGGCGTTGAAGAATAACCTGATCACGGTTATGGACCAGCAGGTTTCACTGACACCGAAAGGTGTTGCCTTTACAACAGAGGCCATGGACTATATTGTCAACAATCAGAAAGAGACCATTGATCCGGTTGGCGGCCGGTTTCTGCTGTTCAGATAACTTTGCACTGAAGGCATTTTGTCAATTCAGATAATTATCAATGACCTCCATAAATGATTTCATTTCAAGGGGTTTTGATAAATATTTGTCAAAACCTGCATTTTCATCCGGATCCCGGTTTTCATTCAGCACCATTGCCGTTTGTGCAATTACAGGAAGCTGGGGTCTCAATTCCTTAATAAGTTTTGTGGCTTTATAACCATCCATGCCGGGCATTTTCAGGTCCATGATTACCAGTGAAATATCAGGATATTTTTTAACAAGTTCAACCGCTTCATTTCCATCTTTTGCATGAAGCACTTTTACATGGGTGCCTGAAAGCATTTCTTCAATGAACCGGTAATTATAAATTTCATCTTCTGCTATCAGGATGAGATGGTTGTTCCAATTGTAATTTGTATCTTCAAGAAGTTTTGGTTCTTCCGTCACCTCAATTGGCTTGTCGCTCCCATAGGGTATGGTGAAAGTAAAGGTCGAACCCTTACCGGGGAAAGAATTAACGGACAGTTTACCTCCCAGTTTTTCAACCAGAGCACGGCAAATGGATAAACCGAGTCCGTTACCCCCGTAATTCCGTGATATTGTAGTCTCCACCTGACGGAACGGCTCAAATATCAAAGTCTGGTCCTGGGGATCAATACCTATTCCGGTATCCTTAACGTAGAACACTACCTGGTTCTTTGAAATCCGGGCCGCAAATTCAACTTTTCCTTCGTGGGTAAATTTAACAGCATTGCTTAACAAATTCGACAGTACCTGTCTGATACGGTAACCGTCCGTAAGTGTGATAATATCATCTGCTGAATTATTAATATTAAGGACCAGGTCGAGGTTTTTAGCAGCCGCCTCTTTTTTAAACTGAATAAATAATTCATTCAGCAGTTTTGTAATATTCAGGCTTTCATGAATTATACTGATGTGTCCGGCTTCGATCTGGGAAATCTCCAGTATGTCGTTAATAACGGTTAACAGCTGTCTTCCGCTTGCTTCAATGATATCCACAAATTCTTCCATTCTGTTTTGAGATAAATCCGGATTTTTCAGGAATGTGGAGAATCCTAAAATTGCGTTAAGGGGAGTTCGGATCTCGTGGCTCATATTGGCCAGGAATGCGGATTTTAGCTTGTCGGATTCTTCAGCTTTATTTTTGGCTGTAACCAGATCATCATTCATTTTTTTAATATGTTCAAGGCTATCCGATATTTCTTCGTTAAGGGCAAGATATTCTTTATTCAATGATTCATATTCCAGATTTTGCTTTTTCAGGTTGCGTTCGCTTTCCCTTAAGGCAAATTCCATTTTCTTTCTTAATGTTATCTCATGCGCCATAGAAACAAGCCCTGTAATATTTTCCCCGGTATCATAAATCGGAATTTTGTAGATCAGGTACCAGCGTTTAATTCCTGCGGCATCAGTAAGTTCCTCTTCGAAGTTGATTTGCGGGGTGCCGTTTTGCAGTACCATTAAATCTGCTGCATGACTGCGTTTGCCGTGTTCATTATTACATATCTCAAGGTCGGTTTTACCTAGTATTTCTTCCTCACTTCCATAACCTGCAAATTCAACATTTGCCCTGTTAGCAACTATTCTGCGGCATTCATTATCTTTTATATAGATGAGATCCGGCAAGTTATCAATCAGTGTTCGTAAGAGCAGTCGCTCAAATTTCATGGATTCTTCCGCTTGCTTTTTCTGGCAGGGCACGGCCGCCCATGCCATTACCCTGGAGGAAGTGGAGGTGCTGCAACGCTCCGTTCCCGGGGTGACGTCCCTGGCCCCCATGGTGCTGGGTAACGGGCCGGTATCTTTTAAATCCCGCGAGCGCGACAGCATGGTGATCGGCACCACGGCCGCATTCTTTGCGATCCGCAAACTGGAGGTCAGTCAGGGCAGTAGCCTGCCCGACCTCGCACTCGGAGAAGGAAAACAGGTCGCGGTGATTGGCCAGAAACTCAAGGAGGCGCTGTTTGACAACGGTCGCGCCGTCGGCCAGTGGGTTCGACTGCGGGACTATCGCTTTCGGGTCATCGGCGTGTTAGCCGGGTCTGGCGACTCCTTCGGCGCAGATCTCAGCGAGGCCATATTTATTCCAGTGGCCTCGGCCCAGTCAGTATTCAATGTACACGGCATGTTCAGGGTCATGCTGAAGGTAAAGGAAAATTACCAGGTTGAGGCGGTCAAGACTGCCATCTCGAAAAAAATGCAGGCGCTGCACGATGGCGAGCAGGATGTTACCGTGGTCAGTCCCGACTCGATGCTCAGCACGTTTGACAGCATTCTGCGCGTGATGACACTGGCTGTTGCGGGGATCGGAGCCATCAGCCTGGTCGTATCGGGCATTCTGGTGATGAACGTGACGTTGATGTCGGTAAAGCAACGCACCGCAGAAATCGGTTTGCTCAAGGCAGTGGGTGCGCCCGCAGCCCAGGTGCGTACTCTATTTCTTACTGAGGCGGGACTGATTGCTGCCGCGGGAGCGGTCGTGGGCATGGTGGTCGGTAAGGTGATCGTCATCATCGGCAGGCAGGTCTACCCAACGGTGCCGTTTGCAACGCCCGGTTGGGCGCTGTGGTCGTCACTCGGTCTGGCCGTCGGCACTGCACTGTTGTTTGCCTGGTTGCCCGCCCAGCAGGCCGCTGATATGGAGCCCGTCGATGCGCTCGGCAAGAAGTGATCTGCGATGTTGTTAAGCGACTGGCTGCGCTGGATTTTTCAAGCGGTGACCACCGCGCGCCTGCGCAGCCTGCTCACTGCGCTGGGGATCAGTATCGGCATCGCTGCAGTGACCCTGCTCACCTCGATTGGTGAGGGTATTCGCGTGTACATGCTGGACAGTTTTTCCCAGTTCGGCACCCGCATCATCGCGATCACTCCCGGCAAGACCACCACCGGTGGCATGGGGGGATTGTTGACTACCATTCGACCACTATCATTGGAGGACGCCAGCGAACTCGGCCGCTTGCCACACACCGATGCCGTGGTGCCAACGCTACAGGGCACGGCCAAAATTGAAGCAGACACCTACAGCAGGGATACGGATGTCTACGGCGTGGGTCCGGATATGGCCAGGGCGTGGAATTTCACGGTTGCCCAGGGCCGCTTCTTACCTGCGGGTGAACTGGAAAACTCGCGCAATTTTGCCGTGCTCGGCTCCAGGGTCAAGGACGAACTGTTTGCCACGAGCAATCCGCTTGGCAGCTACGTGCGTGTCGGCGGCACCCGCTTTCGCGTGATCGGCGTTATGGCCAGCAAGGGGCAGATGCTGGGCTTTGACCTGGACGATGCCGTTTACATTCCGGTCGACCTGGCCATGCAGATGTTCAACAAGGACAGCCTGAACGAAATCGACGTCGTCTTCAAGGAAACAAGCACCTCCGCTGAAATGCGCGAGCGCATCAAAGAGACTCTGATTCGCCGCCACGGCGATGAGGACTTCACCCTGTTTACCCAGGAAGACATGCTGAGCTCACTGGATAAAATCCTGTCTATGCTAAAGGTGGCCGTGGGCGCACTCGGCGGGGTCTCGTTGGTGGTCGGGGGAGTTGGAGTACTGACCATCATGACCACCGCACTGAAAGAGCGGACCCAGGAAATTGGTTTGTTGCGCGCCGTGGGCTGCACGCGCCGGCAGATACTGTGGATGTTTCTCGGTGAGGCTGTGTTGCTGTCGGGGATGGGCGGGCTATTGGGACTGACCATTGTCGTGGTGCTCGTCATCACCCTGCACACCTTCGCACCGGGGCTGCCGGTAGCGCTGCAACCGGGCTATATGCTGGCATCGCTGGCGCTTAGTTGCGGAGTGGGTCTGGCGGCAGGCATTTCGCCGGCGATGAATGCGGCGGCACTGGATCCTATTGAGGCCCTGCGAGCGGAGTAAGGCCCGCTGCTCGAAGGAGCGGACCTGTGACTCTGCCTAGAACGTCCAGTTCACGTTGGCGATCAACTGCGTGGCATTGTTGTAATCGAAATCACCGCCAAAGCGTTCAGCGGTGATCTGCGCGCTGCCCAGATCCATGTAATTCACGTAGCCGCCCACCGTGAGGGCGTCCGAGATTGCGTACTGTGCGCCAACTGCATAGCGTATCTGCTTGTCGACCGGCAACTGGGCATTGCGATTCCGGTCGCTGACAGGATTGGTGTCATAGGCGACTCCGCCGGTCAGAGTCCAGTATCTGTCCAGTTTGTACTCGGCGCCCCAGGCGACATGGTAGGTATCACGCCAATCGGTCGTCAGGCCCGCAGTCCCGCGTTCAACTGAAATCAACACATCGCTCAGGGCGCTCCAGTTGTCCCAACCAGCGGTAAATTCCACGGACCAGTTCTCATCCATCTGCTGGTGCACGCTGAACCGGGCGTACGCGCCCATCGGCAATTCCGTATCGGTTGCAACATCAAGGCCGAGCGGATTGGTTTTCAGATCACCGTCGAACTTGGGTTTCACCTCGCTCTGGTAGGTCAAACCGAACCGCGTGCGATCCGAGAGCTCGTACATGGCCCCCAAGGTATAGCCAGGCAGGACATCGTCGCCGTTAATAGAAGCAAATCCCTCCGGCTGGTTGGGGCGTAGGCGTGGCGTGGCAGTATGGATGTTGAGGTTGGAGTAAACAGCCTGTACCGACGCGCCCAGCGACAGTTTGTCGGTTACCTGATATGCCAATGTGGGACTGAGTGCCATTACGGTCAGGTCAACCTTGGTGGCCTGGAAGCGTCCCACCCAGTTGTCCTGGAATTCGAAGCCCGCGCCGGCGAGGGGCACGAGGGCGATGCCGGTGCTCCATTTATCCGAATCAAAGTCGTGGACATAGGCCATCGAGGAGTATGCGGCAGTCTCGCCGGCATTACCGCCATCGGCATAACCATTGCGCGGGGTGCTGTAGTCCACGTCAAAATTCATGTTTCCCACTATGGCGCCGGCGGAGGCGAACAACTGATTGCCCTTCAGGCGCGATATACTGGCGGGGTTATAGGCGATCGTCATGGCCTCGTCGACCCCTGCCGCAGCACCCGCCGCGGCGCGCCCGCCGGCAAAGTCACCGTATTCATTCAACCACAAGCCGCCGGCCCAGGCAGTGTTTGCACTCACAACCACTGCTGCGACACTACAACCTCTCAAGATCCTTTTCATACCCACTGTCTCCGGTATTGGTGCCACGAATGGGCCGCTTCTGGACTCTGCATAACAGGGCAAAAATCATAGCGGAATGACACCCGCCCTGCACGACCATTTTTCACAATTTATTATTCGTCCGCTCCATTGCATACCCGGCACCCGGAACCGAACGGGCAGACCGTCAACACGCAGGGCAGCAGGGGCAAGGTATTTCCTTACGACCAAACGCAATTCGGGCTGTTTTTCGCGAAGCAGCGCACAAAAACAGACTATCTATCCAGAACTGGCTCACACTTGCGCCGCCGTTACATTGCCCCGGTATGTTGGCTGTGATGCAGTGAACACAGGATTGTGATTGGGCGCCATCCGCTGGAAATATGCGCCCGGGAGAGTCGATAATGAATGATAAAAACCTCAATATGCCAGATCACCTTAAAGCAGATGTCTGGGGCCAGCATTTGCACGACATAGATCTGATGAACCGGGAGGTAGATGAAAACACCGCCAGGTATCTGGCCAGGTTCAAGGAGAATACCCCCGGGGATGAGGCATTGTTAAAGGAAATGCAACTTGGCCAGCAAAACGCCGAGCTCACCAGTGTTAGATTCTGGATTACAGAGAAATAACCTGAAGCACAGCACCGCGGAATAAAAATCCTGTTCCCGACAGGCCTCGCCGCGGGCGCGTTAACTTTTGCTAGTTTTCCCGGCCTCTTGCGTCATTCTCGCGGCATCTGAATTCCTATAGAGTCAGGACTGTCAAAAATCCGTCCTGCTGTCGCGGGGAACTACGAGGCCCATCATGCAAACTGAATTCTGTAAAAAACTGGGTATTGAACTGCCCATATTCGCCTTCACCCACTGCCGCGACGTGGTCGTGGCTGTCAGCAAGGCCGGTGGCATCGGCGTACTGGGAGCCGTGGGCTTTTCAGCGGCGCGCCTGAAGGAGGAACTGGACTGGATTGATGCGCACATCGGCGACCATATCTACGGGGTCGATACGGCCATTCCGCAGAAGTACGAGGGCATGGACAAGACCAGCCCGGAGGAGCTGGTAGCCATGCTGCAGTCCGCCATTCCCCAGCAGCACCGCGATTTTGCCAATAAACTGCTGGCCGACGCCGGGGTTCCGGAATGGCCCGACAAGGACGATGAGGTCACCCTCAGTTTCTCTGCCGTGCAGGCGCAGTTGCTGGTGGATGAAGCGCTGACGCGGCCCAAATGCCGCATGATCGTCAACGCGCTCGGTACGCCGCCGGCCGACATCATCAAACAGGTACACGATTCCGGCCGCCTGATCGGTGCCCTGGCCGGGCGCCTCAAGCACGGCATCAACCACAAGAAGGCCGGTCTCGATTTCGTGGTCTGCCAGGGCTCCGAGGGCGGCGGCCATGCCGGTGAGGTTACCTCCATGATCCTGTGGCCACAAATGGTGGATGCCGTGGCGCCTCTGCCAGTACTCGCAGCGGGCGGTATTGGCAATGGCCGCCAGATGCTGGCCGCAATGGGCATGGGTGCAGCCGGTGTATGGATGGGCTCGCTGTGGTTGAATTCGGTGGAAGCTCACGCAGAACCCGCCCAGCGTGAGTCCTACATGAAAGCGACCTCCGAGGACACTGTGCGCACCCGCTCCTTCACCGGCAAAACCGCCCGCGTATTAAAGAACGAGTGGACCGAGGCCTGGGAAAAACCAGAGAACCCCAAGCCCCTGCCCATGCCACTGCAGGGCTACCTGACCTTCGATGCCGTGCGACGCACGCACCGCTACGCCGGCAGCGGGGATTGCCAGAAGGTGGCGTTCAACCCGATTGGCCAGGTGGTGGGGCAGATCAATTCGGTCGAGTCCTGTCGCGATATCATCTTCCGGTTGTTAAACGAGTACAGTGAGGCGTTGGATCACATCAACGCCATCACGCCACAGGAGTAGCCCACACAGGGTGACTGCAATCGGGGCCGGGTTCCCTATTTGCAGTCACCCGCTTCTTCCAGTGCATGGCAGGGCCAGCAAAACGAGCGGTAGTCCTTGTCGCTGATTTCAATGATGGCCCGCGTACTGTAGCGCTCGACCACCACATGCTGGCAATCGGTGCCGGGTAAATTCTCCTCGTAACCGCCTGTTTCTAAAACCTTGGCACCACCTCCGTGCATGCCCGCTCCTCTATACATCTTGCCCTCCTCCTGGTTTATTTCGCCTTCGTCGAAAGCCCGACATTTTGCAGCGGGCAAACCAGGGCGGAACACCAAATGCACGCAGGCAGAAAAAAGACACACCCTTGTGAGCGCGTAGCCGTCTGTGTATACCATGCCAGCTCGCCTCACAGCCGCTGGATAACACTGTGAACAAACTGATCCGGACTGTCATCCCCCTGCTGCTGGCGGCCTGTGGCTACGTTGCTGTGATTGCAATTCCCCGTGAGGCCATTCATGTAGAGCGCAGCGCCGTGACCGGCAGCCCGGCCGATGTAGGACTGGAGTTCGAGGAGTTTGTGGTCTCTCCACGGGACACAGACCTGAACCTGGCCGGCTGGTGGATGCCTGCGCAAAACGCACGGGCGACCCTGGTGTTCATCCACGGTGGCGGCTCCAATCGCACCAGCAGCTACTTTGGCTCACTGGATTTTTATCGCGCGATGGTGACCAGGGGCATTGCGTGTCGTTGCTATCGACCTGCGCAACCACGGCGCATCGGGCAGCGATGGGCAGGGATTGCAGTTTGGCCGCACCGAGAAATATGACGCCGCCGCCGCCATTGCCTGGGCGCGCGGCAGGAACCCCAACCTGCCCCTGTTTGCCATGGGCATTTCAATGGGCGGCGCCAGCCTCATACAGGCCGTGCACGCTGGTGCCAAACTTGACGGCCTGATCCTGCTGGACAGCCTGCTGGATACCGATGACACTTTCAAGCAGGGTGCCTGGGTGGAGACCGCCCTGCCCCCTGCCCTGTTTGCTGTCTCCGCCTGGGCGGCCACGCAGTTCTTCGGCTTGCCCGGGGGTAATGAACAGGCGCTGGCGCGTGCCACCACACTGGACCTGCCGATACTGGCCATCCAGGATCCGGGCGATCCGGTAACGCGGGCGCGCTACAGCCGGGAACTGGCACAGCGCAATCCGCGTGTTACGCTGTGGACAGCCCCCTCTATCGATCCGCAGCATCCTGATCTGGCCTGGAAGAAGCGCTGGGGCAGTCATGTGTCGGCTTTCACCTTTTTTCCGCAGGAGACGGTGACACAGATACTGGCATTTATTGAATCGTCTGCTGTGGCCATTCGATAAATGGCTGCTGGCGGGGAAATGCCCATGCAGGGAGGTTGCACTGTAATGAATATCAAACCGGTAGATGGATCAAACACCGCTGACGCGATCCGCATACTGGCCGAGGCATTTCGCGATGACCCGGTAATCAACTGGTCCTGTAATAATCCGCGGACACTGGAGTCGTTTTTCCAGATGACATTACCAGTCTTTATTCCGCACCAGCTCACCTATCTGGACCCGCAGGGACGCGGCGCAGCATCATGGCTGGGCCCCGGCCAAAAGCTCAGCTGGCCGTTCACGCTATCAAGTGTCGTCAAGGTAATGAAGGTCGGCGGCCTGACCGGTGTCTATCGCCTGCTGTTGAGCGGTATGCAGACAGAAAAACATCACCCAAAAACCCCTCACTATTATCTGTTCGCCATCGGCGTCACGCCGGACAATAAAGGCCACGGCATAGGCACCACCCTTATTTCTCATGTGCTGCGTCAGTGTGATACCGAGGGAATGCCAGCCTACCTGGAGAATTCAAAGGAAGAAAATCTGGCCTTCTACGAAGGCCACGGATTCAAGGTGCAGAAGCAGATCAGGTTTGCCGCCTCCGCACCACCGGTATGGCTGATGTGGCGCGAACCTGTTGGAGCGCAGAAATAATAAAGCCACTGCCCCTTACGGAGTCAGTGGCATCAGTCAGACGGTTTGCTCTTACCTGGGAGCGTCCATTACCAGTTCTACGCGACGATTTTTGGCTCGACCCTCGGCACTGTTGTTATCCGCCACAGGCATCTCTTCACCGCGACCGACAGCTGTAATCTGGCTGGGATTAACGCCGTACTTATCGACGAGCAACTTGCGCACAGCGCCGGCCCGACGATCCGACAACCACTGGTTGTAATTGGCTTCGCCGGTCGAATCGGTGTGCCCCTCTACAACGGTTTGCACGTCAGGATTGTCACGCATCGTGGCGGCGGCAACACCAATCTCACTATCATAGGCCGTGGAGATGACAGAGGAGTTGGTTTCGAATTGCACGTTGACCTCCAGTGCGATCGCCCCTCCTGCTAATTTACGGTAGCGATCATTACCGTCAGCCAGAGTTGCCAACGCATCACCTGAACTTGAAGGAGCCACCGTCGCCGGCTCTCCCGGACACAAGGCATGGGTGTTTTCATCGTTGGGATCGCGTGTCAGATCAAGGTCCATTTCCGCAATCTTATCCGCATTGATGCCATCGACCTCCAGCGACGCAAGCAGTAGCCCCATGTTGGACAGTGTGCTGGCCTCGGCCGCTACCAGGTCCACAACGGCAGTCATGTGCGCTCGTTCGCTATCGAAGTACTCGTTCTGGCTATCGAGCAGGTCCAGCAGAGAACGCTTGCCGCGATTAAACTGGTCACGATAAGCCAGCCGGGTCTTGTCCTGCGCACGCATGCTCACGTCCGTTAACACAACCTGCTGCCGCAGTGCTTCAATATTATTAAAATCGTTACTGATCTCCTGTCTCACATTCAGACAGGCCTGTTTGCGCTCTTCGATCGCCGCGTAGTAGAGATTGTAATACTCGCGTTTACGCGCGCTGTCTGCACCGCCACGGAACAGGTTGTACTTCATGACGACTTCGATGGCTTCCTCTTCGAACTTTCCGTCAATGCCATCTGTATCATGCTCCACCTGGTTGCGGTAGCGCAGATCGAAGCGCGGCATAAACGGCGCATTGGTTAAATTCAGCGACTCCTGCGCGGCACGCAGGTTTTCAATTGCGGCGTTAATGACCGGGCTGTTTTGGTAGGCGACTTCCAGGGCCGCTCCGCGCAGCTCCGGAATCTGGCCCACAGGTACTGCGGGAACTTCCAGGTTGGCATTAGGCATAACTGCCGACCAGGCGCTGGAACTGAACCTCGACATCGCGCAGATTGGTGGTCTCGGTCACCAGGTTGGTTTCGGCCAGCCCTACTCGCGCCACCGCCTGATCGAGATCAACACCCTCACTCACCCCGCCTCCGGTGCGTTCGGAGATCTGGTCATGGATCTGGCGATGTACCTTCAGGTTATCTGCGGCATACTTCACCAACTGCTGGTATTTAACGGTCTCAAGGTAGGCCACGGCCACTTCCAGAGCCACCTCTTCGGAGGATCGCTTGAAAATGTAGTAATTGGACAATTTGTCATACCCCAGCCGGGCTACCGTGTCGCGCGTGGCAAATCCGTCAAACAACATCTGGGTAATACTGAATTCTGTCGGAGTCGCGCCCATAGTCACCGAGGTCGATGAGCGGAGTGTTGCGATCCTCCCGGCCCGCTTCGGCGTAGATGTCCGCACTTGGATAATAGCCACCGCGGGCGGCCCGCTGCGCCTCACCGGTAGCCGCAAAGTTGTACCAGTCAGCATTTACACGCGGACTGATCAATACGCCCTGGGTGATGGCCTCCTTGAGGCTGGAAACTATCGCTGGAACCTGCTGTGGCTGGACTTGCGCCTGTGATCCGGAGACCTCCACAGGAAGTTGCTGCGGCTCGTCTTGCGCTTGGGATAAGGAAATCCCGTACCTGTAATTGCGACAATAACAGCCGCGCATAACCTGCTTTTCGTAAACATACCCCTACCCCTCTCTGTCCGTACACACCGTTTGTAGACACACAATTTTTGAAGTGGCGGTTTTTATTGGATTGATAATTGCTTGCGCCATAATACCGCGCCAGAAAACAACGAAGAACAGTTAGTATAGTCCAGTTTTCATGAACTACATCACACAATCGGCGGCCGAATGACCCATATTGGACAGCCGTCGCTACAGCCACATATGGAAATGAGCTACCATCGGGTCACGTCATTGAGCGATGCGAGCGTTTTGCATTTGTCACAGCTTTTCCTAGCCCATATTTCCCAACATTGAGAGCCCCGGTGTGTCGTCACTGAAAGTGCTATCTGGTATGCGCTACTTATGGACGACCATCGGCATCACTTTTTTCGTGGTGGCGCTGGCGGTGGCGCAGGTCAATCTTCCCCTGCTGCGGGAGCTGGCCCTAACCCGCTATGGGCCGGACACCGCCCGCGTGGTGGACGACTGGCAATCCCAGATTGAGGCCATGAAATCCATGCCGGACAAGGATAAACTCGCCCGGGCCAACAATTTTTTCAACTCACGTATCCGTTGGGTCCAGGATCCCGAAGCCTGGGGGCAGGATGACTATTGGGCCACCCCGCTTGAGCTCATCGGTCGCGGCATGGGAGACTGTGAAGACTTCGCCATCGCCAAATACCTGACATTGATATTGGCCGGTGTCGACATCGACAAATTAAGGATCACCTACGTCAAGGCCAGGATCATGGGCAGTGGGGACGTTAAAAGCACGGCGCACATGGTGCTGGCCTATTACCCTTCTCCCACCGAGGAGCCCGTGATTCTTGATAACATTGTCATTGATGTCCTGCCGGCATCCCAACGATCCGATCTGACACCGGTGTATGGCTTTAACAGCAAAGGCCTGTGGGTGGGACGTGCTACCGCCCCTGCCACCACGCAACCCGGGACTAAACTTTCGCGCTGGCGCGATCTGTTGCGCCGGGCCTCGGCGGAAGGGCTGGGGTAACTACGAACATTTAAGGGAACCTGATCATGTCATTATCCAAACAGCTCTGGTTAGCGGTGGTTCTTCTGTTAGCAATCGTGTTCAGCGTCAGTTTTCTTGTCACCACGCTCTCGGCCAGGGCCTACCTCGAAAAGCAGCTGAGCATGAAAAACGCGGACAACGCCACCGTCGCTGGCGCTTTCCCTGACGCAACAGGGTGCAGATGCAGTGCTGCTGGAACTGACCCTGTCCGCGCAGTTCGATACGGGTTTCTACGAACTGATCGAACTGACAGACCCCGAGGGACAGGTCACGATCCGCCGGGTAGCCGATCAGGCACAGGCAGGGGCCCCCGGTTGGTTCATGAGCCTGTTTCCTATCGAAGTTGAACCTGGCGTTGCTACTGTTCAGGCAGGTTGGCAACAAGCAGGCACGCTAACCCTGCGCAGCCAATCCCGCTTCGCCTACAAAGAGTTGTGGCAGACCACCCTGATGCTCGCCGGCGTCTTTCTGCTGGCCGGGCTTGCTGCGGGTTTTGTGGGGCACAGGTTACTGAAGCGGATTCTGCATCCACTGGCAGAGGTAGTGGAACAGGCCGAAGCGATCGGCAGCCGGCGCTTCGTCACCACCATCCCCGAGCCAACCACGCTGGAATTCCGGCAGGTGGTGCGCGCCATGAACGAACTGTCCACGCGGGTCAAGTCAATGCTGGGGCAGGAAGCAAATCGCCTGCAGAAATTACAGCGTGATGCGCATGTCGACAAGATTACGGGCCTGAATAACAGGGAGCCCTTTCTGAACGCACTGGAGGCCGCCCTTGAAAATAACGATGACAATTCCTCCGGCACGCTGTGCATCATCCGGTTAGTCGGCCTTGGCCGGCTCAACCAGATCTACGGCCGCAAAGCCACCGACAGCCTGTTGCACGACATCGGAAGCGCGATTAACGCGATCATCATGCAGCACCGCGGCTGGACTGCAGCGCGCCTGAATGGTTCGGATTTTGCGGTCCTGGCGCCGCGCAAACTGGAGGCCGGGGAGCTCGGCCACCAGGTTCAGGAGGCCATGTTCGCGGTGCTGGAGGACCACAGCATGGGCGAGGGCGTCCTGCTGCCTGGAGGGACGACCGTCTATAAACACCGCGACGCGGTCACGGAACTGCTGAACAGGATGGATGGCGCTTTGATAGCGGCGGAACGGGAGCGGGTATCCTCGGTTACCGAGGCCTACAAGGGCGACATCCAGATCAGGCCGGTGCGAGAGCAGGTGGAGCACTGGCGTGGCATCCTGGAAAAGGCGCTCAGACTGCGCGGCTTCTCACTCGCGCAATTTCCTGTCATCGACCTCGATAACCAACTTATCCACTATGAGGCACCCGTCCGCCTGCAATGGGAGGGTGAGACATGGAGCGCCGGCCAGTTCCTGCCCTGGATCCATCGCATACAGCTCTCGGGCGAACTGGACAAGCAGGTGTTTGAACTGGCGCTTGGCACCATAGAGCGTTCCCAGTTACCCATTGCCATCAACCTGTCCGTGGCCGCCATTGCCGACAACAGCTTCCTGAGCTGGGCCGAGGAACATCTCAACACCCGCAGCCGGGCCATCGCCAGACTGTGGATAGAAATTCCCGAAGCGGTGGCCTTTCGCCATTTGGAGAACTTCAAGCGTCTGTCCGCACGCATCAAGGCGCATGGCGGGCATGTCGGCATCGAACATATAGGGCACCAGCTGGCTAAACTGGGGCAGTTACACGATGTCGGCCTGGACTACCTTAAAGTAGATGCCAGCTTTGTGCGCGAGATACAGAGCAATCCCGGCAACCAGACGCTGCTGCGCACATTGTGCACCATTGGACATACCATTGGTGTCAGGATGATCGCCGAAGGCGTGAACAGTGGCGCGGAATGGGAGGCCCTGAAGGATCTGGGTATCGATGGCGCCACCGGCCCCGGTATTTCTCTCGCCGGCTGAAGCATCGCGGGGTGCGCCGGGTAAGCGGCGACCCCGGAGTGAGTCAAGTGATTAGTCCTCGCTGATCAAATCCAGTGTACTACCCATCGCGGAGCGCATTTGCTGCCGCCGCATGATTTTCTGCTGCGCATCCACCGGCAGTTCCGTAAACAGAATCAGGCCTTTGGCGATCAGCAAATCCACCACGTCTTCCAGCACCCGGATAAGGTCCTGGTCGGTGGCGTCAAGGGCGGACGCCTCGCTGCCGAATCCTCGCAACAAATGCGGCAAGCGCCGGATCATCGTTCGATAACTGCTCAGAGAAGCCGGCTCCCGGTTCCTGACTGACCGCAATCACTACGCCATGCTGCATCGCGTTTTACAAAGGGCATTCCGTCTCTCCCAAAAAAACTCCCCGCCACCTGGGAAGGTGGCGGGGATTGATCATAGCGCAGTGGGTACCTAGTCAGTAATCAGCTTGCCCGCTTCCAGCATCTGCTGTATGGCCGTGGCGCTGTCATTACCACCTAACAAATCCACACCTTCCAGGGTAATAGTCTGGTCAACGGTGGCAGGATCAACACCATCCGCCGTGTAGACAAGACCGCCACTGGTATTGACCTGTACTATCGTATCCGGGGCAACGTACTCCATGTTCAGATAGCTGGTCAAATCAGCGCCCTCTTGCTCTTCACCCAGCAACAAGTCGCGCAGATCGAGGGAATCACTTCCACTTGCACCAAAGTCCGCGATACTCACGTCGGCAGGCGGATTGCCACTGTCATCCAGGGTGAAGGCGAAGACATCGTCACCTTCGGTGGCAATCAGGCTGTCGCCATCGGAATCGCTCTCAACGAGCGCAGACTCCTGGGTTTCCTCCGACGCCAGTGCAAACGACGCATCCAGGGGAGCGGCCTCTGCTTCCGGCAATATAGTGACGGTAACTTCATCGGAAGACGTAACATCCCCATCGCCGTCGGTGCCGGTCACAGTGAACGTAATATCCTCACCATCGGGCAGTATCCTCTCTCCAATTACCACTGAGGTAAGTCGTGCATTTGCGTCAGTACCACCCGTTATCTCAATTTTGTTGAAATCAATGTCAGCTTCAATCAGGTAGTGGCCGTCCACCTCGTTCACCGTGCCTGAATCCGTAGTGCCATCCACGGTGTTGTAGACAGTCCAGTTTAGTGTACCGCCATCGTTGCTGTTGTTGGTAAAGTCTAAACTGCTGATCAAACGCTCCGTGGCATCAGCGGGACCGGACGTCGCATTGGCAGTATCATCACCGGCAAGACCGGGATTATAGAACTCAAGCGTCAGCGTTTCGCCGTGATCAATAAACTGGTTATCAATGCCCATTCCCTGGGTGCTCGAGTTCACACCGTTGCCGCTGCCCGAAAACTCAATTTCGTAACTGGGCAGCTCAAGAAACGGAGTTGGACCACCCGGGCTAAGATTTGAAAGCGATTGAGTAACCTGCTGTTTCCGCCTCCGGCTGGAGGAGATTAAAGGACTGGCTACCATCTTTAGAGACCGTATAGCTGAAGACCAGGTCGTTCGGATCGCCACCGGTCGCATACGCAGACAGCGTGACACTGCCATCGGGGTTGGTAACCAGCGGTTTGTAGGTCAATCCGTCAATAGCCTCCCCGGTGATATTGATGCTGCTCCAGCTATCCGCACCGGAGATAAAGCCGATATTGGTGGGGCCAGCCGTTACACCGATCGCGTTGGGCACGGAGAAGTCGACAAAGTTTCCAATTGTCGGGCACATCGTCCACAATATTGATCACCAGCGTCTGCGCAGGCGTCGCATCGCCGTCCTTGTCGGTCACCACCACCACAAAGTCGTCGTCGTGGTGTTGCCCGAGGTGTTGTCGGCCAGCGTGTAGCTGTAACCCACCGAACCCGCCGCCATACGTGGTGATCGTAGCGCGCCGTCAGCCGTCATGAAGGTCTGGCCCACCAGCCGTCACGGCATGCCGCCAATCGTCACCACCGCCGGCCGTCCGCCGCCGTATAGGTGATCGTGCCCGCAGTCGTCTCCGACGGATCGCCGTTCACACCCGCCGCCGCCTGCTCACCCGAACCTTCCGATTCACTACCACGCGCCGGCAGACCCGCCTCGTTCACCGAGGTGCCCGCCTCGCCCGTCGTCGGCACGTCCACCGTGGGCGTGCTGTCCCCTATGGATATCGTCAGCGTCGCCGTATCGGTGTCGCCGTCGCCGTCCGTCAGCGTGTAGGTAAACACGTCGCTCACCCCGCCAGGCGTACCCGCGTTGCGCGCATAGCTGTAGCTGCCGTCCTCGTTGATGGTCAGCACTCCGTACTGGCCGTTCACCGTAAACACACCCGCCGTGGCCGTGTTGTCCACATTGGCCGGCACATTGTTGCTCGCAATCTGGCTGACCTTCGCACTGTCCGCACCCTGCGTGTCCTTGCCCGTGTCCGTATCGCCCGCATCGCCCGCCGCCGCGTCCGTGATCACGTTGCCCGTCGCCGCCGCATAGCTGCCCGCCGCCACACTGTCCGTGTCGTTGGCCGCACTGGGCACATCGTCCACAATGTTGATCACCAGCGTCTGCGGAGCCGTCGCGTCGCCGTCCTCGTCGGTCACCACCACCACAAAGTCATCGTGCGTGGTATTGCCCGACGTGTTGTCGGCCAGCGTGTAGCTGTAACCCACCGAACCCGCAACCATACTGGTGATCGTCAGCACACCGTAAGCACCGTTGAAGGTCTGGCCCACCGCCGTCACCGCCACGCCACCGATCGTCACCACCGCCGGCACGTCCGCCGCCGTATAGGTGATCGTGCCCGCCAGTCGTCTCCGACGGATCGCCGTTCACACCCGCCGCCGCCTGCTCACCCGAACCTTCCGATTCACTACCACGCGCCGGCAGACCCGCCTCGTTCACCGAGGTGCCCGCCTCGCCCGTCGTCGGCACGTCCACCGTGGGCGTGCTGTCCCCTATGGATATCGTCAGCGTCGCCGTATCGTTGTCACCGTCGCCGTCCGTCAGCGTGTAGGTAAACACGTCGCTCACCCCGCCAGGCGTGCCCGCGTTGCGCGCATAGCTGTAGCTGCCGTCCTCGTTGATGGTCAGCACTCCGTACTGGCCGTTCACCGTAAACACACCCGCCGTGGCCGTGTTGTCCACATTGGCCGGCACGTTGTTGCTCGCAATCTGGCTGACCTTCGCACTGTCCGCACCCTGCGTGTCCTTGCCCGTGTCCGTATCGCCCGCATCGCCCGCCGCCGCGTCCGTGATCACGTTGCCCGTCGCCGCCGCATAGCTGCCCGCCGCCACACTGTCCGTGTCGTTGGCCGCACTGGGCACATCGTCCACAATGTTGATCACCAGCGTCTGCGGAGCCGTCGCGTCGCCGTCCTCGTCGGTCACCACCACCACAAAGTCATCGTGCGTGGTATTGCCCGACGTGTTGTCGGCCAGCGTGTAGCTGTAACCCACCGAACCCGCCACCATACTGGTGATCGTCAGCGCGCCAAAGGCACCGCTGAAGGTCTGCCCAACAGCCGTCACGGCAACACCGCCAATCGTCACCACCGCCGGCCGTCCGCCGCCGTATAGGTGATCGTGCCCGCAGTCGTCTCCGACGGATCGCCGTTCACACCCGCCGCCGCCTGCTCACCCGAACCTTCCGATTCACTACCACGCGCCGGCAGACCCGCCTCGTTCACCGAGGTGCCCGCCTCGCCCGTCGTCGGCACGTCCACCGTGGGCGTGCTGTCACCTATGGATATCGTCAGCGTCGCCGTATCGCTGTCACCGTCGCCGTCCGTCAGCGTGTAGGTGAACACGTCGCTCACCCCGCCAGGCGTACCCGCGTTGCGCGCATAGCTGTAGCTGCCGTCCTCGTTGATGGTCAGCACTCCGTACTGGCCGTTCACCGTAAACACACCCGCCGTGGCCGTGTTGTCCACATTGGCCGGCACATTGTTGCTGGCAATCTGGCTGACCTTCGCACTGTCCGCACCCTGCGTGTCCTTGCCCGTGTCCGTATCGCCCGCATCGCCCGCCGCGCGTCCGTGATCACGTTGCCCGTCGCCGCCACATAGCTGCCCGCCGCCACACTGTCCGTGTCGTCGGCCGCACTGGGCACATCGTCCACAATGTTGATCACCAGCGTCTGCGGGCCGTCGCGTCGCCGTCCTCGTCGGTCACCACCACCGCAAAGTCATCGTGCGTGGTGTCGCCCGGGTGTTGTCCGCCAGCGTGTAGCTGTAGGTCACCGACACCCGCACCCGTCGCCGCGTTGTAACCGTCAGCACACCGTCAGGCCGTCACTGAACGTCTGGTCGACCGCCGTCAGCGCGCATGCCGCCCATCGTCACCACCGACAGGCCGTCCACCGCCGAGGTGAAGTGCCATCGTCCCGGCCGATCCCGTTCGCACGTCGCCGCCTGTCGGATCCCGCCGGCTCGCCACCGCGCGCCGGCAGACCCGCCTCGTTCACCGAGGTGCTCCGTCTCGCCCGTCGTCGGCACGTCACATCGTGGGCGTGCTGTCCCCAATGGCGATCGTCAGCGTCGCCGTGATCGGTGTCGCCGTCGCCGTCCGTCAGCGTGTAGGTAAACACGTCGCTCACCCCGCCAGGCGTGCCCGCGTTGCGCGCATAGCTGTAGCTGCCGTCCTCGTTGATGGTCAGCACTCCGTACTGGCCGTTCACCGTAAACACACCCGCCGTGGCCGTGTTGTCCACATTGGCCGGCACATTGTTGCTGGCAATCTGGCTGACCTTCGCACTGTCCGCGCCCTGCGTGTCCTTGCCCGTGTCCGTATCACCCGCATCGCCCGCCGCTGCGTCCGTGATCACGTTGCCCGTCGCCGCCGCATAGCTGCCCGCCGCCACACTGTCCGTGTCGTTCGCCGCACTCGGCACATCGTCAATAACAATCGCCGTGTAAGTGCCCGACGCTGAGTCACCTTGAGCATCGGCGATATTTACAGTGAAATCCAGAGTGATCTGTTCGGCATTCGCGCCGGTATGCTGGAAATCACCTAACAAAGTAGCTGTTACGTTTATGGTGTACTTGCCTGTCGCATCGGGACCACTGATACTGTCAAAGGTGACTTCAACAACTCCTTCCTCGATCACCGATGTGCCAGGGACAAAGACGCCATTAACAACGACATTTACCGTGCCGCTGTCTGCTGTCACAGACAGCGTCTTTAAACCGTCCTGAGCGACAACGGAGAAGCTGCCAGTCTTGGTTGTCCCAACTTCACTCGGAGCGGTACCATCCGGCAAATTCGCTTCATCCAAAGTGGCCACGTTTTGCCCAGGTTCCACACCAATATCTCCCGGCGGTGGTGGCGGGGTGGCGGTGGCGGTGGCGGTGGTGGCGGTGGCGGTGGCGGTGGCGGTGGCGGAACAAAATTATCCTGAATCGTCACTACACCGGTGCCATCGGCAATCGTGGCGTTGGTGGGTGAAGTCAGGTTGACAGTAAAGTTCTCCGTCCCTTCCTCGAGATTATCGGTATTGGTGCCAACAGTGATGGTCTTGCTGGTTTCACCCGGGAGAAAGGTCACCGTAACCAGCCCAGTGACGGGGTCGTAGTCACCGGGGGCCACAGCAGAGCCATCGGCGCTGTAGTACTGCACGGTCACCGTCTCCGTCCACGGCTTGGACAGGGAGATAGTCAGCGTGGCAGTCTCGCCTTCCACAACGACATCGTCATTGATGCTGATGGTAGGGCGCTCGGGCGGTGGGGGTGCGCCTTCAATCACCACAGTGACGGTCGCTGTGTCCTGGCCGTTACCGTCCGCAGAAGTGGCCGTATAGGTAAAGGTATCGGTGCCGAAGAAACCGGCATTGGGGGTATAGGTCACCGTGCCGTCGGCATTGATCACAACGGTTCCATGGCTGCCATTGGTCACAGCGGTGACATAGGAACCCATCTGAAACACGTCGTTGTTCAGTACATTGATAACAACCGGGACGCCTTCATCGGTAGTGGTGGCATCGTCAATAGCGTCCACCGGAATAAGATTTTCTTCAAGCACTGCGTCGGTATCTCGGGCGACACTGCCGACGACACCGGTAAATTCGTCGGTGTCCAGCAGAATTCGACCCAGACGAATAAAACTGTGGCCATCTGCTTTCTCGAGACCGGCGGCAGCCTGCTGGTCGGGGCCCGCTGCGGTAGGCCTGCAGCACATTACCAAGATCTTCCCCGGACTCCATGGCAGCCAACACCTGCTGCACCGTCTCATCTTCTACCGCACTCTCATCGGCACCCGCTGCGGTCTCTGCCACAAGGTCGCGGGTAATGGCCATTTCCGGCACATCACTCACCACCAGCGGACTGCCGTCGGATAAAGACAGCTCCACGCGTCCGCCATTCGGCGTCACCAGCGTCTCCCCCTCGCGCAGTTTATCCCCGACCTTCAATTCCCTGAGCTCACCGTCGGCATTGCGGGCTTGTGCCCGAACACTGATGGAGGTAATGGTTGCGATGATTGCAGTTGCCATGTGGGTCACCTTCTTTTTTACCAGCGCACTGGCTATCAAAACAGATTAAATAAAAATTACGGCTTCATACTATGCCGCCCCGACTGCGCAAAACATTGTACTTTTGGGCAGGTTGCGGCCCTTCTTTTCAGGTTGTGACCAGAGTCACACTAGTCAATTGAGGAGCCTGTGACGCGACAGCCCGGGTGAATCAGTTAACCGTGCTGTAGATGGGAATATTGTTCATGCGCAGGGCCAGTTGCACGCGATCACGCACCCCGAGCTTGTCAAAAATGGCCGATAAGTGGGCCTTGACGGTGCGCTCGGTAATTTCCAGCGCCTCGGCTATTTCCCGATTGCTCGCTCCATGGGCCACCTGCTCCGCCACCATCAACTCGCGGGACGTGAGGTCATTAAGCTGGGGAACTTCCGGCGCGACGGAGGGGATCACCCGGGTGGATACAGCGAGCAAACGCAGCATCAAATCCGGCGGCATCCACAAGCCCCCGTGCTCAACCACCAGGGCGATCTCGCGCAACTGCTCAAAAGCCGCCTCGACATGGCAGTAACCCTGGACTCCGGCCTTGAGCAGGGAAAAAGCTTCCTCTTCGCTTCGGCACTCCCACCATGGCAACGACGGGCCAGCCAGGAGCACATGCTGCGACTACTGACGCCAGTCGCGATTCCGCGGGAATCGTACTCAGATCCAGCCACAGGCTGCCGGTCATGGAGCGCTCCAGGAATTCCCACCTCGGCAATCCGTGATACCACCTGCACATCGGGAAATGCCAGGCCCCAGCGCTCGCGCAACTGACCCGGCGCGGAAACGAATAGCCGTGCCATCAACGCTCCGTCAGCGCATACTGCTTGGCGCGCAGTACGGGCTTCATCAAATAGGCCAATACACTTTTCTTGCCGGTCAGGATATCCACCTCCGCGACCATGCCGGGGATAATGGGCTTATCGCTGGCCAGGCTTGATTCGGTGGTGCGTACAGTAACCTCATAGAAGGGATGGCCCTCCTCGTCCAGGATCGTGTCCGCCCCGATCTGTTCGAGCACACCGTCAAGGCCGCCGTAGACGACAAAATCGTAGGCGGTGAATTTCACCATGGCCTTCTGTCCCGGCACCAGGAATGCAATGTCCTGGGGCCGAACCCTGGCCTCCAGTAACAAGGTGTCATCGGTCGGAACAATCTCGATAATCTCCTTACCTGGCAGGACCACTCCGCCAATCGTGTTGTAGTAGAGCTGCTTCACGGTACCTTTAACCGGTGAGCGCACATCGGTCTGCCGGACCCGGTCAGACAGGCCCTCCCCGGTTTCTCGCAGGGAATTCACCTTGGAAATTGTCTGCGCCAACTCTTCACGGATCTTGTTATTAAACTCCACATCCACACTGCCAAGCTTGCGCCGTGCTTCCACGATGGCTGATTCAATCTGCTTGATCTTTGCCGCAGCCTGCTTGCGCGCGCCACTCAACTCGTTGACCTGCTGCTCCAGGCGCAAAATCTCCACCTCGGAAACTGCCCCCGAGCGCACCATAGGCCGGGTCATACGCAGCTCCTGCTGTGACAGCTCCAGGGAGCGCGCAGCCTGCCGCTCGGCAGCCGTGATTTCGACCAGCTCCTCGCTCCGCTGTACCAGCTGCTCCTGCGCAATCTGCTGCGCCAGAGCCAGCTCGGATTTCTTGGACTCAAAAAGCGCCACCTCCTCGACGACGATGGCCGGTACGGCAGCAACGAACTCCGGGTCCGGCTGGAATTCCGTCTTCTCGACGAGCGCACGCAGGCGCGCCTCCTTGACCGAGAGCGCCTGAAATTCGGCACGATTTTCCCGAAAAGTGGACTGTGAGCGGGTCTGGTCGAGGCGCACCAGCAACTGCCCCTTCTCCACGGAATCTCCCTCGCGCGCCAGAATTTCGGTCACCACCCCGCCGTCCTGCGACTGGATGATCTGCACCTGCTGTGACGGTATGACCTTGCCCTGGCCCCGGGTGACCTCGTCAATTTGCGCCAGTGCAGACCAGACCACAAGGATTACCGTGCTCAGCGCCACAGCATAAAGAATCTTGCGCGCGCGCAGCGGCTGTTGCTCGATATAGGCAAGGTGTGCATCCCGCTGCCAATCGTAGGAGCTCGCTACTTCATCACGCATCCAGGGTGCAAACAGCCAGTCCACCACCCGCTTGTGAAGCCGCGGGCTTCTCTTGCACCGCACCAGGCGCTTCCGGAACCGGCTTCAGTCGCTATAGACTCCTGCTCGCTCATTGCGCCTTACCTATCCTGCCCTGCTGCAGGGCCTGCACCACAGTTTCCCGCGGGCCGTCTGCAACCAACTTGCCGTTATCGATCACGATGATCCGGTCCACCATTTCCAGCAGGGAATTGCGGTGCGTGACCACCAGCCAGGTGCGACCTTTGATTAATTCCGCGAGCTGTGTTTTCACCGCGACCTCGGTGGAGTGATCCATGGAGCCGGTCGGCTCGTCCATCAGCAGCAGTGGGGGCTCGTTAATGACGCCCCGCGCCAGGGCCACTGACTTGCGTTGCCCACCGGAGAGGGAATCTCCGCGCTCACCGATCATCATGTCAAAGCCCTGCGGGTGTCGATTGACAAAGTCCGTGAGATTGGCAACTTCCACCGCGCGCACTATCGCGCTGTCGGACACCTGCGGGTTGGACAGTGTCAGGTTGTCCCGCAGACTGCCGTAAAAAAGGGTGACATCCTGGGGTACATAACCCACTCGAGAGCGCAGTTCCGAGGGATCGAGCTGGCGCAGGTCGATGCCATCAATGAGGATCGCACCGGCGGTAGGCTGGTACAACCCGATAGCAAGTTTCTGTAACGTGGACTTGCCCGAACCCACGCGACCCAGAATCGCCACATGCTCACCCGGCTTGATCTTGAAAGACACATCGCTCAGCGACTCCAGCTGCGCCCCGGGGTAGGAAAAAGAGACATTCTTGAACTCAATTTCGCCCTTGAACAGCTCGCGCGAAAGGAACTGCGCACCCTCCGGCCGCTCCACCGGTTTGGCCATGACTTCTTCCAGACCTGTCAACGCAATCTGCGCGTTGTGAAACTGGGTGATCAACCCCGCGAGCTGGCCAAAGGGCGCCATAATCCGTCCGGAGAGCATGGAACAGGCAATCAGACCGCCCATGGAAAGCTCCCCGGCGGTGATCAGGTACACCCCGATCACAATGATAAAAATGGAGACCGCCTGTTGGCCCCACTGGGTTACGTTGATGGCGGAGTTCGATACCAGCCGGAGCTTGACCCCGACGTGCGCCAGAAAACTCGTGGTCTCCTCCCAGCGCCGTTGCATGCGCGATTCTGCGCACATGGCCTTGATGGTATCCAGTCCCACCAGGCTTTCGATCAGCGTCGAATTACGCATGGCCCCGGCCCGATAGGTGGTCTCAGCGAGTTCCTTCAATTTGCCTCGCACCGACAGCGAGTAACCCACCACTACCACCAGGCCCACAAATACAGGCACCAGCAGCGGCCAGGAGATCCAGCCGATAACCAGCACGAAAATGAGGGCGAACGGAATATCGATGATAGTAGTGATTGACGCGGAGGTGATAAAGTCCCGCACCGTTTCAAACGAACGCAGGTTCACCGCGTAGGAACCCACCGAAGCAGGGCGATGTTCCAGCCGGATGCCCAGAACCCGCTCCATGATCAGGCCAGACAGTTGAATATCCACGCGGCGACTGGCCAGGTCGAGAAAATAACCGCGCATGGTGCGCAAGGTGACGTCTGCCAGCAATACAATGATGACACCGGCGGCCAGCATCCACAGGGTTTCCACGGCCTGGTTGGGAATCACACGGTTGTAGACATTCATGGTAAACAGCGGCAGGGCCAGGGCAAAGAGGTTGATGAAGAAGGCCGCCAGCAGGACATCCCGGTAGATGGGCATATTGGCGCGGATGGCATCCCAGAACCAGTGTCCTCGCGCACTGACACCGACGCGGGGCGCCCGCGCATCGAAACGAAAACGCGGTCGGCAGATAATGATCTCGCCGGAGGCGCTGGCAGCCAGTTGCTCCCGCGGCACATTCACCAACGCTTCATTGTGCTCGGGATAGACGACATGGGCGATGGCCCCGGTCGCATCCCAACCCGTGAGCAGGCAGGCGTTATCGCCCTTGAGCAGCACCACTGCCGGCAGCAACGCTGGCTCAATTTCGGCGACATCCCGGTAAACAATCTTACTGGTCAGGCCCACCCTGGCCGCGGCCCGTTCAAACAGATCCGGCGTAAGCCGGCCATCCTTCAGGGGCAGACCTCCACACACTGCCGCCGCCGTGGTGCCGCCGCCATGGAAGCGGCATACCGTCAGCAGGCACTGCAGCAGTGCGTCATCCGAGCTGGTCATTGTCGACGCCCTTATCCCCTCATCAATTCGCCGCAGGTCGTTTCTTGATCAACTTCCTAAGCTGCTGAATATTATATAATTTCTACTACTGCCAAGCATAAGGCAGAAGACGCTTTTTTACTACGCTACAAATGCGAGCCTATTCACAGAACTGGCCATCTCGTACCCTGCATTAAGCGGACGGAAACCTGTCAGGCGCCGAGGGAGCCGGTTAAACGGCCACACGTTGGGCAGCAACAGTGCCACCACGCGCATTTCCAGCGATTTGCGCACTACACTGTCCATCGCCCTGTGGGCGCGGGCCAGCCAATCATCGACCGCCGCCCTGGCCGGTTTATCCAGGGGGACACTCGCTGCCAGCGCTGCCATGGTCGCGATAGCCTGACGCAGCGGTGCTGTGGTATCAGCTGGAAGCAGTGGTAAAGCCACGCCCGCCCGCTCTACTACCTGACCGGATGACAATTGCCGGCACTGCCGCTGCAGCAATTGATAATAATGCTCCGCCACATCCTCGCCGGGCAGAATGCACGAGCCGTGCGGTTCACCCAGCGTGTCGAACACATAGGCCTGATTGTGACCCATGCTGGAGTGGAAATACCATTGCTGCGCGTCATCATGCAGCAAGGCCCAGATGTCATTGACACGCATGTCCTCGTTTCTGTCCAGAAAGCTGTCGGTGGGCAAGGCGTAGCGCAACTGGTGTTCGCGCGCATTCAACGTGCGGCGATCCATCAGGGTCAGCGGGCGGGTAATCTGCTGCAGTGGTATCCACAGGTTCACCAGCACCAGCGGCGAGATGCGGTTGCTGCCATCGGGCGTCTGGTGGCGGAACATCCAGGGCGCAAACCCACGCATGATCTGTTTTAGCGGTGTGCCGCGCACATCCTGGTCGCCGTGCACGACCAATGCGGCATCGTGGCCGTTCATCTCGCTCATCCTGACATCCGGATCTACCTTCAGGCCATTGGGCCCGCCGGTGCGCATGATCAGGCCTTCCGGGGCGATGTGCAGCATTTTCAGGCACTTGCCCTCGGACAGAGGAAACACCCCACCGCGCAGGTGACGACGCAATTGACTGGCTTGCGCCGGGGTAATTTCTCCGGCCTGCCTGATCTGTGCGAGCAGCGACTGCAATGGCGCGCTGCCGCCGAGGTCTATCGTCTCAAATCCCATGGACCGCAAGCTGGGCCGGGGCTGGCCCGGGCGCACAACAGTCGCGCACCCGACAGCGCCGGTACTCAAAGCGCCGGTCAAAGTCGTAGTCCAGCGGCCGTGTGATCGCGCGCTTCAGACCACGGCCCTCGTGATCATCAATCACCTCTCGCGGCATGGAAAAGCCGAGATTCGCCTCGACTGACGTGACCACATCGTGCTCCGACACTACATCCATCACTACATCCGTCACTACGTCCATCGCCTCCCCCGCCATGCCGCCCACAAGACCCCAACAAACATAGCATGAAATTGCCGGTGGCAGACTTGCCAACTTGCCTTGTGCCGTACCGCTAAAATACACTGCTGCTCTATCAATTCAGGCGCGGTCGGGAGTCAAGGTATGTCCAAAGTGGTAATGATCAGTTCGGACTGTCATGCGGGCGCGCTGCCGGAAGGCTACAAGCCGTATATGCCCAAAGAATTTCACGCGGCCGCAGATACGTGGTGGTTACAGTACGCGCGTGAAATGATGAAACGCATGGGTACGTTTTTTGACCAGGAGGCGGCGCAGGAATTCAATAGCCGCTCCGGCGACGAGGGCGCCGGACGCATGGACCCGACAGCCGCGTCCAAGGCAGCCCGAGCCAGCGATACCGAACTGTGGGATTACCTGTGCGACCCCGACAGCATGATCGCGCCGCGGCGCGGAGAATACGAACCCGACGTGCGCTTGCGGGAACTGGAAGCCGACGGCCTGGCCGGGGAAGTGATTTTTCCGCAGATGGCGCCCTTCGGCGCCGGCCTGATGCAGTACCGTCACGATGTCACCCCACAGCAGAGCCTGGTGGGCAATCGCGCCTACAACCACTGGCTGGCAGATATGTGCAGCAAGAACCCCGGTCGCCACGCCGGTGTGGCCATTATCAACGTGGACGATATCCAGGTCACGGTGAATGAGATCCGCGAGGCACACAGGCTGGGGCTGTTCGGCGGCGTACTGCTGCCGACCAGTACGGGTCACAACCCGTTCTACCATGATTACCAACGTTACGCGCCGCTGTGGCGTGTGTGTGAAGAACTGAATATGCCGATCCACACGCATTCCGGTTGGTCGCCGGACTACGGCGATGTGCCCTGCGCCACCATGATGTATATCAGCGAAGTGGATATGTGGGCCCACCGCCCGTTCTATGCCCTGCTGTGGTCCGGCGTCTTCGAAAAGCACCCGAAACTGAAACTGGTATTCACCGAGACCGGTTGTGGCTGGATACTGGAAACCCTGCGGGTGCTGAAATTCAAGATCGACAATCCCATCTTCGCCCACTTCATGAAGGAGCTGTCGCTCACGCCGCAGGAGTACTTCCAGCGCAACTGTTTTATCGGCGCCTCCTTCCTCGCCCCTCACGAAATCGGCAGCCGCCACAATATCGGTGTCGACAAGCTGATGTGGGGGTCGGACTATCCCCACATGGAGGGCACCTGGCCCAACACCATGCACAAGTTGCGCGAGACCTTCCACGATGTGGATGAACGTGAGATTCGCGACATGCTCGGGGAGACTGCCATCGACGTATTCGGCTTTGACCGCGCCCTGATGCGCGCAGGCGGCGGAGCGCATCGGTCCCGAAATCGGTGATATCCAGCAGGCGGCGCACTGACGCCCAATCGTCAGGTAACACGATAGCTGCGCAACAGATCAACACCGCATCTGATCCAGAACGCTCTGTCGTTCGTATGTATTGCCGAGTAGACCGCACTGCATACTGACCAGATCCCTGGAGCGACACCATGAATGTCATTGTTGATACCGACGCCCTGCGCGTGGCTGATGAAGGCGCAGCGATGCTGGGACGAGTGCAATCCCTGCAAACCTTACTGCGGGCCAATACCGAGAAGGCACGCAGTGAGCGTCGTGTCCCGGCGGAGAATATCCAGGCGCTGCAGCAGGCGGGATTTTTCCTGGCGCTGCAACCGGCGCGCTGGGGTGGCTATGAACTCGATCCGCAGGATTTTTTTCGCATGCAACTGAGCATCGCGCAAAGCTGCATGTCCACCGCCTGGGCCGGCGGCATCATCGCGGTACATGCGTTCCAGATAGCACTGATGGACCCACGCGCCCAGCAGGATGTGTGGGGAGAGGATATCCACACCCGCATATCCTCCTCTTACGCGCCCATGGGCAAGGTAGAACCGGTGGCGGGCGGTTTCCGCTTCAGCGGTCGCTGGGGCTGGAGCAGCGGCTGTGATCACTGCAGCTGGGCGCTGCTGGGCGGCATCCTGCCAGATGGCACCTACCGCACATTCCTGGTGCCACAGCGCGACTACCGTATCGAGGATACCTGGCACTCCATGGGTCTGCAGGGCACGGGCTCCAATGACATCGTGGTGGAAGATGCTTTTGTGCCCGACTACCGCACCCACAAACAATCTGACGGATTCCACGGCACTAACCCGGGAGTCGATCAGGACAGCGCCGCCCTGTATCACCTGCCCTGGGCCCAGCTTTTCATCCGCGTGGTGTCCACACCGGCTATCGGCGCTGCCAGGCATGCACTTGATCTGTACACGGGACTGGTCAAGGGCAAGGCCAGTGGCGATGTGACCAAGCTGGCGCAGGACTCCGGCACCCAGATGCGCATTGCGGCAGCAAAAAATAGCATTGAAGAAATGACCACCGTTATGCTGGCGAACTTCGATGCCATGATGAGCACCTTGCGCGCCGGGGGCACGATCAGCCTGGAAGATCGAATCCTCTATCGCTACCAGGCATCTTTGGTGATAGACAAATCCATCGAGGTGGTGGATTCACTATTTTCCTCGGCAGGCGGATCCTCGGTCTTTCGCGGCAGCGCCATTCAGCAGTGCTTCCTGGACATTCACACCGCCCGCGCGCACGTGGCCAACAACCCTACCGCGTTCGCCCGCAACCTGGGCGCCGTTGCGCTTGGCGCTGCCAACGCGGATTTCTTCGTATGATGCCGGGACGGGATAGCGTGCTTGCCAACTTCAATAAACTCGGGCAAAAGCTGATGCGCGCTCCGCCGCGACGCTGCTAGTAGAGCAGTCCCATCACGATCTTCTTCAGGTGCCCGGTATAGACCCGCGCATTAAAACCGGCCGGCTCCAGCACGGTTTCGATCAGTATGCCGGTTAGCATGCAGTGCACTATGTAAATAGTCTCCTGCATGCGCTGATTACTCGCTGCACTGTCATGAAAGATGCGCCGCCCCAGGGCAAGGTGTTCCTCCCTGCTGCGACTCATGGATATATCCTCGACAGCGCCGGCATGCCGGCGGCTCGCCAGTAGAATTTCCATCGTCGCCATGTACTCATCGCCACGATAGTGCTCCCAGGCAAGATCCACGTACTTTGCAACCCGCGCCTTCGGTGTGCCACTGGAGAATCGCGCATCACCGAGGCTCTGCTGGAACTTTCGATGCGAGCGTTCCAGCACTTCCCCGAGTATTTCTTCCTTGCCCCCGAAGTGGTGCTGTACCGCGCCCCAGGTCACGCCTGCGCGCTTCGCGATCTCGGTGGAACTGGCTGCCACATAACCTTTTTCCCGAATAAGGCCGATGACCGCGTTGATAATCTTGTCCTGTGTCGCCTTGCTCTTGGCCGCCTGTCGACCGGATATCTCAGCTGCTACAGGCGCGCTTTTCTTTGCCACGGGCAACTCCCTGCTCAGGACGCTTCCCGCCTGCGATAGCTGAGGATACAGGGGTCAGAGGGCCGCAGAATCAGCGCCGGCATGATTTCCCCATACGTTTCCGGTGGCGCCACCAGGTCAACATCGTACTGGTGCAACAGGGTGGATAAAATGGCTTTAACCTGCAGGATCGCGAAGCCGTTACCGATGCACTTGTGGCGACCGCCGCCGAAAGGAATCTCGACAAATGGATTTGGCGGTGCAGGCCGCTGCGGGATCAAACACCGTTGGTGCGGGAAAATACTCCGGCAACTTGTGGCTGATGTGCGGGCAGACCATGATATTGCTGCCCATTGGCACGGTGTAATCCTTGTAGTGCCAGTCATACATCACCCGGCGCGTAATGGCATTGAGCGGTGGGTGCAGCCGCAGCGCCTCCCTGATAAAGCCATCCAGCAGAGGGATTTCACGCAGACCCTTCAGGGTGAGTTCCTCGGTGTCCGCAAACAGCGCATCCACCTCGGCGTAGAGGCGCGCCTTGTACTGCGGGTTTCTGGCGATTTCCAGCAGGGTCCAGGCAGTGGTATTGGAGCTGGTGTGATGGCCCGCAAACATAAACCAGATCACCATGCCGGTGATTTCATGGTCCGTCAGTTTGCGTCCATCGTTGTAGGTCGAATCCATGTAGACCTGCAGCATATCGTGCTCCCAGCCACCGGACTGCCGCCGCTGCTCCACTCTCTCGCCGATAAGTTCCTCGAGACGCGCGCGCGCCGCATCCCTTTTGCGAAATCTCTCGCTATCCTGGAAAGGATTGCTGATGGAAGACGGTGCCAGTCCATCCTCCAGGGCGTGGTAGAGCTCAGCGAATTCCCCGGTTAACTGACGGCGGAACTCGCTACCCAGCAGGCAGTGCGTGGAGGTCTTCAGCGTGAGGCGCGTGAAGGCGTCGTAGATATCCAGCTCTCCCGCATCTTCCCACTCCCGCAGGAACTGCTCCGTCTCCTGCTCCACGACAGCGGCGTAATTGACCATGCGCTCATGCTTGAGTCCCTGCACCTGCATCTTCAGTTGTTGCCGCTCGATCGCCGGGGGAGCGCCGTACTGGATGCCCTCGCCGAAGACCGGCACCATCATCTGGTAGGCCTGTGCCGCCGAGAGCTGTTCATCAGGCGCGCGAAAAAACGCCTCGTGCGCCTCGGGCCCGACCAGCAATACGGTGCGCAGTCCTCCGAGATCGAATTGACCGATCTCCCCGCACTCATCATAGGCCCGGTGCAGGAATTCCAGTGGCGTGGTGTTGAATTCCTGCAAATGCCCTGTCCCGGGCGCCGCTCCACTCACAACGGGTATTGCTGTGCTCATGATCAGCCTTTATTCCAATCCAAAAACATTTGTGATTAAATGTTTTTATCAGACCCGAGTCAACCCCGGTGCGCCACACTGCCCGGACACGCCGGTCGCACAACGACAGCATTTCCCCAGGAGCTAATCATGTCCATGCAAAACTACAGTGGTCCGCTGCGTGAGGATTTCAAGTGGGAGCAGCTGGAGAAAAAGACCATGGCCCGCTTCGCGCGCGAGGTGATGCTGTGCAACCAGATCCACGACCGGGGCCTGTTGCCGCTGGTCGCCGGCCGCTGGGGCGCACAGGCCATGACCAACCAGGCGATCGATGAGTGGATGGGTTCCAGCCCGGTCTATAATTCCCGCATTCGCGCGCTGCACAATATCCAGGGCGACGGTGTGGACGTGATCATGAAAGGTTTCCAGCTGGATATCGGCGCACCGCACATGTGGCTCAAGTTTCACTATCGACGTAAAGTCACACGACCAGGGCTTCTTCTGGCTGACTTCCTGCGGCGCCTACAACGGCGTGCGCGGCATGACCGGCGGCGACCGCGACGCCGAAACCCAGATCTGCGTGCACATGGAGGACCCGACCTTTGACGCCACGGTCATGGCCGTCAATCGCGGCGCGCGCTGCACGGCGGTGTATCGACCGCCACACGGCGGGGATATTCCCGCGGCAGGGCCCTGCCGCTGGGAGGTCTCCATCGGTGACCATATCGGCCTGGTGGAGGAAAATCCGCAGACAGCGATGATCGAAGCTACCCGCGCCGGACAGTTTCGCTTTGCCATGCCCACCCCGACCGATGATGGCCTGGTGGATTATTCCGGCCCTTTCAAGCGCGACTTCCGCCTGGAAGACCTCTGCTACCTCCATGCTGTCGGTGCAACTCAAGGAGTTCGCGCTGGATGTCCACCTGCTGCAGCGCTCCTCCTACCTGAGCGTGGAGCGCAACTTCGGTGACGACGCCGTCATGGAACTGATCGGTGAACACTGCAAGGGCATGGCGCCCGTCTACCACGCGCGCATGCGCCGCCTGTTTGGCATCGAAGGGGATGATATGACCGCGATACTGAAGTTGCTGCAACTGGATCATCACTTCGTACCCGAGTACGTCAAAACCGGCGTGCGGCTGATTGACGAACAGCATGGCAGTTCTGGATCGAGGACTGTGACGCCATCGACGACGGCAGCACCAGCGGCATCCTGACCGGATTGTGGCGGGGCAAGGTCACCGGGCTGGAGCAAATCGTACAGGACATCAATCCACGGGCCGTTGTTACGACCTGCGCGCCTGAAGGCAACAGGCGATTCGTGTACGATATCCGCATCGATCCGCAGCGGGAGCCGGTTCCGGTATCGTCGATGAGCGAGATCGTCGGCGCTTTTGGCTTGGCGGAAGTGGATCTGTCGGAACATATTTATACCTACGAGAGCTGAGCGCATACCGTGACGCAGGACAGGAGCCACACCACCCAACACACGTTCTGTCGCATCTGTGAAGCCGCCTGCGGCCTGACCGTCGACATCGACGCACAAGGCACGGTGGTGAACATCGCACCCAACGAACAGCATATCGCCAGCAAGGGCTACGCCTGCCTCAAGGGATTAAAGGCACACGAGTTCAGGGATTCACCCGACCGCATCACGCAGCCGATGAAACGTGTCAACGGACAGCTGGTCGCCATTAGCTGGGAGCAGGCCCTGTCCGAGATCGGCGGCACACTTAAACACCTCAGGGCAGAGCACGGCGGAGAGTCGATCGGCCTGTATCTTGGCAATCCGATCAGCATGAGTTTCATCCCGCCGGTGCTGTCCGGTGCCTTCGTAAAAGCATTCGGTTCAAGCAAGCTGTATCACACCGGCTCGCAGGATTGTAATAACAAATTTGTGGTGGCCGAACGCATGTATGGCTGCGCACAGATTCAACCCTTTCCGGACATCGACCATACCCGCTTTATGATTGCGGTCGGTTCCAACCCGGTCATCTCCAAAATGTCCTTCATCAGCATGCCGCACTCTGGCAAGCGCTTCAAAGCGCTGCTCGCGCGCGGTGGCAGGGTGATCTGGCTCAATCCCAGGCGCACGGAGACGGCCAAACAGGTGGGCGAGCACCACTTTATCCGCCCCGATACCGACGTGTTTTTCATGCTGGCGTTTTTGCACGCGCTGATCGAGACCGGCTCCGTCGATGAACAGCGCGTCAACCGGACCATGACCGGCTGGGACATCGTCAAGACACTGGTCACTCCCTGGAGTCCGGAGCGGGTCGCGCCGGTCACCCGTGTGCCGGCCTCCACCGTGCGCGAGTGGGTCAGCCAATACGTCGCTGCGGATGGCGCGGCACTGTACAGTTCGACCGGCGTCAACCAGGGCAGCCACGGCAGCCTGGCCTTCTGGTTACAGGAGGTCATCAATGCGGTCAGCGGCAACCTGGACAGACGCGGTGGCACGCTGGTGGGCAGCGGGATAGTCGATGTCAGCAAGTTCAACCGCTTCGATCCCGCCAAGCCCCCGGAGACCTTCCGCCTGGCCAATATTCCCCTGGTCATGGGTGCCGTGCCCGCGGGCGTACTGGCGGATGACATCCTGACGCCAGGCACAGGACAGTTAAAGGCGCTGCTGGTAACCTCGGGCAATCCCCTGCTCACCTGCCCCAATAGTCGTAGGCTCACCGAGGCGTTCAACCAACTGGAACTGCTGGTCGCCATCGACCTCCAGGAAAGCGAGACAGCGCGGCACGCAGATTACATTCTGCCCGGCAGTCACTGGCTGGAACGCGCGGACTTTCCTTTCACCTTCAACACGCTGATGGGCACCACACCCATCCCCTACCACCAGTACACCGACCCCGTGCTCCCGCTGAAGGACGAAGCCAGACAGGAAACGTGGATCTATCTGGAACTGTGCCGACACGCGGGTGTAGCGATGGGTGGATCAAGAGTGTTGCAGGGCATGTTCACACTGGGGCGGCTGCTGAAAAAGATCCCGCTATTGGGCAGGCATTTGCCTGAACACACGCAGTTTATACTCGGAGCAGTTAACCGGATTTCCGGGCTCGGTGGCCTGCGCCGCATGAGAAAGGCCATTAACGGCGTGGCGCGACCCGCCATTACGCCTGCCAGCTTTGTCGGCCAGCGTGTCATGACCCCGGACGGCAGGATTAACCTGGCACCGCAGGAATTCTGTGCGCAGATACCGGGCCTGGAAGCGGACTTCGCCCGGGAACTGGCCAGTGCCAGCAGCCTGAAACTTATCAGCAAAAGGGAGCGCTTCAGCCATAATACCTGGACGCATAATCATGCCAGCTTTGTGCAGGGCAATCACGACAGGAACTTCCTCAACATAAATACCAGCGATGCACTGGCCAGAGATCTGCAGAGCGGCCAGTGGGTCAAACTCTCTAACAGCCTGGGCGAGATACGCGTCCAATTGGCCGTCACCGATGATATGATGCCCGGCGCCGTATCACTCTGCCACGGATGGGGTCACCAGCAGGTAGCTGGCTTGAACGTCGCCCGACACACCGAGGGTGCCAACGTGAATATTCTCGCCAGAGATGGTCTGGACAGTCTGGAGCCGGTGTCGGGGATGTCACAGCTCAATGGCATACTGGTCAATGTGAGTGCAATCTGAAGTGCCTGGGGAGGGACCGCTATGAACATCGATTTTAATGACAAGGTCTACCTGGTTACCGGTGGTGCGTCAGGTATTGGCGCGGCTGTAGTGCACTACCTTGCACGGCACCATGGCAGAGCGGTGATCGCCGATATCAACGACGAAGCCGGCGCGGCGCTGGTCGCACAATATCCCTGGCAATTGCGCTACCTGCACACGGATGTGACGCAGTTTGCGCAGCTGCAGGCGGCCTGTGACCTTGCCGAGAAAACTTTCGGGGGCCTGGACGGGGCGGTCAACAGTGCCGGTATCGGCAGTCTGGGAACCGTGGCTGACATGCCGGTGGCGGAATGGCACAAGGTCATCGACATTGACCTGCACGGCGTGTTTCATGCCTGCCGCGCCGCCATACCGCTACTGCGCAAACGCGGCGGCGGCAGCATCGTGAATATCGCGTCATTAAGCGGCGTGCGCGCCGATTACGGCTTTGCCGCCTATAATGCCGCCAAGGCAGCTGTGATCAACCTGACGCGTACCCTTGGCCTGGATCACGCCCACGAGCAGATCCGCGCCACGGCTGTTTGTCCCGGTTATATCGCGACACCGCTAACCGCCCCCGCCGGGTCGATCGACGCGATCCATGAAGACTGGCTACAGCGCATTCCACTGCACCGTGCCGGGACTGCTGAGGAGGTTGCGCAGTTGGTGGTCTTTTTATTGTCGCCGGCCGCCAGCTACATCACCGGTACCGAGATCGTGATTGATGGTGGGCTGGGCAGTAGCAACAACCAGCCAAATATCCCGGGCATCTTTGCGGCGATGTGAGCTACGGCCAGTCAATCTCAATTTCACCTTTGCAGACAATGCAGTGTGCGGAGACAACAGTCCTCTTATTAATCGAGCCTCTATGCGCCTGTCCCGCAAAATGCTTAACTGAGCGATGAACTCCAAGGTGTAGCGAACTATGGGCACCGTACTGGACAGGCGCAGCTTTCTCCGCTTGGCGGTAATGGCGGCTGCCGGCACCAGCCTCATTTCCTGCAGCAATGATGAACCCGACGCACGTTATACTGGCGCGGATATCGCCCGACTGGCCCAACAACGGCTTGAAGAAGGAGCCCGCTCCGGACAAGGGCCTTTTGGACCATTGCGCTTTAAGGGCTATCGCGGCCTGGCTGAGTTGCCCTGGTTCGAACTCGATGGGAACGGGGAGCTTTACCTGGCCGCCCCGGATCTGCCCAAAGCGATCGATATGCACTGCCACCTGGGTATGTCGCTGTTACTGGCGCCCACTATCGATTTGCAGCAACGCACCAGACGCGTCGTTCATCTGCTGGATTGCGATGCAACGAATCCGGGCTGTGAGCTGGATCTTGACGTTTATATCAACCGCAACTTCAGTGATGAAGCACTCGATGAGTTGTGGTGGGGCGCGGTGGCGCAGGGATTGTGGGGCAGCAAAAGCGCCAGCACGCAGACCATTCCCAACCTGTTGCACGAAATGGATGCGTGTGGCGTAGAGCGCGCCAGCATTATGCCGATTGCCTTCGACCTGCCCTTTGGCGACGACCTCACCGAGCGCTGGATGCGGGCGATAGACACGGCGGGTGCTAAGGAGCGACTGATACCGGGCTGCTCGGTGCACCCGCAGGATCCCGCACGATTTACCCGGTTGCGCGGCTATGCGGCTGCCGGTGCTCGCATCATCAAGTTTCATCCCACCATGCAGCGCGCCTATCCCGATTCCGATGCAATGATGGAGCTGTACGGCGAGTGTGAGCGGCTGGGTTTGATCGTCTTCTTCCATTGCGGGCGCGCCGGTATCGAGCCGGAGTCAACCCACCGCTACGCCCTGCCCCGCCATTATGAAGCGGCATTAAAAACCTATCCGAAACTGCAATTTATCCTGGGTCACTCCGGCGCGCGCGACGTGGCTGAGGCCATGCCGCTTGCAGTGCGTTATGACAATGTGTGGCTGGATACCCACGGCCAGGGTGTAAGCACCCTGCACGACATGCTCGAACGCACCGGTGGTGAACGCATGCTGTTTGGCTCCGACTGGCCCTTCTATCACCTCGCCGCCAGTCTCGCCAAGCTCTTGATCATTACACAGAGCCAGCCAACGCAGCGCTACCCGCTGCTGCGCGGAAATGCCGAACGATTGCTTGGCCTAAGCAACGTAACTGGGTGATCCGTTGTATCTATTGATGGGAGATAATTCTAATTGCGATCACGTCATTCGAAAAAGAATGTGTCCCCATTTTCATATCTCAGAAGATGGAGCCTTTTTAGAGTCGTCGCGCCGTAACAGGCGACGTGAGGCCAACACAATGGATCCGAGGATCGTGAATACAAGTCCGTAAGTGCCGATGGTTGGTACTGGCGTTGGTGGCGGCGGTGGCGGTGGCGGTGGCGACGGATTCAGGGATTCAACGTTATCGATCTCTGCGTCCCACGCAACACTACCGTTAAACCGGATCAGCAGCGAGGTTGCCGCAGTCGCCGCGCCCGGGTTGGCGAAGCTTGAAAACGGAAAGAAGAATTCTTCCTCCTGTGAACCATCGGGAAAAATCTGCTGATAAGGCCGGGCCGCCATTAATGGAGATCTCGATAGTTAAATCATTGTCGTTGGGTTGGGTCAAGATCAGGGACATACCCGTGCTGGCGCCGCCTTCAGTCAGGTCGGTCGAACTGAAAGTCCACTGCACTGTCTGGATGCTATTCGTGGAAGGACCGTTGGCCAGCGAAAGGCGGCTATCGACGCCGGTCGTCATGTAAGCGCCACCGGCGGGTCCGCTCGTGTTACCAACAGTTTTGTCTACCGTCAGGGTGCGCTCGCCGATCATTCCTGTCCCACTGTCGGGAGTGACGACCACGTCATTTCCAGGAGCAGGCGTGGTAACGGCAGCCTCGGCATATGTCTCGAAATCGTCAATCATCAGGGCTGTGGTGCTTTGTGACCATATTGCGCCTACGGCCAGTATGCCCGCGATTGGCGCCCGCCTGTTATTGAGGAGAGTCTTTAGGGCCATGCTTATTCTGTCCATAGCAGTAGTAGAGACAAAGGCTCCGAGAGGAGCCGCCGTGGGCGTTGGTCAACAGAACTACAAGTCAAGATAACCAGCCACGATTGCGCAGTTTGAGCGTGAGAGTATCGGCCAGAATGATTCCTACTTACTACCGGAATAATTCACATCCCACCGCAAGAAGTCAGGAAGGCCGATTACGCCTGGACCAACCAAGACCCGCAATACCCAAGCCTAACAAGGCGAGAGGAGTCGGTGCGGGCACCGGGGAAGGCGGCGGGGGGTCCGGAGTTGGTGGTGGGGGTGGGGGTGGAGGTGGGGCAAACGTCGCTATGTAATCGATTTCCGCGTCCCACGCGTTACTTCCACTAAACTGGACGAGCAACGAAGTCGCCGCAGTCGCCGCGCCTGGATCTGCGAAGTTTGAGAAGGAAAAGAAAAATGCGCTGCCCAATGAACCGTTGGGGAAAATCTGCTCATACAATGTACCACCATTAAGACTGAATCCGATGGTCAAGTCATTGTCGTTCGGGGCGGGCAGGACCAGGAATAACCCTGTGTTGACACTGCCCTCAGTCAGGTCGGTCAGACCAAAAGTCCACAGTGCCGTGGCTATACTGTTTGTTGAGTTTCCATTGGCCATCGCAAGGAGGCCGCCATTGCCTGCTCCGGTGGCGTCCATGTAAGCGCCATTGGCGCCGCCCGCTGCTCCCGCCGTCTTGTTTACAGTAAGAGTGCGGTCGCCGATCATGCTGGCCCCACTGTCGAAGGTGAAGACTGAGTTAAATCCGGGAGCGGCGCTCGTAACACCCACCGACGCCGCCGTATCAAAGCTGTCGATGAGCAAAGCCTGGGAACCCGGCGCCCACAATGCCGTCAGTACAACCGTTACAGGTAAAAGGGTATTCTTTGCCGCAGTGATGGATTTCATTCTGGTTATGCCCCGATCATCATTTTGTTATATAAACCGACACCGAATCCGATTGCGCCCAAGGGATTCAACGGCGTATATCGCCTGTATAGCTGATTGCGTGCCAACTTCGCGAAAAACTGAACTTAAGTCTTAGTTATGAATATAAATCAATGGCTTAAAATCAAGATTCGGATTTCACCACGGCTTAGGTGTGTGACCGCCCTCCCCCGATGACGTCAAGGAGTGTGGGATTGTGACGTTTTTTGTCAGAAATACGGTTTCCGCTGACTTTTTTTGGCTTGTGAGAAAGTTGCACACACTGGAGTCGCTGCAGCAGACTTTCGCCAGACGGGGTGCAAGCTCTGCAAATACTTCAATTCCATACCTGCCGGTGCCTGAGTCTTTTCTGAACAACGGGTTTGACTCATTGATCAATGCCCTGAAACCGAAATACAGCTTTGACCACGTCAATACCTACCGCCATTTGACTCTGATTCCCGGTCTACTCCGTGTAGTGTCACCTTCCTCTGGCCGGCCTCATAGCCTACGAATGACTGCTTATGGTACCGTAGCCATTAACTCCTTAACGATGGGCCGGTCTTTAGGTGGTTTGCACTTCGACCCCAAAAGTCCCCATCGAGGAACAATGATCTTGAGTTAGAATAACTCGCTGAGGGCTATGTCATGGCACACTCGCCATCCGTTCAAAAACTTAAAGTCCTTAGTGCAACCGTTGCACTGGGACTAGCCTGCAATGCCATTGCACAACCCTCCTATCTGCCCGTCGGTCCACAGACCGGTGTGCCGGTGGCCACGGTCACCAACGGCGGATGGTCGCAGTGCTACCTTGATAATTATACTGACCGGTTAGACGCAGCTACCGTGCTGGCCGCCTGTAGCGAAGATCACCTGATGCTGGCTTGCAGAGATACTGGTTCGCCCACCTTGAATCTGCTGGCGCAGGCGCCGCGTTCCGATGTGATTACTTCTACCGGATCTGGCGCAACGTCTGTCCATACCGCCAACGGCACCGACTGGTATTTTGACAATTCTGGTTCCGTAGGCGCCGGTGGGGGCGGCTCTTGGGGCTTTCTACGAGCGGGTGATCAAGTCAACAAAGATAGCTGTGATACTGCGGGCTTTAACGAAGCGTCCGGCGCCTTCAAGTTATGCTGGCACTTTGACCCCCCCAAAGTCGGCGGATACCGCTGCGGCGATGACACTTCGGAGGATGGGATTGAGCGCATCGTCTTTCAGGCTCGAGCGGCGGCGCCGCCACCAACCGGCACAGCCGCCATCCCCGCCATGGGTACTTACGGGCTGATTCTTTCCATTCTGGGCTTACTCGTGCTGGCCGTTCGCCGACTCATCAGCTCACGCCCAGGGCACCGCCAATAAAAAAGTTCTCGCGTAAAGCAGTGCCTGAGAATGACAGCAGCCGGCCCCTCTTAGCAAATACACTGAAGCTGGCGCGCATTAGATCGGACACCTTAACCGCTGCAATTTCAATCCTGCCGGTGAGCAGGAAGGTTTGGTATACGGCCAAGAGCATGTGACCTGCAGCTGCCGCTAATGTCTGACTTTAGTGAAAGGTAAAGTCAATACAACATTGCCCCTGTAAGCTTCAGCGCCGGAATAGAATTTCACGTATACAAAGTTCGTATCCACCAACAGCCTGTCCTGATGGGTGGAATTCGCCCGCCCCGGAGTAAGCGATTGAAAAATCGATATTGTTGACTTGAACATGCAAGCCTTGACGTGGAATATGCTGTGGTAACTGCTTATCGCGCGAGCCACCCTATTTTTTTATTTACTCCTGGCTTAGTAAAGGACTGTGCATGAAAAGCCGCCACCGCCAGCTGCTCATAACACTAGTCATAGTAGTACTAGCCATTTGCATGCTAATGGCATTTGGCCTGGGCGCCGTGGTCGGGAAGTACCGACCGGCACTGGCCAAACCTTATAGCGATTGGGCGCTGGCCCTGGTCCTGCCGCTGCGGCAGGTCAAATGCGATGTCGACGACGTGACACGTTGCGGCGTAGCAAAAGCTGACCGGCCTGCCGTATCCTGTACACCGTTCACTGCAAGTAATCCGCGCAATGCCATCCTGTTTACCTTCGGGCAATCCAATAGCGCTAACTTCGGTGAAACGCGTTACACAGCCACGCAGAACGTCGTCAACTTCAATATACATGATGGCAAATGCTATCCCAGCACAGATCCGTTACTTGGCGCTGATGGAGACGGCGGTTCGGTCTGGGGCAGACTGGGTGACCAGCTAATTGCGAGCGGCGCCTTCGAGGGGGTGTTGATTATTCCGATCGGTATAGGCGGCACCGCCCTGCACGAGTGGACCACTGGCGGCCGGCTGCACCCGCGAGTGAAGTACGCCGCGCAGCAGTTAAACCGCGCCGGCATTGTGCCGACTCATGTACTCTGGCACCAGGGTGAGGACGATGCACGGGCAGGAACTGCAAGCAGCGACTACATCAGGATGTTTGCGGCACTGGTACAGGCTCTGCGCGACTACGGCATCAATGCGCCAGTGTTCCCGGCCATAGCCAGCATCTGCGACGATCTTGGGAGCGACACCATTCGATCAGCCCAACGCGCATTGCCAGAGCACATTGCGGGGGTTCACCCGGGCGCTGATACCGATTCTCTCTCTGACATGAGAGACCGCTTCGATTACTGCCACTTCTCGGAACGAGGTTTGCAGGCCCACGCGCAACGTTGGAAGGAAGTGATCCTTTCTTTCGAACAGGGTCGACAGTAACTAATGGTACAACCCATACCTGACCTGACAGGCAGTGTACGATCAGGGGTTGCTCCAGTAACCGCATGCGAATCCAGACAAATAGGCAGGATTACCGATTTGCATAGCCATAGGCTGCCCCAAAAGGGTTGCAGCACAGGATTGCGCGCATGAACCTTTGCATGGACCATTAGACGGGCATAAAGCGCGGTTTTGCCGGCATTCGCTTCAAACTTAATGAATTTTTCGGCGCAATAAAATTCAACGACAGGTTGTCTTCACAATCATGAGAAATATATAATCGCGACCCGCACGATTTGGCATTGTTGCCTTTTTTGCAATAAATACGTGGCATCTTGGTTATGCGTAGACATTACAACTTTTATTCGCATTGGTTTTCCCCATGGCAGTCTCCCGTGGCTGCTGACCTCTGTCACAAGATAAATAGACATTGAATTACTTAATCGCAGCCGTCCTATTGGCAATAAGCATGGGCTCAAGCGCAATGTCACTGGGCCAGTATAATGAAGCGCGAAACGACGAGCGGCAGTGGGCGCATGTTAAGGAATATCTGAATGGGTTGGGCGATGGAATGTCCGTCTCATCCGCTGCTTTGATCCAACAGAATAGAGTGCCCCTCTATTGTCTCCCCAAAGAAAAAGTCCTGAACCACGACGACTATATTAACTTGCTTGACACTTTCATTGCAGAGAACCCTTTTCTTCCTGAACTGCCGATAGAGTCAATACTGCTGAAGTCACTGATTACAGCCTTTCCCTGCCCCAAAACACAATAGACAAGCCGTTTTTAGAATTCTCGCGTCTAAATACCGGAAAAATCCGGGCTCACCTCGGCCATGAACAACTTACAGCGGTTGCTTATACCCTGCGAGGAGGAAAATACAAAGACAACTAAACAGGGTGTCGAGATCAGGTTGCTTTCTGAAGTTCAGTCGCTGAACCCGAAAAGAGAGTGAACTGGTCGCTTCACTCATTGCAATCGTGCTCACATCGAGGACCTTGCAGATCCTTTTTTGTCAGATCCCCAACTGGGACATGAAAGCCGAACAGTATGTGATTACTCCCGGTGCATGCTCCAACGAACAAGTTCAGCTACATAGTCATACGCCCTTGTAATTATCGCCCGCCACCAGCGTAACGGCAGCTTCGATCATTGATCCAGGCAGCACTTCAATTTCTAAACGGGCAAGGTGCATGCCCGCGCACGTGTGTGGACCAGTACCCCAGGCGAGTTGGTCGCGGTTGTCGCGCATGATGTCAAAGCGATCAGGTTCGCTGTAGCGACGTTCATCCCGGTTCGCAGAACCATAGAGCAGCATCACGCGCGAGGCCCGAGGCTCTGTCTCACCCTCAACGACATAGTCGCGAACCGCCACGCGTGAGAACCAGCGTAGCGGAGTACTGTGGCGCAGCGTCTCGTAGATGGCCGACCCAATGAGATCCGGACGTTCGACCAACAGCGACCACTGATCCGGGTGACAGGCAAGATTGTAGAGTAAATGGCCTTTTGCCAGGATGGTTGTATCGAGGCTTGGGATAACCCAGGCACTGATGGCGCCCATCGCTTCAGGCATGGATAGCCGCGCGGCGCGCACCAGGCAGGTTGATCCCGGCTGCAGTGTCCGGATGCGCGTCAACAACTGGTAGGCCGTAGTGTAGGACAGGATCATCGCCACGGCATCAAAGGGGTCCAGGCCCGCGGGCGCCGGGACCACTTGATCCGCCTTGACGCACAAATACTGGGTATAGCTGCCAATCACCGGCATATCGGCCACATACTGACCCACGGCCAACTGCTGTACGCCGCTGCCGAGTTTGTCGACGACACCAAACCAGTCGTAGCCAGGAACGAAGGGCGGCTTGTCCTTCACATCGACGTACTGTCCCTGGCGAATGATGGTGTCGGTGAATCCTGTACCCGCCGTCAGCACCCTGACGCGGATCTCGCCGGGGGCAGGTTCCGGCAATCCCTCTACCGTCTCTACACGCAACTCTTCAGGACCACCGAATCGCGTGAGCATTACTCGTTTATAGTGCATAGTTTTCGTCGATCTCTGTAACTGCCGATATCAATGGGTATCGTCTGCTGCATCAGTAGCGCTGCAGACGGCCATGTCCGGCGATAGCCGGCAGATCGGCGTAGGTTTTTATGCCGGCGGCCGCTGCACACACCTGGGGGATGGCGTTGACGGCGGGCAGTCCGGTGATGGTCATGCCAATACCGTGGAAATCGTCTTTCTGCATGGTCGCCATATCCTGGTGCGGCCAGATATCGAGGCGATTCTGCAGCATGGGTTCACCGTCGATAGTGATGATGTAGGCGTGCTCCGCGCGCCACGGCGGTTCGAGCTTCGCGCCCATGACCCATAACTGGTTCAGCTCCATGACCGCACGCTGGGCTATCATGCCCTCCCAGCGCACCTGCATCGCGGCGACAGTGCCCTTGCGAATCGGACGACCTTCCAGCGGCAGATCTTCGGTCGCATAGGCGAAATCGACCGTGCATTTTTTCTCGTCGAACGTGACACCCAGCATCGCCGCCATGACATCGAGGGCGTCGGCGAATACGCGGGTCTCCTCCCGCACGCGTTCCTTATGCCCGGGTGAATCGGGCGGCAGGCCCCAGCCCAGAGGATCCATATTGCTGTCACCGGCGAACATACTGACATCCACCGACTCGGTGATCCTGATGTGGCGAAAGCGGTTGCAGATACCGGTCAGGATGCAGGCGAGATAGCTGGCGAAACCGGGGTTCATGCCGCTGCCGAAGATCGTGGCATTGCCCTTGCGCGCCGCCGCCTCAATACGGGCGATGGCGTCGGGCACGCCACCGGGCTGCTTGGTGCTGAGCGACCAGCCGGTCAGGAACATCGACGTGGTGACGATATTGATGCCGGCGCCAAGAATTTTTTCAAACTCCGCGACATCGGGCCACAACGCGTTGTAGCACACACAATCCGGTTTTAATGCCAGCAGCGCATCGATATCGTCGGTGGCCTTGATGCCGAGCGCAGGCATGCCGCACAGCTCGCCGGCGTCGCGGCCAACTTTATCCTTGCTCCAGGCATACAGACCGACCAGTTCAAGATCGGGATGGGCGACGATCGCCGGTACACATTTTCGGGCAACGCTGCCGCTGGTCCATTGTACGATTCTGAGTTTTTTCATAATACGCTGTCTCGTCTGTTGGTCGGCTCGGTTTCTATTTCTTCTGAACTTTAAAGTCGGATTTATTGCGATCCCAGGTCCCGTCATTGATGCCGGCGTCACGCAGCGCAAACTTCTGCACCTTATTGGTCGGCGTGTAAGGCAGCGCGTCGACAAACTCCAGGTAGCGGGGCACGAAATAGTGCGGCGCGTTCTGGTTGATGAACTCGCACAGCGCTTCCGGACTCAGCTCCTCGCCCTCCTTCAGCACCACGTTTAATTTCAGTTCATCCTCGCTGGCCAGCTGGTCGCTGGCAATTCCGAACGCTGCCGCCTCCTTCACCTGCGGATGGCGCAACACGACGCTCTCGACCTCCAGGGTCGAGATATTCCGTCCGGCAAAGCGCACGGCGTCCTTCTTGCGGTCGACAAAAAAGAACGCGCCCGTTTGCGGGTCCTTGCGGGCCAGATCGCCGGTCAGGAACCAGTCGCCGCGGTAGGCATCGGCCGTGGCCTGCGGATCATCGAAATAGCCATTGAACAGGATGTGCGGGGCCAGTGGCCGCACGCAGATTTCGCCGGGTTGCCCGTCGGGTACCTCAATAGCCCTCGTCGTCGAACAGGCGCACATCGGCATCCGGCGGCGGATAACCCAGCGCATACACCGGAATCTTGATAGACGGGTCGCAGTGTTCCTGGTTCAGTGTCAGCAGGCATTCACTCTGCCCCATGCCCGACCGGAGCAGCCTGACGCCGAAGCGGCGCTCAAAGGCCTGCCACTTGTCCGGCGGTATCGGCGCCAGGCAGGCTTCACGCAGTGGGTTGTCGGCATCATCGTCCCGCTCCGGCGTATTCATCAGGAATATGCTCATCGCACCGACAGCAAATGTCTGGGTCGCATTGAAATGTTTGATCCGGTCCATAAAGCGGCCGGCGGAAAATTTTTGTTCAACGACACAGCCGATACCGGTGATCAGCGCCCGCAAGATGCAGGTCAGCCACGCGCCGGAGTTGTACAGGGGTAACACACAATAGATGATGTCACCGGGCCGGGAGTGATACATCATCCCGGCGCCCAGCAGGGTAGAGCGTATCCAGTTGTTGTGGGCCTGCATGACCCCTTTGGAGCGCCCGGTGGTGCCAGACGTCCAGAGGATCGCACAGGTATCACCGTAGTGGTGCTGACTGTAGTCTGCCTTAAATGGTGGGTGCCCCAGCACGCTCTGGTAATCGATCGCATCCGGCAGACCTGCACCGCTGCCGCCCAGCGCGATGACGGGCAGTGGGGGAAGTTGCTCGAGTACCTCGCCGAGCCGCTGCGCGTGCTCACGATCCGTCACTAACAACTGGGGCTGGCTGCGCTGGATCGTCTGCAGCAACCAGTCGCCCTTGTAGTCGGTGCAGATGGGTACCCAGATTGCGCCGAGCTTGTTCAGGGCCAGGCACATCAACACCATTTCCGGCAGGTTGCCCATAAAAAAACAGACCCGGTCGCCCTTGCCGACGCCCAGCGCCTGGAACCCGCTGGCCAGGCGATTACTGAGCTGCCTCGGCTTCGGCAAAACTGATGCGCTGCTCATCGTTGATCAGGAAGATCGTATCGCCGTTATACTTTGCCTGCAGTTCGAGCAGACGCCCGAGATGGCGATCGGCAATATCACTCAGTTCCAAATTGTACATGGTGTGTTCCCTGTATTCACACGCGTGCTGGTCATAACTGGTTGATTCTGCCAGACAGGCCCTGTTGTCGCAATATTTTTATAGTTGTAGCTATAATAATTATGCACTACGACAATATGCTCGAACGCACTGATATCAATAGTGCGGGCTTACTCCCGGTGCATGTTCCAACGAACAAGTTCAGCCAGATAGTCATACACCCTTGTAATGATCTCCCGCCACCAGCGCGGGCGTTCACGCTCTTCCTTGTCCTCGTTAGCGCGCTCAATGATATAGGCCTTCAGTGCATGGGCACTGCGTTCGTCCATTACATCGTCGAAGCGCGGCATGCCCGCCTGTTCCATCGAGCCTGCCAGTACGACCTTATCGAAGTTGTCGTACCACGCCTGCGACAAGTGCCGCAAGTCGGGCACTGAGCCGTCAGAGATCGCGTTAACCCCGTGGCAGCGGAAACAGAAGTTGGAAAACAGCACGCGCCCCGCCTCAATGTCCTCGGGGGAAACCGCCATACGCGGTGGCGGCTCGGGAAAATTCTCTTGTTGCACCGCAGGTAAGCGCGCGGTTCCACCCAGCTTGAAGGCCATAAACCGGCCGCGCGGGTTCACGCCATCATATTCGATGCCCATCACCTGACTCAGTGCGCCACCACGACCCACCGCGACAGCAATGTATTGTTCGCCATTGACTTCGTAACTGATGGGCGCCGCCATAATGCCGTTCCTGGCATCAAATGACCAAACCGATTCACCCGTATCCGCACGGTAGGCAATGAATTGACCATCGGCACGGCCCTGGAATACCAGGTTGCCGCCCGTGGCCAAGGCGCCGCCGCCGTGAGCAAAAGGATGGGGCGCTCGCCACACTTCACGCTGCGCAACGGGATCCCAGGCCAGCAGGAAAGCCTGCGGCAGTTTTTTCATCATGGCCTGCTGCATGGGCTCACTCATCGCGGCACCGTCGATGTTGTAACCCAGGTTCCAGTGCCGCCTGAGCAGTTTGAAATCCTCCGGTTTGATCTCAATAAACTCGGAACCCATATCCAGTGCCGGTATGTAGTACAGGCCCGTGATCGGGCTATAGGCCATGGAACGCCAGTTGTGGCCGCCCATGCCGGTTGGAAACACCGTCGCCGGCTCGCCCAGATAACGCTTACCGGGATTCTCTACCGGGCGACCCGTCTGCAGGTCGTAATGGCTGGCCCAGGTGACATACACAAATTTTTCGGCCGACAGCAGCTCGCCGGTCACGCGATCAATGATGTAGAAGAAGCCCGCCTTGGTCGCCTGCGCCATGACTTTGCGCTGCTCGCCTTGCCATTCGATGTCCATCAGTGACATCTGCTGGCTCGCGGTATAGTCCCAGGATTCGCCGGGGACTTGCTGGTAGTGCCAGACGTACTCTCCCGTGTCGGGATTCAGGGCAATAATCGACGTCAGGAACAGGTTATCGCCGCCACCCGGACTGCGAATATTCTGGTTGTGTGGCGCGCCATTACCCACACCGATATACAACAGGTTCAACTGTGGGTCGTAGGCCATGGAATCCCAGACCGTGCCGCCGCCGCCCAACTTCCACCATTCACCTTTCCAGGTTGTGGCGGCCATGGCCATTTGCGCGTTTTCGAAACCGTCGGCGGGATTGCCCGGCACCGTGTAAAACCGCCAGGCCTGTTCACCGGTGGCGGCGTCATAGGCGGTGACGTAGCCGCGCACACCGTATTCGGAGCCGCCATTGCCGATAATCACCTTGCCATTGACCACCCGCGGGGCGCCGGTAATGGAATAGTTCTCATCCAGCGGCGTGGTCTGCACCGACCACACGAGCTTGCCGGTCGCAGCCTCCAGCGCCAGCAGACGGCCGTCCAGGGTAGCGGCAAACACCTTGTCTTCCCACAGCGCAACACCACGGCTGACCGCACCGCAGCAGAATCGACTGGAGCGATCGCGCGGAACCCCGGGATCGTACTTCCACAGCACCTCCCCGGTCGCCGCGTTGATGGCATAAATGACGTTCCAGGCAGCCGGGACATACATCACCCCATCGGCAACCAGCGGCGTTGCCTGCAGACCGGTAACATCATCGGTTTCCACATACCAGCCAAGACCCAGCGTCTCCACATTGTCAGCGTTGATCTGATCCAGCGGGCTGAAACGTTGCTCGCGGTAGTCCTTGCCATGGCTGAGCCAGTTGGCCGGGTCATCCGCCGCCTGCTGCAGACGCTGATCGGTCACCGGTGCTGCCCAACACACACTCAGCGGCAACAGCAGCAGGATAAGCAGAAAGCGCGACATGGATTTCTTCCGGAAATTTTTGTGGGAGTATTGTAGACGGTTGCATGCACTCGCAAAAACACGCGTAACTACGTTACAACATAATTTGCTGCCTGGAATGACCGTGTCACGCTGCGGTACTCGCCGACACTGCCCGGCCAATTATTGGTAATCCGTCCGCCACTCTTGTACCAGCTGTCCGCCACGCTATTCCACACCATGCCCTGCAGTCGCGCCTGTAGGTCGGTGTTGTACGCCTCCTCTATATCCTCCCGCACTTCGAGGGCCGATGCGTTATTACGTTCGACGAAATCCAATGCCTGAATAATATAATCGGCCTGGGCTTCCGCCATCAGCAGGATGGAATTGTGTCCCAGATTCGTATTGGGCCATACATAAAAAACAGATTCGGAAACTCGCTGGTGGCGATACCCAGATAAGCCCTGGCGCCTGCGGACCAGTGCTCTGCGAGAGCTCGCCCTGCTCGGCCCCTGATGCTGATGCCGTCCAGAAAAGGATTGGTGACAAACCCGGTGCCGAAAATAATGACATCGCACGGATAATGCCGGCCGCTTCGAGTGAGTATACCGGTCTCATCAATAGCGTCGATGGGATCAGTGATCAGTTCCACGTTTTCCCTGATAAGTGCTTCATAATAGCCATCGGCCACCAGAATCCGCTTGGCGCCTATCGGGTAATCCGGCAGTAATTTCTGCCGCAAGGACTCGTCGGTGACTGTCCTGTTGAGGTAATTCAGGCAGGCCATTTTCACCAACCAGTTGGCGACCCGATTACCCTTGATGGCGGGGTAGGCGATCAGTTCATTTCTCAGGTAGATCTTCAGGCGGGACATGCGCTTTGCAATTGGGAACAGCCGCATCAGCTTTTTCTCCCAGTCCTGGTAGGGCCGGTCACGCTTTCTTGACACCCAGTTGGCGCTGCGCTGGTAGATCAGTAATTTTCGCGGCCTCCTGTGCCACGAATGGCACGAACTGTACCGCGCTGGCGGCGTTGCCAATGACGGCCACAGACTTGCCGCTGAAGATCGACAGCATGATTCCAATTGGCGGAATGAAAGCGCGGACCGGTAAAGGTCTCGATGCCCCGGTACTGCGGAACATTGGGTTTATGCAACTGGCCGACGGCGCTGACCAGGAATTGCGAGCTCAGTCTCTCGCCACTGGCGAGTTGCAGCACCCACTGTCCGTTCCCGGTATCGTAGTCGGCTGCAAGCAGTTCGCTGGCGAATCGAATGTGCTCCATAATGCCATTTTTACGGGCCGTGTTTTTGATGTACTCGAGGATCTGGGGCTGCTCGGACCACTGGTAGTCCCAGTCTGTTTTGGTCTCGAAAGAAAAACTGTAGAGTGCAGACGGCACATCGCACTCCGCCCCTGGATAGTGGTTATCCCGCCAGGTGCCGCCGACTTCATCGGCCTTTTCCAGAATGATGAAATCGTCGATGCCGTGTCGCTTCAGCTTTATCGCCAAACAGATGCCGGAAAAGCCGCTGCCTACGATGATGCATTTGTACGTTTTTGGATGATTCATCGGTTAGTGTGTCGGTGACGACAGGATTAGGCGTATCAGGCCAGTCACAATTGTTATCCTGTCTTCATTCAGATGTGGCTCTATTAAAACCGTTGAGCCTGGCGTCGTGTTCATACGACTTCACCCCTGTTGCGATCGGTTTTTTCCAGCGCTTCCAGCGCGGCAGCCACAACTGGCGCCAGTTCCCCGCCCTCACGCCAGTAATCCGTCAGCTGGCGGCGCATTTGGGGCGTCCAGAAACGACTGAAGTGGTTACGGATCCGTTCCTGTGCTTCTGTGTCATCGTACCCCGCCCCCAGATTCAGCGCGATCTGGTTGGCCATCTTTATCAGGTGCTCAGTCTGCGTCGCCACCGTATTCATATCTCCTCCACCATGCGCTGGGGATGTGTATATATCACATGGCGGCCGGGTCGGACGAAACCCACCAGGGTGAGACCGCTGCATTGCGCCTGCTGCACAGCCAGAGATGTGGGCGCCGACACCGCGGCCAGCACTGCAATGTTACACGCGGCGGCCTTGGCGACCATTTCGTAACTGGCCCGGCTGGTCACCAGCACAAAGCCCGCCGCGGAATGGTTGGCAATCTGCAGCGCTCCCAGCAATTTATCCAGTGCATTGTGGCGGCCCACATCCTCTCGCACTAACTCGATTGCGCCCTGCGCATTACACCAGGCGGCGGCGTGTACCCCACCGGTAAGGCGCTTCAGCGACTGGCGCTGGTCGAGTGCAACTGCTGCCGTCTGCAGCGCCCGGTGCAACAAGCGGACATCGCTGCTCACGCGTGCGACGCCGGGAATAGCCTGCTGCAGCGACTCCACACCACAAATACCGCAACCGCTGCGCCCGACCAGTGTGCGGCGTCGCCCCTTGAGGGCCGCAAAGCGCTCGGCACTGATCGTCAGTGCAATTTCGATGCCGTGTTCCCGCTCGTAGATCTCTAGGTCCAGCAGTTCTTCGCGGCGCTTGAGGATACCCTCCGTCAGGCTGAAGCCCAGCGCAAAATCCTCCAGGTCGGCGGGCGTGGCCATCATGACCGCGTGGGATATGCCGTTGTAGACCAGTGCGGCCGGCACCTCGGTCACGATCGTATCCTCATCCGGCTGCAGCTGGCCCTTGCTCCAGATCTGCCGCGCAACCGTTTGGGTGACCTCTTTCACGCCGGGTTTGCCGGGTGCAGCAACCGCTGCTGGACCTGATCGAACTGCTGTTGCCGGGCCTGCCAGGCGGAGGGCTCGGTTACCCGGATGACCTGCACCGCGGTAACCTTGTACTCCGGGCAGTTGGTGGCCCAGTCGGAATTATCCGTGGTGACCACATTGGCGCCCGACAGCGGATGGTGGAAGGTGGTGTAGACCACTCCCGGTTTTACCCGCTCTGAAATACAGGCGCGCAATACCGTATTGCCGACACGGCTCTGGATGCCCAGCCAGTCGCCTGTCCTGATGCCGCGTTCTTCCGCATCGTGTGGATGGATCTCCAGCACATCTTCCGGATGCCACACGTTGTTGGCGGTGCGCCTGGTCTGGGCGCCGACGTTGTACTGGCTGAGAATGCGCCCGGTGGTCAGCAGCAGGGGGAAGCGACGACTGGCGCGCTCGTCTGTGGCCACAAATTCGGTGAGGGCGAAAAAGCCCTTGCCCCGCGCGAACTCGTCGACATGCAGGGTGGGCGTACCCTGTGGCGCTCGCTCATTACAGGGCCATTGGATGCTGCCCAGTTGGTCGAGCCGGGCGTAGCTCACTCCGGCAAAGGTGGGTGTGAGCCGCGCGATCTCGTCCATGATCTGTGACGGGTGGCGGTAGTGCATGGCGCAGCCCATGGCATTGGCGAGGTCCTGGGTGACTTCCCAGTCTTCCTTGCCTGCGAGTGGCGGCATTACCCTGCGCACTGGCGCTATGCGCCGCTCCGCGTTGGTAAACGTGCCGTTCTTCTCCAGGAAGGAAGCACCAGGCAGGAATACATGGGCGAACCTGGCGGTCTCGTTGAGGAAGATATCCTGCACCACCAGACAGTCCAGCGCCGCGAGGGCCGCCTCGATGTGCCGGGTGTTGGGGTCGGACTGGGCGACATCCTCGCCCTGGCAGTAGAGCCCCCTGAATTGCCCGTCGATGGCGGCGTCAAACATATTGGGGATGCGCATGCCGGGTTCCGGGTCCAGTGTGACGTGCCACTCGCGCTCAAACAGGGTGCGGGTGGCGTCGTCCGCAAGATGGCGGTAGCCGGGAAACTCGTGGGGGAAGGAGCCCATGTCGCAGGAGCCCTGCACATTGTTCTGCCCGCGCATGGGATTGACCCCCACCCCCTCGCGACCGATATTCCCGGTCAGCATCGCGAGATTGGCGATGGCCATCACGGCAGTGGAGCCCTGGCTGTGTTCGGTCACGCCCAGGCCATAATAAATGGCGGCATTGCCACCGGTGGCATAGAGGCGCGCGGCGTCGCGCAGCAGTTGCGGCGGAACTCCGCTAGCCGTCTCCAGTTGTTCGGGCGCGTGGCGTGGATCGCGAATGAAGGCCAGCCAGCGGGCGAACTGGGTGTTATCACAACGCTCGGTAATGAATGTCTCGTCCTGCAGATCCTCGGTGACAATCACATGGGCCATCGCATTCAGCACCGCCACATTGGCGCCCGGATTCACCGGCAGGTGGTAATGTGCGTGAATATGGGGCGCGTCCACCAGTTCGATACTGCGCGGGTCGATCACGATCAGTTTTGCGCCTTGTCGCAACCGCCGTTTCAGGCGCGAGGCGAACACCGGATGTGCCTCGGTGGGATTCGCGCCTATCACCAGCACCACGTCCGTATGATCCACCGAGGCAAACGCCTGGGTACCCGCTGATGCACCCAGTGTGGTTTTCAGGCCGTAGCCGGTGGGCGAGTGGCAGACCCGGGCGCAGGTGTCTATGTTGTTGTTGCCGAAACCCGCGCGCACCAGCTTCTGCACCAGGTAGACTTCCTCGTTGGTGCAGCGGGAGGAACTGATAGCGCCGATGCTGGTGCGCCCATGCTGCTGCTGGATGGCGCGAAAGCGGCGGGCGGTATAGGCGATAGCCTCTTCCCAGGACACGGTGCGCCAGGGCTCATCGATACTGTCGCGAATCATTGGCGCTGTGATGCGGTCCCTGTGGGTGGCGTAGCCAAAGGCAAAGCGACCTTTCACACAGGCATGGCCCTCATTGGCCGCGCCATCCTTGTGGGGAGTCATCCGCACCACGGTGTTACCTTGCAGTTCAGCCCGGAAGGCGCAACCCACACCGCAGTAGGCACAGGTGGTGATGACAGAATGTTCCGGCTTACCGTGCTCGATAATGCTGTTTTCCGTCAGGGTCGCCGTGGGGCATGCCTTGATACAGGCGCCGCAGGACACGCACTCGCTGTCCATAAATGCTTCACCCTGGCTGGCGCTGACGCTGGATGAAAAACCGCGACCCTGGATGGTCAGGGCGAAGGTGCCCTGGGTTTCCTCACAGGCCCGCACACAGCGTGAGCAGACGATGCACCTGGACGCATCGAAGGTGAAGTAGGGATTGGAAGTGTCCTTCGCCGCGCTGAGATGGTTGGCGCCGGCAAAGCCGTAGCGCACCTCGCGCAGGCCCAGTTCCCCGGCAGTGTCCTGCAACTCGCAGTCGCCATTGGCGGGACAGGTCAGGCAATCCAGCGGATGGTCGGAGATGTACAACTCCATCACATTGCGGCGCAGGATGGCGAGCCTGTCGGTCTGGGTGCGCACGACCATGTCAGGCTGCACCGGCGTGGTGCAGGATGCCGGGTAGCCCTTTACTCCGTCGATTTCCACCAGGCAGACTCGGCAGGAGCCGAAGGGTTCGAGCGACTCAGTGGCGCATAGCCGCGGTACCTTGATCCCCGCCTCTGCAGCGGCGCGCATTACCGAGGTACCGGCAGCCACGGTCACAGTGTTGCCATCAATGGACAGGCTGACGGACGTGCCACTGGTGCTCGCCGGGGTGCCGTAGTCCTGCTCCGGTTCGTAAAACTGCAACATCACACTATCCTCCTGGCGAACGTCCGCGCGCCCTGCCGCCTCATGAAAAATCCTCGGCGAACCAGGTAAGCGCACTGCGCACCGGCTGGGGTGTCATGCCACCGAGTGCGCACAGGGAACCGGCTTCCAGGGTGTCGCACAGATCCCGCAACAGCGCGATATTCCTTGCGGGAGCCTCGCGCGCAATGATGCGGTCCATGACTTCCACCCCGCGCACCGAGCCAATCCGGCAGGGCGTGCATTTGCCGCAGGATTCCGCCGCACAGAACTCCAGCGCAAACCGCGCCTGGGCCGCCATGTCGACACTGTCATCGAAGACCACCACTCCGCCATGACCCAGCATGGCACCAACGTCGGCGAAAGCCTCGTAATCCAGCGGCGTATCCCAGTGGGACTCGGGCAAGTAAGCGCCCAGCGGGCCGCCTACCTGGATCGCGCGCATGGGTCGCCCGCTGTAGGTACCACCACCAAATTCCTCAACCAGCTGGCGCAGGGTTACACCGTAGGCCAGTTCCACCAGTCCGCCGCGGCGGATATTGCCCGCCAGTTGCACGGCCAGCGTACCGCGCGAGCGGCCCACGCCAAAGTCGCGGTAGAACTCGCTGCCTTTTTCCAGCACGGTGGTCACCGCAGCCAGGGTCAGCACATTGTTGACTACCGTGGGTTGTCCAAACAGGCCAGCGATGGCCGGCACGGGTGGCTTGGCCCGCACCATGCCACGCTTGCCCTCGAGGCTATCCAGCATGGATGTCTCCTCACCGCAGATATACGCTCCAGCGCCCACCCGCAGTTCCACATCGAAGGATTTGCCGCTGCCGCGAATATTGTCCCCCAGGTACTCTTGCGCTCGTGCATTGGCAATGGCAACCGTGAGGATCTCCCGCGCCCGGGGATATTCCGAGCGCAGGTAGATATACCCTTTGGTAGCGCCGACCGCGAGCCCGGCGATGATCATGCCCTCGATGAGCTGGTAGGGATCGGCCTCCAGCAACAGGCGGTCGGCGAAGGTGCCGGAATCTCCCTCATCCGCATTGCAGACAACATATTTTTGCGCGCCCGGGGTATCCAGCACGGTCTGCCACTTGATGCCGGCCGGAAATGCCGCGCCGCCCCGCCCGCGCAGGCCGGATGCGGTGACTGCATCGACAATAGCCTGGGAGTCCAGACGCAGTGCACGCTGCAGACCAGCAAAGCCGTCGAGTGCGCGATAAGTATCCAGGCACAGCGGGTCGCCCCGCCCCACGCGGGCAAAGGTCAGGCGCTGCTGGGCCTTCAGGTAGGGAATGTCCTCGACGGGTCCCAGGCAGAGCGGGTGCTCGGCGGGATTCGTCGCCAGTGCATCACACAATGCCGGTACCGCCGCGACGTCCAGCGGACCAAAGGCGATGCGTACGCCGTCCTGTTCGATTTCCAACAGCGGTTCCAGCCAGAACAGCCCGCGGGAGCCATTGCGCACCAGATCCACGGACAGGCCGCGGCGCTGCGCCTCCTGACACCAGCGCACGCGCTACCCGGTCCGCACCGAGCGCCACAGCGGTGGTATCCCGCGGCAAAAACAGGCGCGCTCTCATGACGCTGCCCCCGCGCCAATGTCGGCCAACAATTCATCCAGGCGCGCAGCATCCACCCGGGCATGAATCTCATCATCGAGTCGCACCGAGGGAGAACAGGCGCAATTGCCCAGGCAGTACACTGGCTCAAGGGTGATGGCGCCATCCGCGGTGGTGCCGCCGTAGTCGATGCCCAGGCGCTTTCTGGCATGCGCTTCCAATGCGCGGGCGCCCATCGCCTGGCAGGCCTCCGCCCGACAGATTTGCAGGACATGGCGCGCGGCGGGCGCGCTGCGAAAATCGTGGTAAAAACTGATCACACCGTGCACTTCCGCGCGGGACAGGTGCAGCGCGCTGGCGATAGCCGGCACGGCGTCAGCGGGAACAAAGCCAACGGCATCCTGCAACAGCGTGCAGCAGTGGCAACAGCCCCCCGGGCACATCGCCGTGCTGCTGGATACTCTTCTCAACTGCGCGCGCTACGTGTTCATCCATCCCGTACTGCCTGTAACATGGTCAGCCTGACCGCAATCTAACGGTTATGTCCAGAGCATAGATTCAGTTATAACTATAGCGCGTTCAAACGATAGTCGCAGACTAAATCCTGGCAACCGCCTCGGCAGCGGTCGTGGTTGCCTTTACGATCAGTCCGAGACCGGTGCAGTCACCAATGGACTGGACAGGTAGTCCTGCTGCCTGCAGCGCATCAGCGAAAGCGGTATCCGCAATTACTTCGCCGGTCACAATAACGCTGTCGCAGGGGATCGCATGTTCACGACCGCGCACCGCTATGATCACGGCGGCAGCGTCGATCCGCTGGATACTCACCGCGGTATTGACGGTGATGCGCAAGTGATCCAGCCTGTCCATATGCTCATGGCGACGTTTTTTTCCCACTTCCGGGATAAGTTTTTTCGCCGCATCTACCACGTGCACTGTGCGGCCCCGCTCCGCCAGGAATTCCGCCAACTCGATTGCCACCAGGTCTGAGCCAATGATGACCACCGTTTTGCCCACTGGCATCCAGCAGCGGCTGGCACGGCGCAACAGTCCCGGCGTCATCACCCGCTGCACAAAAGGCATACACTTGCGCACCAGGACCTGCTGCCACCCTGGCAGACGCCAGGACTCGTTGGGCTGCAATTCACCGGCCATGATCTGGCGCAGCAACGCGCCGGTGATGACACTGGCCCGTTCGATGCCGGGAATCACCGGGGTGGTGACCACCGCGCCCGTTGCCACAATAACGGCATCCGGCTGTTCGGCCTTAACACTTGCAACAGTCGCAGGGCTGCCGGTGCGGACATCCACCTGCAGGCGTGTCACTTCCGCCAGCAGCCAGTTGAGGAACCGTTCGTTGTCGGCATGCACGGTAGAGGCCAGCACCAGCGAGCCACCCAGCCGACGCTGGCGTTCAAACAGCACGACCTTATGTCCCGCCTCAGCGGCAATGCGCGCAGCTTCGAGACCTGCGGTGCCACCCCCGACGATCACGACTTTCTTGTTACCCGGATTGAATAAGCAGCTCGGCTTCGCGCCCGGAAAAGGGATTAACAGCGCAGCCGAGGTTGTCGCTGGTCTGCATGGAATCGATACAGTTCTCACAGGAAATACAACGGCGAATGCGCGCTGGCCTGCCCTCAAGCACTTTCCGCGGCAGGTAGGGATCGGCCAACAGCGGCCTGGCCATGGCAATCAGGTCCGCCTGGCCATCCGCCAGAATCTGCTCGGCCAGTTCCGGGTCGTGGATACGCCCCACCAGCATGACCGGCACATCCACCACATGTTTAAGCGCCGCAGCCTGCGCGATGTTGTGGGCATACCCATACTCTGAGCGTCCCACCATCATGGTCACCAGCGCATCCGATATGCCGCCACTCACCCTGAAGCAATCGACTCCGGCGGCGACCAGTTCCGGCGCGAGGCGCTGGGTATCATCGATGGCACGTCCTCCCGGCATGCGCTCATAACCGGAAATGCTCAGGGTTACCGGAAAATCTTTCCCGGCGCGCGACTTGATCTCGCCCAGCACTTCGTTGATCAGCCGTGTCCGCGTTTCCACCTTGAAGGCCGAGTATTCGTCAGTGCGCTTGTTGCGCAGAGGTGAGAGAAAGGAACCGAGCAGGTTATAGCAATGGGCAGCGTGCAGTTCGATACCGTCATATCCGGCCTCCCGCGCCCGCCTTGCACCCTCGCCATACTGCCGCGCGATGTCCGGCAGCTCACTGATATCCAGTGGCCTGCTGGCCCAACCCCATACCGGGGCGACACTGACCGACGGGCCAACGGCTTGCGGCCCGCCAAACAGGGGCGCGACACTCTCCGGCCCGGTGTGACTGAGCTGGGGCTGCACTTTGGCGCCGTGCTGGTGAATGCGGTCAGTAATCCTGCGGTGGGCATCAATGTATTTGTCGTGCGCCAGCGTCATGGAGCGGTGCATATACCGGTGCACTTCATCCACCGTGATCAGCTCCATGGTAATGAGCCCTACCCCGCCTTTGGCACGCTCCTCAAAGTAGCGGATCAGCCGCTCGCTGGGCGTCTGGTCATCATTGCAGTAGGCCGTCGTCATGGGCGACATGACCATGCGGTTTTTCAATTGCATCGTACCGATGCTGAAGGGCGAGCTCAGCCGGGGGAAATGCTGTCATAGCCTTGCCCTCTCCGTCAGGTACTGCATAACTCGATTCGGTCTATCAAACCATTGTCTCTACCATGTGTAAGCCAGTTCAACACCGTACGTAAACGGATCACTCCAACCCACCGCCCACGATTGGGTGGAACCAATGAGCGGGAGACTGGACGTTTTGGACTGATTATCCGTCAGGTTGTTGCCGTAGGCAGTCACGCGGATTTTCTCATCCCGGGACAGCCAGGTGAGGCGCGCGTTGAGCGCGTAAAAATCGTACTAACATGCCCTTGCCGTCCTGCCATTCGCAGCTCGCCCAGTCGAAGCAGGCGTTGATGTCTCTTTTGTAGGTGGCATCCACCCTGGGGGTAAATGAGCCGTAGTTCGTCTCGAACAGGTACTGCACCGCTGCGTAATACGTCTGTTTCGGCAGACCCGGCAAATCCTCGTCGCTGCGGTCGACTTCACAGCCATCGACCGTCGTGCCGGGACCAACCGTCGCTGTCTCGCAGTCGTAGTCCGGCAGTTCTCCGGTAACCACAACGGCAATGTCATCAAACTTCTCAACTATCGCCGTGATTGAATGTGGCATTAAAGGTGATTTCGAGATTCGTCACGGGCAGCCACAGGGCCTCGACCTCCAAGCCGGCAATACTGGATTTTTCCGCGTTGTTGGTAACCGACGCAATCGTTCCGTTGGTGGGATTCACGCCGATACCCGTCAGTTGGCGATCATCGTACTGCTGTGTAAAACAGGGCGGTATTCAGGCGCAGTGTACTGTCGAGCGCATCCGCCTTGACGCCGATCTCGTAGTTGGTGGCCTTCTCCGGTTTGTACACGGGAATCTCGCCAGTAAGAAAATCCACCCCTTCGGACATACCGCCGGAAAGAAATCCGGTGGCGTAAGTGAAATAGGCGTTGCCGTTATCGAAGTATTCACCGCCGTCGAACAGGTACTGGATGCTGGCCATCGGGTTCCAGTCGTCGTTATCGATTTTCTTCGTCTGGTCCACCCCCAGCACGTAGCCGTGGTCGGGATTGAAACTGTCCGGACCGTCCGGGAAATTGTAGATTGGACCAAAAATATTGCTCGGCGTGGCGCCCGTGGATAGGGTGGCGAGATCAGGGTTATAGGTCGTTCGCTGCAATTCGCGCTCCTCCCAGGTGTAGCGCAGGCCCAGGCTCAGTCGCCAGACATCGGTGATGCTCCAGTCCGCCTGGCTGAATGCGGCGTAGGAGATATTGTCCGTCTTGCAGTGCGGTGGCCTGGGCGAGGTAGCCTGCGGAGTTGGGACTATCCAGCGCGTCGAAGAATGGCCCGCTAACGCCCGCGTTGGCACCGGCGTCGGTTTTCTCCTGGGAGGCAAACAGTCCCACGACATAATCCACTTTTTCGTCGAACGCCAGGACCGTTCAACTGCAGTTCTTCACTGTACCAGTCCGTGTTGCGGGGTTCGGCAAAGGTGCGCCCATAGTTGGTTCGGGTCTGGAATGGAATGTCTATTCCGAAGACGTCGTTCGCCTCGCCGGCTTCGATATTGCGCCAGGCTGTAATACTCTTGAGGCTCAGGATATCGTTGATCTCCCAGTCTGCCGTGGCGGCCACCGACTTGGTCTCGGCTTCGTATTTGGGCGGGAGCGTGTCGGACCACGGGGTGTAGATCTGGTCCTTGTCCAGGCTGTTGGCTTCCTCGCAGTGCTCCATAAAGGATTTCCCGGTGGAGGGAATAATAATCAGTGCACGTCCTGCAGGCCGCTCAGCCAGCCGGAACCCTGCACGCCCAGGGCTGGCTGACACTGCCAGCCGGCGGTCGTCTGGTCCACCTTGCCGTATATGCCGTTCAGATCAACCAACAAGGCGCTCGCTGCGAGCCAGCGCAACTGCGCCTGCCCACCCCAGCGGTCGACATTGCCAAAGTCATCGCCGGTCACGACATCCTCGACGTAACCGTCGCGTTGAGTGCTGTAGAGGGAGGCGCGTGAATACAGGGTCTCGTCAATCAATGGCACGTTTACTGTGACCTGGCCGTCGTGGCGATCATAATTGCCGACATTCGACCTCCGCATGCCCTTCGAACACTTCGGTGGGCTTATTGGTGGCGTAGATGATGGCACCGCCGGTCGCATTCTTTCCGAACAGCGTGCCCTGGGGACCGCGCACCACCTGCACGCTCTGGATATCCACGTTGTCGAGAATCGCGCCATCCGCGCGCGAGACATAGACGCCGTCCAGGTAGATGGCGACGCCGCTGTCGAAAGTTCGCGCCGTTATTGCGCGCGCCGACGCCGCGAATCGTCGGTGCCGCCGCGCCGCCGGCACCGCCGGTGTTAAACGCGAGATTGGGTACCACTTCCGCCAGCTTGATGATGTCGCGCATGCCCGACTCCTCCAGGGCTTGCGCCGTCATCACCGACACGGCGACCGGTGACTCCTGCAGGCTCTCCTCGCGCTTGCGCGCCGTCACGATCACCTCTTCCAATACATCGGCGGCCTATCACCGCGACAGGGAAACTCGTCTCGATCAGCGCCGTGGCAGCACAGTGTGGCAAGGACTATTTTTCGTTGCGTACTTTTATTATGTAATGCATTCATGGTGAAAGACCTCATCGTTGTGCCGGATCCCTGGCCATCATGGTGGATGCCTTGATACTGAACACCACCTCATTGTTCTGGTTTAACAGTTGTGTGTGGTAGACCACGATGCCGCGATCGGGTTTGGTCTGCGATGCCCTTGCCGCTCGACAATCGACACGCAGCGCAGGGTATCGCCCGCATAGACCGGCTTGTGCATGCGCATTTCATCGAAGCCCAGCCCCGCAATCGCCTGCTGCACCACGCCGCTCTGCCAGCGCTGGCTGGTGATGCAGAAAATGGAAAAAATATGCGCCGAGCAGGCGGTGAGTCCGCCAAAGTGGGATGCCCGGGCGATCTCTTCATCAATGTGCCAGGGCTGTGGATCCCACTTTCTGGCAAACTCGATAATCTCCTGGGCTGAGACCTTGTGGGATGCACCAGGATGCTCTGCGCCCACCACACAGTCATCAAAATAAAAGGGCTTGCCCTGCGGCTCTTGCGACATTTATAACCTCGCGCAGCCCACGGGAAGATTACACGCTGAACGGGACACGTTAATCACTCGCCACAATCCTCGGACAGAGCTCTGCTTCCAGATGACCGGCTTTCACCATCCACGTAATGGCGTCAGCAAACGTTTCCCGCGCGCTGCGCAAGCCCAGCCCGCGCCGCGCCAGTTCATCCGTGTTCTTGATATTGGGCCACAGCGTGGCGTAGCGCATGGTCTCGGCGGAGATGGGTGTATCAACGATCTTGAAGTGTCTTATCAAATCCGTGACTCGACCGACCAGGCGCAGCTTCCACCCCTGTGCGGGAATGCGCTGCAACTGGCAACCGGAGACAGCCTTCGATGATATCGGCCTGCTCTGTCCAGTTGCTGTAAACCCCGGGCAGCAGAAACCGCCCGGCACCACCACTCAAGACGAGAGAGCAAATCAGCGCAGCGAGATCGCGCACATCGATGAACTGCATACCGCCATCACCAAAAATCCGGAAACCATTCTCCATCCGGTGTTTCAACGCTTTGAATGAATCGGAAAAGCCCGGATCGTCCGGACCGATAATCCCGCCGGGGTAGACAATCGCAATGGGCGCACCCTGCGCTTGCAACTGGCGCAGGTAGATCTCAGCCTCGACTTTACTCTGGCCATAGGGCAGCCTGGATTTCGCCGGTGCCGCATCAGGGGTCACTTTCGCCGCATCGGTATTGAAGATCGCGGTGATACTGGAAATACACACGATGCGATCAATACCGAGCGCCAGCGCGCTGTTCACGACATGTTTCACCCCGCCGACGTTGACCGCAAACATCTGCGCAACCGAACCCATTTGTATCGGCGTGCCGGCTGCCGCATGCACTACTGCCGTCACACCCCGCCAGAGCCGCTTTGACCGAAGCGATATCGGTCACGTCGCCAACCACCAATTCGGGCACGCCCTCACCCAACTGCTGGTAATACGTTGTGCGCTTTGTCGAGATCGCGCACCAGCAGTCGCACAGCATGACCTGCAGCCATAAGTTGCCGGCAGACATGGGAACCCACGAAGCCGGTGCCGCCGGTGATAAGAATCTTCATCACGCTACCGACTACTCTTCCAGCACCGTGATGACATTGTTGGGGCAGAACCTGGCGGCCTTCATCACCTTCTCGCGCAGTTCCTCCGGCGGATTCTCCAGCAGTACCTTGACGTGCGGGTAACCATCAGCCTGCTCGATCACATCAAACACCTCGGGCGCCTCGCCCAGGCAAACGCTATGCCCCTGGCACAGCGCTAGATCAATTTTTATTCTCATGGATAGTCGCTCCCGGCGTTACTGGCGCTTCTTGTAGCGCAAACGGCAGGGACCGCTGGGCTTCAGCACCATCGCAGAGAAATCATCCTGGTAGGTTTCGTCCGGATCCACCAGCTCGAATTCGTAGCGCGGCAGCAGCGCGGCAAATATCGCCTTCAGCTGCATCATGGCAAACGCATTCCCGGCGCACTTGTGTGGACCACCGCCGAAGGGGATGTAGGCAAACAGGGTATCGGGCTTCGGACGGTGCGGGTCAAAGCGCTCCGGGTCCGGGAAATAATCCGTATTGCGGTGCGAGCCGTAGGTGGAGATCGCCACTGTTTTGCCGGCCGCGATCAGGGTGCCCTTGTAATCAATATCCTCGATCACGCGCCGCATCAGCAGGATCAACGGCGGATGGATGCGCAGCACCTCTTCTATGAAACGCTCAAGTTTGGGTATTTCCCGCAGGGATTCAAACGTGATCGGTGCGCCATCCTTGAACAACTCCTGCAGCTCCTGCAACACTTCGGCGCTATAGGTTCTTCTGGCGGGCCAGCTCGGTCAGCGTCCAGGTGGCGGTGCCGGAGCTGGTGTGGTGCCCGGCAAACATGGTCGCAATCACCAGGCCCGTGATCTCGTTTTCCGTCAGGTGGCTGCCATCGGCGTAGGTGCCGGCCATAAACGTTTCCAGCGCGTCACCGTATTCGATGTGACTGCTGGCACGACGTTCCGCAATAATGCCGCCGATCAGTTCCTGCAGTCGCAGCAGGGCCTTGTCGCGCGCTTCGAATACCGGTTGCTGCAGATAGGGGTCGACAAAGGCTATCGCCTGCAGGCCTTTTTCCAGCGCGTGGTAGAGCTCCCTGAACTCGTCCGTCAACTTGTAGCGGAAGTCCGCGCCCAACAGGCAGTGGGTCGCGGTATGCAGGGTCAGGCGCAGGAATTCATCGAGAAAATCCAGTACTCCCTCGTCGCCCCAGCCGGCCACCCAGTCCTCCACTTCCTGCGAAATCACTGCCGAATAGTTCTTCATGTTCTGGTAACGCAGGGCGTCTACCTGGATCTTCAACTGGGCTTTCATCTTATCGGGTGGCGCGTCGAAGATGACGCCTTTGCCAAACACCGGAACGGTGGCCTGGTAGGCCGCAGCGCGGCTGAGTTTCAGGTCCAGGGTTTTGAGGAAGGCTTCCTGCGCCTCGGGACCGCTCATCAGCACGGTCTGCTGTCCACCCATGTTAAATTCTGCCAGTTCGCCGCACTCGGCATTGCAGCGCATCAGGAAGCGGGCGAAGTTAACGCCGAACTCCTCCATATGCCCGACCCCCGGCTTTTCGCCACTGACCTTTGGCGGCAACTTTAACGCCACTGCAGCACGCTCGCTCATTTTGCTCCTCCGCCTGATACCTGCTGGCTGGACATCACGGGCATTTGTTTCAAGATACCCTTCTCTACACACTCCTTGATCAGGTTGGTGATGTTGGTGTAGTCGTACAGGTCCAACTGTTCACACCACTGGTAATTGCCGCCGTACTTGAAGTAAGAGGCCCCGATGACCTTCATCGGCGTGCCATCCTCGCGCAAGGGCGCGCCGGGCGGTGTCTGCCACCAGGTCGCCATGACGGCGCCACGGGTCTCGTCGATCACAATCTTGTCATAGGGATAGGTCCAGCCTTTGTACGGATCCATGGCAGCGCCGACGCAGGTCTCGCGAATGGTTTCGCGCCCCCGGAATTCATACTTGCCGTTGGGCGTATCCCAACCGTACAGGCAATCCTCCGTGTAGAGGTCCGCCAGATGGCGCCAGTTGCCCTCTTTCTCGGCCTTGTCATTCACCGCCAGCCAGCGGCGCATCATCTCTTCCATTTCTTCACGGCTATACGCGGACATTCAAATTACCCTCGCAGAATTCACTCTCATTTTTGCAGGAAAGACACTAGGAAAGCCACGATAGCCGAGTTATTATATAGTTGCAACTATAAATGGAGCAGCGCATGAAGTTCTGGCAGTCACTGGCCTTCGTGGAGATGGACCAGATGGTCGAACTCGCGAAATTTTGTGAAGACCTCGGATTCCACGGTGTTTCCTACGGTGATCACCTGATCACTACCAAGGACCAGGCGGACGAATACCTCTACCGTGCCAGCGGCAATATTTTCTGGAATCCGGACACGCACTGGCCGGATCCCTGGGTCGTCACGGCAGCGCTGGCGCAGGCGACCACGCGCCTGCACTTTCTGTCCACTATTTATATCCTGCCGCTGCGTGACCCGCTGAGCGCCGCGAAGGCCCTTTCAACAGCCGCTTTCCTGTCGCACGACAGGGTGACACTCGGGGCAGGCGTGGGCTGGCAGAAAGCGGAATTCGACATGATGGGACAGGATTTCCATACCCGCGGCAAACGAGCTGATGAAATGCTGGAGATCATTCCCCGACTGCTGTCGGGCGAGATGACGGAATACCACGGCACCTACTACGACATTCCCCCGGTCATGATGTCGCCGGGGACCCGCAAGCCCCTGCCCATCATGATTGGCGGCTATGCACCGGCGGCCATGCGCCGCGCCTGCCGCTTCGATGGCTGGATGGCCACCTCGCACGAGGAGCAAGAAGTGTATCCATTGCTGGAGACGCTCAAGGGTATTCGGGAAGAACAAGGCTGCGCTGACAAACCCTTCGATATCTGGACCGGCGTGAAAAATCCCGGCGACGGCACCCATGAGCGCCTGGCGGCAGCCGGCGTGACCATGGTCAATGGCTGCAACTTCCTGAACGCGGATGGACGCACGGCGCTGTCGAGCATCGATGACAAGAAAAAACGCATTGAAGCGTTTGCCAAATGCTTCAGCGTGGGACGTTAACTCATACCTGCAGCAACTGTATATAATCCTTCAGGCGTGTTTGATACAGCACCGTGCCCTTGGCGACCTGTACTGGCAGGGGTTCCACTGCAGTGTCATCGACCTCGCCAATAATAATCTCCCAGGCCAGCAGACTTTGGTCGCTGCGCACTATGCGCGCACGAGGGTCCACGCCCCTGACGAGGCCCTCCAGTCCACCGCACATGCCGCGCGCCAGCAGGGCATGCCAACCATAGGGCATGCCCTCCTCGCCGGCCGGGCAGTCGAGTAATTCAAACAGGGCGCGGTTCTCATCCAGTCTGGTCAGTTTCACAGCGCTATACTCGCGCGGCTGGAAGGCGGGATGGATGTGCAACACAGCGATAATGCCGTCGATGCCGGAATTCTTGCAGCCCAGCCACTCACTCAGGCGATGGCTCACAACATGGCAACTACCCGTCATCTGGAATTCGCCGATGGCGTGGGCCGCTGCCTCGCCATAGCGCTGCGCGACGGACAGCATTAGACCAGTTACCAACAGATGCACCTGGACGGCCAGCTCGCTGCATACTACAACCAGCGCGGCATGCGATAGCTGTTCCAGCTGCAGCTGTTCAAAAATCGGGCCTGCATAGTCCTCCATGCCACCGGGCTCGGTACCGACGGGGCGCTCGATTGAGATGTTAGCGAGCCTTGTTCCACTTAGCTCACGGGTGATGTCAGGTTCTGTCACCTCATCCACATCCGGGTCGATAAGCACCGTCCATTCGCAATGTGGGACGCGGTCCCAGGGCACGCGCGGCGGACGATGCACCGGCACCATGCGGGCGCGTGCATTCGTCGCAATCGCTGTGGCATTGAAGGTGGGATCCTCAATATCGTGGCACATCACTTTCACGGCGTCCGCACCGCGCGGTTCAGTCTCCAGCAGGGCGCCACAGCTATTCAGCCAGAAGCGGCCCCGATCGGGCGCCAACACTTCAAAGTGCGCATCGAAATACTGGTGGGTAAGGCCGCACTCCAGCTGCAGACCCTTGAAAATAGTGGCCACGTCCGTACCACCGGCAAAACCCATCGCTTTTTGCATGCGCCGCGTGTAAACCGGACTCGCGCCCATCCAGTTCGCGATGGCGATATCCTTATAGGCTTCATCGCCGTGGTTGATGCGCAGTGCGGCGTAGCCCGTGCGGCTGTTGAACTGGGAGCAGAGCATGTACTCGCGGCCCAGTTGCGCCAGCTGTAGCCGACTGAACTGCAGAAGTTTATTATCGTTCAATCTGTGCACCAGCTTTGCCCTGCCAAAAGTCGAACTTCATGCCAATCAATATATAAGCATTGTTTTATAGTTACAACTATTTTATAGTTCGCACTGGTGTGGCATCTTTCAAATTCCCGGATTCAGCAATGACAGACAACAAACCAACCAAACGCGAAGCCACACGGGATAAGGTAATTCAGGCTGCAATCGAGTGCATCTACCGGGATGGCTTCCACGCCGCGCATACCAATCGCATTGCCGAGGAAGCGGGCGTGAGCTGGGGCGTACTGCAGTACCATTTTGGCGACAAGGACGGCCTGCTGCAGGCCGTCATCGATCACATTTTTGACGACTTTGCCGCGACGCTGGAGGCAACCTCACTGCAGGGCAATGACCTGCAACAACGGGTAAGACAGCTGATCGATGTGGTGTGGGCACTGGTCAGCAAAAAGGAATATCGCGTGAGCATTGCCATACTGCGCAATGCCGGCAAGGACAACTCCTCCAGCATCAACGGGCAGAAGCAACTGTCACGCTGGGCAAGAAAAACATCGCAACTCTGGGATGAGTTGTTTGCCGGCAAAATCCAGGAACCGCAACGCAGCGAGATCGCACGCCACCTGCTCTTTGCCACACTGCGCGGCATGGTGGACGAGATCAATCCGAAGAATGTTAAAACGAAGAAGTCCATCAAGGTAGAGTGTGACGCGCTGAGTGAAGCGATTACCTTCCTGCTGACACGAAATTGAGATCACACTCCGTTTTGGGCACCCCCACTTAAAACATATTGTCACTACAATCGGCTTACTTGATAATTCTAGTTTTCTGACTACCCTCTTGTAGCAATAACGACAGCAGATATCGTTGACTTCAACTTCCGAGACCGCTCCAACGAATCACCTGAAACGGTGGAAAACATGGATTGCTCAATCTCAAAACCGGCCTCGACTACCATGTCGATAACTTCTTCCGGCGTGTTAAACAGGTAAATGTGGTCGGGAGCAGGCGAGTTTACCGGGGCATTAATCATAATTCTGCCGCCCGGCTTGAGTACACGGTGTAGAATTTTGAGCGCATCCAATGGCTTTTCAAGATGCTCCAAAACCTCGGAAAAGGTAATTGAATCGAATGTCTCATCTGGCGCATCTAAAAGGTTCACCTCGCGAAGAGTGGCTTTCTTAGTTACTCCCATCGCTCGCAGACACTCGGAAGTGCTTTTTAAACTGGCTGCACTCACATCCCAACCCGTAATGGAGCCACAATTAGCAGACTCAGAAGCATAAAACAAAAATAGACCGTGACCCGGGCCGACCTCCAAGTGTGAAAAACCCGGTGGATTACCCGCAATAAACTGTTCCCTGAAATATTTGATGGTTGCGCAATGGTTGGCCCACCATATCTGCGATAGCAAAATGCCCTCCACGTAACGTGTCATATACGCTTCATTGGCGTATATTTGGTTGTAGGCTTCCTCGAACGAGGATAAGCGGTATTTACCGTTTCGACGGAAATAGAATTCTTCGTCGATGATTGCACCAGATAGCCATTTGTAGCTCTCGCAAACACTCTCAAGCCGGTCGCCCACGATTTGGCGAGCTTTCAGGGCCAGATCCTCTGCGATTTCCAGTTCTTCATCAGGAGAGTTTTCGAACCGTCTGGTCAAATATTCTTCATGCTCAGGAAATACTGACAACTGCACAGCTACAAGGTAGGCCAGATTGGGGAAAGTGCTCGCATCAATCATATTCGTTATCCAGATCTCGTCTTATAAAAAAGCCAATTTATTCTCTCATAGATTTGGTACCCAAGGCGAAAGAAAGCGGCCTACAATTGGGGCAATACCCTTCAATGAAGGTGGACAAGCGATTACGCTAACACAACAAGCAGGGGTGCCGATTTATATTGCCAGCTCCGACGCTCGGAATTTGTACTCTCTTCCAGCAGTACGGGCGGCCCGCGGTCATTGCGCACCGATCACTCTTGCGTTAGCTTATGAACAAATTACAAGCAAACCTGCTAAACAAGGATTATTTGAATGAATGAGGATGACATTCTGGCCCACCTCGAGGATGCGGTCCGTACAGTTTTTGATGAATACGAGGGCCCTGTAACACTGCAAACCCGCGCCGCTGACGTTAAACAATGGGACAGCCTTTCCAATGTTCAATTCATCGTCATGGTCGAGCAGGCCATCGGCGTTCAGTTCTCCACCATCGAGATCGCCGAACTGAATAACCTTGGTGATTTTGTCAAGTTAATCCAGAAGAAGCTCTAAATAACAACCAATAAAATGCCAACCTTTTCTACCCCTGTTTCGTCATTCAAACCACGTGCGGATGAAGATTGGGCCTCCTTAACGCATGACGCAACAGCGCGTTTAAAAGCACTCGGGGTTGGCGATGTCGATGCGGGGCTGAGTGAGCTGTTGATGCGCGTTAGCAGCCCGGAACTTGACTTTGGTCGTCGCAAAAAACTGGCCGGCTTGGTCAGACTTGCCGTACCACACGCCGCGCAACTCTCTCCGTTTAGAAAGATGACCATTGGATTTGTCGGCAACGCGACCCTTTCTTTTTTATGTGCGGAGATGGCGGCAGCTGGACTCTCGCGCTCCCTACTTGTTGAGACGGTGGAAGCGCCCTTCGACACAGCCGCGGCACTGGCGTTTGGTGTCTCTGATGGCTTTGATGGCCACCAGTTAGACGCTATTGTTGTCTACACGGACGCGGGTAGTCTCGCTTCTTCACAGCTGCTGGACGAAAAGGATGAAGCCCGCATTATTCAAAATACTATTGAGCATATCGCAACCGTCGCGAGATCCATTCGCGATCGCTTTCACGCACCTGTCATTGTACCGACGCTGGTGGCGCGCCCGGATCGCTTGCTCACCTCTGCCGATTCGATTATCAAAGGCACTCATGCCCGCCTGGTCCATGGACTTAACGTCGCCATCGCAGAGGGCGCGGCACAGGACGACTGGATTGTTTGGGATATGCAGACTCTGGCTCATGACATTGGTCTGAATCAATGGTTCGACCCAGTGCGCTTTCACCAGGCCAAGGCGCCGTTTTCCCTGGCAGTGTGCGGAGCCGGTGGCCGATCATCTCTGTGCCTTGCTGGCTGCCATGGCGGGGCGGTCGCGCCGGGCTCTCGTCCTGGATCTTGATAATACCTTGTGGGGCGGCGTCATTGGTGACGATGGTTTAAACGGTATTACCCTGGGACCCGGCAGCCCGGCCGGGGAGGCGTACCAGGCATTCCAGGCATTCGTGCTGGAACTGCATCGCCGTGGCGTGGTCCTGGCCGTGTCGTCGAAAAATGAAGACGCCATTGCGCGCTCGGCCTTTCGTGAACACCCGGACATGCTGATACGTGAGCAGCATATCAGTGTCTTTCAGGCCAACTGGACAGACAAAGCCAGCAACATCCGCGCCATCGCCAAGAGCTTGAAGCTGGGTCTGGACAGCCTTGTTTTCGTGGATGACAATCCCGCGGAATGCGCCCTGGTGCGCAAGGAATTACCGCAGGTCGCGGTGCCGCATATGGGCGAAGAACCGGCCTTGTTCTCACGTGTTCTGAACCATTCGAGACTGTTTGAGCACTTGAATCTGAATCTCGGACGACATGCTGCGTGTACAAAGCTATCGCCACAACGCCGAGATGGCCGAGGTGAAATCAAGCACCAGCGATTATGCGGCTTACCTGCAAAGTTTGCAGATGCGCATGGAAATTTCCCCCTGTTGTGACAATACCCACGGACGTATCACGCAACTGATCAACAAGACCAACCAATTCAACCTGACCACCAGGCGATACAATGGCGAGGATGTGCGGGCTTTAATGCACGACAGAGACGTTCTTCTCTGGCAGGCTCGCATTGCCGACAAGTTTGCCGATTACGGCACCGTTGCTGTATTGATAGTGCGCCACTCAGGCAAGGTCTGGGAGATTGATACCTGGTTACAATCCTGCCGCGTTCTGGAACGCGGCGTCGAACAGGCATTGATGAACACCGTGATCGAGCATGCTCGAACATCCGGCGTAGAGCGTATTACCGGGCACTATATACCAACCGATCGGAACGTCATGGTCGCCGATTTGTATCTCCGTCTGGGCTTCGAAGCTCGGACCACTCAGGCCAACGACGAATGCCAGATCTTTACCATCGATCCCCAAGCCTATCAGACCCAACCCAGCAACATTGAGGTGTCGTTTAAAACAAACCCATAGTCAGCGCCGAGACTAGTCTCAAATTTTATTTGTATTTTCGAGCATCCAGCAAATGACGAACCTGCGGGGCCAGCCAGCGACTCCAGGCTATTCGGCCTTCATTATCGAAATGCGCTATATCAGCCCAAAAATCAACATCGTCGCTATAATTCGCGCCTTGTATGATGGGCACATTCAGAGGCCCGAGCTGGGCCATATCTATCACTTCATAGCGCATGTTCACATTACCGGGAAGGAAGACAATCACAGGCTGGATTCCCGCATCCCGTATGACTTGAACCAGGTATTCGAGCATCGCGTAGACCAATGGATCGGCACCGTTCACACGCCTCGTTCTGACATCGCCGGATCGCCGTGCCCTGTATGAAGATAGTGCGATGGCATCCCCAGACTTCAGGGTCATAACGTATCTACCCCCTTTGCCGCGAATATAATTTATCTGCGCTTGATGCTCCTCAACGATGGAGCGTGTATTTTCCAACGACAGAAGGTAATCGATATTGCCCTGAGTAACCGCAACATCATACTTGGGCAGGTGATCCTTATAGCGGACCGAGGGGATCTGATAAAGCAGCATGTCATGAATAAGATCGCAATCGGATAGCAAGCCGCGCACTTTTATATGCGCAATAACGTCCGCCCATCGAGGTGCGAAGGGACACGGCAAATCCTGCAGCTTGTTCAGGGGCAAATGAAGGATAATCATCTTAGGTCCTGCTGCGATAGCTTGCTCGACCACATAGGGAAAGTCCTCCAGATCCCAGCCCGGCAATCCGTAATTAAAGGCATCGATTCCGAACTCAGCAAAGACTTCGGTTGCCGTATGGTTCTGCGTTGTCGAGGCGCCGATTAAAATGACATCCGGCGGAATTTCCCTACGCTGCAACAGCATACCTTTGGAGACTTTCTCCTCCAGCCAAATGCCCCGATCGGCGAGCTTAGCCACCTGCCAGCCCGGCAGTATTGCCTTGTAAAAAAAACCTGCCAGCCCTACGCCAACTACAGCCATGCAATAAATCAAATAGGCCTTTGTCTTCATGATCGCCCCGCTAAAACCCGAAATAGATGAACGGGGTGACTCGAACCGTCGTCAAGTACAGGCAAAAGCCATAGAGCACAGCAACGTATAATGCCCAGGAAAAACTTGGCCGCCAGGATAGGCGCAGGAATTGTGGCGTATAGTTTGCGTTTCGCCAGGTCTGGATGCCCGGACGATACTTGCCGAGTAATTCCATACTGTTGGGGGCCAGATAAACCAGCAGGTAAATTGCCAGCAGGACCAAGGGCGCATACGCGGAGGGCAAGAAAAAGCCATCCATATTGATATCCGTCAACGGGACTCGAACCCCGTGGTCAAACCCCGCCATGGCAGCAATCAAGTTGCCAAAGGCCTCGAAACTTTGCGAACGAAACAACGCAAACGTCAGCATCATGGCAAAGAAAAAGAAAACTCTGGGCAGCAGCCAGACTATCAAGATGTTCCGCTGACTCCAGAACGCTTTCCACTTCTTGTGCGCGGTGATTTCACTCTCGATGAGGTACCAAATACCGTGCAGCAGACCAAAGGCTATAAAAGTCTTGGCCGCACCGTGCCACAGGGCAATGACTTCAAAGTTGATCAGGATGGGCAGCCATGCAATAAGTATGCGCCTGGGTACACCCATAATTTTCTTTCGCATGACCAGACGGGTACCGGCAATAGAGAGGGGAGTATAAAGAAACCGCGCTATAACCCGGGTCAATGTGATGTGCCAACGTTTGTAAAAATCCATAATCCCGGAAGCTTTAAGCGGCGAATCAAAGTTAAAGGGCAGGCGAATGCCAAACAATCGCGCCAATCCGAGCGCCATGTCCGAGTAGCCGGAAAAGTCAAAATACAGCTGCACATAAAACGTCAGCGCGCCTATCCAGGCGGAATAGGTATCAATCCCACCCGCTCCAGCGGCGGCCTCAAAAGTGGCCGTCGTCCAGGGTTCCAGGCTGTCAGCAATCAGGACCTTTTTGGCCAGACCGATGGCGATCAAACTCAATCCAACAGCTATATTGGAATAACGGAGGCGACCAAAGTATTTACTGTCGAACTGAGACTGAACCTCTTTCAAGTAAACGATCGGGCCAATGACCAACTGCGGAAAGAAAGCAACGAAGACACTGTATTTGAGCAGCCCACGAAATTTACCCAAATGGCTGCTAAGGTTTTCCATATATGCAACGACGGACTTCTCTCGCGCAAAAGCGTCGACCAGAAAAACGGCTTGATGGAAAGTATAAAACGATATGCCCGCCGGAATTGCATAACCCAAATGAAGTCCCGTCTCGCCGCTACCGCTAGTGACGGTTTCAGAAAAATAAACAAGGTATTTGAAATAAACCAGCGATGCTATGTTATAAATTTGCCCGAGCCATAACGCGCTACGTCGCGTCAAGCTGCGCGTGTCGTCTAACATCAGCATGCATGTCGCGCAAGCGAAGTTTACAGTGATGCTCACCAACAGGAGAACCGTATACTCCGTGCTGTTTTGTAGATAAAAGAGTACTGACGCCGCCAGGAGGATGGCATGAGTCACGTACCGGTTGCTCGTGGACAGGGTATAGAAAATGATGACGGTTAACGGCAGGTACACCAATAAAAAAATCGGATCTGAAAATATCACTCTTGGATTTCCATTTAGCGGCCTTGCGGAGGCATTCCATTCTTATTGTCACGTCGCCCCGCATGATATACGAAATCAACGATTGGAAAAGCGGAGTTCGACAGTGGCTCTGTGGCAACTTCTGACGACTGCCATCCCCGGAGTCACACCACATCAAACTCAATCGGCATCTTTTTGATGCCGTGAATAAAGTTGGAGCGCAGCCAATTGATGTCTCCCTTGAGGCGAGGATTGCGAATGTGCTTGAGGATTTCCTCGAAAATGACCTTCAGCTCCAGTCGCGCCAGGTGGGAACCCATGCAAAAGTGCTCCCCCACGCCAAAGGCGCGGTGATTGTTTTTTACGTCCTCGCGCTGCGCCCGGGTAATATCGAAGATATCACCATCGCTGAACATGTCTTCATCGGCGTTGGCGGAAGCATAGAACATCTCGATTTTATCGCCCTTCCTGATCAGTTGGCCGCCCACTTCCACGTCCTTCATGGCCGTGCGGCGAAACGCAATAACCGCGGGATCGAAACGTAAAATCTCCTCTATCGCGCCCTCCAGTAACTCCGGGTTATCCACCAGCTGCTGGTATTGCTCGGGATGCTCCATCAACAGACGCATGCCCTGGGAAGTGACCGTGCGGGTCGTTTCATTACCGGCCACCATAAGCAGCAGGAAGAAATGACAGAACTCCTCATCAGTGAGGGGTTCGTCCTCCACGGTCCCGTTAAGCAGTACATGGACGATATCATCCTGGGGATTAACCCGATGTTTTGCCGCCAGGTCATGGGCGAGGAAGAACATCTCTGCCATCGCCGTCTCCCCGTCTTGCTGGGAAGTGGAGAGTTCCGGGTCGGACATGCCCAGCATGATGTTGGTCAACTCAAACAGGCGCTGGCGCTTATCCAGCGGCACCCCCATCAGTTCGCAGATCGCGATCAGCGGCAGCTCGGCCGCGATGTCCTCCACAAATTCACACTCACCGCCTGCTATGGCCCTGGACAAAATGTCCCGTGCGATCTGACGAAAACGCGGCTCATAGCTGTCGACCTTCTTGGGCGTGAAGGCATTGCGCACCAGGCGCCGGTACTTCAGGTGCTGGGGCGGATCCATGTTGATCAACTGCTGGCGCATAAGGGCCACCCGGTCCGGCTCGGATTCGTGCAACAGGCATGACTTCTCTGCGGATGAAAAAATAAGGGGATTTTTGGAGATGAAATCCAGATCCTTGTGCCGGGTCACCGCCCAGAAACCGACACCCTGCTCGGGATCTTCGTGCCAGTAAACGGGTTGTTCGTTGCGCAGGTACTTGAACATCTCGCGCGGGACGCCACCCTTATAGGTCTCGGGAGCAGTCAGATCTATGTGTGGGCAGCCGGTCATGGGTTTCACCTTGGAACATGTCTTTTGCGGGAGCCCAGACTACACTCTAACAGTCAAAAGCCACAACCCCTTCGGTGCTTTACGAGCCTTGTAGCCGCAAGTGCAGTTGGCCCAGCCGCCGGACAAAAATACTGCTCACATGCGTCACTGGATACGCGGTATCGATAGTGAAACTACTCGTTTGTCGCAACAGCTCCCGCAGGATTACGCGGGCTTCCATGCGCGCCAGCCTGGCGCCAATACAAAAATGAATGCCGTGCCCAAAGCCCAGGTGCTCATGGGTATTGTGGCGCTCTATATCCAACTTATCCGGGTCAGTGAAAATGGCCGGATCACGGTTAGCCGCAGCCCATAATAGAAAGACCCGCGCGGTGTCGGGAATGTTCACGCCGCCCAGTTGCGTCTCCCTGCAGTACCGCTCGATAGTGGCCCTTGAAGGGCGACTCCAGGCGCACCACCTCCTCAATATAGCGGTCGATCAACACCGGCTGCTGTCGCAGGCGCTGCTGCAACGCTTCGTCCTGCGCCAGAATGCGCATCGCACTGCCCACCAGGCTGGAGGTCGATTCACCGGCTGCGCCCACCAGGACAATGATGATAGCGACGGCATCCCGCGGTGAAATCAGGCCCTGCCTCACCGCATTCACAAGCTCACTCATGACATCATTCGGACTCTCCGCACCCGCTTGCTGTGAAGCCCTGTCGAAGTGCCGTTTCAGATACGCGCTCAGCTCCCCGGTGGAGATACCCAGCTCAATCATACGCTCAAGAGTGGCGGTGCCCGCGAGGATATCACCGCCACTGAAAGCCCAGCCCAGCAGCTGTTCGACATCCTCGATCGGTAATCCCACCAGCCGCGCCATCACTTTCACCGGAATCGCATTGGCCAGTTCACCGACACAGTCGCCCTGCCCTGCGGCGACCAGTTGCTGCACGCCACGCCGCGCCCAGGCGCACACCTCGGTTTCCAGCGCAGCCACCTTGCGGGCATTGAGCTGGGGCAGTACCAGCTTGCGGTGCACCGTGTGGAACGGTTCATCCGCATTGGCGATCGCATTCACCGCCCCACCGAACTGGGTCAGATCAAATAACGCTGGCTGGCCATTGGCATCAGTCACCAGGATACCGGTGAGGTTGGCGGAAAAGTCCTCCTGGTTCTTCAACACCTGATGAATCAAATGCCAGGATGAGACCAGAAAGACCTCGGTTCCCGGCACCTGATAAACCGGCGCGTCCCTGAGCAGTGCATGGTAGAAGGGATAGGGGTTCTCTATAAGCTCTGGATCCAGCAATTGATAGTGGCTGGACGAAGGCATGGCGGACGATTGCAGAGTGGAGTCAGAAGTCACCGAGTACATCCCCCAGGCGCTGGCGGATGATGTCGCGCCAAATCCCATAGCCACGCTTGCTCAGGTGCAGGCCGTCGAATAGATAGTTGTCCTCATCCGGTTCACCATCGCTTGCCAGCAAGGCGTCCGACGTATCGATAAAATGCAGGTTTGGATCCAGCCGCGGACCAGGCCTCTATAAGTCGGTTGGTGGACTGGGCAATCGGCCAGACGGACCAGCGCCGGGGAGACGGGGTGATGCCGATGTAAAAAATCGGCAGGTCGGGCTGACTGGCGCGAACTTTTCCGACAAACGCCTGATAGCTCGCCAGCAGTACCTCGGGCGACTTGCTCGCGGCGGGCTCGATATCATTGGTCCCGGCAAAGACTACTACGGCGCGCGGCTGATAGGCATTTACCAGTCGCTCGGCGTAATGGACGACATCGTTGAGCTTCGCTCCGCCAAAGCCATGCTGGATGACCGGCATCGGGGACATATCGTCCGCCAGGCTGTCCCACAGTCGAATACTTGAACTGCCGATGAAAACCACCCCCTGTCCGGGACCATACTTACCCCGAGTTTTTGCTTCCAGGGAATGTATCGCCTCCTCCCAGACTAACGGATCCTCGCTGCGCGCCTTCTGGATTTCCCCATAGAGCTGCCAGACGGGCCAACTGAGACCAAGCACCAGTAGCCCAAGTAGCGCCGCGATTATTTTTACGGCCTTTTTCATCACTACAAATGCACAATTATTAGCCAATAATTCAGTGGCAGATTACCAGAGTTAAGCCGTTGTATGACAGGTTGGTGCCAGCTATGATCTTTGGCACTCTACTAATAAGCTGGATATTGAAGGTGGTATTTTTTCACACTCCCGCGCAGCTCTATCCAAAGCACCGCATTCGTCGATTCCTGACCTTGTTACTGACCGCTGCCCTGGCACTGCCCATACTCTTACCCTTTAACGAGGTGATGGCGGCGCCCACCGATGATGTCTGGCTATCCGTTGACACTGACAAGCTCAGTCTGGCAGTCATGCAGGGCGACGCCCCGCTGAAAGTATTCGAGAACATCGCCATTGGCAGTAATGGCCCAACCATGGTGAAACGCCGCGACGATGCAACGACTCCCCTGGGAGAATTCACCATCACCGAGGTTAAGCGTAGCGCGCGTTTCAAGCTGTTTATGGCCATTAATTACCCCAATCTTGACCACACGGAACGGGCATTTCTGGAGCAGCGGATCGACGCCAGGGAATATAAGGCTCTGATAAATGACCTGAAACATGGGCGACCACCGGCACAGAACACCAGTCTCGGTGGCCAGTTGGGCATTCACGGCGTCGGCACCGGCGACATGAAAATCCATGAATCCGTCAATTGGACTAATGGATGCATCGCCCTGACCAACGATCAATTGCTGGAACTGGCCAGCTGGGTTGCGGTGGGCACCCGGGTGGTGGTCCGCTAACTGGCAAAAAGTCAGGTAAACAATCTCTTGCGATTAGGCTCAGTATCTCCGAAAATAGCCGCCGGAGGTGCTCGCCGACACGGTTTGGCGACATTGCCCTAAAACGAACTGTACAGCCCGTTGTTAAAAAGGGGACGCGCGGTTCAAAAAACGGAAATACCTTATAGGCCGGGTAACGGCTGACTACACTTAGAGGACGAGATTATGCGTAATTCGCTCAAGACCACGGCAGCAGCATTCATGTTGGTAGCTGTAACAGGATTGACTGGCTGTGCCACTACCAGGGATCTGGACGCACTGAAGCTGGAAGTAGAAAAAGCCCAGGCTGCTGCCAGCCAGGCCGCTGCTGACGCTGCAGCTGCAAAAGCAAAAGCTGATGCTGCTCAGGCATGTTGCAATGCTAACAGCGAAAAAATGGACCGTATGTTCAAGCAGTCCATGCACAAATAGTAAATCGGGCACCTCTTTACCGGGGTAACATCACCCTCTAGTGATAGCAGGGTGGGGTTACTCCGGTGATTTCAAACTTCAACTAAAGCTTCAACGTCCTGTCGAGATTACCAGAGGCAAGCCAGTCTTCCGACTGAGTTCTGCTTCGATTGCTCCACTATCCAGTTTGGCTGCTCGCCCCGCCATGGCACTGTTCAGCGCCATCTGCGCCTCCTGTACCATTGCACCCCTGGTATTCGGGTACTCCTCCAGTGCTGGATGGACCTCCAGGTACAGCTTGCCGCCATACCACCCGGCCTTGACCGGTTGATTGACAATATTGACCGGGGTACCCACCGGAACTTGCGGAAACAGTCGCGCAATGTCCTCCGGCAGCATGCGTATACACCCGTGAGATACCCTCATGCCAACGCCTATCGGCTTGTTGGTGCCGTGGATCAGGTAGCCGGGCATGCCCAGGCCCATGGCGTAGGCCCCCAGGGGATTATCAGGTCCGGCGGGGACTAACAGGGGCAGCGGATCGCCCTTCGCCGCGTGTTCACGGCGAATGGACTCCGGCGGTCGCCAGGCCGGATCCTTGGTCTTGGACACGATCTTGGTCTGGCCCAGTGGCGTAGCCCAGTCCATGCGCCCGATGCCGATGGGATAGGTCTGCACCTGCTGCGGTCGACCGGGCAGTTGGGGGGGGTAATAGTAGAGGCGCATTTCGGGCAGGTTCAACACGATCCCCTTACGAGGGGCACGTGGCAATATGTATTGCGACGGAACAACGACCTGGGTTCCCTCACCGGGCAACCAGCTATCGACATCAGGATTGACGCGTTCGATCTGCTCCAGACCTACACCCGAACGTCGGGCGATTTCCACCAGCGTATCCTCATAAGTGGCCACCACCGTTCTGGGCGCGCCAATCATGTCAAAATGCTCTGACGGCAGGTCGTACGTCACCGCCAGGACGGCGGGGGAAAGCAACAGGGCCAGCAGGATGACTACATTTTTCATAAAGCAATAATTCAGCAGGTTAGCCAGGGTTTTAAAGGCGCAACCTTAATGCAGTGTTGGGGGAAAACACAACCCACACCAGCGCAGGATAGGGAAAATACACAGGGAAAAAGCGATAATTCCGTGCAATTCCCCACTTATATTGTTACTACTTGCTGCGGACTCTGCTCATAAAGGCCAACGATCCAACGGCGCGTGGAGATTAAATGGAAACTGCGTCCTGGCTTTTATGGAGCGCTTATACGCTGCTGACAATAGCTCGCGGTCCCTGGCCTGCGGGTTACACAATCTCTCGGGGTCGGGCCTGATACCTACCCTGCCCAGATCCAGACGGTCCGCATCCCAGCAGGTCATCACGGTGATATCCGCAACCAGATGGCCATCGCTGTGGCCGCGGCACGCTGCCGTCAGCAAGTCCAGTTCATCTCCGGTGACAGCAATCAGATCGCCTGCAATGCTTTGCGCAATGGCCGCAGCGCGGCAACCGTGCTCCGGATCATGGTGGTCATTCTCTCTGCCCAGGTCGTGCAGGAAAGCGAAGTATTCGATAACCCGCGTATTGGCGCCCGTGTGTCTGGCCAACAAAAGACCGTTATGCCGCACGCGCGACCAGTGGGTCGCGCCATGAATACCGTCCCAATCCAGGCGAAATTCCGCGCGGGCGAACTGGATTAACTTTCTGGTGATCACACTCGACATTGAATCATTTCCCTGCACAGACAGATGCCGCCCCCGCTGGACTGTGCCGGGAAGGCGCGCTGTCACGCCCTATTCCCCGTAAATTTCCAGGCCCTCGCCATAGGGATTATGAGGGCTATCGCTGCGGTAAGGGCTACCCGCACCATAAGGATTATTGATCGACCCGCCTCGTCCATGCCATCCATAACCATAAGCGCACCGACCCGAGGTTACCTGTTACGCTGCCGGTCGCTGGCGCGGCGCATTCTCCCAGTGTCATGCATCGTGCCCGCCCTGGAGCCAGCCTCGGATACCTGGCTGAACGCACACAGATGGACCACGCGATCTCGAGCGACCAGCGCACCACCGGCGATAGTGCCTGATCGAATGCGCAGGTCTTCGCCCTCCCCTAATGCGTCGAAGCTGTCTGCCGGGGCGGCCGCCACCGACAGCACAAAGTCCTTGACGCTTTGTGCACCGCTTGCTGCGCCTTCCTGCCGCTCCTCAATAGCATCCAGGGCATAACTACGAATCAGCTTGGGCATCAGTTTGCCGCAGGTGTCACTCACGTCAAACAGCTCAATCCCGCGAATCCTGCCGTTGATGGCGAAACAGGCCCCGACCTGGGTTGTGCTGGTCCTGAAAGCCTGCACGTATTCCTCTACTGACGTCGAGAAGTGCTCGTAGGCATCGGCGATAGCACGAGTGCCCGATTCCACATCCATGCTGTACATTTTGGCAGCAATGTCGCCCCAGACCTCGCCCTGGTCGGAATGTCGAACGCCGTCCTCCCGCAGGTTCTCACTGACCCGCGCGGCCTTGCGTGCCCGGCCTTTGCTAAAAAAAGTACGCTCGGTGGAGGCGAACTCCCTTGAGCGGTGACTCCAGCGACCCTGTTCCACACAGGACACCGGTATATGCAGGCTGGCTTTGGCCGGAACGAGCAGGGACAGATTGAGAATGCGGTTCTGCTTTGCGCCGATCAACTCCTCACCATCCAGCAGGAATACAGCCTTGTCGGCCGTATTACTCAGTAGCAGCGTTGGCACGCTGCCCGACTCCGATATCTCGGTTACCACGGCCAGGCCCAGTGCCTGCGCCTCGGACAGGGTCAGGTAATCCGCTGTACCTACGGCTTTCGCCAATAGCGGTGTGATCTGCAGGTTTGCGAAGTGCTGGGTTTCCCCGATACTGATATTGTTCAATGCATTGTTGATCGCGGACATACGGATTCCTTTTCTTCAATGTGTCGCTGACTGTGTTGCCAAAATTGCAGTATTTTTTAGGTTTCCTGCGGCAAGGCTTCGCCGCGGGCCTGATTGCTTCCTCCTGGCCCTTGTGTCTGTTCGATGTACTTACTGCCTGCGGGGCAATTTTGCTTGCAGGACCGTTTGCAAATGAGGCGCGGGTACGTGCCGCATGATGGGTATTTTAGTTGCTTTTTTCGAGATGGTTAGAGTGGATACATGAACAGGTCGTATTTTCAGGCACATGGAAGCGTGTGGAATTTACCGCCTGCGCCACACCCAGGGCGGGACCGGATTCGGGTCTTCCCATAGGCCCCACTTTCGGGCTTGCGCCTCGCGCTCCGCCGATTCAAATCGACCCCTGTCCTCCTCGCTCTGCTCGTCGGCATAGTATCGATACCACCAGGCCATACCCGCCAGAATCTGTGCGTGATTTACATAGAGGGTTTTTTCACAGGGTGAGCAATCGCGCGGCTGTACCCACACGCTGCCGAGAATACGGCCATATTTGTCGTACTTCACAGACCTGACGATAACCTGCTGGCCAGCTACCATTGACTCCAGGTTTTTCCGCGACGCACCACCAAAGGCTTGGGAACGTTCCGGCGCATCGATGCCGTTGAGGCGGACTTTATGCACCGTATTATTGACATCAAGAACCTTTATCGTATCCCCGTCGGTAACAGCAACGACGCGACCGAACAATTCACGCTCGTACGCGGAAACCGCCAACGACACGAGCAGCAACACGAGTGATACGGTTACAGCACCTGCCCGCAGCATGATTTTACTCAATTTAAACATCCACTACGGGATAGCAGGGCGCGCCCCACAGAGTGCGCGGATTATCCATCATCAGTTTGATCACGAAGGGCACCATCTTACCGAGAAAGGCACAACAATCCCGCAACTGGTCGCGATTGACGCTGCTGTTCCAGGTCGCGCCGCCGTGCATCAGCTGGTTGCGCAATGTGTACATGCGTGAAAGTACAATGGCCAGTACAGTGACCGTATTGTGATTGGCAAGGGCTTTGTGAGCGGACACCTTCGCCCGCTCAAATTTGGATTTCCACTGCTGCTTCTGCCAGCTGCCCATTGTGGTAATCCCAAAAGGGCTGGTACACAAACTGGTTATTGAGCAACACGCGAATGGAGTTGGGAAATTCGGTCCAGATCAGCTCATAGAGCACGTCGTCCTTGTCCATATCCAATAGCTTCTTCAGAAAGAGACCGAAAACTTTCTGTTCCGAGGGCCGTTCCTGGTTACCAATCTCATTGGCGTAGGCGGCATTGAAGGAAATCCACAGGAAGATGAAGCGCGCGTCGACGTCCTCACATTTCTCGGCACGTTCCAGCCAGCTGAGCGCTCGATGGACACGAAGCGCCAGATTGGTCGGGTAACCGTCCCGCTCCTGCCGTTGGCGCTTCTTCAACGATGCATAGCTCATGGCGTCTCCCCGAAGGCACGATCACTTACCACACGCAACGGTATCAGGTCGCTATGGGTGGTAATAATGAGGGAACTGTCGACGCGCACACAGGCACCGGCATAGACACCCCCGGCAGAAAACGTGGACAGCTGCGCGCGATGCGAACCTACTTGCGGCAGGGCGCGAAGCTCCTGAAAAATCTGCTGCTGCTCGTCGAACTGCCCGGAAGTTTCCGTCAACACAGCCTGCTCCTTGTCCACCACGCTGATGTTATAGCCACACCGGCCGGCAATTGGTTTGGACACATAGCCCCTGGCGCGCAAACCATCGGTGAGCTGAAAATGTGATTCGAGCAGATAGGGATGATCGGGGAACATTTCCCAGAGCACCGGCAGAATCGCCTTGTTACTGGGTATCAGGGTCCAGATCGGTTCAAACACCATGGTAGAGGGTCGCAATAGCACATCCATCAGTCGCGGCGGCTTATGCTCAGGCGGTTGCCGCAGTAGCTGGCGCTGTACATCCTCATCAAGCTCCTGTCGCAGCTGATCCAGTGCCGTCTCCCAGGCCCAGGTCTTCCAGATCCAGCGAATCGGCACACCGTCCGCATCGAGAACGGTATCCGCACCCTGCCACTGTACACCTGCCAGCGCCTTCACCAGCTTGCATTCGATACCGGCCTGCTCCATGGCCGACTTCATAAACAGGGCGTGATACATCTCTTCCTGATCGTTATCCAGCAGTATGTGTACCAGACCATCCACCTCGGTCTGCTCCCAGGCGGTCACCAATTGTTCAAACAGGTCCTCCCCCGCATCCTCTCCGTCCTCGCACCCAAAGCGCCGCGCCCACAGCCCCTGGATCTTGCCGCACTCCATCTGGCAGGACGCCGAATCCGCGTTGTACTCGTACACCTTCAAGCCCTGTTCGGTCATGCAAAAATCAAAACGCCCGGTGACCATCTGGTTACGCCGGTTATCCCAGGACTGGTGCAGGCGGGGCCAGATCACCGGCGGCAGGTTGAACTTTTCCAGCACCGCCGGATTCTGCAAGACATAATCGGTGGCATGCATGAACAGTGCGTGCAGTTCATTGGTGGCACGCTTCAGCTCCTTGCGTGCGGTAGCGGACATGACAAAGTATTGATACTTGTCCTCATCCACCGAGCTCAGCCGGTGACCATTCATGGCGATGTAAGCCGCCTCATCCGCATTGGCGGGATTCAGCCATACCGCCGGAGCGGGACCATCCGGCTTTAGCTCACGCAATTGCAGGTTGAACAATGCGGGATCCGGGTCGGCAAAATCCATCGCCTCCGCCGCATCGGAAGTTTGTATAACCCAGCCCAGAATGGAGGCATTGTGAAAGGAGCACTGTATCCAGTAGGAGCCGTCCTCGCCGATACTGGCGGGCAGTTCCCGTGCATAGTCGCAGCCAGCTGGCCAGGCCTGGTGATCCACGTTTTGCTCGGCCACGCGTACCCGGTCGGCAAAGACCTCGGTAACAATAGCGACGTGCCCGGTGAGATCGTACTCCCCGCCCTCGCTCCAGATCAGCATGCAACCCGGTTCGGGATGTCGCCTGGAACCGTTCTCAAACGCATGCAGGGGCAGCAACTGTTGGTCGGACAATACCCGCACGTACTTGAGTCGGAAAATATCGTAGGCCATGGCAATGTCGTCAAAGACGTAGCCCTTGCACTGTAATAACCAGCGCCGGGCAAATTCCACACACTGCCATTTGTAGCCGGTATACACTCCCGCCACATAATTGCGGAAGGAATGACGATCGGGCAACTGCTGCGGATCAACGCTATGGTAGTCCGAGGAATAGGCCGCCACTCCTCCAGGGGCAATGCCCAGGACGGTACCAAAAGACTGGGGAGCAGGCTTCATTTACGGCTGCGGATAATGGTCATGGCGGCAAGAGTAGAGTAAAAGAGCAGACCCTGAAACGGTATTTTTGCCGAGCGGTCAAAGCAGCGCCATATAGAGGGGGGATGATGCCCGTTCAAAGCGCTACAATGTCGCAGTGAGTGAGTAGATTATTATTTGGTCGCTATATACACTGCTATTTTTCTTATCAGGGATTCACTGAATGAACCTTTCCTGGAATATGCTGGACCCCGCGATCATGGGGGACGAAACCACCATGCACGAGCTGTTCCGGCAGCTGCGTGAACACGAGCCCGTCAGCCTCGTGGAGCATCCGGATTTTGAACCCTTCTGGGCCATTACCAAACACGAGGACATCAAGGCCATCAGCCAGAACAATGCGGCCTTCCTCAACAATCCCCGGACCGTGCTGATCCAGCGTGAATTTGAGCAGGCCCTGCTGGAGAAATTCGGGACACGCAACGGGCTGGAAACGCTCATTCATATGGACAACCCCAAGCACAGGAAATTGCGCAATGTGACGCGGGACTGGTTCAAGCCCGGGCCCATCGACAAACTGACCGCTGATATCCAGGCGATCGCCAAACAGTACGTAGACAAGATGGAGGCCATGGGCGGCGAGTGCGATTTTGTGAAGGATATCGCCCTGCTCTACCCGCTGCGGGTGATCATGTCAATTATTGGCGTCGCTCCCGAAGAAGAGGCCATGATGCTCAAGCTGACCCAGGAATTGTTTGGCGGCCAGGACCCCACCCAGTCAAGAGGCGTCAATGTGGACGATGGGCTTGGCGTGTTGATGGACTTTTTTGCGTACTTCACCGCCGTGGTCGAGGATCGCAAGAAAAATCCCACCGACGATCTGGCATCCATACTGGCCAATGCCCTGGTTGACGGGCAACCCATGGAGCAACTGGATCAAATCAGCTACTTCATTATCACCGCGACTGCCGGGCACGATACCACGTCAGCAACCATCAGCGGCGGTATGAAGGCCCTGCTGGAACACCCGGACCAACTGGCCAAACTGCGCAAGAATCCGGCGCTGGCGAAACAGGCGGCGCGCGAAATGATCCGTTGGGTATCGCCGGTCAGACACATGATGCGCACCACGACGCAAGACATTGTGCTGCGTGGCAAAACCCTCAAGGCGGGCGACAGCCTGTGCCTGTGGTACCCGTCCGCCAATCGCGACAGTGACGCCATCGACAACCCCGACACTTTCGACATCACGCGCGACAACCGCAATCAACTCGCCTTCGGCTTCGGCGGACATATGTGCCTGGGCCAGCACCTGGCGGTGCTGGAAGTGGAGCTGTTCTTCCAGGAATTGCTGCCGCGCCTGAAGAATATTGAACTTGCAGCGGATCCCGAGTGGGTGCAGGCGATTTTTGTGGGTGGGCTTAAGTCGATGCCGGTGCGGTATGCGTTTGAGTCACCATGATCCTGGACCATCGACATGGGACATGGGTTCTGACCAATTAGGTTCTGAACCTAAAATGCTTGCTCCTACTAAATATTTCGGATTTAACCCATCCAGATCGCCCTCCATACCACCATTAAGCGCAAGCTGAACATCAAGACCGCGCGATAGATCAGGATCTAATTGGACTAAGTATCTTTTGGCAAAAAAAGGCAGAGGCAAGACTTTAGCGTGCTGTCTCAATGATGGTCATGATTGTCCCAGCACGGCGAACTTTGACTTGAAAGCTGCCCAGCGTTTTTGATAGGTGTCACTGTATGCAAATATGCACGCGTGGTTTCTTTACTTAGTTGCTTATTTCCAATGTCTCATATATAGCCATCAAGTAAACTGGGCGGATAATCCTATATCGGCTTCCCAACAGCAGCTCTTCAGCAAAACCTGAGCTGCAAAAGGCTATTACGTTGAAAGCAAATCGAATGGGTCAGGACAAGCGCGATCTAAAGCGCATTATTACGTGTTAATAGCCTGCCACATCGAATCGATGTTTTGAGTCGAGTATCTTATCTGCCCATCAGTAGCACACTTCTGTTACATCAATGCAACTTGATGAGTATACTCCCGAGCATCGTAGGCACGTTGACTAGTACGTCTGGAACAATCCAAGCTAGCCGTGCATCAAATCGACACAACCTGTCATGCATCTGACCAAACGTGTAGCCTGCGGGAACATAACTTTTCAATGAACTCGGACTTACCGGTCGATGTGGCTGCAGACAAAGGTATTTTCTCAGCCAACAACACCGCGCTTTTGCCCTGGCTGCCTGAACCAATAAAGCCCCATCGGATCAACATACCGAAGCGGATTACCACCCGCATATAAATACGTATTCAACCCACCATCCAACCCAATCGGATCACTCTGAATATACCGCCCGGTACTCGGATCATAATCCCTGAAGTAGTTGTAATACAGCCTCGACTCTATATCAAAACGCTGCCCCGGGAAGCGCCGATGGTTGGTGATGGCTTCCACTTCAACTTTAGTCTCACCAAACGGTTTCAACTGTCCTTTCCACACAACTTGCTGTGCCTGGTTAGTCACCACCCGAGGTGTACCCAGGTGGTCATTGTGCAGGTAATGCATCTGCACCGCGGCTTGCGCGGGCAGTGTGAACAGCAGTATCAAGACAGCCCAGCTAATGGTCGAGGCCGAAACCCGATCAGTGACGACGGCATTCATTGTAGCCTACCGACGATTTCCGCAAGACGGACGACGCCGGAAAGATCGTCCTACTGCCGTCGACGTCTACCCGTTCAACCGCCAGATGGCGAAGTTCAACACGGCGGCGAAGCTGACCCAGGCCAGATACGGCACGAACAGCAGACCCGCCACCAGCGACCGCCGCCAGAAGAGAATCGTCGTGGCGACGATGGCCGCCCACAGCAGAACGATGTCGATGAAGGCGGCAGCCGGGGCTGTGCAGCCCGAAGAACAGCCACGACCACGCCGCATTGAACACCAACTGCACGCCGAACAAAGTCATCGGAACGACGGCATTGCCCTTCCGCCAAACCAGCCAAGCCGCCACGGCCATGCTCAGGTAGAGAACCGACCACACCGGGCCAAAGAGCCAACCGGGCGGCGTCCACGATGGCTTGGCCAGCCCGGCGTACCAGTTCGGAATGTTCGGCGTCGTCGTCAGCCCGCCCAGCCCGGCGACCGCAAAGCAGACCACGATCAGCAGGACGAGGGCGAGCCAGGGGTGTTTCAGTTTCTCGTCGGCCATACAGATGCTCCGCTGCAACGTCGAGCCATTGTACGATAGAATGGCGGTCATCGCCCACCAACCCCAGCGGAGAACCCCATGTCCACCCAAGACAACCTTCAAGCCGCATTCGCCGGTGAGAGCCAAGCCAACCGCAAGTACCTCGCCTTCGCCGCCAAGGCCGACGCCGAGGGCCATCCCCAGATCGCCAAGCTGTTTCGTGCGGCTGCGGCTGCGGAAACGGTCCATGCCCACGCCCATCTGCGGGTCATGGGCGGCGTGAAGGACACGAAGCAGAACCTCCAGGCCGCCATCGAAGGCGAGGGGCACGAGTTCAAGGAAATGTACCCGGACTTCATCCAGGAGGCCGAAGCGGAGGGGAACAAGGCGGCGGTGATTTCGTTCCGCAACGCCAATGCCGTCGAAGAAGATCCATCACGACCTGTACATCGAAGGCCCTGGAAACGCTGACGGCCGGGAAGGACTTGCCCGCCTGCGGCCATCCATGTCTGCGACGTGTGCGGCAACACGGTGGTGGGCGAAGCCCCCGACAAATGCCCGGTCTGCGGGGCACCGAAGGCGAAGTTCAAGGAAGTGGCGTGAAAGAGGTTGCGCTATGGACCGTGTCATCAATCGAAGGACGTTTCTTTGCCGAGGCTCCCTTGTCCTCGCCGGGGCGGCCCTTGGCTACGAAAGCTTGTTGGCAGCCGACGCCAAGCCCCAACTTCGCATCGGCTTGGTCACCGATCTCCATTACGCCGACAGGGAACCGGTGGGCAGCAGGCACTACCGGGAGACGCTCGCCAAGTTCGAGGAGGCGGCGAAGCGGTTCGAGCAGGAGAAGACCGACCTGGTGATCGAATTGGGCGACATGATCGACGCCGCCGATTCGGTGGAGGCTGGAGAAGGACTACCTGAAGCGGATCGCCAAGGAGTTCGCCGCCCCGCCGGGTCAGCACCACTTCGTTCTCGGCAACCACTGCGTCTGGAACCTGACGAAGCCCGAGTTCCTGGAGATCGTCAGCCAGAAGACAGGCGTACTACTCCTTCGACCTGGGCGGCTATCACTTCGTCATTCTCGACGCCTGTTTCCGCAGCGACGGCACGCCGTATGGTCGGAAGAACAACGACTGGACGGACGCCAACGTTCCCGGCTGCGGAAATCGAGTGGCTGCGAGTCGGACCTGAAGCGGACCGGAAGAAGGCGCTGGTCTTCGTTCATCAGTGCCTGGATGTGGCTCCGCCCTACGGCATCAAGAATGCCACCGACGTCCGCAAGGTGCTCGAAGAAATCGCGGCAAGGTGCTCGCCGTCTTCCAAGGCCATTACCACAAGGGCGGCTACCGGCAGATCGGCGGCATTCACTACTGCACGCTGTCGGCAATGATCGAAGGCTCGGGCGAAGAGAACAACGCCTATGCCGTGATGGACTTCTGCCGGGCGATACGATCCGGTCCGAGGTCATCGCAAACAACAGGGTTACGAGTGGTGATAGGAGGTCACGCATGCACCGCCGAATGCTTCTGCTCGCCGCAGCGGCACTTGCCTCGACACCCGCTACCGCCTTCGCCGCCAACCGAAAGTTCGTTTTCAAGATCAAGACCAAAAGCGGCGGCATCGTCGGCAACATCGTGATCGAGGCAAAGGACATCGAGGCGGCCAAGCACAAGCTGCGGGAACGATACCCCGACTGCGAAATCTTGGAGGGCAATGAGAAGTGATCCGCCCCTGCACCGACGCCGACTTCGACACGATCTACTCGATCATCAACGACGCCGCCGAAGCCTACCGTGGCGTGATTCCCGCCGACCGCTGGCACGAACCGTACATGCCGAAGGAGGAACTTCGGCACGAGATCGAGAGCGGCGTGCGGTTCTGGGGCTACGAAGAGGACGGCGAACTGCTCGGCGTGATGGGCATTCAGGACGTGCAGGACGTGACGCTGATCCGCCACGCCTACGTCCGCACCGCCAAGCGGGGCCAGGGCATCGGCGGCAAGCTGCTGGCCGAGCTTCGGAAGCTGACCAATCCGCCCGGTCCTCATCGGCACCTGGGCGGCGGCGACCTGGGCGATCCGGTTCTACGAGAAGCACGGCTTCCGGCTGGTCACGCCCGAGGAGAAGGATCGGCTGCTGAAGAAGTATTGGTCGATCCCCGAGCGGCAGGTGGAGACTTCGGTGGTGCTGGCGGAGGGATGACCGAATGGCCCACGTTTGCCCTTGGTGGGGCGGCTACTTCATCGACAATCCGCCTTCGCCGCCTGCTCCACAATCCGGAGAAGATCGTCGGCCCCTACGTCCAGCCCGGCATGACGGTCATGGATGTCGGCTGCGGGATGGGGATGTTCTCGATTGCGATGGCGAAGATGGTTGGCGAGCAGGGCCGGGTGATCGCCGTCGATCTCCAGCAGAAGATGCTCGACGTGCTGCGGCGACGGGCAGAACGGGCGGGCGTGGCCGACCGCATCCAGCTCCACAAGTGCGAACAGGATCGGCTGGGCGTCGATGCCCAGGTCGACTTCGCCCTGGCCTTCATGATGGTCCATGAAGTGCCGGATCAACGGCGACTGCTCGGCGAGATCCACGGCTGCCTCAAGCCGGGCGGAAAGCTGCTGGTGGCCGAGCCCCGGCTCCACGTCTCCGGCACGGCGTTCGGGCAGACCGTGGCCGGCGGAGGAGGTCGGGCTTCGGGCGATCGAAGGAGCCGCAGGTCCGTTGGTGCCGGGCGGTGATCGAGCGGACAGCCTAGCCCACTCCCTCAGACTCGCAGCAATATGATCTGTCGTCCTGGGCGGCTCGTCAGCGAAAAAGACTGCCGATGGCCACGACAGCCAGCCACGCCTAAGATTATCTGCCAATCATTTTGCGGAAAGATAGCGATGATCGAACGAATGCCGAAGATTTCTATGCCCAGAAGTGGCTGCACTTACGCAGTTGTTGGTGATCTCTATCGGTTTCTGGCGACCGGCGACGATACCGATGGCCGGTATGCGTTCTTTGAGGCTGCGGTGCATCCTGGTGGTGGGCCGCCGCCGCACCTTCACCGCAGGGAGGAAGAGGGCTTCTACGTCCTGGAAGGGGAAGTCGCCTTCTACGTCGATGGAAGTCGGCGGGCAGCAGGACCGGGGACGATGCTCAATTTGCCGGTCGGCGTGCTGCACTGGTTCGAGAATGAAACGGACCGACCGGCAAGAATGCTGATCTGGGTTGCCCCCGCTGGAATCGAGAGGATGTTCCAGGAGGTTGGAACTCTCGTAGCCGACCCTTCGATTGTGCCTTCCCCGCCCAGCCCCACCGACATCGAGCGGATCATGGCCATCGCTCCTAGCTACGGCATCGAGATAAAGGTGCCACACTGAGACACGCTGTAGGCGAGCCAGTTGCGGAACAGGGCGGCCTAAACCACTCCCCTCACCTTCCCCGCAATCAACGGCGAAAATGCCAGCAAGATCATGCCGAGCGGCAGCAGCCCGCCTTCGAGCAAGTTGTAGTCTGAGGCCAGCCGCTCCCACGATGCGCGCCGACGACGAAACGGCCGAAGAGAATCTCGAAGGCCAGCGTCAGGCAGAGCCACAGTCCACCGATCCCGAGCAACTGCGATGTTCGAGTCGGCCCCGATCCGGCGGACGGTCACCAGGGCGATGACCAGGATAATCAACGAGCCAGTGACGACGCCAATTTGGCCGGATCGGAATTCGCCCCGCCTGCGGCACCAGCAGGATTCCCCGGAGGATTCCGTGCAAGATTTCGGCGATAATCAGCAGTAGCCAGATGGCCAGGGCCTTGATAAACATTCGTCGTTCTCGGCTTTTCGTGGCGACATTCTATTATTCGCATGTAGGGCAGCAATCCGTC
>CAVQGV010000021.1:0-24351 GCA_963712135.1 uncultured Gammaproteobacteria bacterium
CCCAAGTCATCCACACGCGGGCCCACGCGCCATCGGGCAATGCTACGCCGGCGGATAGGGAGGTGACGCCATCGCTCCCGCTGATCGACGCGCAGGCGCTCCCGTCTCCAGCTGACCGAGAGTCCGAACCCGCCCCGCGCGGAGAAGGCGGTCAGTATGGGGCGCTCCTCGCCGGCGATGCGCGTCGGGCAGATCGTGGCGATGACCGTCAGCGATCCGAGCCGTTCGAGGCCCCTGCCGAGATTGGCCACCCCGTAGGAGCCCGGCACTGCACTTTGCCGTACGCATGGCGCAAGCGTGCGCACCGTCGCATCGATGGCGCTGGTGCGAATGCCAGGCCCAGCGGGGTTAGGGTCGGCCGAGATTACGCGAACGATCGACGGCGGGGCGACCTCCCTGCCGCTCCCATTAGACACGTGAAAGCGGATGGTTTCTCCGGGGCGAACAGAGAGGCGATCCGCGTAGCCAGCAAGGAGGGTCATGGTGCGCTGTTCGAAGAGATCTAAAACTGCATGGCCAAGGCGAATCACCCGACCGCCGTCACGGTCAATTCGCCCGCAGGAAGGTGCGTATGTGGCGCACCGCCAGGGGAACCCGGTCCTTAGGCTCCTTCCAAGGATACAGAGCGGCCTGCTCATGACTGCGGGCAAGCACGACGACGGACAAGGCTACAACTCGTTACTGCAGGCTCCGCTCAACGGCAAGCTCGTGCCGCGCGTCTACCGCGTCGTCGAAGGCCTGCGTCATCAGCTTGACCGCCGCGTCCGATGTCGACCGCGACAGCGCTGCAAGACCTTCCGCACATAACTCGCACTTGCCCGACCAGGGTACACCCACACCGGTCGGCCCTATCGTACACCGAAATGCGTCCGATCAGGGTTGACTTCGTCCCGAATGGGACATATCGCCTCGACCATATCCTGTTGGGACACTCTAGGACCGGGTGAAGAGCAATGCAGGCAAAGGCGGCAAAGAAGTCGGCGGAGACATCGCGAGGACCGGGAAAGCTGATCGGCTACGCCAGGGTGTCGACCACCGACCAGGACCTCACGGTGCAGCGCGAGGCCCTGAGGCGCGCCGGCGTGGGCGTCATCTTCGAGGAGAAGGCCAGCGGCACCAAGCGCGACGGTCGCACCGAGCTGCAAAAGGTGCTCTCGGTTCTGGGCAAGGGCGATGCTCTGGTCGTCACCCGTCTCGATCGCTTAGGGCGGTCCATGCGGGATCTTGCCAACATCGCCCACGAGATCGAGCAGTCCGGAGCCTACCTCAAGGTTATCGAGCAGAGCGTCGACACCTCGACCGCTGCTGGCCGCGCCTTCTATGGCATGCTGGCCGTCTTTGCCGCCTTCGAGACCGACGTCCGGCGCGAGCGCCAGCTGGAAGGCATCGCAATGGCGAAGCGGGAGGGCGTCTACAAGGGCGGCAAGCCGCGCCTCGACCGCGCGCGCGTCAAGGAGTTGTCCAAGGCTGGGCGGGGGCCCGCAGCCATTGCCCGCGAACTTGGGATGGCGCGCAGCTCAGTCTACAGGCTCCTCGAAGAGGCGGAGGAACACCCTGCGTGGGGGGGCGCTGCCGAGGACGCGTTGCGCGGATATACTCACTTCGGCTGCACTGACGGCTCGGCAGCTTGGAGGGAACGATGACCCAGAAAATCGAGCACCAGGTCGAGGAACAGGCGAAGCTCTGGTCAGGTATTGCACCGCCCAACGCGGCGAGCGAGGAGTTTGCCCGCGGGCTGGCTGAAGTGGCCAAGGGCTTTGAGCGAGTGCGTGGGCAGATGGCGTTCGAGGACGAACCTTCGAGCTTCGAGGCAGCCTTGCACGAGATCAAGGAGCAGACGCCATGACGCCAAGAACGTCGCGCGCATCGGACCTTACACGTCTGACGTTGGTCGAGGCCAGCAATGCTGTCCGCGACGGCGAGGTCACATCCGTCAGTCTCACTCAGGCTGCGCTCGACGGATTCACGGCTGCGGACCCGATCCTCAACGCTAGTATCGCCCTTGACCGGGAGGAGGCCCTGGAGCAGGCCGATGGACTCGACAGGCTGCGCAACGCTGGGCGGCTACTCGGCTCGCTGCACGGCGTGCCGCTGGCGCACAAGGATATGTACTACAGGGCCGGCAAGCTCTGCACATGCGGCTCCAAGATCCGCAGGGCCTTCCGGCCCGCCTACACGGCCACGGCCATCAGCCGACTGGAAAACGCCGGATCGATAACAATCGGATCGCTGAACATGGCGGAGTTCGCCCAGAACCCGACCGGCCACAACGCCCACTTCGGCGACTGCCATAATCCCTGGCATGTTGACTACTGCACCGGCGGCTCCTCCTCAGGCTCAGGCGCGGCCGTTGCCGCGCGCCTCATCTACGGCGCTCTTGGTTCCGACACCGGCGGCTCCATCCGCCTGCCCGCGACCATGTGCGGCATCACCGGCATCAAGGGTACGCAGACGCGCGTCTCCCGCTACGGCGCCATGCCGCTCTCGTTCTCGGCCGACAACGTCGGCCCGCTGGCCCGCACGGCGCGCGATTGTGCGCGTCTCCTGCGCGAGATCGCAGGCCATGATCCGAACGATCCGACTTCCTCGTCCGAGCCGGTGCCGGACTACGAAGCGGCCCTCGACGGCGATATCCGCGGTCTCGTGATCGGCATTCCGACCAATTTCTTCCTCGACGGTGCCGACCCAGAGGTGCGCAAGGCGTTCGACGCTGCCCTGAAGGTCTTGGAGGCGCGCGGCGCCGAGACCTTGAAACTCGAGATTCCGCATATGGACGCGGTCAACACCTACGCGTCCGTGGTCTCGCGGGTGGAGGGCGCGGCTATCCATGCCCAATGGATGCGCGAACAACCGGGCGACTACTCCATCCATCTTGGCGCACGGCTCTACGCAGGCTACGCCATCCCGGCAGTGCAGTATCTGGAAGCCTTGTCACGCCGCGGCCCAATTCTGCGCGCGCTAGGCAAAGACGTGTTCAGCAAGTGCCACGCCTTCGCGACGCCGACCATCCGCATGAAAGTGCCGACCCTCGCAGCTACCGACATCGACGCCGGTGCACCGGGCGCCGTCGAGGCCTTCGGGGCCATCAGCGCTAACACACGCGCCATCAACTACCTTGGCCTGCCTTCGGTGAGTGTGCCCTGCGGGTTCGACAGCGGCGGCCTGCCAATCGGCTTCCAGATGCAGGGCCGTCCCTTTGCCGAAGGCAAAATCCTAAAAATCGCCGACGCTTACCAGCGCGACACCGACTGGCACACTCGAGTGCCAGCGTTGTCTGCCGTGAGGACGGTGGAGAGGCCAGCGGCCGGTTAAGCCAAATCAACGAACCGCCGAGGGTAGGCTGAAGTGGATCCTGTCCGCTCCAGTGGCCGAGCTGAGGGACGAGCGAGCTAAAAAAGGCTGGGCGCTGGCGTGTGCTCGCCAACTGACGATCCAGTCTTGGTCTTGTTTGGAGCCTATCTTTGCGCGGACCGAAGCATGCGCCTGCGCGCACCTACCTGGCCGGGTGCGCCCTTGTGGTTCTGGCTGGCCTTACGCTCAGCCTCGGCGTCATTTGCATCCGGGGCGCGTCCGCCAGCGATGCATGGCAATACCTCTTCTGGCGGTCGCTCGCATTCGGCCTAGCTGTCGCACTGGTGGCGGCGTATCGCCACCATACAAGCCCCTTCGCGCAAATTAGACGCCTGGGCCGCTTTGCCTGGGTCTCGGTGGGTGCCATGGTGGCCAGCCAGGTTTGCTTCATCGCCGCCATCAAGTCCGGGAGCACGGCTGAGGTCTTCTTCCTGATGTCGCTGGCGCCGCTGATGGCGGCCCTGCTCGCCCGGCCGCTGCTCGGCGAACGGATCGGTGTGCTGGGCGTTCTCGCAATTGTTGTCGCGCTTGGCGGCCTCGCACTCATGAGCGGCCTCAGCCTGCAGGCGGACGGGCTGCATTCGGGGTTATGGGAGGGTAACTGGCAGGCGAGGGTCCTCGCCCTCGGCACTGCTTTCTCGTTTGCTCTCTACTCGCTCGCCACGCGCGGCGCCCCGCCGGGGGACCTCGATGCGGCGCTCTTTGCCGTTGGCATCGTCACGGCCATGGTTAGTGCCGCCGCGCTGCTGTGGCTTGGTCTGCCTGTGGCGGCAAGCTTGGGTGACTCAGCCCTCGCGCTGCTGCACGGCGGCGTGATCCTAGCGGCTGGGCTCGTGCTTTTCGCGCGCGGCTCACGGGCGGTGCCTGGCGTCACGCTCGTCATGCTGGCTCAGGCCGAGACGGTGGCTGCACCGGTCTGGACCTACCTATTCTTCAACGAGACGACAACGCAGGCTGTAGTCCTCGGTGGCGCGCTCATCCTCGTCGCCGTCCTCATGCAGGCCTCGGACGGGGCGCGCCAAAGGGTTGCCCTTGGAACCACGGCCTCGACAAACACGTCACACACCTGAACGGTAACCGTGGAGGAGCATTGGCCTGAGATACCGCTTACATGACCGCGGGGACTCCAGCTCCAGTATCACGTCGAAGCGCACCATGGGGTCAGAGATAGTCGACGTCGCGCGAGCGCGCGTCGGTCAACCGCAAGAGCTTCCATCGAGTCCGCCCGAAAGCAGACGTTGCGGGGTCACTCCCCGAGATCAATATGAGCATCGCTGCAACACAAGGCAGCACTGTCTGCAAAAATCCCTCATCATGTCCCCCCTGGCCGCTGGTCTACCTGCCCGGTAGCATCAAACGCCATGACAAACGCCGCGTGGAGATCGGCGTCGAGGGTAGCGGCTTGCAGCGCCGTGAGCTCGCACAACGGCCGGCGAACCGGGCCGCCCGCCAAACCGATGCGGTGGCACCAGCGCTTCAAGGCCGCGTTTATCGGTTGTCCGCGCATCAGCGGCACCTGGATCCATCGCTCATAGACGCGCCTAAGCGGCTCGAGCCGGGAGTGGCGCGCGATCATCGAGCCGAACTCACCGTGCCGATGGGCGTCGAAGTAGCCGGCAATGAGTTGGGCTCCCAAGGCTTGGTAAATCCAGTCTCTACCGCGCCTCCAGCCGGCCCGGGTCATCCAGAATAAACTGCCTCCCCCACCCTGACTGGATTCGGTGAGAAAAACAGCGTTAGTTAAAAGCCATTTAAAAGGAATTAAGCGCCAATGATGGCTAGATAAGACCTTTTTTCTTCACTTCATGCATCACCCGCGCAAACACATCGAGGATGGGAATGGCGCTGCTATCGATGACAATGGCGTCTTCTGCGGGAACCAGCGGGGAGATTTGGCGGCTTCTGTCGCGGTCGTCCCGCTCCCTGATATCCTCAAGAAGGCGCGCGAGACTAACACTTTCCCCCTTTGCCATCAACTGCTTATAGCGCCGCTCCGCACGCTCGGAGGCGCTGGCCGTGAGGAAGAATTTGAGCGTAGCATCGCTAAACACTACAGTGCCCATGTCGCGCCCATCGGCCACCAGTCCTGGTGGCTGCCTGAACTCGCGCTGCCGCTGCAGCAGGGCCGCGCGCACGGCCGGTATCGCCGCCACGGTGGATGCGCCGCGCCCACCCTCTTCGGTGCGAATAGCCGCGCTCACATCTACACCTTTGCAAGCCACCAGTACTTCACCATTGGCAGCAAGGCAGAAGGTCACATCCAGATGCCTGGCCACCTCAGCTACAGCCGGGTGATCGTCCCAACTTACACCTTCAATTACACAGGCCTGGCCAGTTACGCGATACAGTGCACCACTGTCCAGCAGGTGCCAGCCAAGGTGCTGTGCAAGCATATAACTGATAGTCCCCTTGCCTGCGCCGGAGGGGCCATCGACAGTGATCACCGGCACGCTAGCCACCAGCGCCTAACCCGCCACCGTACTGATGTGCAGGCCGAGGCCGCGGGCGAGTGTGTCAAAGCCCGGGAACGAGGTGGCCACGTGGTCGCAGTCCAGCACAGTGATTTCATCTGCGGCACGCAGGGCAGCGATGGCGAAGGACATGGCGATACGGTGGTCATTATAAGTATGAATGACGCCGCCACCGATGTTACCGCCCTCGATGATGATGCCGTCCTCCAGCATTTCGTTACAGATGCCCAAGGTGTTTAAGCCCTCTGCCATAGCGGCAATGCGATCGCTTTCCTTGACGCGCAGCTCTTCGGCCCCACGCAATACCGTCCGCCCCTCGGCGCACGCCGCCGCGATAAAGAGAGCAGGAAGCTCGTCGATGGCCAGCGGCACCTGTTCGATGGGTATCTCGATACCCCGCAGTGGCGCGTGCCGCACACGAATATCGGCAACGGGCTCCCCGCCCACTTCCCGCCGATTCTGGAAGGTGATATCCGCTCCCATCAACTGCAGAATATTAAGGACACCGATACGCGTGGGATTGATGCCCACGTGCGTCAGCAGCAGGTCTGAGCCGGGGGCAATACTCGCCGCGACCAGAAAAAAGGCAGCCGAGGATACATCGGCAGGGATATCAATTTTACAAGCCCTGAGAGTGCCGCCCCCATGCAACGAAATCACACCCTTATCGCACTGCACCGGATAACCAAAGCCCCGCAGCATTCGCTCCGTATGGTCGCGGGTGGGAGCAGGCTCAGTGACCGAAGTGCGGCCCTCACTGTACAAACCCGCCAGCAGCACGCAGGACTTGACCTGGGCACTGGCCATGGGCAAATCGTAATGAATTCCCCGCAGCCGCTGTCCGCCACGAATCGACAGGGGCGGCCTGCCGCCCGCGGCAGATTGGATACTGGCTCCCATCCTGGTCAGGGGGTCAATTACCCTACCCATGGGACGACTGCGCAGCGAGGCATCCCCGGTGAGTTCGGTATCAAAGGCCTGGCCGGCCAGCAGGCCACACATCAGGCGCATACCGGTGCCTGCATTGCCCAGGTCCAGAGGCTTCGTCGGGGCTGTGAGGCCGTGCAGTCCAACTCCGTGAATCGTAACACTGCCATTCTGTGGCCCCACGAATCTCGACCCCCATGGCGCGAAAGGCCGCCAGAGTGGCCAGAGCGTCCTCGCCTTCCAGGAAGCCGTTAACTCGCGTGGTGCCGTGGGCCAGGGCACCGAGCATAATGGCGCGGTGGGAAATGGATTTATCCCCCGGTACTCTGGCCTCGCCCCTAAGGGTACCGCCGGGCCGTAGTTTGAATTGCATATCGTATGAACCTTAGGGCGTTTTTCGGCCGCTGCGCTGGGCCAATAAGGTAGCGAATTCATCACGGGCGCGTTTGGCCCGATTGAAGGTGTTGAGCAATTCGCCCGCGTTCTCATCCTGCACCGCGCTGCGCATACGGTTCAGGTGCTCACTAAACAAATCGATGGACTTCAGCAGCGCGGCTTTGTTGGCAATGGCGATATCGCGCCACATAACCGGGATCGCTGGACGCAATACGGGTAAAATCCCGAAAACCACCAGCAGCGCAGCGAAATATATCATCGCTGGCATCCAATGAAGACAGTGCATCCACCAGCGTATAAGCCAGCACATGGGGCAGGTGGCTGGTCGCTGCGAGAACGGCATCGTGCTGTTCCACGGTCATATCGACCACATCGGCACCGGCACTTGCCCACATGGAGCGCACTAACTCCACTGCCGCCGGGTCATTGCCTGCTACCGGCGTAAGGATTACCCGGTGGTTAACGAACAGGTCTGCGCTGGAAGCGTCCACGCCGCTGTGTTCTGACCCGGCGATGGGGTGGCCCAGCACAAGTTGCGGCGGCATTGCTCCGGCCACAGCTATCGCCGCATCGCGCAGGCTGCCCTTGACGCTGGCCACATCAGTAACAACCGGTCCGCCCGATCGACCGGACAGCCGGGGCAGAATATGTTCCAGCATCTGTGCAGCAGTCAGGGTGGGCGTACAGATCACCAGGATATCGGCCCGCTCAATAGCCTCGTCCAGATCGAGTGTGAACTCGTCTATGACGCCCAACTCCACACCACGCTGCAGAGATGGTTTACGGTGTCCATAGCCAATAAACCGCTGGCTGAAACCGCTAGCACGCAGTGCTCTGGCCAGAGACCCGCCCATGAGTCCCAAACCGACAATAACAAGATTGCCAGTAGCGTACGTCACAGCATTCCTATAGTAACGCCTGGGGGTAGGATCCCAGGGGCTTTAGCATGATGGACTGCTCTTCCAGCTCCGCCATGATCGCGGCAATTTTCTCGTCCTGCAAATGACCCTCGAACTCGATAAAAAACACATAGGCCCACTTTTCGAGTACGCGAGGGTCGGGTATCGATACGGGTCAAGCTGACATTGCCGCGCCTGAAGGGCTCCAGCAAGGTGAACAGAGCTCCTGGTTTATTGCGACTGGACACGATGATGGAGGTCTTGTCGCGACCGCTGGGTGGCACTTCCTCACGTCCGATTATCAGAAAACGGGTAGTGTTATCGGCATAGTCTTCAATGTGGGTCGCCAGCTTCTCCAGTTGGTACAGCTCCGCTGCCATATCGCCGGCCACCGCCGCCACACCCGGCAACTGCGACGCCATGCGCGCCGCTTCCCCATTACTACTGACCGCTTCACGTTCTATGTGGGGCCAATGTTTGTCCAGCCAGTTGCGGCACTGGGCAAGTGCCTGCTGGTGCGCACAAATACGCGTAATATTCTCCTCTCGAGTATTCGCAGCCACCAGCAAATGGTGGCCTATTCGCATCTCCACCTCACCGGAAATCTTCAGGGGTGAGTCCATGAAGTTGTCGAGCGTGTGACTGACCATGCCCTCGGTTGAATTCTCCACGGGTACCACGCCGTAATTGCACTCCCCGGACTCCACCTGCGAGAACACTGCGTCAATGGTGGCTTGCGGCACGCAGATAGCCGCGTGACCGAAATGCTTGATAGCCGCCCCCTGGGTAAAAGTACCTTCGGGGCCCAGGTAAGCGACTTGCAGCGGCTTTTCAAGGGCGAGACAGGCCGACATAATTTCGCGGAAAATATAGGCCACGCTGGCGCCGTCCAGTGGCCCGGAATTGCGACTCATAATGCGCTGCAACACCTGTGCTTCACGCTCCGGCCGGTAATACACCACCTCGGTCCCTGCGTCACCACGTTCACGCGCTGCCATTACCTCAGCCAATTTTATGGCAGCAACACGCTGCGCACACTCTGCCCGACGATTGATCAACGCCTGGATGTCCTGGTCAATGGCGTCGATGTCTGCCCTGACCTGATCTAGATCCCTGGTGTCTGCCATAAGCGAAACTTAACCGTTGCGTTGTTCAAAATCCTGCATAAAGGCGATCAGGGCATCCACGGCCGCCTCACTCACTGCATTGTAGAGACTGGCGCGCATCCCGCCCACAGAGCGATGGCCCTTAAGATTCAACAGGCCCGCCGCCTCGGACTCCTTGAGAAACTGTTTATCCAGACCGGCATCTGCCAGGGTGAATGGCACATTCATCAGGGAACGACTGGGAAGTTCCACCGGATTGGCGTAGAAATCACTGCCGTCAATCGCCGCATACAGCTTCTGCGCCTTGCGACGATTCAGCGCTTCCATGGCGTCTAGGCCGCCTTGCTCCACCAGCCAATCAAATACCAATGCCGCCAGGTACAGTGCGAAGGTTGGCGGCGTGTTGTACATGGAATCGTTGTCTGCAGCAATCTTCCAGTTCAACATGGCGGGGCACAAGGCATGGGCCCGACCCAACAGGTCACGGCGCACAATCACCAGTGTGAGACCGGCCGGCCCGATATTTTTTTGGGCCCCCGCGTAGATTACACCGAACTCGCTTACCTGAATCGGACGTGAAAGAATGGTGGAGGACATATCTGCCACCAGCGGTACCGCTACCTGCGGAGTCCAGAAGAACTCCACGCCACCAATGGTTTCGTTGGGCGTGTAGTGCAGGTAGGCCGCATCAGGGGCCAACTGCCACTGCTGCTGCGGCGGAATAGTGGCAAAGTTGCTGTCCTTGGAACTGGCCACAACGTTTACCTCACCGTAGCGCCGCCCTTCCTCGATCGCCTTCTTGGACCATTCTCCGGTATTTACATAATCCGCACTGCGCCTGTCGCCGAGCAGATTGAGCGGCACCGCGGAAAACTGCGTGCTCGCGCCGCCCTGCAGGAATAACACGGCATAGTCGTCCGAGATGCCCAGCAAGCTGCGCAGGGTCTGCTCGGCGTGCTGTGCGACACCCACCACTTCAGGACTGCGGTGGCTCATTTCCATCAGGGACAGTCCCTTGCCATGCCATTCCAGCATGTCATCGCGGGCTATTTCCAGAACCGATTCCGGCAACGCTGCCGGCCCGGCGCAAAAATTGTAACAACGGGTCATATTGCTTGCTTCCTTAAAATAGCGGGGAAAGGCGCGTTAGTCAGCAGCGCCTTCTTCGGTTTCGTGTTCTGCTACCAGCTCGGGAGCAGGCTCATCAATGCGCTGCACACCCACCAGGCTCTCGCCCTCCTTGGTGCGAATCACGCGCACACCCTGCGTATTGCGACCGAGGATTGACACTTCGTCAGTGCGGGTTCTGACGAGGGTGCCCTGATTGGAGATGAGCATCAGTTCGTCACCGTCGAAGACCTGCACGGCACCGACCATTGTGCCGTTGCGCGCACTGGTCGACATGGCAATCATACCCTTGCCGCCGCGACCCTTAGTGGGAAACTCCTCAAGACGGGTGCGCTTGCCATAGCCGTTTTCGCTCACCGTCAGGACCATTCCACTGGCCTGCGGGATAATAAGCGAAATCATGCTGTGTCCGTCGCCAAGGCGAATTCCACGTATACCGCGGGCGGTGCGACCCATCGCTCGCACATCGGCCTCACTGAACCGCACTGCCTTGCCCTCGCTGCTGAACAACATGACATCGCAATCGCCAGTGGTAACTGCCGTGCCGACCAGTACATCGCCCTCATCCAGATGCAGGGCGCGCAAGCCCACACTGCGCGGGCGGGCAAAATCCATGAGGGCAGTTTTCTTTACAGTTCCGTTGGCGGTTGCCATGAAAATATAGTGGCCCTCGGCGTACTCCTCCACCGGCAGGATAGACGTCACCCGCTCGCCCTCTTCCAGCGGCAGCAGGTTAACCATGGGGCGACCCCGGGAATTACGACCCGCCAGTGGTATCTGATACACCTTGAGCCAGTACACTTTCCCCAGATTGGAAAAGCACAAAATGGTAGCGTGGGTACTGGCTATCAACAGGTGCTCGACAAAATCCTCGTCCTTGACTGCAGTGGCGGACTTGCCCATCCCACCACGGCGCTGGGCCTGGTAGTCACTCAGCGGCTGGGTCTTGGCGTAACCGCCATGGGAGATAGTGACCACCCGATCCTCTTCCGCAATCAGGTCCTCCACGGTGAGGTCATGCTGGGATGCGGTAATTTCCGTGCGACGCTCATCGCCGTACTCGGCGACAATTTCTTCCAGTTCCTCGCGGATAACCAGCTTGAGGCGCTCGGGGTCGCTGAGGATATCCAGAAAATCGGCAATTTCGCGCAACCGCTCCTGGTACTCGTTCAGCAGTTTCTCATGCTCCAGGCCGGTCAGGCGGTGCAGGCGCAACTCGAGAATGGCCTGGGCCTGCACCGGGGACAGGTGATATTTACCATCGTGCATGCCGTACTGCGGCTCCAGTTCATCCGGGCGACAGGCGTCGCTTCCCGCGCGCTCCAGCATGCCGGTGACATCACCAGGCGCCCAGGCCTGCGCCAGCAGTTTTTCCCTGGCTTCCGCGGAACTGGGTGAGGCCTTGATCAGGGCGATGATCGGATCGATATTGCTCAGGGCAATGGCCAGGCCTTCCAGGATATGGCCGCGTTCGCGAGCCTTGCGCAACAGATAGACCGTGCGCCGCGTCACCACTTCGCGACGGTGGCGGATAAAAGCCTCGAGTATCTCCTTGAGATTCAGGACCTTCGGCTGACCATCGACGAGGGCCACCATATTGATGCCAAACACGGACTGCATTCCGGTCTGGGCAGTACAAATTGTTGAGCACCACATCGCCAAGCTCGCCGCGGCGCAGCTCGATCACCACGCGCATGCCATCCTTGTCGGATTCGTCGCGCAGTTCAGTGATCCCCTCTATCTTTTTCTCCTTCACCAGTTCTGCGATGCGTTCAATCAGGCGCGCCTTGTTCAACTGATAGGGCAGCTCGTGGATGAGGATAATATCCTTGCCGCGCTTCTCATCATGGATCACTTCCGCCCGCGCGCGCACATAAATCCGGCCGCGCCCAGTGCGATAGGCCTGAATGATGCCGGCACTGCCATTGATAATCCCCGCGGTGGGAAAGTCAGGCCCCGGGATGTGTTCCATTAACTCATCAACGGTGATGTCGGGGTTGCGGATAAAAGCCAGGCAACCACTGACCACCTCGGTCAGGTTGTGCGGTGGGATGTTGGTGGCCATACCCACCGCGATGCCCGAGGAGCCGTTTATCAGCAGGTTGGGCACCCGGGTGGGCATGACCGCAGGTATACGCTCGGTACCATCGTAGTTGTCGACAAAGTCGACGGTTTCCTTATCGAGATCGGCCAGTATGGCGTGCGCGATCTTGCGCATGCGTATCTCGGTATACCGCATGGCAGCTGCGGAGTCGCCGTCGACAGAGCCGAAGTTGCCCTGACCATCCACCAGCATGTAGCGCAGGGAGAAAGGCTGGGCCATACGTACAATGGTATCGTATACCGCAGAGTCACCATGGGGGTGGTACTTACCGATCACATCTCCCACCACACGGGCGGACTTTTTGTAGGCCTTGTTCCAGTCGTTGTTGAGCTCGTTCATCGCGAACAGCACGCGCCTGTGTACGGGTTTCAGTCCGTCTCGCACATCCGGTAGAGCCCGACCAACGATCACGCTCATGGCGTAATCCAGATAAGACTTCTTCATCTCGTCTTCGATATTGACGGGTAGGATTTCTTTGGCTATTTCACCCATTTACTACAACTTCCTTGACTGGCTGCGAGCGCACTTTCAGGACAGTGATTGAGTCTCTTGCAAGGACTCTTTACCGCGACAGATTTCACCCTGCGCAGCCCCGAAATCAAAGCGCAGATTATACGGGAACTTACACCCTTCTCGCCATGTTTTTGAAGAAAATCAAGGCGATTGGGGCAGGATCGCCCTATTTATGGTTATACTTTCGCGCGAACTCCTCGGATCCTCCTGAACAGGGGACCGACGGGCCGTCATCGAGCGTATACAGGCGCTCAGGGAAACAGGAAAAAAGCGCCATGAAACCGCAGCAAATAACGGCAGACACCCTGATCCATCCCGACTGGATTATTCCCGTGCTACCCCATGGCGTGGTGCTGGAAAAATACAGTATTGCACTGACAGGGGATCGCATTGCGGCTGTGCTGCCAAGGGCGGAAGCAGCAGTCCATTGAGGCGCGGCATGTACTGGAGTTACCCGGGAAAGTGCTATTGCCGGGGCTGGTTAATTGTCATGGTCACGCCGCTATGAGCCTGTTGCGCGGTTACGCGGACGATCAACCTCTCATGCCCTGGCTGGAACAACATATCTGGCCTGTCGAGCGAGCCCATGTCAGTGAGCAGTTTGTAGGCGATGGCACTGAGCTGGCCATAGCCGAGATGATCCGCTCGGGCACCACTACCTTTAGTGATATGTATTTTTTCCCCAACGTGTGCGCCGCTACCGCCCAACGATTGGGTATGCGCTGCCAGATCACCTTCCCTGTTTTCGACTTCCCCAGTGCCTGGGGCCTCGACGCAGACGACTACATCAGCAAGGGGCTGGCCCTGCGAGACGACTTCAAGCACAGCACGCTGGTGACCGTTGGTATTTGGGCCCCATGCACCCTACACCCTGTGCGAGGCCAATCTGGCAAAAATCGCGACTCTCGCGGCGGAACTGGATGCAGCGATACACATCCACCTGCACGAAACCTCGGGTGAGGTCCTGCAGGCGGTGGAGCAGAATGGAGAACGTCCGCTGGATACACTGCAACGCCTGGGATTGCTCGGCCCCAGGACCCAGTGTGTACATATGACGGATCTGGGCGACCAGGACATCGCCCTGCTCGCGGCAACTGGCGCCCACGTCGTGCACTGCCCGCAATCCAATATGAAACTGGCCTCTGGCACCTGCCGGGTTAGCGATTTACTGGCCAATGGTGTGAATGTGGCCCTGGGCACGGACAGCGCCGCCAGCAATAATGGGCTCAATTTGTTCGGTGAAATGAAAGCCGCGGCATTGCTGGCCAAACTGCATTCGCGCGATACAACGGCACTCCCCGCAGCGGACACCCTGGCCATGGCCACCATCAACGGCGCAAGGGCACTGGGGCTGGAAGACAGCATCGGCAGCCTGGAAGTCGGCAAACAGGCCGATCTCATCGCCGTTGACCTGCGTGGTCCCGAGACACAACCGTTGTACCATCCCCTGTCCCAGTTGGTCTATGCCTGTAACGGTAGCCAGGTTAGCCATAGCTGGATTGCCGGTGAACTGGTCATGGCGCAGCGAGAGCTCAGACGAATTGACCTGCCTGCACTGATGCTGCGCACCAGTGCCTGGCAGACACCGTATCGTTAACAGAGCGGGCGCTGCACAATGACCGATAGGCCTGAATGTAGACCCGCAGGAAATTGCCAAGTTTGAGGCACTTGCCTCCCGCTGGTGGGATCGCAACAGCGAATTTAAGGCCCTACATGATATCAATCCGCTGCGCGCCAACTACATCGACCAGTATTCGCCCGTCGCCGGCAAATGCCTGGTGGATGTGGGCTGTGGTGGCGGCATTCTGGCAGAGGCCATGGCCCAGCGCGGCGCCGTCGTTACCGGTATCGACATGGGTGAAGCGCCACTAGCCGTGGCCAGACTGCATCAACTGGAGTCGGGGCTAGTAGATCGACTACCGCCGTTCCACCGCAGAGCAACTGGCCATAGAGGAGGCCGGAGCCTACGACATTGTGTGCTGCCTGGAAATGCTGGAACATGTGCCCGAACCGGGGGAGGTCATCGCCGCCTGCGCCGAGCTGGCAAAACCCGGTGGCGCACTGTATTTTTCCACCATCAACCGCAATCCCAAGTCCTTCGCCTTCGCCATCGTGGGCGCTGAACATATTCTGCAACTGCTACCGGCGGGCACCCATGAGTACGCCCGGTTCATCAAACCCTCAGAGCTGGCCAGCTGGCTGCGCGAGGCCGGCCTGGTGCTGGAGGGCATGACAGGACTGACCTACAATCCCCTGACCAAACGCTACCGACTGGACGAGGCAGATGTCAGCGTTAACTACATGGTACGCGCAGCGAAGCCCGCCTGATGAAACAACCCTGCGCAGGCTTCCCCGGTGTCCTGAAGGCCGTCATCTTTGATCTGGACGGCACGCTGGTCGATACCGCCGATGAGTTTATCCCCGTGGTACAGCGCTTGCGTGCCGAACACGGCCTGGATGCCATGAACCCCGAGCGCATACGCGCCTCGGTATCCAATGGCGCACGGGCACTGGTCAGCCTGGGTCTTGACATAAATGAAGATGCACCGGAGTTCGAAAGCAAGCGGCTGCGGTTGCTTGATCTTTACGGCCAGGTGCTGGGCACGCTGGCATCGCCCTACCCCGGCATTGCCTTGCTGCTGGTCCGATTGCAGGAAAGAGGAATTGCCTGGGGTATATCCACGAACAAACCTAGAGCCTATACGGAGCCACTATTGGCACGTCTGGATATACAACCACCGCCCGGGAGCGTGGTCTGTCCCGACGACATCAGCAATCGCAAGCCGCACCCGGAATCACTCTACCGCAACTGCCACGAGCTGCAATGCGCGCCCCACGAAGCAATCTATGTAGGTGACCATCTGCGGGACATTGAGGCCGGACGACACGCGGGCATGTATACCATTGCTGCCGCATACGGTTACATCGAACCGGGTGATGACCCGCTGCGCTGGGGTGCCAACGCCCAGGCCCGGCGCAGTGACGATCTGCTCGAACTGATTCTGGGCCCACAATAAAAGGAGAACGCATGCCAATACTGAGCATCCCCGCCAATTACCTGCCCCGTGCTAATCTACTGGCGGGCAAGACTATTCTGGTCACCGGCGCCGGCGACGGCATCGGTCGCAGCGCTGCACTCAGTTACGCCAGATATGGCGCCACGGTCCTGCTCCTGGGCCGCACGGGCAGCAAGCTCGAAGCCGTGTACGATGAAATCGAGGCCGCTGGCGGAGCGAGGCCCGCCATTATTGAAATGGATTTGTCTACGGCCTCCGAAGACAGCTATGCCAACCTCGCGGCAAGCCTTGGCAATGAGTTTTCCTGTCTGGATGGGATTTTGCACAATGCCGCACTACTGGGCGACCGGCGCCCGATCGCCAATGCCGTGTACACTTCCTGGCTGGAAGTCATGCAGGTCAATGTCAACGCCCAGTTTCTGTTGACACGCTACCTGCTGCCTTTATTGCATCTGGCGCCTGTTGCTTCGATCATCATGACATCATCCACCGTGGGCCGCACCGGCAAAGCCTATTGGGGCGCTTATGCTGTATCCAAGTTTGCCACCGAAGGTTTCATGCAAGTGCTGGCCAGCGAGTTGGAGCATACCTCAAGAATTCGCGTCAATAGCCTCAATCCGCAAGCCACCAATACTGCCATGCGCAGGACCGCCTATCCGGCGGAGACTCCTACGAACAACCCTTCGCCGCAAGACATCATGCCGGCGTATCTTTTTTTGATGGGGGATGACAGTGCCGGGGTCACCGGCAGGGCTTTTGAAGCCCGCTAGCGTGGACCGGGAAGGCCGTCAGGATCGGCCGCTTTTCCTGGCCGCGCCGCGGCCATGGCGCTTGCCAAACTGGCGCTCCATGACTTCACGCTCCTTGGGGGTACTGCGTTGCATTTCTTTCGGCGCCAGAGCGGCCATACGGTACAGGGATTTGACTTCCGCGCGCTCCAACTCCATCCATTGGCCCTGTTTAACCTTGGGTGGAATAAACACCTCGCCGTAACGCACCCGCTTGAGCCGTGACACGGTCAAGCCCTGGGACTCCCACAAGCGACGCACCTCGCGGTTACGCCCTTCCATGAGCACCACGCAAAACCAGCGATTGATACCTTCCCCGCCAATCTCCTGGATGTCGGTAAAGCGCGCCATGCCGTCTTCCAGCATGACTCCTTCGAGCATACGCTGCAGCATATCCTCCTGCACATCACCCATCACCCTGCACCATGTATTCGCGCTCAATGTTGGAGGACGGGTGCATCAATGCGTTGGCCAGCTCGCCGTCGGTAGTGAACAACAGCAGGCCCGAAGTGTTGAAATCCAGGCGACCAATAGAAATCCAGCGACCTGATTTGAGTTTGGGCAACCGCTCGAATACCGTGCGACGACCCTCAGGGTCATTGCGTGAACAGACCTCCGCGGGAGGCTTGTGATAGAGAATACAACGAGCTTCCTGCGCCGGCGCCAACTCGATAGTCCTGCCATCAACGGCCAGCTGATCGCGTACGTCTACCCGATCCCCTAGATGGGCGGCCTTGCCGTTGACCACCACTCTGCCGGCCTCAATCCATCGCTCCATTTCCCGGCGCGAGCCAAGGCCAGCGCGGGCGAGGACCTTTTGTAGCTTTTCCCCCGCAGCTGGAATAGCTGCATCCGGTGCCGACTGCGGCGCTTTAGCCTTGGGCAAGTCCCTGCCGGACCTGGGTGCCATTTCAGCTCACCCCTGCGATTCGGGCTTGGCGGATTCGCTGGCCGGATAGTTATCCTCCTGGCTGAAAGCGGAATCCTCATCATGGTCGACATCACCCCGCTCTGCAATCTGCGCTTGTGCCGCGCGGGACTCGAGATCATCTGCGGCCTCAGACAGCGTGACAGCACTGTCACCGGCCTGACCCATCGCTGGTTTGTGCTCGGTGCCACCAACCACGGTCAAGCCTGGACTGTCCTCGCCGGCAACAACATGGTCAGGCAGTGGCTCGCTGAAACCCAGCTCGGCGTTGAGTGTTTCCAGGTCACGAATCTCCGCGAGGGCGGGCAGTTGATCAAGGCTCTTCAGGTTGAAATAGTCCAGGAACTGGCGCGTGGTGGCATACATGGCAGGCCGACCTGGCACATCCCGGTGCCCCACCACACGTATCCACTCGCGTTCATGCAGGGTCTTGATAATATTGGTGCTGACGGCGACGCCGCGGATTTCCTCGATCTCGCCTCGCGTAATAGGCTGTCGGTAAGCGACCAGGGCTAAAGTCTCGAGCAGGGCGCGGGAATACTTTTGCGGGCGCTCATGCCACAGGCGCACCACCCAGGGACTGAGTGACTGGCGCACCTGAAATCGAAAGCCACCGGCCACTTCCAGCAATTCGAAACCGCGGCCTTCACAGCGCGCCGCTGCCGCAGTCAGAGCATCTCGAATCGCTGTATTGTCCGGGCGTTCGTGCTCGTCGAACAACTCCGCCAGTTGCGCGACGGTAAGCGGCCTGCCAGCAGCCAGCAAAGCGCCCTCGATAATCTGCACCAACCCTGTTTCCGACATACTATTCCGACCTTGCCTTGACGTGGATAGGACCAAAATTTTCGGTCTGTACGATTTCCACGAGCGCTTCCTTGATGAGCTCCATTAATGCCAGGAAAGTCACCACCACGCCCAAACGTCCCTCAGACACACGAAACAGGGACACAAAGGGTACAAACTGCTGCCCAGCAAGTCGCTCCAGCACCTCGCTCATACGCTCCCGGGTGGACAGGGCCTCGCGCTGAATATGGTGGCTCGCAAACATGTCGGCCCTGCGCAACACTTCACCCAGGGCCAGCAGTAATTCGCGCAGATCCACCTCCGGATCGGGACGCGAGCGATGCAACTTCGGAAGTTGGGCACTGCCCACCCAGGTGTCCCGCTCCACACGGGGTAATTCCTCAATATCTTCCGCAGCTTTCTTGAACCGCTCGTACTCCTGCAGGCGACGGATAAGCTGCGCGCGCGGATCCTCCTCCTCGTCGTCTGCCTCAGTGGCGCGGGGCAGTAACATGCGCGACTTGATTTCGGCCAGCATGGCGGCCATCAGCAGGTACTCCGCTGCCAGTTCGAACTGCATGGCGTCCATCAGGTCGACGTATTCCATATATTGTTCTGTAATACGGGAAACGTCGATTTCCAGAATATCCAGGTTCTGCCGCTTGATCAGATATAAAAGAAGATCCAGCGGACCCTCGAAAGCTTCGAGGAATACTGCCAGCGCCTGGGGGGGGATGTACAAATCCTTGGGGAACTCCGTAAGAGTCCTTCCCATCACGATGGCGAAGGGCATTTCTCCCTGCTGTGGTCGCGTACTCGACCTGCGGCATGCCCTGCCCGCCCAGGGCATCCCCGGACGCCGATTGCGCGTCCGCCTGAACGTCAATATTGGATTCGTTGACTGACACTGTATTCACCCACTTTTATTTCGATCCCAGTATACCTCACTAATCCTCAAAGGGTGAGCGTGATTGCCCCGCCAATCTGCTACAAGGGAAAATCAGGACTTCCGCTAAACTCAGGAATCTATATAATCCAACTTCCACCACGCGCCCGTAGCTCAGCTGGATAGAGTAACTGGCTTCGAACCAGTTGGTCGGGAGTTCGAATCTCTCCGGGCGCGCCAATCATTTGCTATCTCACCCTAATGGGGCGAGATAGACACGATGAACACTCCCACCCTGGTCAGTACTGGCGATACACCGCGCCAGACATCCGCTTCCCGCCGGACAATGCATTTTGCTTATCTTCAGACGAGTAGAATTTCGTGAACAGGTTGGCGCTATACAAAAAAACAATCGTTATTCGCCAAGAGATAAAGTATCTTTGTGCCCAATATAAGAAAGCTTGCTCGGGGGGAGCGATTCATGCGCTCTGCAAACACTATTTTGGGACTATCAGCGTATTATCATGATAGTGCTGCCGCCTTGGTAAAAAATGGGGAGATCCTTGCAGCCGCGCAGGAAGAGCGCTTCACCAGAAAGAAGCATGATGCTGGTTTCCCGGAGAACGCCATCCGCTATTGCCTGGCGGAGGCCGGTTTAACACTGGCCGATGTCGATGAGGTGGTTTTTTACGACAAGCCCCTGGTTAAATTTGAACGCCTGCTGGAGACTTACCTTTCCTATGCACCAAATGGCCTGAGGTCCTTCATTGCAGCAATGCCGGTATGGCTCAAGGAAAAGCTCTATCTGAAGAGCACCCTGAAAAAGAGAACTTGCGGCACTGGGTGAATTGAAAAAGTCAGAACTACCTGTTCTGTTATTTGCCGAACATCACCAGTCCCATGCAGCATCTGCATTTTTCCCCAGCCCCTTTGACAAGGCTGCCGTGCTCTGTCTCGATGGTGTTGGCGAGTGGGCAACCACCACAGCATGGATAGGGGAAGGCAATACGCTTAAACCATTGTGGCAGCTTGATTTCCCCCACTCCCTGGGCCTGCTCTACTCGGCTTTCACCTATTACACAGGCTTTAAGGTGAATTCCGGTGAGTACAAGCTAATGGGGCTTGCCCCGTATGGTGAACCGAAGTATGTCGACCTTATCCTGGAGCACCTTCTGGACCTGAAAGATGACGGCTCTTTCAGATTGAACATGAAGTACTTCAATTATTGCACTGGTCTTACCATGACCAACAAAAAATTCGACGCGCTGTTTGGAGCGCCTCCTCGTAAAGCCGAGGGCGAACTCACTCAAAGAGAGATGGATCTGGCAGCTTCCATCCAAAAAGTGACTGAAGAAGTCGTGCTGCGGCTGGCAAAAACGCTGCGCAAGGAAACCGGATGTCAATATTTATGCCTCGCAGGAGGTGTCGCCCTTAACTGTGTGGCAAATGGTGAACTGTTGCGCTCCGGAGTATTCGATGACATCTGGATTCAGCCTGCCGCCGGTGATGCCGGTGGTGCGCTCGGTGCTGCCCTGAGCGTTTGGCATGAGCGGCATAATGGGGTCCGCTACAGTCAACCGCTCGGACAGCATGAAAGGCTCCTATCTCGGACCCCGCTTTGCGAGAGCGGACATTCGTGAACGCCTGGACAAAAGCGCTGCAGTATACCAGGAACTGGAGGACGAGCAGTTAATGCCTTTGTTGGCGGACATACTCGCTGCTGAAAATGTCGTGGGCTGGTTTCAGGGGCGCATGGAGTTCGGGCCGCGCGCATTGGGCGGGCGCTCCATCATTGGCGACCCGCGCTCGGCCAAGATGCAATCGGTTATGAATCTCAAAATCAAGTATCGCGAATCGTTCCGTCCCTTTGCTCCTTCCGTGCTTAATGAGGACGTTAGTCATTATTTCGAACAGGACAGACCAAGTCCCTATATGCTGCTGGTCGCGCCGGTCGCCGAAAGGATCAGGATTCCGATGACCGCAGAGCAGGAGAAACTGTTCGGCATCGAGAAACTCAATATCCCACGGTCTGAACTTCCCTCCATCACGCACGTGGATTATTCAGCCCGAATCCAGACAGTTCACCCGGACACTAACCCGCGCTATCATCAACTGATTTCTTCATTCAAGAAAAAGACAGGCTGTGGCGTGCTCGTCAACACCTCCTTCAATGTACGCGGCGAACCGATTGTCTGCACACCGGAAGATGCCTACCGTTGTTTTATGCGCACCGAGATGGACTATCTCGTTATAGAGAATTTTTTACTGGAAAAAACCAGGCAGCCAGCCGTGGCAAAAGACGACACGTGGATGAATGAGTTCGAGCTGGACTAACTGCGAGACTCGATGAGATGTCAAAGTCAGATGCAAAAATGAGCCCCAAGGAATTACGCAAGTTCGGCCTGGTTACGGCCGGCATGCTGATCCTGTTTTTTGATCTTTTGATCCCGTGGATCTGGGATCATAGCCAGGCCCGTGTGGCCGCTCTACCCCGCGGTCATCCTCGTTAGTATGGCCCTTATCATCCCTGCCGCACTCGGGCCGGTCTACAAAATCTGGATGCGTTTCGCCGAGGCGCTGGGCTGGGTCAATACGCGCATCATTCTCAGTCTGATATTCTTTCTGATATTTTTTCCGTTCGGGATAATTATGCGGATGTTCAACGATCCAATGCGGCGCAAATTCGATCCAGGCAGCGGACAGTTATCGAGTTTCATCCAATCCAACAAAACCTGAAAATATGGAGCGACCCTTCTGATGTTCGATCTATTCAAGGATTTATGGGGCTTCATGAAAGAACGCAAAAAGTTCTGGTTGATGCCTATTATTCTGATGTTGCTTCTTCTCGGCGGCCTGCTGGTACTGGCACAGGGTTCGGCAGTTGCCCCCTTTATTTACACCCTGTTCTAAGGTTGTGGCAATGCCGCGTGGTAATCACGGCAAGGCAGTACGATGAGGTTTTTTAATGACCTGGCGGATTTCGACGCGGCTGAAATCAGGGATTTGGTCGCGTTCGCCCACAGACTGGACGCACACCCGCAACCGCGGGCGCTGCAAGGAAAAGTCCTCGCGTTATTATTCCTCAATCCTTCATTACGCACGTTGGCGTCTTTTCAGTCGGCGATGACCCGCCTGGGCGGTGGCGTTTTCGTCATCTCACCGGAAATGTCGATTCATAGTATTGAATCCCGCTCAGGTATCGTCATGGACGGTGCCGCGGCAGAACACATTCGCGAGGCCGTTCCAGTCATCGCATCCTACAGCGACGCCATCGGCATCCGCGCCTTTGCAAAGCGGGAAAATCTCGTTCACGACCTGCATGATGCCCAGTTTCACGAGATGACCTCGTTGATTGATATACCCTATATCAATATGGAATCGGCCATCAATCATCCCTGTCAAAGTCTTGCCGACTGGAAAACGCTGGACGACCTGGACATTCCCTCTCGGGGTGGCAAGTTTGTACTTTCCTGGAGTTGGCACCCTCAGCCGATGCCCTTGGCAATACCGGCGGCTACTGTCCACATGGCTGCAATGCGGGGCATGGAGGTAACGGTATTGCGACCGCAGGGATATGAACTGCCCGATCCGATCATGGAGCGAGCGCGTGCGGCGGCACACTCGAGTGGAGGGTCAGTGACAGAAACCGATAACCGCCACATTGCGACGGAAGGTGCTCACGTTATTTACGTCAACTCGTGGACGTCGCAGCGCCATTATGGCGATATCCGCGCCGAGGATGACTTCAAACATGAGCTGCGCAACTGGTGTGTCGACGAACCATGGTTCAGTAACGCCGCCATTGATTGTCGCTTTATGCACGCTCTCCCCGTGCGCCGGGAAGTCACGGTTACTGAGCGCATACTCGACGGCCCGCGCAGCGTCGTCATTGCCGAAGCACGCAATCGCATGCTGGTGCAAATGGCTGTGTTACACAGGATGTTATCCGGCCCGGGCAATTCGGCGGACTAGCCCCCAAAAAGCGCCACATCCCCCTTGCCGACCCGCAACACTAATGGCGTATCGTCCGCCAGGTCCACAACCGTGGTCGGCTCCATCCCGCAGTAGCCGCCATCGATAACCAGATCGACATCGTGTTCCAGCACTTCGCGTATATCGTAAGGATCAATGAGTGGGAGGTCATCACCGGGCATTATCAGGGTCACACTCATCAGCGGTTCACCCAGCTCCGCCAGCAGGGCAGCAGCAATGGTATTGTCAGGCACCCGCAATCCAACGGTTTTTCGTTTGGGGTGCAACAGGCGCCGGGGCACCTCGGAGGTGGCCCGCAGGATAAAGGTGTAAGGGCCCGGCGTGGTGTGGCGCAGCAGTCGATACACCGTATTGTTCACCTTGGCGTAGGTAGCGATCTCCGACAAGTCGCGGCACACCAGGGTAAAATTGTGCTTGTCGTCGAGTTTGCGAATGCGGCGAATCCTGTCGAGGGCGTTTTTATCGCCGATCCGACAGCCGAGAGCGTATGCTGAATCGGTCGGATAGACCACCACGCCGCCGTTGCGGATAATGTCGACCGCATGACTGATCAGACGGGGCTGGGGATTCTGTGGATGAATCTGGTAAAACTGGCTCACGGCGTATCTCGTTTATTATTGAAAAAGGCGTTAGCGCGGGACTGCCCAGCGGTCCCACACGCCGCGCAAGCCCTCAAAGGGCGCAGATTCTACACCCAGCGGCGCACTGTAGGGAGCATCCCGGTGAAAATCACTGCCGGCTGATACTTCCAGATCAAACTCCCGCGCCAAACGTTTCAGTTGCATGATCTGATCCAGCGTCTGATACCCGCTTAGCACCTCTATAGCGCTACCCCCTGCTGCCACAAACTCTTCAATTAAACGCCGTAATTTCATTGCGGTATAACGGTACTTCAAGGGGTGGGCGATAACGGCTGCACCACCGGCGACCGTGATCCACCGGACGACCTCGGCCAGGTCCGGCCAGAACGCCTTGACATCCCCCGTCCTACCCTGCCCCAAATACCGGTCAAAGGCCTGATTGTGGTCCTTAACATGTCCCTGCTGGACCATCCAGGCAGC
>CAVQGV010000022.1:0-27458 GCA_963712135.1 uncultured Gammaproteobacteria bacterium
CCGCTGGGCAGCCAGTCGTTGCCGCCGTCGCGCAATCTCTGCCGTTCCTGCTCCGCTGATTGTTGCATCTGTGGCGTGACATACTCCATGGCGATCCACAGCACTGACGTCAGCAGCACGGTGGGTAGGGCGAGGGCGCCGAGCAATTTTGCCGGTGAAAAGCCGGTGCAACTGACGATGGTTAACTCGTTATAACGGTCGAGGTTGGCCAGGGCCACGATACTGCCCAGCAGCGCGATCACCGGGGCCAGGCTCACCAGCTGGTTGGGCAGGGTGAACAGTGTATAGCGGGCGACAGCGAGCGCGTCGTATTTGAATTCCGTATGATCCAGCTCCTGGGTGAAACTGATCAGGCCGAATATGGCGCCCAGCACCACCAGTACCAACAGCCAGCCCTTGACCACGCTGACGCCAATGTAGCGTTGCAGGATCATCGCCGTTTCATCCTCGGTTGTGAAACCAGCACCGCCAGCAGCGCTGCCTGCAGGGCATAGGCCGTCCACAGGCCCGGTATGGCACCGAGTTTGCCCTGTTCAATAAGAGTGCGCAGCACGCTTACCATGGCGAACAGCGTGATATAGGCCAGCAGGGCAATGGCGACATTGCGAAAGCGGGATTCGCGCGGTGCGGACCGCGCCAGCGGCACGGCTATGAGCGCCAGTAGAATCGTCGCCAGGGGCGTGGTGATGCGCCACTGGTATTCAGCGATGTCCTTGGGGTCGGTCGATCGCGACAAGGTCAGTGTGGTTTCCGCCTTGCGCCGGTATTTCTCCTGAGCCTCTTCATTGGGGAGCTGCACCACCAGCTCTTCGAACTTAAGGGTCATGTCCTGGTGATTTTTATTGTCCAGCAAGTAGTTGTAGCCATTGTAAAAAGTGGCTCGCGTGGCTTGACCGGGATTGAGTGTGGGCATGGCTGCCGATTCCGCAACGATAATCTCCGAGCGACCCTGCTCGTGGTAATTCTTTTGCAGGAATACTCCTTTGTGCAGGCCCCTGGCGAGATCTATGTCGTGGGCGATGAAGGTGTAATCGCTGCCGTCCATGTTGACAAACTCATCGGCGGACATCTGTTTCAGATCAAACTGCGCAGCCGCCTGCGACTCCAGAGCATAACTGGTACGAAAGGCCCAGGGTCGCCCCAGGATTGACATCAACCCCGTAATCACAGCAATGACCAGCGACAGTTTCAAAACCGCTTCCAGAATGCGTGCGCGGCTTACCCCGGCGGCGTAGAACGCGCGCATTTCGGAATCACGATAAAGGCGGCCGATGGCCGACAACACAGAAAAGAAGAATGCGGAGGGCAGCAAAATCTCCAGCGTGATCAGCGTATTGAGGCCGACGAGCTTGAACGCGGTCAGCATATCCAGTTGCCCGTCAGCGGCGAGCGACAACTGGCGCGCGGCCGAAAAACCGATAAAAACCATTACCAGAAGGCCCAGCCCGGTGCAGAAGGGGCGAATGATTTCCCAGCTGATATGGCGGTCTAGGATCAAAGGGTAGTGTTCCTGTCGAAACTGGCGGACATTGTACATGAAGCGCCCGTTGTCTGGTCATTTTGGCCTGCTTCGAGCATAATTACACGCTTTGCGCATGCCGTCGCACCCTTCCTGCGGGTAATACAGTCCATGTTTAATCTGAGTGATGGCGTCAAGAAAGCGCTGATTCTCATTCCGACGCAAGCGCTGCCGGTCAGGACACGGGTCGCCCTGCGCCGCAAGCATCTGGCGCGCCTGGAGCTGGCCAAGGCGCAGCGCGCAAATTTTTTGATCATTGGGCATCCCAAGAGTGGCAATACCTGGCTCAAGGTGATGCTCTCGCGCCTGTACCAGTTGCGTTACAATCTGCCTGAATCAAAGTTGATCAATACTGACGAACTCGCCCGAGAAATCCCCCAGATTCCCCGGCTGGCGGCGACCAATGCGTATTACAGCTATGAGGGCGAGGTGGGGAAATTACTGGCCTGCGGCGCACCCGACAACCCGCTGCGCCATAAGCCAGTGCTGTTTCTGGCGCGCAACCCGATTGACATAGCAGTGTCCTGGTATCACCAGTTTACCAAGCGGCAGTCACGCGCCAAGCAGGAGCTCATCAATCACTTTGTAGAGCATCCTATCGATCGTCGCACGGTGCAAATGTGGGAGTTCGTGCGCTATTCGGATATTGGTCTGCCCAGCCTTATCGAGTACCAGAATACCTGGGCCCGCAACGTGCGCGAGCTGGAGCACGGTATGCTGGTCCGCTATGAAGACCTGCGCGCGCAGCCCGTTGTGACCCTGCACAGGATCACGCAATTGATGGGTGAGGATTTCAGCGAGGACGAGATTCGTGCAGCGGTCGAGTGGGGCTCCTTCGACAACCTGCAGAAGCTGGAGACCAGCGGCACGTTTAGCCAGGGCGGGATGAAACTGGTCGATGCCAGCGATCCCAGCACCTTCAAGGTCCGGCGCGGCAAGGTCGGTGGTTATCGCGAGGATTTTAATGCGCAGCAGGTGGCTGAACTCGAGGCACTGGTGCGCGCCAATATTTTGCCGGAACTGGGCTACTGCCAGGACGGCACGGACGTCTGACAGTGACTCCTCGTACCTGGGTTATTCTCAGTGACAAGCAGGGCGATAACGGCCAGGTGGAGACTATCGTCGATGCGCTGCCCTGGCCGGTGGAGCACAAATACGTGCACATGCGGCCGGAGTACGTGCTGGGCAAGCCGCGCTACCGTCCATCCCTGGATCATCTTGACCGCAGCCGTTGTGATCCCCTCGAAGCGCCCTGGCCCGATCTGATCATTACTGTTGGCCGGCGCCCTTCGATGGCCGCTTTGTGGGTGCGCGAACAGTCCGGCTACAAAACCAAAATTGTGCTGGTCGGCAAGCCCTCTGGCCATATGCTCGACTTTTCCCTGGTGATCGCCAGTGCAGAGAACCAGATGCCGCCCATGCACAATTTTCTGCCGACGACCCTGCCGCTGATGCGCGTGCAGCCCGAGGAGGTTGCCAGCGAGGCACTGGCGTGGCGGGAGCGCTTTGCCGGGCTGCGCAAACCATTGATCGCCATGCTGGTGGGTGGCGAGACCAATCCTTTCATTATGAATCGTCAGGTGGCCGATGATCTGGTCGCCACTGCGCGCTGGATTGTCGAGGAGTTGGGCGGCACACCCTACGTCACCACCAGTCGGCGCACGACACCCGAGGTTGTGGAGGTGCTCCGTCGCGACCTGCCCGCGCAGGCTGTTTTTTATGAATGGGCCGCGGACGCCAGCGACAATCCCTATCGGGCGTTACTGGGCAGTGCCGATGGTTTCATCGTCACCGCCGACAGCGTGTCCATGATGGTGGAAGTTATCTACCTGCATAAGCCCCTGGCACTATTCCCTCTGCCAGGGGGCTGGCTGGGTAGTATCGATCAGTGGCGGCGTTCGTTGGCCCACTGGTTGTTCAATCCGCGCCAGAAAACGTCTGCTGACCGCTGGCGCCATCGAGTCGCCAGGGGTGTTTACTATGTGGATGTGTTCAAGGTGCTCTGCGCCACGCGGGACTTTCGCGCCTTTCATCGCCTGTTGGTGGACAAGGGTTTAGCCGTCTGGGCGGGACAACCCTTTAAGCCGCCCAATTCGCAACTGCCCGACGATGTGGGCGCAGTGGTGAAGCGCATCGAGGCGCTTTTTTAAGGCTCATTGTGGTTCGGTACAAGAGGATACAGGGGTTGTGCCTGCGGCGGCACTGGTCCGGGGAGGGGTTTGCTCCATGGCGGCGGCCCTCCGGGCTGCCCTCAGTCGGTCGCGAGCCTTAAAGCGCTGCGCGTACCCGGTAGCGGGGCAGGCCTCTCGTTCCACTCCTTCGGCGCTCGCCTTTATACTTCCGCAAATCCCTCCCCGGACCAGCGCCTGACCCTCGTGCGATTCAAGGCGAGTGGCAGCGGGTATGCCATGCGCATGACTTCTCCCCGAGCAAGCGGGGCATACCCGCTGCCGCCCGCCGTCCCAGCGGGGGAAACCCTGATCGCTCAAAAAACGAAGGCATTCGCTCTTCAGGGTTCGCCCCTTCGGGGTCTTACATGGCGCGTTTTCGTCAGGATTTGCGCACGCCCTTGTAAATCATTTTGCGTACCGCCAGCGGAAACAATAGCGTGCGGATCGTCCACCTGGGGAATCGAAAGCTGCCACCGTCGGGCTGGAACACGCGCAAGCCATTATTTTGCACGCCGAAGACCGAGCCCCAGCGATAGGCGGGTGGTTCGTAGCGCTTCATGTCGGCCTCCCGGTCCTCAAGATAGGCGCGAATATTGTGGCCCAGCAGGCGGTAGCCCCAGTTGCGCGCGGAGCTGCGATGGGGGTCTGAGTCGGCAATGTCGCCCACGGTGAATACATTGTCGTAGCCTTCTACCCGCAATAGCGCATCGGCCTTTACAAAGCCATCGTCATTTAACATGGCTGCAGGAATAAAGTCGTTATTGGGAATCATATTGCCGATCGCCCACAGTGTGATGTCAGCGTGAAAGCTGTCCTGCCCGCTTGACCAGTCTATGGGTTCGAAAGTGAAGCGGTCGCATTGGAAACCAGCGGGGATGGTCGCGCGATGCATGGGGTGTAAGTTGACGCCGGCTTTTCGCAGGTGCTGCTCCACACTGTTACGTACCCTGGGGTGATAACCGGGCAGTGGCTGGGGTTCGCTGAAAAAATAGTGCACGGATTTGTCAGCATAGCGCGCCGCGAGATTGGCAGCGACACTCACACCGGTAGCGCCGCCGCCAACAATAGCCACCGATTGCGCCCCCAGCAATTGCTGCGAGGCGCGGTCGATCGATTGGTGTAACGAGTCCAAATCTTGTAATGAATTGTTGCGCCAGAAGCCGTTGGTCACGCCGGAGGAAATCACCAGCGCGTCGTAGTATTCCACATGTTCGCTGCCGTCCTGCAACTTGACAGTAACTGTGGATCGGTCAGGATCAATCGTCGTGATCAGGCCTTGCAGCGTGCGCACCCCGTCGAGCTTTTTATAGCGCTGAAAGGGCATCAGGTAGTCCTGTTTCCAAACCTGGGGTTGCGTCAGTCGCATGCCCAGTTCCTGGCCACTAACCAGGCAGGGTTTGGGGCTGATGCCGACGATGTCGAAGTCCGTGCCCAGATTGATCGCCACTAACAGACCGGTATCACCGAAGCCGGCGATCACTACACGTTTTTTCACTGCCCCATATCCTTCTTTTAATTGCGAAATCCCTGTGATCAGGACAAGCAACGCGGGATCCGGCGAGCGACAGCGGGAATACCCCACTTACTCAAGGGGAGAGGGCATTCGACGTGGGGTATTCCCGCTGCTGCTCGCCTTACATCGCTAACGCCACTCTCTGAATTCGCTCGGGCAGAGTTCCCGAAGGGGTAAACCCTGAAGAGCGAATGCCTTCTCTTTTTGAGCGATCAGGGTTTACCCCTTCGGGAACGTCGAGCCGCTGGAACAAACAGGGTTGCGGATCTAGCCGGTTAACGCATGCCCAGCACGTTCTTCATGAAGTGGGTGCCGAAACGGCTGATGCGCTGCGCGGCAATGGCCAGCGGACTTTGGTCCAGATAGTTTATCTGCACCATACGGCGTTCGCCGACGAAACGCGTATGCCCGTGCCAGGAGTGATCGGTGCGGCGAAACGCCAGCAGGGTGCCGCCCAGTGGTGGAACTTGCGCCACATAATCCTCAATATCGTCTTTGGAGCGCAGCAGCCGTAACTGGCCGTCCTCGTGCTCCCAGTGTTCATTGAAGTAGAGCAGCACGGTGATGACTTTGCTTTTGTGGTCAGTGTGAATATTGCCATCGGTGCGCTCGCAGAATTTGCGCACTGTCACCGTGGTCGGCAGGGAAGCCAGGTCCATGTCAAACTTCTCGCCCAGCACGGTGGCCAGTGAGGGGCTGCGCAATTCGTCCATAAGCGCTTCGAAGGCGGCGCCGTAGGAAAGGTTTTCCAGCGCGTGGTTGGCGGCGGTGTCTATCGCGGGGTAATCTGCATTGACCTTTGCCAGCGTATCGGCACTGAGAAATCCCGGCACCACCAGATAGTCGAAGGGGTCCGTTTGTAACTGCGCAGCGCGCAGTGCGTTGATATTGATCAGTGACATCGGCGCATTTTATTACGGCCTTTGTAGGCCCGGCAAGGCGGCGTGGCGGTACAGGATGTTAATAGTGCGGTAAATCAAGGCTTGCCCCATTAGTGCGGGAGTGGGCGTTTTACGGTAATATTTGCCGGCTTTTCTGACGGTAATCGAGGATGGTCCCGCACATGGCCGACAAGGCGCGCGTCGTGGTACGCCATCTCGTGATGCTGCTCTGCTTCTGGTTGCCCGCCGCGCGCCGCAAGAAGATAGAGCGCTGGCTGCGCGGTCGCGAGGAATTCAAGAAACTGCAGCGCAGTGACTGGGTGCTGATGAGCTGGGGCAAATCCGGCCGGACCTGGTTGCGGGTGATGTTGTCCCGCGCCTATCAGCTTAAGGCGAATCTGGGCGCAGATAACCTGCTGGATTTTGATAACCTCAAGCACATCGACGCGCAATTGCCTGCAGTCTTTTTCACCCATAATAATTATCTGCGCGATTACACCGGCAACCAATATTCCAAGCAACACTTCCAGGGCAAGCGCATTGTATTGCTGGTGCGCGACCCGCGCGACGTGGCGGTGTCGCAGTTTTTCCAGTGGCAATTTCGCATGCGCCCCAACAAAAAGTTCATCAATGATTATCCGCCGCACGGTGCCAACATAGATGTCTGGGACTTCGTGCAGGATAAGGAGGCGGGTGTGCCGCGTATCGTCGATTACTTCAACGGTTGGGCACAGGCGATACCCGTTTTGCGGGATGTCCTGGTAGTCCGCTATGAGGATATGCGCAAGGATCCCGCCGCTGTGCTGACGAAAATCCTGGCCTTTACCGGAACGGCGGTGACGGCCGCTCAGGTGCAGGAAGCAGTGGAGTTCGCGGCCCTCGACAACATGAAGAAAATGGAACAGGAGACGTTTTTCAAGGGCAGTGGCGCCCGGGTCAAGCCCGCTGACAAGGATAATCCCGATTCCTACAAGACGCGCAAGGCCAAGGTGGGCGGCTACCGTGACTACTTCACCGATGCACAGTGCCAGCAACTCGAGCAGCTGGTGGCGCAGCTGGATCCCATGTTCGGCTATGGGGGGCAGCAGGCATGAATTTGGCCGTACAAAGTGTGCGCCAGGCTTGGCAGACGGGGCGGAAGAAATTGTCGCGCAGGTTGCTGCATTGGCGTATGCGTGGCCAGCCTGAGGCGGCTATTCTCGCGGCCGAGCGGAAATTGCGTGGCGTGGAGCAGTTCGAAAAACTGCAGCGCGCCGACATCGTGGTAGTGTCTTTTGGCAAGAGCGGACGCACCTGGTTGCGGGTGATGATGTCGCATCTGTTTCGCGTGATGTATAAGCTGCCTAAGAACGCCGTATTGGGTTTTGACAACTTCCATAATCTCAACAGGGAAGTTCCCAAAATATTCTTCACCCATGATAATTACATCAAGGATTTTACCGGCGATTTACACAGTAAAGACGCCGTTTTACGACAAGCGCGTGATACTGCTTGCCCGGGATCCCCGCGATGTCGCCGTGTCGCAGTATTTCCAGTGGAAGTTTCGCATCAAGCCGACCAAGGTTGCGATCAACAATTACCCGCCCCAGGGCAGCGAAATCAGCCTGTTCGATTTTGTCATGGGCAACAACGGCGGCAGCATGCAGGCAGTCACGAACTACCTGAATTTATGGGCGGCGGAGATGGGCGCGATGGAGCATTTCCACCTGCTGCGCTATGAGGACCTGCGCGCCCGGCCGCGCGAGGAGTTGCGGCGCCTGCTGGACTTTATGCACATTGCCGCCACTGATGCGCAAGTCGATGCGGCGGTCAATTATTCCTCCTATGAAAATATGAAAAAAATGGAAGGCGCGCAGCAGTTTCGCCTGGCCGGCGGGCGCATGATGCCAAGGGACAAGGACAATCCCGACAGCTTCAAGGTGCGCAAGGGTAAGGTGGGCGGTTATCGGGATTACTTCACCGATGAGGAAGTGGCGGCGATCGATCAGCGGCTGGCTGAGACGTTGGCTCCCCTATTTGACTACCATTAGCAAATGCCAGCCTCCGATCTGCCGATAAAAGTCTTGCTTCTGGTTGGCGTCCCCGCAGGGCTGAACCCTGATCGCTCAAAAAGAGAAATCATTCGCTCTTCAGGGTTCACCCCTGCGGGTACTCTATCGGAGTGAACTCAGAATTTGTGATGTTGCACTATGCAAGGCGAGCGGCAGCGGGCATACTCCGCGGCGAATGCCTTCTCCCTTTGAGCAAGCGGGGCATGCCCGCTGCCGCTCGCCGCAACGGAGCTTCAATCGAGCAAATAACCACGGTCGATTAGGTTCGGTGCTTACGAAGCGTCCCTCAGGGATAAGGCCTGATCGCTCAAAAAGCGAAATCATTCGCTCTTCAGGCCTTATCACCTGAGGGACTCGCGCTGAACGCGATGTCAGGCGCCGATCAGTTGCAGCGCGTCCGGTCGCAGATGTCCCTGCTGCGATCTCGTCGCGCAGCTGGGCTTCGGTAAACTCACCCTCTTCCAGCCCGGCGCGCACCATTCCGAAGAAAAACGCTTCCTGGCGGAGGTCGGGGTGGGCGGCGTAGGAGCCGGCGAACTTGTAATCGCCAAACAGGGCGCGGCGACCGCGGCGCAGCCAGTGCCTGGGGGGAAACAACTGAAAGGTGTCGGCCGGGCGATAGTCGATCTTGAGCCCGGTTTTCCAGGGCTGGGTTTTGCGCTTGGTGTTGTGTAGCAGTTTGGTTTCGTCAGTCAGGTTATCGAAATCGTTCCAGTAGTTTTCGAACAGGCCAATGGTCGAGGGATCCTCGAGCTTGAGCGATACCCAGTCCATGTAGTCCCGTTGCACCGGCTCGAACATCTGGGCGAAGTTGCTTTCAAACTGCCAGTGCCTGAGTTTTGCGCAGTCCAGCAGCATGACGCTGCTGGCGAAGGCACCCTTGCGGCCTTTGCTCCCGGATTTGGGACGACACATCAGCGCCGCTCCTGCCATATCGCGTTGCAACAGTTCCCAAATATCGCCGATGGCGAATATGTCAGGGTCCATGATCACCGCCCGTCCCGCATAATTCATCAGCTCTGGCGGGGTAAAACGCAGCGGCGTGAAGGATTGCAGATCGTCATTAAGCCAGGGGCGCATTTCTCCATCCCGGCGGTAAAGTTGTCCCTCGCGCTCCAGCATGCAGGGGTAGTTTTTTACCTCGACGAATTGCACGTCGAACTTGTCCGCATGTGTGGAGTGTTTGCGCAATGAGTAGCGGCTCACCAGGGCACCCAGCATCTGCTTGTGGTTGGTGTGGATAAAGACCGTCGGTTTCAAACTGTTTCTACTCATGGGTAATCTATGGGATAGTTTACCGCCAGCAAGCTATTCCACAAATGGCTGGCTTTGGCAATTTTTGGAGCGATGCTCCCGTGGCGGCTCGCCGCATACCGCGATACAGGTAACGAGGAAGACACGTGGGCGAGGGATCTATCACAGTCTGGTGTCTGCTGGGCAAGAAAGTGGGTGACAATACCCAGGTGCGCGCCCTGGCCGAGGAACTGGGCTGGGGTTACGAGGAGAAACACATCGCGGCCCGACCCTGGGAATTGCTCTGTCATCTCGGTGGCGGCGGCACGCTGGCCGGCATCGACCGGTCGCGATCCAGTGTGCTGGCGGCTCCCTGGCCGGATATTGTCCTCAGCGCCGGGCGTCGCAATGAGCCGGTGGCTCGCTGGATTCAGCGGCAGTCTGGTGGCAGGACTCGCCTGGTACACATTGGTCGTCCCTGGGCGCCCCTGTCTGCATGGGATATGGTGATCACCACACCGCAGTATTTTTTGCCAGGGCAGGCCAACATACTGCATAACAGCCTGCCATTGCACCGCGTATCCACGGATGACCTGATCAGTGCCGGCGCGCAACTGCGACCACAACTGGCAGACCTGCCTCGCCCCTGGGTGGCGGTATTGATGGGTGGCGATAGTGGCCGTTTTGTGATGACGCGCGGCAAGGGACGACGCCTCGGTGTGCTGGCACGTGACCTGGCAACCGCCACCGGTGGCTCCTTGTTGGTCACGGACAGCCCCCGCACACCCCGCGCGGCCGGTGATGCGCTGCAGGCGCAGCTGCAAGTACCGCATTTTTGTTATCGCTGGGGCAGCGGGAAGGCCAATCCCTATCGGGGATTCCTGGCTCTGGCGGATGCCTTCGTGGTTACCGGCGAGTCCATGTCCATGCTCGGGGAGGCGGTGGACACGGGTCGACCCCTGTACATCTTTGATGTGGGGGATGGCGCTGCTCGCTGGTGGTTACAGCCGCACAGCTATCGCTACAAGCCCCTCAGTCATCACCTGGCAATGCGTATCGCGCCCCGTCGCATGCGGCGCGACGTGGGTAATATCCAGAATGTTCTGGTGGACTCCGGCAGGGCGCGGTGGTTGGTGCAGAACATGATTGCAGAGGCTGCCGCGGCATTGAAAGAAAGCGTTAACACACCCACAATAGGAGCGACAGCGGGCTCCAGTGCAAGGGATGAGTTACAGCGTACAGCGCTGGCGGTCAGGCGGCTTCTGACACCGCACTGAGCGGGTGCAGGGGCGCGGGGGGCAGGTCTACTTTTCCAGGGTTGGGCTTTGCGCCGCACGGTGTGCAGCATCTTTCCGAACCAGAATTTCATACTCGCCACGTTAACCCGGCCAATATTTCAGCATTGAAATTTTGCAGACGCGTCCCGCCGGTATAACTGGATACTTCATTCACCAGCGCTATAGAGTGCGCCGTAATTCCGCAGCACGCGAGACAGCCAGAACTGATGCCGATATCTCCCACCTTTATTGTCAGACGCACGGCAGGAGCCTGGCTAGGCAAAGCGCTGTGCCTGACCGCGATGATTGGGCAGCTAACCGCTTGCGCATCAGGTTTGCAAACGTCCGATGAAGCAGTATCTGCTGCGCAGGGCGGAGTGATGCCCACCCACTGGCAGAACGCCTCGCCGACTCCGGCTGACGAAATGGCACTGGTGGCCTGGTGGTCTCAATTCCAGGACGCCACGTTAACGCAGCTTATTGAACAGGCGCTGACCGCCAACAACGATATTTCTGCCGTCAATGGACGTTTACGCTCCGCGCGCGCGGTACTGGACGCGGCACAAGGCGCAAGATTGCCCAGCGTGAATGCCAGTGGCAGCGCCTCCCGGCAGGACAACATTGACGGGCTCTCCCGCGCAGAGACTGTTGACGGCGTACTGATTGGCGACGATACCTATAACATTGGGATCGATGCTTCGTGGGAGGCCGACATCTTCGGCAGGCTGCGCGGTACTGCCGAGGCAGCCGGTGCCGCTGTCCGTGGCAGCGAAGCGAGTCTGTACGACGTGCAACGGGTGATCACGGCGGAAATCGCGCTCAATTACGTCAACCTGCGTGATGCGCAGGCGCGTTTGCAATTGGCACAAGCCAACCTGGATATCCAGCGCGAGAACCTACAGCTCGCCCAATGGCGGAATGAGGCAGGGCTGGGTAGCGAACTGGATGTCGAGCAGGCGCGTACCGCCGTGGGGCAGACCACCGCGGCACTGCCGGTACTGAGGCTGACGATCGCCACTGCCATCCACCAGATCGATGTACTGACAGGTGAGCCTCCCGGAACCAGCGCGAGCGCGCTTTATCCTCCCGCCGCGCTGCCGGTTCCACCCGACATCATCGACGTGGGCCTGCCAGCGGATTTGCTGCAGCGGCGGCCCGACGTGCTGTCTGCCCAGGCAACCCTGGAAGCGGAGGTGATACGCATCGGGGTCGCGCAGGCTGATCTGTACCCGGCCCTGCGCCTGAGCGGTTCCATAGATACCTCCGGCGACTCGATTGGCGATCTATTTGATACTTCGCTGGGCAGTCTCGTCGCCGGCGTGACGGCACCGATCTTCCAGGGTGGGCAGATCCGGGCGCGAATCGAGCAACAAAAAGGCAGTGCCGACACGGCGCTCGCCAATTACCGCAGTACGGTATTGACGGCATTGCTGGACGTGGAGAGCGCCCTGCAATCCGCAATAGCCGCGCGTGAACGCGAGGTGGCGCTCACTGAAGCGGAACAGTCCGCGCTGATCAGCCTGCAACTGGCGGAAATTCGCTACCGCGTCGGCGCGGTCGACTTCCAGACCCTGCTCGACACGCAGCGCAGCGTACTGACCGTGCAGGACAGCCGGGCATCGGCCAGCGCAGCACGCTCTACCGCGGCAATCCAACTTTTCAAGGCGTTGGGTGGCGGCTGGCCCGACAGCGCAAGCCTGTGAACAACGACACGACAAAGGTAACAGCATGTCAAAAGTAGAAGCCGGCAGTTCCACCGGCGATGTAGACGAATTTCTCGGCGTGTCGCCTGGCGGGGACACCGTCCCGGTTCAAGCGCTGGGGCGTGGCATCCGCCGTGGTGATCGTGCTGCTGCTGATCCTGGCCCGCATTATCAGCGGCGGGGCAGCGCAGCCTCTTTACGCCACAACAGAGTTGCAACGCGGCGATATGGCCGTGCACGTGACGGCTACCGGAAATCTGGAGCCCACCAATGAAGTCTCAGTAGGCTCGGAGTTGTCAGGGCTCATTGACGCGGTGTTTGTCGATATCAATGACAAGGTCATCAAGGACCAACCGCTCGCGCAGATCGACCCGGAAAAGCTCGACGACGCGATCCTGCGCAGCGCAGCCGCGCTGGAGCAGGCCAAAGCGAGCGTGCTGCAGGCCGAGGCCACCGTCGAACTCACCCGCGCCTCGCTCGCGCGCTTTGAAGAAGTCCGCCGACTGTCGAATGGGAAGGTGCCCTCGCTGACAGAACTCGACACGGCGCGGGCTGAATCCAAGCGCGCCGTGGCGAACCTGGCGTCGGCAAAGGCTTCTGTCAGCTCCGCGCAGGCGCAACTGTCGACGGACCGCACCAACCTCGCCAAGGCGACCATTCGCTCGCCGGTGGACGGCGTGATCCTGTCGCGCCAGATTGAGCCGGGCCAGACCGTGGCCGCGTCATTCAATACGCCGACGCTGTTCGTCATCGCCGAGGATCTGACTTCGATGAAACTCGAAGTCAAGGTCGATGAGGCCGATGTGGGCCAGGTCGCCCAGGGGCAGCCCACCAGCTTTACCGTCGATGCGTATCCGGGAAAGACGTTTGCAGCGGTGATTACGCGTGTAAACGTCGGCTCCAATACCTATGACAGTGAGAACACGACGACCGCGAGCGCTACCACGACGACGTCCAACGTGATCGCCTACGGCGCGGTCCTCAGCGTCAATAACGAGGATCTTGCACTGCGTCCGGGCATGACCGCGACAGCCAGTATCCTCACGAGTCAGGAGGAGGACGTGTTCGCCGTGCCGAATGCCGCGTTGCGCTTTCAGCCGGCCACCGAGGGTGGGGATGACCTGCAGTTCTCCATGTTCAGGGGCAGGCGGGATTCCACCGAACAGGAAGTGACCGTAGGCCGGGGCGCGCGACAAACCCTGTATGCACTCGATGAGGACGGTTCACCGATGGAAGTGCCGGTTGTTGTCGGCAATACGGACGGGGCGTGGACCATCGTCAGCGGTGAAGCGCTGCAGGAGGGTATGCAAATCGTTACCGGGGCGCTGGCGAGTCCCCAATGACACGGTTGATCGAAGTGCGCGGCGTGACCAAGCAATTCGGCACCGGCCCGAATGCCTTCCAGGCATTGCGCGGTGTTGATTTCGATGCGTCGCCTGCCGACTTCATCGCTGTGATGGGGTCCTCCGGGTCCGGCAAATCCACGATGATGAATATACTGGGTTGCCTCGATACGCCCTCCACTGGCAGCTACCGCTTCCTGGGTCATGCGGTGGAACATTTCACCCAGGACCAGCGCGCGCTATTGCGACGACGCTATATCGGGTTCGTGTTCCAGGGCTTCAACCTGCTGGGGCGCACCAGTGCTTTGGAGAACGTCGAGTTGCCGCTGCTGTATCGTGGAGAGACGCGCGCAGCTCGCCGCAGGGGCGCGATGGCCGCATTGGACCGTGTGGGCCTGGCAGCGTGGGCGAACCACACACCGGCGGAGTTATCCGGCGGACAGCAACAGCGCGTCGCTATCGCACGGGCGCTGGTGACCGAACCGGAAGTCTTGCTCGCCGATGAACCGACCGGCAATCTTGACAGCGAACGCAGTGTGGAAATCATGGAGCTGCTGTCGCAGCTCAATCGCGATGGCGGGATCTGCGTTGTGATGGTCACGCACGAGGCGGAGATGGCGGCTTTCGCACGCACCATTGTCCGTTTCAAGGATGGGCAGGTGCTGGATGTCTCGCGACGGGAGGACGACGCCCATGTTCGGCACTAGCCTGTTGCTCGCACTGAAGGAAATCCGGCGGCACAAGCTGCGTTCATTCCTGACTACGCTGGGTATCATCATCGGTGTAGCCTCCGTGGTCACGATGGTGTCGCTGGGCAATGGCGCCACACAATCAGTGCAGGCACAGGTCTCGAGCCTGGGCACCAACCTGCTGACGATCCGCCCCGGCCAGGGGTTTGGCCGCGGTGGCGGCGCGCGACCGGCTTATTTCGACCTCGACGATGTGGAGGCCATTCGGACACAGGTCTCGGGGCTGCGCATCGTCGCGCCGCAGGCCTCAGTCCAGGTTACGGCCATTTTCGAGGCGCAAAACTGGTCCACTACCGTGGCCGGAACCACCAATGGGTACTTCCAGGCATCCAACCTGGAACTGGCCGCGGGCAGGCTCTTCAGCGACGAAGAACTAGCCGCCGGCAAGTCCGTCTGCGTCATCGGGGACACCGTGCGCGACAATCTTTTTCGCAATACCGATGCGATCGGCAGGAGCCTGCGAATTGACAATATCAGCTGCACGATCATTGGCGTGCTGGTGAAGACGTGGGCAAGGGGGGTTTGGCCAGGACACCGACGACCTGGTGGTGATTCCGCTGAAAGCCGCGATGCGGCGCCTCACCGGCAACCAGGACGTGCAAACGATTTTGGTTGCCGTCGACCAACAGTTTGACAGCGCTACCGTCGGCGACGAGATCAGCTCGCTGCTGCGCGAACGCCGGCACCTGCGCCAGGGCATGGAGGATGATTTCCGGATTTTCGATTCCAAGCAGCTCTCGGATACGCTGTCTGGCACCACGCGCACGATGACCATGTTTCTCGGTGCGGTAGCGGCCGTCAGCCTGGTCGTGGGCGGCATCGGCATCATGAATATCATGCTGGTGTCGGTCACCGAACGCACCCGGGAGATCGGCATTCGGCTCGCCATCGGCGCTATTCGCCGCGAGGTCCTGATGCAATTCCTGATTGAAGCCATCACGCTGTCCTCCATCGGTGGATTCATTGGCCTGTTGGTTTCCTTTGTCGCGACGATGGCGATAGCGCTGGCGGTGGAATTGCCATTCACGTTCGATTATGGCGTCGCGGCGCTGGCCTTCGTGTTTTCCGCACTCGTGGGGATAATGTTCGGCTACGTTCCCGCGAAGCGCGCCGCCTCGCTGAACCCGATTGAAGCATTGAGACACGAATGACAACGCCTAGAGTAATGGTGGTAGACGATGACGCGGACCTGCGAGAACTGATCTGCGAATACCTTTTTGCCAATGGCTATGAGGTTCACGGTGCTGCGAACGGTCGTGAGATGGATGCCCATCTCGCGCAACGCGACTATGACTGCATCGTGCTCGATCTGATGATGCCTGGAGAGGACGGCCTGGCTTTGCTGCGGCGCCTCCATCGGCCGAGCCGGCCAGCGATCATCATGTTGTCTGCGCTGGGCAGTGATACTGATCGCATCGTCGGCCTCGAACTTGGTGCGGATGACTATCTCCCCAAGCCCTGCAATCCGCGCGAGCTGTTGGCGCGCGTGCGCGCAGTGCTGCGTCGCAATGAATCCTCCCCCACTGGACCGGTGCGCAGTTTTGGCCATTGGAGGCTGGACCAGGTCCACCGGACACTGACCCGGCATGGAGAAACCTGCTCGCTGACGGACGCCGAATTCCGCGTCCTCACTGCATTTCTGGATCATCCGCAACAACTCCTGACACGGGACCAACTGATCGACCTGACCAAGGGGTCCGACTCCCCGGTCTACGACCGATCCATCGATGTCACCGTCAGCCGACTGCGCAAGAAGCTGGGCCGGGATGCGCCGATTCGCACCGCGCGCAATGAAGGTTACACTTTCACGCTGCCTTTCAACGCATGATGGGGGGCGAATCAACACTCTTTCGGCAGACACTGCTGGTGTTGGTGGGCGCACTGGTGCTGGCGCATCTGGTGAGCTTCTTCACGTTCATGCTTTTGCCACCGCGCGAGGCACAGGCTGTGACATTGTCGGGCGTGGCGAGCCAGCTTGCCGATCCCGCCTGCGACAGCGTGAATCCGGAGTTGGCGCAGGCGCGCAAACTGGAATTGTCGCGCAGCCCGGAGGCACCCGTTATGTCGACCGGCATGCGCACAGACCCCACGCTGCACGCGCAACTGGCGCAGGCGCTCGGTGTACCGGATACCGCGATTCGACTGGGCTGGGAGGAAGGCAGCGAGATTCAGCTCTATCGGCCCGTGGACATCAACATCGACCAGCGGGAAGTTCGCCTGGCTGAAGCGGTATTCCTGCGAGAACTGGTCGTTGCTCGGCAATGGCCGGATTACTGGTGTGTGGCGCAGGTCCCTCCGCGCTCCTGGACCAGCAGTCGTAAGTTACACGTTCCGTTAACCGTGCTTATGCTGAGCATGGCGGTGCTGCTGCCCTTTGCGTGGGTGTTCGCGCGCCGCCTCTCACGACCCATGCACGATTTTGCTACCGCCGCCGATGCTATCGGTCGCGACGAACAGGCGCCCCTGCTGGAAGCACAGGGACCGAAAGAAATGCGCATCGCGGCTCGGGCGTTGAATGCGATGCAAGGGCGCATTCAGGACCAATTGCGTGAGCGGGAAGCAATGATCGCCGCCATCGCCCACGACTTGCGCACCCCGCTTTCACGCATAGCGTTTCGTGTAGAAGCAGCCTCCCCAGCCCTGAGCGAGAGCGTGCAGCGCGACATCGAGCAGATGAACGCAATGATCACCGCCACGCTGGAATTCTCCCGGGAAGGCAAGCACGTAAAGGGAGACCAACCGATAAAGCTGAACGCGTTGCTGTTCGCACTGGCCGAAGATGAACAGGCGATACACCATAATGTTCAGTTTGTCGGGCCGCCGGACTTAGTCATCGTCGAGGGTGATGAAATGCAGCTCAATCGGCTGTTTCAGAACCTCATCGACAACGCCCTGAATTTCGGTGGTGAGGCGCAGCTCGAGCTAAAGAGGCGAGGAGACAACGCGGTTGTCACAGTGGCCGATAAAGGACCGGGCATCGCCGCCGACCAGGTCGAGGCGATGTTTCGGCCGTTCAAACGCGGCGATCCGTCACGCAACCGGCAAACCGGGGGGATGGGCCTGGGGTTGTCCATCGCCCGTGCCATTGCCCAAAGGCACGGCGCCCAGATTCAGGTCTCGAATCGCCCGGAGCGTGGTCTGCTGGTCACTGTGACAATACCTGTGACGACTGGATGAGCCGACACCTCAATCCACGGTGACCATCGACATCCGATAAATGCTCCTTATAATCAATCTTCATTTGCCCAGCACTAGACGCGCCACCATGAATTTTCTCAGCCAGATACTGACACCGCAACGCACTGTGTGTCGCGTTGCGGCCCTCAGCAAGAAACATCTATTCGAAAATATCACCAGGATTGTCTGTGACGATCAGCAGTCGTTACCTTACGACGAGGTATTGGATCGCCTTATTTCCCGGGAAAAACTCGGCAGCACTGGCATGGGCCAGGGTATCGCCATCCCGCATTGCCGTCTCAGCCATTGCACACGACCGCTGGGCAGCTTGCTGACGCTGGAGGAAGCGATCCCTTTCGACGCGCCGGATGACGTACCGGTCGACCTGTTGTTTGTGTTGCTGGTCCCTGTGCAAGCGCAGCAGGAACACCTTGATATTCTCGCCAACGTTGCCCAACTGATCAGTCAGACGGATATCTGCGAACGCTTGCGCGCCAGCAGGGATGACCGCACCCTTTACGACATCGCCTGCACCGCCAGGGTATGAACCAGAGCAAGCGATTGCTCACTATAAGTCTCCCACGGTTTTATAGAATGGAAAAACGGGGGAGCGTAACATGACTTTAGAGCTTGAAAGCGAGCTTCTCAAGGTTGCCCACTGCGTCGACGGTAGCGAGCTCCAGCACCGGGGACGAGTTACAGCGCACGGCGCAGGCGGTCAGGCGGCTTCTGACACCGCACTGAGCGGGTGCAGGGGCGCGGGGGGCAGGTCCGGAGTTTTTGCCAGGACATCCAGGGCATCGTGGCGCACATGATTGTGCGCCATCTCTGCACGCAGGAAGTCCTCACTGATCTTGCCCTGCTGTAGACACTCCTTGAGCAGGCCAAAGAAGAAAACCTCCTGGTTGTGATCGGGGTGCTGTTTGTAGTTGCCCAAAAAGGCGTATTCGCCAAACAGTTTGCGGCGGGCGCGCATCACCCAGGCCGCTGGCGGGAACAGGCGAAAACGCTCGGCGGGACGCCAGTCGGTGGGCAGCCCGGTTTTCCAGGGCTGGGTCTTGCGCCGCGTGGTGTGCAACATCTTGGTTGCCAGGGTGAACTTGTCGAAGTCGTTCCACTCGGGTTCAAAAAAGTCCAGGGTATTGCGATCCTCTTCCTTCAGGCAGATCCAGGGCTGGTAGTCCTGGGTGAAATCGAACATGGCCTCGAATTTCTTCTGAGCGTCCCAGTGGGTGAGTTTGGCGCAGTCCAGCAGCATGACGCTGCTGGCCATGCACTTGTCGATCAAACCCTTGGGCCCGGAGCGCATGCGGCACATGATGGCCTTGCCGTGCATGTCCCGGCTGAGCAGTTCCCAGATGTCGGCGACCGCGAAAATATCCGGGTCGATGACCACCGCGCGGCCCTCGTAACCCATTAACTTCGGCGGCATGAAACGGGTTGGGGTGAAGGATTGCAAATCGTCGTTGAGCCAGACGCGCTTGACGCCGTCGCGCAGGTATTCCTGGCCTTCGCGAGCGGCGAAAAAGGGGTAGTCCCGGGTGTGCATGATCTGCACATCGAACTTGTCGTTGTTTCTCGAATAGCGGCGCAGCGCGTGCTCGGCGACGATCGCGCCGGTGATTTGCTTGTGGTTGGTCTGGATGAATACGCAGGCTTTCATGGGGATGCCAGAGCGCTCGCATGGGGGCTTGTTTGGGCTGAAATTATAATGGACTGCGCCCGCTTTTGCCATTTTCACGGGCCCGCTTTGAGCGTGAATAGTACGTGGTACGAGGGCCCATCGTGTGCCGTGGAGCGGCCCGTTGTCACTTGAAAATACCGCGCCGATACAGGCCCCAGAAAAAGCCCCACAGGTAGATAAGCGGCGCGCGTCTGACCTTTTCGGGGATGACGATTTCCACACCGGAATGGCGCCCGAGTTTCCACGCGATGTAGTCCAGTCCGCCGTCAAACGTAAACAGGGCCTTTACCAGGCGCAGGATAGACAGCAGCTTGCCCTGGACCCTGCGCAGCGCCCACGCCAGTGTCGTGGTGTGGCGTCTGCAGCTGCCTATCTGACTCCGGTAGTGCAACTCCCGCTCCTGCTCGTACAGCGCAAAAGAGAATCCCAGGTGCGCGGCGTGCGCTCGAGTCAGTGCGGCATAAAAGTCCAGCGAGGATTGCACCAGCTCCTGCGCCCTGCCACTGCGTTCGGTGCGCAATTCGGTGGCATAGCTCAAGCTCAGGGACCGCTCCCACAGGGCACTGAGGCTGCCTTCCGGTGGCAGCGCAGGCAGGGTGTTGCGCAGCAGCGTATGTGCGGCCTCGCTGAGGGATGCTTCAATAGTTGTCCGCAGCTGCTCGTCGCGGGTGTACAGGATGCGCGTCGGCTGTGCGAAACGACCCCAGATATAGGACTCGAACCAGGCCGGGGAGCAACCGCGCTGGAAGTCGCGCAACGACATCACCGTGACCTTGCTGCGCAGCGTTTTGCCATCGACGGTCCCGTCCACGGGGCGCTGTTCGGCGTAGAAGACGTTGGGCGGCAACAGCCAGTTTGCGGCAGCCAGCAGCGGGCCGCGATAAGTGCCGCGATAGCTGTCGCAGATCAGGTACAGGTCCAGCAGTCCGTCGTAAATATCGCCGCTGCGCAGACAGGAACCGTACAGCAGGGTGCAGCAGACGTGCCCGTGGTAGCGCGCCTGCAGCTGCGCCAACAGCGCGGCCAGCGTGGGGTCCGCGGCCGCATCCGGTCCGGCAATGTGCGGGTAGGCGCTCACAGGCGCAAGAACTCCAGCGGAATGCTGGCGCTGATTTCCACCGCTTCGGCCACTTCGAGCAGTTCTCCGTCCAGATTGATTTTGCCTTCCATCTCAAGCCGTATCGTGCTCGCGTTGCGGCTGATGTAGCCACTGGCGGGTATCGCATTGCGGTTGGGACGGCCGCGCACAATGGAGAAAAAGGTGCGGGCAAAACGTGTACAGCCCTGCTCCATGAGGGTGAGGCGAATCGCGCCGGGCTCTGTACTCCAGAAGGGGCGCATACCGAAGGCCAGGCGCTGCAGGGTGCTCACGGCGAGGATGAGGGTATCGCATTGGATAGGCTCCCTGTCATCCAGCGTGAGCGTGATGGCGACGTGCCGATTGAAGGTCGGGTCATCACGCAGCACTCCCCATACCGTGCGCAGGGTGCCCAGCGCCAGGCTGAAATCGTCGCGCAGGCCCCTGGAGTGAATTTCCTGATGGGCGTATTCCGCGCCGTGAACGACCGCGCCACTACCGAGAAACATGCCGTAGAGTGGCTGCTTTATGTTGCCGATGATAACGCGCAGCAGGGCGCGTTGCGCTACTTTTCCTGCAATATCGCGCTCGCCGGCACACCACTGGCAGAAGCGATCTACAGCTTTTTTCAGCGAGCCGCGCACACCAATGTCTCCCGCGTTCATGTTGGCAGTACCGCCGGGCAGCAGGGCAATCAGCGGAGGTTTTGCGAACAACCCTGATTCCAGTAGCTCGCCCAGAATGGCTGACACCGTGCCGTCGCCGCCGTTGATCGCCAGTACTTCGATGTTGCAGGGCCGCAAGCTCCCGCAGCGCAGGGGCTATATCCGCCGGACTGTGGGTAATGCGGTGGTGAATGCTCGAATTTTGCCCGATGCGCGCGCGGATATCTTCGAACTGGTCACGGTTGTGACCGCTGGCGGGGTTGCTGATCAAGCCCACCGGACCAGCCGGTGGCTTCACTGCCGGGCTTCCCTCATGGTGACGGACCTGAGGTTGATGGCCGTTGCGCCAATCCGCGGTGCCATGCCGCGTATCTGCAGCGGCAGGCCTGAGCTGCGGTCGAAAAACAGAATGATTTCCCCCTGCAACCCGAGCAGGCTGAAGTCAGGGTCTTCCGCGAGCGTACCTTCCGGTGTGACGTGCAGCGCCACCGCGAGGGTTTCGCGCCGGCCGCTGACACGGCCCTGTCCGGTTACATCGTAGTTCGCATCGATGGGTATGCCATTGCCGCTGGTAAGGCGTACGGAAAAGAAATTCAAATCCGTATGCACCAGCACGTCCATCTTTTTATCAGGTCCCAGTGCCTGTAGTCGTTGCGCAAGTAGAACGAGCAGGTAGGGCTCAGTCACCACCGCATCGCTTGCTGCCGTGGGATAGGAAACTTTCCCACTGTAGGAAACCGGCCACTCCTGTGGCGGCATACCGGTGTCCGCGCCCGGATTGCGGCGCTCACGCAATATAGAGTCGGTCGCGTACTGGTAGGATTTCAGGCGCTGGTCTTTGCCCCGGCTCAGTCGTGAGCGTGTGATGGCCTGGCCGGTGGCGGGCTCAAAGCGCACCACGATCTGTTCCGAATTATCCACCACAGAGCTCAGGACATTGAGTTCCCAGAACTGCTTGTCGTCGGCGGCAGGGAGAATCTCCAGGCGGGATCGCGCGGTGGCCCAGAACGCTTTTTCCTCGAACTCCAATACCTGCCACTCAGGTAATGGTGGATTCCCCTTATTGGCGGCCTGCGCGACGCTAACCAATGCCAGGCACAGGCCGATCAACAAAATACCGGGTAGTTTAGCCATGCAGTGTAACCATAGTGACGAAAAGGGGGCGACCTACGTCAGAACTGCGGCGGGCCAATGAGTTCCCGAAGCCGTTGGCAGCAACCGGTAGTAGCGTGTCTGCGCTGCCGGGAGCTGTCTCGCAGGGGCTAGCAAACTCCCCCAAAACCCAGAAATATCAATTGCTTGTGATGGTGGGCGAAAGCCGTTAAAAATACCACGCAATCTTGAGAATGCCCTGATCATCCTATACCCTTCGCGGCTTGATCTGCCCGGATCAGGGGATTTTACATGCACATGATTATCAAGCGACTGATCAAATGGTTGGTACGCGCGATTTCGGTATTTTTACCAGAGGCGCAGGCACACCAACTGCAGCGCTGGCGCCGTGGCAGGGAAGAATTCTGGAAGTACAACAAATGTCAGTACATCTTTGCTTCATACGGCAAGAGTGGGCGCACGTGGGTGCGGGTAATGATCTCGCGCTATTACCAGTTGGTGTATAAATTGCCCGACAATATACTGATGGGCTTTGACAATTTCACGCGTCTCAACAAGGACATCCCCAGGATTTTCTTTACCCACGACAACTACCTGCGCGGCTATACGGGTAACGTGGATTCCAAAAAAGACTTTTATAATAAGAATACCGTGCTACTGGTGCGCAATCCCATCGATGTTGCGGTGTCACAGTTTTTCCAGTGGAAGTACCGCATGCGGCCGGAGAAAAAGGCCATGAACAAGTATCCGGCCCACGAGGCGAATATCTCGGTGTACGACTTTGTAAAGGGCGAAAACCAGGGCCTTTCGCACATCATCGACTTCATGAACAACTGGGCGCGGGAGCTGCCGAAAATACAGAATTTGCTGGTGGTTCGCTACGAGGACCTGCGCGCACACCCGGAACAGCAGATGGCGAGAATTGTCGAATTTCTGGGCCTTGAAGTAAACCCGGCGTATCTGCGGGATACGGCGGAGTTCGCCTCGGTGGAAAATCTGCGCCAGAAGGAGCAGGAGAATTATTTTTGGCGCAGCGGCAGCCGCGTGCAGGCCAAGGATGTCAACGATCCCAACACTTTCAAGGTGCGCAAGGCCAAGGTTGGCGGCTACCGCGACTATTTTGATGACGAGCAGGTGGCGGAATTGAATGCTCTGGTAGATGCAAGGCTGTTGCCGGTATTTGGTTATACGAGCGCCGAAGCCGGAGTGCCCGCGGTGAGCGACAACTGCGTCTTCATCCACACCAATGAGCGGCAGTGGCTGGGGGCCCTGGTGGCGCAGTACTCCTTTCGCCGCAACTCCGCCCATGCCGACAAGTTTGATGTGAAATTTATCCACACGCGGGATTACCCCTACCTGAGCGCCAGGGAGGGGCAGAGTTTCCTGCGCGGCGGTACCAGCCGGGTCTGGCATATGGCGGATCTGCAATCCTTTACCCCGCTGCGTTTCCTGCCGCCGCAGTTGATGGACTGGCAGGGCCGTGCAGTGGTCACCGACCCTGATGTGTTCGCGGTGGGTGATGTTTACGAACTGCTGCAGATGGATATGCACGGCGCCGCCGTGATGGGACGTCACCGCTCGGACAAAGCCGACAAGCGCGCCCAGGTAGCCACCAGCGTGATGTTGCTGGACTGCGCCCGCCTGCGTCACTGGGATGCGCAGAAGGAGTTTGAGCAGTTGTTTCGCGCGGAAAAGGATTACAAGGAATGGATGGTGCTGGCCTACGAGGATCCGGCCAATATCGGTTATCTGCCTGACTGCTGGAATGATTTCGATCATCTGGATGGCAACACGCGCCTGCTGCACAACACGAAACGCAAGACGCAGCCCTGGAAAACAGGTCTGCCCGTCGATTACACCCCTGCCGACAAGTTCAAGGACAAACCGCTGTTGGCCACCGCGAATCGGCTGCGCGCCAGGGTGTTTGGTGAGTACGGCCTGTTGGGCCGCTATCAGGAACACCCGGACCGCCGCCAGCAGGAATTTTTCTTTGGGCTGTTGAAGGAGTGCCTGCGTGATGGTTACATCAGCGAGGATCTGGTGCGGGACGAAATCAGCAAAAATCATGTGCGCCACGACGCCTTTGACGTATTGGAGCGCACGCCCGATCTGCAAGCGAGGGCCGCGTGAACTATCTTGATATCGACAAGCTGCGCAACCTGAGTCTGGAGGATTTTCTGGCGGTCAAGCCCTATCCGTATTTCAACAGTGCCGGTGTGTTGACAGGAATCCGGGTTCCAGGATTTGCTGGCCAACATGCCGCCGCTGGAGATGTTCGAGAAAAAGTTCGGCTACGAGCGCCGCGCCGGACAGGCACCGCACGATCGTTACTCCCTGGAGTACACGCCGGATATGCCGGTGCCCAGGCCCTGGAAGGAATTTATCGGCGAGCTTTGCTCGGATGCCTACCGCAAGGAGATCGAGCGTCTGCTGGGCGCCCGAAAAGCGGAGTTTCGCTTTCACTGGCACTACACGCCCAGCGGCGCAGATGTGTCCCCGCACTGTGACGCCAGGCGTGAGCACGGTTCGCACCTGTTTTATTTTAATTCCGCGAAGGACTGGGATCCGGCCTGGGGCGGCGCGACCCTGGTGCTGGATGATGGCGGCCGTCTTAGTTACGACTCCGCGCCTGCGCTGGAAGAGTTTGACGACATTATCGAGTGCAAATCCATCGGCAATTATCAGTGCGCTGATGAAGCGTACAGATCACGCCTGGCACGCCGTGCGAGCCATCGAGTGTCCGCAGGATCGGCTGCGCCGGATTTTTATTGTGGTGGTCAATCCCGATAGTCTCTTCTGGAAATTGCGTGACCGGTTTATCGGCAAGCGCATCCAGCGCTTCTGATTCAAGCCCGGGTAGCCTGCGTGGCGGGCTGTCTTCCCTGGGTCTACAGGACATACACCTGTGGCTCTGTTGCCGGCAGCGGATTGCCAGTTCGGATGACTTCAAGCGCCGGGTGCTTTCCCGTTATGCCGCCGTGGCGCCCCGCGACTGGCAGTTTGTGCTCAACGAGCATGGTAAGCCGGCGCTGGCCACAGCGACACACGCGCTGGATTTCAATCTCAGCCACAGCGGCGACTGGCTGGCCTGTGCGGTCACGGCGGGTTCGCCCGTGGGTGTGGACCTCGAATACCGTCATTCCAGGCGCGCGACGATGAAAGTGGCGCGCCGCTTTTTTCGCGAGGAGGAGGTGGCGGCGCTACAGGCTTGCAGCGGCGCCCGGCAGCGGGATCGATTTTACGATTTCTGGACACTCAAGGAAGCCGCAGTCAAGGCCAGGGGTGAGGCACTGGTGCCTGGTCTGCGATCGCGCGGCTTTGAGCTGAATTTCCCTACCGCTTTACAGCGCGAGAGCGCTCGCATAGCGGTGACGACAGCGGATGTTGCGGACATGGCACATTATTGCCTGCTGGACCCGCTGGCAGGATACCGTGTGGCAATCTGCTGGTTGTCCGCGACGCGCCTGCCGCCACGGCTGCAGGTGTTTGAGCTGCGCGACGGGGATGAGCGGATTGAAATGACCGTGCCGCTGCGGGCCAGCACATGAGGCGATTACAGTGCTGTCAGGCCCGCTGCGGTGAATTCCTGCTAGACTGCGCCAACCTGCGCACCCACCGGCGACCCAACCAGACATGAATATCGATCAATATTTTAGTGAGCCCAATGGGCACATTTGTTTTACCCGGGAGCAGGGCAGTAATTTTGCCAAGCAAATGGCCAACGACTTCAATCCCCTGCACGATGCCGATGCCAAACGATTTTGTATTCCCGGCGATCTGCTGTTCGCCATTATTCTGGCCAAGTACGGTATCAGTCAGCACATGGAGTTCGTCTTTTCCGGTATGGTAGTTGCCGGCATCGAACTGGTGCTACCCGAGCCCGCGCAAGAGTTGCATATCAGTGATACACAGGGGAGAGAGTATTTGCGCGTGCAGCGCACGGGAGACAATACCCGTGACGAACTCCTGATCCTGAATCTTACCCAGAGTTATGTAGAGTTTTCCGGGCAGACGTTTCCCCACATACTGGTGCCGCTCCTCGCTGAGCAGAATGTGATGATCAGCCCTGATCGACCTATGGTCATCTATGAAAGCATGTCCATCGACCTGGACCGGCTTGATATCCGCCAACCTGTGTTGCAGGGCGCTTACAACACGCTTGAAATCAACGGCAAGCGCGGCAGTGTTGAACTCGCGTTCAATCTGGCGGATGGCGGCGAAATTGTCGGGCGCGGCAAGAAGCACATGTTATTGAGCGGACTGCGTGAGTATGACGAGGACATCATAGCCAGCGCCATTGTGACGTATAACGACAGTAAAAAGGCGTTTGCGTCCCGTTGAATCAGGACGACCGGTACACTGAAATTTCCACGGCGTCTGGCACGCTGGTGTATTCGATTGTCGCCTCCCGGTGTTCGCAGTCGTAGTGTCCGCAGTTCCTCACGTAGTTCAGGTAGGTCTCGGGGGCAAAAATTTTCCCCACGTTGTCCGCGACCACGATACTGCCGGGGCCAATCAGTTCGCGCTGCTCGATCAGTTGCAGGTCGGGTTTATACAGATCCTTCCAATGATCCAGGAACACCAGGTCGAAGCGACCCTCCAGGGTGGCGATCATCCTGGTGGAGGGGCCGTGCACAAAAGTGATCCGGTCTGACAACCCGGCGACTTCCACGTTGGCCCGCGAACTCGCCACCGCGTCCCGGTCGATTTCAATCGATGTGATACGCGCCTGCGGACCGAAAGCGCTGGCGATCATGATGGAGGAATAGCCGCAGTAGGCGCCCAGTTCCAGAATGCGGGCGTTAGCGGGCAGGCGCTGCGCCAGTTCCTTGATCAAGGGGCCTTTTTTCGGGCCGACACTCATCAGCCAGCGCTCCTGCTGGGCGAATTGGTCCAGCGTGCGTAATACGTCTTCCGGGTCGCCCGTTCGTGCGTGATTAGCTACATATCGAGCGGCCTGAATCGGGCGAGCAGGGGCGCCCCTGATTTTGTCGACGAGGGCTTGTGAGATGGTCTTCAGCGTAAAACCCAGTGCCGAGGGATGCAGGAATCGCCACAGTTTCATATCTTACCTACTCCGTCTGGTGTACTCGATCCAGCCGCGTGCGTTGTCGGCCATTTCACGGTTACGCGCCGCGAAGGCGGCGCGCAGCCGCGCCAGTTCATCCGGATTGTGATCAGACGTATCGTAGGCCTCGCGTGGATCTCCGGCCAGGTCAAACAGCCATTCTTTCTTTGGCATCGCAATGCCTACGGGCAACTGGTCGGTGCCGTACAGAACGCCGGCCGGGCCGCGGTATT
>CAVQGV010000023.1:0-12563 GCA_963712135.1 uncultured Gammaproteobacteria bacterium
GACGCATTCATGGTCAAGCTGTTGGGAGAAGACCAGATCACGACCACCTTCGCCGATGTGGCAGGGGTGGATGAAGCAAAACAGGATGTGCAGGAGTTGGTGGAGTTTCTGCGCGACCCCAGCCGCTTCCAGAAGCTGGGCGGTCGTATTCCCCGTGGTGTACTGATGGTAGGCCAGCCCGGAACCGGTAAGACCTTGCTGGCCAAGGCGATTGCCGGTGAGGCGAAAGTGCCTTTCTTTTCAGTATCCGGTTCAGATTTCGTGGAGATGTTCGTCGGTGTGGGCGCCTCGCGTGTGCGGGACATGTTCGACCAGGCCAAGAAGCACGCGCCCTGTATTATCTTCATCGACGAAATCGACGCGGTGGGGCGTCACCGCGGTGCGGGTCTGGGCGGTGGTCATGACGAACGCGAGCAAACCCTTAACCAATTGCTGGTAGAAATGGACGGTTTTGAAGTCAATGACGGTGTTATCGTGATCGCTGCAACCAACCGTCCCGATGTTCTGGATCCGGCTCTGCTGCGTCCCGGGCGCTTCGACCGCCAGGTGGTTGTAAGTCTGCCGGATATCCGCGGCCGTGAACAAATTCTGAAGGTACACATGCGCAAGGTGCCCCTGGCGGAAGATGTGGAGGCATCGAAAATTGCCCGCGGCACGCCGGGCTTCTCCGGTGCTGACCTGGCGAATCTGGTGAATGAGGCCGCGTTGTTTGCCGCCCGCAGCAATGTGCGAACCGTCGGTATGAACCAGTTTGAGTTGGCCAAGGACAAGATAATGATGGGCGCTGAGCGCAAATCCATGGTCATGTCCGAGGATGAGAAACGCAATACCGCTTATCACGAAGCGGGCCATGCGATTGTGGGCCGCCTCATGCCCGAGCACGATCCCGTCTACAAAGTAAGTATTATTCCACGAGGGCGGGCTCTGGGTGTGACCATGTTCCTGCCGGAGGAAGATCAGGTACAGCCACAGTCGCAGGTTTATCGTAAGCCAGGTTTGTAGCCTGTTTGGTGGTCGTATTGCCGAGGAAATGACGCTCGGTAAGGATGGTGTGACTACCGGCGCATCGAATGACATTCAGCGCGCGACGGACATTGCGCGCAAAATGGTCACCAAATGGGGCTTGTCGGAGAAAATGGGGCCTCTGATGTATGACGAGGCAACCGAAGAAGTTTTCCTGGGACGCAGCGCCGGCCAGCAACACCTGGTGGTGTCTGCGGATACCGCCAAGCAGATTGATCAGGAGATCCGGCGCATCATCGATGAATGCTACGCTACTGCGAAAAAAATTCTGGAAGAAAACGCCGACAAATTGCACCTGATGGCGCAGGCGCTGATGCTCTACGAAACCATCGATGCCGGACAGATCGATGACATTATGGCCGGGCGCGAGCCCAGAGAGCCCAAGGATTGGGGCGGTACCAGCGGAGATGCTGTCTCTGGGGCCCACAAGGGCGCCTCGCAGGATGGTTCCTCCAGTAGTCCGATTGGCGGGCCTGCCGGCGAGCATTGATCGCGGTAGGCTAGTGTCTCACCTGCAACATTCAGACGGCCCGGTGCTGGAATGCGCCGGGCGCAAGCTTGATTTAACTCACCCGGTTATCATGGGTGTTATCAATACGACTCCAGACTCTTTTTCTGACGGCGGTACCCTCTACCGGGGTTCGCGGCTGGATATTGAGCGTGCAATGGCGCGCGCGCGGGAGATGGCAGCGGCGGGTGCCGCTATTCTGGATATTGGTGGGGAGTCTACCCGGCCAGGTGCCCGACCGGTCTCGCCGGATGAAGAAATGGATAGGGTGTTACCGCTGGTGGGACGTATCGCCGCTGAACTGTCGGTGGTGATTTCAGTAGACACCAGTTCGCCGGAACGTTGATGCGCGAGGCCGCCGGTGCCGGCGCGGGTTTGTTGAATGATGTTCGCGCGCTTACCCGCGATGGGGCACTGGCGGCGGCAGCGGAGTACTGGTCTACCCATCTGCCTGATGCACATGCAAGGCGAGCCGGTCACCATGCAGGTCGCGCCGCATTATGTCGATGTCGTGACTGAGGTCGCTGCGTACCTGCAGGGCAGGGTAGAGGCCTGTGAGCGTCAGGGTATTGCGCGAGAGCGGTTACTGCTGGATCCCGGTTTTGGATTCGGCAAGTCGCTTAGCCACAATATGCAACTGCTGCAAGGATTGCCCCGGTTGGCAGCAATGGGGTTGCCGCTGGTGGTGGGGCTGTCGCGTAAATCTTTAATTGGCAAACTGCTGGGCCGGGATGTGGAGCAGCGCCTGCCGGCCAGTTTGGCACTCGCGGTACTGGCAGCGGAGCGTGGCGCCGCAGTGATACGGACACACGACGTCGCCGCTACCGCAGACGCGGTGGCGATGTGGGTGGCATTGGAGAAGTGGCAGATTTATGACTAAACGCTATTTTGGTACTGATGGCATTCGCGGCAAGGTGGGTGAGTTTCCCATCACACCGGATTTCATGCTCAAGCTCGGCTGGGCCAGTGGACGTGTGTTCGCCAGGGAGATTAACCGGGAGGGGCGCTGCCTTGTCATTATCGGCAAGGATACGCGCGTTTCCGGATACATGTTTGAGTCTGCGCTGGAGGCCGGACTGGTAGCCGCCGGGGTAAATGTAAAACTACTGGGACCCATGCCAACACCCGCGGTTGCGCTCATGACCCGTAAGCAGAATGCTGATGCTGGCATAGTGATCAGCGCCTCACACAATCCCTTTTATGACAATGGCATCAAGTTTTTTGGTGCTGACGGGTCCAAACTGTCCGATGAGATAGAGCATGCCATCGAGGCGGAACTGGAGCTGGAACTCACCACAGTTCAGTCGCGCAATATTGGCAAGGTACTGCGGGTCGACGATGCTGCCGGACGGTATATCGAATTCTGCAAATCAACGGTGCCCGAGGGTTTCAGCCTGCGCGGCCTGCGCATCGCCGTGGATTGTGCGCATGGCGCGACTTATCACATCGCCCCAAGTGTCCTTAGCGAGCTGGGGGCGGAGGTGATTACGATGGGCGTGCAGCCGGACGGTTTCAATATCAATGAAGGCGTGGGTTCCACCGATATGGCCGCGCTGTCGGAACTGGTCAGGCAACAGGGTGCGGATATCGGCATTGCTTACGATGGTGACGGTGACCGTGTGTTGATGACGGACGAGAAGGGCGAGATCATTGATGGGGATGAGTTGGTCTATATCATTGCCATGTACCGCCTTGCCACAGGGAATCAGTGACGCCGGTGTCGTGGGTACCCAGATGTCGAATTTGGGACTTGAGTTAGCCCTGCAGGAAGCAGGACTACAGTTTGTCCGAGCCCAGGTGGGCGATCGTTACGTCAAGGCACAGATGGAAGCGCATGGTTGGCTGTTGGGCGGTGAATCTTCCGGGCATATCATATGCTCCAATGTAACGACTACCGGCGATGGTATCATCGCCTCACTACAGGTACTGATGGCACTGCAGGCGGCACAGGGCAATCTGTCGGCGCTGCGAGCGGGCATCACCATGTACCCCCAGACCATGATCAATGTCATGGTGGGTGGCAAAATCCAGCTGGAGGATTTTCCGGAAATAAGTTCTGCAGTGGCACTCAGTAGAGCAGCGACTGGGAGCGGAAGGACGTGTTCTGTTGCGCCCTTCAGGCACGGAGCCGAAGATTCGGGTGATGGTCGAGGGCAAGAGCCGCGAGGAAGTGCAGCTGTTGTGTGCAGAACTGGCGGCAGAGGTCGAGCGGATCCTCGCTTCGTGACTACGTGGTCATCCCGGCTGGCGCCCAGGGATCTTCCTTGTCACCGGGCGCTATCTTGGTTAAGATTGCGACCGCTTTTTTCGCCGGGAGGCTCAGATGCGCCAGCTTCTGGTTGTAGGTAACTGGAAGATGAATGGCTCCCGGGCCAGCGTGCAGGCGTTGCTCAGCGATCTGGTGAGAGCTGCTCAGTCGTTTCGGCCGCAGGTGGTTGTATGTCCCACGTATGTGCACCTGGCGCAAGCTCTGGAAGAGTGCGCGGCGACTTCCATCTCAGTAGGGGCACAGGATTGTAGTCACAGGCAGTCGGGTGCCTATACCGGTGAAGTCGCCCCGGGCATGTTGGCTGAAATAGGTTGTCGCTGGGTGATTCTGGGACATTCGGAGCGGCGCCAGTACCACGGTGAATCCGATGCGTTGGTTGCAGCGAAGTTAACTGCTGCGGTAGAGGCGGGTTTGCAGCCCATTGTATGTGTGGGCGAAACGCGCGAGCAGCGCGAAGCTGGCTCAGCTGAAGCCGTAGTCAAAGCGCAGTTGAATTGCGCACTGGCGGATCAGGCAGACCTGCGCACGCTGGTGATAGCGTATGAACCAGTGTGGGCGATTGGCACGGGGCTTACCGCCAGCCCGGAACAGGCGCAGGATATGCACGCGTTTATTCGAGCCAGTATTGGTGACATTGCCGGAGTAGACCCGGTGGCAACACGGGTAGTGTATGGCGGAAGTGTAAAGGCGAATAATGCGGCGCAGCTGTTTGCACAGCCTGATATCGACGGCGCACTGGTTGGTGGGGCGGCCCTCGTGGCAGCAGACTTTTTGGCGATTATAAACGCCGCCACTGCCTGACAAGAGATTTGTAACTGTCCCCTGGAGGGGCTGGACGACTATGGAACAGTTTATTTTAGCAGCACACCTGCTTATCGCATTGGCTATCATCGGCCTGATTATGTTGCAGCAGGGCAAGGGTGCAGAAATGGGCGCGTCATTTGGAGCAGGGGGTTCCCAGACATTGTTTGGCAGCTCGGGCAGCGGTAATGTGCTGACCAAAGCAACTGCCTGGCTGGTCGTCTTATTCTTTGCCACCAGTTTTAGCTTGGCGTTGCTGGTCAGCAAGCGGTCGGTCGTCGCCGATGAATTGGACCTGGCGATCCCCGCGGCGGCTCGAGACCAAAGCCGCTGCAGTAGAGGATGAATTGCCCGCTCTGGATAACACTCCCCCGGCAGCCACAGCGCCAGCGGAGGATGACCTGCCCAGCACGGATTGATGTAACGAAAGATATTGCCGAAGTGGTGGAATTGGTAGACACGCTATCTTGAGGGGGTAGTGAGCTATGCTTGTGCGGGTTCGAGTCCCGCCTTCGGCACCATTTAGTTATGTAAATCAATTAGTTAAAGAGTTTTATTTTAAATCCGCGCATAGATTACGCCATAAAAAGCCCGCAAAGTGTCTAGCCACGGCCTGCCAAATCAACTGATTACGCGTTAGAAAATTTTACGTTTAATGGCTGGGCCCACGCTGAGGACCGCTGGAAGCCGCGTGCATACTCTAAGGTGGTATGTTAATGGCCGGTTGCAATTGACAACAATAATTCGGTTGCAATCATCAAAAAAATAGCTCGCGTAATTTAATCCGGCAAACGACAGCAAGCTCTGGGCCTGCGGGACTTGATGGCACTATCCGTCAGTGATGGCACTTTGCAGGTAGTTCTGGATACCGAGTTTTTCGATCAGTTCCAGTTGAGTTTCCAGCCAGTCCACATGTTCTTCCTCGGATTCGAGTATGTCCTCAAACAGTTCTCGCGAAATATAGTCTCGAACAGACTCGCAATGGGCGATTGCATCTCGCAGGTCGGGGATCGCTTTCATTTCCAGTTGCAGGTCGCATTTTAGTACTTCCTGCGTATTCTCACCGATGAGCAATTTGCCGAGATCCTGGAAATTAGGCAATCCTTCCAGGAACAAAATGCGCTCCGTGAGTTTATCGGCATGCTTCATCTCGTCGATGGATTCTTTATATTCGTGATCGGCCAGTGCTTGGAGGCCCCAGTTCTTGTACATGCGTGAATGCAGAAAATACTGGTTAATTGCTACGAGTTCGTTGCCCAGGATCTTGTTTGAGATATTGGATGACTTTTATGTCGCCTTTCATGAGGCACCTCCTCTTGAGCGAAGGCGCTATTATGTCGCCTGAATTTTCTGAGGGTCAACTGTAAGGGGTTGATCTTTATTATTAAAAAGAATATTGATGGAAGAGATTCGCAGGCGTATTTCGCTCCACACGAGGGATTTAGCAAAGGAGGGTGATTACTCTTGCGGAAATGGTTTAACTGAGGGCGTAGAACAGCTCTTGCTCACTGTTATTGTTGTGCAGGGTTTCGCGCAGGATTTCGCGCGTCAGGATGCCACACTTGCCACACTGGCTCGCGACGCCCAAAATATTGTGCACATCTCTGAACGAACTCGCCCCCTCCTGTATCGCGGCGCGGATCTGGGTATCGGTAATGCCTTTGCAGAGACAGACGTACATGTTTGTTGCCGTGATGCTGGATAGACGTACATGTTTGTTGCCGTGTGTGAATGACTGGAATGCCCAGCGTAATCTTAATGAGAATGATTGTCAATAAGAATACAAATAAAGACGGCCGCTTGGTTTTGATGCTGAATATATCGCAGGCCTATAGATTGAGCTGTGACTTTAAAAATAGTTGAATTGAGAAGCTGGCAATCTACATGCTCCGCCAGCGGTTGCCAAACTGCATGAATATATCACGTTATTGGGTAATCATTAATCGGTGGGCTCTGTTAGTGCGAAGCCATTCGCCGAGCCGCCAACTTTCTCGAAAATTAGTCTGCTTTTCGGTTCTCACAAGGTTGACCGGGATAGGACCCCTACCTATAATGCACAGCCTCGAAATTGGGCCCCTAAGACGAGAGGGGTTCAGAGTGGCGTGCCGAGGGGCTTGTCACAGTCGAGGAAGTTTTGATGCGGGGTGGAGCAGCCTGGTAGCTCGTCGGGCTCATAACCCGAAGGTCGTCGGTTCAAATCCGGCCCCCGCTACCAATTAGCACTGTCAGCTCCTAAATCGACAGTGTGAAGATGAAAAAGCCCCTTTTTAGGGGCTTTTTTCGTAAGTGGAGATAAAAAGCTGCCTATGGCGAGCAAAGTTCAGCAGATTGCAGGCATGCTGGAATCCACGGTGGCTGCACTCGGCTACGTGTTATGGGGTGTGGAGCATGTGGCGCAGGGCAGGCACAGCGTCGTGCGGGTTTATATCGATAGCCCCGCTGGCATTACTGTCGATGATTGCGCCGTAGTCAGCGAACAGGTGAGTAGCATTCTGGACGTTGAAGATCCGATCACCGGGGAATATACCCTGGAAGTGTCTTCCCCCGGCGTGGATCGCCTGTTGTTCAATCTGGAACAGTATTCCGGTTATGTGGGTGAAATGGTGGACTTGCGCTTGCGCAGCGCTTTTGAGGGGCGCCGCAAGTTCAAGGGAATTTTGAAAGGTATTGAGGGAGCGGACGTAGTGATTCAGATAGACGATCACGAGTTCCTGTTGCCCTATGGCGCGATTGAAAAGGCGCGTGTACAACCCCGCGTCTGAACGCGGCAAGTGAACTGGCGAGGCTAGAGATGACGAAAGAAATTCTGTTGGTGGCTGAGGCTGTCTCCAATGAGAAGGGGGTGTCAGAAGACATTATCTTCGAAGCAATTGAGCTGGCGTTGGCAACGGCGACCAAAAAGCGTTATGACGAGGATGCTGATATCCACGTCACCATTGATCGCAAAACAGGTGACTATGTGTCTGTACGTCGTTGGCTGGTGGTGCCGGATGACGAAATGGCCCTGTTGGGAACACAGTTCACCACAGAGGAAGCCATCGAGCAGGATCCAAATTTGAAACCCGGCGATATTTACGAAGAGCGGGTGGAAAATGTTGAATTTGGTCGTATTGCAGCGCAAACAGCCAAGCAGGTGATTGTGCAAAGAGTTCGTGATGCCGAACGCGCCCAGGTCGTGCAGCAATACCTGAACCGCGTGGGTGAACTGGTTGCCGGGACAGTCAAGAAAGTAACACGCGACAACGTTATTGTTGATCTGGGCAATAATGCCGAGGGATTGTTGCCGCGGGATCAATTGGTTGGGCGAGAGACGTTCCGGGTCAATGACCGCGTACGGGCGATCCTCAAGGAGATAAGCACCGAATCCCGCGGACCCCAGTTGATACTGAGCCGCTCCTGTACGGAAATGTTGATAGAGCTGTTCAAAATCGAAGTGCCCGAGATCGCTGAGGGAGTGATTCAGATTCGCGCCGCCGCGCGTGACCCTGGTTCTCGTGCCAAAATCGCTGTAAAAACCAATGACCAGCGCATCGATCCCGTCGGCGCGTGCGTTGGTATGCGCGGTTCACGTGTGCAGGCGGTATCGAACGAACTGGATAATGAGCGTGTCGATATTGTGTTGTGGGATGACAACCCTGCACAACTGGTGATCAATGCCATGGCGCCGGCCGAAGTCGAGTCCATAGTGATGGATGAGGACAGTGGCACCATGGATGTAGCGGTATCTCAAGAGAACCTGGCCCAGGCGATCGGTCGCGCAGGCCAGAACGTGCGCCTGGCTGCCCAGCTAACCAAGTGGACTATAAATGTCATGAGCCTGGAAGATGCTGCCGAGAAGCACGAAGCGGAATCCGGTCAGGTTATCAAGGTCTTTGTCGATGCCCTGGATATCGATGAGGATGTGGCCGAGATTCTGGTGGAGGAGGGATTCACAACGCTGGAAGAAGTTGCCTACGTGCCGCTGGAGGAAATGATGGCCATTGAGGGCTTCGATGAAGAGATCGCAGAGGAGTTGCGTGCGCGCGCCAAAGACGCCTTGCTGACCCAGGCAATCGCGTCCGAGGAACAGTTGGGTGCCCATGAGCCGGCAGAAGACTTACTAAACATGGACGGTATGGACCGCCATCTGGCTTACGTCCTGGCTAGTCGCGCGATCGTTACTATGGAAGATCTCGCGGAACAGGGCGTGGCAGACCTCATGGATATCGCGGACATGACCGAACAGCGTGCCGGTGAGTTGATTATGACTGCAAGGGCGCCCTGGTTTGCCGAGGCAGAGTAGTAATCTGGCACGGCAAGGTTAACCGCACTACGACAGGGTACCAAGGAGAATATTGAATGGGTCAGGTGACAGTACAGCAGCTCGCGGAAGTGGTAGGGGCCTCCTCTGAACGTCTGTTGACGCAGATGAAAGAAGCTGGGTTGCCACACACGGAAGCGGAAGAGGCTGTGTCTGATGAAGATAAGCAAACTTTGCTCAAATACCTGAAACGGAGCCACGGGGAAGCTACGGAGACTCCCAAACGTATTACATTGAAGCGCAAGACTCTAAGCACATTGCGCACATCCGGAGCACAGGGCAAAAAGACCGTCAACGTCGAAGTACGAAAGAAACGTACTTATGTGAAGCGCGACGCGGACGAATTGGGTGACGCAGGGGCGCTACTCGATGATGAAATACAAGCGCATGATCTTTCAGAGGCAGAAAATGCGGCTGCTCAAGCTGCGGCGGCAGTAGAGGCTAAAGCAGCTGCAGCTGCCGAACGAGCGCAGCTCGCTGCGGTGGTGTCGGAGCTGGAGGGTGCCTCCGATGAAGATCCGGCTAATCTGGATCCGGAAGTTCTGCGGCAAAGGGCTGCGGCCCGTCGCAGGCTCAAGGAAGCTGATGAAGCCGCTGTGCGGCAAGCGGCCGTCGATGCACGCAAGGCTGCAGAGGAGTTAGTCAAGCTTGAAGCTCTGGCGAAGACTAAAGAGAAAGCCAAGGAGGGTGTCAAGCGACCCAAACGCCTGCACGAAGTTTCATCTACCCCTCCCGGTGGGGACGACGATTCTCGTAAACCGCGAAGCAAGTTGGCTCGCAATGCACCTGTCGGTCGAGGCAAACAGCGCAACCACAATTTGTCTCTGGCGGATCTGGAGTCAGAATCAGGTATGAGTCGCCGTCGGGGCGGTCGCAAGAAAATCAAGGCGGCCCATGCTGAGCACTCCAAACACGGTTTTGAAATGCCCACGGAAAGGAAAGTACACGAAGTGGAACTTTTGGACATGATTTCTGTTGCGGACCTGGCTCAGCAGATGTCCGTCAAGTCTGGTGAGGTTATCAAGGAGTTAATGAAGCTCGGCGTGATGGCCACTATCAACCAGATGATAGATCGGGATACGGCGACGCTGGTGGTGGAAGAGTTTGGACACTCGGTCAAACTCATCAGCGCCGATGCGTTGGAGGAAAGGCTGGAAGAAACCCTGTCGCAACACGAGGGTACCGAAGAGCCTCGCGCGCCAGTGGTGACCGTGATGGGCCACGTGGATCACGGCAAGACGTCCCTGTTGGACTATATTCGTAAAAGCAAGGTGGCATCGGGTGAAGCGGGTGGCATTACGCAACACATCGGAGCCTATCATGTGGAAACCGAGCGCGGAATGATTTCATTCCTGGATACCCCCGGGCACGCGGCGTTTACTGCGATGCGAGCGCGTGGGGCAAAGAGTACGGATATTGTGATTCTGGTGGTGGCTGCCGATGATGGTGTCATGCCTCAGACCGAAGAAGCTGTAAAACACGCCAAGGCCGCTAAAGTGCCCATTATTGTGGCGATAAATAAAATCGACAAGCCTGGGGTAGATCTTGAGAGGATCAAGAGTGAGCTTGCCGCAAAAGATGTCATTCCCGAGGAGTGGGGTGGTGACACGCAATTTATCAAGGTTTCTGCCCATACCGGTGAAGGCGTCAACGAACTGCTCGACGCGATTTTGCTGCAGGCTGAGTTGCTGGAGCTGACCGCCGCCCGTGATGTACCAGCACAAGGCATCGTTATCGAATCCCGTCTTGACAGGGGGCGCGGTCCGGTCGCCTCCCTGTTGGTCCAGAGCGGCACTTTGCGCAAAGGCGATATAGTTCTTGCCGGGCTGCAGTTTGGGCGAGTGCGTGCCATGTTGGATGAGAATGGTCAGGCAATCGATGAGGCGGGCCCCAGCATACCCGTGGAAATTCTGGGTCTGGACGCAACCCCCGCGGCCGGCGACCTGTTCGCTGTTGTCGAAAGTGAAAAGCGCGCGCGTGAAGTAGCGGACTTCCGTCAGGAAAAGACTCGCGACAAGAAAATGCAGCGTCAGCATGCCGCCAAGCTGGATAACATGTTCGAGAGCATGGCGGCCGGCGGAAAGAAAATGCTCAATGTTGTGGTAAAGGCAGATGTGCGCGGATCACTGGAAGCAATTCAGTCCGCCCTGCTGGAACTCGGGAACGAAGAAGTTCAGGTGAATATTATAAGCGGCGGTGTCGGTGGTATCACAGAGACAGATGTCAATTTGGCTGTAACATCCAGTGCAGTCATATTCGGCTTCAATGTGCGGGCTGATAACACGGCGCGCAAATTGGTGGAGGACGAAGGCGTTGATCTGCGCTATTACAATGTTATTTACGATCTGATCGACGACGTGAAGCTGGCTCTCACGGGCATGCTGGCGCCTGAATTGAGGGAAGATATAGTTGGCATTGCCGAAGTTCGCGACATATTTCGGTCACCCAAGTATGGTCAGATTGCGGGTTGCATGGTAATCGAGGGAACCGTCTATCGTTCCAAGCCGATCCGCGTGCTGCGCGATAGTGTAGTGATCTATCAGGGCGAGCTGGAATCATTGCGTCGTTTCAAGGACGACGCCAGCGAGGTGCGTAATGGCATGGAGTGCGGAATTGGTGTGAAGAACTACACTGATGTGAAAGTGGGTGACCTTATCGAAGTATATGAGGTTAAGGAGATAGCCCGCTCACTCTGAGCGGCGCCTTAATGAGCGGGACCAATGGCTAAAGAATATGCCAGAACACAGCGCGTGGCGGATTATCTGCAGCGCGAGTTGGCCGCCCTGATCCAGCACGAAGTGCGGGATCCCAGGGTGGGCATGGTCAGTATTACCGGAGTAGACGTGAGTCGCGATCTCGGTCATGCCAGAGTCTATTATACGGTGATGGGTAGCGATTCGAGCGAGGATGCAAGCGAGTCTACCGAGGCTCTGAACAAGGCAGCGGGCTTCCTGCGCAGCCAACTTGCCCGGATTAGTAATATGCGCAGCGTGCCACAGTTGCGATTTTATTTTGATTCCAGCGTGGGCCGCGGCCGCGACTTGGAAAACTTGATCAGACGCGCCGCTGATGCCGATCGTGATTTGGGTCTGCGCGATCATGACGAGGCAGGGGACTAGCCAGTGTCGAGGCGTCGCCGCGGGCGTGCGGTGGATGGTGTTTTGGTATTGGATAAGCCTATTGGGCTTAGCTCCAATCAGGCATTGCAGAGAGTTAAACGCCTGTACTTCGCGGCCAAGGCCGGCCACACTGGCAGTCTCGACCCGTTGGCCTCTGGAGTGCTGCCCCTGTGTTTCGGGGAGGCTACCAAGTTTTCCCGGTTTTTGCTGGATGCGGATAAGGCTTACGAAAGTACTTTTGTGTTGGGCACGGTAACTGACACCGGTGACGCCGAAGGCCGGGTGTTGGAAGACAGGGACGCGAGCAGCATTAAAGTGGTTGATGTTGTCGCTGCGTTGAAGGCGTTCGAGGGCGAGATTGAACAGATCCCCTCGATGTTCTCTGCCCTAAAAAAGGATGGACAGCCCCTCTACAAGCTGGCTCGTAAGGGTCTGGAGGTGGAACGCAAGTCTCGTTCGGTGGTCATAAAGCTGTTGGAGTTGCGCGCCTTTCGCGGCGGCGAGAAGCCCGAGGTGGATATTTATCTCGAGTGCAGCAAAGGG
>CAVQGV010000024.1:0-36929 GCA_963712135.1 uncultured Gammaproteobacteria bacterium
CTGCCTGCGCTTGGGGCACCAGTACCGTATTGCTGGACCGAAGGGGATGCGCCAGCCTTGGCCCGCCGTGGGAGCTTTTCTTCGCAGGACCGGCACCGCCAGGCAGGTGAAGAAATACTGAATCACCACGGTGATGTTCGACATGCCCACGAGCTGGCGGTAGTCGAAGAAGATCGCCAGGCCGGCGGTGAGCCAGCGTGGTCGATGACGATGGCGACGTGCGGGTGTCGACCAGCGCGGGTGCACGGCGCGAGCGGCGCGCGGTAAGAGGCCATGCTCGGCGATGCGCGAGCGCATAGCGCGGCGAACCGAGGGCGCTGCCGGCGGTGAAGCCGCCGATGGACACGATGCTGCCCGCGAAGGACGAGGAGCGCCGAGCGTCCGGCCGAGGTAACGCGCCGCGTCGGCGAGCGGCTGTCGGCGACCGGCGCCGAGGCCGGGTAGGCGCCGACGAGCGCGGCCTGGACGATGATGAAGAGGATCGCCGAGAAGAGCAGGCGTGCCGATCGGTGCCGAGCGGCACGTTGCGCGCGGGGATTCTGGGTCTCGCCGGCCGCGACGGGCGCGACCTCGAAGCCCTGGAGCGGGAAGAGGGCGAGGTAGATGCCCTGGCCGACGCCGGTTACGCCATGCGGGAGTGGGCCGCCAAGGCGTGCGGGATCCATGGCCATCAAGGCGACGGCGAGAAAGCATAAAATGGCGGTGTCACCGGCGCGGGGGCCCTCCCGTTGCGGGCGCGGGACACGGTCGAGCGGAGCCGGGGACGCCGGCCTCGCCGCCGGCGACGGCGCCGGGCTCCGGCTGGAGAACTGCGTCGTCACCGGGTGTGCCGGCGACGGGATCGTGCTCGGGACCGGCAGCAACACCCTGGTCGGCTGCCTCGTCGCGGGAAACGGGCCGACGGGATCGACTGCCGCGGCCGCGAATCCTGCGCGGCGAGCCTCGTGAACTGCACGGTGGCCGACAACGGCGCGGAGGACCTGCCGGACGCCGCGGAGTTCACGCTGCAGAACTGCGCGGTGACAAGCTGCCCCGGTGCCTGGCGCGAGGCCGCGCACACCTATGCCTCCGCGGCCCCCGGGTTCCTCGGGGTTCGTCGACCCGGCGCACGGCGACTACCGGCTCTCCGCCGCCTCGCCCTGCCGGGATGCCGGCAGCCGGTTCGGGAACGCGGGCGGCGCTGCTCCCCGCGACGGACGTCGCCGGGAACCCGCGGCAGCACGGGATCGTCGACATCGGGGCGTACGAATCGACGCTCGAGCCCGAGACCGGCGAGCAGGTCCCTTCTTCTCCCCGGCCCTGCTCCGTCCCCGCCTCACCATGCCGGAGATCCAGGTGCCCGGCGCGGCCTTCCCCCTGCTGTCGCGGCGCCCGGCGCCTACGCGCCGGGGCAGGTCCGGGCCGAGTTGCTCGTCGCAGGCGGCGCCGAGGTCCCGTTGCCGCTGGGATCGATCACTCCCCGTGACCTGGAACCGGGCTTCGCCCTCGCGGCCCAGCTCTACCCGCTCGGGCTCGAGCGCGTCCAGGAGATCCTCGCCGCCATCCCTCCCGCGCGGCGCCCGAGGGGCTGCACGGGATCCGCGTCCACCTCGGCGACCGCGTCTACGAGAGCCCGCAGGCAGTCCGCGTGCACGCGGCCTGGCCCGAGCGGTGGGGGTTCATCCACGCCACCGACCTCCACGTCGGCTTCGACGCCGAGTCACGAACCGCGGCGGAGCGGCTCCGCTGCTTCGTGCGGGAGGCGAACTTCCTGCAGCCCGAGGTGGTCGTGCTGACCGGCGACCTCTGCGAGAACGCCAACCTGGAGAACGGCGCCTTCGCGGACTCGCTGCTCGCGATCCTGCGGGAACTCCGGGTCCCGGTGTTCGCGCTGCCGGGAAACCACGAGCGGTACAACGAAGCAGGGGAACACAACCCTCTGGGTACTTCCGTCACTTCCACGCGGTCAACCGGTTCGCCAACGCGGAGCTGACCGTGGGGGGCGCGCACTTCTACGGCCTGGACACCGGCCCCGAACTCGGGACGCTCGAGCTGGCCCGTTGCGCGGGCCCCACGGCCGACGCCCTGGCCTGGGTCGAGTCGAGGGTGGCCTGCCTCGATCCGGCGCGCGATCACCCGCGATTCCTCCTGACGCACGGTCCCACCCACGATTACTTCTGCTGGAACGCGGGGCACCATGACCGGGTGCAGGCCCTCGTGGCCACGCCGCGTTCTCGCTCTGCCTCGCAGGACACACGCACCGTGTTGAGACATATCTCAACACGGGGACAACTGGCTCGGGCGCAACGACTACCTCTCGGCCGACGAGTGGGGCGAGGATGTACCCGTTCCCAGGCTGACCCCTCCACCCCCTCGGTTCCAGACCTCGGCCCTGGGGAAGGAAGAGCACCTGGCGATGCCACGCCCCGGGGGAGGCCCGGCGACACCGGGACCGGCGACCTCCCGCCTCCCCCCGACACCGCCCGGGCGCGGCCTCCTCGGCGACGACATCGCCTATCGCTGGGTGCAGGTCGAGGGGAGCGGTGTGACCCGCTTCAGCTCCGACACCGACGGGGACGGGTCTCGCGGGACCAGGATGCCTGGCTGCTGGGCGAGATCGAGTTCGAGGTGACCGCGGAGCCGGGCGGCGCCATCGTCTCGCGAGTCACCAACCGCCACCGGGAGACCTGGTGGCAGCCGCACCACTTCGTCCCGGCGCTGCCGGGGACCCCCTACCTCGTGGAAGGGGCCACCTTCGTCCGCCGCTACCCCGACGGCACCGTGGAGGCCCGGATCGACTCGATCGGGCCCGGAGAGGTCTCGACGGTGCGCCTGCTCCCCAACCACCCGACGGGCGCGCCCGCGGCGCGCGTCCCGGGACCGTCCCCGGCCGCGCTCCGGGCGATCGGAAACCCGTTCGTGCGGGCGGTGGGACTCCGGCTCGCGGGAGGAACGCCTCCCCGCGAGGCCGTGGCACTCGCGGTCTACGATCCCACCGGCCGCCGGGTCCGGCGGCTCGTGTGCGGCGGCGCCGGACGCGGAGGTGTCGTGGGACGGCCGCGACGAGCGGGGAAACGACCTGCCGGCGGGCGCCTACTTCGTGCGGGCCGAGGGCAACTCCGGCGTCGCCGCCCTGCGCGTGGTCAAGCTCCGCTGAGGCGGGGTGTCCGGGTCAGCCGACCGCCCAGGAGTAGGAGGACGGCCAGGGCACGGCCACGCCGAGCTCGGCCGCCGCCCGCAAGGGCCAGTATGGGTTCCGCAGGAACTCCCCGGCCGAGGAGGACGAGATCGGCCCCGGCCGTCGCGCACGATCCGGTCGGCATGGGCCGGCTCGGTGATCAGCCCCACGGCCGCCGTGGGCACTCCCGCCTCCCGGCGGATTCGCTCGGCGAACTCCACCTGGTAGCCGGGACCGGGCCTGACTTCCTGCGCCGGCGAGAGGCCGCCCGACGAGCAGTCGACGAGATCCACGCCGAGCGAACCCAGCTCACGGCACAGCGTCACCGCCTCGTCCGGATTCCACCCCCCGGGAATCCAGTCCGTGGCCGAGATCCGCACGAGGAGCGGGAGCTCGTCCGGCCATGCCTCCCGCACCCGGCGGACCACCTCGAGGGGAAACCGCAGGCGCTGGCCCAGCGGGCCGCCGTACTCGTCGGTCCGCCGGTTCGATAGGGGCGAGAAGAACTGGTGCAGGAGGTAACCGTGCGCCATGTGGATCTCGAGCAGCCGGAAGCCCGCAGCGTGCGCCCGGGCCGCGGCCTGCGCCACCGGCCCGCGATTTCCGCCAGTTCCCGCACGGTCAGGGCGTGCGCGGCTCCCGTAGCCCGCGGCGAACGGCAGGTCCGAGGCGGAGACCGTGGCCCAGCCGCCGTCCGCGGGGTCCAGCGGCCCGCGGCCGAGTTGCGGCAAGAACAAGAAATCCATTTTTAAAAAATTTCGACAAATCCATTTTCCCGGTAATTGCTACAGCTGCGACAAACTGCAATAGACTATAGCCCATATGGGAAATTCTATCTAATTACTAAAGATAAGGTGCTGCGTGCTCAGCGCCCTGCGCGTGGCTGGTACCAGACAGGGGACGTGTAGGCCCGCTCCTGCAGGCTGGCTGGCCACTTGCCCGTCGAGGTTTGTCCCAGCGCCACGGCATCGTAGAGCGAGTGGCGCGGCGTCGGGATCTGTAGCACCCGCGCGTAGTAGAAGGCGGATTGCGCCGGATCGAAATCAGGGTCCTGCCAGAGCGCCTGCAGGGTCGGGGCGCCGATAGAATTCTGGTAGCTGGCGGTCGCGGTGTCCACCGTGTTGCCCACCGCGGGCAGGGCGCCGTCCGCATCGGGCGTGCGCGCGTCTGACCAGGCGACGTCGAAAATCCGTTCATGGCTCTCGCCCTGCGCATCCACCCAGCCCTTGATGATCTGGATGCGATCGAGGTTGGCGCCTTGCGGGTCTTTCATCGCGCTGACCGCGAATCCTGGCACGCGATCAACCGGCGCTGGCGTCGGCAGGTCGGAGCCCATGGGCACGGAGGTCGGCGATTCCTGCGCGGTGAGCGGTGCATCCGACGGCTGCGCCGCAGCTGATTCCGCCAGCGGCGGATACCAGCCGCCATCAAAACGCACCACGATGCGCGGTCCGGTGGTGGCGTAGACCTCGCGCCGCTTGAACGCCTGCAGGATAGCCTCGCGCGTATTGTCCTGCGCCCACACGGCCGCCATGCCGGAGGCGGAAAAGTCCCAGCCCGTGGGGCTGCCTTCATCGCCCATGGGCAGCGCTTTGTTGGCGGGGATGGAGTCCTTCGGCTCCTGCCCCTGGAAGTTATTCTCCTGCGGGGTGGACAGCCCGGTGTGCGAGTCGGTGGAGCCGATCAGGCCGAACTGGTAGGGGTTGATGCCGTACTCCTGGCCGATACGCAGCCCGCGCTGTAACGCCGAGCGGACAAAATCCCCTGCACCGGGCTGGTAGGGCGCGGGGGTGGCCTGGATATAAAAGGTATAGCGCTCGAAATCGGCAAAGGCATCCCCGGTGACGAGCGTCGGGTAGGTTTCAGAGTCGCCCTTGGTCTGCGTGGCCTCCACCACCGGCTCCCACTTGCGGCGCAGTTGCAGGTACTCGGGCGTAAAGCGCTCGCCGCGCAGGGTTTCCAGCGGGAACATAAAGCCCTTGGAGATATTCGAGTTGTGGGGAATGGCAACGAAATGGTCGCCGGTCGCGGCGCTGGTCTCCTCCAGCCACTGCCACAGGTCTTCCGGGTAGGGGCTGTCGTCGCGCGAATAGGGCGTATAGGTGGCGGCGGAGTCCGCGTTGCCGTCCGTGAAAATGATCCGGTGCAGGTTGGCGCCGCCGGGAGTGGAGGTCCACTCCCAGCCGATGATGGCGGAAAATTCTCCGGGCCGGTTGTAGGCGTCCGCCGTCTGCGCTTCCTCGCGCCAGGCTGAGGCGACAATCTGCGCCTGTCCCGGCAGGGTATACATTTTCTCGGAGGCGAGCTCGGCCGCCCCCGCCCCGGGATCCATCGGTTTGGCACTGAACGAGGCAAACATGTCCATGCCGTGGCCGTCGGCCAGGGCGTAGCGGAACATCTTTTGCGCCCCCCATGCGATCAGCTTGTCGAGCGGCCCCATGCCCGTGGTGTCGACGCCGTATTTGTGGACCTGGCGAATGCCGCCGAGAAATTCCGCGTGGTCTGATACCACCAGGAAGTCCAGCGGTGTCTCGAGCTGCACCCGCGCGCGATGAAAGGGATGGATGACCGGCTGTCCCTGGGCGTAGCGGTAGGCGGTCGCCGGGTCCACGGTGAAATTGCCATCGAGGTAGGAGTCGGCGGAGTAGGAGGTGTGCAGGTGGGTATCGCCCCACAACAGTTGCTTTTGCGCCGCACGCCACCGGCGCCAGCAGTGCCAGGCAGGCGCTGCAGATGAGGGCGGGTACGTGTGGCTGCGGTAGACATGGGGGCATGCTCGCTATAATCTGACAACTTGTCAAATTCTATGCCGAGCGTTGCAGCGCCAGGATCAGGCAGGAAGTAAGGGCACTGCGTCGCAGGCGGACAGGAGGGTGAACGCTATGGATTTCCGAGCGAAAGTGGCCGTGGTGACCGGGGCTTCCTCCGGCATAGGACGGGTAACCGCCCTGACCCTGGCGCGGGCGGGGGCCACGGTGGTGGCCACGGCGCGGCGGGAAAGCCTGTTGCAGGAGGTCAGCGCGGCCTGTCGCGAGCACACCCCGGACAGCTGCCATATCGCCGGCGACCTGGGCGACAAGGCCTTCGCTGAACAGCTGGTGGAGGAGACGGTCGCGCGCTTCGGGCGCATCGATATCCTGGTCAACAACGCCGCCGTCCCCATGCATCGCCCCATCTATCAAATATCCGCCGAGGAAGCGGAAGACGTGATGCGCGTCAATTTCCTGTCCTGCCTGTGGACCAGCTTTGCCGCCATCCCGCACATGCTGATCCAGGGCGAGGCCAGTGAGGAGGGCGGCGTGATCGTGAATGTGTCGTCCTTTGCCGCTACGGTGGTTCCCACCCATGAAACCATTTACGCGGCGTCCAAGGGCGCGATGAACGGCTTTACCCGCGGCTTGTGGAACGATCTGGCGGGCTCGGGGATTCACTGTGTGCTGGTGATCCCGGGACCGATCGATACCGAGATCTGGGACAAGTTGGAGGACGAAAACGCCTACCGCGGGACCAGGTATCCGGCGCAACTGGTGGCGGATGAGATACTGCTCGCTATCTGCGAAGCGGCGCTTTGAAGTCACCGTGCCGCGCCGGAATCCGCAACTGGTCACGGCCCGTTTGCTCGCCACCCTTATTCCCGCGCTGATCCGCAAGGGCGTCGCCAGGATGAACCCGGTTGCGCCGCAGCTGGTGCGCGATGCTCGGGCCACGCGCGCCGGGCAGGGTCGGCGCATGGGAGAGCGCTAGCTGCGCCGCGAATATTTCGTAAGGACAGCGTGCCTTGAGTCCACTTATCTGCTATACAGCCCTCGCTGCACAACTCGATCACACTCCATTCGTTAAAAGGACTGCACACATGGCGGGCAACATTCAACGCTACACACCAAAACAGGAAAAATTCGGCAGCTGGATCATCAGCAAGGTAGGGCGCTGGCAGACGACCGTCTACGAACTGACCGGGGGCCGCCTGTGGAACACCTTCCTCGGTGGTCCGGTTGCCATCCTGACGACGGTAGGACGTAAATCCGGCGCGGTGCGCAAAGTTCCCCTGTTATTTTTGCAGCATGGTGACGATGTAGTGATGACCGCCTCCAAAGGCGGTATGTCCACCTTGCCCGTGTGGTATCACAACGTGGTAGCCGCTGATACCGTCGATATTCAAATAGGTAGTGACAAGAAAACCTATCGCATGCGCGAGGCCAATGAGCAGGAAGAGACGACGCTGTGGCCGCTGCTGGAAGCGATGTATCCCGACTACAAGGAGTATCGGGCGCGCACCGAGGGCGTACGTAAAATCCCCGTGCTGATTTTTTCACCCGTCTGAACGACGCCGGTGATCGCAGGCACGGATATGGACGCACGCAGCGGAGCTGAAGTCAGGCAGGTATCGACACTATAAAGGCGGCGAGTACGAGGTCCAGGGCATCGCCACCCATTCCGAAACGGGCGCAGCAGTTGGTGGTGTATACACCGCTGTATGGCAGCGGCGGATTGTGGGTGCGGCCACTGTCGATGTTTTTCGAGACTGGTTGATTGCGACGGCGAGGAGCGGCCCAGGTTTAGTTACATTGGGCCGCGTTGACGCATCCGAAAAAGGATGCGGTTGTCAGGATATTCGATATTCCACTATCACCTGATGGGCCGGATGTTTCCAGTCGCCGATGTATTTGGCCGTAAAGCCATTCGCTGCACCAAACTCCATCATTTCTGATTTCGTGTAGGCAAAATAACCGTGATCGTGGGGTTTGCTGGCATTTTTCCTCGGTGTCTCGACTTCAAAATAGGTAGCGAAGAAGACGCCGTCATCGGCGAGCCACGGCCGTAGATTCTTAAAGCAAAGATTAATCAATCCGGGAGGCAAATGACTAAACAGGGATTGTGCGATCGCAAAATCCGCCTTCTGGCCAATCTCGCCAAATGCAAAGGCATCAGAGATTACAATGCGAGGACGTTTATTAGCTCTTACTTCTTTATCCAGCTCGTTTTCAAAGCCGGCAGCGACTAAGCCTTTTTCTTTCTCGATGCCCAAATAGTGTTCAGGCTCCAGAAAAGGAATTGCTTTCACACCCAAACGCAATGCACCGCACGCAATATCGAGCAGGTAGCTCTCGGGTGTTAATCCCTTCGATAGCAGAAAATCAAATTGGAGAGTGCCAATCTCCTCCCAGTGGCCGCCGATGTAACCACGATGCCCCCTTTTCTCGATGCCCTTATCTCCTTCAGGATCCAGGAACGCCAGGGGGGCTACTTTCCTGATACCTCTGATCAGAAACTCTTTTACTGTCATCAAAAACTCCACTGGGGAATGATCCTGTCAATCACTATACTTAAAAATAGCGATAGGTGACATCGAGCCCGTAGCTGCGCCCGTCGCCCCAGATGATCGCGCGATGGCCTGCGGCAAGATTGTCGAGGACGAAAGCCTCGTAGGTATTGTCCGCCAGGTTTTTACCCCATAAAGCCACTTCCCACTGTCCGCCCGGACCCTCAATCTCGGATAAGGCCACGCGGGCATTGATCAGGTCGTAGGCTTTGCGATAGGTCGTCTCACTTTCCGGGTCCCGTTCGTCCACAAAGTTATAGCTGGCGTTGGCGTTGACGACACCGACCGTCGTGGCCGGGAAGGTGTAACCGGCAACGAAACTGTACGTGTGCTCCGGAGCGTTGCCAAAGGAAAACGTCGCGCTTAAGCGAGTTCATCGATCAAAAAGGGTTGTCCACATGGTCCAGCTGGCTGTCGAGATAGGCATAACTGGCCTGCAACAGCAAACCGGTCACCGGCATCGCCATTAGTTCCATTTCAATACCGGACATTTCGCCATTATCAATATTGAAAACCCGTGTGTCGGAGATGGTGCCCGGTATCTGGAAATTAAACTGATAATCCTCGAACTTTTGGTAGAAAATGCGGCACTCAGGCGCACCCTGCGATCCAGTGCTTCGCCCTTGAAGCCCAGTTCCCAGGCGTTGAGCTTTTCTTCCTTGAAGCCGTCGCTGAAGCCTTCTTCGGTCGAGTCTCTGGTGTTAAAGCCGCCACTCTTGTACGCCCCGGCGTATTTGCCGTAGACGTTGAAGTGCTCCAGCACGTCATATTCGGCAATAAAGGTATAGGATGTATCGTCGAAGTCGTGATCGGGTTTTGCGCTGAAAACGATAGCGGAACGAAGGTCGCTATCGAAGTATCCTGATCGACGTACAGTCCAGTTCCGTCACCCGGCGCTCGGCCTTGCGCGAGTCCCACGACAGGCGACCTCCCAGGGTGAGGTGTAAACGCTGCTCGAGAATATCCGGCGTCCAGGTGAACTGGGTGAACACCGCCACCGCGTCGTTTTCGATTTCGTTGTATTCCGAACTTAGGTTGTAAAGCGTACCGTCCCCGAGGAAGGGATAGACGTCGAAAATATGATGCAGGGGCTCGGCGTCCTCCTCGGCCTGTTCCCAGAAATAGTACAGACCTCCCAGGTACTCGATCGAGTCGTTAAGGTTGCCAATGAGCTGAAACTCCTGCGAGAACTGCTTCTGCTGCAGATCAGGACGCACCGCAGGCAGATCCATCCTGGCGGCACCGGCGTTGGCCCCAATCACTGCTGAGTTAAAATCGATGCGAAATTCCTCGGTGGCGCCACTGGCAAAGTCGATATAGCTCTTGTCGCGCAACTCACGCCAGGCGGTGATGGAATGCAAGGCCATGCTGTCGTTGATCGTCCACTCGGTGTTCAGGGTATGACCATCAATGTCAGTGTCTGTGGGTAGCAGCGGCACCGAGGTGGCCATTTCGCTGAATCGGTTACTGCCGAAGTTGACATACGTTATTGGCGATGACGATGTCGCCAACGACACTCGAGCAGGTTGCCGGTGCCCGGAATGGCGGCCGGGGCACCACGGCCTGCGCGGTGTAGTTGTAGTATTCGATACTGGAGTTGTCGTAGCCATAGTCCAGGGTCAGCGTATCGCTGACTTCTGCGCGCAAATCCAGCCGGAAGCCATTCGATTCCCGGTCACCGAAACTGCCGCCCGGACCGTTGTTCTTGGTAAAGCCGTCGACATCCTCATAAAAGTACGCCAGCTTGGCCGCGTACTTTTCGGCGAAGGGGACATTCAGGGATGTTTTACTGCTGAACAGATCACGGTTGCCCGTGCTCAGGGTCTGGTCAAAGGCCACGTCATTGAGATCGGGTTTGCGGGTAATCAGCTTGATCGCGCCACCGGTGGTGTTGCGCCCGTACAATGTGCCCTGTGGTCCACGCAATACTTCAATGCGTTCCAGGTCGGCGACATCGAAGGTCAGGCCCGCCGAGCGCGCGATATAGGCCCCATTGAGATACACACCGACTGCGGGGTCCTGGGTGATCTGGGTATCCGACAGGCCCACGCCGCGAATAAACAGACGCAGGGTCTGGTTGTTGGCGGGAAAGCTATCGATGTTTAAATTCGGAATCAGCCCGTTGAGGTTGGAAATGCTGCCGATGCGCTGCTTTTCCAGCTGTTCGGCATTCAGGGTGAACAGTGAGATCGGGGTGTCTACGGCGGATTCCGCGCGATGCTGGGCAGTCACTACGACTTCTTCCAATTCGCTGTCGCGGCCCTGCGCGATGGATTGTGGTGCGAAGGGCGCCAATGCGACGATCAGGGCGGCTAAGTGCCAACGCATACGGTTCTCCGACTATTTTAATTATGGTGGAGATTATCGATAGTTTTTGACGGTTTATCAAATAGAAATTGCACATGAAGCAACCAGGCAATGGACAAGCCGCTACGGCGCAACTGCACTGGTGACGGGCGCCTGTCAGGCCGCGTTGCGCGCGGCCTCCTTGGCCCAGGGGTAATCTGCCTTGCCCGCCGGGGAGCGCTTGATCTGCGCAAGGCAGACTACGCGGCGGGGGATCTTGTAGCTCGCCAGTTTGCCGCGGCAGAAATCCCGCAGTTTTTCCAGCTCCAGCGGGGCGCCGCTGCGGGTCTGGCACACCGCCACGACCTGTTCGCCAAAGCGTTCGTCCTCCAGTCCGACCACCACCGCATCGAGCACATCCGGGTGCTCCTTGAGCACGGACTCGACCTCTTCCGGGAAGACTTTCTCGCCGCCGGAGTTGATGCTCACGGAACCGCGCCCCAGCAGCAGGATACGCCCATCCGCCTCGACGGTGGCGAGATCGCCGGGGATCGCCCAACGCTCGCCGTCGACCTCGATAAAGGTATTGGCGGACTTTTCCGGTGCGTTGTAGTAACCGATGGGCACATGGCCGCGGCGGGCGATGCGACCAATCACGCCAGAGCCGGGTTCGACTTTGCGGTTGTTGTCATCCAGCACGATAGTGGAATCGTTGACCATGAACTTCGCTTCCCGCTCACCCCCTTCGCCCGCGCTGATCTTGTTGCCCATCACGCCGGTTTCCGAGGAGCCCAGGCCGTCGACAATGAAGCAGTTGGGCAGCAGGGCGATCAGGCGTGCTTTGGTGGCCGGGGAGAACAGCGCGCCGCCCGATGCAATGGCCAGCAGGCTGGCAGCCTTCCAGCGCCCGGGCGAGGCCGCCAGGGTGTCCGCCAGCGGGGTGGCCATGGCATCGCCCACCACGATCAGCAGGTTCACCGCCTCATCATCGACGCTCTGCCAGATAGCGGCGGGATCGAAGTGACCCCCGGCCGGGATCACGATCTTGCCGCCGGCGAACAGCAGGCTCAGGGCGGCCCACTGGGCGGCCGCATGCATGAACGGCGGCGCGGGCAGGGCAGCGGGGGCCATGTCGCCGATGCGTCCGGCCAGCTCCGCAGGGTCTTTTATGGGGCCGCGGCTCTGGTCCAGGTCGCCGCCCACCCATGGCGCCAAAGAAGATATCCCGGTGATGCCACATGACGCCCTTGGGCATGCCCGTGGTGCCGCCGGTATAGACGATGTAAAGATCATCCGAGTCGCGTGGCGCGAAGTCGCGCACATCCGAACTCTGCGCCAGCGCTTTTTCGTAATCGTGGAAAGCGGGATCGACGGCCGCGCCGGAATTGTCCGCCACACTGAACACGTGCCGCAGTTTCCCGGCGAGGTTTACTACCTCCGCCACGTGCGGTGCGAAGGCCTGGTGGGTGACGACGGCCACGAGATCCGCATCGTTGTACAGGTACTGCAGCTCCCCTGTCACATAGTGGTAGTTGATGTTGATGGGTACCGCGCGCAGTTTGTACGCCGCCAGCATGCCTTCCAGGTATTCGCTGCCGTTGTACAACTGCAGTCCGATGTGGTCGCCGCGGCCAATGCCGAGGGCGCTCCAGCAGTTGGCCAGGCGAGTCGCGCGCTGGTCCAGTTCCCGGAAGCTCAACTGGCGCTGCTGCGAAACGATTGCGGTACGCTCCGGCACGGTATCGGCAACGGATTCGAACAGGTCGGCGAGATTGAAGGTCAGTTTCGATGCCATTGCCCTGCGGTACTCCTGTTAGGAAATGCATGATGAGAGTTACGTGCGCAGGCAACAAACCACGTTCACGCCAGATGACGTCTCTGCTATGACAAATGTGGTCCGGGGCCACCCGGAATGCAACCCGATTCCACCGTTCCATTGATGCAAATCATTACCCGTTCAGTGAAGCGTTGATTCAAACTGGCTTAGATAGCGGATTGCATTGGTGTAATCCTCGGTAGAGGTTGCCTGTCGAAAAATAAGGAAGGAAGGCGTTATGGCTGTGGTGAGGCAGTTGGGTAAACAAGATATCCTGTTCGTGGCGGGGGAGACGGACACTATTTACCACCATACGGTCGGACTGGTTATCCTGGATACCAGCGCCTGTCCCCGCTTCAGTTTCGACTACCTCAAGAAAAAGGTGATTGAGCGCATCCGTGAGGTGCCGCACTTTCGCTGGAAACTGCACGAAGTGCCCATGGGCCTGGACCTGCCCTACTGGGTAGAAGACGAGAATTTCCGCTACGAGAACCATTTCAAGCGCATCGCCGTGCCCTCGCCGGGTGACCGTGAAGCGCTGTCCGAGGTCGTCGCCCACCTGTACAGCCGTCATCTTGACCGCAGCAAACCGTTATGGGAGTTCTGGTTTATCGAGGGCCTCGAGGGAGGCAAGTACGCGATCGTGCAGAAATTACACCACTGCATGATGGATGGTCAGGGCGCCAGCAAGCTCGGAGAACTGCTGTGCGACTTTGCGCCCAATGCCAAAGCGCGGCCGGTGGATGCCAGCATTAGCGGCGCCAGGGCGGGAGCGGTGCCGGACCGCTGGCGTTTGTCCACGGCAACCGCGTTGCATCTGGCCGGATTTCCCTGGGCGGCCTACCGGGGAATTGCGGACGTGGTTCGCCCGAAAATACTTGAACAGTTCAAGCGGCAGGCGGACCGCAGTCCCGCCAAATCGGAGACGCCGCTGACCTGCCTGAACGGCGACATCGGCAGCGACCGCGGCTTTATCTTTGGTTCCCTGTCGCTGGATGACATCAAGACCGTCAGGAAGGCCTTTGATGTATCCGTCAACGATGTCCTGCTGGCACTGGTGTCCACTGCGCTGCGCCACTACCTGCTGGCCCGTGACGAACTGCCCCAGTTGTCCCTGCGCACCGGGATCCCTATTTCGCTGCGCAGCGATGGGGACGAGGAGATCAGCAACCGGGTTACCCAGGCGTCCGTTACCCTCGCCACGGATGTGGCGGACCCGGTCGCACGCCTGCGCGCGATCAGCGCAGAATGCGCCGAGGTCAAACAAATGGTCCGCGGGGGCGGCAAAGGGTTTATCGAGCTGATCCAGATCATGCCGCCGTTGATGGTATCCGCCATGATGTCTGTTACCACGCCCGAGCAAACGTCGCAGATGCTTGGTTCCAACCTGATCGTCTCGAATGTGCACGGCAGCGATAAGCCGATGTACATCGCCGGTGCGCGTTTGGAAACCATGTACCCGATGTCCATCATCACGCCGGGCATGGGTATCAACTTTACCTGCGTGAGCTATGTGGACCAGGTGGATGTGGGGGTGACCATCGCGCCGCAGCTGGTGCCCGATCCCTGGACGATCATTGATGGCCTGGACAGCGCCCTGCGCGAATACCTGCGCCTGGCTAAAAAGGTGGCGCGGCGGCCCGCGAAAAAATCGCCGCGGCGGCCCGCGAAAAAATCGGCCAGCAGGCGGAAATCGAGGTAGACCATGAGTCGCTCCGGGAGGATATGTGCAAACCCTTAGCGCACCGGCGACGTTCCGGCAGTCAGGTAGTGGCGTTTCACAGGCCAGTGGCGTGTTTGTGGAGCTGCCCGGTCTTGGCAGCTGTTTCTACCGGCAACATCTCAATCCCGGAAAGCCGACCCTGCTGCTGGTGCATGGCATGGTGGTTTCATCGGGCCTGAACTGGTTCCGCCTGTTCCCCGCGTTGTCCCGGCACTTCAATATCATTGCCCCGGATGTGCGCGGCCACGGGCGCAGCGCGCGCGGTCGCGAACGCTTCACCTTTGAGCGGGCAGCCGACGACATGGCGGCCCTGATAGAGGAGGTTGGCTGTGGTCCGGTGATCGCAGTCGGCTACTCCATGGGTGGCGCGATCGTGCAGTACCTTTCGTCACCGCCACCCCCAGCATGTTGCGGGACTGGTGCTGGCCGCCACCAACTACAGGGCGCGGGTTGCGCGCCATGAGGAACTGGTGGTGTTGCCGCTGTTCGCTGTTTTGCTCGGGCTGGGGAATGCCGTGGAACTGATCAGTCACCTGCCCAGGGGCCTGTTGAAGCGCTTCCTGCCGCGCATGGCAGACCAGCTGCATGAGGAAGAAGCGCGTTGGGCTCTGGATGAGCTGCGCCGCGCCAGTTTGCGCATGGTGGTTGAGTCCGGGCGCGAAATGGCCTTGCACGACGCCAGCGCGTGGCTGCACGAGATCGATGTGCCCACCGCTGTCGTGTGTACCGAGCGGGACCGCGCCATTCCTCCCCAGCACCAGCGGGAAATGGCCGAGCTGATCCCCGGCTGCGAATTGTTTTTGTACGACGACGGCCACATGGCCTGCCTGGATCCGGCCTTCGGGGAGGAACTGGCGCGGGTTTGTCTGAGCGTATCGCGGCGGATCGCCTCCCGTCGAAAGCGCCATGCATAGACTCAGCGGACAGGACGCCAGTTTCCTCTACACCGAGACGCCAACGGTGTTGATGCACACCATCAAGGTGCAAATCTTCGAATCGCATTATAGCGAGGCGGATTACGGTATCCTGCGCGAGCGCCTCGAAGCCGCGCTGGATGTCGTCCCCATGTTGCGCCAGCGGGTGTTGTTCGTGCCCTTCAACCTGCACCATCCGGTGATGGTGGACGACCCCGATTTCGACCTGGATTCCCACATTTATCGCGCCGCGCTGCCCGCTCCGGGGGGCATGCGTGAACTGCACGGTATGATTTCGCAGATCATGTGTCACCGCCTCGACCGGTCCCGACCGCTGTGGGAGTTGTGGATGTTGACCGGGCTGGAAAACGGCCGCGCGGCGATTGTGCACAAGATTCACCACTGCCTCGCCGACGGTGCCGCCACGGTGCGTTATCTCAGCCGGGTGTTCGAACAACAGGCCAGTCTGCAGGCGCCCCTCACGGCGCGCACACCCTGGCAGCCCGAACCCCTGCCCGGCGCGCGACGACTGGTGTGGGATGCGCTGCGCGACCATGTCAACATCGATATCCGGCAGTTTCCCGCGTTTCTCTCGGCCCTGTGGCAGGCAGGTTCGAGGCTGCTCGCCTTCCACCGTGAGGTGGGCTCTCCCTCGCTGGAACGGCTGGCGCATCCGCCACCGCGCACGCGACTCAACCACGCCCTGTCGCCCCGTCGCAGCTTTACCACCCGACAGATTCCGCTGCAGGAGGCAAAAGTGGTGGCCCGCGCCATGGGCGGGACAATCAACGACCTGGTCCTGGCGCTGGCAGCCACCGCTATTCGCGATTACCTGCTGTTCCACCATGATCTGCCCGCCGAGCCGCTGTGCACGGCTATTCCAGTGTCGGCAGACGAACCCGGCTCGGCGCGCGAAGCGGGCAATCGCACCACCTACCTGCCGACCTGCCTGTGGACCAATATTGCTGATCCTGTGGAGCGCTTTCGCGCGATACAGCGCGCGACGAAGATCGCCAAGCAGGAGCTGGACCTGCTGGGCAAGGATACCTTTATCGAGTTAATGCATTTCCTGCCGCCCTTTTTCTCGCTGTGGAAAACCAGCTCAGACAGTACCAGCGCAAGGCGGAGCGGGCGGATTACCGGCCACTGACCAATGTCATCATCTCCAACGTGCAGGGTCCCGGCAGAGCGCATCTCGGGCAACTACGGAACGCTGGTGGATCTGTATTCCATGGGACCGCTGGTGGAGGGCTGCGGCCTCAATATCACCGTGTGGAGCTACGCGGGAAACCTGAATTTTTCCCTGATGGGGTGTAAGAAGGCGGTGCCGGATATCGAGCGACTCGCTGATGGCTTGCTCGCTGCCATGGCCGGTCTGCGGCAGTTGTGCGATGAACAAGAGGGGAGGCAATGAAAAACCACAGTTACCTGCAGCGCTTCGGCGCGGTGGAACTGGCCGTGCGCAGCCAGGGCGAGGGGATTCCCTTCGTCTGGGGACACAGCCTGATGGGCAGCATGCGGGTTGAGGATCTGGCCGGCTTGTGGGACTGGGGCGTCGTGGAGCGCTACGCGCAGGTCGTGCGCTACGATGCCCGTGGCCACGGCAATTCCGACGGCAGCTATGACGCCAGGGATTATTGCTGGGACAGGATGGCTGCCGATATGCTTGCGGTCGGCACCGTCTGTCGCCGCGGCCAGCGGCTTTGCGCGCTGCCTGCTGGGTGGGATTTCAATGGGGGCCGCCACCGCCCTGCAGGCCGCCGTCCAGCAACCTGAACAGGTGGCGGGACTGGTGCTCGTCCTGCCGCCCACCGCCTGGGACACACGGCCCAGGCAGTCCGCAATTTACCGCCGCCTGGCCCGGGTATCGGGGCTTTTTGGCGCGGCCCCCTACCGCCTGTTGGACCTGCTGCCCATCCCCATGCGTGAAGACGGTCGCAGTCAACTGGCCTTGCATACGACGAAGGGACTGGCGACAGGCAAATCCGCTGCATGTGCAGGCCGCCCTGGGTGGCGCCGCCCGCTCCGATATGCCGGACCTGGCCCTGCTGCGACAGTTGCAGGTACCGACCCTGATCCTGGCCTGGGAAGACGATACCGCCCACCCGGTGTCCACTGCCACAGAACTGGCTGACACATTGCCCGATGTGCACGGCCTGGTGATCTGCCAACCCGATGACATCAGCGAGTGGGAGTCGGCGCTGGTGGAATTTGTAAAGCATATCGCCGCGACACCATCGGTCACCCGTCGCCCTGCCCGCAAAAAGCGTGTTGTTGGCAAACGCAAGCGCGGCAGGGCGGCAGCCTGAGGCATGCAGAATGCACAGGATTATTCATCAACCCTGACACAACAGATGGAATTCCGGAAGTGCTGATGTGATCCGTTCGGGCCAGGCGTGCGTATTGTTTGCTGAATGAGTACATAGAGAGGCACTCCCCAAGGGTTCCCCTCCGTGAAAGTACCCATCCAGGCCCCTATGGCCCGCGGAGAAATACCGCGGGCCTTTTTTATGGGCTAAGCTTGCCAGGCGGTATCCAACCAGGCGGCTACGGCAGGAGATCAGATTTTATGGCCCTCACACTGAAAGGTCCGTGGGACAAAGCGCAGATCGATGCCTTTTTACACAACAGTACATTTCCCCTGCGTCTGGCCTGTGTGGCCGACGATGGGTTTCCGCGCGTGGTCTCGGTGTGGTATGGCTATGACGGACAGTGCTTGCGCTGTGTGTCGCACCGCTCCTCGCAACTGGTCAGCCTGTTGCAGCGCTGCGATCGCGTCGGTTTTGAACTGGCACCGAATGAGCCGCCCTATCATGGGGTGCGAGGGCAGGGCATCGCGACGCTGGATTCCGATGCCGACGGTGTGGTGCTCGGCTGAGATGCTGCAGCGCTACCTCGGCGGTACGGAGTCAAAGCTGGGCAACTGGCTGCTGTCGCGGGCCGAGGACGAGATCCTGATCACCATCGAGCCGCTGCGCCTGTTCAGCTGGGATTACCGCGAGCGTATGGGGCAGGGCTGATACCCTGGCCGAGATGGGCGATGGCTCTGTGTGAGCAGCGGTCCGGCCGGTGAGTGACAGCGCAGGTGTGCAAGATCATCCGCGCGCGTGACGCCGGGGTTGATGATCGCAATGGGTTTTCCCAACTGGCTGGCGCGCCGGCAGAAACGGTAGCCCGAATAGACCATCAGCGAACTGCCTATCGCGAGCAGCGCGTCCGCCCGCTCCAACGCGTCAAGGCAGGTATTCACTGTTGCTGCGGGCACGGTGCCGCCAAAAAACACCACGTCGGGCATCAGGTCACCGGCGCACAGCTGACACTGCGGCAGGGCCAACTGGAGAACTATCTCGTCGGGGATTTCCATGTCGCCGTCGGGCCGGGGGGTTTGTCGGGATGGGTAGGGCCACTGATTCTCGCGCTCCAGCAATTGCCTGGATGCTATCCCTGCTGTGCATGGTCGCACACACGAGGCAACGCACACGGTCAACCCGGCCGTGCAGGTCGACGACGTTGCGGCTCCCTGCCCGCTGGTGGAGTCTGTCCACGTTCTGGGTTATCAGCAGTTCGATATGGCCGCGTTCCTCGAGTGCTGCCAGGGCAAGATGCGCCGCATTGGGCAGCGCGTCGCGTATTACCGGCCAGCCATGCCGGGAGCGCGCCCAGTAGCGACGGCGGGTATGTTCGTCTTTTAGAAATGACTGCTCCTGCACGGGCGCACGGTGCAGCCAGTTCCCGTGCTGGTCCCGGTAGGTCGGTATCCCGGATGCGCAGCTGATGCCGGCCCCGGTCAGCACCACTACTTTGGGGTGAGCGGCGAGGAAGGCCGTGAGGCTGAGGGTGTCATGTTGTAGTGTGTTCACAACGGCATTATACGGCGTGGCGCTGCGCCTGGATGAGACGGCGGGTTTTTGATCCATTGCGCTGCGCTGGCGTACATTAACAGGAGTTTCGTTGCGGGGTTGCTTATGCGTGTATTAGCTTACAGGTGGCACCGGGTTCATCGGCACAGCGCTTACAGAGGCATTGTTGGCCAATGGCGCCGAGGTGACCATTCTCAGCCGCACGTCCCGGGGCGACCGCTCCCGTTGCCGCTTTATTCAATCCCTCGACGAGATTGCGGCGACCGAGCAGATTGATGCAGTCATCAACCTGGCAGGCGCTTCCCTGGCCGCCCGTCGCTGGACTGCTGCCTACAAGCACGAGATCGTCGCCAGTCGCATGGATACCACGCGCCAGGTGCTCGATCTGTTGGCGCGGCTCGATCGTCCGCCCGCAGTCCTGTTGAGTGCCAGCGCTATCGGCTACTACGGACATCACGGTGATGAATGCCTGACGGAATCTTCCGCGGTCTCGCCGGGTTTTGCCCAGACACTCTGTAGTGACTGGGAGGCACTGGCGCTGCAGGCGCAGCAGTTGGGCGTGCGGGTTTGCCTGTTGCGCCTGGGTGTCGTGCTGGACAGAGACGGCGGCGCACTGGTGGAGATGGCAAAGTCGTTCCGCTTTGGTGTCGCCAGTTGGCTGGGCTCTGGCCAGCAGTGGCTGAGCTGGGTACATCGCCGGGATGTCATCCGTGCAATACAGTTCCTGCTGGCGCGCGACGACTTGCAGGGGCCTTTCAATATCACCAGTCCTGCGCCGGCGACCGGACGCGACTTCGCCACGGCCTTGCAGGCGCACCATCGCACTTTCATTCGAGCGGGCGTGCCGGGGCCGGTAATGCGTCTGCTGGTCGGTGAGATGGCGGGGGAATTGTTGCTGCATGGCCAGCGTGTAGTGCCGCAGCGTCTGCTGGCAGCGGGCTTTGATTTTGCCTACCCCGACCTCGGATCGGCGCTGAGGGCAATCTACGCCGGTGTATAGACCTGGTGCTCTGTGCATAACACCAATGGCGCAATTTGCCACTACTGGAGCTGCGTTTCGACGATTTTTGCCAGCGCCAGGATGCCGCCGATCAGCAGGAATATATGCCACGCGGTGAGCCACCTTTCATGCCGTTTGATCAGCGCCTGTTTATCGGCCCGCGCGGCAGCCTCCTTGTCGGCCAACATCTTGCGGCGCGTCTCGCGGACCCGTTCAAGCTCTGCAACGCGGTGCCGCGCAGTCTCCGCAGCCATACGGTTACGTTCTTCCTCGGTATGGAAGTCGAGCGGCGCGCGCTCGAAAGTGTCACCGAGCTCCCCTGCTCTTGGCTTTGCCTTGTTTCGTTCATATTGATAGGGGTCTTTCATGCTGTAGCCTCCGGATTCCCAGGTGGTCACCGCTGCAGTGCTTGTCCATGCATGTGGCGGGTCTTACACGCCACACAAACACCAACCATAGCGATGTAGCCGCGACCATTCAAGCCATATCCGGAACCTGCATCATTCACATATACCAAGCGGCATTTCTTTTGTAACCTTGCCCAAAAGGCAGGGAGGAAATATGGGAAAAATAGTTTCAGCAGTTGCTCTGATGGTGCTGTCGAGCGCGCAGGCGTGGGCTGGTTTCGTCTCTGGCAGTGACCTTCTGGAACAATGTCAATTGTCAGGAAGCCCCTTCATGCAGGGCGAGTGTTTCGGCTACATTGCCGGAGTAGCCGACATAGTGGGCAACTTTAAAGAGGCAGGCTGGCGCGAGAAGGATTACTGTTGGCCGTCAGGAGAAAACGGCGTAACCCTGGGGCAAGTGAAACAAGATGTAGTGGGGTATCTGCAAAGACATCCAGGGGACCTACATAAGAGTGCATCCGGGCTGGTTTATCTGGCATTCGTCGAGGCATACCCCTGCACGTAAGCGGGGAGCCTTGCTAAAAAAAGATCTACGCCGCTCACACCACGTTGCGCAACCGCAACCCGTCAGGATAAGGGTCGAGGAATACCTGCCCGTCGATATACGCATTGGGATGGTCGGCAAGGTAATGCTTGAGCAGGGTGATCGGCACGATAAGCGGTATTTTTCCACTCCGGTAGTCCTCTATCAGCAGGCTCAGGCGCTGGCGCTGCTCTGCGCTGAGCTGCCGCTTCAGGTAGCCGGCGAGATGAAATAGTACGTTGCTATGACTGCGGCGGGTGGCACGCAGGGTGAGGGCGGCCATCAGGGTGCTGATAAATGCAGCGGCCAGCTCATCCACGGGGTGTTGGCCGGCGTCGGCCAGCATGGGCCCCAGCAATTGATAGCTGGGTACATGATGAGCCATTACCAGGTATTTATAGCGCGTGTAGAATTCGATCAGGCGATGGGCTGTCAGCCCCTGCCGCAGCAGTGTTTTCCAGTCGTGGTAGGCGCGGACGCGTGTTACAAAACTCTCGCGCAGGCCCGGGTCGTTGAGGCGGCCGTCATCTTCAAGCGGTAACAGGGGATCTGCGTGCGCCAGTGCTGCGGCGAAGATGCCGTTCTGGTCGGAGGCGAGGTGCTGGCCTTCCTGGGAGTAGCGCTTGACCCGTCCGTATCCGCAGCTGGGGCTGCCCCTGACCAGGAGATAGCCGCACAACAGCGGCGCCTGTTCCAGAACCTGCTGCGCATAGGCTCGAATCGGGTCGGTATAGTCGTGGCTGTGCGTCTTCACGTCGACGATGCGTACCGCGTGCTCGGTGCCGACCAGGCGGATGGGTGGTCGTGGCACGCCCAGGCCAATGCCCATTTCCGGACAGAAGGGCCGGATCTCAAACTGCGCGCAGATATTGCGTACGTACTCGTTGGGTTTGTTGGTCTCGCCATTGTAGCGGACCGGGTTTCCGGCGAGACAGGCGCCGATGCCTAACAAGGGTTTCTGTACCCGGAAACCTTCAGTGATCGGCATTGTCATGCTCCGCCGCAGTCCAAAAACGTGAGTATCCTGGGGGGCGAATGAGCCGAGGACTCCCCCGCCGTCCATTTTCAGGCAGCTGGCTTGAATAATGCTTTTCATTCTGCCACGCTTGTTCGATAGTATAACGACAGAATAGACATTGGGAATTCCGCCATGCAACGCCCGATAGCTTTCCTCCTGCTGCTGATTCTGCAAATACCGTTAAGCCCCGCGTATGCCGCAAACACCACTGCCGATGGGGCGGGCTTTTTTCTACGGGGATGTCGCCTCGGACGGCAAACCGGTCAAGGGCGCCATGGTGACCTTCTTCCACGGTGACCCCATTCATTCCTTGAGTGTATTTGCCGACGAACAGGGGCGCTTCCTGTCGCCCGGACTGCCCTGGACCGAGGGTTACAGGATTCGCGTGCGCCGGGCGGGCTGGAAAGATGTGGTCCTGGAAAACCAGAGTCCGCACGCGCAGGGGCGCTGGCTTTCCATCGACATGGTGCGTATCAGTGATCCTGGCGAAATGATCCAGCAACTGCCCAGCAACTACTGGATGAACCTGGTGCTGGAGGAGTTTGATAACCGCGACCATTTGCTTGAGTTCAAGATGCAGTGTACCTACTGCCACCAGCAGGGTTCGCCGATTACTTCCCGCCGCCAGTTCACACGCCAGCAGTGGGTGGACATCATTCACGACATGGCGCGGCGCAGCGCTATTATCAGCAACAGCCTGAAGGCGGAGTTACCGGATCACCTGATCACAGCGTACAGCGATGCCAATGTGCTGAAAAAACTTCCGGCCTATGACGGCGAGAACGGGCCACTGCCAGTGCCTTCGGCGGCAGTGCGCAGGGCGGTCATTGAGGAGTGGGACCTCGGCGGACCCACCTCGGGGCAGCACGATCTGATGGTCTACCACCCGGATGGTTCCATCTGGACCGTGGATGGCCCCATGGACACCCTGCACAAGATTACGTTCGACCAGAACCCCGACGGCGATCGCACCAGTTACCTGATTCCGCGCGGCGACCATAAACCGGGGGGCGTCTACTGGAAGATGGAGAAAGGCAAGCGCAAGGGCAACGAAACCTATCTCGCGCCGCACTCGCTGCAAACCGCTCCCGACGGTACTATCTGGTTGACGCTGGCGTCGGGCAACCAGTTGGCGGGGTTTAATCCCGCCACCGAAACCTGGGACATGGTCGACATGGAGGAGGGCATCAACCCCCACACCCTGCGTTTCGATAAGCAAGGTCGCCTGTGGTACACCGTCACCGCGACCAACCACGTGGGCATGTATGATCCCGAAACCCGCGAACAGACATTTATCCGGCTGGAGTTTCCCGATATGGAAACGCGCCTCATCACGTGGTTTACACCCTTCTTTATCAAGCATGCTGACCTGTTCAACCTGGAAGATCGCTCGGCGGACATGGACGGCATCTCCATGCCCATGCCCTACGGCATCGACATCAGCCCCGTCGATGGCAGCGTATGGTTCAGCCAGCTGAATATGCGGACTATCGGCCGTATTGACCCCGCAACGCTGGCAGTCACTTCCATACCCACACCGTTTGACTCCCCGCGTCGCCTGCGTTTCGATTCGAAAGGCAATTTGTGGGTGCCCAGCTATTCCGAGGGGACCATCAATCGCTTCGATACCAACACCATGGCGTGGCAGGAGAGCTTCGCGATACCGGTGCAGCCCATTGGCAGTGAGGTGCCCTATGCGGTTTTTGTGGATCCCAAAACCGACCATGTGTGGATCACCGGCACCCAGAGCGACACCCTGATCCGTTTCGAACCCGAGAACGAAAATTGGACGATTTACCCGCTGCCCACCCTGGTGACCTACACCCGCGAACTGGATATGGATGACCAGGGTGATGTGTGGACCTCCCACTCCAGCGGTCCGGCCTGGCATGTGGAGGGCGGGATACCCAAGGTGACCAGGCTTGATCCCACGGGCGCACCGGTTATAGAAGCGTCCGGTCTGTTCAACGGCACCGCCCCGGCGAGCAGGGAAGGCGCGACGGTGACGCCCGGCACTCAGTAGCCACTCGCAGAAATATACGCCTGATGAATAAATTGCTTTTGATGGTCGTGTGCCTGTGCACAACGCTAAACGCATGGGCCGAGGGTAATACGGGCGGCTGGCCGGTGTGGGGCGGCGATGCTGGCGGAACCCGCTTCTCGCCGCTGCGGGACATCACCCGGGAGAACATCAATCAGCTGGCAGTGGCCTGGGAGTACCATACCGGCGACTCCTCCGAGCTGAAACGCGGGGTGCCGCCAAGCTCCTTCCTGGCCACCCCCGTTCTGCATAACAACACCTTGTATTTCTGCTCGGGCCTCAGTCGCGCGTTCGCAGTGGACGCGGAAACCGGGCAGGAGCGCTGGGTGTTCGACAGTAAACCCAGTATAAAAAGCGGTTCCTGGACCACCAAATGCCGTGGCGTGGCCCTGTGGCAGGACCACTCTGCAAGCGCGGACACTGAGACTGCAGGCGGCGCCAGGACACCCTGCCAGACGCGTGTTTTCATGGGTACCCTGGACGGGCGACTGATGGCGATTGACGCTGATACAGGCAAAGCCTGTCTGGATTTCGGTGTGCGCGGCGCCATCGACCTGCGCACCGGGCTGGGCAAAGTTGGCGAAAATGAAATGGCCATGACATCGCCGCCGGTAGTGATCAACGACCTCGTGGTGCAGGGCGCCATGGTCATGGACAACCAGCGGGCCGACTCGCCCGGCGGGGTCATTCGGGCCTGGGACGTGCGCACCGGTGAGCTGCGCTGGGCCTTCGATCCGGTGCCGCCGGGGGCGCCGTCGCCCCAGGCCATCGGTGCGCCCGCGGACCAGCTCTATCACCGCGGCACACCCAACTCCTGGGGAATTTCCTCCGCCGACCCGCAGCGCAACCTGATATTTGTCCCCTTTGGCAGCCCGGGACTGGATTTTGTCGGGGGCCATCGCAAGCAACACGGATTCGATCTCGCCTACTACGCGAACTCCGTAGTTGCCCTGCATGCACTGACTGGCGCGGTAGCGTGGCATTTTCAGGTCGTGCACCAGGATTTATGGGATTACGACATTGCGGCACAACCGGTGTTGATCGATATTGAAAAGGACGGCGCAAAAATTCCCGCAGTGGTGCAGGCCACCAAGATGGGACATCTATTTGTCTTGCACCGCGAGACGGGTGAGCCCATCTATCCGGTCGAGGAGCGGCCGGTGCCACAGACCAACATTCCGGGAGAGTACACCTCGCCGACCCAGCCGTTTCCCACTTTTCCACAGCCGTTACACCCCTACGGTTTGAGCGCGGACGATGCCTGGGGTTTCACCTTCTACGATCGCCAGGCCTGCCGGGCGAAGATAGAGGCGGCGGACAATGACGGTATGTTCACGCCGCCGGCCTTGAACAAGCACACTATTGAGTATCCTGGTGTGGCCGGGGGACAAAACTGGGGCGGGTTGGCGTATGACAGCAACGCCAATTTACTCATCATGCCGCAGAACTATGTGGTGGCCTATAACGAGCTGGTGCCGCGTGAGCGGGTGCCCCTGGCCAGCCAGGACTCTGAGCACACCAAGTACTCTCCCAACCTGGGTACCCCCTACATCGTGAAGCACGAAATTCTGCTCTCACCCTTCGGCGTACCCTGTGTCGCGCCGCCCTGGGGGACCTTGCTGGCGGTCAGCCTGGACACGGGCAAAATCAGTTGGGAAGTGCCCTTTGGGACGCCCAGGGATATGGTGTCGGCCATGTCCTGGTTTCCCTTCTTCCCCACCATGGGCCTGCCCAGTGCCGGTGGCCCTATCGTGACTGACAGTGGCCTCGTATTTGTCGGCGCCGCCATGGACAATTACATCCGTGCCTATGATGCCCGCACGGGTGCGGAATTGTGGCGTCATCGCCTGCCCGCCGGTGGGCAGGCCACGCCGATGACGTATCGGGGCCAACACAGCGGGCAGCAATTTGTGGTGATTGCGGCCGGTGGGCACGCCACCATGCGCACCAGGTTAGGCGATACCCTGATGGCGTTTAGTCTCAAGGAGAATGCCACTCCGTGATGTACCGCGTGGACGTCAGTTTGTTTTCAGGCAGTTGTCTTGAATAATACCTTTTTTTCTGCCATCCTGATTTGATGTGTTGCCGTAAAGGCTTTTCACCCGAGTTGTCAGAGCGCTGACCCGCGAGAGTTGCAGAGTGACCCAATTCAAACAGCCCTCAACACCCCAGGAACTCATGTCCCTCGGTCCGATTGATCCGGTCGAAAATCCCTTTGATATCTACAAGTCACTGCGCGATACCTGTCCGGTGGGCAAATTCGGGCGCAATTACTACGTATCGTCTTTCGAACTGGCCCAACAGGCGCTGCTGGACGATGAGTCGTTTTCCAGTAAATCCAATAGCCCCGATTATCCGGGCATTGGCATGGTGTTCGGGCAGACCATTGTCGGTATGAACGGCAAGGAGCACCTGAAGCACAGGAACCTGATTACCCCCGCCCTGCGTCCGAAAGCTATGGGAGCAGAGTTCAGGCAGATGGCGCGCAACACCGCCGACAGCTTGATCGATAAATTTGCCGACAGTGGGCGCGCCAACCTGGTGCCTGACTTTACCTTCCTGTATCCACTGTCCGTCTTCGTGCAGATCCTGGGTTTGCCACAGGAGGATGCCGGGGACTTTCACCGCTGGGGCATTGATCTGACGCATGTCGCCGCCGATCCGGCGCGCGGCCTGCACGGCTCGGCCTGTCTGGCGCAATACCTGGACCCGGTGGTCAAGAATAAACGCGGCAATCCGACGGGCGACCTGATCTGCAAGCTGATCGAAGCGGAAGTCATGGGCGAGAAAATGACGGATGCTGAAATTATCAGCTTTTTGCGCCTGCTGATTACCGGTGGCGCGGACACCACCTACCACTTGTTGGGCAACGTATTGCATACGCTACTCAACAATGCGGCGTTACTGGAGCTGGTCGCGAATGATCGCAGCAAGCTGGAGCCCTTGCTCTGGGAGTCCCTGCGCTGGGAGTCCCCGGTGCAATTTGTGTCGCGCCAGACGGACAGGGAGACAGAGCTGGGTGGTGTCACCATACCGGACGACGTGCCTGTGCTGATACTGCTGGGCAGCGCGAACCGCGATGAAAAGGTGTTTCCGCAGCCGGAGGTGTTTGACATCAACCGGGACCGGGAAAAATCCCTGGCGTTTGGCTACGGCAAGCACTATTGCGCCGGCGCCGATTTCGGCCTGACCGAAGCGCTCATCGGGCTCAACGCCTTGCTGGATCGGCTGCACGACCTGCGCTTCGATCCCGCTGCGGATACTGTGAGCAAGATTAGAGGTGTAGCCTTCCGCGGGCCGTCGCACCTGAAGGTATTGTTCAATACCTGAGCAGACCCTGACCCTGATGTGACAACGACACGCCCGTCGACTGACGTCTGTTATAGCGGGCAGTATCCATTCCTGACGAGGGAGAACCATGGAGCAACTCGAGCAATTCCGGGAAGAGGTGCGGGGCTGGCTGGAGGAAAATTGTCCGGCGAGCATGCGCACGCCAATCACCGGCGATGAGGATATCTGCTGGGGCGGGCGCAAATTTACCTACCAGAATGCTGAACAGAAATTGTGGCTGGAGCGTATGGCAGCGCAGGGCTGGACGGTGCCCCAGTGGCCGCAAAAGTACGGTGGTGCCGGCTTAAGTCGCCCGCAGAGCAAAGTCCTGCAGCAGGAAATGACCCGCCTTGGCTGCCGCGCGCCGCTGACCAGTCTGGGCATCATTATGCTGGCCCCGGCATTGTTCAAGTTTGCCAGCGAGGCGCAAAAACTCGAACACCTGCCGCGCATTGCGCGTGGTGAAATTCGCTGGTGCCAGGGTTACAGCGAGCCGGGCGCTGGTTCTGACCTCGCCAGCCTGCAAACCTCGGCGCTGGACAAGGGCGACCACTACCTGGTCAACGGCTCGAAAATATGGACTTCCTACGCCGATATGGCCGACTGGATATTTTGCCTGGTGCGCACCGATGCAAAGGCGCCGAAACGCGACGGCATCAGTTTCTTGTTGTTCGATATGGCGTCCTCGGGTGTGAGCACCTCGCCCATCCTGTTGCTCAGTGGCGCATCGCCTTTCTGCCAGACGTTTTTCGACAACGTGAAGGTCCCCAAGGAAAACCTGGTCGGCGAATTGAACAAGGGCTGGACGGTCGCCAAGTACCTGCTGCAACACGAACGCAATATGGCGGCTTCCATGGGACGCGGTGGCGCGGGCAGGAAGAAGCCTGTCGAGCAGGTCGCGCTGGAGACACTGGGCGTGAAGGACGGGAAGCTCGCGGATGCGGTACTGCGCCAGAAACTGGCCCGTTGCCAGATTCGCGAGCACGCCTTTGCCCTGACCATGCAACGGGTGGGCGACGAGATGAAGGCCGGCGCCGACCCGGGTCCGGCCTCTTCACTGCTGAAATACTATGGCTCGGAGCTCAACAAGGAGCGCCATGAGTTGCATCTCGCCATTGGCGGTATGGACAGCCTCGGCTGGGAAGGGGAGGTATTCGAGGAGGGCCGCGTGGCACGCAGTTGGCTGCGCAGTAAAGCCAACTCCATCGAGGGCGGCACCTCGGAGATTCAGTTGAATATTATTGCCAAGCGAGTGCTGGGTTTGCCCTCCAACACCTGAAATGAATCAAGGGACAGCGGTATGCCACTGGTATTAAACGAAGAACAAACATTGCTCAAGAGTACGGCGGAGGATTTTTTTGGGCGCAGGGCACCGGTCAGCGCACTGCGGGCGCTGCGCGATGAAAGAAGTGTCGACGGTTTCAGCCGGCAGCTGTGGCGGGAGATGGTCGCCATGGGTTGGCCCGGCGCTTTTCTTCCCGAACAGTATGGCGGCCTGGATTGCGGCTTCGTCGAACTGGGCGTGGTGCTGCAGGCCAGCGGCAGGACGCTGGCCGCCAGCCCCTTATTTTCCAGTGTAGCGCTGGCGGCAAGCGGCATCCTGTTGGGTGGCACCGAGGAACAAAAGTCCGCGCTGTTGCCGCGCATCGCCAGCGGCGACCTGCTGGTGTCGCTCGCGCTGGAGGAAGGCCCGCACCACAGTCCGACTGCTATTGCCACGACGGCTGCGCCGCACAATAACGGCTATGTCATCAATGGCTGTAAAGTGCATGTCCTCGACGGTCACGTCGCCGATCAGTTTATCGTGGTCGCACGCACTGGCGGACAAACCGGCGAGGAAGAGGGAATTTCGTTGTTTATGGTGCAGCGCGCCCGGCGCGGAGTTGCAGTTGCGCGTCGAGTGATGGTCGACAGCCGCAACATGGCTGAAGTTCGCTTGCAGGATGTTGCGGTGTCCCGGGACGACCTGCTCGGCGAACTGCACCAGGGCTACGCTCTGCTCACCGGGATTCTGGACCGGGGTAATATCGCACTGGCGGCGGAGATGCTCGGCTCGTTGCAGGCGGCCTTCGAGCGCACACTGGATTACCTGAAGCAGCGCAAGCAGTTTGGCGAACTGATCGGTAGCTTCCAGGCGCTGCAGCATCGCGCCGCGAAAATGTTCTGTGAAATTGAGTTGTCCAAGTCCGTGGTGCACAAAGCGCTGCAGGCCATCGACGAGGACGCCGCTAATATTTCACTCATGGCCAGCCTCGCCAAGGTACAGGTGGCAGAGACCTTTCGGCTGGTCAGTGACGAAGCGATACAAATGTTTGGCGGTATCGGTATGACCGACGCGGAGGACATCGGTTTTTACCTCAAGCGTGCCCGCGTCGCGCAGCAGACACTGGGGGATGAACATTACCATGTGCAGCGCTATGCCACGCTGCGAGGCTACTAGCGTTTTTTTATATAGTTTACGTCCGGTATACACCCGTGCCACAATTCTGGCGTACGCTATGCTTCGAGACCGGAGCTAAATCCAGGCAGGGAGACCAAACCATGAACGATCCCGTAGAGCAAACCCCGAGCCCCGTAGAGCAAACCCCGAGCAAGGACGAACAGAATCTGGCGATGCTGTCGCACTTGCTGGGTATAGTGTCCGGTTTTATCGGCGCACTGGTCATCTGGCTGATCAAGAAAGACCAGTCGGCATTCATCGACGAGCAGGCAAAAGAGGCGCTGAATTTCCAGATCACCCTCATGATCGGATACGTGGTTGCCTACATCCTGACGTACATTCTGATCGGCGTATTGCTGATACCCGTGCTGGTGATCACCAACCTGGTGTTCTGCATTATCGCTGCCGTGGCGGTGTCGGAGGGCAAGCATTACAGATATCCGTTAGCCCTGCGCCTGCTGAATTAGGGAATGCGCTGCCGCTAAATCATACCCACAATCTTTTTTCTTCCAACCTTTAGAGAGTTTTGTAGTCATGAGCGAATTAATCTACCACAGCTCCAAACCGATGTTTGTCCACCACCTGAAAAACCTCTCAGCGATTCTGAAGACGGCCGCCCGCGATGCCAAAGCCAGGGGTATCGATCCGGCGGTGATCCTGAATGCACGCCTGGCGCCAGACATGTTTACCCTGACGCGACAGGTACAAATTGTCACTGATCATGCCAAGGGTTGTTGTTCGCGTCTGGCGGGCGTGGAGACTCCGGTGTTTGTGGATGATGAGACGACTTTCGCCGAGCTTGAGGCCCGCATTCAACGCACGCTGAGTTTCCTTAAGGAGCTGAAGGCGCCCCAGTTCGCCGGCAGTGAGAGCAGACAGATTGTGATGCAGTTGCCCATTGGCACGCTCAGCTTCAGCGGCCTGGATTTTTTGAATGGCTGGTCGCTGCCGAATTTCTACTTCCACTATGCGGCGGCCTACAACATCCTGCGCCACAACGGCGTTGGGATTGGCAAGCGGGATTTTCTGGGCGTGGTACCCGGGATGAAGGCGAAGGGCAAGATTGCAAAAATGATGGCTGCCAAGCCCGCAGTGAAGGGAACGAAAAAGAAAAAGAAAAACAAAAAGAAAAAGCTGTGACGGTTGTCACCACGGAGCTGATTCCGCGACTGCTCAGCGCAAGCCCCGCCTGCGCAGGGCATCGGGCGTGTAGATACCCTTCGGTATCCGGCCCTCGCGTCCTGCCAGCCAGTCAGGTTTGGGCTCCTCCGTCCGCACACGGTCTACCACGTAGCGGCCGGCTACCAGATCGAAGCTGAAAGAGCCCTCCATGCTGCAGGTAGGCAGTTCAGCGATGGGAACCATCATCCCCTCCATGACGCGCCATAGCTTGCCATTGTCGTCATAGCTGTCCGAGACCAGCGCGGTCCAGCTGTCCTCGTCGAGGTAGAAGACGCGCTTGCTGAAGACGTGTCGCGCACCCGGCTTGCGCGTCGCTTCCACCACCCAGACCCGGTGCAACTCGTAGCGGATCAGATCGCGCCGCGGGTAGAGCGGCCCGAACATCTCCCTGTAGGTCTGGTCCTTGCCGTAATTGACCTTGAAGACATTGTAAGGGACGTACAGCTCCTGCTTGCCAATCAGCTTCCAGTCGAAGCGATCAATGATCCCGTTGAACAAGCGCACCTGATCGTTGGTCATCAGGCTCTCGGTGCCCTCAAACGGGTTGTCGTAGCCCACTGTCGGCGCGCGTATGACGCGGCGCTGCCCCGGGTTGTAGAGCCAGGCGCGGCGCTCCTCGTTCACCATCTCATGCACCAGGATGACCTGGCCCGCCAGGCGCGGCGGCGCGGTTCGCTCCACCAGAACCGAGGCTGAGCGGCCCTGCGCCTCATCGAAGCTCTTCACCTCTGGATTGAACATATTGGTGTCGTAGGTGAGCGTCATCCGCGTCGGGGTCATGTCGCCGCTGCCGGTCGGAGTCATGCTGGCAAGGTGGTCGATCATGCCCTCGGCCAGGAAGGCGTACTGGTGGTTCCATATCGCCTCGGCGCCGCTCTGCGGAATGGGGAACAGGACCGGGTGCCAACCCCTGGCGAGGAAGACTTGATTCGCATCGAGCTCGGCAGTGGTGGCGTTGGTGCGCGTGGCGTCGTAGACCCAGTCCGGATAGCCGCAGCTGCGGCGGGTGGGATAGACGTCCATGCGGTAGCCATCGTGCTGCTCGATCAGCGCGACCTGCCCGGGGGAGAGCTTGTCCTTGTACTGCGCGACATTGCTCCGATCGATCGAGAAGAGCCTGGCGTCACCGGCAAAAGGATCGACCCTGGGGTCGGTGGGCTTCCAGCCGGGTGGTGGCGCGGTAATGCCGCCGGTCCACTCGGGGATCGTGCCCGCCGCGTTGCCGGCGCGCTCGGCGCCGACCGGGGTCAGCTCCCTGCCGAGTCGGGCGGCCTCTTCCTCGGAGACCCTCGCCAGTGCTGCGGCGGCGACCAGAGACAACCCCGCCACGAGCCCGATACCTGCCAGTATTCTCGCCATCTTGATTCATCCTCCGTCGCGGCGTTACGCCTTCAGTAAGTATAGGAGATGCTGACCTGCAGGAAGTCGCGATCGATGTTGGGGTTTGCCTGGTCAGCGCCAAAGGTATTCGAGTAGCCGATGGAGCCCTGCAACTGCTGGTATTTCGCCACCAGGGAGGCCCCAATCTGCATTACGCCCTCGGTCCACTGCGAGCCATTGCCGGGACCCACGCCCCAGGCGTCGTGGCGGAAGGTGACGATGGGCTGCAGCGTAATGGCGCTGCCAAAGACCCGGTCGTAGCTGGCGTCCGCACGAATGGTGTAGCTCACCTGGGTCTTGTCGACCTTGTCGATACCCAGGGGCGTGGCGTAAGCCTGACAGTCCAGTGCATCGCGTTGCTGTGGCGAGAACGGCACCAGATTGGGCGACGGTGGACAGGTGTCCGAGAGCGAGGGGTAGTTCTGGACCCCCAGTTCGGCGAGCAGGTTCATGTCCCCTGCACCGATAAGCTTGACGGCGCGTCCCAGGACGGGGGTCCCCGGCCCGACCACGTAGACGCCGTTCACGATCCCGACAATGCGCTCCTCCCGCTCGTAGCCTGAGTAGACGCCACCGCTGCCGCCCGGTCCGCCCGCCCAGGTCGGCAACAGGTTCCAGTACGTCAGGTCCGGCTGCGCGCTGGTGATGGGCACGGGCTCGTTGGGGCGCCAGGAGAGCTCGCCGGCGAAGGACATCCCGGACAGCGTAGTGTTGAAGCTCAGGCCCCAGAGGTCGATGTCCTCGGGAAACTCCCGGAAGTAGCCGATGCGCCCGGGTCCAGTACCCAGGGTCGTGGCCTGGAAGCCGACGGAGGGAAACTTGTCGTGGAAGCGGATGTAGTAGGCGCCGAGCTCTGTCTCAATGGTGTCGACGTAGTTGCGCAGCGCGACGCCGAACTGCCCCTGGCTGTCCGGCGTCTTGTCGCCCTGATACGGAGCCGAGACCAGGAAGGCCCAGTTGAGATCAACAGGATCGGTAGCGCGAAGTTCCGCACAAGTCGCAGGCGTATCGGGATTACAGTAATCGCCGGGTTGCACAGCAAAGATCTCCTCGGCTGACATGCCAGTCGCGCCCGGGTCCCCCCACATGCCGGAGAAAAAGCCCTGCGCGCCGCGGCCGACCAGGTCACTGGTCGAGTAAAAGGTACCGGGTGGATCGATCTCGAACTGCCGCCAGGCCCACTGATAGTAGGCTTCGAAGCTGAGTGAGTCGATGATGTCCCCGCCCACCTTCACAATGGGGGCGGGGAACAGGGCTTCCCGGATATCGGATCCGGGCAGGCGTATCTTGGTGACATCGATGGTGTTGGTGGCGTTGATGCCGCCCTGGGTGAACGTGCTTTCGCCCCAGTTCACTACCTGGTTACCCAGGCGAACGTCGAAGTTCCGCTCGGCCCACTCGTAGTTGGCGAAGACATAGGCGTCGAGCAGCAGGAACTGACCGCCAACGACGCCACCCTCGACTATGCTGTCGCGCCAGCGCGCGTCCGAATCGAGCCGGGTGCGTTGCGGATCGTTCATGCCACCCTGCACGCTGTCAAAGAAGTAGCTGAAGCGGACGAAGCTGCCGTAATTGCGCCAGCGCAGCTCCAGGTCGTGGCTCCCCTTGGTGACGACAGAGAAAACGTCCCACTGGTCCCAGTTGAGGTTGCCGTCGTCCGCGTTGACCAGTGTCGAATTGGTCACGATATCGTCCGCGTCGACGCAGCCGCCGGGGTTGTTCGCCGGGGCGGGGAATTTCCACAGGGTGACGCCCATCGCGCCAACCTCACCCAACGCGCCGGTGAGATTCGGAATGTTGTGGCAGTCCGGCGACTGGGTTCGCATCGAGAACCCCGTGGAGATGAAGGAGTCGAGCCTGGCGCTCAGCTCTCCGTCGCTCCACTGGGCGGCCACGCCCGGTGCGGCGCTCACCGCGGCCCAGCAGCCGAGCAGCGCTGCCCCGCATAGCGGCAATGCCTTGAAACGCCTGCGCCGACGCTGCATGCAGCTCTCCCCTGATTGAGCCTGCCCCTGTTTATGGGCATGCCCTTGGTCACGCCGCCTACGGACGCCACCTTAGATAACTTTAACCTGGATGGTGCCACATCACTTTTTCAACGGGCAAATCCGTATTGATCGTTTGATTTCGGTGATCCGCCTCGAATATGTGCACACCTGTTTTTGTCAAAAGCCTGTAATTGGATTGCTGACTTTGATCACCAAATGCACAGAGCGTTAAACTATCCAAAGTAAGGTCTTGCGTTGATTGTACAGGCTTTGCCAAAGGCAGAATGCTGCCTGCTTTGACATAAAGCGGGATAGTTTCTAACGGACTATCTACGCTCAACCATTGTCCTCCTTGGCAGGCTTGGCCACTCCAGTAATCGTACCAGTGGTTGCCTTTCGGCAAATAGACTCGCCGACTCCCGCCGGGAGTGAGGATTGGAGCGACCAGCAAATGACTGCCGCACAAAAATTGATCGCTGATATGATAGGTGTTTGGGTCATCTTGATATTCCAGTACCAAGGCACGCAATAAAGGCAGTCCTTGCGCAATGGCCTTGCGGCACTCGCTCATGATGTATGGAATCAGTTGATAACGGAGATTCAAAAAATTCCGCATGATGTCTTGCGCTTTTTCGCCAAATAGCCAAGGCTCACGAAATGGATAAGTGCCATGGTAACGAATATGCGATTGAAAAATTGAAAGCTGAGTCCAGCGAATCATGATTTCGTCCGTAGGTTCACCCGTGAATCCACCTGTGTCCTGGCTCCAGAAAGTAAAACCGGAAAGTCCCAGATTCAACCCGCCGCACAGTGATCCCATCATGCTGCCAAATGTTGCTGAATTATCCCCACTCCAGACCACAGGGTATCGTTGTGAGCCCGCATAGGCAGAGCGTCCCCAAACCATAGCGTTTTCATCGCCGTAATATTCTTTTGCCGCTGTGTAAGCCTCGCGGTTATAGAGCATCGGATACAAGTTATGGATTTTTTTCCCATCCCCTTCTTTAAACTCCATACCCGGATGCACACCTTCGCCAAAATCCGTTTTTATAGCAGCCACGCCTTGTTCAAACAGTGGCTTCAATAATCTATCTCGATACCACCTTGAGGCCTCAGGATTGGTAAAATCAATTGGCCGCGCTTCGAAAGCGCCGACGAAAATAAATGGAGCTTTGGGTGATTTGGCCAAATAACCCTTTTCAATGGCTTCATCCCATGCCCACGTCCCTTTCAGGACATAAGGACTTTGCCAGACCGTAAATTTGAATCCCTGTCGTCCCAGTTGATCAATCATCGCCTTGGGATTTGGGAACCTTTTCGGACCAAATCGCCAATCACAACGCCAGCTTTCTTCAAACCAGGTAATATCGACATGCACAACATCGGCTGGAAATTTCTTTTCTCTTGCCACACGTGCTACTTCCATGACCTGGTTGTGGTCTGTATAGGACATCCTTGCCAACCATGTGCCAAAGGAATACTGGGGAGGCATTGCAGCCTTGCCAGTGAGTGTTGTGTAATCGTCAAGGATATGTTTCATACTGCCAATAAATACAAAACAATCCATAACGTGGCTCTCTATGCCAACCTGGATTTTGCTTTTTTCTTTTGAGCCAATCCAGAATGTAATCGGATCTGAATGATTATAAAAAACGCCATAACCGTGACTGCTCATAAACAACGGCACGGCTTTATAAACCCGCCCGGATAAGTTGCCGATTCCCTCGTGAATCCACAGTCGTAATGTTTGTCCTACTTTGTTGATGCGTCCAAATTGTTCGCCCAACCCATAAATGCCTTCGTCAGGTGCCAAATCAAAGGAGTCCAGGGCAAACCATGTTTTGAAACGCTTGTCTGTCGCATATCCCATGGGATACGAATCTGTTGCCAGGCGAAATTCATTATTACTTCGTCGCCCTGTCCTGGTAATCAGTCGACAATTTTCATCAAGAACCTCGATATTAAAATCCTGTTTGTAGATCCTGAGGGTCAATTTGGCGGTTTTTAAACAGTAAACGTCTTCTGTCTCTTCCTGTGTCACAACGCATCCTTGATCCCATAAATTTCCGACCACCATCTCTGTCGGGCGATTATCATTCACGCCTTCCAGCGTTTTGGCCATGCGCAAACGGTACACATCGTCTTTCAGTATCCCAATCGAGATATAAATATCCGTGGCCTTTTCTGAGTCTGGCGCCGGGTAGTTGCCATCGGTAAAAGCCATGACATTGTCTTTTGTGAAGATATTGTAGCCCTTCGCCAGGAAGGTAAATTGCCGGTCAATTTGGCTGACCAGGGAAATAGTGCGAATAGATTCTGTGCGACGCAAATAAAGCTTTGGCAATACGGCTACGACACCTTCAAACGGGCCCATCGCGTCTAATGGATGGTCTGTACGATCAAACGAAACTTTATAGGCAAATTCATCCAGATATTCATGGAGGTTTTCATGTCTGAACCGTGATCGCCAAAACAATCCTGGATGCCTAAAAAAGGCTTTGAGAAGCTGTTTAACCGCATGCAGCGTTCGGGGTGCCACTTCGT
>CAVQGV010000025.1:0-160568 GCA_963712135.1 uncultured Gammaproteobacteria bacterium
ACGCATTTGCCTATGTCACCGACATTACACCCACCATTCTGGACATGGCCGGTGTCAGCCCGCCCGCCAGCCATTACGGCGGTCGTCCCGTGGAGCCGGTGACCGGACGCAGCCTGCTGCCGCTGATTCGCGGTGACGTCGAGGCGGCGTACTCGCCCACCGATATCACTGGCTACGAGCTAGGCGGCAATGCCGCACTGTTCCAGGGCGACTACAAGATTGTCCTGAATATCCCTCCGGTCGGCGACAATATCTGGCATCTGTACAATATTGTTACCGATCCCGGTGAAACCCGGGACCTGAGCCAGCAGATGCCGGAGCGCATGCAGCAAATGCGTCAAGCACTATCACGCCTACGCGGCAGCTAACGGCGTGTTGCCGGTTCCTGCGCACTACAACGCGACGGCTGCAGGGTATTTTCAACGGCGTGCTGGATCGCTTTGGTGCGCACATCCTGCTGGCGCTGCTGGCCTTCGTTACGCTGGTACCGTTTTATATTGCCTACCGTGTGCGCGGGAAGTAAGTTCAACACGGAAATACTTTTGCCCTAATTTCCCCCTTCTACTATGATTAACCCGCTCCCGGCAATGGGATCACTCAAACGCGCAAAGATATAGAAGGAGTCCGTTATGTTGAAACTGCACAATACATTGCTTGTCGCTATGCCAATCCTGTTGTCAGCCTGCGCCTCCGGCCCCCCGTTCGCCGACCAGATACAACCCACCGCCATTGACATGGCAGTACGGCGCGGCCAGTTCGAAATGAATTGCCCCTCTGCCACGGGCTCGCTCATCTCCAGCGAAACCATTCAACCACCTGTGCGGCCCTTCATTATGATTCCTGAACGGGCTGAATTTACCGTGGGAGTCACCGGCTGCGACAAACGCAACAGCTATGTCGTGATCTGCCCCGATAACGGCAGCAATTCGTGTTTTGCCGGCGCCTCGCGCGACGACTCGATGCAGTAAACACCGTCGAGCCAGGCGGTTACACCGCGACTCTTACGCCGGGCATATGCATATGATTGACATTGAACTGCCCGGCTCCCTGCCACCCAATAATGAGGATAACCTAATGACAATCATGCGACGCATGCTCGCCCTGTCCACCTTCGTTCTCGCCCTGGCACCCCTGGCGGCATTCAGTGACAATCACGATCCGATCAACGCGGCAAAGCAGGACGACAAACGTGCGGGCAGCGCCGCGCCCGGCATCGAGGAAACCCGCGCCATCGCCGAGGAGGGCTTTATCTACGGCCTGCCCATCGTGATGAATTACGCGACGATGTACGAATTTGTCGTGGACAAAAATTCCGGGCAGTACAAGGGGCCCTTCAACCAGATTGCGAACGAAGCGCGCGTGTTCACCTGGCAGGACACGACGATCGTTACGCCCAACAGCGACACGCCCTACTCCATGCTCTGGCTGGACCTGCGCGCCGAGCCGATGGTCATCAGCGTGCCGGCGGTGCCCGCGCCGCGTTACTACTCCGTGCAGCTGGTGGACGGCAACACCTTCAACTACGGCTATATCGGCAGCCGGGCTACTGGCCCGGAAGCGGGCGATTACATGGTCGTCGGCCCGGGCTGGACAGATCGCCGCCCGGAGAAACACCGCCCGGCATCAAGCAGACATTCGCCTCCAGCACGGATTTTGCGCTGACGATTTTCCGCACCCAGCTGTTCAATCCCGAGGACATGCCGAACGTGGTCAAGGTGCAGGCCGGCTACAAGGCACAGCCGCTCTCCGCCTACCTCAAGCAACCGGCGCCACCCGCCGCGCCGGCGATAGACTTTCCCAAAATCAACAAGGAGATGGTGAAAACCAATTTCTTCGAGTACCTGGATTTTGCGCTGCAGTTTGCGCCGCCGGGTCCGGAGGAAAAGGCGATTCGCGACAAACTGGCCAGTATTGGCATAGGTCCGGGCAAGGCCTTCGATTTCAAGGACCTCTCTGTGGCGCATAAAGCGGAACTGCTGATCGGCATGAAGCAGGGCAGCGATGCAATCGACAAATACCTCGCCAGTAGCTTGCTGCGTGTCAACGGCTGGGGGCTCAGCGACCCGTTTGGCGACCGCGCATTTTTCAATGGCGACTGGTTGAAGCGCGCCGCCGGCGCGAAAGCAGGAATCTTTGGCAACGATGTGATCGAGGCGACCTATCCCATGACGCGAAATGACGTTGCGGGGGGCACGCTCGACGGCAGCAAGCACCGGTACACGATCACTTTCCCCGAGGGCGCGCTGCCGCCGGTCAACGCCTTCTGGTCGATCACCATGTACGATGGCAAGACCCAGTTGCTGATCAAGAACCCGATCAACCGCTACCTCATCAATTCACCCATGCTGCCGCAAATGAAAAAGGGCGGGGACGGCTCACTGACTATTTATGTGCAGAAGGACTCGCCGGGCGCCGACAAGGAATCCAACTGGCTGCCCGCACCCGACGGCCCGATCTATCTGGTGATGCGTCTGTACTGGCCCAGGACCGACGCGCCCACCATCCTGCCGATTGGCAAGGGTGACTGGAAGCCGCCGGGTGTGGTGAAAGTCCAGTAATGCTGATTCGCCCCGTGATTCTCGCGGGGCATTGACTACACGCGCGCGGAACACCCATCCATGACATCTGTTTCTATCGGCACACCACTCAGCCCCAGCGCAAAAAAAGTGTTGCTGTGCGGCGCGGGTGAACTCGGCAAGGAGGTCACTATTGAGCTGCAACGCCTCGGTGTCGAAGTGATCGCGGTAGACCGCTACGCCAATGCGCCCGCCATGCAGGTCGCGCATCGCTCCCATGTGATCAACATGCTCGATGGCGCGGCGCTGCGCGCTGTCATCGAGCTGGAGCAAGCCCGATCTGATCGTGCCCGAAATCGAGGCTATTGCAACTGCTACGCTGGCCGAGCTGGAAGACGAGGGCTTCACCGTCATTCCCACCGCGAAAGCCACGCAGCTGACCATGAACCGCGAGGGTATTCGGCGCCTTGCAGCGGAAGAACTGGGGCTGAAAACCAGTGCGTATCGCTTCGCGCAAACGAAAGAAGAATACCTGAACGCCGTAAAAGACATAGGCCTGCCCTGTGTGATCAAACCCATTATGAGCTCTTCCGGCAAGGGCCAGTCCCTGCTGCGCAACGCGAGCGAGATTGATGCAGGCATGGGACTATGCGCAGGCGGGCGGGCGCGCCGGTAAAGGCAAAGTCATCATCGAAGGCTTTGTGGATTTCGATTTTGAAATCACCCTGCTCACCATTCGCCACCGCGATGGCACGTCCTTTTGCGCACCCATAGGGCATCGGCAGGAGGGCGGCGACTACCAGGAATCGTGGCAGCCGCAGGCGATGACTGCCGCTGCGCTGTCCGCCGCACAGGAGATGGCGCGGAAAGTAACCTCGGCGCTGGGCGGCAAGGGGCTGTTCGGCGTGGAATTGTTTATCAAGGGTGATGAAGTGATTTTCAGTGAAGTCTCGCCGCGGCCGCACGATACCGGGCTGGTGACCCTGGTCTCCCAGGATCTGTCCGAGTTTGCCCTGCACGCGCGGGCAATTCTGGATTTACCCATTCCGGCAATCCGGCAACATGGCCCGAGCGCGTCGAGTGTCATCCTGGTCTCGGGCGAGAGCCGCAATGTGCGGTTTGGCAACCTGGACAAGGCGTTGGCAACAGCCGACACCCAGTTGCGCCTGTTTGGCAAGCCGGACGTGTCCGGGTCGCGCCGCATGGGCGTGGCGCTGGCGGTCGCTGACACTATTGAGAAAGCGCGGGATCTCGCCAACGCGTGCGCTGCTGCAGTAACCGTTGAATTGTAGCGCTGGGGAAAATTGTTGATTATGTGACCGTCGTAATCCCGTTCGAAGACTCAATCAACGGGGCGGGAGATGGTTCTGGCGCACTCGTTGGCGCTTCCTGCAGCGGGATGGGCTCTGGCTCCGGCACTGCCGCAGGCACTTCCTGTTCGGGTATGGGCTCTGGTGTGATCGCCGGTGCTACCTGCGCGGGAAGCGACTCTGGCACTGTCATTGGGGCAGCCACCACTGGATTGGGTTCCGACAGCGTCGGTGCGGTCTGCGCCGGCATAGGCTCTGACACCGTTACTGGTTCGACCGGGGTGACAGCCGGGGTGACGACTGGCGCTGCCACCTTAGGCGCTGCTGCGGGTACAACTGCCGGCTCTGGCACTACCGGCGCGGACACCGGCTCTGGCGTCGAAGCAGGCGCTGCCGGTTCCGCTGCCGCCTTGCCAGCCTTTAAATCGCCCAGAATGGTATCGACCGCGACGAAGAACCGCCGGTAAAACTCCTTGTCATTGATGGTCTCTTCCGAGACCTTCACCAGAGAATCGGCACTCTGACCGATGGGTAGCGAGATCGAACCCAGGGCGCTGACACCGACACTGGCAGAACTACTGCTCATTTTCAGTGTATACGTACTGAGCACACCGGTTGCGAACACCGTGCTGCCAGTGGCATCGGGCACGCAAACAACATTCATCTCGATAAAGGTGTTCTCTTTACCTTCACTCTTGTAAGCCTTCCGTCCTACGGCACCCTCGCTATTGGCACTCACAATCAGGTAGCCATCCCCCAACAGGGAGCGACGCGCGCTTTCGCAGGCCATGGCGACCTCGCCATCGGTCCGCAACTTGAAGAGGCTGTCGTAGGCGAAACTCTCCTCGGGGTAGGCAGCATTGTTGCTGCAGGCAGTCTGCAGTAACACACAGAGGGTGAGAAGCAGTAGTTTCGATCTGTCTTTCATATCAGCGCTTGATTGCATGCTGCAGGTGTGAATTGTGGAAACTATAAATTGCCTGTTTACCGAAAGTCACGTCTTTTCGCACTACCCCGTTGTTGGTATATCTCGGGGTCTCGTTCGCTGCAGGAAGTTACCCTTGGTTTACTATGTAAGTCACACCAGCGTCTTCCCGCCACCAAGCCCTACTCAGGACATTGATTTGGTGGAATACTGTCCGGCGTATCTCCACTGTCGGCAATAACGATGATGAAAACAAATATCGGGCTGCTCCTGAAAAAGCGCGCGGAAATCTGTCCCAACCGCGAAGCATTCGTGGAATTCGAGCGCAACCGCCGCTTCACCTTCGCCCAGCTCAACGCCCGCGCCAATCGCGTGGCCAACGGCCTGCTTGCTAAAAATATCAGACCCGGCGACCGGGTCGCTACGCTGCTCAAGAATGGTATCGAATTTGTAGAAACCTACTTCGCCGTGGCCAAAATCGGCGCGGTGATGGTGCCGGTCAACTGGCGCCTGGTCGCAGGGGAAATCGCCTACATTTTGCAGGACTCGGGCGCCAAAGCGCTGGTGTACGACTCCGATTTTGACGACGGCCGTTAATGCCCTGCAGGACGGTGCGCACGGCGCGCTACCGGTGCAGCAGTGGCTGCGTCGCGAAAACGGCGACGCGGGCACGCCGCATTGGGCACTCGATTACGAGCAGTTCATGACCACAGCCGCGACCCAGGAACCACCGGTGGGCGCGTGGGATAACGACAATCTCTTTATCATGTACACCTCAGGCACCACTGGACGCCCCAAGGGTGCCGTGCACAGTCACGAGGGTATGCTCTGGTCGCAGTTGACCAGCATGTCCACCTCCGACATGCGCGGCGACGATCGTTTCCTGCTGGCACTGCCTATGTTTCATGTGGGCTGCCTCAGCCCGACCTCCCTGCTGGTGCACCGCGGCGGCACCGGCGTCATCATGCGCGAACTGGATATCGGCGCCATGTTCCGCTGTATCGACCAGGAAAAAGTCACCATATTCATGGCGGTACCCGCCCTGCTGCAGTTCATGCTGATGACGCCGGAACGGGAGCAGAACGATATCTCCTCGGTGCGCTGGATCGCCACCGGAGCGGCACCGGTGCCCGTGTCCCTGCTGCGCGAGTATGAAGCGCTGGGCATTCGCATATTCCAGGCCTACGGGCTCACCGAGTCCTGCGGCCCCGGCACCCTGCTGCTGCATGAGGACGCCGAGGCGAAGGTGGGTTCCTGCGGGCGCCCCCAGATGCATACCGAAGTAAAAATCGTCGACAGCGCGGGCGCTACCATTCCCATGGGCTCCGAGCAGGCCGGAGAACTGCTGGTGGGTGGCCGACACCTGATGAAGGAGTACTGGAATAATCCCAAGGCCACCGCTGAAACATTGAAAGACGGTTGGTTGCATACCGGCGACATCTGCACCTGGGACAAGGAAGGTTTCATTACCATCTGCGATCGCATGAAGGATATGATTATCTCTGGTGGCGAGAATATTTATCCGGCCGAACTGGAGAACATACTCGCCGGATGTCCTGAGGTACAGGAGGCGGCTGTCATCGGCGTCGCCTCGCAGAAATGGGGTGAAACACCGCTAGCCATCGTGGTCGCTGCACCCGGCACCGCGCCGACCCCGGACAGCCTGAAGGCCTATTGCAAGGAACACATGGCGGGCTATAAAGTGCCACAACTGTATGAACTGGTCGCTTCACTGCCGCGCAACCCTTCGGGGAAATTGCTGAAACCCCTGTTGCGTGAGCAGTTTCCAGGACCCGCTCCTTTCTAGGTGATTGCCTGGCCACAGCTGCCCTGGGATTAGCTCGATAGCATGACAACGCATAATAATCGAACAACAATCATGCTTAGCACGCTGTATCTCCCGCGCGCACTGGCAATTCTGCTACTGCTTCTCTACGGCAGCCTGTGCAGCGCTGCCCAACCCTTGCGCGCGTTAATCCTCACCAGTCCCGGCGTTTACCACAATTATGAGCAGCAAACCCAGGATCTGGGGCATGGCATTGCCGCGCACGCCAATGTCCGGTTCGACGTTTCGCTGGCGGAACTGGAGCGCTGGAAAACCACAGACTTTGCCGCGGGCTATGATGTCCTGATCTACAACATCTGTATGGCAGACAACCAGGACGCCGCGTTGATAGCCAACCTGCGCCGCCAGACCGAACAACTCGGGGTGCCGGCGTTGGTCATCCACTGCACCATGCATTCGTTCCGGGAAACCGACCTCTGGTGGCCCATGTTTGGACTCCAGACGAAGGCGCATGAGGCACTGCGACCATTACCCCAGCTACACCAGGAACCACATCCCATTCTCCGCGGCATCCCCGCGGACTGGACCGCGGCCAGCGACGAGTTGTATATCAACCTGGCGTTTACTGCCCAGCCGCTGCTAAGCAGCGTAGGCGAGGATAGCAAGTCGCACACGACGGCCTGGCTTGCCTCCCAGGGTATGACGCCTATATTTGGCACCACCCTGGGACACAGCGATGAAACCATGAAAGACCCCGCCTTTCAGCAACTCATCGCCAACGCCGTGCTGTTTGTCACTGGCAACCTGTCGCCCGAGGGTAAGCCAAAAGCTGGCCTGGAGCCCGTCGGTGACGGCATGGATATCTTCGAGACGTTTTCCGCCCCCCCGGGTGTGAAGTTTTTAGGTGAGGAAGGCAAGGACTGCGCCTTCCGCAAGCTCGCGATCGCTGCCGGCCCCTGTTACGTCGGCTGCATTCTCAATCCGCTCAAGTGGGGAGAAGCAACCCGGGCGTGCAAGCAGGCTTGCGAAGCCGATTTGCCAAAACCCGATGTACTGATCAAAGCCTGCTCGGCCCATAACTGAGCGAATTTTCACTTCATTATAAAAACGGGTTTGTGACCGGCTCAACAAACAAAAAATAAATCAGGTTTGACTGTTTTATTTTTTAAGCCCATAATTTGTTCTTGTATTAAGGTCGGCTTTCACCGCTGATACCTTCAGCAGCAGATGCGGTGATGCTTCTGGTTGACGCGGTTGACCTGGTTATCCAGCGCTGCACCTGGAACGGGTACCCTGAACCCTGGAATTTAATAGAAAGGACCGCCCCATGGCCACCAATGCCGCAAAAGTCATCTCCATCGCCATTTTCCTGCTGCTTATGCAAGGCTGTAAGATTACCCAGGTAGTGTCGGCAAATGGGGCAATAGTATCCCGTACCGGAAACTATGATTGCCCTACCGGGCAGACCTGCGTCATCGACGTTGTTAATGGTTCTGTTTTCTCCGATACGTTTACCGCTGCTCCCAACGCCGGCTACAGGTTTGCCGGATGGAAGAAACAAAACGGCTATCTTTGTGGTGGCAACAGGACTCCCTGCGCGTTGGAAAATGTTCCTGCGAGTTTTACGGCGGTTGATGCTGATACCTTTCTGGAACCGATTTTCGAAAAAATCGATTTATTGAAGTTCCTCCCGGCAACTACCCGTGGCGTTTTCCAGATAGACCCTGGCGCGCTCGGCGCAATGGATACCAGCGTAACAAGCACAGCCTGGGGTTCAGGCCCACTGCAAATCCTGCAGCAGTACAGCGCGGGAATGGCTGTCGCCGAACACGCACAGCGCCTGGTGCTGGCACAGATATCGGGTAGCCCCGATCAGTTTCTCCTGCTGGCCAAGCTGGACAGCTCAGATGTCGATACTTTGGCATCTGGCATCAGCCTTACCGCAGCGGGTAGCCATCAGGGCTTTCCGCGCTGGTCAATTGATGGGACCGACCTACAGCTCGCCAGGATCGACAGCCTGACCCTGGCGATAGGGCCCCAGGCTACACTGCAACAGGCACTGGATGTCTATTCGGGAGTTGGCGGTGCGATTGCAACCGGCCCTCTCGGTGCTTATCTCGCCGGATTGAACGTCGGACAACCCAACAGCTTTATCTACGGCCTGCCCGCGCTCTACGGCACGGTGGCCGCGCCTGGTAGCGGCACAGCCAGCCTCAGTCAGGCCCGCGTGGTGAGCGCCTCATTCGGTATCCAGGGCGGTGTACTCTCAGGCGGATTGGCGTTCTACACCGATAACGCCCAGACCTTCCGCACCAAGTTGCTCGAACAGCTGGCGGGCACCCCGGCAACAGCGAACCCGGCACCAGCGATCGTCGCGTATGGCAACATCGCCAGCGTCAATCTCGCCGGATTGTCTGCGGATGAGGACATCCGTCCCCTGCTCAAAACCTTGTTCCTGGAAATGGACGCTGTTGATTACACCGGGGCTGTGGTGCACGGCGGCAATGCTCCCTTCATGAACTTCAATGTCGGTGGCAGCCCCAATTCGATTTTCATCAATTTCGAATTCAAGGATCAGGCAGCGCGGCAGGACTTCGAAGCTGACCACCTGCCCGCAGGAATTACCCTGGCTCCCATCCGCATTCTTGCGGGTGAAGAGCCGCGTTATTTCCTGGTACTCAATATCTACCAGTCCAGCGGCGGCCTGGTCGAGGGCGCCAGAGCCGAGTGGTCGGTGTTTGTCAATGATCCAGTTACCGACGAACCCCGCTTTACAGTGATACAGGCCGCAGCGGCATCGATCTCCGCGGATCCGGTGAATTTGCTAACCTTCCCCGAACCGGTCACGCACTCGCTGGATCAGGTGCCGGAGCCGGATGCCATCGTCAGCTTCGTGGGTGTGGAAGATCCGGTTACTCACGTAGTGACGAAGTACTTCTCCTCCAGTATAAATTGGCCGGAGCCGCCCGTATCAAGCAACACGCGTCTGGCCCGGGAGTTCGTGGTAGCCAACGACTACATCTTCTGGGGTAATCTTGTGGCCGACCGAGGCCTGTACAACAGCACCTTTCACAGCCGGGAGGTGGTTTTGATACACGCAGACGAGTTTAATGTCGAGGATAACAGCCGCTGGAAGGACTACGTCAATGCCGCTCCGGTGCATACGATGGTTTACCAGAATCCACTTGATCTTGTCGTTTCACCGTGGTGGAACCTCGATGCAGACTATCTGGATGTCACCCCGGAGCACCGGACAGCATTGATCAACTTCAAAAATGGTTTCTATCCCGGCACAGTACAGGGAGAGGCCAAGAAGGCGATACGCGGCGAGAAAGCGGTGTTGACGCCAGTGAGCATGGGCGTGTCTGTACCGACCGCTCGCTATCATTTTACCCTGCAGAATCCCCAGGGCCTGCTGGCTGCCGCCGAAGCTGGAGACCTCACACCCGTAACCGTCAAGTTGTTCGAGGATGACACCGCAGCAGAGTACTACCTGACCCTGTCGGTTTATCGCCGCGAGAAAGATCCCTGCGGAACCCGGGCAGAGTGGACTACTTACGTGGCGGGACCGGATGGACGTCCCACAACGCTGCGGCTGGATACTTTCGCCGCCGAGTCCTGCCTCAACCCGGTGTCGCTGATGACGGTCGCGACGGACCTGACCCAGAGTATTGCGGACGGATCGCTTCATACGCAGATCGTGTCACCCTTTGCGCGTTTTGAGGCCGCAGCAGACCTGAGTCAGGGCGATGATCCCCTGCTCGCACAGGAATGGATAGAGGCCGGTGACCGTGTATGCTCCCTGAACGGAATCTGCGACGATTTTTACTACGATGGCCAGCTACTGATGGCGCCGGCCAATCGGGTGGAGTCATCCGGTGTGCAGATAGAGGAAATCGCAACGCCCTGGAATGCTTACATCGATACGGGCGCCGTCCGCGTGGACGTGCGCAACAGCCCTGCGCTTCAGGCGCTCAAGCCCTGGCGCAACCTGCGCTCGTTTGCCGCTGACGCCCCGGCGCCTTAAATATCCCGGAATGGGGCCTTGGCCCCATTCCGGCGTCTTCGTTTTCCATGCTCCGGCGGGCAGCACTGATTACTGGATAATAAAATCAGGATTGACTGTTTTATTTTAACATCCCATACTTCCCGTCCACTTTGATAATGGGGATGAACCGTGACCGCACCCACCGCCACTGACCACCGCGCCCTCGCGGATATGCCGCTGTTTGACACCACTACGCTCAAATGCCCCTACCACTACGATAAAACCCTGCGCGAGGCAGCGCCTGTCTACCGCGACCCGGCGTCGGGTGTATACGTGGTCTCGACCTACGAACTGGTGCGCGAAGCGCACAAGAATGATGCGGTGTTTTCCAACGAGTTCACGCTGGCCCTGGGATCGGCGGCAGCCCTCGATCCGGATATCAAAGCGGCCATGGCCAAAACCTACAACCTGGGCAAAGGCACGCTGCTGACGGTTGACGACCCCGAACACCAGATCTACCGCGACACCGTCAGGGATTTCTTCCTGGCCAAAAATGTCGAGAAATACCGGCCCTGGGTCAGCGAACTGGCGGAGCGACTGGTGAGCGAAATTCCCGCAGGACAGCCGTACGACTTTATTGAGAAGTTTTCCCGCCCCCTGCCGCTGTCCATGATCATGCATGTACTGGGTATACCGCTGGAAATGATCGACGATGCCTTCCGGTGGACTGTTGCTAATGTCACTGTGCTGTCCCAGGTGTCCGACAAGCAAGCCCTGTTGGGCGCGCATGCTGCGGTAAAAGAAGAGTACGACTGGTTTGTGACGGCGCTGGATGAGCGCCGCGCCAAGCCCAGAGATGATTTGCTCAACCTCGTGGCGCACGCCAGGATCAATGACCGCCCACTGACTATCGAGGAACAACTCGGGCACTGTACGCAATTTCTGGTCGCCGGCAATGAAACCACCACCGCGACGTTGGCCGAGGGCATCCGGCAGCTCTGCCTTAACCCGGAACAGGAAGCAGCTGTACGCAATGACCGCTCACTCATTCCCAACCTGGTGGAGGAGACGCTGCGCCTCGCCTCGCCCACGTCCAACATGTGGCGCGTGACCAAAGTTGACCATACGCTCGGCGGAGTCGATATACCCAAGGGTAGCATGGTCTTGCTGAAATATTTCTCCGCCAACCACGACGAGGCAATGTTCAAAGCACCAATGGAATTCGACGTCACACGCGACAACGCCAAACGCCATATCGCGTTCGGATTTGGTACTCATGTGTGCATCGGCCAGCACTTGTCCCGACTGGAAATGGCCGTTGCGTGGGAAAAACTGTTTGCCGGCACCAGCGGCATGCGCCTGAACTGCGCACCGGAAAGCCTAGAGTACATGCCCAATATCCTGCTGCGCGGACTGGAGGAGCTTCCCGTTATTTTTGAGAAATAGCGGCGTGGGGTCAGAGTAAAAACTCCTATGGCTTCGCACGAGCGGAGAATGGCGTGATTGTGTTTTTACTCTGACCCCAAACTCGCCACAAGCACTGTACTTGTTGACATGGCGTGTATCTTGCCTGTCTAATCTTTATTCCAGATTGGTAGGGCAGGTCAGGGGTTGATATAAACCTCATCGTTGCCAGCGATCAATCCAATAATCCAATAAAAAAGACAAGAACACGTACATGGAACCCTTGAAAATACTATCAATCGGCATTGCATTACTGCTCCTTCAGGCCTGCAGCTACCCGATCGAGATTGTAGGTAAAGGCAGATGAACCAGAATTGCGGAGAAAACTCATGCGTCATCTAATGCATATTCTGGTTGCGCTGATGACCATTACGTTAAGTAGCTACGCCTTTTCGTACTGCGGCCCACCACCACCCCTGCTCTGCGATATAGACGTAGATCGAGACGTTGATCAGAACGACATTAATGCGTTAATTCTCGCCAAGGGTACCGCCGTAGCCACGGGCGATATCAGGGATATGGATGGAGACGGAGTGATCTCGACACTGGATGCCAGGGCGTGCGTGAGCTATTGCCCAGCTGCCGCCAGTTGTGCTGTCCCTGAATTGACGGGGCCCGTGCTGCCCAACAGCGGTATCTCTCTCAAATTCTCGTACCTCTCGCAGGTCGGTTACCAACAGAATGAGTTCTTCCTCGCCAGTAACGCCCACAGCTACTCGCTGATTGCGTCAATTCCGAGCGACGGCAAGCTGGCTGTCACAGCCAACCCTGACATCGCGGCCGGTGATTACAAGACGCGCTTGATCGTCATGCGGCCGATTAACGCGGCGCAGTTTAACGGCACGGTCGTCGTCGAATGGCTCAACGTCAGCGCTGGCGCTGACTCCCCACCCGACTGGATCGTGGCCCACAACGAATTCATTCGCGAAGGCTACGCGTATGTCGGCGTATCGGCCCAGGCAGTGGGAGTGAACGCCCTCAAGAACGGTGCAGCGACGGCTGCCCGGTACGCCTCGCTGCTGCATCCGGGCGACAGCTACTCGTACAGCATTTTCAGTCGTGCCGGCCTGCTCGCCAAAGAAACGGCCGCGACCTTGCTCGGCGGCCTCACGGCCGAGCGGGTGCTCGCCGCCGGTGAGTCGCAATCGGCGTTCCGCCTGGTCACTTACATCGACGCGGTCCAGCCGCTCGAGCACGTATACGATGGGTTCCTCGTACACAGTCGTTTCGGCACTGGCGCGGCAATCTCGCAGGCGCCGCTGCCCGCAGTCCCGTTCCCCGCGCCGGCGCCGATCCGCGACGACCTCGACGTGCCAGTGATGGTCTTGCAGACCGAGGGCGACGTGATCCTCTCGAACCTGGATTCGCGCCAACCGACCGACACGTCGATGATCCGCGAGTGGGAGATAGCCGGAGCGTCCCATGCGGACGCTTACACAACAGGGGTGGGACTCAACGACCCCGGCGAGGCGTCAGGTACCCCATACATGTTTGGGTACTTGCGCGTTCCCGTCAATAATTACGGTTGCACCAACGGGATCAACGCCGGACCGCAACACTGGATCGTGCAGGCGGCGTTCCATGGGCTGGACACCTGGGTACGGACCCTGCAGGACCCGAATGTGGAGGATGTCGCCCCGCCGCAAGGGACACCGCTCGAGTTCATTTCGCATACACCGGTGGTGTTGGCACGCGACACGAACGGCAACGCGCTCGGTGGTGTGCGCTCCCCGCATGTCGATGCGCCCTTGGCAACCCTCGATACCGTGAACAGCGCTCCACCGGGAGGGTTCCCATTCTGTGGGCTCTTCGGCCGGACTATTCCGTTTTCCCCTGATCGTGTTGTGGAGCTATACCCGACACAGGCCGACTTCACGGAGATGTGGTCGGACGCGATCGACGCCAACGTGGCAAACGGGTTTCTGCTGCAGGCGGACGGCGACCAGCTGGAGGCCGCTGCCCTTGCGTGGGATTTCCCGAACTGACCGACCAATCCCGCTGCCGTCTATCGCAGCGGGTGAGATGAACATAAAGCGCAGCGGCTTTAGAGCGGGGCCGGATGGACACTCAGCTACGCCGTGACACCTGCGTCAAAGGAGTATAAAGTTCAAATTATTATTGTTTGTATTACGGAATTATCAGGCTGGTAAATCGTCTCCCCTAGTGGGAGCATCATTACTGTACTCGGCGGCGATAACTCACATGTATATATTGAATCCAATGCTCTACCGGTCAGGCCAGAAGCCAGCAACAGCACAACCAATCCACGTGCGAGAGATTTTTCTCCGACTTACTCTCGCTATCGGCATGCTGCTGGCGATGGCACATCCACTTCAGGCTCAGGACGAACTGGGTTTTGGGTCCTCCAGTCCGGACGACGGCGTTGTGCAAACACAGATTGAGGAACAAATCGAAGAACAGGTGGAGGAGCAAGTCATAGAGCAGACCGAAGAGTTGGGTTTTGGTCACAGCGCATCTCTGATTGAATCCCAAATCGAAGAAAATATTGAAGAACAGGTCGAAGTCGATGTCGAAGAGAATGTCGCCGAGAACATCGAAACTTCGATTGCAGACACCCTGGAAGAGCGTATTGAAGACCAAGCTGCTGAAGAAATTGACGACGAAGTTGCACAGAACGTAGAAGACAAAGTCGAGGACATCGTCACAGAAGCCGTGGAGGAGGACATTACGACCAGCGCTGAAACTAATCTGGAAAATGTTATCGAAGATTCAGTCTCCGGTACTGTCGAAAATCAGTTGGATGGCGAGATCGATGACATTATTGAAGGGGTAGAAAGCGAATTCGAAATCAGCGAGGACAGGATCCATAAGAACCAGTGGCTGGTTATGGCCGAACGAAGCGTGTTTACCGAACTGCAAGAGGAAGGTTATCTGTTCGACAACATCACCGAACTTCCCGGCATGGGTGTGTGGCTGGCTGATGTCGCGGCTCCCTCCAGTTTCAATATCTCGGAAGCGCGTCAGGGAGTGATCGATGTAGTGGGCAGCAATCGAGCTGAAGTCGACCTGAACCATATCTACGCAGCGGGCGCTACTGTCGCCTCTGCCGGTCCCGGTATCTCACCACGTTCTGCCCTGCGCTTTCCCGATGACACCCGTGAGATGTCGCTGCGCATTGGCATGATCGACAGCGAGGTTGATCTGTCCCACCCCGTGTTTGCAGCCTCACGTATCCAGACCCGCTCCTTTGTCCCTGAGAGTGCTGAGAAGCCTAATTTTCATGGCACCGCAATAGCCTCGATTATCGCGGCCAATAACACGGACTACGTTGGGCTTGCTCCGCATACTGAACTGTTTGCTGCCAGCGTTTTCGAAAAGGACCCCAAACAGGGTGAAATTGCCAGCACCCTGAACCTTATCAAGGCCCTGGACTGGCTGATTTCCTCTGGCGTGGATGTCATCAATATCAGCCTTGCAGGGCCGCCAAACCGACTGCTGGAGTCTGCCTTGGACAGGGTCGCGCAGCGGGGCACCCTGATTGTCGCGGCCGCCGGCAATGGCGGCCCAAGCTCTGAGCCCATGTACCCGGCTGCTTATTCCGCCGTAGTCGCTGTGACTGCTGTAGATGCCACAGGCCGCGTCTTTCGGCTGGCAAATCGTGGCAAGTATCTAGACCTGGCGGCACCTGGTGTAGACCTGCTCCACGCCAGAGCGGGTGGCGGGTACACCAGCTCTTCCGGCACATCCTTCGCTGTACCCTTTGCGGCTACAGCGGCGGCAAGGCTGGTAAAACTGCATCCTGGTGATGACGTAATGGCCAGCCTGTACGCGTCAGCCGAGGATCGTGGCCCCTTGGGCCGGGATGACATATACGGCTATGGGTTGTTACACCTGACCTCACGCTGAACTGCAAACCTGCGTTCAACTAACCCCCAAAAAAAATTCGATATCGGGGAATAATTCCCTCCCCTCCCACGTCATCCCCTTGAAAGTGGAGTGAAACCGCTTGAGGCGGCGGCATTTTACCCCTGGGTGCGCTGAAAGGTCAGTTTTAGAACCGGAAGCGTGGTTTATGCCGCCGTCCTCGATTTTTTCCGTGGAAACTGCTTAAAGTGCTGTTTTCAAAATTCGTCTTCCAGTGCGGGGACTGCTAGCGCTTCGCACTGAACTTCAGGGCCTGCCGTCTACATGGGGCGACAGGCCCTGACTCCTTTTTCCCAGGGCGCTTACTGCCATCCCCTGGCAATGAGCTCGGCTTCCTGCTCCTTACTTACAGGGATATCGGCAGACCTGCTGTCGATAAACGCGCTCACCTGGTCGGAAGTCGTGGCGCCCGCAGGGCGATAATACTGATCGATGGTCCCGGATGATTCCACGGTGGCAAGCACCGCGGTAACCCACTGGCCAGCTGAGCGACAAGCTACACCGCGCCATTCACTGCCAGCGTCAGTCAAAAGGTACTCCCGGCACCAGCCACCCTCCACACTTGGGAAGCTGAGCAGAGGTCTGATACTGGTGCCATCCGCCAGGTAAATCCAGCCTTCGCCACGGGAGAGAGACTGCTCAAGTACCGGGGACAGTAACGCATCATGACGCCCGGCTTGCGCTATATAATCGCCACTTTGATTATTCTGCCCTGAGTTCAGCAGCAGGCCTGTAGCAGCGAGGACTGAGGCTGCCACGGCAAGCCCCCAACCGACGCGCCTCTGGTAAGCGCCTTTATCCTCGCGGGACGTCGCGTGTTGCAGCCTCTGCACAACATGCGCGGGTACCGTATCAACACCGGATACCTTAAAAGCGCCTGTGACGTGGTCGTTAACTGTTTTAATACGCTCAAAGCCTGCCCTCAATGGCGGCTCTGCAAGTAGGCGCGCGCGCAGCTCCTGTACCTGAGCCGCCGGCAACTCACCGTCCAGATACTGCGATAACAGCTCGTAATCTTGCTCTGTCAATTCAGTTATCATTTCTCTTGTCTAGTATGGATGGAGAGTAGATCTCCACCAGTTGTTTACGTGCCCGGGCGATTCGGCTCATTATCGTACCTACCGGCACTTCCAGAATCTCGGCCGCCTCGCTATACGTCTTGCCCTCGATGGCCACCAGCGTAAGCGCCAGACGCTGCTCTGGTGGCAATCGCTCCAAAGCGTTGCTGACCGTGGCAATTTCCCTCTCGTTACTTGCGATCTGCTGGGCGGAGGGCGCTACATCTGGTTGTTCTCCGACCACTTGAAGGTACTTATGGCGGACCTCACGTGATCGCAATTCGTCGATCCATGCGTTTTTGCACACCCGGTAGGCCCACTTGGCCGCATGCGCATCCTCTGGCATGCCCTTCTCCAACACTCTCTCGACCGTCATCTGTAGCAAGTCATCCGCGTCTGCGCCATTTCCGGTCAGGGAAAAGCAAAACTTGCGCAATCCACCCAGCTCATTGAGAAGCATCTCCCTCTGTGCGTCGCTAAGCGCTCGCATATTATCCCTGTCTGGTACTCGACGTTTAATACGTGGATTCTATTCCATCCAGTGAGTTTATTCTCTGACAGTTCAGGAGGAAAATGCAGGGATATGAGGCCGTACAACCACTTAACGGGAATGGTTACCAGCGATACAGGAACCGGGTGCCCAATACCTTCTGGGTATAATCGGCTTGTGGGTAGTTTGACCCGTAGTCCGAATATCCCGAATAGAACTGCAAGGCGCTGCTCCCGCTGACCGGGATTTCAACATCCGCCCGCCAGAATTGTCGCCGATCATCCCTGTCCTCGCCAATACTCGGCGTTTCGGCACTGTAGTTCCTGTCTTCATACCGCCACGACAGCTCAAATTTAGCGATTCTGGAAAAAAGCTCAATCCGTTGGATGTAGCGGAGTTTCACAGCATTGGAGGCATAGCTGTACTGATCGCTATTGGCGTCCTCGATCCTATAGCGGTAACCCAGGTTGAAATAGCTGCGCAGGCCACGAAAAAAATAGTAAAGATCCGCCTCACCGGCGTTCGTACTTGCATCGCGTTCAGGCTGGTTATTAATGGATTTGTTGTAGTACACATAAGCACTACGAGCAAACCACTTCCTGGCGAGAAAGCCTGATATCGAGGGTGCAACCCGGTACAAATCAAGAAATTTGTTATTGTCCAGGCGAGAGTGGATATAAAAAAACGCAACGCCAGGCGTCACCATGTCAAAATCCATTGTCATATCTGTGCCTAGAATATGGGTCTGACGGTCAACGTTGGAAAACTCATCATAAAGGGTCTGGCTTACGTCGTAAGTGCCCGATATATTGAACTTTTGTGCAAGCGCCTTGCTGGCTTCAACTCCAGCATCAAGAATCAGGGCATAATCACTCCGGCCACTGGCCAGGTCGACCTCATCAACTGTCACGTTGCTGTCATATTCCCCGCCAATTCCCACCTCAGCGGAAAACTGAGTGGGTGCCGCTTCCCTTGCCGACTCCGCGGCCCAGGCATGGCAGCAGCATAACCACGCGGTGACCGCGCAGAAAATACGTATTGCAAGGAAGCAAGGAGGCATGGGGACTTTTTATTCCATACGGAAAGATCGGTCAGGACTGCAGCCTAACCAAGAGCTGTTCCGGTCACAAGTCGTAACACCTGTTTCTCCGATCACCGTATTTGCACGGCTTTTCTGTGGTGTCTGTTGCCTCGATGATAGGAAAAATATCATGGCAAATTCCCCGAGTCCCAGAGGACAACCGAATCGAACTCATGACTGAAAGCGGCTTCTTAACACTAAAAGTACTCCTGCAGCCCGGTTTATGCCGATTTTTTTGAAGAAAAGATCAAGTAGTAGTGGCAAATCGCAAAATTTCGATGATACTAAAGTAGTGACTGCCCGGTTCAAGCACTAGCCGGGTGGCCATGGGGAGCATACCCATGCTCTTCTAAAGAAACACTATGTTTCACTCCTAATGGTGTTAATGGGCCCCTTCGGGGCCCATTTTTTTCCGGGGACAGTCTACCCAAAGGCGGAAGCACCAACATTGAAGCCATTTTCGATCAGCAGCTAATCAGTCATTGCTGAAGGTCACACCCACGCGAACTTCCCGCTGCGGCGCGCTAAAGCCCACCGCGGTTTCGTAGTTCTCGTCCAGGACATTATCCACCGACAACTGCAATTGCCAGGCCTGTGCAAGCTGCCAGCGCAACACCCAGTCCAGGCGATGGTAGTGATCCAGTTCCTCTGTTACCGAGGCGCCGGTGTGACGGGAGGCCGCCCATTGTTGTCCGCTATACAGGTAGTCCAGCGCGGTATCCCAGTCCTCGGTAATCTGCCACAGGGCAACCATGCTGGCCGTCCACTGTGGACGACCAGTGAGCACCGTGTCCTCATTCCTGACATCGATATCGGTATAGGTCGCCTGGCTACGCAAGCTGAGCAAGGAGAGCGGGCGCCAGTCGGCCTGCAGTTCGATACCGCTGGTTTGCACGCTGTTGCGATTGACATTGCGGAACGTTTCCTCGTCGAAGTCCACCAGATCGCGAAAGTCATTGTCAAACCAGGTGGCAGCCAGGTTCAGCGTATCGCTCACCGCCCAGTCCAGACCAAGGTCCCAGCTTTCGCCCTGCTCGGGATGCAGGTCCGGATTGCCCACCAGCGCATGGCCGAGGGCCAGAAAACTGGGCAACTTATAGGCTTCACCCCAGTTTGCGGCAAGGGTGACGCCCCCGCCCACGCTGTATTTCACACCCGCCTGCGCCGAGGTTTCGCTATCAAAGCCGTCCGGATTGTCATGGCGCAGGCTGCCGTGCAGCAGCATTGCCTGCAGCGGTGTCGCAGAAATATCGGCAAAAACGCCGCGCGTGTCGCGATCAAGAGAATAATCCGTGGGGTTCTGCTCACCGAAGTATTCGACATAGCCATCGCTCTGGCCGTCTTCATGGCGGTAGTCTGCACCTATATTTGCCTCGTAACCGGGGGCAATGCGCAGCGTGTTGAGCCACTGCACCTGATCGCGTGTGAAGTTCGTATCCGCCGCATTGGGAGGCACTTCGAAATAAGGAAAAATTCCCGGCGAGCGATAGCGCTCATCATGCTCGAAACGGCTGGCCGTCACCGTACTGCGCCACAGCGGAGACCACTGCGCACCCCAAGCCAGGGACAGGATATCCTCAGTGTAATCGCTGTTATCCAGCGCATCGTACAGAGCGTATGTCGGGCCGCCACTCTGCTCGGGATAGGTAGAACGATTGCCGTCGAGATAGCGGTAGCCGGCAGTCAATTCCTGCCCCTGGGCCGGTTGCCAACCGAGGCGCAGGTTCGCGCTGTCGGTGTTGCGGGTGCTGCCCGGCACTGGCTCCCCATCATCGCGGCCCGCCAATGCCAGGGTGTAATTGAAATCCCCTGCACTGCCCAGTGCGCTCACGCCCACGTCGGCGTAATCATCTTCTCCGACCTCGGCATGGACTTCCTGGTGGTGACCCGGCTGCGGGCGCCGGGTGATGATGTTGATCACTCCAGCCAGTGCATCCGAGCCGTAGATCGCCGACTGGGCACCGCGCACCACCTCAATGCGATCCACCATGTTCGGGTTGAGGTTGGCAAAATCAAAGCTGCCGCCGCGAAAATTGGTGGGATCATTCACCGCCACCCCGTCCACCAGCACCAGGGTAAAATTGGATTCACCACCGCGAATGGACACTGCCGTCAAGCCACCCGGGCCACCCTGCTCTTCCACCAAAAGGCCGGGCAGGGTTTTCAGCAGGTCGGCCAGCGTGGTTTTGTTCAGGGCCTGAATCTGTTCTGCATCAAGCACTGACACGGAAGAGGTCAGGGCGTCCTGTGGCGCAAGGGTGCCAGTCACCAGCATGGTTTCCAGCGCTGGCTCCGGGGCAGCATTGGCTGTAACCGGCATGAATGCAGCGAAGGTGAATGGGGTCAGAGTAAAAACCGTCAATCGTAAATGGAACCAGAGTAAAAGTTGCTTTGCGGTTTTTACTCTGACCCCATTCACCATTAGCAGGCGCTGCAATCCGTCAGCGGCTAGAACCCTTCGACCTGGTGCACCTGCTTCCAGATCAGGCCCGGGAACAGGCGACGCATGAATCACACCGATTTTGGCATCCCGGGTCGGGTACACGAAAAACTTGCCTTTCTTCAGGGCTGCCTCAATCGCATCGATGACTACCCGCGGCGCAATCGGCGCGCCCTGGCTCTCCAGCATTTTCGGCCAGACAGTGTCTCTGCCCTGCTGCAGCAACGGCGTGGCGACTGCTGGCGGGCAGACACAGGCAAAGCGAATCCCCGAATTCATATTTTCGTGGTACAGGGTCTCGGTAAAGGCCCGCACGGCAAATTTGGATGCCGTGTAGGCGCCGGTGTACAACATCGGAATAATCGCCGCCATGGAGGCGAAGCTGACGAAATCGCCATGGCCCCGTTGCAGCATGCCGGGCAGTACCGCCTGGGTGATATTCACCAGACCACCGTAGTTGATCGCCATCTGCTTGTGGATGATGGCGTTGTCCTGCTCCACCAACAGGCCAAAGGGCATGATGGCGGCACAGTTGTACAGACGCTCGATGGGGCCAAGTTTTTCTTCCACCGCCCGCACCGCTGCGCACACCGCTGCGAAATCAGTCATATCCACGGTCCAGCTGTGAATGCTGTCAAAGGTGCCGACGGTTTCCGCCATGCCGGCGGCATTCACATCGAACAACGCCACGGTCGCGCCTTCTGCGGCAAAACGCCGGGCAGCCTCGCGGCCCATGCCGCTGCCACCGCCGGTAATCAGTATCACGTTTCTGGTATTAGACATGTTAAAAAGCTCTCCGGAGTGCATCATTGCCTGGGTCGCAGTATAGCGGGTGTCGACAACGGCGAGCGGGTTACGGCTGCCATTATCTGCAACTAGTTTAATAGGGCGTCCAGCTAATCAGGCAGCATGCTGGGGGGGCTGTACCAGATCGCAGAAGACCACGCCCGCTCCTGGATAACCGGGCGATGCTCCGCCGCGCAGCAGTCCTCATAACCTTCAGCCAATCGTCTCGGGACGTGCACAGTCCACACCGGCAGCGACACACATGCGCTGACTCCAGCGGCAGGTTGGATTTTCCACGGCGCGCGAGTAATAGTAGGCCCGTGCCGCGGGATCAAACTCCTTGTCGACCCACACGGTGCACAGTTCGGCAAAGCCGCGCCCGCCCGTGGCGCAGGTTTTGGGATCGACGAAGGCGCCATTGTCGGCATCGCCCGCCACATCCAGCACACGCTCGTGACGCTGTCCCTCTGCATCGATCCAGCCCTTGATCACCTGCAGCCGTTGCAAGGGTGTACCGGGACTGTTCGCAGTACCGACATCCTGGCTGGCGGCGACGAGGAAGGTAGGGCGCAGTTGCGCGTCCTGGCCGTTGGGCAAGCATCGAGCCCATCGGCACACCCTGCGCATACGCGCGCTCAATTCGATCCGGTGATGCACACAGATCGGCGGGGAAATTCCACCCGCCGAAAAAGCGGCTGATGATGCGCGGCCCGCTGGTGCCATAGGCCTCCCGGCGACGCATGGCGTCAAACAGCGCATCGCGCGTATTTTCCTGCGCCCATAACACGGCGAGACCACCCGGGTTGTACTCCAGTTTTTCCGGCAGGCCCGGAGGCACTTCATCCGCCGCCGGCACGCCGTCACCACCGTGCCCCAGGAACTGGTCCTCCTGCACTGCGCCGGGCGTTCCCAGATGCGTGTCGGTGCTGGCGATCACACCAAACTGGTAGGGGTTTACGCCCAGACCCTGCTCCAGCACGAGTCCATCAGCCAGGACTTTACGTACGAAACCGGTGTCAGGTCGTGGCGGCTTATTAAAACCGGCGATATTGTCCTTCTGCAACTGCTCAAAAGCGCACAGTTCATCTTCAGTGACCCCCGCTTCAAAGTAACATTCCGAGGCGCCCTTGTGCTGCATGATCTCAACCAGTGGCTCGAAGCGCGCGCGGGTCGCGGCATACTCCTTGCTCATGGGCTTGCCATCGTCCGTCAGGCTGTTGAACATAGCGCCCGCACTCATGTTGGAGTTGTGGGGTATCACCAGGGCAGTCGCAGCCGTTCTCGCCGCTGTTGCAAGTCTCATCCAGCGAACCCCACAAGGCCTGCGCCGATGGCTCGTCGATGAAACTGGCCGGCAGGCGGGGCACCTCGGCATTGCGAAAGACGACGTTGCGGTGCAGGTTGCCGCCGCTGGGGGGATTCATACCCGTCCATTCGTAGCCCACAAAGGTGGTGAAACTACACTCGCTGCTGCGATCGTAATAGCGCTCCGCTGCCTCCTGCATTTCCTGCCAGGGTTTCAGTGCCGCGCGCAGGCAGAGCGCGTCATCCTCGCCACACAGGCCCAGGTGTGTCTGTTGCATAGCGGACATGTAATTGAACAGGTAGAAGGCCGCCCGGGGCCAGGTGCGGTAAAGCTTGCACTCCCAGGCGTTGTAGCCCTCAACCTCTGGCGTATTGCATATTTGCACTTCACCGATGAGTTCGGCGTGATCCGACACCATGGCAAAATCCAGCGGTCGAGCCAACTGCAGGGAGCGCTGCGCCCTGCCATCTTCGGTCCACGGTTGAATACCGATACGCTCGCCAAGGGCGAACTGGTAGGCCTGTGCCGGCGTGGTGCGTGTGCCCTGGGTGGCGGCATCCAGCGAGTAGCGCGTATGGACGTGCAGGTCACCGAAAAACGCCTGCTTCAAGGGTGCTACCGTGGTGCAGGGCTGACGTGTCTTTGAATAGACGGGTGCCGCCACAACCTGCTGCCCCACCCCCATCGCCAGCAGTAGCAACGCACCGCACATCCGCGTGACAGAATATTGCCACCGGCTACCTCGACCCTGTTCACCGCCCACTGCCAATCTCACTCTTCTCCCAGCCGTAACGCACGGCCCGTGCTGCTAATGTGCTTGTTGTAGTTATCTGGTGTGGCGCTGCATCCGGCGCAGCAAAATTCCTGCCCTGCATGGTAGCAGGCACGGGTACTCCGGCGAGTTATAAAATCGAGGGCCCCGGATCGACAAAACTTATGCGCCGCTCATCCACTGCGCCGGGCACAACGCCCGCGGGCCTGAAGGCCTCTGGCCAATGGATGATTATCGGCACTTTTATATCTGAATCGTACAACTCGCGCGTGGCCCGTGGCAAGCCGTCGCCATCGAGTCCGCAGTCCAGATCACAATGGTGGAGTCGGCCGGGTCATCTGCGTACTTTTTAGGGAAAGAGTATAAATTCCTTCAAACTCGATATAGGATTTTACGACGAACACCGCCAAGCTGGTTGAGATTAGCTCGATCTGAATTGGCACTGCGAGTATTTTCACTCTTGGCCGACTATTAGTTATGGATGATTACTGCCGTATTCACTGTATTGAACCGATGTATTAGAGGAGGCGAAATGGCTATAACCGGAAGTTGTCTCTGTAATTCGATAAACTATGCAATCAATGGTGCCATTGAAGTGATGGGAAACTGCCACTGTTCCATCTGCAGGAAATCTCACGGCGCCGCATTTGTCACCTGGGTCGTAATCAATCCGGACCAATTTCGGTGGACAGCCGGTGAAGAGTTCGTCCAGGGGTACGACTCCTCCCCTGGCATACAGCGGTGCTTCTGCAAGAAATGCGGAACCACGCTTGCCACGTCCCATAACGGTAAAATCTCCGAAGTGGCAGTCGGCACCATCGATGGCGATCCCGGTATTCGACCTGGCGCCCACATCTTTGTGGGGTCTAAAGCTCCCTGGTACGAGATAACTGATACGCTTCCGCAATTCGCACAGTGGCCGCCGGGGATGGAGCCCTGATAGTTGGGGTCAGAGTAAAAACTCCCCCCAACATTGACCCAGGCTCGGCGACGCCAGGAGTTTTTACTCTGACCCCAAACATCACAACCACATCATCAGTCGCTCCACCGCCCGCACCGTCGCGTCGTGGTACCAGGGCGACTGCGGATCGGTTTCCGGCACCTGGTACTGCACGCGCAATTTGTGCAGTCGTCGTTGCAGGTCTTTGCTGATGTCTTCATAGCCCGGTTTGCCGTAGAGATTCACCTGGTCCGCCGGGTCCGCCACCAGATCGAATAACTCCCACTCGTCATTCTGGTAGTAGTAGACCAGCTTGTAGCGCTCGGTGCGCACGCCGTAGTGGCGCGCCACGCCGTGAAAACCGGGATTTTCGTAGAAGTGGTAGTACAGGTCGCGATTCCAGGGTTCGGGATCAGCTACAAATAATGGCAGCAGGCTGACACCGTGCATGGGTTTTTCCGCTGTCACGCCCGCCGCCGCCAGCAGGGTCGGCGCGAAGTCAATATTCTGCACCAAGGCAGCCGAGGTCGCACCGGGCGGGATGTGTCCCGGCCACTGCATTAACAACGGCACCCGGGAGGACACTTCATCCATCCAGCGTTTGTCGAACCAGCCGTTCTCACCCAGGAAAAAGCCCTGGTCCGAGCTGTAAACGATAAGGGTATTTTCCATAAGACCCTGCTGCTGCAGGTAATCCAGCAGTCTGCCGATCTGCCGGTCCATACTTTGCACCGAAGCCAGATAGGTCTTGATATAGCGCTGGTACTTCCAGCGCACGACGTCTTCCTCGCTCATATCGGACTGTTCGAACTGCCGATTGCCCTCGTCAAATGCCGCATGCCACAGGGCTTCCTGCGCCGGCGTCAGCGTGTTGCCCTGTTTCAGTTTGACATCATTGTCAGTCATGTAATCCCTGATGCGCATGCGGGCCTCGCGGCGCGCCTGTGATAGACCATCGAGGTCGCGAAACAGGGAATCGGGCTCCGCAAACCTCGCTTTCTCGTCCCAGTTGCGCAGTTCCTCAGGGCCGGGCAGCCAGTCGCGGTGGGGTGTCTTGTGGCTGTACAGCAGGAAAAACGGCTTATCGGACATATGCGCCTGCGCCAACCACGTAATGGCCTTTTCGGTGACCAGGTCCGCCACGTAACCTGTGGCATTTTCAATACCGGCGGGACTCCTGAACGACGCGTTGTAGTAGGTACCCTGCTCCAGCACATTATCAATGACGTCCCAATGATCAAACCCGGTGGGGTCGCTGTACAAGTGCCACTTGCCAATGATCGCGGTCTGGTAGCCGGCTTTTTGCAGCAGCCTGGGGAAGGTCTGCTGGGCGCCGTCAAAGGGACCCGACCATTCGTTGCTGTAAAACCCGTTGGCATGACTGTGCAGGCCAGTAAGCAAGGTCGCGCGGCTGGGGCCACAGATCGCGTTGCCCACATAGGCCCGGTCAAAGCGTATGCCACCCGCTGCAATACGGTCGATGTTCGGGGTTTTCATCAGGCTGTCGTCGTAGGCACTCACCGCCCGCACAGCGTGGTCGTCGGACAGGATAAAAATGATATTGGGGCGCTCACCAGAGCTGGCCATTGCACACCATGCCAGCGCCACCAGCGCCAAGGCGGCCCGCTGTGGTCGCCGATAGTTGATTTTATACACTGCCATAATCCATAGTAACCGAACGCATTCTAATAATACTGTTACATTCGGGTAAGCCTATGGGATATTTCCGGCTCACGCAGATCATCACCGCACTGGCTTTCGCATGCAGTGCCCTTGGGTTGCAGGCCGAGCAACTGGAGGAAGTGATCGTCACCGCCCAGAAGCGCAGCGAAAGTCTGCAGACGGTGCCGATATCGGTTGCGGTGATAAGCGGTGTCGAGCTGGCCAACAGGAACAAGACGCAGATAGCCGACCTGACGCGGTTTGTGCCGGGCTTTACGTTCGCGGAGAATACCAGCGACGCCGGGCGCAATATCCTGGTGCGCGGCGTGGGCACCAGCAGCTTCAGCCGCTCAGTGGACCTGTCGGTGGGTACCGTGGTGGACAACGTAGTGTCCGGCAGTCTGTCCGGCTCGGTGCTGGATTTCTCCGATGTGGAGCGCGTCGAGGTATTGCGTGGGCCGCAGGGCATGTTGTTTGGCAAGAACGCCAGTGCGGGACTGCTCAATATCTACAGCCGCAGACCCACGGAAGAACTGAGTACGGGTTTTGGCGCCAGCTATGGCAGCGAGAATCTGGTGAATCTCAACGGTTACCTGTCCGGCCCCATTGTCGCCGACGAACTACTTGGCCGCCTGTCGCTGTACAGCAATACCGCCGATCCGATACTGGAGAATCAGTACCCCGGGGGTGATGATTTCAACGACCGGGACGAATGGGGTGGTCGCGGCAAGCTGCGCTGGATGGTGACTGAGGCGCTGGACGCGCAGCTCAATTACACCCACGCGGAACGCAATCACACCTGCTGCGTCGCTGCGCTGCGCTCAGTCATTCCCGGCAGCATCGTGGAGGAATTGGGCGGACCGGTGGGGCCGAAGAACGATGTAGTAAAGGACAATGACACGTCCAAGGGAGACACCAAGGTCGACATCTACAGCCTGGAAGCGAACTATACGCTCGGTGACTACCTGCTGACCTCGATATCGTCCTACACCAATGAAAACGTCTACGGGGCCGCGCGCGCCGATGACTACACCCGCACCGCGTTGCCACTCAATGACAGTTACGAGAAGTACGAACAAATCACGCAGGAGTTGCGCATCACGTCGCCCGCGGAGCGAACCCTGGCCTACGTCGCCGGCCTGTACTATTTTGACAAGCATATCGACCAGCATTTCATTCGCTACATCGATCTCTATGGCATTGACTTCGCGGAGGAGCCGGATTCCGGCGCACTCTCCACACAGAATGATGCTGTCATCGACAACAAAAGTATGGCGGTGTTCGGACAGCTGACCTGGAACATGGCCGAACGCAGCCGTGTCTCGGTGGGCGCACGCTACAACGATGATGAGATTGCGCAGGACCAGACCGTGAGTTCCTTTCCCGGCACGCTGCCCGAGGCGCCACCCGGGACGGTCAATGCGCAGACCAGCGACCGGGCCCTCTCATGGCGAGTGATTGGTGAGCATGACATCGCCGAGGACGCGATGGTGTACGCCAGTGTCGCCCGGGGCTACAAGGGTCCGGGGTCAAACTCGCTGCCGTCCGGACCATCCAGCGGCGACCTATTCGTAGACCCGGAAATTCCCACCAACTATGAAACAGGCATCAAATCCCAGTGGCTTGAGAACCGCCTGCGCGTCAATGCCACCGCCTACTACACACAGTTCAAGGACTTCCAGGCTTCGGCCCAGGTCGCGGGTGCGTTTCCGCCGTTGTTCTACCTGACCAATGCGGGGGAACTGGAAACGCAGGGCATCGAGCTCGAAGTCGACGCCCAGGTGACGGACAACCTCTCGTTCCAGGGCTCACTGGCCTATACGGATGCCATCTTTGCGCAATGGGACGACGCGCCGTGTTACGCCAGACAAACCCCAGCCGAGGGCTGCATCGACGAAGCGCAGGATTTGTCCGGTGCCGATATGCCCAACTCCCCGGACTGGGCGATCTACCTCAGCCCTACCTACTACATTCCCGTACCGTCCATGCCCTTCGACGGCTTCGTTACCGCCAGCTATTTCTGGCGCGATGACGTGCAGTTTGATACGGCGAATAATCCGCTGCTCACCGGCGACGCTTACGGCACCTTCGACCTGTACACCGGCATCGCTGACCGGGACGGTCGCTACCGGCTGCAGGTTTTTGTGCAGAATGTGTTTGATGAATTCTACCCGTCGGGGATCGGCGGCCAGGAGACGGTGGGTGTGGAAGCGGCGCAACTACTGGAGTACACCTACACGCGCCGCTTCGGCGTATCATTGCAAATGGACTGGTGAGAACACGCGGATGGCGAGGGAATACTGGTACTTTGTCAGCGGCGTGCTGGTGGTGCTGGTACCACTGCTGCTGTTGGTGGCGGTTAAAAAGCTGCACCTGCTGGAGGTGCGACCTGACCAGAAAATCGTCTACACGGTCAACGGCAACGAAAAACTGACCCTGCACGCCTTTATGGCGAAGCACAGCACCGACGCTACACCGACACCTGCCGTGCTGCTGTTTCACGGCGGCAGATGGTTGTATGGCGGCCCGGAAGAGTTCTATCCCCAGTGCCAGTATTTTTCCGCGCAGGGTTTCAGCTGTTTTACCGCGCAGTACCGGCTCGGGCGCAAATAACCAACCCGATGTGCAGCGGCGCAGTGGCAGACGCACGCGCCGCGCTGGATTACCTGATAGCGCACGCCGGAGAGCTGCACATCGATCCGGACAGGATCGTGGTCGGGGGCGGTTCCGCCGGCGGACAGCTGGCCGCCGCGCTCGGCGTCGGGTCTGCCCCTGTCGTGGGGCGCGACGTCTTCGGGTAAGCGAAGACCGGCCGCCCAGCTTCTCTATAACCCCACGCTGGATCTTGCGCCGGGCAACCCTGACCATCACCTGGTCAAGGATTACTGGCAGGACGTGTCACCTTTTCACCACATTGATGGCGCCGTTCCGCCGTCACTGATTTTAATGGGAACGCAGGACCCGGAACTACCCGTGCCAGCCGCGCAAACGTTTTGTGCGGCAATGCAGGCGGCCGGTGGACACTGTGAGATAGCGTTGTACGAGGGCCAGGGGCACGGTTTTTACCACAATCCGGAATATATGGAGAAAACCAACCAGCGCATCCTGCAATTCCTGCGGGATCTGCAGGGCTAGTTGCAATTATCGGCACTCATCTGACCGGTCTCGGCGCTGCGGGAAAAATCTCTGCATAATTAGAATAGATTTATTTATTTTCCGTTCTGCGTAGCCGGCAGGCATGGTGGGTGAAGGCCTCTCTTGCTCAGAGGGCTGAGATATTCGCCGAGAGGCCTTCGCCCACCATACCTGCCTCCTATCTTGCTCGACTCGCTCGACTCACTAGATGCGAGGTCAGGTCGGTAACGCCTCCCACAGCGAATATCCCAGCCTTCTGAGCAGTGGGGGGCGTTACCGGCCTGGCCGTGACAAGCAATCACAGAGCAGCAGGAACCCGGCACTCACCTCACGCCCAGGTCCTGCGCCACCATTGCCGCCACGTTGAACCCTGAATCAACCGCCTGGTGCGTGCCGGCGCCGCGTCCGCCGGCGTCGCAACCGACGATGTACAGGCCGGGCAGCGGTGTGCGCGCATCCGGTTTGCTGCTGCCGCACTGCCCCACTATCTGGGCGATGCCCACGGCCTCGCCGCCGCAGCCTGGTACCGCCACATCGCGGCTCATGCTGGAAATCTGTTTCGCGCCATAGGGTTCCTTGCGCACGATGTGGTCCTTCAGCTCTGGCCACAGCTCGTCGATCACCGCCTCGCAGCGCGCAATCGCCTCATCGACCAGCGCAGACTCGGTGTCCGCCGGCATAAACACCTGGCAGTTCGCCAGTTGGTGGCCGGGAATATCCGACAGGCCCGGATCGAACTCCGAGGGCACATCGATGGCGATCAGCGGCACGTTGGGCCATTTTCCCTGCAGCATATCCTGGTAGCGCTCTTCGTTGAGCCAGCTCTCGTCGGAAAATACCGGGATCAGGGCGGCATCGAAAATGCGCTTGTCCAGCACATAGCGAAAACCGCAGATGGCCCAGCTCGGCTCCAGCGCGGTGATGCGCGCGACATACTCCGCGGGAAAGTGTGCCGCGCCCGCCAGCTGCAATACCGTGGGCTGGATGCCGGCGTTGGAAATCACGGCGCGGGCGCGGATGTCGCGCCCATCGACCCGCACGCCAACGGCGCGACCCTCTTCGACCAGAATCTTCTGCACGCGGGTTTTGGTCAGGTACAGGCCGCCGTGTTCCACCACATAGTCGGCGCACACTTCAGCCACACGGCCGTAGCCGCCGATATGGTAGCGTCCGGCGCCGCCCAGCACCTGGTCGCGCAGGGCAAAAATCATTTCGGAGGCCGGCAGCCGGTCCACGGCGACCACAAACAGGGTATTCAGGTTCATGCAGATCTGGCTCACCAGCGGGGTGGCCAGGTTAAAGCGTTCCATCCAGGCGTAAGCACCGGTGTCGTCCAGGGCGTTGATGTCCGCGTCGCTTAAACTGAGAATCTCGCCGTAAAAAGCGCCGAGAGCTTCCAGCTCCGCATCGGTCACCCCCAGCGTGTCCTTCATGGTCGTCATTTCCTGTTCCGAACCGGTTGCCATCAGCGGGTTGTAACTGACCTTCCACTGGCCGTCCTTGTTCAGGTAGCGCATCGAGGCGGCATTACCCTCGGGCACCACAAACGGTGTGCGCGCGGCAATGCCCAGTGTGTCCACCAGTTCGTGAAAGCGGGAATTGAAGGCGGGGATGCCCACGGCGCCGAACATTTCGAAGCGATAGCCCTTGCGCTCCGTGGTCTGGGTTTTACCACCGGCCCTGGCGGTTTTTTCCAGCAGGGCGACTTTGTAGCCTTCTTTCGCCAGCAGGGCGGCAACCGTGGCGCCGCCATATCCGGCGCCAATCACACAGACGTCATACTCTTCCATTATGCAACTCCAATGCCTGGTTAGTTCTGTATTCCAGTGTCAATCCAGCGCCCGATCACCCGGCACTCTTCGGGCGTCGCGCCGGAAGCGTGGGCCGCGCCGAAATCAATATCGTTGTTGTATTGCGCGTCGGTGCGCCCGTCCTGGCGTGAGCCCATGCACTTCCAGTACAGCAGGGAATCCCTGGCAAACTTGGCGACCCACTTGCTGCTGTAAGGACGTGACAGGAAAAACCGATCCGTCATCGCCACAAGATTGGCGCCAGAGCCCCTGGCGGATTTCACCGTAACCGGCGTCAATGGCGCATAACCGTCACCGCCGGCGATCAGGCGAATGGCGCGTATGCCGCCAGCGGGACCCACGGCAGCCACTTTACCCGCCGCGCCGCCCGGTTTGAATTGCAAAGTATCGCCTGCGGCATAGCCCTTGCCGCGGCCCCGGATTCGAACGTTCACTACCGCGGCATGCTCGCCCTGTCCCGGTTGCAGTTTGGCCCAGGGCCAGTCCCACTGCTCGAAATCCTGCGCGACCCGCGAATACAACAAACCGTCGGCGTTGGTCATGTCCTGGTGACAACCAGAGCACCTGTTGACCAGAATGGGCTCCACTGCGGCGAAAGTCACCGGCGGCGTTTTTTGCGGCATGGGTGGTGTGGTTTGATAGGCGAGCGTGTTTTCGAAGCGCTGCGCCGCACTCTGCCCCAGTTGCGCGGCACGCTCCTGGGAATGCCCGTCGTGGCAGCCGTGACAGGTTCTCGATTCACCCCGGCGCAGTGAGTGCAGCATGGCATCGTGTGCAATCACCAGACCATTGGCATCGGTCCCGGTCATGATGATGGGCGTTTCACAGGGCACGCGCATTTTAACGGAGCCGTCGGCCTGCAGCGGCGCCGAGCCCAACGTGGCGATGGATTTGTGACCGGTATTGTTGAGAGTGTGGGCGTAAGTCTCCTCATTGCCGTCGCTGTAGGTCATGTCCCACATCTCGGGCAGGAATACGGTGAGGTTGGCTATATTCCTGGCGTGAAAGTTGGGGTTTTCCGTATTTACCGCGCAGCCCTGGAAAGCGCACTGTTCAAACAGGTTGGTGTGCCAGTTGTACTGCTGCGCACTGGGATACAACTCCGCCTGACGTGCATCCACGACCTGCAGGTAGCAGACCCCTGTTTCATCCAACGGATGCCGGCCTTACAGGAGCCGGTTGCCCGTATAAAGCTTGATACGTCGTGATGGGCCTGGCATCCCAGGCCTGCCACGGCTCTCCTCCAGCGATCTTCTCCATCTGGTTTTTATCAAACGGATTCGTCACCATCGGCACCTTGACCTTATAAATGGACTTCTGGCAGGTTGGCTGGCCGCCAGTCCACTTCCTGTTGGCCTGCTCCGCCAGGGTGACCTCGTAACAATTGCCGGCGCCATAGGTTATGAGAAACTCTGTGGCGTTGTAGGGCGCGGGATAGCCAGCCTTGCCCACGGCTTTGCCGTGCATAAACCTCACCGTATCATCCTGATCCTGGCCAAACGGAGTGATGGCTTTGAATGTGGACGGGATGTAGCGCCCGGAACCCTTCACGGTACTGTTGTTGGTGGAAGCTGCATCACGATGGACAAAGCAGTTTAGCGTCGAACAACCTTCCACATGGGGATCGCGGTAATCCATACCAAAAATAACGCCCATACTTCCTACGTGGTTCGAACGGTAGTAGTTGGTGATCGCCAGCTTTCCTTTGAATATCTCGGCAACAGATCTGATAGCGCGCAACTCAGAAATCCCATCCCCTCCGGTAACAGCAGGAGGCAATAATGTCCCCGTACTCAGGTAAGGCGACTTGTGGGCGTTCAGGATAACCGTTCCATCAGCACCGTTACCGTCCGTGCGGCACAGCCACCACTTGTTTGCCGCGGTGCCGGCGTTGTTGGAGTTGCCACTCGATGCGTCAAAATTCTTGTTCTCATGCGCGTTCCAGCAGGAATACACAATGTCACCGTTGCTCATGACAGCCGGCGCCAGTGCGTTGTTTTCGTGCGGTGTTATGTTGCGGGCATCTGTCCCGTCGATGTTCATCGTCCACAGCTGCATGGACCTCCCCTCCAGGCCATAGCCGTATTCCTGGGACACGCAGTACGGCGCGTTGAAACAGCGGCCGTTACCAAACTGGTCCAGACCTTGATGTGCGCCCCACGGAAATTTGAATGGGTAGGTATTGCCCCGGTTGCTGGCGAAGACGATCTTGTCATTGTCGAGCCACTCGGGCTGGCGATCAATCGCCCGTGGCGGACGATGGGGGATGGGCGCACTCTTGCCGGTGGTCAGGTCGTAAACCCACAGCTGAGCGTCCGTCAAACCGGGAATCTCAGTGATGCCCAGATCGATACCCTCGGCCGTCACCGGTACGAGCATATTGCCCATGCCCACCGAGTAGACGATTTTTGTCCCGTCCGGGCTGACGCGCGCCTCCTGTGCGACGCAAATCGCCTTTGACGCAGTGCAATTGTGAATCACCTTAACGTGACCTTGCAGGTCATCGATAACGACATCGGCTTCCGCAATACCACCGTTTATCCTCGCGACGTCTGTGGCGTGCTGCCAGTTTGCCGCTTCCTTGATTGGCGTGCCCGGCACCGGCGCAGTGGCCCTGGGTTGACGGGTATAGACGATCTTCCATGCGGGAGTTACAGCGGCGGTCTCCGCGACTGCCGCTATCGATAGATATACCAGCGCGAGCGCCAGTGCGAACCTACTCACGTACTTTGTCCCTCTCGTAATCAAGCAGGCAGTGTAGCCTGAGCTGCGCCGCTTGGGTATTTCCAATGCGGACGGCGGGTGCTTTCGTGCGCCCGCACTGCTATTCTGGTTCCCGATAACAAGAGGATATTTTTATGCCTGATCCAACAGCACTGCGACCACTGGACACTATTCATCACCTGGCGCTGCGCTGTCGCGATGCCGAGCAAACGCGCTGGTTTTACGAGGACATCCTGGGCTTCAAACTGGCCGCGGCCCTGTCCCTGGAAAAATCTCCCGGAACGGAGCAGGAAAGACCGTTTTTGCATCTTTTCCTGGAACTTGGCGATGGCAATTACATCGCGTTCTTTGACGAGCCGGGCCACGCAAAACCCGAGCACTTTGAACTGAAGGACAGCTTCGATATTCACATCGCCTTTGAAACCGACAGCGCCGAGTCAATGTTGGCCTGGAAAGAAAAAATCGCGGCGGCCGGCGATTTTATCTTTGGCCCCATCGATCACGATTTTGTGGAGTCCGTGTATTTCTTTGATCCCAATGGCTACGCGCTGGAGATCACGCATAAAACCGGACAGCACGATGCAGTACTAGTGGAGGAGGAACGCGCTGCGCGGCAGCACATCGCCGACTGGACAGCGCGCACACGGGCGCGAAAGATCGAGCTGTTTGGCGCCGATGCCATCGATTCACGCTGTACCGCGCTGCGGGCCACGCGCCACTCTGCTAAGAATTCACGGGCGGAGACCACCTGATGTTTGTCGACGTTGACAAGGGTATCGAGAGAACACCGTATTTGCTGCTGTTCAAGGAAAAATCCGCGCTCTTCAAGGACGTCTACGGCGGCGTCGATATGGTCGTCTTGCGCTCGCACCTGCTGCGGCCACCGGCATCGACGTCCAGCAGCGTGATTATTTTTATGCACCCTATCGGCGGCGGCGAGTACCTGCCCCTGCCGATGGCCCTGGCGAAAGCGGGCCATCACGTCATTTATTGCCAGAGCCGCTACCCCAATAACGATACCGCGCTGATCATGGAAAAAGTGGTGGTGGATCTGGGTGAGTGCATCAGGGATGCGAAGGAGCGCATGGGCTATGAGAAGGTGATCCTGGGGGGCTGGAGTGGCGGTGGCTCCCTGGCGCTTTTTTACCAGCGCCAGGCCGAGTGTGCCACGGTGACCTGCACGCCCGCCGGCGATCCCCCGAATCTGCAGGAAGAACAGCTCATTCCCGCTGACGGCATGCTACTGCTGGCCGCCCACGTGAGCCGCGCACTGACGCTAACGGAGTGGATGGACGCCTCGATCATGGACGAGTCGCAATCCCGAGCATCCGCGATCCCGAGCTCGATCTGTACAACCCGCGCAATCCCAACCAGGCGCCCTACAGCGAGGAATTCCAGGCGCGCTACCGGGCGGCGCAGATCGCCCGCAACCGACGCATTACCGCCTGGGTCAGGAACAAGCTGGCTGCATTGCGCGCGCAGGGCCGGCCCAATGACGAATTCGCCTTCACCGTGCATGGCACCATGGCGGCACCGGTGTGGCTGGACAAGACGATCGACCCCAACGAACGCAAACCCAACAGCTGCTTTCTGGGCGACCCGCAGGTCGTAAACAACGGGCCGGTCGGCCTGGCGCGCTTCACCACGCTGCGCAGCTGGTTGTCACAGTGGAGTTATGACGAGTCCAATGCCAATGGCATTGCTGATGCCGCCAATATGAGCCTGCCCACACTGGTTATCAGCAATGGCGCCGACGACGCCTGCACGCCGAGCCACGCGCGCCGGCTGTTTGAGGCGGTGGCCAATGACAACAAGGAATTCGTCGAGATCACCGGTGCCACGCATTACTACCTCGGCCAGCACGAGCAGTTGCGTAAGGCGGAGCAAACCTGCACGCAATGGTTGCGCCGGCAGGGATTGACCGATGTATGATGGGACGCAGCAATCTGGCGTGAATTCCGCTTTCATCTACAGGTAAACTCATTATGCCCCTTCGCAGAATCCTGACCCTGGCCGCAGCGCTGGCAGTGTGCGGCACCACCCTGGCCGGTGAACCCATACCACCCGTCCAGACTGCTGAAGTTCAGTCTTCGCCACCGCCGTTTACCCGCACGGAAGAACGTGAACCGTGCAGCAACTACACGCCCGAGCGCCGCCCGCTGTTCGGCGACCTGCATGTACACACCGCCTGGTCGTTTGACGCCAGCAGCCAGGATACGCGCAACACACCGGCCGACGCCTACCGCTTTGCCCAGGGCGCACCCATGGGTATCCAGCCCTACGACGAAAACGACCGCGCCACCCGCACCATACTGCTGGATCGCCCGCTGGATTTTACTGCGGTCACCGATCATGCGGAGTTTCTGGGTGAAGTGCATATGTGCACGACGCCGGGCGAGCCCGGGTACTGGCATCCGGTCTGCCTGATCCAACGCCATATTCCACGGTACACATTCTGGACGTTTGGGGCCGCAGGCCTGAGCTATAAGCACCGCTGGGGACTGTGTGGTGACAATAATGCGATCTGCACTGAGAAGGCAGCAGATATGTGGAGGCAAATCCAGCAGGCTGCCGAAGACGCCTATGATCGCAGCAGCGACTGCAGCTTCACCAGTTTCGTGGGCTACGAGTGGACCGCAGGCGGCGAAACCGGCGAGAACCTGCACCACAACGTCATATTTCGCAATCAACAGGTACCGGACCGCGCCATGAGCTGGCTGGAAACCCCGTCCCAGGTGCAGCTCTGGGACTATCTGGAGCAGGAGTGTGTGGCCGGCAAACCCGGCTGCGACGCTGTGGCCATTCCGCACAACTCCAACCTGTCGGGCGGCCTGATGTTCGAAACTGCCCGCATCGCCAACAAGGACATACCCGAGGAGCCGGTGACCGCGGCGGAAGCGGCGCGCCGCGCGCGCTGGAACCCGCTGTTTGAAGTCATGCAGCACAAGGGTGCCTCTGAATGTGACAGCCGCCTGTCGACCTGGTCGGAAGATGAGTACTGCAACTTTGAGCTGTTGGGCTATGACCGCTTCGGCGGCAAGAATACCGGGGCCATGAAATTTGACGCACTGAGCTGGCTGAGTCCTGTGCTGGGCAAAGACGTAATACCGGTAACGGAGCCACCGGTGGAGGCTAACTTCCTGCGTTATGCCCTGAAGAAGGGCTTGCAACAGCAGGCCGAATTGGGCGTGAACAGCTTCAAGTACGGCCTGATATCCAGCACCGATACCCATATCGCGGCGCCCGGACTCACCATGGAGAAAAATCATCCCGGACACGGTGGCGCCGGCATGGGCGCGCGGGAGGGCGTGCCGGCGGGACTGCCGGATGAACTGGAATTCGGCCCCGGTGGCCTCGCTGTACTGTACGCGGAAGAGAACAGTCGCGATGCGCTGTTTGCAGCGATGCAGCGGCGCGAGGCCTACGCCACCAGCGGCACCCGCCCGGTACTGCGGTTTTTCGGTGGCTGGGATTATCCGGAAGACGCTGTGCGCAGCGGGCGACATGGTCGCACAGGGCTATGCGGGCGGCGTGCCCATGGGCGGGGACCTGCCACCCGCCAGCGCGGCCGGTCGCGCCCCGCGCTTCCTGATTTCCGCCAGCATGGACAATGGCACCGCTGAGTACCCGGGCAGTCCGCTGCAGCGCATCCAGCTCATCAAGGGCTGGTATGAAGATGGCGAGTTACGCGAGCAGGTACTGGATGTGGCCGGCGGCGACAATGCCGCCAGCGTGGATATCAACACCTGTGAGCCCTCCGGTAGCGGCCACCACGCAGTTGTGCACGTGTGTGGCAGGACAACAATTTCAACCCCCAGGCCCCGGCCTTCTACTATACCCGTGTACTGGAGAATCCCAGCTGCCGCTGGAGCCAGCGACTCTGCGCGGCTGCCGGTGTGCGCTGTGACAATCCGCAGAGCATTCCCGCCGGGATGGAAAACTGTTGCGCCGCCGGGCACCAGAAAATCATCCAGGAGCGCGCCTGGAGCTCACCGATCTGGTATACACCCTCGACCTGATGTGCGCAGTATGATCGCAATGTGCTGCAACGCGCGGCGCGGTACACGCCCTGCAGAGCGTCTGGTGAACGGGCGCTATCCTCCTTATACTGGCTGCGGATGCCCATCGCCCCAGGAGCGGGCATACTGTTGCTGATCACTATCCAAACCACTCCCCGAACAAGATATCTCTACAGGAGAACACCAATGAATCCAGGCCAACTTTCCCGCACAGCCGCTCTGCTGCTGTGCCTGCCTTTAGGCAGCGCCCTCGCACAGCCCAACTCTGGCACTAACGTGGTCGAAGAGCGTGTCACGTATGAAAACGGCGCTGTCAAGGTCTGTGGTGAAGGCGACGGCCTTGGCCCCTGCCGTGACGCCAACGGCCAAACCTACGCCGAAGAAGCCAGGGGGCCGAGCATGGCCAGCGAATCCGACGACGAACTCGCCGCCGAAGCCGCGCGCGTGCGCGCGGAGTCTCCCAAAGAATTGCAGGAGACCATCGGCGAAGTGGAGCAGGGCTATAATCCGGATGCCCATGCGACCGAAGGACTACCACACTAGCCATGACGGGTGAGATTGCCTGCCACAGCTGTGACCTGCTGGTCCATGTAGGAACGCTGCGGCACGGCGAAAGCGCATCCTGCCCGCGCTGCGGGTGTTTTTTGACGCGCTATCGCGATGATGCCTACCACCGGATACTGGCCTTTGCCAGCGCTGGCCTGATATTTCTGGTATTGGCCAACAGCTATTCGTTTCTCTCGTTCTCCAGCACCGGTATGGAAAGTGTGATGACGCTGCGCGAGACCCCCGGTGCGCTGTGGGACAACGAGATGTACGCTGTGGCCCTGATGGTCACTGCGTTCATCATCGTTATACCAGGGGTAATACTGCTACTGATGCTCGCCCTGAGCAGCGCCCTCATTCAGGGCGTCTACCATCCCTGGCTCGCCACCGTTGCAAAGAGTGTGTTTCTCGCCCAGAACTGGTCCATGGTGGAGGTTTTCATTATCGGCGTCATCGTGTCACTGGTGAAAATCGCCGCAATGGCCACCGTGGTGGTGGGCGCTTCCTTCTGGGCGTATGCGGCATTTGCGATCTGCTTCACTGCAGCGGTGGCGCAACCTCGACCGCTACCAGTGCTGGGAACGCATTGAAGCACTGGGGGCCGGATGACGGCACTCACGACCGCCGCCAATCGTGGCCTGGCATCCTGCCATGTGTGTTACAAACTGGCGCCCACCACAGTGCATCAGTGTCCCCGCTGTGGCTCGACAATGCACCTGCGCAAGAACGACAGCATACAGCGCACCCTGGCGCTGCTGGTGACTGCCTGCCTGCTTTATATACCGGCCAATCTCTATCCGATCATGTACACCGATCAACTCGGCAGCACCGAGGCCAGCACTATCATGGGCGGAGTGATCCTGCTGATTGAATTGGGCTCGGCGCCGATAGCCGCGGTCATTTTTATTTTCAGTGTGATGGTGCCATCGGGTAAACTGATGGCGATGTTTTACCTCGTGTGGACGGTGGAGCGACACTCACCACTGGACCCGCGCCAGCGCTCGATCATGTACCGCATTACCGAATTCATCGGCAAGTGGTCCATGGTGGATGTGTTCGTGGTGTCCATACTGGTCGCGCTCGTACACCTCGGCGGACTGCTGGTTATTCGACCGGGTATTGCGGCCCTGTCTTTCGCGGGTGTGGTGATCGTCACCATGATCGCAGCGGAAAGTTTCGACTCCCGCCTCATCTGGGACAATATGGAAGAGAAAAACAGTGACAACTGAACAAGCAAAGATCAGCCGGGGCCGCACATTTTCCGGTATCTGGTTAATACCCCTGCTGGCACTGGTGCTGGGTATTTATCTGGTCGCGCACACCTGGCTGAACGAGGGTCCGGAAATCGAAATCGCCTTCATGACCGCGGATGGCCTGGAGCAGGGCAAGACCAAGGTCAAGTATCGCAATGTCGATATGGGAGTCGTCGAGGAAGTGCGCCTGAACGACGCTTTCGACGGCGTGATAGCCAAAGTCAAACTGGACCGCCAGGCCCTGCCGCTGTTGCGCGAGGATACGCGCTTCTGGGTCGTCACCGCACGGGTGGGCGCTGATAACGTCTCCGGTCTTGATACGCTGTTGTCCGGCGCTTATATGCAGCTGGCGCCGGGCACCGGAGCCAAAGGTGCACGGAGTTTTGTCGGGCTGGAGCAGCCGCCGGAGACCCCCGCGGGCGCTCCAGGATTGCGCTTGCAGCTGACCAGTGACCGCGCATCCTCTGTCGGCACTGGCGACGCGGTACTGTTCAAGGGCTACAAGGTCGGGCGCGTTGAAAGCATGCAGTTCAATCCTGTCGACCAGCGCGTACACTACGAGATATTCATCGATGCTCCCTACCATGAACTGGTCAATAGCAGCGTGCGCTTCTGGGATGTCAGCGGCGTGTCCCTCAGCGCTGACGCGAGTGGCTTCAAGGTCGAAACCGGCGCAATGGACACCGTGTTGTTTGGCGGTGTCGCTTTCGGTGTGCCGGAAGGCTTTAAGGAGGGGGACAAGGTAGCGCACAACACCGAGTTCAAACTGCATACCTCGTATGCGGATATCCTGGTAAATCCTTTCCGCTACGGAACCTACTATGTGGTTTCATTCGATCAGTCGGTCAAAGGGCTGCTGCCCGGGGCGCCCGTTGAATTCCGCGGTATACAGATCGGCAAAGTGGAGCGGATCATGCTCAAGGAAGGACTAGCGATAACCAAAAGTCTGGGTGAGCAAGGCAAGGGCATTGCTATTCCCATCCTGATTTATATCGAACCTGGCCGTATGGAATTGCCGGATAGCGAAGATTCCATTGCAACCATGCGGGAATCAGTCGAGATCGGAGTGACCAACGGCTTGCGTGCGACCATGGCGAGCGGGAACCTGATAACAGGGGCCAAGTACATCAGTTTCGATTTCTTCGCCGGGGCCGAAGCGGCCTCACTGGGGTCCTTCATGGAGTACACCACCATCCCGACCATGGACTCGGGACTGGCGCAACTCGATCAAAAAGTGAATGCCATTCTCGACACCATCAATGGCCTGCCACTGGCGGACACCGTGGCCAGCACCAATACCGCGATCGCCACCTTGAACAAGAATCTGGTGAGCCTGCAGTGCAATACTGGAAAACCAGAGCACGCAGCAACTGCCGGCGAGCTTGAACGAAACGCTACAGGAACTCAGGAATGCGGTAGACAATCTGTCGCCGGATTCGCAGGCCGGTCAAAGTCTGAATTCGAGCCTGCTGTCGCTGAACCGTACCCTGGGCAACCTGGAATCCCTGACCCGTACGTTATCCGGACAACCCAATGCGGTGCTTTTGCCATCCACTCCAACACCTGACCCCATTCCCGAGGTGAGTAAATAATGAAAGTCGCCCATGTATTATTGGTGGTGCTGTTGGCCGGCTGTGCCAGCCAGGCGGTTGAACCGAGCTATTACCTGTTGCGCTCCGGGCAGGATCTGTCGTCCAGTACGCTCAGCGCCTCCAGGGACTTCTCCCTGGGCGCAGTGGAGATCGCACCCTATCTGGATCAACCCGGTCTGGTGATGGAAACAGCCGAAGGCCAGATGCGCCCCGCCAGCCAAAATCTCTGGGCAGAGCCTGTCTTCGACGGGGTGCGCAACTTCCTTGCGACAGAAATAGCACAAGCCCATGGCCAGGAACTGCTACCTGCGAAACTCACCAGCAATGCGACGGTGGTCAATATCCGTATCGACCAGCTCCATGGCACGCGCGATGGCAAGGCGGTAATAGTGGCCTACTGGTGGCTGGTGCTAGCCGATCAGGTGGTCGCTCTCAATCGCTTCTCGGAGTCGCGCGCGTTGGCAGACCAGTGGCTACAGTGCGCTGGTCGACGCAGAAAAAGTCCTGCTGGCGGAATTGGCGCAGCAGATCGCTGCATCCCTGGTAACCGCCCAGCCTAGATCGGCAGTGGAATAAAGACGCTTGATACCGCGCGCACCGTGCCCGTCACCGTGCGGTTTTCGGCATCGCCAACAATGTCTGCCATCATCTCCTGCAGCACGATTATCTCACCGAATAAACGCTCGAACTCCAGATTATCGACCACACCCCGATTTTCATAGGTAATGATCAGGTGCTCGCCATTGGGCTTGCGCGTATTTTTCAATTTCGACTGCAACTCCTCTATATTGTAGGCACTGACCAGCAGCACCTGCGAGTCGAGCTCATCGGGCAGAAACATCTCGGGCTGGTATTGGTAAGCCTGCCGCACCATGCTGCCCACGCCCACGATCAGGGCGAACACACGATCGCCCCTGAAGTTTGGATCGAAGGCGAGATTCAGGGCATCGATATCCTGCTTGTAATCCAGTTCCGCGAACTGCAATTTGTAGCGGTGCACTTTAAGTTGTGCCAACCGACCCTCGACTGTCATGCCTGGTATCTTGCGCAACTGGTCTGGATTGCGCTCATAAAGCAAAACCAACAACTCCAGGATATTGGAACGGGTCTTGTCAATGAACTGGTCAGTAACCAGGTCAATATCCGACTTGGCCAGATTTTTTAACTCATAGCCGGCACAGGCACAGAGCAACAGCGGCAAAAGCACTAGGAACAGCAAACGCATGAAGCGAATACTATCCCTTGCTCCCGCCCGGAGCGAGTACGCACTGTGGCAATTTTCGACACACAGTGCGAAGCTGCTTGCGATGGATGTATTCCGATGAGCTCCAATGCTATCCTCTCAACCCGTTCTGCTTCGAATGATTGATGTAATCCAATCCGCCAAGCTTGAAATGCAACTGACCTGAATGCTAAGAATTACTGTCTTTTCGCTGCTCCTGGGTGCATTGGGGTTAATCGCGAGTTTAATCCTGTTCTTCTCACCGCCCGGCGCAACTGGCCAGCAAATTCCTCCGGTCACCATGAGCACTGCCAGTGCCAGGGTAATTGCAGGTACGGGCACGCTCAGCCATGGAGAAATACTGCTTGAGCTCAACGCGGCTGGCATGGGTATCATAAACCTGGCCAGTATACAGATTGAAGCAAGCCGCTACCGATTCCTCCATCTGAACATTGAAGGTTCTGTGTCGGATCCTAATGTCGCTATTGCATGGAACAGGAGTGATACAGGGCAGAAATCATACTCCAGTCCGGTAGGACGTCATGCGCAAGGGTCATTGTGGCTTGCGACAAATGAGTTGAAAGAATGGACCGGAACTATAAGCTCCCTGAACCTGTTAGTTGTTGGTCAGGCTGGCGAGAAGGTCCGAGTCAGTGATCTTTCCCTTTTTCCCGCATCGCCAACACGCCAGCTGCGCGCACTGTATTCTGACTGGACACGCTACGTGCCCTGGAGCCGCGCGGCCATGAACACCCATACCGGTGTTACCCAGGTGTCCTCTTTTTACCCCGTCCCGCTGATCGTCGCTTATCTTCTACTCAGCCTTGCTGGCTATGGCTTGCTGCTGCTGGTGTTTCGAGCAAAGCTCACGTTCAACTGGCGAGTCGTGGCACTCATTTTTCTCGCCTGCTGGATCATCCTGGACCTGAGCTGGCAACATCGCTTGCTGCATCAACTGGCGGATACCTACCGCACATTTTCCGGCAAGAATACGCAGGAGAAGCTCGCAGTCGGGCCGGATGCGAAAGTGTATGACTTTGTCTCGCAGGTAATACCTCTATTAAAACCAAAAGATGCCCGCATTGTTGTGCTTGGCAACGACGAGTATTCGAGTCAGCGTGCTGCGTATTTTCTGTACCCTTTCAATGTCTACTGGCCAGAACCCGGTCGTGTGTTACCTGGCAAGGATTTTTTTCGCCGCGGCGATTATGTCGTCCTGATCAATCCCACAACCGTACGTTTTGATCCCGGGAGAAATAAATTGTGGATTCCCGATACAGGCAAATTTGACGCGCAGCTCGTGTTCTCCAATCCCTGGGGTACCGCGCTGCGGCTGAACTAGATGGACGCCTTACTCACCACACTGGCTCTGGCGCTACCGGTACTGCTGGGTGGACTATGGTTGAGGCAGTTTGTGCCGTTCAATTGCGCCGGTCGCACAGCGCTGGTGTGGGGCAATGGCGCGCTGCTCGGCCTGCTGCTCATTCCCCAGTTGATGCGCGCCCTGGATGCGCTGCAAATACCACTGACTTTTGCGGCTACCGCATCACTGGTCGGGGCACTGATAGCGCTGGCACTTGTCACCCAACTGCTCAGAGGGTTAAAAGCCCCGTCAGTGCCCGCCCCGGTGCTTTACTGTTCTGCTATGCCGGCAGCACACAAGGGCCTGTTCTGGTTTCTGCTGCTGCTGATTGTCGTGCGTGTGACAACGCTGGGGCTGGAAATTGTGTGGCGCCCGCTGTTTCCGTGGGATGCGACCACGCACTGGGCGACCAAGGCCAGGGTCTGGTTTGAATACAACCGTATCGTCCCCTTTGTAACAAAGGATGCCTGGTGGGAAATCGGCGGAGCAGGCATCTTCACCGACCTGCACCCCCACTATCCAGTGGCTGTTCCCCTCCTGCAGGTGTGGATGAACCTGGCGCTGGGGCGCTGGGACGAGAGCCTGATGAATCTGCCCTGGCTGCTCTGCCTGATGGCCCTGGGAAGTGCCTTCTACGGCCAATTGCGCGCACTGGGTCTCGGCCCGGTGCTCGCAATCGCATTCGTCTATCTGTTGCTCTCCATGCCGTTGCTTAACACGCATGTGGCACTGGCTGGCTACGCCGATATATTTTCTGGGCGCTGCTTATTGCGCCGCTTTGATGGCCTTCCACAACTGGTTCACTACCCGGCAGCGCTGGCAGGGCGTGCTGGCGCTCATTTTTCGCGATCTCCTGTGCACTCATCAAGGACGAAGGCCTGGTGTGGTCGCTGACTTTTGTGCCCGCGCTGATGTTCACGCTTATGCCGCGCCGCGAGGCCGCCAGGCTCTGTGTACTTTTCGCCGTTGGTACTGGTCCTGCTGTGGCTGCTGCGGCCACCGGGTCTGGAAATTGCCGGCAACCAACTCGACCATCTGGAACTCGGGTTTCATACCGAAGGACTCATCGGGATTCTCCAGAGTATCTGGCTGCACGACAACTGGCACCTGATGGGATACCTGCTGCTGGCTATCATACCGCTGGGCCTGCTTATGCCGGGCGCCATGACGAGGACCTATCTGCCAATCTGTGTTGCCCTCGCTGCCGCGGTCACGGCGTTCCTGTTCCTGTTCCTGTTCACCGGCTTCGGCGTGGCGGCGTCAGACTTTACCGGTGTGGGAAGACTCAGTATCCAGCTCGCACCGGGTTTACTCTACCTCAGCGCATTGTTGTGCCATGAACGTCTTACTCGAGACGGCTTACAAGCCAAACCGCTCACGCAGGAATTGTGAAATTCCATCGTCGTCGTGATGACCAATCACCGCGGTGGCGGCGGCCCGCACCTCTGCCCTGGCATTGCTGGGCGCATAGCTCTCGTCCGCCACGGCAAACATGCTGAGATCATTGTCGCTATCGCCAAAACAAATCACCCGGCTCACCCCCAGATCCTGTTTAAGTTGCGCGACCGCGCTGCCTTTACTGGCGGCGCTGTGGTGAATGTCTACCCAGTGCAAGTGGTCACCTTCAAGGGCAGTACCGGCATAGGCCACCAGGTGTTCCTCGGATGCAACCAGTTGCGCGACTGACTCTATCGCCTCGCGCGAGCCCAGTGCACTGATGTTGGTAATGTCGGCAGCAGCGGGCATGTCCGCAATGGGCAGCAGTTCCATGCCTCGGTCCCGGGCAAATAGCGTAGCCAGGCGGCGCTCCGCATCGGTCCGCAGCGGCGGATGGTACACCACGGTGCGGTTGTTCGGCTGCAGGGTGAATACAAAGGGGGTTACCGCCACGCTCATGAACGCCGCCACTACGCAGTGGATTTCCGCTGTGGTCAACAGATTGCTGGTGACTGTAGTGATCGCTGTCAGGCCGCCAGATCACCACGCCATTTTTGTAGATGTGCGGGAGCGTAAAGCTGTGATCCTGCAATAAATCGCGGGCGGCATGCAGCGTGCGCCCGGTGGCGACGGTGTAGGCGATACCGCGCTGGCGCAACCGTTGCAGCGTATCGCGTGTGTGCGCGGATACCTGTGAGCTGGCGTCCAACAGGGTGCCGTCGAGATCAAAAACAATCAGGTCCATTTTCAGACCCAGATCATGCAGCCCAACTCAAACGGGTGGCTCATCGCCTCATTGAAAGGGTACATGCGCAGTTTATAGTACTGCAGCCCGGCGATCTCGGGACTGAGCTCGATCTGGAATTCCGTGCAATCGCCCTCCTCCCCGATGGCAATAAGTTGTGCCACTTGCGCCACGTCAATATCATCACCGGTCGCGGCACGGCCGAACAGACATTCCAGTTTTACGTCGGTCGCCGCAAGTCCGTTCAAAGTGGCCCGCACCTTGAGCAGAATTTTATCATCGTGGTAAAGGTGCGCGGGTGGCTGAATCATCAGCTGCATGCTTACGCCCGGCCACGCCTGGCGCACCCGCTGCTTCCAGTGGGCCAGTTGGCGGGCAATCTCCGCGCCGTTGGCTTCCAGCTTACGCCGTTGCTTCTGCGCGGGATGGTACAACCTGGTGACATAATCGCGCAGCATGCGCTGGGCATTGAAGCGCGGGATCGTGGATTTCATCGACGCCTTGGACAATTGCACCCAGTCCGGGGAATAGCCGCCACTCTCCCAGCGGTAATAGGTGGGTATCACCTCGTGCTCAATGATATTGAGCAGGTCATTGGCCTCCTCCTGATGGCGCTGGCCGTGATCGAAACGTGAATCGCGGGGCGTAATGGCCCAGCCATTGGCACCGTTGTACCCTTCCCCCCACCAGCCGTCCAGCACACTGAGATTGACCGCCCCGTTCAGGCCCGCTTTCTGTCCCGAGGTGCCGCTGGCCTCGAGCGGGTATTCCGGCGTGTTGAGCCAGACATCCACGCCGGCGACCATCTGCCGGGCCAGGGCCATGTCATAACCCTCCAGCAACAGGATTTTGCCAAGAAATTGCGGCTGCATCGAAAAATCATGAATCTGCCTGATCATATTCTGGCCGGGCTCGTCGTGCGGATGTGCCTTGCCCGCAAAAATAATCACCACCGGACGGTCCGGGTCATTGAGCAAACGCGACAACCGCTCGGGATCGGCAAACAACATCAGGGCGCGCTTGTAGGTGGCGAAGCGCCGTGCGAAACCCATGACCAGCACGTCGGTGTCCGAGCCATCCACATGCCGCACCATGCGCTTGATCAGGGCGTCACTGGTGCCGTTGCGGCGCTGTTGACGCAAGACAGTTTCGAGTACCAGTTCCAGCAGTTGTTGCTTGAGCGCCTTGTGAATACTCCAGTAATGGTAGTCAGGTATCTCGTCGAGGCGCTCCCAGTACTCCTCGTTCAACAACTCGTTGTGCCAGTCGTCGAAACGCAGGTCGAACAGGCTGGTCCACTCCCTGGCCAGAAACGTCTGCAGGTGCACGCCGTTGGTCACGTAGGTGACAGGATTTTCCTGATAGGGCACTTGCGGCCACAGGCGCGCTTCCATCTGCGCCGCCACCTGGCCATGAATACGACTGACCCCATTGTGAAAACGGGTGCAACGCAGGGCCAGGCAGGTCATATTGAAGCCCTCGCCGGTATTCAGTCCCAGCGCATAGATCTGCTCAAAATCCAGGCCCATGGCCTCAGCCGTCCGGGACAGGTACTTCCTGACCAGTTCCTTGTCGAATATATCGTGCCCTGCGGGCACCGGTGTGTGCGTGGTAAACACGGTGCCGGCGGCTACCAGCTCCATCGCGCTTTCGAAATCGAGGCCCTCGCGCATACGAAAGGCGCAACGCTCCAGCAGTTGGAATGCGGAATGGCCCTCGTTGATGTGCCAGATAGTGGCACGTAACTTCAGGGCGCGCAGGGCGCGCACACCGCCCACCCCCAGCACCAGTTCCTGTTGCAGGCGCATCTCCCGATCACCGCCATAGAGCTGGTGAGTGATCGCGCGATCCGCTTCGGAGTTGTCGGGTATGTTGGTATCGAGCAGGTACAATGTGATATGACCGGCGCGGGCCGTCCACACCCGCACCTTCAGCATACGCCCCGGAAACTCGATCTCCAGGGTCAGGTGCTGGCCGGACTCGGTGAGGGTTGGCACCACGGGTAAGTCGTGCGGGTGTGACTGTGTATGGCTGACTCTCTGCACGCCCTGGCCATCGATCGTCTGGGTAAAATAGCCCATCTGGTAGAGCAGGCCTATGGCGACGAAAGGCAGGCCGACATCACTCGCCGCCTTACAGTGATCTCCCGCCAGTATGCCCAGGCCACCCGAGTAGATCGGGAAGCTCTCGTGAAAGCCAAACTCCAGGCAAAAATAGGCGATCAGGTCTGCCTTGGGATCGAACAGCTCCGTCAGTTCGGGTCGCCCACGGTGCTCCCGGTAAGCATCGTAGGCGGACGTTACCCGGCGGTAGTCCTCCATATACGAGCGATCTGCCACGGCGTCATTCAAACGCTGCTGCGATACCCGCCGCAGAAATGCTTTGGGGTTGTGCCCGCACTCCTCCCACACATCCCGATCCAGGCGCACAAACAGGGAGCGGATGGAGCGGTCCCAGCTGTACATCAGGTCGTTGGCCATCTCCTGCAGGCGCACCAGCTCGGCAGGGATACGGGGTTGAACTTCAAGTGGAAACGTAGACCCAGGCATAACGGGCAATCACCTCATCATTCTGTTGCGGAGCGGTACAGCTCCAGATAGCGCTCGGCACTGCGTTGCCAGGAAAAATCCTGGCCCATCGCAGTGTGTTGCACGCCTTGCCAGGCGCGCTGATCATGCCACAACGCAATAGCGCGTTGCGCTGGCCGACAAAAACTCACTGGCCAGCGGCTGCCGGAATACAAAACCGGTGGCAGTCCCGGATTGCAGGGCGTGGTCGCTGGCGTCCGTCACCGTATCGGCCAGGCCCCCGACCTCCCGCACCACGGGCAGCGTGCCATAGCGCAAGCTGTACAACTGGTTGAGTCCGCAGGGTTCAAACAGCGAAGGCATCAGGAATATGTCCGCAGCGGCTTCAATTTTGTGGGCCAGGCTTTCGTTATAGGCCAGCACGACAGCCATCGAGTCGGGCCGCTGTGCCGCCAGCGCCTGCAGGGCCTGCTCATAGCGTACTTCACCTGTACCCAGAATGACAATTTGGGCCGGGCTATCGAGTAGTTCCCGCAGGACCGGCAGCATCAGCTCCAGCCCTTTCTGCTCCACCAGGCGGCCCACGAAGCCCAGCAGTGGACAATCCCGGCGCGCATCGAGTCCCAGTTCACGCTGCAATGCCGGCTTGTTCAGCGCCTTCTTCGGCAGGGAAGTCGCGTCATAATTCTGCTGCAGGTGGGGGTCGCAGGCAGGGTCCCAGATATCGCTCTGTATCCCGTTGAGTATGCCCACCAGATGCTCCCTGCGTTGACTGAGCAAGCCCTCCAGCCCCATGCCGCCAGGCGCCTGGCAGATTTCCCTCGCGTAGGTGGGGCTCACGGTCGTGATCTCATCGGCGTACACCAGCCCGCCTTTGATGAAGCTGCACTGGCCGTAGTACTCCAGGCCCTGTTCCTGCCAGAACGCCTCCGGCAACCCCAGGCGATCAAAGGTCTGGCGGTCAAAAATCCCCATATGCGCCAGGTTGTGGATGGTGAATACGGTGCGCGGGCGCCGCTCCTGCTGATGCACCAGGGCAATGGCGGGGCCGGTGTGCCAGTCGTTGCAGTGCAGGATATCGGGCCGCCAGTGCAGCGCGGTATCGGCGGTGCTGATGTGCGCCGCCACACGCGACAACAGCATGAAGCGTTCGGCGTTGTCCGGCCATGGCGCGCCGGCATCATCGTGATACGGATTACCGGCGCGCTCGGAGAATATCGGGTGCTCCAATAACCAGGTGCGCAGCCGTGTGCCCGGCAAGCGGCACTCCAGAATACGCACGCTGTGCCCCGCCAGTTCCAGCTCATCGATTGCGTCGACCGGTGCGTCAAGGTGGCGCAGCAGATCGGCATAGGCCGGCAGCAACAGGCGCACATCCAAACCTTTTTGGCGCAGCACTTCGGGCAGGCTGCCCGCCACATCGGCCAGCCCGCCAGTCTTGACCAGGGGAAACGCCTCGCTGGCGACAAACAGTAATCTCGCCATCGTCGCTCATTGCTCCTCGACCAGTCGTAAAACCACTGCCGCCAGCGGCGGCAGGGTCAGTGCAAGGGAATCCTTGCGCCCCATCCAGGACAGCGGCTGGCTAGCCATCATCAGCGGATTACCCGTGTCACTGCCACCGTAAAACCGCGAGTCCGAATTGAACACTTCCGCGTACCTGCCGCCGCGTGGCACCCCGATACGGTAGCCGGTGCGTACCACCGGCGTGAAATTGAGCACCACTATGTGGAAATCCTCACCATCCCTGCGCACATAGCTGAGCACCGATTGGGTGTAATCATGGCAGTCTATCCATTCGAAACCTGCCGCATCAAAATCATTGCGATGCAGGCTGCGCTCGCCTCTGTACAAGCGGTTCAGGTCCCCGACCAGTTGTTGTATACCCTGGTGCGGCGCCTGCTGCAGCAGCTCCCAGGTCAGCTGGCCGTGATGCCGCCACTCCCCGGGTTCGCCCAGCTCGCAACCCATGAACAGCAGCTTGGCGCCCGGGTAGGTGAACATGTAGGTGTACAGCAGGCGCAGGTTGGCAAAGCGCTGCCACTCATCGCCGGGCATTTTGGCCAGCAGGGAGTGCTTGCCGTGCACCACTTCATCGTGCGAGAACGGCAGCAGGAAATTTTCGGAGAAGGCGTAGATCAGGCCGAAGGTGAGCTGGTCGTGGTGATACTTTCGGTAGATCGGCTCCTGGGCGAAATAACTCGAGCGTGTCGTGCATCCAGCCCATGTTCCATTTCAGGGAAAAACCGAGACCGCCCACCCAGGTGGGCCGGGTGACCTGGGGCCAGGCGGTGGATTCCTCGGCGATCGTCAGGGTGCCGGGATGCCGCCCGTGGGTCAGGGTGTTGAGTTCGCGCAGGAAGTCGATTGCTTCCAGGTTTTCCCTGCCACCGTACTTGTTCGGCTCCCACTGGCCCGCCTTGCGCGAGTAATCCAGGTACAGCATGGAGGCCACCGCATCGACCCGCAGGCCGTCCAGGTGAAACTCCTCCAGCCAGTAATTGGCGCTGGCCAGCAGGAAGTTCCTCACTTCATTGCGGCCGTAATTGAAAATCAGGGTGCCCCAGTCAGAGTGTTCCCCTTTGCGCGGGTCGGCGTGCTCATACAGGGCCGTGCCATCAAACCGGGCCAGGGCGTGAGCATCCCTGGGGAAGTGCGCGGGCACCCAGTCCAGGATGACGCCGATGCCGCGCTCGTGCATCAGGTTCACGAAATAGCGAAAATCATCGGGGCTGCCAAAGCGCTGTGACGGGGCGAAATACCCGGTGGTCTGGTAGCCCCAGGAGTCATCCAGCGGATGCTCCGTCACCGGCAGCAGCTCGACATGGGTAAACCCCAGCGGCAGTGACATAATCCAGCCAGTTGCTGCGCCATGTCGCGGAAATTCAGGAAATTGCCGGCGCCGTCCCTGCGCCAGGAGCCGGGGTGGAACTCGTAGATCGAGATCGGTGCATGCTGCCAGTCCCACTGTGCGCGCTGCGCCAGCCACGACTGGTCCGTCCACGTGAACTGCGTTGGCGGGCATACGATGGCCGCCGTGGCCGGGCGCAGCTCGAAACAATTGCCATAGGGATCCGACTTCAGATGTAGGCTGCCGCCTGTGTCGCACAGTTCGAATTTGTATTTCTCTCCGGGATCCAGTCCCGGGATGAACAGTTCCCAGACGCCACTGAGGCCCCGGGTACGCATGCTGTGGCGCAGCCCGTGCCATTGATTGAAATCGCCGACCACGCTGACGCGCCGGGCATTGGGCGCCCAGGTGGCGAAGCGCACCCCCGCGACACCTTCGTGCTCACAGCAGTGGGCGCCGAGGATGCGGTACATGTGTTCGTGCTTGCCCTGGCCAAACAAATGCAGATCGAGGTCGCCTACAGTGGGGCCAAACCGGTACGGGTCCTGCCCCTGCCGCCAGTCGCCCTGGCCGGTGCGCCAGCGCAACTGGTACTGTGGCGCCTCTTGCTGCGTCAGGCTGCAGATGAAGAAATCGGTATCCGGCAGACGTTCCATCGCCTTGTTGTTGCCGTCGATAAGCACCGCGGCTTCGGCGGCGCCGGGCAACAGGGCACGGATGTGCCACTGCCTGCCCTGTCGGTGGCAACCGAGCACCTCGAAAGGATCATGATGGCGTCCCGCCAGGAGCCGCTGAATGTCCTCTGGCAGGATCTGCCCGGATAAAATAGTTTCCATTTAGTGTCTACTGATATATTTCAACTACAAAAGCAGGAAATTTCTGCGCTTAGCGTTCACAATGTAACGTGATGGTAATCAAATAATCCCACGCTAACCAGTTTAGAGATCAATGAATTGACCATGAGCAATCAGGACTCTGCGCGATACGTCAGTCGTCTCACCCGCGATACACTGGCCCTGGTGCTGGCCGGCGGCCGGGGTTCGCGCTTGCAGGAGTTGACCCGGTGGCGGGCCAAACCGGCGGTGCCGTTTGGCGGGAAGTTCCGGATTATTGATTTTCCCCTGTCCAATTGTGTCAATTCCGGCATCCGCAAGGTGGGCATACTCACCCAGTACAAAGCCCACAGCCTGATACAACACGTGCAGCGCGGCTGGGGCTTCATGCGCGGGGAGCTGGGGGAATTCGTGGAACTCCTGCCGGCACAACAACGCATGGAAACATCCTGGTACGTGGGCACGGCGGATGCCATCTACCAGAATATTGACATCATCCGCACCCACAACCCGCAGTTCGTACTGATCCTGGCGGGCGATCACATCTACAAGATGGACTACGGCACCATGCTGGCAGCCCATGTAGAGGCCGAAGCGGACATCACCGTCGGCTGTATGGAGGTCCCTCTGGACCAGGCCCATGCCTTCGGGGTCATGGCGGTAGACGAAGACTATCGCATCATGGAATTTGTCGAGAAGCCGGAACATCCCACCCCCATGTCCCCGGGCAACGACAAGGCATTGGTCTCCATGGGTATCTATGTGTTCCGCACAGAGGTACTGATAGAGGAGCTATTGCGCGATGCGGACGCCGCCGAATCCAGTCGGGATTTTGGCGGGGACATCATCCCGGATGTGATCAAGCGGCGGCGGGTCACCGCCTTTCCGTTTCGGGAAGACCCCGGCGGGCGCCGCGCTTACTGGCGCGATGTCGGCACGGTGGACGCCTTCTGGGCAGCCAACCTGGAACTGATCGGCGTCAGCCCTGAACTCAATCTGTACGACCGCGACTGGCCCATCTGGACCTACCAGGACCAGGTGCCACCGGCCAAATTCGTCTTCGACGACGACGATCGCCGGGGCTCCGCGGTCGACTCCATGGTGGCGGGCGGCTGTATTGTGTCGGGTTCATCGGTGCGCCACTCCCTGCTGTTCAGCAACGTGAACGTGCACTCCTTTTCCCGCATAGAGGACTCGGTGCTGTTCCCCCAGGTCGAGATCGGCCGGCACTGCGTGATCAGCAAAGCCATCATCGACAAGGGCTGTGTCATTCCACCGGATACCCGCATTGGCGTTAACCTGGAAGACGATGCGGCGCGCTTCCATGTCTCCACGGGCGGCGTGGTGCTGGTCACGCCGGAAATGCTGGGACAGAGGCTGCACTATGCCCGATAAGCAACCTTTAAACGTGGTGCTGCTGTGGCACATGCACCAGCCGGAATACCGGGATCTGCGCACCGGTACGGTACACCTGCCCTGGACCTACCTGCACGCGATCAAGGATTACGTCGATATGGCGGCGCACCTGGAGGCCGTGCCCAATGCCCGTGCCGTGGTGAATTTTGCCCCGATACTGCTGGAGCAGCTGGAGGATTATATCGGGCAGATTACGTCATACCTCAAGGGCGATGGGACCATCCGTGACCCGGTGCTAGCCGGATTGGCGCAGCCCGCCCTGCCCGGCAACCAGCCGGCGCGCCTGCGCCTGATACGAGACTGCATGCGCGCCAACCGAGAGCGCATGATCGACCGCTTCGATCCCTACAAACGTCTGGCGACCATGGCGGACTGGTACACGGAGCACCCGCAAAGCCTGATCTACGCCTCCAACCAGTTCCTGGCTGACCTGCTGGTCTGGTATCACCTGAGCTGGATGGCGGAGTCGGTGCTGCGCAGCGACACCTGTATTGCCCGCCTGCAGAATAAAGCGTTCAATTTCACCCTGCATGATCGCCGCGAGTTACTGCAGATCATTCTGCAACAGTTACAGTCAGTGGTGCCGCGCTACAAGAAGCTGGCGGAGCAAGGACAGGTTGAGTTGTGTATGAGCCCCTACGCCCACCCCATCATCCCCCTGCTGCTGGATATGGATTGCGCCCGTGAGGCCATGCCCGACGTACATCTGCCGATTACTACCGACTATCCAGGCGGTGCGGCGAGGGCGCAGTGGCATGTCCAGCACGGACTGGACACCTTTAATCGTGTGTTCGGCTGCAGGCCGGCGGGCTTGTGGCCGTCGGAAGGCGGCGTCAGCCAGGCAGCACTTGAGCTGTTCGCCGCCAATGATTTTCGCTGGGTGGCGAGCGGCGGCAGCGTACTGCGCAACAGCCATGACACCCAGACCAAATCCTGCAGCCATCGTGTCTATCGCTTTGGCACCGCGCCCATCGATTGTATTTTCCGGGACGACGGACTGTCCGACCTGATCGGCTTCACCTATTCCAGCTGGCACGCCGAGGATGCGGTCGCCAACCTGGTCGGCCACATGGAAAACATCGCCGCCGTCTGTCCGGATCGCGACAACTGCCTGATCACCATCATCCTGGATGGCGAGAACGCCTGGGAATACTACCCCGAGAACGGCTACCACTTCCTGCGCCAGCTGTACACGAGGCTGGCCGAGCATCCGCAACTGCGGCTTACGACCATGGAGCGATTCCTCGCGGAAAAATCGCCCGTGCCTGCCCATGCGCAGAAGCTGGTGGCGGGAAGCTGGGTGTATGGCACATTTTCCACCTGGATCGGCGATCCGGACAAAAACCGGGCCTGGGAGCTGCTGGTCGAGGCCAAGAACACCTTTGATGAACAACTCGCCACGGGCAAGCTGACGCCGGAGGTCATCGCGGCGGCGGAAAAGCAACTGGCGATCTGCGAGGGATCCGACTGGTTCTGGTGGTTCGGGAATTACAATCCCGCCGCGACGGTCAGCCAGTTCGACCAGCTCTATCGCATGCACCTGGCCAACCTGTACCTGTTGCTCAATGTGGAGGCGCCGGCCTACCTGTCCGACGTCATCTCCCGCGGCGGCGGCAATCCCAGTCACGGCGGGGTTATGCGCCACCACAGCGAAACCGGAGATGCCGAGTGACGGCGACACCTGCTGGAGCGCCGTCGCGCGGGCGTGCTGCTACACCCCAGCAGCCTGCCGGGCGACAGTTACTGCGGCACCCTGGGCGCCGATGCCCGCCGTTTCGTGGACCTGCAGGCCGCGGCCGGCCTGCAGGTATGGCAGGTGCTGCCGCTGGGCCCGACGCACGCGGACTGCTGTCCCTATCAATCGATTTCCGTCCACGCCGGCAACACGGACCTGGTCGACCTGCAATGGCTGGTGGAGCGGGGCTGGCTCACGCAGCGCGAGGCCGATGCCGGGCGACACGCGCCCATGGCCAAGCGCCAGGCCATCGACGGGGCCAGCGCGGCTTTCTTCCACTGAGATTGACGGCGCGGCGGATTCCCCGATGGCCGCCGCCTACCGGCATTTCCTGCAGCAGTCGGATTACTGGCTGGAGGATTATGTACGCTACCAGGCCTTCCGGGACGATCTCGGACGCCAGCCCTGGACCGACTGGCCGGCGCAATTGCGCAACTGCGAAGCCGCGGCCTGCGACCTGCGCGCCCAACAACTGTCCAGCACAGATTGGTCGAGTTGAGTTTTCGCCAGTTCGTGTTTCACTGCCAGTGGCGCGAACTGCGCCATTACGCCAACGAGCGCGACATCCTGCTGTTCGGGGACATGCCGATTTATGTGCACCTGGAGAGCGCCGATGTCTGGGCGCACCAGCGGCTGTTCAACCTGGACGAGCGCGGCCACCCCGTTACCGTGACGGGCGTGCCGCCGGACTACTTTTGCGCCGAGGGCCAACTGTGGGGCAACCCGCAGTACAACTGGGCCCTGATGGAAAAGACGGGGTTTGAGTGGTGGCTGCAGCGCTTCGCCTCGGCCGCGCAGCAATTCGATATTGCGCGCATCGATCACTTCCGCGCCCTGGACGCCTATTGGGAAATCGCCGCCGACGCGCCCTCCGCCAGGCAGGGCAAATGGGTGGCGGCGCCCGGCCGGGCGCTGCTCGCGGCGGTGCGCGACAACTATCCCGACCTGTGCCTGGTGGCGGAAAACCTCGGCACCATCGGCCCGGAGGTCGAGGCATTACGTAAGGACTTCGCCCTCCCCGGCATGTTGATCCTGCAGTTCGCCTTTGATGGCAATCCCCAGAACCCCTACCTCAGCCACCGGCATGCGCCGGGCGATATCGTCTACACCGGCACCCACGACAACGACACCACGCTGGGCTGGTTCGAGAGCCTGGACGACGCCACGCGGGAGCGCGTCTACCGCTATTTCAATAACCCGCAGGAGGACATGCCGTGGATGCTGATTCGCCAGGCCATGGCCTCCCCTGCCAACACGGCCATCGTGCCCTGGCAGGATTACCTGGGATTGAATGGCCAGCACCGCATGAACACGCCCGGCACCACCCGGGGCAACTGGCAATGGCGCTTCACCTGGGACCAGGTGCCGCGAGGCATCGCAGGCCGCATCCATGAACTGCTACAAATGTACGATCGCCTGCCGCCAGCAGTGACGCCCACGCTTGAAAGCAGGGCAGGCCGTACCGTAAATAATGGATAATATGAGCCGCTCTCGGAGCAACACATGCGAGACCGAGTCGGAAATTACCTAACCAGCTCCTGCGGTACTGGCAGTTCCGCCGGCAAGCGTTAGCCATCTGGAGAAAACGTCATGAGCATCGACCAGGCATATAATTTCCGCGCTATCGATGATGCAGTTTCTACCTCCGGCCTTCTGAGCGAGGAACAGCTTGCACAATTGCGCACCAGCGGCTATGACGCTGTGATCAATCTTTTGCCACATGACAGCGAGTACGCGATAAAGCAAGAGGAATCTATCGTCATCGCCCAGGGCGTTGACTATCTCTACATCCCGGTAGATTTTGCTGCGCCAGCGGAGCAGGATTATGCGGCATTCGTAACGGCCATGCAGTCCTGCCAGGGAAAAACGAAAGTGTTGATCCATTGTGCAGCGAACTACCGGGTATCCGCATTTTACTCAATATACGCCTACGAATATCTCGGTTGGCCCGCATCCCGGGCCAGGGAGCACATTGAGTCTATCTGGCGCCCACAGGAAAACCCGCCATGGGATCAGTTCATTGCAAGGTACATACCCAGCGATGGCTAACGCGGTCGGCTACCGGGACTACTATTTGAGTCGTCACGGTAGTCCAGGTAAAAGGGTATACAGATATAGCCCTTTTTGAAAAAGTTGCTACCATGAACCCAGACGCAATTAACCACACAGGCCCGCGGTGCCGAGCGCCTGTGTTGAGGAGAGAAACATGGCCGAAGTAGCGCAGAATCTGCCGCCCATCGAGGAAATCTTCAACCCCCATTCAAAGGCGTACCTGGAAGACCCCATTCCCGCAGTGCCTGGCGCTTCTGGAGCGCGGGCGACTGGTATGGTACGAACCCTGGCAGGCCTGGATCATCACCCACATGGACGACATCATGGCCTGCTGGAAGACCGAGCCGCTGTCCTCGGACTTCTACGACTGGGAGTTCGCACCGAAGCGGCCGCCCGAGGAGGAGTGGAGTAACTTCGAGCGCGCGCTGATCGGGCACAGCCTGCTGGCGGACCACGACCACCACCGGCTGGTGCGGCGCGTCACGGCCCCGGCGTTCTCGCGCAACGTGGTAGATAAAATCCAGGCCAAGATCGAGCCGGAGGTGAAGAAACTGTTCGACGAGTTGGGGGAGCCGGATGTGTTCGACTACAAGGAGAAAATCGCCTTCCACATACCCTTCATCTCCATTACCCGCATGGTCGGGATTCCGGAAAAATACTGGCCGGATATCAAACAGGTGATCATGACGTTCACCGAGACCTGGAACCCCACCATCTCCGATGAACAGCGCGAGAGCGCCCGCCAGGACAGCAACCGCGCTATCGATATCATCAAGGAAGTCATTGCCGAGCGCCGCAGCGCGCCAGAGCAGGACGACTTTCTCAGTACACTGCTGCGCATCGAGGCGGAGAACGAAGGCTTTGAGGAAGGCGATATTATCACGCTGATTCTGGCCCTGATCGGCGCCGGCGCCGACACCACGCTGGTGGCACAGCAGTGGTCGGTCTACGCCCTGCTCAAGAACGACAGGGACCAGATCGCCAAGGCGCTGGCCACACCGGAGAGTTTCTCCAACGCCTTCTGCGAAATCAATCGCTGGGGTGTGTCGTCCAAGATGGGCTTTGCCCGCTATGCACCGCGCGACATGGAATTCATGGGCGAGCATTTGCGCAAGGGCGTGATGGTGCTGATGATGCCGCACCTGAAGGATCACGATCCGAATTACTTTGAGCATCCCGAAAAATTTGACGTTGAGAGAGTGTTCGATCCCGACGCCATGTTCGGCTACGGACCGCGCTTCTGCATCGGCGCCGCGCTGGCCAAGCGCCAGCTCTACCTGACGATATCGGAATTGTTCAAGCGCTTTCCCAACGTGGAACTGGCCGAGGAACCGGAGCGCGATGGCGACGACCACAACGCCGTGGTGTTCAAGCGACTGCTGCTGAAGACCAACTGCCGCTGACAAGCGCCCGATGAGAACTTGCGCATTGGTATTCGGCCTGCTGGCGATACTGCCAGCGTGGGGCGCGTCGCTGGTGGTGCGAGACTCCCAGGGCAATCCCCTGCCCCAGGCCATGGTAACCAGCACCCCCGCAAGCCGCAACCGCCGACCTCAGCGACGACGGCTACGCGCCGCACGGCGTCACCAACACCGCCGCCGCCATCGTCACCCGCTTTACCGACGCCAGCGGCCGCGTCAGCCTGGACGAACCGCGCGCGAATACCGCCTTCAGGGTTCGTGCGCAGGGCTTCGTCGACAGCTATCTCACTATGCTGGCGGAAGAGGTGCTGCTGCAACCGATGACAGCGCAGCAGCTGCCGGAAAGCTATCCCTCCAACCAGTGGCTGTCGCAACTGTCATTTGGCGGGGACGAGGATCTGAAGAAGCGGTTCCAGCTCAACTGCGCCTACTGCCACCAACAGGCCTCGCCCTTTATGCGCAATGAGCGCAGCGAGCAGGAGTGGCTGGACATCATCAAACGCATGAACAGCTACGGCGCACGCCTGCCCGATGAGGATCACCAGCGCGTGGCGCAATTGCTGCGCAGGAGTACCGCGCACTGCGCGAACACCCGCAAACCATCCCGCCGCCGCCGCCCTGGGAAGCGACATTTGTCCGACAGTGGAGATGACCGAGTGGGTGATCGGCGACGGCTTCTCGCAGATGCACGACTTTCTCCTGCACCCCAATGGCTATGTCTATATCGGCGACAACCTGTTTGACCGGCTCTATGAGCTGGACCCGGAAACCGGCAAGTACACAGTGTACAAGGTGCCGCACGCTCCCGACATGGAACTCGGCGGCATCATGGGACACCGCTTCAAAGTGTTCCCGAAGATGTACAACTACATGGGCGTGCACTCGCTGGCGTACTCGAAAAAGGACGGCAATATTTTTATCACCCCGTCCATGCAACAGGCGCTGCTGGAGTTCAATGTCACCACCAAGGAGTTCGTCACCCACACCATGCACGAGGGCTACTACCCGCACACGGTGCGTGTCGATGCGCAGGACCGGGTGTGGTTTACCCTCGCGCTGTCTTCGCAGGTCGCTATGTTTGATCGCGCCAGCAGAAGCCTTCACCCTGTACGACCTGCCCGCGCGCAGCGCCAAGGAGTGGCTGATCTTCAAAACCCTGCCCCTGCTTTTTCGTATCGACCCGCAAGCACCGCCCCTGCCCCCACTCCCGACAACGTATCCACCGGACTGCCCATGCCCTACGGTATCGACGTCGCACCGGATGGCACCGTGTGGGTGGCACGGCTGTACGCCAACGATCTGGCGCGGATCGATCCCGCAACCGGCGAGGTCACCCTGGTCGACTTTCCCTACCGCGGCCCGCGGCGACTGCGCATCGACGCCGACGGCGTACTGTGGATCGTCGCCTTCCAGGATTCCCTGCTGGTCAGCTACGATCCGCAAACCGGAGTGTTCAAGGACTACGCTCTGCCGGTCATCAATGAAATCCCCTACGCGCTGAATGTGGACGCGACCGGCGCGTGGTGTGGGTGAATGGCAACCAGTCCGATACGATGCTGGCGTTTGACTATCGCCACCAAAACCTGGCAGGTCTACCCCCTGCCGCGCCAGCGCTTTTTCAGCCGCGACGTCGAGATCGACGAGGCCGACGGCGCCATCTACACCACCAATTCCCACTTCCCCACCTGGCAGTCGGAAGGCGGCGTGCCCACGCTGCTGCGCATCCGCCCGCTGTCGCAATAGCGCGCCCGTCGAGCAGCGATGAAAAAGCTTTTTACCCTGCTGCTTTTCGCGCTGTTCGCGGCCGCTCTCGTGGCAGCCGGTAGTTTGCTGCTGATGGATGCGCCGGGCAAAACGCTGGAGTCCCTGGTGATCCGTCACGCCGACAAACTGCCGCTGGAATACTTCGGGAAGCGCTTGTTCGATAAGCACTGCGCCTCCTGTCACGACAATCCGGCCATGCACGCCCCAACGCGGGAAGCCCTGTCAGGCTTTTCCAAGGAGAGCATCATGATCGCGCTGGAGTTCGGCAAGATGCAACCCATGGCCGCGCAGCTGCGCAGGCAGGAGCGCTTTCTGATCGCCACTTACCTCGCAGGCAGCGCGCCGGATACGGACAGCTGGATCGAGCAACACCGGTGCAGTGCGCCGGATGCAAGCGCAGGCAAGGAATACGTGGCCGACTGGGGACTGGGCACCCACAACCGGCGTTTCGTCTCCAACGAAAACGCCGGCATCAACCGCGCCAACGTGGCGACGTTGCAACTGGCGTGGACCCTCGCGTTTCCCCAGGTGACCGATATGCGCTCGCAGCCCGCGATCATCGGCGACACGCTGTACTTCGGCGACAAGACTGGAAAACTGTACGCCCTGGACCGCACCACGGGCTGCGTAAGAGCGCATACCAAAGTGTTCAGCGGTATCCGCTCGGCCATCACGGTGGCGACGCTGGGCGATGGGAAAAAATTGCTGGTGTTCGCCGATTCGGTGGCGACCGTGTTCGCGGTGGATCCGGCCAGCCTGGAGATCGTGTGGCAAACATCCGCCCGCCTGTACGATACCTCGGTGATCAGCGGCTCGATCAGCTATGACAACAACCGCCTGTTCGTCCCGGTGTCATCCTACGAGGTCGCTGTCTCCGGCAGCCCCAGCCATATCTGCTGTAAATCCCACGGCGGCGTTATCGCACTCGACGCCAGTAACGGCGAGCAGTTATGGCAATGGCACGCCACGGATGATGCGACGCTGCAGGGCCAGAACGCGGATGGCCAGGACCAGTACGGTCCCTCCGGCGCCTCGGTATGGACCACACCCGCGATCGATGCCACGCGCAATCGCATCTATATCGGCACCGGTGAAAATCTCACCCACCCGGCAACCGACACCTCGGATGCCATCATTGCGCTGGATATGGACAGCGGGGCCATGGCCTGGCGTTTCCAGGCAACTGTAGGCGACGTATGGAATGCGGCCTGCCTGAACGGCGGTGCCAACTGCCCGCACGACCCCGGTGGAGACTTCGACTTCGGGGCGTCGGTCATCATCGCTGACCGGCCCGACGGTTCCCAGGTATTGCTGGCCGGACAAAAATCCGGCGAGGTGTTCGCGCTTGACCCCGCTGCGAACGGTGCCGTGCTGTGGCGCAACCGTATCAGCCTTGGCACCACCAACGGCGGCATCCACTGGGGCATGGCGCTGTCGGGTGAGCGACTGATTGTGCCGGTGGCCGACCCGGAGCGGGATCGGCCGGGCTATACGCCGCGGCCCGGCCTGTACTGCACTGGACGTTAACAGCGGCGCAGTGCTGTGGCAGCAACCGGTGACGCGCGGCTGTGAGATCGCCGACCAGAACAAGCCACTGATCGGTCTGGAGAATATGCGCTCGGGCGTGAAGCCGGACCTTGCGCAGCTGTACCAATGCTCGTTCTATTACGGCCTGTCAGCAGCGGCCACCGCTACTCCCGAACTCGCCTTCAGCGCCGGCCTCGACGGCAAGCTGCGCGCCTATGACATCGCCACTGGCGAAATCCTCTGGCAGACACAGACGGCGCAACCCGTCACGGCAAGCAACGGCATCGAGGGCCACGGCGGCGCCATCGACGTCAGCGGGCAGGTGCTGGCGGACGGCTGGCTGTATGTGCAATCCGGCTACTCCATGTTCGGGCAACTGCCGGGCAATGTACTGCTCGCCTACCGGGTTGCGCAGTGACATTTGCCACGCATCACTGTCGCGTTGACGCCCGGTGACCGGGCCGTGTAGTTGGCCTAAACTCTGAGCTACCAGACACGGAGCGATCAACGCCCGGCACAACTGTACTAAAACCTGATGAGGAGATCTGTTATGGACCAACCCAAACGCGCCGCGGACACCCCCTACGGCGTTCTCGTCAAACCCGGCAAGGACTACTACTGGTGCGCCTGCGGACTGAGCGCCAGCCAGCCGTTCTGCGATGGCTCGCACAAGGACACCGGCTTTACGCCGGTGCGCTATACGGCGACCGAGGATGCCAAGGTGTTTTTCTGTGGCTGCAAAGCCACGAAAAACCAGCCCCTGTGCGATGGCAGCCACAAATAGTTGGAGCGTTTCGAACAGATTTACCAACGCGCCTGCGAGCGCCACGGAGGCAAGTCCGCACTCGGCAAATTGATGCCCGAAGTGCGCAGCGCGAGGGCGCTGGCCCGGAGTAAGAACGACCGCTGGCTGGCGCAGATGACCCGCTGTATTTTCCAGGCTGGCTTTGTGTGGCGCGTGGTCGATCACAAATGGGACGATTTCGAGGACGTATTTTTCGGTTTCCCACCGGAGAAGATCGTCATGCTCAGCCCGGAGCAGATCGACCGCTTCGCGCAGAACCCGCGCATCATCCGCAATCGCCAGAAAGTATTGAGCGTGCAGGCCAACGCCCGCTTCATCCTGGATATCAGCGCCGAACACGGCAGTTTCGGCAAATTCATCGGCAACTGGCCCGCGCAGGACCTGATCGGGTTGTTCGCCCTGCTAAAAACACGCGGCAGCCGCCTCGGCGGCATGACCGGGCAGCGTGTACTGCGCAATATGGGCAAGGATACCTTTATCGTCACCGCTGATGTGGTGCGCTGCCTGCAGCGCGCCGGCCTGGACATCGGCGACAACCCGGGCAGCAAGCGCGAGCTGCGACTCATCCAGGGCGCCTTCAACCAGTGGCATGAGGAATCCGCACTCCCCTACAGCCATATCAGCCGGACCTGCGCCCTGTCACTGCAGTGAAGCAACGCTACTTTTTGGTGGAGTGGTATTACAACACCCTGGTATCTCGCGCTCTGCATAGCGTCGAAAAATGATATAGGTCAAGGTTGTTGCTCAGCCGGACAAGAATTTCCGTAATGATGTTGTTGATTATATTGAACACGTATCTAATAATGCATATCATGTGCATGTTAAAGCAGCCGTTGACCGCCGGGTTGGTAGCTGACTGCTCTACCGCAACTGGAATATCAGGAGAAATCCAATGGCAGAAGCGCTTAACCGATCAGCGGCACGCAACATTTTCTACGGCGGGTCGCTGTTTTTCTTTATCGTCTTTGCTGGGCTCACAGCTCATACGCACCTGTACATGCTGAACCATTCGACGGACGCCGCAACGCTTACCGACCAGGTCAAGCTGGGGAAGCGAGTGTGGGAAAAGAATAGCTGCATCAATTGCCATACAATTCTGGGCGAGGGTGCCTACTTTGCGCCGGAACTGGGCAACGTCTGGACGCGCTATGGTGGAACCGAAAATCCAGAGGCAGCCCGTGCCGGACTCAAGGCATGGATACGAGCGCAGCCGCTCAATGTGCCGGGGCGTCGTGTTATGCCAAAATTCAATCTGAGTGAAGACGAACTGGACGCTCTCGTGAGCTTTCTCCAGTGGACCGATTCCATCGACACGCAGAACTGGCCGCCTACCAATGCGGGCTGACGCGCCGATCAATCAACAAGATATTCAGTTTACAGTGAGAGGAATAATTCGATGAAATATGAAACACAATGGGTGGCGTTTCCATTCTTTGCGGTTGCAATGGCGTTATTCGCGCTGCAAGTCATATTTGGCATCATGGCGGCTACAGTCTACGTGATGCCCGAGTTTATGTCAGAGTTAATGCCCTTTCACATTATGCGGATGAGCCATACGAACTTGTTGGTTGTCTGGCTGCTTCTCGGGTTCATGGGCTGCACATACTATCTCATGCCCGAAGAGGCGGAGCGCGAACTGCACAGCCCGATGATTGCCTACGTGCAGTTGGCGCTGTTCGCGCTTGCGGGCGCAGGCGCGCTGCTGAGCTATCAGCTGGGAATTCACGAAGGCCGTGAGTTTCTGGAACAACCCTTGTGGTCAAAGATCCTGATTACCGTGTCGTTCCTGATGTTCCTTTACAACACCAGCATGACGCTGGCGAAAGGGCGGAAGACGGCAATCAATATGGTGTTGATGCTGGGGCTGTGGCTGGCCGCAGTATTCTGGTTGTTCGCGTTTTTCAATCCGAGCAATCTGGCCGTTGATAAGCTGTACTGGTGGTGGGTAGTACATCTCTGGGTGGAAGGTGTTTGGGAGCTGATTATGGCGTCACTGCTGGCCTACCTGTTGATCAAGATGACCGGTGTGGATAGGGAAATCATCGAGAAATGGCTGTATGTGATCATCGGGCTGGCCCTGTTTTCGGGACTTCTGGGTACGGGCCACCATTACTATTGGATTGGCGCGCCGGGATACTGGCAGCCCCTGGGCAGCATTTTTTCCACTCTGGAAGTATTGCCATTCTTCGCGATGGTGATGTTTGCGTTCTTTATGTTCTGGAAGGGGCGTCGCAATCACCCCAACAAGAGCGCCATGTTATGGACCCTGGGCAGCGCAACGCTGGCGTTCTTTGGCGCGGGTGTGTGGGGCTTTATGCATACGCTGTCCTTCGTCAACTACTACAGCCATGGTACGCAGGTTACCGCCGCGCATGCACACCTCGCCTTCTTTGGTGCCTACGTGATGACAGTGCTGGCCGTTATCACCTATGCGATGCCACAGTTGCGGCGGGTTCAGCCCTACAACCAGATTCTTAATATGTGGAGTTTCTGGTTGATGACCTCATCTATGTGTTTCATGACATTTACCCTGACTTTCGCCGGTGTGGTGCAAACACATTTACAGCGAGTAATGGGAATGAATTACATGGAGGTGCAGGCTCAGTTGGAGCTGTTCTATTACATGCGTCTGGGTGCGGGGGTGGTGGTTGCGGTTGCGGCGGTGGTTTATCTTATCTCGATCTTCGGGCCGATCAGGGAACAGGCGCCTGCAGGCTTGGAGGGTCAACTGGCCGGTGCAACAGGGTAAGGACTGGAATTCGGGGTCGCCCCGCAACAGTGTGAAGCAGGAGATCCCGAATGACCACGGTGGCAGTATCCAAAAGTCCTATCGACATCGAGGTGCCTTACTACCAACCCGTTGGCAACGAGTGTGAGCTGTTTGAACAGGCGTATCGTCAACGGCTGCCACTGCTGCTCAAGGGACCTACCGGGTGTGGCAAAACGCGCTTCGTCACTCACATGGCGGCAAGGCTGGGGCGGCCACTGTTCACAGTTTCCTGTCACGATGATCTTACCGCAGCGGATTTAACCGGCCGCTATCTATTGCAGGGCGGCGAAACCCGCTGGGTCGATGGACCGCTGACCCAGGCGGTGCGCGAGGGTGGCATCTGCTATCTCGACGAAGTGGTCGAGGCGCGCAAGGATGTCACCGTGGTGTTACACCCGCTGACGGACGATCGTAGACTGCTACCTCTGGAGCGCACTGGAGAACTGCTTGAAGCGCCTGCCAATTTCATGCTGGTAGTGTCCTACAACCCCGGCTACCAGCACATACTGAAGTCGCTCAAACCGAGCACTCGTCAGCGCTTTGTCGCCAAGAGTTTTGATTTTCCACCACCCGATCTGGAGCGGGACATTGTCGCTAAAGAGAGCGGTCTTCCCGTGCATCAGTGCGCTACGCTGATTAATCTCGCTGCGCGCCTACGCACGATGAAAGGCCAGGACCTGGAAGAGGGCGTGTCCACCCGTCTGTTGATTTACTGCGCAACGCTTATCGCCAATGGCATGCCTATTTTACAGGCAGCACAGGCCACGCTGGTGGAACCTCTAAGCGACGACGCCGACGTGCAAGAAGGGCTGATGGAAGCGGTTCGCGCCACGTTTGGCGAAGACTGACGGTCGCTTGCCATGTTCGAGTGGCTGGATTTAGAAGAAAAAGTGGGGCAGTTGTGGCACCGCTGGGCTTCCTCGCACAGCGCCAGTTATCCTGTATTTCCCGAAGCTGCAGTCAGCCTTGAGAGTATTGCGCGGCCGCTATCCGTTTTTTTTCGCGCCGGAGGAGGTCCTGCCGGTGTTGCAGTGGTATCCGTTGCTGCGCGGACATCCTCCCATCGCCTCAATCTGCGTCAGCGTCTGGGCTTCGACGAGGAGACGCTCGACCTGGCGCGTCTCGACGAGGAAAGTCTGCTATTGCCGCCGACGATCGCGCTATTTAGCGATACCAGGCTCAATCGCGATTTGTATTTCTGGCTGGCCGCCCTGCTGGCAGCGATGACACCCGCCACTGCTTTTCACGACCCGCTGCGCCAGGATATCAGCAGCCTGCGCCAGATTAATACCGCGATCCTCCTTGCGCTCGACCAATTTCCCGGTCTGCGCCGACGCTATAGCACCCTGCAACGAGAAATGCTGGCGATACGCCCGGCGCGCTCGCTGCCGCCGACAGAAGAGGCCATCGAAGCAGTGATCCGTCGGTTATTGGGCGCTTCACAGTCACTGCCAGAGGATGCTGCGGCGTATTACGAGGCAGTCATGGACCCCACGATCAGTTTACGTCCGTTTCGGGCACCGCCAAATTATCGGCAGCCACTGCCTGTCCCTCTGTGGGCCAATCTCAATCATCTGGGTACTGTGAGCGGACAGAATATCGCAGACGATGACGGCGTGGTTCCCAATCCGACTGCCACCGAACAAACGCAACACAAGCGCAAAGCCGAGCGCCGCCGGCAGGATCAATCCGAGCGCGACGATCCGCTGGTGTTCAACCGCTTTGAGAAAATCCTTTCATTCGCGGAGATGGTTAACGTCAACCGAATGATCGATGACGAAGAGGACAAAAACGCCAAGCGCAATGCCGAGCAAATGGATGAGATCACCCTCAGCCCCAACAAGCAGCGCGCCGCTTCGCAATTGAGGATGGATCTCGATCTGTCGCCCGCCGCTGCCGCCGGTGCGCAACTGAGCGGAACCCACACTTATCCCGAATGGAACTATCGCAAGCAGCGTTACCAGCAGGATCACTGTTGCGTGCTGGCGGGTATCCATGAAGAGGAAACTGATGGCATTGTGTTTGATGATCAGACGCGACGGCGCATACGCCGAGTCAGGCAACAATTCGAGGCGCTGCGCCCTCGACGGGAATGGATGCGCGGCCAGGTCGATGGCAATGAACTGGATATGGATGCTGTGGTGCGTGCGCAATGTGATCTGGCGGCCGTGGGCGACAACAGCGCCGGGCTCTACATGTCGACACGTGCGCAGGCCAGGGATCTGGCCATCGCGATCCTGATCGATGTGTCACTGTCAACAGATGCCTGGGTGGAAGACCGCCGCGTGATCGATATCGAGAAAGAGGCGTTACTGGTGCTGGCGCACGGCCTGGCCACGTGCGGCGATGATTACAGCATCCAGAGTTTTACCTCCCACCGTCGTCACCGGGTCTGGGTGAGCACCTTGAAGTCCTTTGACGAACGCATGGGCCAGTCAATCGAGCGACGCATTGCGGCGCTCAAGCCTGGACACTACACCCGTATGGGTGCAGCCATTCGGCACACTGCCGCTGAACTGGCCAAGCGTCCCAACAGGCATCGCCTGTTACTGGTGTTGAGTGATGGGAAACCGAGTGATAGCGACTACTACGAGGGCCGCTATGCGATTGAAGATACCCGACGCGCCATAATGGATGCACGGCAACAGGAATTAAATGTGTTTGGCATTACCATAGATCGCGATGCGCAGGACTACATCACACACCTGTTCGGACGCGGAGGCTACGCGATGGTGCACAAACCGGAGCATCTCGCCATGGCGTTGCCGGGTATCTACCGACAGATCATCGCCACCTGATGCGTTGGTGCCTCTTCAAGATGAGCAGTTCGCGCAAAGTTGTTGCCCTTCTGCTGGGTGTCGTACTGTGTATTCTGGCGGTTACGCCGTTCGCTCTGGCGATTAACCGCTTTGACTGGGGTGTGGGCTTGTTGCTGGTGGCGCCGCTGCTGGTCCTGTTGTTGCTACGCGCTGGTCGCGCCCTGGAGCGTTGGGCGCACAACGAGGATCGCTCGCCACCACTTGATCCTGACTTTCCGGACGATCTGCCCTGAACAATTTAAAAGATTAACGCCACACGCCGAATAGCCAGCTGCCCGGTGCATCAATAGCGCGGTTCGACGTCAAACGGTGAATGCCCACGGCGCAGCGGGCCATCATCCAGACGATACCCAGCGTGAAAAACAAATAGCCGAAAGCCCAGGCATACACCGGTGGCAAACTCATCCGTCCGGCGATGTGCCACAACAGTAATGCCACCAGAGCCGCCAGCACCCCCAGCCAGAAGGTGCGAATCTGGAAGCGCAGGTGTGTGTCAAGCCAGGCGGCGCCCCGACCCAGACGAATTAGCGCGATGCACATGCCGATCGGCGCTGTCACTACTGCCATAATGCTACCGATGTAGAGCCCGTAGATCACCACCACATAACCGCGGCCGGGTGTGTTTTTGTCATGGATTACCGTCTGCGGCGTTCTTGCTGTTGATAAGTCTGAAGGCATAAGTCAGGTTACTGTAGTTGATACTCGATCGTGGAAAAACGCCTTCATCACTCGAGGCTGAGAATTTTCAACAAGTTGGCGCGTTTGCGCCCTGAGACAATATCTTCGAGAGTGTAGGCATCCAGCGCGACAAAGAAGGCGTCCAGCGCTTCCGTGAAAACCGATCGCAGCTTGCAGGCAGGCGTCAATACGCAATAGCTATTGTCACCGAGGCACTCGGCTAATGCGAAATCGTTCTCCATGTCCCGGACCAGCATCCCGATTTTTATCTCAGTAGCTGGAAGGCCCAGACGAAGTCCGCCATGCTTTCCTCTCGATGCGATCAGGTACCCTTTCTGGCTGAGTTCCTGCACCACCTTCATCAGGTGGTTGCGTGAGATGTCGTAGCGCTGGGCAATCTCGCGAATGGTGGGTTGACCGCCCTCGCTAACCGCCAGGTAAATGAGCACCCGTAAAGAGTAATCCGTGAAGGTCGTCAAGCGCATGATCAGAACTTACCAGCTGTCTGGAGAGTCGAGTATACAAAAATAAGGATATTAAATGCATCTTTCCGATCGAGATTAGAGCGACTCTGCCCTTCTATTTCAAGACCATAGTGGATAGCCAATCGACATGACGTCTTAAGAATGAATCAACGGCGCGCAGGGACGCAACCATGGCGAGGTGGAACCGGCACGGCAAAACGTCATGCGCCGCAAGCACTTGATCTGGGTCAATAGAAAGTGTTTGGGGCACTCGCCTTAGCCGATTTGGGGTATGAGTAGCATACAACTGGCGTGCATAGTGGTTGCACGATCCATCAATCACTGCTGAGGACTCGCCATGAACGCCCCCCAACTGACCCGGGCCGAACAGTTATACAAAGCCGCCCGCAATCTGTTGCCCGCACTGCGCGCGCGCACCCTGGAAACCGCAAGCCTGGGCCACCTGCCCGCAACCACAGTCGCTGCAATGCAGGAGGCGGGCTTTTTCCGCATTATGCAGCCGGCCCGCTACGGCGGCTTTGAACTGGACCCGGAAGTGTTCTTCAGGGTACAGATGATCCTGGCCGAAGCCTGTATGTCCACCGCCTGGGTACTGGGTGTGGTCGCGATCCACAACTGGCAGCTGGGCCTGTTCGACCACCGCGCGCAACATGATGTGTGGGGCGAGGATGACTCGACCCTGATTTCATCGTCCTATATGCCCGTGGGCAAAGTGGAACATGTCGACGGCGGCTACCGGTTGTCGGGCCACTGGGGTTTCTCCTCCGGCTCCAAACACTGCCAATGGGCCTTTCTCGGCGCCATGGTGCCCCCGAAGGACCCCGGCGAGGCACCCGACTACCGCACCTTCCTGGTGCCCGCCAGCGATTACATGATCGTCGACAACTGGGACGTCAGTGGCCTGGAGGGTACCGGCAGCCACGACATCGTGGTGAAGGACGCCTTTGTGCCCGAGTACCGCACCCACCGCTCCCTGCACGGCTTCGAGTGCAATAGCCCGGGCAACGCGGTGAACACCCACTACATTTTCCGCCTGCCCTTTGGGCAGATCTTCGTGCGCGCGGTGTCCTCCTCCGGCATCGGCTGCCTGAAAGGCGTGGTCGACAGCTACATCGCGGTGAACAAGGACCGTGTCGGCCTCAACGACGGCAACAAGATCGCCACCGACCCGGATGCCCAGATGGCACTGGCCGAAGCGGTAGCCACGGTCGATGAATGCCAGACCATCATGTTTCGCAACTTTGACGCGATGGTCGCGGCGGCGAAGGCGGGCACCTCATTGTCCATCGACGAGCGCATCAAGATGCGTTTTGACGCCGCCCTGGTCTCACGCAAGTGTACCGACGCCATCAACCAGATGTTCATCTCCTGCGGTGCGCAGGGTATCTTCCGCGATCACCCGTTGAACCGGGCGTGGCTGGACATTAACGCCGGCCGCACCCATGTGGCCAACAACCCGTTCAAATTCGGGCGCAACCTGGGCGGCACCATGATGGGCGGGGAGAACCGCGACTTTTTCCTGTAGCGCTGTAGAATTTGGGGCACTGAGAATTTGGGGTCAGAGTAAAAATGCCGCTGTGTCTGTACGCAAAGTAAATAGCCCGATCCAGGCATTTTTACTCTGACCCCAAATTCTCAGGGACCGGGCCTTTGATCTGTATCAAGAGATCGGCTGAATCAACCTATTATCGTCCAATGGGACTATACCGTGCCGCGCCGCCTTGGCTGATAATTAAAAAAGGTGGATACGCCGTTGAAGGAGAGTGACAAATGACCGCTATTGAAAAAACCAATGAGAAAAAACAGGAACCCTATGTCATCAGGACGGATGATCGCCCTGAGCGCTATGCCCGCGGCTGGTACGTCATCGGCAGTGGCGGCAGTGTCAGCCATAAGCCACGCCAGCTGGATGTATTCGGCACCAAACTGGTCGCCTACCGCGGCAAGGTAGACAACGAAGTCCATATCCTGGATGCCTACTGCCCCCATATGGGCGGTGACCTGTGCGGCGGGGAAGTAAAAGGGAATTCCGTCGTCTGTCCCTTCCACCTGTGGAGCTGGGGCAGCGATGGCGTCTGTGACGACATACCCTACGCCAAGAAGATACCGGACAAGGCCGTGATCAAGTCGTGGCCCACGCTGGAAAAGAACGGCCTGGTCTTCGTGTGGCAGGATGCCGAGGGCAACGGCCCGATTCCCGAGCAGGAACCGGCACGCCAGGAGGACTGCTACTCCGGCGAATGGACCGACTGGCAGATGGCTGCCATTCCCATCAAGTCGCTGGGCCGGGAACTGGTCGACAACATGGCGGATATGGCGCATTTCGGTCCCATCCATTATTCGAAAGTAAAGTCTTTCAAGAACACCATGGAAGGGCACAAGTTCGTGCAGTACATGGTCGGGGGTCACCAGATTCTCACTGAGGGCGCTGGCGGACTGATCACCAGTGTGGCGACCTATGAAGGCCCCGCCTACATGACGACCACCATGACCGGCCTGATGGACGGGCATCCCATGACCACCCACCTGCTGGTCAGCCATATCCCGGTGGACATGAATAACTTCGTCATCAACTTCGGGGTGATGATGAAGAAGGACCCTAATATCTCCGAGGCCGGGAACAAGGCCATGGTAGAGGAGTACACCGAGAAGAATATCGAGTCATTCCACCAGGATGTCGCCATCTGGAACAACAAGTGCATTATCGACAACCCGCTGATGTGCGACGGTGACGGCCCCATCCACCTGGTGCGCAAGTGGTATAGCCAATTCATGACAAACGTTGCCGACATTCGCGAAGACCAGGTACGGGCGCGGGAACACGTCACCCTCGAAGGGCCCAGTGTGGAGGAAGTTATCGCCTCGATGGGCTAAGCGCCGGCAGCGGGAACCGATCTGTGAGCAATTTCACAGATCGGGGCCTTATTCGCTTCATAAACCCTGTCTACTTAATGCACTGTAAAACTTTTTCCCGCAGACTATAATCAACGTCCGGCGTATTAAAAGAGGATGGTGTTATGTCTTCGGAAAAAGTTTCGATTTACGCAAAGGATCCCACTTCCGTTGCCAGTGACAAGCCAGAGTCCAGCAAAGATGATGGTGTCGTCACGTCGAAAAAAGCGTCCTTCTACGCCAAGGATCCGACTCCTGCAACCAGTGACCCGCTGAAAACGGGCAAGAAAAAATATATGGGGGAAGAACGGCGCCGGGAAAACCGTCGCAAGGGCCAGAATCGTCGCGGCGATGTGCGCTTTGACCTCACCAAGACCGACCGACGTCAAACCGATGGCCGTCGTGAAACCGATGCCACGGTCAAGTTCTGGTAACTAGCAAACGTCAACAGTTGGCCGCGCAGTCAGAGCGCCACTCACCCAACGATTATTTACTGGCGCCGCTGCACATGACAGAGGAACAGGGTGGCCGTGAGCAGTAATACCGCACCACCCTGATGTGCGGTGGCGAGCCACACCGGCACATGCAGCAACAAAGTGCTGATTCCCAGTGATCACCTGCAAACACAAGGCCCCAACCAGCAATACCGCTCCCAGCCTGCCATGCCCGGTTCGCGCACTGCGATAGACCAGGACGGCAAACACGTTGAGCACTACAAACAGCACATACGCAAACATCCGGTGATTGAACTGAATGGTGGTGATGTCTTCAAACATCGCCAGCCATGCAGGAGTAGTAGCGTACAGGCCGCGGGGGATGAACGCGTCACCCATTAACGGCCAGGTGGGGTAGGCCAGGCCGGCGCGGGTGCCGGCCACCAGGCCACCCGACAGAATCATCACGTACACCAGCGCTACCAGCACCAGCGCTCCACGCGCATAAGGCCTTTTCTGTGTTACGGGAGTCTTCCCCTGGGTGAATAACAGCTCGAAGACCAGCCACACTATACCGGCATAAATGGCAACGGCCACGCCGAGGTGGGCAGTGAGGCGGTACTGGCTGACACGCGGAATATCGACCAGGCCGCTTTTTACCATATACCAGCCGAGCAGGCCCTGCAGTCCACCCATAAAAAACAGCATGACCAGGCCGGGCGCCAGCCCCGGCCGCAGGCGACGACGCCAGGCAAAGTAGAGCAGGGGCAGCGCGAAGAGCACGCCGATAATACGGCCCAACAGGCGGTGCAGGTACTCGTACATGAAGATCGTCTTGAAGTCGTCCAGGCTCATGCCCCGGTTAATCTTCTGGTACTCGGGAAACTGCTGGTACTTCTCGAATGTCACCTGCCAGTCCTGCTCGATTCAGGGGCGGAATCGCGCCCAGCAAGGGCTTCCATTCCACGATCGATAATCCCGAGTGCGTGAGTCGAGTGACCGCGCCCAGCAAAATCATGCCGAAAATGACCGCCGCGCAAACGATCAGCCACCAAGCGACGTGCCGGTCGTAGCGCTGCTGTTCGGTATTTGTCATGGCTTCCCGATCATCGAAATTGAAAGTGGCATTTTAACCGAAAACCCTGGTAAACAGAGTCACGACACCGACATCTCCTATTCCTTTCTGCCATCGGCTCGGGCCGGGAAGGCCTTTTCGCCTGCTTCCCCGATACTTGCATTCGAAAAGGCCTTCCCGGCCCGAGCCTTGACCGAGTTGCCTGCATGAAACATCGGTCCAAGTGATAGCACGGAATGGGTTTGGGTGCCGGGTGTGCAATTCGTCCGTGAGTATCGGGGAAGCGGGGGAATTGCACACCCGGCACCCGAACCCGCTCGCCCGATAAATCCACCTTAAATCAACCTGACAGACGGGGCAATGAACAACGTAGTGGAATTACACAGTTAGTCACGCAGTTCCGGCCGATTCCGGTACAGCTCCAGCGCCTCGGGATTGGCCAGGGCATCGGTATTTCTAACCGGCCAGCCGTGCACCACGTTGCGCACCGCCAGCTCCACGATTTTGCCACTGATAGTGCGCGGAATATCTTGCACCTGGACTATTTTCGCCGGGACATGACGGGGTGTTGTATGCTCCCTGATCGACTGGCGAATCGCTGCACACAGGGTGTCGTCCAGGATCAGGCCCGGCCTGAGCATGACGAACAGAACGACCCGCACATCGCCCTGCCACTCCTGGCCAATGACAATGCTCTCCACCACCTCATCGATGCGCTCTACCTGGCGATAGATCTCCGCGGTGCCGATGCGCACGCCGCCGGGATTGAGTACGGCATCAGAGCGCCCGTGTATGATAAATCCGCCGTGCGCGGTGATCTCACCGTAGTCGCCGTGCGCCCACACATTGGGGTAGCGATCAAAGTAGGCGCTACGGAACTTACTGCCATCGGCATCGTTCCAGAAGCCGATGGGACAGGAGGGAAAAGGCTGTGTGCAGACCAGTTCGCCTTTTTCACCGCGCAGCGGCTGGCCCGCGTCGTCCCAGATATCGACCGCCATACCCAGGCCCGGCGCCTGTATCTCACCGCTGTACACCGGCAGGATGGGGCAACCGCCCACAAAGCAGGACAGTATGTCGGTGCCACCCGATATACTGGACAGACACACATCCTTTTTGAAATCCCGGTAGATGTACGCAAAGCTTTCGTGGGACAGCGGCGAGCCGGTGGACAGTATTGTGTTCAGGCTATCCAGCTGGTGGCTTTGTACAGGTTTGTGGCCGGCTTTTTCCAGGGCCGCGATGTATTTGGCGCTGGTGCCAAACACTGAAATACGCTCCGCATCGATAGCGTCCAGCAGCACCGTGCCATCACTGGCAAAGGGCGAGCCGTCGTACAACACCAGTGTCGCGCCGGTGGCCAGGCCCGACACCAGCCAGTTCCACATCATCCAGCCGCAGGTGGTGAAGTAGAAAAACACATCGTCGCGATCCAGGTCTACCAGCAACCGGTGTTCCTTCAGGTGCTGCAGCAGCGTACCGCCGGCGCCGTGGACGATGCACTTGGGCACACCGGTGGTACCGGAAGAATACATAATATACAGCGGGTGATCGAAGGGCAGTTGCTCAAAGCGCAGCGGCGCAGCGCGTTCATCCAGGTAATCTTCAAATAGTACGCTGTCACGGATGCCCTCAAGCGCGGGCCGGGAGTTTAGCAGAGGCACGACCACCACTTTTTCGATACTGCGAATCTGTCGCACGATTTCCGCCAGTCGCTGCAGCGCATCACAGGTCTTGCCGTTGTAGTAATAGCCGTCAGCCGCAAACAACACTTTCGGCTCGATCTGGCCAAACCGATCCACCACCCCGTTAATGCCAAAATCCGGCGAGCAGGAAGACCACACCGCACCAATACTGGTTGTGGCGAGCATGGCAATCACTGCTTCCGCCACGTTAGGCAAAAAGCCGGCCACGCGATCACCGGCGACCACACCCTGGTTGCGCAGGCTGGACGCCAATGCCGCCACTTGCGCATACAGGTCGGCATAGCTCAGTTCACGGCGCTCGCCGTTTTCAAGCAGGGATACCAGCGCCGGGCGCTCATCGCGGTAGCGCAGCAGGTTCTCGGCAAAATTCAGTCGCGCCTGTGGAAACCAGCGCGCACCCGGGAATTTGTGCGCATCGAGCAGTACGTCTGCGCCGCGTGCTGTAGCCACTACCGCGCAAAAATCCCAGACGGCGGACCAGAAGTCCTCGGTATTTGCCACTGCCCATGCGTGTAAGGAAAAATAGTCCGGCGACACGGCTGCACGGCAGCGCTCGTTAACAAACGTTATGAAACGGGAAATCTGCGCATTGGCAATGCGCTCCCTGTCCGGCGTCCACAGCGGCGCTGTCATTCCTCACCACCGTCGCGTTCAATGACGCGCGCTCAAACAGCAGGTCCACTTTCCACCATTCTTATTTCCAGCGGTTGCGTGGTATCAATGTGAATGTTGCGCTGCGGGAAGGCGATCACGATGCCCGCTTCCTTAAAGCGGCGATTGATCTGTAGCCTGAGCTCACTGTCCACAATCAAACGCTGGTCCAGATGCTCGATAAGATAGCGCAGACTGATGAGCAGGCTGCTCTCCCCGAATTCATCAAACGTAATCACGGGTTCCGGGTCGGCCAGAACCAGGGGGTGCTGCTTCGCCACCTCAGCCACCAGACCCAGTGCCTGGTCCATATCCGTACCGTAAGCGACTCCCACCTGGACCAACCTGCGCGTAACCGAGTCAGACAATGACCAGTTAAGCAGTTGCTTGGTGATGAATTCCTTGTTGGGAACCAGCAATTCACGGTTATCAAAATCCCGGATGGTGGTGGCTCGCATCTGTATCCTGGTCACCTTTCCCGAAATATCCCCCACTGTCACGATATCCCCCACCCGAATCGGCTGCTCAAACAGGACGATCAAACCACTGATAAAATTGGCCACGATTTCCTGCAATCCAAAGCCGATACCCACGCTCAGGGCAGCGACCGCCCACTGCATGGAAGACCAACTGCCGCCCAGAGAGCCCACTACAATAACCACTAGCAAAGTGGTGGATACGTATTGAAATACCCTGGTGAATGCATAGGCTGAGGCCGCATGCATTTGCGCCTTTTGGCGCAGGAATATCTCCAGCAGATTGGGAATTCGGCTAAGCACTACCCAACCTACAATCGCAATAAGCAGGGCCTTAAGCAGGTCGGCAAGCGTTACCGGATCGGCAATTTCGCGCCCGTCGACGATTGCCGACTGATGCCACAATGTTCACTGTGTCGAGGATACCCAGCGCCGGAAAAATCTCAGCCCAGATCAATGTCGCTCCCAACAACCCACCCAACAAAGTGAGCAGATTCAGTAACCTGGTACCTTCATAGTTGAGTAGATCGGGATCATTCTCCAAAATCTCGTCTTCATCGCCAATCTCTTCCTCCACATCGCTGGCCTTGGCCTTTTCCTGATGCACCTTGAAGGTCATTCGACGCCGGGTCATACGCAGCCAGCGCAAACCAAGTTCATGAAAAATGAGAATACAGCTGAGCAGGATAAAGGTCCTGGTTAGCAGGAAGGCGATCTCGATTGCGGTATAGGTGTATCCCAACAACACGGCAAGGATTCCTGCGATGGGAACCCAGGACAACAGCTTACGAACCGAAGTGCTCCAGAACGGACTTTCCGTGGTTACTGCGTCCTGCAACAACATCTGCATTTTCGCTTGTACAAACTGAGGAAGACTGCGAAAGAAATACGCGATAGCGCACAACACCAGGACGACCGCTAGCGTACCCAGAGCCCCACCGACTTCCCTGGGGTAAAGATTCAGGAAAAAACCGACCATAAATGCCACAGGGAGAAACGTTAGCTCAAAAGTGACGATGCGCTTGCCCATGAGGGAGACCAGGTTGGCTGGCCAGCGAAAATGCATGCTGACCAGACCCTTGGGCCATAAAGCGATACGCAGGAACTCCAGGCCCCAGAAATAGAATGCTGTACGTGCCGCTGATATATAGAGCGCCGTGGCCAATTCTGCTTCATCGTCCTGCATTTCAAACAACCAGGACATGGTCAGCATTAGCAATGGCCATTTCAGTGACAACAACAGGGACAGACCCAGCGCTTGCAAGGTACTGGCAAATTTATCGGAACGAACATACCCGACAAACTTTCCGGTATCGGCCAATCGCTGCTTGAGGCGCGGGACCGGTGTAAATCAGGATTAGCACCAACAGCAGGAACACACCGACAACCGGCCGCGCCAGCAATTCCGCCGGGATACTCTGTATCACCGTCTGCCATCGGGCGGGAGCAAAAACCTCGCGCATCTGGCTGAACAGGCCTGCCTCCTCGCCGTGGAATACTCCAAACCTGTCACGCGACGGAATCCACAGCAATCGCTCCGAGATAAAATCACGATAGGCATCTACTGCTCCGGCATACCTGCGCAGCGTAAAATCAAGATCTCCCAACTTCTGGACATGGGTATTTTCCAGATCTACCGCTTTACGTAACAGATCACGACGACTGCGTACCAGTTCATTGATATCTTCACGTATCAACTCTGCGACCTGAGGATCGACCTGCCCCAGTAGCTGCTTGACATACGCGGTGCGGCTGCGCATCAGTCCTCGCTCGTCCTCCAGTTCAACCTGTCGCAGGCTGGACGCCCTGATATCGTCCTCGTTGGCAGATATTTTTTGCGCGATCTCACGATTGTCGGGTAACTGCGCGTGACGTTCGCGCAGTATGGCGCCAACGGCCCTGCTCATACCCAGCAGCTCGAGCTTGCGCTCGATAGCCTTGAGGTCTGTTTCAAGCTGCTCAGCCTTGCCCTTGGTGACATCTGACTGGTGATCCGCCTTTTCAATGTCCTCGCTGCGCTCGCCAAAAGTTCTGGTAAGCTCGGCATTTCTGGCTGCCAGTTCCTGTATCAGTTCATGCTTACCCTGTGCTTCCGCCAATATCAGGTCTGCAGCCGCCTGTGCCCTGGCGGCTTCTCCCTGGCGCAACTCACCAGCCCGCAGCGCCATTGCCCGCGAATTTTTCTCCCGTTCAGTAATTTCGTAAGTGAGTTGATCAAGCTGTGCCTTGAGCAATTCCAGACGCATCGGCTGGCTGGCCAACTCCTCTTCCAATGCGGCCTTTTCCGCTTTGATACTGGCAATTTGTGCGCGCGCTAGCCACAACGCTGCCTCATCGCTGCTGCCACTTGCGACCTTTTTGTTCATCACTCCAAGCTTTGATTCCAGCTCTGCTTGCAGGTTGGCTAACTCGGTCACGCGCGCACGGATTTCAGCGGGGCGCTGGGGCATGGCATCGATAGTGGCACTGACGTCTGTTAATTGACTTTTCCGGGCATCGAGTTCGGTCTCGTCGATCTGTATCTTTTGCTCGAGTTCCGCCAGAGTCACCGACGGCGCCACTTTGTAGTCCTGTCTCAGGAGCGTTTTGGTGTATGGCCAGATTTTTCTCTATGGCCGCGGCCTCCTTCTGGGCATTGGACCGGGACAGAGCGAAGCTTTTTAGCTGTTGGTTAAATTGCTCGAAACTGGCGAGGGCAGCGCGGGTATCTGCATACGACTTGAGCAGCGATACCCGTTGCGGGTCTTCCGCTGGCAGACTTGCACTGACAGCTTTCTCAGCCGCATCAAGCTGCGACACTGTCACGTCCGGCGCCGCAATCTCGCCCCAGGCATGAGGGGTGGCAAAAAGCACCAACATGACCAGTACTCTCAACATCAGGTTCTCCCGAACAACGCACGCCCCTGATAGTCAGGGGAGCTTTTCTGCTGCTCCGGGCACACTTTATACCGGTTGCAGGAATGTGGCCAGCGCGTGGCCCGCTGGCGTAGAATGCGCGTCCACAACCTCACTATCGTACCCCATGCCTTTACTCCGACTGGACTCAGTTCATCTGCACTACGGCACCCAGGTCCTGCTGGACAACGTCAGCCTGAATATCACCCGTGGCGAGAAACTGGGGCTGCTGGGACGCAACGGCGCAGGTAAAACGACATTACTCAAGCTGTTGGCGGGGGAACTGACACCTGACTCCGGGGAACGCTGGGTACGGCCCGGCGTGCGCATCGCGCGCCTGCAACAAACCCTGCCCGAGGCAGACCAGCTCTCGGTCTATGATGCCGTCGCTGCCGGACTTGCCGATGCCGGCCGCCTGTTGAGCGAATATCACCATCTGATTCAGGCTGACCCGCCAGCGGATATGGAGGTCCTGTCACGGGTGCAGCAACAGCTGGAAGCGGCCGATGGCTGGCAGTTGCAACTGCGCGTTGAAACCACTATCAGCCAGTTGCAACTCCCGTCTGAGGTCTCAATGAGTGAACTGTCCGGCGGCTGGCGCCGCCGGGTCGCCCTGGCACAGGCGCTGGTCAGCCAGCCGGACATCCTGTTGCTGGACGAGCCCACCAATCACCTGGACATCCCTGCCATACGCTGGCTGGAGGAACAGCTGCGCAACTTTCCCGGCGCCATCGTCCTCATTACCCACGACCGGCGCTTCCTGCAAAATGTCGCCAACAGCATCGCCGAGCTGGACCGGGGGTATCTCACGCAGTGGCGCGGCGACTACCAGGGCTTCCTGCGGCCACCGGGAACAGCAACTGCAGGCCGAGGAGCGCGCCAACGAGCTGTTCGACAAGAAACTGGCCCAGGAGGAAGTGTGGATTCGCCAGGGCATCAAGGCGCGACGCACCCGCAATGAAGGGCGCGTGCGCGCCCTCAAGGCGCTGCGCAATGAGCGCCAGAATCGCCGCGAGCGCACCGGCAGCGCCACCTTCGCGGTTGAAGGCTCCGGGCAATCGGGCAAGATCGTCGCCGAACTGTCGCACATCGACAAACGCTTCGGCGAGCGCGTATGTGCTGAAGGATGTCTCCACCATCATCCAGCGCGGCGACCGGGTGGGCATCGTCGGGCCCAACGGTGCGGGCAAGTCCACCCTGGTAAAAATCCTGCTCGGCCAGCTGCAGCCGGACGCCGGCAAGATCACTTTCGGCAGCAAGCTGGAAGTGGCCTACTCCGACCAGCTCAGGGACCAACTGGACCCGCAGAAAAATCTGATCGATAACGTGTGCGGCGGCCAGGACTTTATCGAGATCAACGGCAAGCGCCGCCATGCGATTTCCTACCTGGGTGATTTCCTGTTCAGTCCCGAGCGCGTGCGCACACCGGTGAAAGCGCTGTCCGGCGGGGAACAGAATCGCGCCATCCTGGCCAAACTGTTCAGCAAGCCCGCCAACCTGCTGGTGCTCGATGAACCCACCAACGACCTGGACATCGAAACGCTGGAACTGCTGGAGGAGATACTGCTGACCTTCGACGGTACCGTGTTGCTGGTCAGCCACGACCGCGATTTCATGGACAACGTGGTCACCAGCCTGCTGGTGCTGGAGGGCGATGGCGTGGTCAGCGAGCACGCTGGCGGCTACAGCGACTGGGAGGCACGGGGAGGACAGCTGCAAGGTGTGGACAAACCGCCAGCGGCAGCCAAGGCGGCGCAGCCAGTGGCCACAGCCGCAGTAACTGGCGCCGCGCCAAAACCCAAGCTGTCCTACAAGCTCCAGCGCGAGTTGGACAGTCTGCCTGGCGTTATAGAAAAGCTGGAACAGCGTCAGCAGGAATTGGAAGACACCATTTCCCGGCCCGATTTCTACCAGGGAGATCACGCCAGTATCGAACAGGTGCTGGGCGAACTAAAGAGCGTGCAGGCCGATATGGAAGAGACTTTCGAGCGCTGGGCGGCGCTCGAGGGTGGCACCGCGTAGCCTCATGCGCGCAGGCCTGGACGATCCGCGGCAATTTTTGCTGGAGTTGTTCCAGATCGCCGTGGCAGGCCGCCGATCCACACCGTGTTCTGCCGCCCTGTTTACCCCGCGACACTGATCGCCGCGCGCTCGTCATCGGCGCCGGCAAGGCGGCAGCAAGCATGGCCAGCGCCCTGGAAAAAAACTGGGCCGGTGCATTGTCCGGCCTGGTCGTCACACCCTACGGACACGGTGAAGCCTGCCAGTACATTGAGGTGATCGAAGCCGCGCACCCCATCCCGGACGCGCGGGGGGAACAGGCCGCAGCTCGCATACTGGAACTCGTGTCCAACCGCAGTGCCGCAGATCTGGTGATCTGCCTGCTCTCCGGCGGCGGCTCCGCACTGCTGTCCCTGCCGGCGCCGGGCATCGCGCTGGCCGACAAGCAGGACATCACCCGGCAGTTGCTGCATTCGGGCGCCGCCATCGCATGAGATCAACTGTGTGCGCAAGCACTTGTCGCTGATCAAGGGCGGTCGGCTGGCCAGGGCTTGCTATCCTGCGCAGCTGATCACCTACGCCGTCTCCGATGTGCCCGGCGATCACCCTGGCGTTATCGCGTCCGGGCCCACCGTCGCCGACACCACCTGCTCCGCCGCGGCGCTGGAGATATTGCAACGCTACGACATAAAAGTGGGTGCCGCACATTCTGGACTGGCTGGAGGATTCCCGCTCCGAGACCGCTGAAAGCGAATGACCCGGCCTTTGTCGGCAGTCAGTTCCACCTTATCGCCACTGCCGGGCAGTCCCTGCGGGCGGCCGCACGCGCCGCCCGGGAGGCCGGTGTCGACGTACTAGCTGCTGGGCGACACTATCGAGGGCGAGGCCCGCGAGGTTGCTCGGAGCACAGGCCGCGATGGCGCTCCATGCGCAGCGGCACGATGCAGCGGCCGCGCCACCCTGCCTTATCCTGTCCGGGGGCGAAACGACAGTCACAGTAACCGGCCGTGGCCGCGGCGGCCGCAATACCGAGTTCCTGCTCAGCCTGGCCATCGCGCTGGAGGGAACGCCCGGCATCTATGCATTGGCAGCAGATACCGATGGCATCGATGGCACGCAGGACAATGCCGGGCGCGTGCTGACACCTGACAGTTGGCAGCGCGCCCGCGAGTTGGGACTGGATGCCGAGGCCCTGTTGGCTGACAATGACAGCTACGGCTTTTTTGCCGCACTGGACGATCTAGTGGTCACACGGCCCACTCGCACGAACATCAATGATTTTCGCGCGCTACTGGTTCTACCCGGACTATTAGCCAATCCGCGCAAAAGGAACTTGCAACGGAGACGCAATGAGCACCTACCAACAACAGCTGCGCTGCCCCGCCAGCGACATTGACCTCGATTTCTGGAAAGCTCCGGAAGGCGTCGCGGTGCCGGATGACGAACTCAGCTTTTTAATCGTCCCGGATGCCGTTGAGGCCATGGCGGTATTCGAGCTGGCACAACAGGTACACCGCTACCAGCAGGAACAGTCACGCGGGCGGCGCGCCCATCACGCGCGCCCTGATGGCCACGCATGGGCGGCATGCTGCCGGGGATACTGCTGTACGATCACCTGGCCAAGGGCCGCCCCCCGGGCACGCCGCGCATCGAGTTTGGCACCATCGGCGTGTCGCTCTACAAGGGGCCCAACGAGCGCTACGAAACCCCACTGGTACAACAGGACATTTCCATACCCGTGCGGGACGAAAACGTGCTGGTGATTGACGATCTGGGCGACCGCGGCGGCACCATGCAGTTCCTGTCTGAGTACATCGCGGCCAGGGGCGCAAAACGCGTACTCACGCTGGCGCTTTATATGAAACCGATGGCCATGCGCACCTGCCCGGCGGACTTCTTCTTCGGGGAAGTGCAGCAGGACACCTGGATCATTACCCCGCGGGAGCGCGTGGAAACCCTGCTCAAGCGCGTGCCGGTGTGGCGGGAGCGAGGCGCGGATCAGCGCGAATGCTATCGTCGGCTGGTCGAGCTCATCGGTTACCCGCAAGCACTAGCGACTTACTACCTCGAAAAACTATATGCCGCCGACTAGAGTACTTTCGACACTGACTCCGCAATGTAATCGATGTTGCGGGCATTGACGCCCGCCACGCTGATGCGCGAGGAGTCCAGCATATACACGCCGTACTCCTGCCGCAGGCGCTGCGCCTGCCCGGCGCTCAGGCCGAGGAAGGAGAACATGCCTTTCTCCCGCTCGATAAACGCGTAGTCGCCGCCACAGCGCGCTTCCAGTGCCTGGCGCAGCCTGCTGCGCAGCTCGTTGATGCGTTCGCACATGGACTGCAGCTCGGCGCGCCAGATCCTCCCCAGGTGATCGTCCGTCAACACACGCCCGGCCAGCAACGCGCCATGCGCGGGCGGCATGGAATATAGACGCCGCGCCGCTGCCAGCGTCTGGCTCAGGATGGCGCGGGCATTGGCCGCGTCCCGGCACACAAAAATGGTCGCGCCGGTGCGCTCCCGGTACAGGCCCAGATTCTTGGAGCAGGAGGCCGCGACTATCACTTCAGGCAGTCGCGACACCAGCAGGCGCAAACCTGCGGCGTCCTCGTCCAGGCCATCGCCCAGCCCCTGGTAGGCCAGATCGACAAACGGCGTGAAGCCCTGCTGCTCGGCGAGATCGGCGATCACGGCCCATTGCGCCAGGGTCAGGTCAGCGCCCGCTGGATTGTGGCAACAGCCGTGCAACAGCACGACATCCCCGGCGCGCGCCTGTTTCAAATCCTCCACCATGCCGTCAAAGTTCACGCCGTGAGTGTCGGGTGCATAGTAGCGGTAGCTTTTAAACTCCAGGCCAACGCTGCCCAGCAGGGGGATATGCACCGGCCAGGTCGGATCGGACACCCACACCCGCGCAGCCGGCGCGGCCGCATGGATAATCTCCGCACCGATCCGCAGCGCGCCGCAGCCGCCGGGCGTCTGTATGCTGCTGACCCGCCCCTCCAACAATGCGGCGCTGGTCTCTCCCAACACGAGACGCTGTATGCCGAGATTAAACTGTTCATCACCAGCGGCCGGCAGATAGGCTTTGGTCACCTCCTCGTCCACCAGCGCACGCTGGGCGAGACGCACCGCTTCAAACACCGGGCATACTCCTTCCTCATTCATATAAATGCCGACGGCCAGGTCGACCTTGTGAGGATTGGGGTCGGCGCGACAGGCCGCGGAGATACCTAGAATGGGATCGGCGGGGAGTTGTTGAAGCTGTTGCAACATGGGGTATTCTCCAAAGCTTTACATGTAATAGGTGACGAACTTACTTGCGCCACGGCAGGTCGATCACCACACCATCAGGAAGCTGCACTATACCGCCCATCGGCGCTGCGGATACGAACTCGCTGTCGGTTTCCGCAAAGATCTGGTGCACTTGTCCCGGGGGAAGGATCAGCGTGTCGCCGGGTTGATAGCGTACTTCACGGTCCGCAACCGTCGCCCTGCCGCTCCCTTTCAGAAACAGGACAACTTCCTCGGTAGTGTGGCTGTGCGGCGGGGTCGCCGAATTCGCGTCCATGCGACCGTGCCACATCTCGACTTGCCTTGCACCGCTCGTGGGTGTGGCGACACCCGCAATATGATTGCCTTGCATGCTATGGACCTGATTTTGATCCTTACGAAAAACACTCATGATTCATCCTTCCCTAATAAACATTTACCCGCCACATAAAGACCGCCGCCTGACAACAGCATGAGGTACGCGGCTATAGCCTATCGTCAGAATCCGGCTTGTTCGACTCATCGAAGATGATCTCGTGGACTTTGATGATCCGCTACCTCACAACGGACTGTTTTTCACGTTGAACGAGAGTGTCAGTCGGATTTCCCGGTATCACTGCTACCAATGATCTCGCGATCGACAAACCGTGCGAAATCCGGACTGAACGCAGCTCGACTTTGTTCCCAAACCTGTCGGCCATCAGCTACCAAAACAAACATACCTCTCAATCCCACGAGATAGCCGTTCCACATGTCGGCATCGAACGTGCCCTCCTTGAACTGATGGTATTGATTTTCATAGGCTCTTAAAAATGCGCGATACCAACATTTGATTGCGGATTTCAGTATCCTGCGCAGCAGTAGGGGTGTCTCCAAAGCCCCACAATTTAGCCATTGCAGCCCGCAGATCGGAGCTCTCGGCGATCCGGAGGCCTAATTCCACCTGCGTCGTCGATATCGCCTGGCGTGTCGCCGAACGAACGACGTTCGAATTCTGCCGGATCTGCAGCGCGAGATAGAGCAGCGAGACAATCACCCCCACCGCACCGACCACTTCCCCAATCGCTCCTATCGCATCCCAGTTCATTCAGGCAATTCTCCGTATCAGTCGCTTCAGTAAGCCGAGCCGCTCAGGCGCTTTTTTCCTTTCCGGTTTTTATCATATAGGCGATCGAGCCAAACGTACCGACGAAAAAGGCTAATATCAGAACTAGCCCAGATGACTGCGCAACGAAAGGCATAAATGGGTAAGGCGTACCGGCATCTATCATTCTCTGCGTTAAAATCGCCATGACATACTGACTGTTACACCACCCGCCAATTGAACCCAACGCAAGTAGCAGGTACAAGACCAATATCATCCAGCGCAGGCCCCTCTCCATCTTATTCCCCGCCATATAGGCGGCCACAACCAGCGAGGTCGTCGCAACAGCCCACGCCTGGAAGCACTGGTGCAGTACAACTATTTGCCCGTTGATCAGCTCGTTCAGTTCAAATTCAGTCATGGCTTTTACTCCTGTGTTGATTCACAACTGATGCCGACTACTACAAGTTACATCTGTGCCAGCAATTCTCCAAGGAACCGCCAGAACGGTTCTACGGTATCGATTTGCAAACGCTCTGTCGGCGAGTGGGCGCCGCGAATGGTGGGCCCGAAGGACAGGATATCCAGATCGGGTTTCTTGCCTTTCAATATACCGCACTCCAGGCCGGCATGTATCGCCTTGACGGCCGGCTCTGTGCCAAACAGGCGTTCGTGCAGCGCGCGGGCCTGGGCGAGTAGCGGACTGTCCATATCCGGTTGCCAGCCGGGATAGCCCACGACGGTTTTCACGCTCAGTTGGAACGCCCTGGCCAGCGCCAGCACCGACTGTTGCAGTGGCAGGCTCTGCGCTTCGTTGAAAAAGCGGTAGCTGGATTCCAGGAAAAATTCGCCCTGTGTCAGACGTACACGCGCCAGATTGATACTGAGATCCACCAGCGCCGAACCCAATTGTAGATTGTAGGCCTGCGCACCGTGCGGGAAAGCGGCCAGCAGGTCGAGGATCGCCGCGCTGTCAGACGTCACTGAGCACCTGATCGACCGAGCCCCGGTTGCAGCACAAACTCCAGTTGCCCGTCCGCCTCCGGCAGATAGCCGAGGGCCTGCGTCTTTCACCTGCTCCACGTGTGCCGCCAGTTGCGCGCTCGAAGCAGCAGAGCAAACGAAACTGACACTGCCCTCGCGCGGAATCACATTGTGCGCAACGCCAACATCGAGCGCGGCGAGTTGCACACCGTCCAGACCCTGCAAACACTGGCCCAGCAGCTTGATGGCGTTGCCCAACTGCTCGTGGATCTGGATGCCCGAATGACCTCCGGCCAGGCCCTTTGATCGACAATGTCCAGTGCTCTGCACTAACAGGCGGTGCTGCCACGGCAAACGTGCGCTCCAATTGCCAACCCCCGCCACCGGTGCAACCCACGTACAGTTCCTGCCACTCCTCGGTATCGAGGTTCAGCATGCGAGTACCACGCAGCAGGGAAGGGTCCAGTCGCAGCGCGCCGCCCAGGCCGGTCTCCTCGTCGACGGTGAACAGCAGTTCCAACGGCGGATGCACCACATCAGGGTCGGTCATCAAGCGCCAGCGCCGACGCGCAGCCGACGCCATTATCCGCGCCCAGCGTGGTGCGATCCGCCCGCAGCCAGCCGTCCTCGACGACAAGGCTTAATGGGTCACGCGTGAAATCGTGCTCTTTGTCTGCGGTTTTTACCGTCACCATATCGAGATGATTCTGGATGATCACCGGCTCGCGCTCCGCCATGCCCGCACTGGCCGCGACAGTCACCACGAGATTACCCTCTGCGTCCATGCGCCACGGGTGGCCGCACTGCTGCGCCTGTTCAATCACATACTGGCGCACCGCCGCCTCCTGTCTGGAGGGCCGCGGAATCTGCGTGATCTGGTAGAAATGCCGCCACAAGTGGGCGGGTGCCGAGGGGTAATTATCCGGCTTCATTGTGGCGCTCCAGGGACAGGCGCGGGATTATAGCCGAACGCAATACAAACTCAGCAGGCGGGGACCACCCGCGCCCACGAGCGCAGATATGCAGCTGCGGCACAGGGCCCAGCGCTTGTCAGGTTCCACCAGGTGATTGGCAATCACTGCAAATACCACCGGATTAAACGGGAAGCCCACATGGCTGGCGAGGACGGCCACGTTGGTCACGTAGCGCGGATCGCCCTGGCATTTCGCGATGCCCGCACCGACGATGCCGTCAGACTCGCTGTACAGGGCCAGCACGGGAACGCGTAACTTGCCGCCACGGTAAGTGTGTGCAACCCAGCGCTCCAGCGCCGCCTCCTCGACCTGATGTTCGTAGAGACTGCCCATGACACTGTACAGGGCGGTGCCGCGCGGATCACCGTAGGGCGTACCCAGGGTGATCACCTGGCGTATCCACTGCGGAAAGCGATGGGCCAGGGCGACCGCATACAGCCCGCCCAGACTCCAGCCAATCAGCGTCAGCTTGCGCCCGCTGGCCTTGAACTCGGCCTTCACCCGCGCCGCAATGGCATCCTCGGTGCGGGAGCGGTGCGCCAGAAAGTCGTCGATGTCCTGCGAGCGGGCCTCGGACGCGTTGCGCCCCAGGCCCCAGGGGATGGCATGATAGCCGCGGTTGTTAAGGAACTTGCGCAACTGCGCGGTGGAGCCATCAGCGCCCATGAAACCGGGGATCGTCATAATGGTATGGCCGTCACCCCTGGGCAGGGTCTTTAATAACGGGCCGAGCATGGCAGTGCTGCTCATCTCCAGCACCACGCGACTGAATTCCATGACGCTGTGCCGCAACCGTGGCGGTCGCACGTCGGGCGTGAAGCGTTGCTGCGATCTCGTCATACAGGCTCCCTGTGAAACACTCACCTCGACATTGTGGCTACTCTGTTAGCAGGAATACAGTGAAACCTTGGCAGCCGGGTTTAACAATTCATGCTAGGATTATAGCCCTGACTAGATTTCCCCTGAATTGTGACCCAATTACAGCCTCGTAACCGTTTGTGACTGAACCCCGCGACACACTCTACACCGATCCACTGTCCGAGCACGGCCTGTTTACCTTTGACGACAGCGTGGCCCGTGTCTTTCCGGATATGATCAAACGCTCCGTGCCGGGCTATGCCACCATCGTGTCCATGACTGGCCTGCTGGCGGGAAAATACGCCGTCGCCGGCAGTGCCCTCTACGATCTGGGTTGTTCCCTGGGCGCCTCCACCCTGGCCATGCGCCAGCATATCCAGCAGCCGGACTGTCGCATCATCAGCGTGGACAATTCCAGCGCCATGCTGGAGCGCTGCCAAAGTATTATCGATACCGACACCCACGAGACGCCCGTTACCCTGACCTGTGCCGATGTGCAGGATGTAGTGATAACGAATGCCTCGGTAGTGGTGCTCAACTTCACCCTGCAGTTCATCCCCAGGGAACTGCGCGACCAGGTAATTAGCGGTATTTACCGGGGCTGCTGCCCGGCGGAATCATGGTGTTGTCGGAGAAAGTCACCTTTGAGGACCCGCACCTGGACGCAGCTGAATATCGAGTTGCATCACCAGTTCAAACGCGCCAACGGCTACAGCGAGCTGGAAGTGGCCCGCAAGCGCAGCGCGCTGGAAACGGTCCTGCTGCCCGAGACCCTCAACCAGCACAAACAACGCATTGCCGACGCTGGCTTCAACAGCTGCGACGTGTGGTTCCAGTGCTTCAATTTCGCTTCCCTCGTTGCACTTAAATAATGGGTCGCGCTCAAATGATGGATTACCAGCCGTTAATAACGCGCTGGCGTGACGGCGAGCTGGCAGCGCTGGGCGCAGCTGCTTGAACAACAGATTGCAGCGGGCCTGTGCCAGGAACGCTACGGTGATCTGGCGCGCTGGCTGGCGGCGCTGCAGGACCTGCCGCCGTTGCAAGCCGATGCAATTCATCTGGATAGGTCCAGGGTGGGAGCAAGCAGCACAGACCCACTGACTGCTGCCACCACGGCGCAGCTGCGCCACGCACTGCAGGCGCTGCACCCCTGGCGCAAGGGTCCCTTCGAACTGTTCGGTGTACACATCGATACCGAGTGGCGCTCCGACTGGAAATGGGACCGGCTGCAAGGCCATATCGATGCGCTGCGCGGCCGCCGCGTCCTGGATGTCGGCTGTGGCAGCGGCTACCACTGCTGGCGCATGCTCGGCGCTGGCGCGGCGGAGGTTATCGGCATTGATCCCACACCGTTGTTCGTGGTGCAGTTCTGGGCGCTGCAAAAATACCTGCAGCAGGACAATATCTGGGTGCTGCCGCTGGCCATCGAGCAGGTGCCTCCCAAACTGCAGGCATTTGATACTGTCTTCTCCATGGGCGTTCTCTATCACCGGCGCGCGCCGCTGGACCACCTGCAGGAATTAAAGGATTGCCTGCGGCCCGGCGGGCAACTGGTACTGGAAACGCTGGTTATCGAGGGTGAATTGGGAGATACGCTGTTGCCCGAAGGTCGCTACGCGCGCATGGGCAATGTGTGGTTCCTGCCGAGCGTTGACACACTGCTAAGCTGGCTGCGCAAGCTGGGTTTTGTCGATGCGCAACTGGTGGATGTCTGTGTGACCACTACGGCAGGAACAGCGCTCCACCGAGTGGATGCGTTTTCATTCACTGGCCGAATTTTCTCGATCCAGATGATGCGAGAAAAACGATTGAGGGCTATCCGGCGCCGCGTCGCGCGATTGTGACGGCGCGGGTGCCGGGGGTTTGCGAGCCGCTGCAGTTAGAGTACATTGCCCACTGGTAGGTCTGGCGGACGAATGCACTCCCAGGGCTGAAGCCATGCTTCGGCTTGCCGAGCATTGGGGTTCCGGCGAGGAGTGCCGAGTCCAGAGCTCTGCCAGGAAAAACTTGTGCGAGTTCCGGAGCCGGCGAAAACTCCCGGAAGCCTATGGCCGTACGACCTGGGAGTCGTATTACAACCTATTATCGGTAGCGCTACCAATCGCTGAAATCCAGCCAAGCAACATCAATGCAGCGACTTGTCCACCCGATGCTCGTCGAACACAAACTCAAACACTTCCCGATAATTGCGGGCAAAGTGAATATTGATGCCTTCACGCAGGTAGTCCGGCAGCTCCTCAAAATCGCGCCGGTTCGCAAAAGGCAGAATCAGTTCCATGATCCTGCTGCGCCGGGCGGCAATGACCTTCTCGCGAATACCGCCCACCGGCAACACCTGCCCGGTCAGTGTCAATTCGCCGGTCATCGCCAGCGGGCGCTTGATCCGCTCGCGGCGCGCCAGCGACAGCAGCGATGTGGCCATGGTGACGCCGGCACTGGGTCCATCCTTGGGTGTGGCGCCCTCGGGCACATGCAGGTGCACCATACTCATATCGAAGAAGTCCGGGTCACAGTCGTAATCCCTGAGATGGGCGACCACATAACTGTAGGCGATTTCCGCCGACTCTTTCATCACCTCGCCCAGGCGCCCGGTCAGTTTGAAGCCGCGGTTGAGTGTGTGCACCCGCGATGACTCGATCGGCAGGGTCGCGCCGCCCATGGCAGTCCAGGCCAGTCCGGTAACTACTCCCAGCCCACGCAGCAGTCGCTCCGCCTGGAATGGCGGTTTACCGAGCAACACCTCGATATCCTTCTTGCCCACGCGCAGTTTGTCCTCCTTCGCGTCCAGCAGTCGTACGATGGATTTGCGCATAATGCGCGCGAGTTGCTTCTCCAGCGTACGCACGCCCGCTTCGCGGCAATAGGAATCAATCACATACTTGAGGCCGGCATCGTTGATTTTCAGCTGCTCATCGTTCAGTCCGTGACGCTCAAGCTGCTTGGGCCACAGGTGGTTCCTGGCGATGAACAATTTTTCTTCGGCGACATAGCCAGACAGACGCAGTGTTTCCATGCGATCCAGCAGGGGCCCCGGTATGGTGTCGAGCTGATTGGCGGTGCACACGAACAGGACCTTGGACAGGTCAACGCGCAGGTCCAGATAGTGATCCAGAAATTCGCTGTTCTGTTCCGGATCCAGCACTTCCAGCAGGGCGGAGGCAGGATCTCCCTGGAACGACGCGCCGATCTTATCGATCTCATCGAGCATGATCACCGGGTTGGACACCTGCACTTCCTTCAGCGCCTGTATGAATTTGCCCGGCATGGCGCCGATGTAGGTGCGCCGGTGTCCCTTGATTTCTGCCTCGTCGCGCATGCCGCCGAGACTGAAGCGATAAAATTTGCGGCCCAGGGCGTCAGCCACGGAGCGGCCGATACTGGTTTTACCAACGCCTGGCGGCCCCACCAACAACAGAATCGAGCCGGCGATCTCGCCCTTGAACGACACCCACGGCCAGGAATTCCAGGATGCGGTCCTTCACATCCTCCAGACCCTCGTGGTGCTCATCCAGTACCGTGCGCGCGTGCTTGAGGTCCAGATTATCCTCGGACAACACGCCCCACGGCACGGATGTCGCCCAGTCGAGATAATTACGGGTAACACCGTATTCCGGCGAGCCCGTCTCCAACACGGAGAGCTTGCGCATCTCCTCCTCAATGCGCCGCGCCGCGACTTCCGGCAAATGGAGGTTGCTGATCCGCTCCGCAAACGTTTCCACGTCAGAGGTGCGGTCATCCTTGGAGATACCCAGTTCCTTCTGGATTATTTTGAGCTGTTCACGCAGGAAAAACTCGCGCTGGTTCTCCATCACCTTTTCGTTGACCTGACTGGTGATCTGTCCCTGCAATTCGGCAACTTCGCGCTCCTTGCGCAGCAGCGTCAGCACCTTTTCCATGCGCGATTGCAGGGGCAGTGTGTCCAGGATCTCCTGCAGCTGCTCCCCGGTGGCGGTGGTCAGGGCCGCCGAGAAATCCGCCAGCATACTGGGATGGCTGGGACTGAAGTTGGCCAGGTACTGTTTCAGCTCCTCACTGTACAGGGGGTTGAGCGGCAGCAACTCGCGGATCTGCTTGATCAGGGCCATGGCATAGGCCTTGATTTCATCGGAGTCGGGATCGCCCTGGCTGCGCGGATACTCCACCTGCGCCAGATAAGGCGGTTTGTCGCTCAGCCAGCGCACAATGCGGAAGCGTTTGATGCCCTGGGCGAGAAACTGCCCCGTCTGTTCCGTCGCCATGGCCGGGCGATGCAAGCGCACCACACAGCCGATCTCGGGAAACTGCTGCGGCTCAGCACTCCCTGAAGCCGCCAAATCCAGATAGGACAGGCCGATCAAGCCGTTCCCCGCTTTGTGCACTGCCTCCAGCGTACTCCCCCACTCCCGGAGATTGATCGCTATCGGCTGCACTTGTCCCGGAAAAAAAGGCCGGTAGGGTACTGGTATCAGATGCAAGGTATCCGGCAGGACATCATCGGCCACCGCAGGGGTCTGACGCGTCTCCCCGGAGGGCTCTACTGTAACTTCCACCGGCTGTTCGTGCTCACTCATCGCAGTCCAGATCCTGTTTCGTCCATGTTAACCAACGCTCGTCAATTTCTTCTTATATATAGGCAGACGCGCATTTTTCAAGCTTGGCGTCCTCAGAGCATACTGCTTCAATGCAGATCCCGTTATACTTGCGCGCAAATTTCCCATCGCCCTTCGGGCTGTGTTACATGAGGACATCACCGTGCATATCGATCAGCTGTCAGCCGCCGAACTTGCGATACAACTGGAAACCCTGCAGCAACAATACAATGCGCTAAAAGACCTGAACCTCGCGCTGGATCTCACCCGGGGCAAACCCTGTACTGAGCAAGTGGCGCTGTCGGATGCACTGGACGGCATTCTCACAGGGCAACTACCTCGCTGCAAACGGCACCGACGTGCGCAACTACGGTGGCCTGGAGGGACTGCCTGAGGCCAGAGCCCTGTTCGCCCACGTATTGCAAATCCCGTCCGAAGAAATCCTGATCGGGGGCAATTCCAGCCTGACGCTGATGTACAACACGATTGACTTCGCCCTCACCGAGGGCCTGTCCGGACCCGCTTCCGCATGGGGCAACAGTGACACAGTAAAGTTCCTGTGCCCCGCTCCCGGCTATGATCGCCACTTCGCCATTTGCGAGCATCTGGGTATCGAGATGATTACCGTACCCATGCTGGACACTGGGCCTGACATGGACGTGATAGAAGCACTGGTAAACGAAGACCATGCGATAAAAGGCCTGTGGTGTGTCCCGCGATTCTCCAATCCCACCGGCTGCGTCTACAGTGATGATACGGTAGAACGCATCGCTCGCCTGGGTCTTGCTGCGGCAGATCATTTCATCGTGATGTGGGATAACGCTTACGCCATTCACACTCTGTACGACGATGCCCCGCGCCTGGCCTCCATCCGCAACTTCTGCCAGCAACATGGCACCATGGACAACGTGTTCCAGTTTGGCTCCACCTCAAAGATCACTTTTGCTGGCGCCGGCGTTTCGTTCATGGCCGGCAGCGACAAAAATATGGCCGCACTCAAGCGGCATCTGGCCTTCCAGACGATTGGACCTGATAAGGTGAACCAGCTGCGCCACGTGCGCTTCCTGGCCAATCCGGAAAATCTGGCAAAACACATGGCGGCGCATGCGGCAATTATCCGGCCCCGCTTTGAGTGTGTGCTCGCCACGCTGGCACAGGGAACTGGCTGACCAGGGAATGGGCGAGTGGTCTGCACCCCGCGGTGGCTACTTTATTTCCTTCAATACCTTGCCGGGATTGGCGCGCAAAGTGGTAAAGCTGGCCGATTCTATCGGGGTGAAGCTCACTCCGGCGGGCGCTACATTCCCTTACGGTGTCGATCCCCAGGACAGCAACATCCGCCTGTCACCCACCTTCCCGAGCCTCGAGGATGTCAAGGCAGCAATCGAGGCCTTTGTTATTTGCGTGAAACTTGCCTCAATCCAGGATCGACTGCAGCGAGCAAGGTAATGACCGGGCTGTACTGACGAGCCGGCGGACAACTGACTCTAGTACAACCACTCCTCGCTCCAGAAACTGCGGATATAATTCACGAGATCCCAAACAGCCTCCTCGTTGTCCAGTCTGGTGCGCCAGCCAGGCATGGCGGCGCCCGTCCCATTGGCGATACTGTTGAACAACTCTTCCTCGGATATGCCGTAAAAATAGGCCGCCGGGTCAGAGAGGTCGGTGACGCCGGGGTTTGGGTTAAACACGCCAGCGCCTTGCGTCGCATGCTGCTCCGGCGCGGTCGCGTAGGACTTATCGATCACGGCGTTGACCTCGTTCAGTATTTCCGCCGTGACATCAGGCTTACGCACCGCAACCGCACCAGGGTCTGGCCGTTTAGCCCATGCGGGCCAGTCGTCTGGTACCGGGGGTGATTGCTCAACGGGCGCTGTAGCTATCATTGCAGAATTTTCGCGCAGCGGGTCGGTTTCGTCAGTTTCATGCAGCTCACCGGACAGATCAGCAGATATTTGACCGTGACACTCGCTACAGTGCTGTTCGTAGAGCTGCGCGCCATTGTTCAGGGACTGCTCATCAGCGTACACCGGGTTGGCATAAACCGGACCCGGACCGGGCAAGCCCACGCACAGCATGAACAGTATCGTGAAAAACCCGGAACCCAGGAAACGACGGAGTCGCATAGGCTATTGCGCGCAGACCTACTCTTCGCCGCCTTTCTGGCCGGGAGGAAAACCCACAAAAGGGAAACTGGTGACATTGCTCTCGATGGACGTAACATTGGAAACCTTGCTACTGCCCTCCTTATCCACTTCATCAATGCGAATAATGGCCTGCATGGGGATGTAGCTGCGCTTCACCCCGGCGAATTCGTTTTTGAGTTTCTCCTCCCCCGGATCCACCAGAATCTGGGAGCGCTCCCCGAAGACGAACTCCTCCACTTCGATAAAACCCCACATATCGCTCTGGTAGATTTGACGGGCGAAGACCTCGAACACCTGACTGCCGTTCTGAAATATCACCTTGTATACGGGTTGGTTGGCCATTGTATTCTCGTGTAACGCCTGTCGCGAAGTGTCTCACCTGCAGGCAGGCGGCGACAGGGCACCTGATTTTAAAGGGCGGCAATATTACCACCATGACCGCAGAATACCAGCTTCCAAACGGGTGCGCCCCCGCGTTTTCAGCCAGGATCTGCGTAATGACTTACGCTAGGTTTGCCCCCCCTATCTGGGTATAATCCGCTCCCTTTCAGGCATAGAGCGATACCAGCGGCTGGCCCGCTGCAACAGTCCAGTGAGTAAAAAACTCTACATTAAAACCCACGGTTGCCAGATGAATGAATACGACTCGGCCCGTATGCGTGATCTGTTGCAGGAGAGCCACGACCTGATCCCCACGGACACTCCGGAGGACGCGGATGTATTGCTGTTAAATACCTGTTCTATAAGGGAAAAAGCCCAGGAAAAGGTGTTTCATCAACTAGGGCGCTGGAAGCACCTGAAACAGAAAAATCCCGACCTGATTATCGGCGTGGGCGGTTGTGTGGCCAGCCAGGAAGGAGCGGAAATCGGCCGTCGCGCGCCCTACGTCGATCTGGTGTTTGGCCCCCAAACCCTGCATCGGCTGCCGGAAATGTTACAGCAGCGCGGCACGGGCGGTACCCTGATTGTGGATATCAGCTTCCCGGAAATCGAGAAATTCGACAATCTGCCACAGCCCAAGGCCGAAGGTCCCTGTGCCTTTGTGTCAGTCATGGAAGGGTGCAGCAAATACTGCACATTCTGCGTTGTGCCCTATACCCGTGGCGAGGAGGTCTCCAGACCGCTGGATGACGTCATCGCCGAAATTGCCCACCTGGCGGCAGGTGGGGTGCGCGAAGTCAACCTGCTCGGACAAAATGTGAACGCCTATCGCGGCGCCAGCCACGAGGGCGAGGTCATCGATTTTGCGGAGTTACTGCATTTTGTCGCGCGTATTCCCGGCATAGAACGTATTCGCTACACCACCTCGCACCCGCTGGAGTTCTCCGACGCACTGATCGACGCCTACGCACAAATACCGCAGTTGGTGGATCACCTGCACCTGCCGGTGCAGAGCGGTTCCGACCGCATTCTGGCCGCCATGAAGCGCGGCCATACCGCGCTGGAATACAAATCGAAAATACGCCGTCTGCGCAAAATTCGCCCGGATATCAGCATCTCATCGGACTTCATCATTGGCTTTCCCGGCGAAACTGATGCGGATTTCGCAGCCACCATGAAACTGATAGAGGACATCGGCTTCGACAGTTCATTCAGCTTTGTGTACAGCGCACGCCCGGGCACTCCGGCAGCGGAGTTGCCGGACCACACCGACGAGGAAACCAAGAAGCAGCGCTTGCAGATACTGCAGGCGCGCATCATCGCAACAGGCCGCGGAAATCAGCCGGCGCATGGTCGGCACCACGCAGCGCATCCTCGTGACCGGCGTTTCAAAAAAGGATCCCGGGCAGCTGCAGGGGCGCACCGAAAACAATCGGGCAGTCAATTTTTCAGCGGCAGACCAGGCCCTGATCGGGCAGTTTGTGGATGTGCAGATCATCGCTGCTCTGCCCAACTCCCTGCGCGGCCAGGTATTCGATGGTTGACGCCTGCGGATTCCCGTATATCCTTATCAGTAATTGCACTGCCCACTGTGGCGACAGGATACTTTGAATAGCGAACCTCCCCCGCAGCCGTCACCACGACAGTTGATCCAACAAAATCTGACTCTGGAACCCGATGACGCGCGTCATCTGGCCATGTTATGCGGCCATTTGGACAGCCATTTGCGTCAGATCGAGCAGCGCCTGGGTGTCAGCATCAGTGCGCGTGGCAACCAGCTACAACTGAGTGGACCCGCAGTGAATGTCGCGACCGCTGAGCACCTGTTGGTTCATCTCTATGCTGAGATCTGCCAGGGTGTGGGCCTGAGTCCCGAGTCCCTGCACCTGCAATTGCAGGAGGCAGGCCTGGAACACCTGGTGGAGGCGAGCCAGGATCCGTCCATCCAACCCATCCAGATCATTCGCACCAAACGCACCTCCGTCAAGCCGCGCGGCAAGAACCAGCAGGCCTACGTGCGTACGATAAAGAAATACGACATCAACTTTGGCATCGGCCCAGCCGGTACCGGCAAGACCTATCTGGCAGTAGCCTGCGGCGTGGAAGCCCTGCTGGAAGAGCGGGTACGCCGTATTCTGTTGGTGCGACCGGCGGTAGAAGCCGGCGAAAAGCTGGGCTTTCTGCCCGGCGATCTCAGTCAGAAAATCGACCCCTATTTACGCCCGCTCTACGACGCCCTGTATGAGATGCTGGGCTTCGAAGCCGTCAACAAGTATATCGAGCGCAATATTATCGAGGTCGCGCCCCTGGCCTTTATGCGCGGCAGAACGCTGAACAATGCCTTCATCATTCTCGATGAGGCACAAAACACCACGCGCGAACAAATGAAGATGTTCCTGACCCGCATTGGCTTCGGCTCCACCGCTGTCATCACCGGTGACGCAACGCAGATCGACCTGCCGCGCGGCTGCCCTTCAGGCCTGACCCACGCAAGCAATATACTGGACGGTGTGGAGGGTCTGGGCTTTACTTACTTTGGCAACAAGGATGTGGTGCGCCACCCGCTGGTGCAGCGCATTGTCGAGGCCTACGACAGCGCAGAAGACAACGCCACTCCGCTGGACAAGAGCCGACGGTGAAGCTGCACGTGGATATCCAGACGGCCTGCAGTCAACCCGTCCCCGCCGAGGAAGACATACGCCGCTGGATCGCGGCAGCCCTGCACGGACGGACGACACAGGAACAGGTAGAGGTCAGTGTGCGTCTCGTAGACAGCGATGAAATGGCACAGCTGAACGAAACTTACCGGGGTAAAACGGGAGCCACCAACGTACTGTCCTTTCCTGCCGGCCTGCCCGCAGAACTGGCCATACCGCTGCTCGGCGATATCGTTATCTGCGCCCCGGTAGTCAGGGCTGAGGCGGCACAGCAGGGCAAGACCGAGAGTGCACACTGGGCCCACATGACCGTCCACGGCACCCTGCACCTGTTGGGTTACGATCACATTGAAGAGGAAGAAGCAGCTATCATGGAAGCCCTGGAAAGTGCCATTCTCAGCGAGCTGAATTACGCTTGCCCCTACGAAGTTAAGCAGCCCGAGCACTCATCGTGATGAGCGAAGACCGTGCAGGGAATTACGCCAGCGATCGATCATGGATAGACCGGATCGCGCTGCTGTTCAACTCCGAACCGCGCACGCGCCAGGACCTCGAGGATGTGCTCACCGTGGCCGCCGAAAACGAGGTCATCGACCAGGACGCTCGCAGCATTATGCAAGGGGCGATGCAGGTCAGCGATATGCAGGCCCGGGATATCATGATCCCGCGCTCGCAAATGGTGTTTATCAAGGCGGATGCCACGCTGGAGGAAATGCTGCCCCAAATCATTGATTCCGCCCACTCCCGCTACCCGGTGATCGGAGACAATCCGGACGATATCCAGGGAATTCTGCTGGCCAAGGATTTGCTGCCACAAATACTCATTCCGGATAGCGGCAACTTCAGGATCAAGGATCTGTTGCGTCCCACGATGGTGGTGCCGGAGAGCAAGCGCCTCAACGTACTGTTGCGGGAATTTCGTGAAAATCGCAATCACATGGCAATCGTGATCGATGAGTATGGCGGCGTCGCCGGTCTGGTCACTATTGAAGATGTGCTGGAGGAAATCGTCGGCGAGATTGAAGACGAGACAGATGAAAAGGCGGACCGCTTCATCAACATGATAGACGACCACGAGTATATGGTGAGGGCGCTCACCCCTATCGAAGAATTCAATGCCTATTTTGGCTGCCACTTGAGTGACGAGGAATTTGACACCATCGGCGGCCTGGTCATCCAGGCTTTCGGGCATATGCCCGCCCGCCATGAGATAACCACCATTGACGGCTTCAAGTTCGAAGTGGTCAAAGCCGACCAGCGCAAAATTTACAGCCTGCGTATGTGTCCCCCGCAGAGTTAGCGCCTATCAAGCAACGCCCTGCCATGCGTTCCGAATCCGGCCTTAGTGCCCCGTTTGTGCTGCTGTGGGCACTACTGGCCGGCGCCCTGGTCACGCTGTCGCTGGCGCCCTTCAATATCTGGCCCGCGGGCATTCTCAGTTGTGTCATGTACGCCTATCTGCTGAGTACCTGCAGCGCCCGCCAGGGCCTGTGGCGCGGCTGGCTTTACGGTCTGGGTATGTTTGGCAGCGGTGTTTCCTGGGTCTACGTCAGCATTCATGTCCACGGCCATGCCAGTGTGCCACTGGCAGTCGGCCTGACAGCACTGTTTTGCGCGGCACTGGCGCTGTTTCATGCATTGTTCGCCTGGAGTTATGTGCAATTTGTGCGCCCCCTGCCGGGCGGCATGCTGGTGGGATTCCCGGCACTCTGGGTGCTATTCGAGTGGCTGCGTGACTGGCTGTTCACCGGCTTCCCCTGGCTCTATCTGGGCTATGCCCATGTGGATACCTGGATATCGGGCTGGGCCCCGATAACAGGCGTATTCGGCCTGTCATTCATCTGCGCGCTGTCCGGTACCTGCCTGTTTCTCGCCTGGCGCAGCCGAAAACCCATCGCATGTATGACCTATGCGGTAATACTGGTCACGCTATGGGGTGGCGGCGCAGTACTCAAACCCACACAGTGGGTCGCCAAGCGCCAGTGAAACACCACTTACGGTGGCGCTCTTCCAGCCCAATGTTCCCCAGGAGCAAAAATGGGACCCGCAGTGGTACCAACCTATCCTGCGTCAACTGCATGAAGCCACCGACCCCGTAATGGGGCGTGATATCGTCATCTGGCCGGAATCGGCGATTCCCAACTACTACCAGCGCGCACAGGAATTCCTGGAGCCGCTGGCCCAGCGCGCGGCGGCCGCCAACACCACCCTGATTACCGGAGCGCCGTTTCGCCCTGCCGGTAGCGCTCGCTACTACAACAGCGTTGTCGCATTAGGCTATGGCGAGGGGGTCTACCACAAACAACGGCTGGTGCCCTTCGGGGAGTATGTACCACTGGAGAATCTACTGCGGGGCCTGATCGACTTTTTCGATTTGCCGATGTCCTCCTTCAGCGCAGGGCCCCCCGATCAGATGCCACTGAGGGCCGGGGCCTATCGTATCGCGCCCTTCATTTGCTATGAGATCGTCTATGGCGACCTCGTGGCCAGCAGCGCCCGCGATGCCGACCTGTTGATTACCATCAGTAATGACAGCTGGTTCGGTGATTCTATCGGCCCCTGGCAACACTTGCAGATTGCCCAGATGCGTGGCCGGGAAAACGGACGATTTGTGCTCCGCGCCACCAACAATGGCATCTCTGCCATCATCGACCATCAAGGCCGAATCGTTAAACGCACAGAGCAGTTCGTGGCAACCATGCTGACAGGTGAGGCGGAAGTCATGCTGGGCAATACGCCCTTCAGCAGTTTTGGCTCCACCCCCATTATCGCCGGGTGTTTTATCGGCTTGTTACTTATGGCGCTGATGTACGTGGGATTCTGGCGCGACAACTAGACCCAAGCATCGCAGGCCCGTTCAAATACTGTTAGAATTTGCGCTGCTTTTCGCCGGTATCACGCTCTGGCGAGTGTTGGATCATGCCGGTATTCCACTCGATACTAATCACCAGACAATAAGGACGCAGCGCGTAACCCGTGATGGATCAGCACTACAACCCACAGGCGCTGGAGAAAGCAGCGCAGGAACACTGGCAGGCGAACAACAGTTTCGCCGTGCGGCAGGACGATGCACGGGAAAAATTTTATTGCCTGGCCATGTTCCCCTATCCCAGCGGACAGCTGCATATGGGCCACGTGCGCAACTACACCATTGCCGACGTCATCGCCCGCTACCAGCGCATGCAGGGGAAAAACGTGCTACAGCCCATGGGCTGGGACGCCTTCGGCCTGCCGGCGGAAAACGCTGCGATTAAAAACAGGGTGCCACCGGCACAGTGGACCGCGCAGAACATCAATTATATGCGCGAGCAGCTGCAGCGCCTGGGCTTCGCGTATGACTGGGACCGGGAGATCGCCACCTGCGACCCAAAGTACTACCGCTGGGAGCAGTGGTTTTTTACCCGCCTGTTTGAAAAAGGCCTGGCGTACAAGAAAAAAGCCGAGGTGAACTGGTGCGAGACCGACCAGACCGTACTGGCCAACGAGCAGGTCGTGAACGGCTGCTGCTGGCGCTGCGACAATCCGGTGGAACGCCGCGAGATCGACCAGTGGTTTATCAAAATCACCGACTACGCCGAGCAATTGCTGGCCGACCTGGATACCCTGGACCAGTGGCCGGAGCAGGTGCGAACCATGCAGCGCAACTGGATCGGCCGCTCCGAAGGTGTCGATCTGGATTTCGCGCTGGCGGACGGTTCTGCACTGCGCGTGTATACCACGCGCCCGGATACGCTGATGGGAGTTACGTATCTGGCGGTGGCCCTGCAGCATCCGCTGGCAAAGAAAGCTGCCCGGGGAAATCCGGCTCTGGCCGAGTTCATCGAATCGCAAGGAAACGTCAAGGTGGCAGAGGCCGACATGGCCACCATGGAAAAGCTCGGAATGGACGACTGGCATCACCGCCACCCATCCGCTCACCGGTCAGCAGGTGCCCGTATGGGTCGCCAACTTCGTACTGCATGGGCTACGGCTCCGGCGCGGTCATGTCGGTACCCGGCCATGACCAGCGCGACTGGGAATTTGCCACGCGCTACGAGCTGCCCATCGTGCAGGTCATCGCACCCGCAGGCGACGAAGCCTGCGACCTCAGCCAGGCCGCATTCACCGACAAGGGCATGCTGGTCAATTCCGGCGAGTTCGATGGCCTGGATTTCGCAGCAGGCCTTCGCGACCATCGCCGATCGCCTCGAGCGTGAAGGCAAGGGCAAGCGCACGGTGAACTACCGCCTGCGCGACTGGGGTGTCTCGCGCCAGCGCTACTGGGGTGCGCCCATACCGATTATCAATTGCGGCAGCTGCGGCGCCGTTGCAGTGCCCGCCGCAGACCTGCCGGTCGTGCTGCCCACCGAGGTGGAGTTTGAGGGAGTGGGCTCTCCGCTGAAGAAGATGCCGGCATTCTACGAGACTCACTGTCCGCGTTGCGGCAAAGCCGCGACGCGGGAAACGGACACGTTCGATACTTTCATGGAATCCTCATGGTACTACGCACGTTATGGCTGCGCCCATAATGACCAGCGCCATGCTGGACGCTGAGGCAGATTACTGGACCCCGGTGGACCAGTATGTAGGAGGTATCGAGCACGCCATCCTGCACTTGCTGTACTCGCGCTTCTTTCACAAACTGCTGCGGGACGAGGGACTGGTGAGTTCCGATGAGCCCTTCATCCGCCTGCTGACCCAGGGCATGGTGCTGAAGGATGGCGCCAAGATGTCCAAGTCCAAGGGTAACACCGTGGACCCGCAAGCTCTGATCGATAGCTACGGTGCCGATACGGTGCGCCTGTTCAGCATGTTTGCCGCGCCACCAGAGCAATCCCTGGAGTGGTCCGACTCAGGCGTGGAGGGAGCCAACCGTTTCCTCAAACGCCTGTGGAAAATGGCCGCCATACACACGGCAGCCGGACCCGCTCCGGCACTGGACGTGGCGGCCCTGAATGACCAGCAAAAAAGTATCCGCCGCAAAATGCATGAGACCATCGCCAAGGTCAGCGACGATTACGGTCGCCGGCAGACCTTCAACACGGCCATCGCCGCGATCATGGAACTGTGCAACGAGCTGGGCAAGCTCGACACCGAGGTGAACAGCCGCGCCGTGATGCATGAAGCCCTGCGCGCCATTGTGTTGATGCTCAACCCTATCGTGCCGCATGTGTGTCACGCATTGTGGCCGACCCTGGGTGGCACAGGCTGATATTCACAACGCCCCCTGGCCCAGCGTCGATGCGAGCGCCCTGTCCCGCGATAGCATAGAGATAGTGGTGCAGGTAAACGGTAAAGTGCGGGCGAGGATGGAAGTGCCAGCCACTGCCGACAGGGACACCATTGAAGCCCTGGCGCGCTCCCAGCAGAACGTGAATCGGTTTCTGGAGGGGCTGAGCGTGCGCAAGGTCATTGTGGTGCCGGGTAAATTAGTTAATATTGTGACCGCTTCCTGAGCAAGAGACTCACCATGTACAGGCACCTTACCCACTTCAGCTTGATCCTGGGCATGACCTGCCTGCTCGGAGCCTGCGGCTTCCATCTACGTGGCGTCGGTACCGGTGGGCCTGCCGTTCCTCAAGCGTGGAAGAGCATGAATCTGGTCACGGGCAACCCCAACGGTGAATTCAGCCGGAATGTCTCCGCGCTGTTTGCCGCCAACGGCGTCCAGTGGACGGACAGTGATAGCGCCAATTTCAGCCTGGTGCTGAGTCCGGAGCGCTTTGAACAACGCAATCTATCCCTCAACGCCGAGGCCCGCGTCGCTGAAATCGAGCTCACCATGAGCTCGCAGTTCCGGGTACTCGATGCCAGTAAAGCCGAGGTGATGCCACCGACTATCGTGTCGGTCGTCAAGCAGATGGAGAACAACCCGCGCAATGTGGTCGGCAAGGAAGGAGAAATGCGGCTGATCCAGACCGAGATGTACGCCGAACTGGCCGAGCAAATCATGCGCCGTATCGCATTCTTCGCGGCCAGTAGCCAGCCCCAACCCAATAGTCCGTAATGCGTCTCTACCCCGAGAAACTGGCCGGCCATCTGCAGCAACAACTTCTTCGGGTCTATCTGGTCAGTGGCGACGAGCCCCTGTTGGTACAGGAGTGCTGTGACCAGATCCGCCTAAGGGCGCGGGAACAGGGTTGTAGCGAGCGCGAGGTTATCGACGGCGGCGGCTCCGGTTTCAACTGGCAGGACATCCTGCACAGCGCGGCCAGCATGTCCCTGTTTGCCGAGCGCAGGCTGATTGAATTGCGACTGCCCAGTGGCAAGCCCGGAACGGAGGGCAGCAGTGCGCTGTGCGAATACCTGGACATCGCCAGTGGCGACGATGTGCTGCTGATTGTCTCCGGCAAAATTGACAAACAATCGACCAACAGCAAATGGTACAAGGCGCTGGACAAGGCCGGCGCCACTATTCAGGTGTGGCCGGTGGATGCCAAGAACCTGCCCCGCTGGCTGCAACAAAGAGTGCGCAACGCTGGCATGAGCATCGACAACGATGCACTGCAATTGCTGTGTGATCGGGTAGAGGGCAACCTGCTGGCCGCGGTGCAGGAAGTTGAAAAGCTGAAACTGCTGGCGGCGGACGCCACGATTACCCTGCAAACCGTCACCGCAGCGGTATCGGACAATGCCCGCTACAACCTGTTCGACATGACGGATAAGGCCCTGCAGGGCGATGCCAGCGCCAGCCTGCGTATGCTGCACGGACTGCGCGCAGAGGGCTCTGAACCGCCGCTGGTACTGTGGACCCTGGCCCGCGAGATCCGCACTCTCTACGAAGCACGAGTGGATTGCGACCAGGGCCAGAGCGCACAGCAGGCGCTCAGCGCCCGACGCGTATGGCCAAACCGCATGCCGTTCATGCAGGCCGCCCTGGCGCGCCACGATACGAACTCACTGTCTCTGCTGCTGGAACAGGCCGCCCTGGTGGATGGCAGTATCAAGGGCTTTGCCGACGGCAAGCCCTGGGACAATCTCGAACGTCTTGTGCTGGGACTCTGCCGAATACAGCACTAGCTGTAATCTTTCAGCAGGTTGTTCACTCGAAGACTATACCCGGGCCGATGTGAGGACGCTGACACCCCCTGTTCATTCCTGTTAACGGCGCCGGCCGGGAACGCCTTTTCACCTGCTTCCCCTGTGCGGGCCACCCGATACTCGCATGCAAAAAGGCGTTCCCGACCCGCACCTTGACCGTGTTGCCTGCATGAAACATCAGTTTGAGTAATAGTACGGAATGAGGGTTTGGGTGTCGGGTGTGCAATTCGTTGGCGAGTATCGGGTGGCCCGCACAGGGGAAGCCAGCGAATTGCACTACCCGATGGCTCCGAGCCCGCCAACCCGAGGCTGGCCCAGTGATTCATGACTTGCATTCTGCCTCTTTCAATACTACTGTACGTACATACAGTATATTGGGTAACTATCCCCTGGAGGTAATAGGCCATGAATGAGATGCTGGAGCAGGTCACCCGTCGTAACGACACCTGGCGCGGACGCCAGCGCCATTTTCAGGATCACCGTGTTGCAGCGAACAGTGCTTGCCACGACTCCCGGGGTCTGGCCACGGGCTATGCCACACTGGACGCACAGTTACAGCAGGGCGGCTGGCCCCTGGACAGTACCATTGAGCTGTTGAGCGACGGTTGCGGGCTGGGTGCCATGGGACTGTTCCTGCCCGCCATGGAGCACCTCAGCGAACAGGGCCGCTGGCAGGTGTTCATCGCCCCACCTTACATACCCTACGCCCCTTTGCTCGCGGCGCGGGGTATCGATACCCGGCAGGTTTTGCTGGTCCATCCCCAGAATCGGAAAGACCTGCTATGGGCCACCGAACAGGCCCTGCGCAGTACTACCTGCAGCGCTGTATTCAGCTGGTTGGGCGCACAGGACTACCGCTACAGCGAATTGCGCAAACTGCAACTGGCCGCTGCCAGTGGCGACAGCCTGGCCGTACTGTTTCGCGCCAACCAGGCGTGCCACCACCATGCCCCCGCCAGCCTGCGCCTGCAGATGCGCGAGTACCGCAAGGTACACATCCTCAAACAGCGTGGCGGCAACCAGTCTGTCGATGTCGCACTGTCTCCGGCGGAGGATGTACCACTACAGCCACAACTGTGGGAATTACCGGCCTGGCCAGCCAGCAGCCAACACAGTTCAGCTATGGGTGTGACATTGCCGGTAGCCTGATACAGGTGGGGGCAACAAAAACACGGCCTGGATCAATGCACGGCGGGATACAAAGGCATATATACTTGCCTGGACAACAGGTAAGGACGCAGAGCAATGCAAAATCTACCACATCGGTATCAGGTCAGTGCCAATGCAGAAACGCGAGGGCAATGTTGTCCTGAAGGCAGACGATTTGCCGCAACTGATTTCAGCCCCGCCTGCACAATTCGGTGGCCCGGGAAACCAGTGGTCACCGGAGCACCTACTGGTCGCCAGCGTCGCCGACTGCTTCATCCTGACCTTTCGCGCCGTGGCGCAGGCTTCAAAGCTGGTCTGGAGTAACCTGGAGGCCTCGGCAGAAGGCGTGCTGGAGCGGGTAGACCGGGTTACCCGTTTTACTACAATCACAGTCTCGGCAACCCTGACGGTACCGGCAGATACAAATATCGACAAAGCCCGGCAACTGCTGGAAAAAGCCGAGGCAGCCTGCCTGATCACCAACTCCCTGTCCGGGGAAACCCATCTGGAAACCGAGATCATCGTCGCAAGCTGAAGACGCGCTGGCGTTATTTCTCCGCAATGATATTCGTGCGGACCTGGAGTTCGATGTTCTCCCTGTACGCTTTGGAAAACTCCTCCAGTTGCGCCGCTAACGCCAGGTGCTGCCGACGGTTCATTACGCCACAATCCATGTAGGCTTGCGCCTGCAACAGGTACTTTTCCGCCTCCAGTTGTGCCCTGTGTATTTGCTCCTGCGCTGGCGACTGCGCCGTCGGGCAACACCGGCAACTCCCCCGGCCTCTTTACAGGGCAGGCGGCAGAGGCATTGAATGCCAGACAGATCAGGACTGTCATCACTAAAGCTTTCATCAGTAGATCTCCCATATGTAACCTTAGGTAACATAACTTGAGGTCATGTGTTACCACTATCTACCCATCCTCTTTCAGTCGCAACTCGTATTTTTGTGCATTATTCATTAAAAATCAGAGAGAAATGTGCACTAAAAAAGTGATCCAAAATACAAATTTGCGCACCAATTTGTCACATAAGGTAACAACTGGGAGCCAATAAAGTGCATCCAGGTACTGCAGAAGGGTTTCTCCACGGGCGCTGGACAAGCATGCCCGCATCACTAATACTGTACATATATACAGTATTAGTGATGGTACAGAAACATTGTCCGCGCCAATTACAGGCCACTGCTGCGCGAGCCAATCGTGAGCCTGTGGCTGTGCCTGCGTTTTGACCAGTTACCCCTGCAATGCCTGAGCCGCTGCGAACAACAGCCGGTGGTGGTACTGGCCGCACAGCGCGTGATACGTGCCAACGACTGTGCCACCGCCCTGGGAATACGCCACGGTATGGGCACCGCAACGGTGCGGGCACTGGCGGGCGCAGAACCGGTGCGCTTGCTGCAGCGGGATGAACAGGCCGAACAACGCTGCCTGCAACAATTGTGCTGCTGGGCCTATAGCATCACCCCTACCCTTTACACCTGGCAGGCCGATTGCCTGCAACTGGAAATCGGCGGCTGCCTGAGCCTGTTCCGCGGGCTGGATGCCCTGCTGCTGGAGGTGGCCAGCGGCATCGGCAGTCGTGGATACAGGGTACGCTACGGACTGGCGTCGACGCCCAAGGCGGCCTGGCTGCTGTCTTTTGCCAACCACGACACCGCCATGGCCATACAGCAGCCACTGGCCGAACGGCTCAGTCCCCTGCCCCTGAACCTGCTGGAGGAATTCGCTGCCACCGTGGACTCCCTGCGCCGGGCCGGCCTGCACACACTGGGCGATGTGCTGGTGTTGCCACCCGCAGCACTGGGCCGGCGCTGTGGCAGGGCATTCACGCTCTTTCTGCAACAGCTGTTGGGGCAGCGGGAAGACTTGCAGGCGGATTACCGTCCCCCCGCGACCTTCAGCGATGAATACTGGTTTGGCTACGAGGTAAAAACCAACGACGAATTGCTGCCTGCAGTGCAACACCTGCTGCAGTCGCTGTGCCGTTTCCTGCGCAACACCCAGCTGCAGACCAGCGAGATCAACTGGCAGCTGGTCGGCATACATCACCAGTTGCAGGAGGTGTGTGTGCGCAGTGCCAGCAGCCACAGCGACTGGAAGAACTGGTACCAACTCAGCGGCATGCGCTTTGAGCACCTGCAACTGGAAGGCAGCGTGGAGGGTCTGGTGCTGACCTGTCAGCAGTTGCGTCCCGGACAGCAGGACAGCATCGACCTGTTCAGTCCCTACAAGCAGCGCGAACCCCTGGCCAGCCTGCTGGACCGGCTGCGCAACCGCCTGGGCTTACAGGCCATTGAAAAAGTTGGCTGCCGGGACGAACACCTGCCGGAGTTTGCGCTGCTGGTCAGCAGCGACCAACACGGGGACGAACACAGCGGCAGAGCGCACTGCGCCCAGCGCCCTTTCTGGTTGCTGCCGCAACCAAAGGCCCTGCGCCAACATGGTAAGCAGCTGTACTGGAACGGTGCTTTGACGCTGGTATACGGGCCGGAACGCATCGAGGACAACTGGTGGCAGGACGCGGTGAGCCGCGATTATTACATCGCGGCAGATAGCAGCGGCCAGCACTACTGGGTGTTTCGTGACCGTCTCGCCGGACAATGGTATATCCACGGGGTGTTTGCCTGAGCGCGCAGACCGCTTACCGCGCCATTATTCGAACAACACGACTTCCTCAAAACGGGGCAGTGTATTAAAGCGCAGCGCGGGATTGGCGGCAGCCTTGTGGCGCAGAAACGACAGGGTATTTTCCCGATCGCTGGAGAGGAAGGTTATAGCCTTTACCTGTCCCTTGAACGGCCCTTCCACAGGCGCCGTGAGACTGTCGAAATGGATAGGAATAATCCGTGAGGGGGCGACCGCAGTCACCGTCTCACGCCAGAAATTTTCCATGTAATCGGCAGTCTGCGAACCGAGGCCACCGACGCCCAGAAACACGGTATCTGCGGTGAATCCCTGTAGGGCGCCCTCCACATAACCCGCGCTGCCTACGATCAGCCAACTGCCCTTCGGATGACTGACATGCAGTACATACGCCGTGCCCACACGGTAATCAAAGACGCGTACCGGTGGCACCAGCGGCGCACTGATCAACGGCTCGCCCAGCGCCCGCTGGCGAATTGCGGGGTCGGGAAATTCAAAATGCCGTGACTCAATGGGAGTAATAACAAATTTCCCCAACTGCACCGGCTGGCGATCGGCCAGCACCTGTATCTGCGATTCAGGCAAACCCCAGCCACGGCCAATATTGGCGGTGGATTCGGAGCCCAGCAGGAGCGCGCCGGTACGCCGGGCAACCTCGGGCGCATCCATGGCGTGATCGTAATGCGAATGCAGCGGCAACACCGCCGCCAGTTTGCCGACATGATTGGCCGCCAGCCCCTGCTCAATGGCCTGCAGGTCCGGGCTTATTTTGCCCAGCAGCAGGCGCAGCGGACCGGGACGGGTGAACCAGCCGTCGGTCATCCACTGTGTCTCGCCATCGCTGAACAACAGGGTCGCGGTGCCGCTGAAACGCACCGTGACGGCACCGGCGGGAACAGGCTTCGCTCCCGGGCAACGCCCAGCCCGGGCTCTACCGGTGGCTCTTCATACACTGACAAGGCATACGCCAGAAACAGTCCCGACAAAATGACCAACAGCACGAACAGGGACAACAAGGCGCGCGGTAGCGCACTACCTTGAAAACTGGGTCGGCTTTTCGATGTCATAAATTGCCTCGGCGATGTTTTCCAGGCGGCTTTGCAAAATCGCCTGGGCGTCGTACAGTCCGCGATTGTAAAAGTAGGGGCCAATTTCCTCGGCAAAAAAATCCAACAGAAAACCGGCATCGAACTGCCCGACGTCCTGATCGAGCTCTTCACGCAGATAGAGCTGTATCTTGCGACAAATAATCTCTCTTTCTTCGCGGGTAAAGGTGATCTCTGACATCAGTGCAACCTATAGAATTCCGGTATCTTTACCGTTCAGGCTTTTCGAGTTCTTCTCGGCCCAGTAGTCCTTGATGCCCGACTCGCCGCGACCGTCTGCCCACTTGGTCAGTGTGGGCCGTTCTCCCTTGAACTGATAATACGGCACCGCGTAGCCACAGGAGGTCTGCACGAGTTCCAGGGCAAGCAGGAAAATCTGCCGGGCGCCTGTGTAAGCAGGAAACAGCGAGTACAATTCAGCCCAGCGCGCATCCCGGGGGTGTATTGCTGCCGCCTGGCCGTACAGGCGCATAATTAATGGCTGCTTGTCGAAGGAGCAGAACATGATCGTCATGCGGCCATTTTCCAGCACATGGGCGGCCGTCTCATTGCCACTGCCGGTCAGGTTCAGCCAGGCGACAGTGCCATCGTCAATAATGCGAAAACTGTCCATGCCCTTGGGCGACACATTGACATAGCCCTCAGCCCCCGCAGTGCCCACGAAGTACATGTGCTGCTCTGTGATAAACGCCTTGAGTTTATCGTCAAGCTTCTCGAATCGTTCCGCCACAGTTACTCTCCACTCTCAATAATGCGATGCCGCTTCAGCGGCATCACACGACTCACTCCTCAACATCAACGTATGCTGCTTGCGTAAACCGCGGTGAACAGATCACCAGGAATACCAGGTCACTCGCGCCCGTGTTACTGATGCGTTGCCGCGCCTCGGGCGGAATGACCACCACATCGCCGGCGCTCACCTGGTGTGCGGACAGGTCGTCGATTTCCACCAGGCCGGCACCTTCCAGCACGACATAGCGCTCGGCCGTACCGCGCAGATAATGCCACCGGGTAGTCATGCCAGGTTCGAGGCGCGCGCGGGCAATCGAGACATCGGGATCATCAGTGGAGTTTGACAGCTCCGTGATAAAACACCCCTCGGCAAAATAATACTCCGGCGTCGCGCCATTGTCTTTTATGCTGGCTTTGACCAGGCTGGCCAAATGTATCATCGTCCATTATCCCGCGTGTTAAAACTGATCATGCATTCCTGCGCTATCGCCCTCAATTCTGTCATGGTGCGCCGATCTAACCTGATCGAGGCGCATTCAGTACTGAATAATGGGCACCTTACCCAACCAGGTGTCATCGTCCAGCATGGTCACCATGGCGTGAGCGCAATCGGCAAAGGAAATACTGGATAGGCCACTGAACGCGTGATAGCCCAGTCGGTATTGACCTGTTTTCGGACCGGATTTCATCTGCAGGGGGCGCACGCCCGATCCAGCACACATCCGTATTCTCATCCAGCAGACGCAACTGATGTTCTTTGTCGGTATGCCGATGCTTGAGAAAGGTTGCGGAAAACCAGCGCACAAATCGCGCGCCAAACGTAATTTCATCCTCCGGGCGTAAATTACTGCCGCCGCCACACCATACCAGCCGCGGTATCTGCTCCCGGCGCATGACGGTGAGGATATGGCGGGTGACATCGGTACACAGGTCCGCTGGCGAGGTTTTTTCATCGACGCCGATGGCAAACAGGACTGCATCCGTAGCGGGCGGGATGGCCCTGGCCACGTCATCGAATACCAGGCCATCACCCTCGATAACCGTAATCCGGTGCCGCAGCGCATCAGGCAGCTTGTCCGGGCTGCGCACCAGCACGGTCACGCGATGGCCGGCCTGCAGGCATTGCTCCAGACACTCACTGCCCAGACTCCCGGTGGCGCCAAACAGGGAAACGTTCACGCAGCAGAACCGGAAAAATACTTCAGGAGTGCCGCGCCGTTACTGTCCAGTTCGATGGCATAAGCTTGAGACAGCCGGGCCGCCGATACAACACCACACCACCGGCAGAAAGTTGATCACTCCCACCACGAACAACAGTATCGATGTCGCTTTATCCATTGGCGCTGACGCCCGATAGTTTGGCGAGCGGTCCACGCACGCGCACGCGGGCAATGTGGCTTCTGTCGGTAGGCTTTAGGCCATTTACACCCGCGGGGTCGTAGCGCGCCACCAGCTGAAAATCGTTCAGGTCCTCCACCAGTTCCAGGCCGAGGTCGCGAATATCATCGGCCAGGTCCGCCGGGTGAAACCCGGAAACAAACGGTTCGCCCACCGATTTAACGGTCTGCTCCAGCTCAGCAAACAAGGCTGCGGCGGCAGCGCCTTCCGGCTGGAACAATTTCTGGTCGATGTAGCTGAATACCAACTCGCTGCCCGGAGCGCTGCAAGCAACGATACTCTTAAGCGCCGCCATGTTCGCCGCGCGGGTGAGATACATGGTGACACCCAACCAGGAGAAGAACGTCGGCTGCGCCCTGTTGAAGGACGTTTTCGACAGCGCTGCATCAAGCTGCTCCCTGGCAAGATCCGCCGCCACAAAATGCACGCCAGCGTCGAGGGTAATACCGCACTCGGCAAGACGCTGTTTCTTCAGGGCCTGCGTCGCAGGGTGATCGACTTCAAACACCTGCAGGTCCTTTGCCTGGGCTGGCCTGCGCAGCGCATAGCTATCAAATCCCGCGCCGATCAGCACATACTGCCTGACACCTCTGGCGAAGGCCGCGCTCAGTGCGTCCTCGGTGTAGCGCGACCGCGTTATCACATTGGTATACGCCGGGCTGGCGCGTAGATAATCGTCTGTAATGCTCGCCAGGGCGTCTTCGGATACATCAGCCGGAGCGCTTTCTGGCTGGGAGCCTTGAGGATTTAACGACGCCACCAGCAAACTCGCAGGGACCAGCCGATCACCCCAGGGATCCAGCAGAATGGGCTGCGGGTCGCGACGGGCATGAACCGCGCGCATCCGGGAGGTCGCCAGTGATGTGGTGCTAGCTACCAGATCATCCATTGCGCGATCCCATAGTTATATTGATACCAGACGGTAGTAAAGCTTCGATGAGCGTACTTCGCGAGTATAGTGTAAGTCGCGCCAAATAGGTGCCACCAGACAGGCTAAGTGCGTGGCGCTTGCGGCTTGAGCATAAAGCCCCTAGCTGCTAGTGTCAGGCCCTGTCGCAACGGGCCAAACTACAAGCCTGGCGTATACAGTCCGCAGCCTGGTCAGGAGAAATACTATGCTTAACGTTCAATTTTGGCGCGGCGCCCTGCTCCTGTCACCCCTGTGCGCCCTGCTGCTGGCCTGCCAGGGGGAATCCACTGATACCCCGAAAGGCGCCAAGGGCAACACTATAGCAACTGCGGCAGGCGCCCAGGGCAACACGCCAGCGACCCAGACCACCATCAGTGCGAATACCAAACTTGGCGCACAGTTGAATCTCGACGATCAACAGGATTTCAACGACGCCACACGCGGCCTGATTGCTGCACCACCGTCGCTACAGGTCGCGGGCCCAGGCAACTCACCAGTCTGGGATATGCCCGCATTCGACTTTGTAAAAGGTGAGGCCCCGGATACGGTCAATCCCAGCCTGTGGCGCCAGGCCACACTCAACAACAATCACGGCCTGTACAAGGTCACCGACGGCGTCTACCAGCTGCGCGGCTTCGATATATCGAACATGAGCCTCATCGAGGGACACACCGGCTGGATCGTGGTGGACCCACTGACCACACGGGAAACTGCCGCTGCCGCCATTGCATTTGCCCGGGAACACCTGGGCAACAAGCCGGTTTCGGCGATCATCTTCACCCATTCCCACATCGACCACTTTGGCGGGGTGCTATCCGTTCTGGGCGCTGGAGAGAACACCGAGATTGTGGCCCCGGTCGGCTTCATGGAAGAAGCAACGAGTGAGAATGTGATTGCCGGTACCACCATGAGCCGACGCTCCATGTATATGTACGGCAGCCAGCTCGAACGATCACCGCGCGGCCACATCGATTCCGGCCTGGGCAAGGGCCCCGCTCTCGGCAGCCCCGGCATCGCCGCGCCAACCCGCACGATCACCACCACGGGAGAGACGCTTACCATCGACGGCGTGGACTTCATTTTCCAGAATGCCCCCGGATCGGAAGCACCCGCTGAGCTGACGTTCTACCTGCCGCAGCACAAGGCGTTCTGCGGCGCCGAGGTGGTATCGCGCAATATGCACAACCTGTACACCCTGCGCGGCGCCCAGGTGCGCGATGCGCGCAAGTGGAGTCAGTATATCGACGAGGCCATGAGTCTGTTCCCCGACACGGAAGTGTACTTCGCCAGTCATCACTGGCCGATGTGGGGTAACGCGGCGATCATGGACTTCCTGAAGAAGCAGCGCGACGGCTACAGATTTATACACGACCAGACCTTGCGCCTCGCAGCGCAGGGCTACACGCCGAAGGAGATTGCAGAACAACTGGAGATGCCCGCGTCACTGCGCAGCAGTTTTCCCAATCGCGGCTATTACGGCACCTTGAAGCACAACGCCAAGGCGGTCTACCAACGATATTTCGGCTGGTACGACGGCAATCCGGCCAACCTCGATCCGCTGCCGCCAGCGGAGGCTGCACAGCATTACGTTGCCATGATGGGTGGTGCCGATGCGATCCTGGAGCAAGGCGCAGGCAGACTTCGACAAGGGCGAGTACCGCTGGGTGGCGGAGTTACTGAATCACCTGGTCTTCGCCCAGCCCGACAATACAGCGGCCAAATCGCTGTTGGCACAAACCTACGACCAGCTGGCCTATCAGGCCGAGTCAGGGCCGTGGCGTGACGTCTACCTCACCGGCGCCCTGGAACTACGCCAGGGTGCACCCGAGAAGGGTCTTGGCATCGCCAACGCGGGGGACCTCATCAAGGCCACACCGGTCGATCAATTCTTTGAGTTGATGGCGGTGATGCTCAATGGACCAAAGGCCGATGGCAAAACCTTCACCCTCAATATCGAATTTACTGATCTGCACGAGGTGCATGTCCTGCAGCTGGAAAATTCAGTGCTGCATCACCGCACCGGACAGCCAGCCACCGCTGCGAATGCGACTATCCGCATCACTCATCCGCTGTTCGTCAGGATGCTGACCGGCGACGCAGGCATTCGCGACATACTCTTCTCGGACGAGGTCTCGATTGAGGGCAGCAAGCTGGATCTGCTCGGATTCTTTGCCCTGCTGGACCGGCCAAACGAAACGTTCAATATCGTGACACCCTAGGGTCTGTATCGAATATCGATCAGGTGGTACAGGATAAGGACTTGAGCGTCAGGAGGCGTTGCGCTCCATGGCTTCGGCGAGTCTGGTTGAACCCAGGGATTTGAGTTTCTCCACGACTTGCACGCGATCCGGCGCGGAGCGATTCTGGCTCAATTTGTACTTGCACTGCACCTCAGTAATGGTGATTTCTACACCGACGATCGCGGTCAGCATGGCGGCACCATACTGCGGCTGCCATGGAGTATCAAACGCTGCCTCGTACTTTTTGGCCAGCGTCTCAACCACTTTCTTCAGCCTGTCGGCATCATCAAATACCCGGCACTGCCCGTAGATGTGCACTGCCTGGTAATTCCAGGTTGGGACACCCGGGCTTGCGTACCAGGAGGGTGATATATAGTCATGGGCGCCCTGCAAGGTAATCAGAGCTTCGCGGCCGTGCAGCTCATAGTGCTGCGGGTTCTGTTTGGCCAGATGGCAGATTATCCCGGATCTGTCCTCTGTCACCAGAAAGGGTAAATGGCTTGAAAAAAACCTGCCATCCACATTTGATATCAGCTGCCCGAAGGCGTTTGTCTCAACAAAAGCAAATATTTCGTCCCGATCGGTTACTGCAAAATGTCTGGGTATATACATATTTTCTCTGCTTTGCACTGTCGTCCGCGAGCAACTATAACTACTCCATACCAACATACCTGGGCTCGGCCCGGATTCTCTGCAGCCACGCCTGAATTCCGGGATACCCCGACACATCAAAGCCTCCTTCATGCGCGACATGGGTGTACCCATACAGTGAAATATCCGCAACCGAGAGGTGAGAACCTACCAGATAGGGATGTACCGATAAGCGCGACTCCATTACTGCCAATGCTTTATGGCCACCAGGTTGCTTGGCGTGGTACTCGTCCTTGCGGTCGTCCGGCAGCCCCAGGTACTTGGCGATAAATCTCGCCACGGCGATATAGGGTTCATGGCTGTACTGCTCGAAGAACTGCCACTGCAGTACCTGTGCCTGCAGGAAACGGTCCTTCGGTAAAAAAACAGTATCGGTCGCCAGATAGTCAATAATAGCGTTTGACTCCCATAACATTCGACCATCGTCCAGTTCCAGCACGGGGACTTTGCCATTGGGGTTTTTGGCGAGAAAATCTGCAGTCCTGGTCTCACCGGTCATTACGTCGACAGGAACCCACTCATGTTTGATACCGACCAGCGCTGCCAGCAGTTTGATCTTGTAACAATTGCCTGATCGCATGTCGCCGTACACTCTCATACGCTATTCCCTTGTATCCAGTAGAACATCCATGGAAAAACTCTGACCTATTTTACGGTCAACAAACAACTCCTCGTCTGCTGAAGCCTGCGGTCCTATCTCGCGAATAATGTTGCTGGACAGATAGTCCTCTACGCTAGCGAAGCGCAGCTCCGAAATACTATCGGCCTCTGGCACGTTGAGACCGAACTCCTGCGCCATTTCCTGGCCGGCTTCCTGATCCAGATAGTTCTGGTAGTAGTCCGCCAGGGGGCTGGCAAGGCCAAACCGGGAGTGGCTGTGGACATAGTAATCCAGATAGTCGGCGCGCGAGAAATCGGCCCGCCGATACATCAGGTAGTGATATCTCACCGGCTTGGGCGCGGATTCCTGGAACGCTCGAGCATAGCCCGCCACCAGGTGGGACTGGCCTTTATCGACCAGATCCAGAACCGGCACAAGCGCGCGCTGCAGCTGCGGCAACCGTTGACGCAGCGCCTGCCCGAGGGGAGCTACAATCTCGAGCACCGTATCAAGCCCTGTCAGAAACTGACTATCTGGCGGTACTGCCAATACATCCGCTGAGCGTGGCTGCATTACCGCAAGCTGCAGCCGGTCACGCTGGAAAAGTCCGTCAGATGCCAGTTCTGTGGCCGCACGAATCAACTCGTCTGATTGACCATTCTTGGCATGTAGATAGAAAATTACCTTGGCCATCTACTGCGTCGTCGACCTGTTGCGCAGCAGGCCATAGAGTGTAAGAAGCAGTGCTATCATTACCGTGACACCACACAACATAAGTGCGCCCGACACAATCGGGTTGTCGGTGCCATGCGGTGGCGGGAACTTCTCGTTCAGTGTTGGCATCAGTTTCGACGACGCCCCAATAAAGGCAGCAGCCACGCCCGCCGCCCCGTTGGACCAGGTGCCAAGCTGTAATGTCGCAAACCACACCTTCAATGCAGCCGAGCCCAGGCGCAATTCATTGATCAGCAATCCAAACACAATCATCAGCACGCCATTGGCGGTGAATTCGATATGCGCCATCACGATGCCACGAAACCATTGAACGGCAGAGGGCGGGATGAATCCAATCACACAGCCAACCGTGATCTGCAGGACACCCAGAATCAATGTCCAGCGCCGGATAGTACTTTTTAGTTCCGCCAATTCACTGCTCATACCTGGACAACCTCCCTATGTGTGGACGACAGGGGCACCGAGTTTCACGAAAATTTCAGCTTTTGATAAACCACGGATTTGAATGACCTTCTGTTGCGAGCTGGTACCCGAAACTATCGCGACGGAACGCAACGGCAGGTTAAGTGCCTTGGCCACCAGAGCTTCCACAGCTGCGTTTGCCTTGCCCTTCTCCGGCGGCGCGCAGACTCTTACTTTAAGCATATCGTCAAGCCAACCGGAGATTTCAGAGCGAGACGCGCCTGGCACCACCTTCAGTTTTAACGTTGTTAATCGATCACTACCGGTCATTTTTATGTATCACTTGCCTGGTGTATACCAGGACTCGAGCACTATCAGCCTGTCGGGCGACTCTTTTCACGACGCGCAGCTACCATAGAAGCAACCACACCTGCTGCCAGAATAGCAATAATGACTGCCAGCAAGTACAAATTGAAGTGCTCTCCGAGGGCAAGCTTCAACCACTCGGCAAGCAGCATCTTCACGCCCACAACCAACAGAATCAGCCCCAGTGAGACCTTCAGGTAGCGGAATTTATCTATCATTCCAGCGAGAGCGAAGTAGAGCGACCGCAAACCCAGTATCGCGAACACGTTGCTGGTGAACACCAGGAACGGGTCGGCAGTGATGGCAAAAATGGCCGGGATCGAGTCGACGGCAAAAATCAAATCGGTCGTTTCCACCATGACAAGTGCGAGTGCCAGGGGCGTGAGGAGCAGTGTTCCAGGCTGCGCCTTGTTCACCGCCTCATCCGGAATCGTCGGCGCACCAGGGAACTCGCTCTCGTACGATTGGGGTGAGCCAGCGCGAACGAAAAAATGCTGGCCATGGAACCTGTCAGTCACCGGAAAGAAGCGACGTATTACGCGCACGACGATGCTCTTGTTCGGATCGGCCTCCTCTGTATTCAGAAAAAGCATCTTGAAAGCGGTCAGGATCAGGAACACGGCGAAGAAGTAAAGAATCCAGTGGAACTGAGCGATTAAGCTTGCCCCAATGCCGATCATCGCACCGCGCAGGACCAGGGCTCCGATAATGCCCCAGAACAACACACGGTGCTGATAGAGCGGCGGCACCGCCAAGAAGCTGAAGATCATCGCGATCACAAAAATGTTATCTACACTGAGGGACTTCTCGACGATATAGCCGGTCAGGTATTTCTCCGTCGCCGTTGCGCCGCTGTTCGTCAATCCCATCGACGGCATCCACGACCGTGCCCAGGCCAAACCACTGGCCTGCATACGCGAAGTATACGAACACCGAAAAAGACAGACCCATGGAGATCCACACGGCGGACCAGGCAAGCGCCTCCCTGACACTGACGACATGGGAGTTGCGGTGAAAGACACCCAGATCCAGCGCCAGCATCAGCAGCACAAATAGAATAAATCCTATCCAAACTGAAATCATTCCTTGTTTGCCTCTGTCATTGTCTTGAACTTATCGCTACTGCTGCGAAGAATTTGGCACCACTTAACTACTGATGAGTTGCCGCGATGTGATATCGCTATTTTTCTGTATCCATTTCGCTCTACTTTGACCCTATCTGGCTCTTTACTAGTTCCCGGACCACTTCGGAGGACGCTTCTCAAAAAATGCTCCGATGCCCTCTTTAACATCTTCTGTTTTGAGCAGCCGCTCATGGGCCGCATGACTGCGATCCCAGCTAGCCGATTCGTTGCCATTCACCTCGGCGTTAAAAATCGCCAAAGCCTCTCTTACCGCCAATGGCGCATTGCCACATATTCTTTCCGCCAGCGCCAATGCGCCGGCAAATGCCTGGCCGTTTTCAGTGATGGTGTTTACGAAACCCAAACGCTCGGCACGTTCTGCTGACAGGCTTTCCCCGGTAAGCAGTAACTCCCTGGCGATGTTTACCGGAAGATACCGACTGATTCTGAACGCGCCGCCGAAATCAGGCATCAGGCCTCGCTTTACCTCAGGCAAACCAAACAGCGCCGACCTGGATGCAACGACAAGGTCGCAACACAATACCAGCTCGAATCCACCTCCCAACGCCATGCCCTCAACGGCGGCAATGAGTGGCTTGGTACGGTGCCTGTTTATAAGCCCAACGATACCGCCACGCTCTGTTGGCTCACCCGGTCCAGTTGCCAAATCGGCACCAGCGGAAAATATGGACTCTCCGCCAGAGAGAACTCCACACCACAACTGTGGGTTATCCTCAAGCTCATTCATCGCAGCATCTATGCCAAGGGTGATGTCCCGGTTGAGTGCATTGCGCTTTTCGGGCCTTGTCATTGTTATGAGCAGAATCCGACCATGAATACTTGTTGCGACAGCCATAACTAACCTCCTGATGATTTGAGTTCGACCATACCCGGTGCGACGACCATAGCCATTCGAAAGCCTGAAGCGTATTTTCAACGTGCACGAGCGCTCCTAAACGGCGTCAGCTGGCTCTTGCCTGCATGAAAAGGGCGCGTCACCAAGCTCAAACTGCACAGTGGTGTGCTGAATATCGAACCGCTCGAGCAATTCGTTGGCAATTCGCGCCAGAAAAGCATCATCAATCACGGCATCCGGCTTGACCAGGTGCACTGTCAGCGCGATTTCAGTCGTGCTCATTGCCCAAATGTGAAGGTCATGTACTGCCTTTATGCCCGGAAGGCTGGCAAGGTATGCCTCAACCTCGGCCGCTTGAATACTTGTCGGTACGGCATCAAGGGCAAGGTTAAGCGATTCGCGTAACAGACCCCATGTGGTAACGCCAATAACAACTCCAATTGCAAGGCTAACAAGAGGATCCAGCCACAACCAACCGGTAATACTCATGGCTACAGCTGCAACGACGACGCCAAGTGAAATTGCAGCGTCAGCCATCATGTGCAAATAGGCGCCTCGAATATTTAGATCCTGGTCTCTGCCTGACATGAATAGCCATGCCGTAAATCCGTTAATAATAATGCCCACCGATGCCACCAGAATAACGGTGCCACTTGCTACTGCTTCCGGTTGGCCGAACCTGAGGATTGACTCCCATGCAATCCCACCCACGGCAACAAGCAAAATAAGCGCATTAATCATTGCCGCCAGAATAGAACTACGACGCAGGCCATAGGTGTGGCGTAGCGTCGGCTGCTTTCGCACTAATACGCTTGCGCCCCATGCGAGCAGCAAGCCCAGGACATCGCTAAGATTGTGGCCAGCATCCGCCAACAGCGCGAGCGAATTGGCAAGAAAGCCAAAAATGACTTCGACTACAACAAAACCAAGATTGAGCGTAACGCCGATTGCGAACGCACGATCAAAAGCTTTCGGAGCGTGGCTGTGTGCATGGGAAAGGCCATGGTCGTGAATGTGACTTTGCTCGTGACTGTGACCGGGCCGGTCACTGTTATCCTGGGATTGATGATGCGCCATGGCTTTATTCACTTTTCGCGAGATGACGGTCCCCGTTCAGCGCCCAAACGTATCGAGTGACGCGTCTCCAGGAGTGCGCCCTGTGCACCGACCTGCTTACTTTCTATTGGCCTTCTTCTGCTTTTTCTCAGTGCGCTTTTCCTTCAGGGTTTTTTCAGATTTCTTCTTTACTGCCTTTTTGGCATCCTGACCCTTAGCCATAAATTTCTCCTGGATTTGGTTAACCAATTATTCAATAGTTGTTAAGCGATTGATGCTCGAAATATTACACAGCACTACCACACGGAACGTAGCACGCACAGCGTGCTGAAGTGAACCATGATGCGCAATAAAATGTCGATCGGGGGCTGTCCAGCGACAAAGCCGCCACTTTGAAGTGTCTTGTTATGTTTGTATTGTAATACAGGCCATCGAAAATCAGATTTTCAATTTACTTTGGCTAAGCGTAGACCGGCGCATTCGGCTTCTCGTCTTGAGCGAAGTTCCGCGAGCATTTGCTTCTCGTTGAGGTCGAAAGCCCAGGCCGGACGTAGCTGGAAGTGTGGCTGATCGACAATTGTCTTCCAGTTTCCTCCCCATTCTAGCCCCAGGTCATTTCCCAACACCCCGACGGCCTTGTACTTGATTGACTCGGGCTGGTATTTGTTTCCCTCGAAGACTGCGACGTCAAACGCGATGCCAAAGTTGTGACTGGAGTACCCGCCCTTGACATTGGTGACAATGTTACCTGGCTTTGTGCGGCCCTGGGCATAGAGAGCGTCTTGCTCGGCATATGTTCTCAGGCCGCTGGTGACCTTTATCCTGATTCCCGAGAGCGCGGCCTTTTGTACAAGTGCTCGCGCCATTGATCTCACCTCGGGACAGAGTGTGGCGATGCTCTTCTCGCTGCGATTGTCGATGGCTGATATCGCTTCCGATGGCCTCTGTCCGGCAATCTTTTTCTTAACCAGGCGCGAGTAAATCGCTCCCCACGTCTGGGGGCCAGCCTTACCGTCGACATCGATGTCGAGTTCCATCTGGATGGCGGCTATCATTTCTTCTATTCGCATGGATTTTCCCTACGCTGGCCAGCATTTTGACAAAAGGGAGTGGCAGATTATTACTTCTGTTGAATATCAATGCCACGGCTCTTTCCTGGCCCTCAGTGCGGTCTGAATTGTCAGGTGCCCACAACTGCATTAGCCCGGATAATCATTTACTATCTGCCCGACCGACAAATTTGCGTTCTTCCACGTTCACCCTGACTTTATCTCCGGTCGAAATATACTCAGGTACTTGCACGGTCAGGCCAGTCGACAGTTTTGCAGGCTTGGTTCTTGACGTTGCAGAACCACCCTTGATAGATGGGTCGGTTTCTGTCACTTCAAGCTCCACGTGGGCCGGGAGATCAAGCGCTACTGGCACATCGTTAACGAGGATCACATGGATACCGTCTGTGGCCTCATTTATGAAGAGAATTTCATCGGCGATGGACTCCGTGTTCAGGTTGTATGGCGTGTAGTCTCCTGAATCCATAAAGACATATTCATTGCCGTCAATGTAAGAAAACATGGCGGGCTTGCGGACGAGGTCCGCCAGGTCCAGCATGTCTGAGTCCTTGAAGGTCTCGTCAATTTTGCTACCGGTGACAACATCGTACATGCGCATACGGTAGAGGCTGCCGCCCGCACGACCTTGCGGAACGGAACGTTCGATGTCACTGACTATGAATGTTTTGCCGTCATAGTTGATCGCGGTGTTCTTCTTGATTTCACTTGCTTTAGGCACTTTCTCTAGTCCTCAAATTTGTCATACATTCAGGTTTTAACATTCTAGCTGAGAGATTATTTATGGTACATATCGCCTGAATTAGGCTGTAACGCAGTACGGCGCCGGATTGAAAATATTTTTAGCTTTTCTTTCTACCAATGAATTGTACGACAGAAGCTATGCCAGTATGGTAGGTGCCTTCACGGACTTCCCGTATTGCGAGTAAGTTGCGCCTCCGAGTACGCCTCGAGAACTATGATGCCTCCGGGCTTCAGACATCGCTCTACAAACGGGTAAAGCTTCTGCCTGACTACACTGGGCAAGTGAGCAAAAATTGAAATGACAGATCTATAGTGGTTCGCTTCTGGTTCAAACATTCCAAGATCAGCTATCTCTGTTTCAATCTCAACACCCTTTGAACGCGCAAAAGCCTGCGCCTTAGCCAGGCCAACATCAGATCCATCAACACCATGTACCTGCAAGCCTAACGAGGCAAGAAAAACGCCGTTCCGACCTTCTCCTTCGGCCAGCGACAGCACTGGCCCACTTAGCATTCCCGAGTGCTCTGCAAGAAATACATTTGGCTCTGTTCCATAGACGTATTCGTCCACAGCATAGCGCTCATTCCACATAAGCCTTCTCCTTATTCTTGACGTGAGTCAAGGCGGCGGCCCGTCAAGGCCGGTCCGTGCTGTCGGGCTTTGTTACGTATACTTACTTCTAAACATAAAATAAACCGCACCAACAAGGCATAGGCCGGCCCAAAGATAATCAAGTTTCAAGGGTTCTTTTAGATACATGACTGAAAATGGAACAAACACAGTTAAAGTAATTACTTCTTGTATTATTTTCAACTGCCCAACTGACAATACCGTAAAGCCGATTCTGTTGCCTGGAACTTGAAACATATATTCAAATAATGCGATGCCCCAGCTAATTAAGGCAGCAATAATCCATGGCTTATTATTTAGCTCTTTGAGATGTGCATACCATGCAAATGTCATAAAGACATTACTGCAAATTAATAATGAAATTGATATCAGAATTGGAGGCATATCTATCCTATGTATGCATAACGCCTGAATTAAGCCGCGCCGCGAAGCGGCGTCGGCTTGAATGAGTTGTTAGGCATGATTGGATTTTCCCCACTTTCTGAGTCGCCCGGTAATCCCCTCATCACCGCGTCATCAGCGCGAACACGCCCCAGCCCAGGTATTCACGCGTGTAAGCGGCGTAGCGCTCGGGTTCCGAGGTTAGTTTGGCTCGAACATCTTTCGCGAACTCGTCGTCGGGATTGGCTTCAAGCCATCGGCGCATGGTGAGCCACTTGGCCGCCTCGTATCTGTCCCAGCTGTCTTGGTCTGCCAAAACCATTTCCACGACGTCGTAGCCGAGGTGGCCGAAAGACGCGAGAAGTTCTGGAAGCAGGAGAAAGTCGGAGATTGAGCCGGCAAGACACCCCCTGGCAACATCTTCCGTCGGCGGTAACTGCCGCCAGTAGGGCTCGCCGATGAGGATGATCCCTCCGGGGCGGAGGCTCTGCGCCAGAAGCTCGATGGTGCCGACGACTCCCCCAGCGATCCACGTGGCACCGAGACAGGCTGCCACACCGGCCTTCTCGTCAGAGACGAAGCCGGCAGCATCGCCATGGATGAACTTGACTTGATCGGCGACACCGAGTTTTTCAGCGCGGAGTTTCGCTTGCTCGGTGAACAACTGGCTCATGTCGATGCCGGTGCCGATGACTCCGTAATCGCGTGCCCAGGTGCACAGCATCTCCCCCGAACCGCTGCCGAGGTCGAGCACTCGGGTTCCCGTTTCCAGACGCAGCGCCGCGCCGAGAGTGGCGAGCTTTTCGGGTGTGAACGGGTTATGGATGCGGTGAGCACTTTCGGTGATGTTGAAGATCCGTGGAATATCCAATGCAGAAAATCTCCTTACGGGTGTGAATAGATTCGGTCACCGCTAACGCAGAGCTAAGGGGCAGACACAAGCGGCGCACAAAATGCTAAGCATGCGCCGGTTGGAGCTGTCCAACCGCGCAGCGGCGACCTTGAGCGACTGGTTATGTTTCATTACTTTGACAGATCAGCAATAGCATTAGCTGAATCAAGATCTCGATAAGCGGTTGCGATGCGTACAAGATTACCAACTGTTATCTCCCAGCCATAGTTTTCTGTCGGTGATGTTAGCCACCCAATATAGAGGTTCCAAGCCATTGCGCGGCGATATTCCTCAAACAACATATCTAATGATGGTGGTGTTCGTACGCCCTGCTCGATAAGACGCTCACGATATCCATTGATCAAATTTAGTTCGCTCTGCCTGCGATCGTGGACGGAAAGAGAGGTAACTATTGTATAGCTGACATCATGCATGCAGAACCCGCGGGCAGATAACTGAAAATCCAGATAGCCTCGTTCTCCATCTTTGGTTTTATATGTGTTGCCAACATGAGCATCACCGTGAAGTAGCGTGCAAGGAAGGCTTGCTTGATGTTTTTGCACGCGTGCAACCTGCTCAGCTAGAGATTTCGAGGATTGCCCTATTGATTCAACCAGTTCGCGTTTGAACTGATGAGTGGCAATTTCATGATCGATAAGAAAATGGACGCCGCCTTTTCCAAGTGAAAAAAGATCGTGAATAGGCCCAGATGTGTGGGGCTGTACCCAGTGCAGATCATCATTGAAGCGGGGCGAATTCCAGTAAGGCGCATGTAATAAAGCAAGCTGCTCGAGGAGAGCTGCTGTGTCCTCTGCACGAAATTTAGATAAAACGTTTTCAAATGTTACCTGGGCTGTGCGCAAGTCTTCCAAAACCAAGCCAAAACTGAGGCTCTCATTATCTCGGAATCCTCCGAAGCATCGGGGATGTTTCATCAAAATTTCATCGCCGAGCCTGGTGTAGATATTTACCTCATTCTCGTATAGTGGAATTTCAACGAACTCCGGGCGCGCCACCTTAATCATTAAACGCTTGGGCAGATTCATTCCTGCATTACTTTTGTAAGTAACATCGAATGTAATTCGACCTGCTGTTGATACCCTCTCCTCGCCCTCTGAGGAGAGCGCCGCATCTACTAATGTGATCGAATCAAGACGAACATTCGGGAATTTAGTCTGAATCAGCTTTTCAAGTGTTGTGCCGTCAAACTCTTCTGGAGTTAGTGGAATTCGAAAGGTCATTTCTTCTCCTTTTATCTATACCGGCAAATGGCGTGTTTATGAAACATAACGCTTCAAGCATCGACGGGGAAACCGCGTAGTGGTTTTGACGTCCGCGTGGCTTGACTTGTTATACGCTACCCACTTCGACGGTAATTTCATATTCACTCCCCACGTTACGCATGGCAGCTTCCAATTCTTCTTGTGATATTCGTTCGGATGGCGGCGTATGGTAGGTTATTTCTTCGCCAGTCTCTCTGTTCAGTCCTGCGCCTTTTAATCTCGGTATGGTTTTATGTAGCGCTGAGGTAATCGCTTTACTTGTTCGATTCGTAATTTCGATGGATGCGAAACTTGCGGGAGCCCCGAGAGGTGAATGGTACATTGGCAGATAGAATGTTGTTTTTCCAGAAATATCTAAGCCAAAACGTATTTTCTCAATGAGTGCGGTGTTATCCAATGATAACTGGAAACTACCACTAAAATTACTCCAATCGACCTCGAAATTTGAAAGCCTGACCGTACTGGGTTCGCTGAAGACCTGAACATGCTCATCGAGCCATTCTCTGACTCTCTCGATATGATTTTTTGTCCATTCATCCATTCTTCAGACCGTATAACGCTCAGCGCAACGGCGGGTGAACTAGCACCACTTTAGTGGACACTTTCATGCACACAGCTTTCCATAGTTTTCTGGTGATTCATAGCCAAGATGCGAGTGTAAGCGCTCCCGATTGTAAAACTCAATGTACTCCACAATCTGTGCTACCGCGTCGATACGATTGGGAAATACACGTTGATGAACCAACTCTGCTTTGAAGGTATGGAAGTACGATTCAACCGCCGCGTTATCCAATGGATTGCCTTTGCGGCTCATACTCCGTTGCAGCCCGGATGCCTCCACCAACTCCCGGTAATCATGCGCGGCATACTCAATCCCCTGGTCGGAGTGGAAGATACAACCCGAACTGACCGACTCTCGCGACAGCGCCATGCGCAAGGCACTCATCGCAAATTCTGCACTGCGCTGCCTGGCAAACGACCAACCCACTACCTTACGGCTATAAAGATCCAACACCACCGCATGGTAAAGCCAGCCATTGGTCGTTTTGATGTAGGTAAAATCGCCCGCCCAATGGACGCCGGGCTTACAGGGCGCACTGGCGCCTTTCAGCAGGTTGCCGGTCGAGGAATAGAAGTCATGTAAGCCCGGCCGCCAGCGATAAAGTCCCGTGGTAGATGCTTTAATACCCATTTCTCCCATCAGTCGACCTACCCGACGGCGGCTACAGCTAAAGCCCAGTTTGCGCAAATCCTTATGCAGCCGTATTGCACCGTAGGCTTTTCGGAACCCCTGGTGGCGCTCCTCGATCACGCTCATCAACGCCCTGTCGTGGCGGCGACGTTCGCTTTCTGGCCTGCTCAGCCAGGCATAGAACCCGGCGCGGGATACACCCAGAAGCTCGCACATCCGCCCAACCTTAAATCGATCCCGGTTCTCCGCGATAAAGGCAAAGATTACTGCTTTTTGCTCTCGAAGAACCGACGCGCCTTTTTTAGCAGCTCAAGCTCCTCATCGCGGTTCCTGAGGGCCTTTTCAAGCTGCTGTATTCTCTTCTGCGCCTTGATTAACTCGGCGTCATTCTCAACACGCGGGTCCGCCCGCTTCGCCTTGCGCCTGGGTGACGGCTTTGCCGGCTTCATATGTTTGTTTTCCTTCAGCTCGCCTCTTCGATGCTCCATGCACCAGCGATACAACATCACGGGGTGCAGACCTAGTGACTCTGCCACATCTTTGGCCATAACGTCAGGGTGACTGGCTAACTTAACGGCTTGTTGCTTGTAGGCCAGGGTGTAGCGATCATAGTGACGCTTTCTGGTGTGTCCCATTTCTCGAACCTCTTTGATAAAACGAAAATATTTCGTCCATCAAAGTGGTGCTAGTTCACGCGCCGAAGCCGCGTCCGCGCGCCTTGTAAGTGGCCGAGTTGCTGACTTGTTCAATGTTTGCACTTGACTCGTTTATCGCTACCCAGCCAACGATTTCGAACAAGTAATGCCCCAGCACTCTGAGAAATACCTAGCCACAGGGACTACCTACGAGATATAAGTCGCGTAGAAAATAGCACCGGCATATATGAAGAGTTCGAGTATTTCAACGACGTAGCTGTTATGGCGTCATGTACCGACCTGATAAGTAGCCTATTTTGCGGTATGCATTCCAGTATGGATACTAAACAGCATTCAGAAACTAGCGGTTTATTCATCGATCTAAATGCTAGACTTCTTAGCAGTAGCGATCTCCAGCCTACTGCTGCCGTTGGCAATTCTGGGTTCTCGCAAGCTCATTCCTGTCTTAAACAGAGTTACGCCAAGGTCATTCACGTTAAAAACTTGCACCACATCAAGGTTGGAATGAAGTTCGTTGCGCGTCATCCAATCTGCAGCACTATCCGATACGATTGGTTGTGTACCAAAAGCTGCAAAAAGTATAGGACTTACTGGACTGAAACAAACCCAGATTTCATGCGACCGACTTTTCGGGCATTTTCCCAACATAGGAGACCTGGTATCGGAGTCTTTACTGCGAACTTCACCATAGACTACTTAACAGCTAAGTATACGGAGTCGGCCATATAACATGCCGCCGCCTAATTTCTGAATAGGGCGCATGGACCGACGTGAATTCTTCTTCTCGTTCAACACGTTAATTCCTTCCACTTTTTATACAGTCCGGATAGTCGGCTCTCTTCGCACTATCCATTCCATCATATACGTCCACCATGAAAACTCATTTCTTTAATTGAAACAACTATGTGCAACACCGTTCAGTAGTAAGTTGTCACCCTGTCGCTGAAAAGCCCTCATTGAAATCCCTGAAAATCAACAATACTGTACGCATACACAGTTCAATTGGGTAAGTCATGGACGACATTCGCCCCCTAATACCTGGCAAACCCGTCAAATTGCTGGATCAGATCCGCCGTCATATGCGAGATAACGGCTACGCCTGGAAGACAGAAAAAACCTACATACATTGGATAACAAGGTTCATTCTATTCCATCGTAAACAGCACCCAGCCAGTATGTCAGCGCGTCACGTCGAAGAATTTCTGAGTAACCTGGCAAATGAGCGCAACTGCTCTCCGTCAACACAACGCATTGCGTTAAATGCGCTGGTGTATCTGTTTAGAAAATTCCTGTGCGTTGAGCTTGAGGCACTCGCGTTTGAGAAGGCACGAATAAAGCCGCGCTTACCGGTGGTGCTCACCCATGCCGAAGCGATGCTGGTCATCGGTAACATGCGGGGCATCCACCAAACGATGGCTTCACTGCTTTATGGGTCTGGATTGCGGCTCAATGAATTACTGTCGTTGCGTGTCAAGGATATCGACTTTGAAATGTCTACCATCACTGTTCGCTCCGGCAAAGGCGACAAGGATCGCACGACCCTGTTACCGCAGCAGCTCAAGCCGCAACTCCTGGAACAAATCTCGCTGGTCCAAAAGCTGCATCAACGTGATCTGGAAGACGGCTTCGGAGAAGTCTACTTGCCTTATGCACTGGCCAAAAAATACCCTTCAGCAGCCAAAGAGCTGGGTTGGCAGTTTGTGTTCCCGTCATCCGCCATCGCCGTCGACCCCCGCACTGGCGTACTTCGGCGCCATCACCAGCACGAATCCAGTCTGCGCAAGGCAGTCTCATTGGCCAGGCGAGAGGCTCGCATCACTAAACACGTCAAGTGCCACACCTTCCGCCACAGCTTCGCGACGCGACTGCTGCAGCAAGGGTACGACATACGCACGATCCAGAAGCTGCTCGGTCACAGTGATGTGACCACCACTGAAATCTACACCCACGTGCTGGGCCGTGGGGCGATGGGCGTGATCAGTCCGGTGGATGCTTAGTACCTGATTGTGATTGATCAAGCATGACAGCTTCAGCTCGAAGCGTCTCGATACGCACGTAGCACCAGGTTCATACGCGTTTGGTACCCGGGACCCTGCGCCTTGAACCACTCAAGCACGTCAGCATCAACCCTGAGTGAGATGGATGCCTTGGAAGGCAACGGCTTCAATCCGTGCCGGACGATGCCGCGAACGATATGCTTCACGTCAGCCTCCGGATGCTCGGTATCTTTGATTTTAGCGTCTGCCGCTGAATGTAGCCGCTTCCAGTCAGTTTCCGATCGCTTCGAAGTAGAAGCGGGCTTCCGCGCGCGTGGCTTTGCGGAACGAGATGATACGGATTTCATGCTTGTCCTCTGTATGAACTATTGAAACTGGCGTTCCTGCTAGCAATCCCAGCGTCACGAATCGCTGCTCTGCATACGAGATGCGGTCGTCCTCGAATGTATAGGTCACACCTTCGAATACCGGCGCGGCGTCAATGAAATCCAGGCCGTGCGTACGAATATTCGCTTTGCGTTTACTTTCCGACCAGCTGAATTGCATATTCCGTCCTGTATATGCAAAAAGTCAACCGTCACTCTGATGCCTGCCAATCTACCGGGCCCGGATAGCGGCACCAACGGGCAAATGCGGTCGCCCCTGCGGCCACCCTCCTGTCGCTTTCCCGCGCACACCCACTCGCGGCTCACTTGCATTCCTCGGGCTCTGTACTACTGTATATATGTACAGTTATATCCGGATTACCCATCGCCTCCCCATGCCCTACGCCGAACTCCACTGCCTCAGCTGCTACAGCTTCCTGCGCAGCGCCTCCCACCCGCATGAACTGGTGGAGCGCGCCGCCGCGCTGGGCTATCGCGCGCTGGCGATCACGGACGAGTGCTCGTTTGCAGGAATAGTGAAGGCCCATGTGGCGGCGAAGGCGGCGGGCATCAAGCTGATCATCGGCAGCGAACTGCGGCTGGAGGAAGGGCTGCGCCTGGTGGCGCTGGTGCCGAACCGCGCCGCGTACAGTGAGCTGTCTGGCCTGATCAGCATGGCGCGGCGGCGCAGTCCCAAGGGCGAGTACCGGGTGGCGTTGCGCGATGTGGTCTTTCACCTCAAGCGCTGCCTGCTGGTCTGGCTGCCGCAGGGCGACGACGAGCACAACCGCGCCTACGGCCTGCAACTGCAGCGGCTGTGCAAGGGCCGCCTGTGGCTCGGCGTCAGCCACCTGCTCGGCAACAACGAGGTGCAGCGCTACCTCGCGCTGCACGCTCTCGCGCAGGAGCTGGATATTCCCATGGTGGCCTGCGGCGATGTGCGCATGCACGTCGCCACGCGCAAGCCGCTGCACGATGTGTTCACCGCGCTGTACCACAACACCAGCATCGCGCAACTGGGCCGGCGGCGTTTGGGCAACAGCCAGCAGCACCTGCGCGCGCTGGATAAACTGCAGCGGCTCTACCCGCCCGCGCTGCTGGAGGAAACGCAGCGCATCGCCGCGCTGTGCCAGTTCAGCCTGGACGAGCTGCGCTATGAATACCCGGAGGAAGTGGTGCCGGAAGGTTACGACGCCAACCGCTACCTGCGCGAGCTGGTGGCGCAGGGCTCCGCCGTGCGCTGGCCGCGCGGCGTTCCCGCGCTGAAATACAACAGCGCATCGACACGGAGCTGGCGCTGATCGAGGAGCTGCACTACGAGTACTACTTCCTCACCGTGTACGACATCGTGCGCTTCGCGCGCTCGCGCGACATCCTGTGCCAGGGCCGCGGCTCGGCGGCCAACTCGGTGGTGTGCTACTGCCTGTTCATCACCGAGGTGTCGCCGGAGCAGATCTCGCTGCTGTTCGAGCGTTTCATTTCCCGCGAGCGCGACGAGCCGCCGGACATCGACGTGGACTTCGAGCACGAGCGGCGCGAGGAAGTCATCCAGTACATCTACGACAAGTACTCGCGCAAACGCGCCGCACTGGCCGCCACGGTGATCACCTACCGCTCGCGCAGCGCGGTGCGCGACGTGGGCAAGGCGCTGGGGCTGGACGCGGTGTTCGTGGACGACCTGGCCAAGTCGATGGCCTGGTGGGATCGCACGGCGGATCTCGCCAAACGCTTCGAGGAGCAGGGTGTGGCCAGCCACAGCCGGCAGGCGGAATTGTTCTACTCGCTGGTGCAGCAGATTCTCGGCTTTCCCCGCCACCTGTCGCAGCACGTGGGCGGCTTTGTCATCACCCGCAGCCCCATCTCCACGCTGGTGCCGGTGGAGAACGCCAGCATGGCCGACCGCACCATCATCCAGTGGGACAAGGAAGACATCGAAGTCCATGGGCCTGCTCAAGGTGGACGTGCTGGCCCTGGGCATGCTCTCCGCCATCCGCAAAAGCCTGCAACTGGTGCACCGCTACTGCCCCACCATCAAAACCGTGAGCGACATCCCGAAGGAAGACGCGGCCACCTACCGCATGCTGCAGCAGGCGGACACCATCGGCGTGTTCCAGATCGAGTCGCGGGCGCAGATGTCCATGCTGCCGCGGCTGAAGCCCGCGTGTTTTTACGACCTCGTGATACAGATCGCCATCGTGCGCCCCGGCCCGATCCAGGGCGACATGGTGCACCCCTACCTGCGGCGCCGGCAGGGGCTGGAGGCGGTCACCTATCCCTCGGAGGCGATCCGGTCCGTGCTGGAGCGCACGCTGGGCGTGCCGATTTTCCAGGAGCAGGTGATTCGCCTCGCGATGGTGGCGGCGGGGTTTTCCGGCGGCGAGGCGGATGCGCTGCGCCGCGCCATTACCAACTGGGGCAAAAACAGCAAGCTGCTCACCTTCGAGCAGAAGCTCACGCGCGGCATGATCGAGCGCGGCTACGACGAGGATTTCGCGCGGCGCCTGTTCGACCAGATCAAGGGCTTTGGCGGCTACGGCTTCCCGGAATCGCACTCCGCCAGCTTCGCCCTGCTGGCTTATATCTCGGCCTGGCTCAAGCGCCACCACCCGGCGGCGTTTTTCGCCGGCCTGCTCAACAGCCAGCCCATGGGCTTTTACAGCCCGTCGCAGTTGGTGCAGGATGCCCGCCGCCACGGCGTCACCGTGTTGCCCATCGACATCAATCACTCCGAGTGGGATCACCAGTTGCTGGACAGCCGTTCGATGCAAAATAGCCAGCCGACTGCTGCGCCTGGGACTGCGCCTGGTGCGGGGCCTGAGCCGGGAGGGCGCGCAGCGCGTGGTGGAAGCGCGGCAGCGCCAGCCGTTTCGCCAGGTCAGCAACCTGCGCCAGTGGGCCGCGCTGGACAAGCGCGACATGGAAGCGCTGGCGGATGCCGACGCCCTGCAATCCCTGAGCGGCCATCGCCACCAGTCGCAGTGGCAGATCATGGCGCTGGAGTCGCCCAAACCCTTATTGCGAGATGAACAATACCAACGCGTCCAGTTATTTCGACGACGGCGTGCAGCTGCCCGCACCGCAGGTGGCGGAGGAAGTCCTCGCCGACTACCGCGCCACCGGCCTCACCCTGCGCGCCCATCCCATGAGCCTGTTGCGCGATCGCTATCCGTTCAACCGCTGCAAGCGCCACACCGATCTGGCGGCTGCTGGGCAACAAGCGTTTCGTGCGCATCGCCGGCCTGGTCACCTGCCGCCAGCGCCCGGGCAGCGCCTCGGGCGTGTTGTTCCTCACGCTGGAGGATGAAACCGGCAACAGCAATATCGTGGTGTGGCAGCGCACCCAGCAACACTTTCGCCAGGCGCTGATGAGCGGGCAGTTGTTGCTGGTAACAGGCATCGTGGAGAGCAAGGACAATGTCATCCATGTCATTGCCGGCGCCCTGTATGATTATACCCACGCACTGGATACGCTGCGGCTGCCGTCACGCGATTTTCACTGACAAGCGGTATTATGGACAGATTGGCTGTTGTGCACAAAGACGCTATTCTGGAAGACGTACTCGTAACAACAACACCGCTGAACTTGCGCGAGGATTCAAGAATGCATAGGCACTCGACACAGAAATGGCTGGCCGCTCTGGTATTCGGCACCGCAACCCTGACCGCGCTCGCCCAGATACCGGCACCACCGGATAAGCAAATTCTGTCCAGTGCCTACACCGGCAAGGTCTATTCACCGTATGCCAAGCGCGACTTTCCCACCAAGGTGTACTTTGGCGACACCCACCTGCACACCGACATATCCATGGACGCCGGCGCCTTTGGCAATCGCCTGGGCCTGGATGACGCCTATCGCTTCGCGCGCGGCGAGCAGGTGAATTCGACCCGCGGCGGTCCGGTGCGCCTGTCGCGCCCGCTGGACTTCCTGGTCGTGGCTGATCACTCGGACAATATGGGCTTTTTCCCCGACCTGCTGACGGGGCGCCGCACATCGTGTCCGACCCGACCGGCAAGGACTGGTACGACCGCATCAAGGCCGGCAAGGGTGTGGAGGTCGCGCTGGAGATTATCAGCCTGTTTTCACAGGACAAGTTTCCTCCGGCGATGACGTACACGCCGGATTCGGCGCCGTACAAAAGCGCCTGGGAAAAGACTGTCAAGGCAGCTGAGCAGTACAACGAACCGGGCCGCTTCACCGCCTTCATCGGCTACGAATGGACTGCGATGGTCAAGGGCAACAACCTGCACCGTGTAGTGGTATACCGCGACGGTGGCGACAAGGGTGGACAAATGGTGCCCTATACCACCGTGGCCCCCCAGGGCAGCACCAACCCGCGCAAACTGTGGGAATGGCTGGCGCAGTACGAGCGCAAGACCAAGGGCGAGGTGCTGGCCATCGCCCACAACGGCAACCTGTCCAACGGCATGATGTTCCCGCTGGACATCCAGAGCGACGGCAAACCCCTGGATGCACAATATGTGCGGGAACGGGACAAGTGGGAACCGCTGTACGAGGCCACCCAGATCAAGGGCGACGGCGAGGCCCATCCCTTTCTGTCGCCGGATGATGAGTTCGCCGATTACGAGACCTGGGATATCGGCAACCTCGATGTGTCCGAGGCCAAGACCGATGCCATGCTGGCGGGGGAATACGCCCGCGAAGGCCTGAAGCGGGGGCTGCAGTTACAGGCGAAGCTCGGCATCAATCCCTACAAGTTCGGCATGATCGGCTCCACCGACAGCCACACCTCCCTGTCCACCGCGGAGGAAGACAATTTCTTCGGCAAGCATTCCGGGGCAGAGCCGTCACCGGAACGGATGACGCACCCCTTCATGGCCACCGAGGCGGGCTCGATCATGGGCTGGCAAATGACGGCCTCTGGACTGACAGCAGTGTGGGCGACGGAAAACACCCGCGCCGCGCTGTTTGACGCGATGGCGCGCAAGGAAGTCTACGCCACCACAGGTTCGCGCATACTGGTGCGCCTGTTCGGCGGCTGGGAGTTTACCGCGAACGATCTTAACAACCGCGAGCCCGCTTTCGTCGGCTACAGCAAGGGCGTGCCCATGGGCGGCGACCTGCCGCCGACATCAACAGGCAAGGCACCCACCTTTATGGTATTCGCCCTGCGCGATGCGATCGGTGCGAACCTGGATCGCATCCAGATGGTCAAGGGCTGGTACGATGGCGAGCAGGCGCATGAAAAAGTCTACGATGTGGTCTGGTCCGGTGACCGCACACCGGGCCCGGATGGCAGGGTGCCGCCGGTCGGCAATACCGTCGATGTAAAAAACGCAGCGTGGACCAATACCATCGGCGCATCAGAGCTGGGCACCGTGTGGACCGACCCCGATTTCAATCCGCGACTGAACGCGTTCTATTACGCGCGCGTGCTGGAAATTCCGAAACCGCGCTGGTCCACCTACGATGCATTCCGCTTCGGTGTGCTCATCCCGGATGGCGCCCCGACCAGTATCCAGGATCGCGCGTACACATCGCCGATCTGGTACAAACCCTAGCGCGGGGCTGCGGTTTCCTGTGTCGATGTTTACATTCGCACAGCGCAACCACAGACGCCCGGCAGCAGCGCGGTTCGCCGCAGTACTTTCGGCAATAATAGTGATGGTGACGACATTGACCACGAATGCTGACATACCTCCACAACGGCAGGCAATGCTGGAGGCCGTGCGCCAGTCCGTGCTGGAATCCGCCGGGTATACCGGCATTGCGGCACTGAGCGACGAGGTAATGGCAGCCATGGGCGCCGTTCCCCGCGAGGAATTTGTGCTGCCAGAGTACCGCGACCAGGCCTACCGCAATACACCGCTGCCGATTGCGGCGGGACAAACCATTTCACAACCCCTTATCGTGGCCCTCATGACCGAGATGCTCGACCCGCAGCCCGGTGATGTCATGCTGGAAGTGGGCACGGGTTCCGGTTACCAGGCTGCGGTGCTCGCGCAACTGGTGAAGCATGTTTACAGCGTGGAGATCGTGCCGGAGCTGGCGGATAGCGCCAGCGCAGTACTCAAAAAGCTGGGCTACAACAACATCACCGTGCGCGCGGGCGACGGCTATGCCGGCTGGCCGGAGCATGCTCCCTTTGACGGTATTATCGTGACCGCCGCAGCGGCAGACTATTCCTCCGCCCTTGTTGCAACAGCTGAAACCGGGCGGACGGCTGGTCATTCCCGTAGGCGAACACTGGGATGCTCAGGAATTGCTGATCGTCGAAGTGGACAGCAGCGGTAAGGTCAGCAAACAGTCCATGCTGCCGGTGCGCTTTGTCCCGCTGACGAGGAACAGGTAACGTAATGGCGTGACGTCGCAGTGACTGTCGGATGTGCCCAACCCGAAATGTGGCCCGATATCCAATTTCGGGTTGGGCACATCCGACAGCCACGGACGTACAATCGATCCATACCCGACGGCCCTGGTGAAGAGTGTCCGGTAGGGAGCGCAAAAGCGAAATTGGATATCGGGCCACATTTCGCTTTTGCGCTCCCTGCCGGACACGGCGAGAAGAACGACCAGACGGCGAAGCACCTACAGCGGCGATCGTACCCTTGTTGGCGGCGATACGCATACGCAAGGCATTCAGTTTGATAAAGCCCTCCGCATCCGCCTGGTTGTAAGCGCCGGCGTCCTCTTCGAACGTGGCGATGTGCTTATCGAACAGGCTGTCGTCCGATTGGCGGCCAGCGACGACGACATTGCCCTTGTAAAGTTTGAGCCGCACTTTTCCGTTCACCACAGACTGCGAATGATCAATGGCGACCTGCAACATCCTGCGCTCGGGCGACCACCAGTAGCCGTTGTAGATCAGCTTGGCATAGCGCGGCATCAGTTCATCTTTCAGGTGCGCCACTTCGCGGTCCAGCGTCAGTGACTCGATCGCCCGGTGCGCCTTGAGCAGGATGGTGCCCCCGGGAGTCTCGTAACAGCCGCGGGATTTCATGCCCACATAGCGGTTCTCCACAATATCGTCGCGGCCGATACCATTGGCACCGCCGACCGTGTTCAGGTAGGCCAGCAGGGTCGCCGGCGTCATGGCCTCGCCGTTGACGGCAACGGGGTCACCGCCGACAAAATCCAGTTCGATATAGGTGGCCTTGTCCGGCGCGGTCTCGGGACTGACACTCCAGCGCCACATATCCTCCTCGGGCTCCACCCAGGGATTTTCCAGCTGGTCGCCTTCGTAGGAAATATGCAGCAGGTTGGCGTCCATGGAATAGGGGGATTTCTTTTTGGCGTTGGTATAGTCCACCGGGATTGCGTGGGTCTTGCAATAGGCCATCAGCGATTCCCTGGAACTGAGGTCCCATTCACGCCAGGGCGCGATGACTTTGATACCGGGCTTGAGCGCATAGGCGCCCAGTTCGAACCGCACCTGGTCATTGCCCTTGCCGGTCGCGCCGTGGGAGATGGCATCGGCGCCGGTGGCATTGGCGATCTCGATCAGGCGCTTGGCGATCAGCGGGCGCGCAATGGAGGTGCCCAGCAGGTACTCGCCTTCATAGATGGTGTTGGCGCGAAACATGGGGAACACGAAGTCGCGCACGAATTCCTCGCGCAGGTCATCGATATAAATTTCCTTGACGCCCATGGCCTGGGCTTTGGCGCGGGCGGGCTCGACTTCCTCACCCTGGCCAATATCAGCAGTGAACGTCACCACCTCGCAGCTGTAGTTATCCTGTAACCAGCGCACGATGACCGACGTGTCCAGGCCACCGGAATAGGCCAGTACAACTTTGTTTATATCCGACATTTCATGTTCCCCGGGACTGTGATCAAAAAGGCCGCACATTCTACCGCCGGGGTGGCTCAATGCCCAGTCCGTATTCCCGCGTTAGAGGCTTTACTGTAGCATTCACGCCTGAGCTTCACGCCACAAGGTTCCCCGTGATCGAACTGACCATTACCCGCCCCGATGACTGGCACGTACACCTGCGTGACGGTGCCGCGCTACAGCACACCTGCGCCGACCTGGCCCGCTACTTCGGTCGCGCCATCGTCATGCCCAACCTCACGCCGCCCGCCGCCACCGTCGCCCAGGTGCTCGCGTATCGCGATCGCATCGTGCACGCCATGAGTGCGCTGCCGCGCCAGTTTGAGCCACTGATGACGCTGTATCTCACCGACCAGACCACGGCTGCGGAGATTCGCCTGGCCGCCGCGACCGCTGGCGTGCATGCCGTCAAGCTGTACCCGGCGGGCGCCACCACCAATTCCGCTGCCGGGGTGGCGCAGCTCGAAGCGCTGTTCCCGACCCTGGCCGCGATGGAAGAAGCGGACCTGCCACTGCTGATCCACGGCGAGGTCACCGATAGCGACATCGATATTTTCGACCGGGAAAAGGTATTCATCGATCGCCACCTGGCGCCTGTGGTCCAGCGCTTTCCAGCGCTGCGCGTGGTGCTGGAACATATCACTACAGCGGATGCAGTGCAGTTCGTTTGCGCAGCGGGCCAGAATGTCGCTGCAACGATCACGCCCCACCACCTGCTGTTCAACCGCAACGATATGCTGGCGGGCGGCATCCGCCCCCACTATTACTGCCTGCCGGTGCTCAAGCGCAACACGCATCAGGAAGCGCTGCAGGCAGCGGCCATATCCGGCAATCCAAAGTTCTTTCTCGGAAGTGATTCAGCACCCCATAGCACGCTCAGTAAGGAAAGCAGCTGTGGCTGTGCAGGGGTCTACACTGCTCATGCCGCTCTGGAATTCTATGCGGAGGTTTTTGAACAGTTGCATGCCCTGGACAAGCTGGAAGGCTTCGCAGCTCATTTCGGGCCTGACTTCTATCGCCTGCCGCGCAACAAGGACAGCATCACCCTGCGCAAGGAGAGCTGGGAGGTGCCCGGGCAACTGCCGCTGGGAGACGCTACCCTCACTCCGCTGCGCGCGGGGCAAATGGTGACCTGGCGGGTCGTCAACCCTGGTACGCGCGCTTGAAACTCGTTACACAACACCAGATCAGTGATCGCTTTCGCGGCTTCCTGCCGGTGGTTGTTGACGTGGAAACCGGGGGGTTCATCGCCAGCACTGACGCCATACTGGAAGTGGCCGCGACTACCGTACGCATGGATGAACACGGCTTACTGGCGGTGCATCGTACCTACAGCTTCCATGTACAACCTTTCGAGGGCTCCAACATCGAGCAGTCTGCGCTGGATTTCACCGGCATAGACCCCTATCACCCTTTTCGGGAGGCGGTTACGGAGGAGCAGGCCCTGACCGAACTGTTCAACGTCGTGCGCAAGGAAATCCGCGAACAGATGTGCAACCGCGCGATTCTGGTGGGACACAATGCACACTTCGACGCGGGCTTCATCAACGCCGGCGTGGAGCGCTGCGGTATCAAGCGCAACCCCTTCCACCCCTTCTCCTTTTTCGACACTGCAACCCTGTCCGGCCTGGCCTACGGACAAACAGTGCTGGCCAAAGCCTGTGCCGAGGCGGGAATTGCCTTTGACAACGACGAGGCGCACTCCGCCGCGTATGATGCCGAACGCACAGCGGAATTGTTCTGTGAAATCGTGAATCGCTGGAAGGAATCGGGCGGCTGGCTACCCGACTTTGGTTGATGTTCGGGGCTGAAGCGCGGGGCGCGAGCCCGGTACTAATCTGCGCCGCTGATCTGGTTTAACAGGGCGTGGAGTTCCGCCATCAGGGCATCAATACTGTCGAGACCCAGTAACTCATACTTCAGTGACTCCTCCAGTGGGAGTAGCTGCGTCAACGTATAGCCAACCTGCCAGGCGTCGTTGTAATCCACGCGCAGCTTCATGCGCTGCACATGCGGGTGCGTCTCCAGGCTGCGCAGTACATCCAGTAGCGACAACCAGTCTGCAGACAGGGGCGCCGGAGTGACAGGCGGCTGCAGTTCCACCTGCCCCACCACCAGGCCGTTGGCGCGCGTGTGCGTCTCCATCAACTCGAAGCGCTGGGCGCCTTCAATGGTGATACCGAGCAGGCCATTGGGCAGCTGGTCCCAGTCGACTATGCGGGCACAGGTGCCGTAGTCACCCAGCTCAGGAGCCGCACGACCGCGCTGCGCCACTTCCGCTCCACGGCGTATCCACACCACCCCGAAGGGACTGCTGGATTTCATGCAATCGCGCACCAGATCCAGGTAACGCGGCTCAAAAATTTGCAGTGGCATACGACCGAAAGGCAGCAACACCCCGGACAGGGGAAACAGCGGCAATTCGCTCACGCCGCACCGCCGGGGACAACACTGTCCGGAAAACTTTGCACTTCCAGTTGCGCCAGCCGCAGCAGGGCTTCCTCGCGATTATCGCCACAGAATTCGCGCTCGGGCATAAAGGCCTCGCACAGTGCGGGACGCCGTGCATCGCCAAACAGGAGGCAGCGCATCGACGGACTGAGATGAACGCAGGGCACGCCGGCTGGCTTACCGCCTGGGCATGCCGTAAAAAGGCAGATGGATAGAAATGGCGATACAACAGGCGCCGCAGTCTGTTCGGCACTGCATCAGAACGGGTAACTCATCGAGACGCGGCGTCCTGCAATTGCTGCAGCAGTTTCTGGTGAATGCCGCCAAAGCTGCCATTGCTCATAATCACTACCTGGTCACCCGGGCGCGCCTCACCCGCCACCTGCAACACCAACTCGTCCACGTCAGCCACGACTGAAGCAGGCACCAGACTGGCTCCCACCACCGACTCCAGCGACCAGTCCATACCCGGGGGCTGAAACCAGTAAACGCAGTCGGCTGCTGCCGTGGCAGACGCCAATTGCTCACGATGCTCGCCCATACGCATGGTATTGGAGCGCGGCTCCACCAGGGCAATCACGCGTCCGTTGCCGGCGCGCGCCCGCAGCCCCTGCAAGGTGGTCGCGATGGCCGTTGGGATGATGGGCGAAATCGTCGTATACCGCCACATCACCAGGACTGCCCAACAGTTCCAATCGACGCTTCACGCCCTGAAACTGCTTCAGCGCCAGTGCCGCTACTGCAGGCGCGACACCGACATGACGCGCGGCGGCCAGGGCCGCGAGGGCATTTTCAACATTGTGCTGGCCGCAGTGTGACCACTGCACGTCGATGGGCTCGCTGCCAGGAGGCAGCACACGAAACGCCGAGCCGTCTTCCGCCAACAACTGCGCGCGCCAGTCGGCCGCGGATGCCTCCCCAATACCGAAGGAGGTCACCGGCGTCCAGCAGCCCATGGCCAGGGTTTCTTCAATGGCCTGCACACCATGGCGATAGACGATCTGGCCTGTCGCCGGGCACACACCGCACCACATGGTGAAACTGTCGCTGAATCGCTGCCAGATCGTCGAAAATATCGGCGTGATCGAACTCCAGATTATTGATTGCAAGGGTACGCGGGCGATAGTGAACAAACTTGGAGCGCTTGTCGAAAAATGCAGTGTCATACTCATCTGCTTCCACCACGAAAAAATCCGAGTCACCACAGCGGGCCGAAACTCCGAAATTAGCAGGCACACCGCCGATCAGAAAGCCCGGCATCATACCCGCATGTTCCAGTATCCAGGCCAGCATACTGCTGGTGGTGGTTTTGCCGTGAGTACCGGACACCGCAAGCACCCATTTGCCCTGCAGCACATGCTCCGCCAGCCACTGGGGCCCCGAGGTGTAGGGCAGGCCACTGTTTAGCAGGTACTCAACCAGCGGATTGCCGCGTGTCATGGCGTTGCCCACTACCACGCAATCCGGTCGCGGCTGCAGGTGCTCGGGCAGGTAGCCCTCCATCAGGTCGATGCCGGCAGCGCGCAGTTGGGTACTCATGGGTGGGTAGACGCTGGCGTCGGAGCCGGTAACCCGATAACCCAACTCCCTCGCCAGCAGCGCAATACCGCCCATGAAGGTACCGCAGATACCAAGAATATGAATATGGCCCTTCAAAGACCGCTCCTTTTATAAAGCGGGCATAGTAGCATGTGCTCGCATCACTGCTGCAGCAGTGAGATCAGACGCACCGTAGCTGTCCACAAGTTGCGGCAATTGCCGTATGATTGACCGGCTTTACAACAATTATTAACTCAGTTGGGCCCGGACCGCGCCCGTCACCAGGAATAGACCACCACATGCCAGCGAAAAACGCCTTCTACGCCCAGTCCGGCGGCGTCACCGCCGTTATCAATGCCACGGCCTGCGGCGTCATCGAAACCGCCAGAAAGCACCGTGCACAGATCGGCAAGGTCTACGCCGGCCGCAACGGTATCATCGGTGCGCTGCGCGAGGACCTGATCGATACCAGCAAGGAGAGTGCTGCTGCCATTCGCGGCCTGTTGACCACACCGGCCGGCGCCTTCGGCTCCTGTCGCCACAAGCTGAAGAGCCTGGAGGAAAACCGGGCGGAGTATGAGCGGCTGATTGAAGTCTTCAAGGCGCACAACATCGGCTATTTCTTTTACAACGGCGGCGGTGATTCTGCCGACACCTGCCTGAAAGTCTCGCAGTTGGGACTGGCCACGGGTTACCCGCTACAGGCCATCCACGTACCCAAGACCATCGACAATGACCTGCCCCTGACCGATAACTGCCCCGGGTTTGGCTCGGTCGCCAAGTACATCGCCATTTCCACCAGGGAGGCGGCCATGGATGTGGCCTCCATGTGCGAGACCTCCACCAAGGTCTTCATTCTGGAGGTCATGGGGCGGCACGCGGGCTGGATAGCCGCGGCGGGCGGCCTGGCCGCGACACAGGATGGGGACGCGCCGCACATCATCCTGTTCCCGGAGATTGCCTTTGAGCGAGAGAAGTTCCTGGCCAGGGTACAGCGCACGGTAAAACGCCACGGCTATTGTGTGATCGTCGCGTCCGAGGGCACCCAGTATAAGGACGGCAGCTTTCTGTCGGAGTCCGGACTCAAGGACGCTTTCGGCCACAGCCAGTTGGGTGGCCTCGCACCGCAGCTGGCACAGATGATCAAGTCGGAGCTCGGCTACAAGTACCACTGGGCAGTGGCGGACTACCTGCAGCGCTCGGCGCGGCACATCGCGTCCCAGACCGATGTGGACCAGGCCTACGCGCTGGGTGAAGCTGCGGTCAAGTTTGCCCTGCGCGGCGACAATGCCGTCATGCCCTGCATCGTGCGCGGCAAGGGTAAGCGCTATACCTGGTCCATTGGCGAGGCAGCGCTGGAGGACGTGGCCAATCGCGAGAAAAAAATGCCGCGCAATTTCATCACGCGCGACGGCTTTGGCATTACCGATGCAGCACGGACCTATCTGGCGCCCCTCATTGTCGGAGAGGCCTATCCTGAATATCGCAATGGTTTGCCAGAGTATGTGCGCCTGAAGAATGTGCCGGTGCCACGCAAGCTGAAGACGCGCTTTAACTGTAGTTGCAGCACGCTTCAGTGCAGGCCTGATTACAAAAGGCGTAAATTTGCCGATTCAGGCAAGATTTCGCCTGCCTTTATCGGTACAATACGCGCCTCTTCATGCTCGCAATCAACCCACTCACTTCGAGGTAACCCCATGTACAGCAATACCGACTTCAACCGATGGCGCCGCCACCCCTGGCACGGCCTGCACGCCCGCCCGGATAACATGCCCGAGGATATCGTGCAGGCGTTCATCGAAATGACCACCAATGATGTAGTCAAGTATGAGCTGGACAAGGTATCGGGCTTCCTGATGGTAGACCGGCCACAACGCACCACCTCCAGCCCACCAGCTCTCTATGGTTTTATTCCACGCACCTATTGCGCCGAGGAAGTGGCCAAGCGCTGCGCCGATGCGGAGATTGCCGATGGCGACCCACTCGACATTTGCGTGTTCTCCGAGCGCAACATCACACGCGCAGACATCGTGCTGCGAGCCAGGGTTGTGGGCGGCATCCAGATGATCGACGGCGGCGAGGCCGACGACAAGATTATTGCGGTACTCGACGGCGACAATATCTGGGGCGACGTGCACGACATCGCTGATCTGCCACGATCAAAACCGAGCGCCTGCAGCACTATTTTATGACCTACAAAATGATTCCCGGCAAGGTGAATAACATCAAGGTGGACTACGTCTACGGCCGCGAGGAAGCACTGGAGGTCATCGCCGCCGCCGAGAAGGATTACAACAACCACTTCGGGCACTTGCTCCACACCAAGGCCAAAGCGCACAGGGAGTGACGCACGTGTCGGCACTACTATAAGTGCAGGACACCAGTCCTGCGGCACCGTCACGTACCGCGACATAATGTGCTGCAGGTCTGCTTCGATCTCATCCCGCAACAATATCCCCTCCTTAGCCTCTTCACAGTCCCAGCACGCAGCCAGCATATCGCTGCGAAATTGTGCGGCACAAGCGAGCGACAGTGGCGCGTAACTCAAGTGCCAGCGCTCCGGCGCGACCCCGCCCCGATCTTTATCATAGGGCCGGTAAAATCCGTGTGACTCGCCTGCGGCCATACGCGCATCCAGCCAACAGTGCAGGGGATCGAACACGCCGCCGGCGGACACCTCCTCTACAGACAATTGCACTCGATAGTCGGGCGCTACCGCTGCAGCGTCATACACATCCAGGTCAGTGCCCCAGTGATGGCGCGACGTACCCGGTAACGCCGAGAAGCGCAGGATCGCATGCAGCTGTTGTGCAGGCGGCAATTGTTCAATCGCCACAGCGCGGCCCTGGTCATCGTACACCGGACGCAGGCCACTGGCCTTGTCATTCCAGATAGCCAACTGGCGCGAAAAAGATCGAAAGCTGCTGGCAATTGCCAGTTCGAAACCGGCCTGCCGGGCATCCTCCTGGAGTGCCGTAAATGCCCGCGCCACTGCGCCTTGCAAGCGATGGCCATCGGGTAGTATCACCAGATGGGATTCATCCAGTCCGGTCAACTGCCTGGGGTTGAGCGACTCGATGCTGCATGTTCAGCCCAGGACCCTGGCGAGGCGCTCCACCGCCAGCTCCAGTCGATCCATACTCGTGGTGTAGGAAAAGCGCAGGTGCTGATTGGCCCGGTGCTGGCCGAAATCCAGGCCAGGGGTCAGGGCCACACCGTGCTCCTCCAGCAAATCAAGACAAAAACGCTGGCTGTCATCCGTGAAACGGCTGGCATCGGCATAAATGTAGAACGCCCCCTGCGGACTGCAGGGCACCGCGAATCCCAGCTCCTGCACCGCCGGCAACAGGTAGTCGCGGCGCTGACGAAAAATCTCCCGGCGCTGCTCCAGTATCTCCCGGGTGCCCGGGCTCAAAGCCCGCCAGGGCAGCGTACTGGGCCATGGTGGACATGGAAATAAAGAAATTCTGGGCCAGTTTCTCCATCTCGGTCACGGCCGCCTCGGGCGCCACCAGCCAGCCCAGCCGCCAACCGGTCATACCGAAGTATTTGGAAAAACTGTTGATGACGAAGGCGTCCGGGTCGACCTCGAGTACCGACGGGGCCGAGCCTTCATAGACCAGCCCGTGATAGATCTCATCCACCACCAGGTAGCCGTTGCGGGAGCGTACCTCCGCCGCCAGTGCGGCCAGTTCCTGCCGGGACAGCGCGGTGCCGGTGGGGTTGGCCGGCGAGGCCACCATGGCGCCAATGGTATTGGATTGCCAGTGCGCCGCGACCAATTCTGCGTTTAACTGGTAGTTGCTGCCCGCGTCCACCGGCACCAGTTGCCCGCGACCTTCCACCAGGCGCATAAAGTGGCGATTGCAGGGATAACCGGGGTCGGTCATGAGCATAGCGTCACCGGGGTTGATCAGCAGAGCCGCAATAAGCAACAGGGCTCCGGAGGCGCCGGGTGTAATGAGGATGCGCGACGGGGCGATGTCCAGGCCGTAGGTGTCGGCGTAATAACGCGACAGCGCCTCGCGCAACTGGGGAATACCAGCGGCCTGGGAGTAGTGTGTCGCGCCCCGGGCCAGGGCCGCCCGACCCGCCTCTACGATAGGCGCTGCGGTGGCAAAATCCGGCTCGCCCGCCGCCATGTGTACGATGTCGGCACCACCTGCCGCCAAAGCCGTTGCCCGGGCCAATACCTCCACTACCCTGAAAGGCTCAATCTCCGCCACGCGCCGGGCAAAGCCCCGGGGTTTATAAATAGGTGTATACGGCCCTGCCATGAACGACCCCTGCTGCGACAAGCGCGCTATTCTAGCAACTGCCAACAGGGGGTGATAGCAAGCTGGAAAAACTGCAAGGAAACAGTGGCACCATTAGCGGTTATCTGGTAGTTTCTCCGCCCTCGGATTTGGGCCCCCCTTGGCAGCCCCTCCTGAAGATCTGTGAGTATTGTCGAGTTACCTTTGCCGTATGGGAAAATAACCATGCCTCGAGCCACTAAAGCACCAAAAGCAACTGCAGCCAAAGCTCCAAAAGCCACTGCAGCCAAAGCGCCAAAAGCAACTGCAGCCAAAGCGCCAAAAGCAACTGCAGCCAAAGCGCCAAAAGCAACTGCAGCCAAAGCCCCAAAAGCAACTGCAGCCAAAGCGCCAAAAGCAACTGCAGCCAAAGCACCAAAAGCAACTGCAGCCAAAGCCCCAAAAGCAACTGCAGCCAAAACCCCAAAAGCATCTGCAGCCAGAGCCCCAAAAGCCGCCAAAGGCACCAATAAAACTGGCGGCATTGAATTCAAAAACTTTGAGCCCTACCAACCGAAACGGGGCGAAAAGTACATGAATGAGGAGCAGCGCGAACACTTCAAAGCCATCCTGCTGAACTGGAAATCCGAGTTGATGCAGGAAGTGGACCGCACTGTGAATCATATGAAGGATGAAGCGGCAAATTTTCCCGATCCCGCTGATCGTGCGACCCAGGAGGAGGAGTTCAGTCTGGAGTTGCGCACCCGGGACAGAGAACGCAAGTTAATCAAGAAGATCGACTCCACTATGGAGCTGATAGAGCAGAACGACTACGGATTCTGTGAGGCCTGCGGCATAGAAATCGGTATCCAGCGCCTGGAAGCCAGACCCACTGCCACGCAGTGTATCGATTGCAAGACCCTGGCCGAAATCAAAGAAAAGCAGGAAATGGGCTGAGTCCCTCCCGGGCGCTAACCATGCCCCGGTCCACCACACAGTACCGGGGGCGTTTTGCGCCCTCCCCCACTGGTCCATTACACCTTGGTTCCCTGATTGCTGCCCTGGCAAGTTTTCTGGATGCCCGTCACGGCGGCGGAGCCTGGCTGGTGCGCATGGAAGACCTGGACCCACCACGAGAGGAACCTGGTGCGGCCGACAGCATCCTCAACAGCCTGCGACATCACGGCTTGCACTGGGACGAGGCAGTGCTATACCAAAGTACGAGATCTGCCGCTTACGCGACAGCGCTGGCCGAACTGGCGCAGGGGGGGCACCTCTTTTTCTGTGACTGCAGCCGGGCGATACTGGACGCGGATGGTGCCTGTCGCGGTGCCTGCCGGACACGGCAGACCGAAATTGCCGGTCGCGGGGCAATACGCACCGCTGTGCCTCGCTGACTGCAAGATCCAGTTCACGGATCTACTGCAGGGGCCACAGTCTACTGCGCTGGGGAAATCCCTGGCGGATTTCGTGGTGCGGCGTAAGGATGGGCTGGACGCCTATCAATTGGCGGTGGTTGTCGATGACGCCGCACAGGGCATCACTCACGTGGTGCGTGGTTCGGACCTGCTGGACTCAACGCCACGGCAGATATTCCTGCAGCAGCAGCTGACTTACCCCACGCCCCGCTATGCCCACCTACCAGTAATCACCACCGGGCAGGGACAAAAATTCAGCAAACAGAACCATGCACCGGCACTGAACAATGAGCAGGCTGCTGACAACCTGCGCTGTGCACTGCGTTTCCTGCACCAGGCAGATCCGCCGCCTACGCTCACCAGCGCCGAACAACTGCTGTCCTATGCCATCGAGCATTGGGTGCTGCAGCGGGTTCCGGCGACGATGGCCATCCCGGCTGCCAGCATTGGTCTGGGAGCATGAACTTTACCCACGGCAGTCGCTTCAGTAGTATCGATTGCAGGAACTATTTCCCGACGCGACTGCGACAGACAGGGGGAACAACAACCATGTATATCAACCGTCTGCTGCTACTGATTGCTGGTGTTGTCCTGATTTTCTTTCCGGCCATCGAAAGCTGGGTGATCGACTCGGCAACCGCCTGGTATCGACCCTACCAGATTTGGCTTTTGATCGTGATAGCGGCTTACTGGAACCAGCGCACGAGGTATCCGGATGAGCTTTAGCCTCGCGCAGATTCTGCTGTTTATCATCGCGTATCTTAGCGGCTTATTCGCAGTAGCCCATCTGGCCGATCGCGGCATCATACCGGAGCGCATCACCCGCCACCCCGCTGTCTATGTCCTGTCCCTGGGCGTATTCGCGTGTGCCATGGCCAGCAATGGCGTGATCGCCCTGGCTCACCAGTACGGCTATAACTTTCTACTGTACTATCTGGGCGTGGTAATGATGTTCGCGCTGGCAGCCCTGCTACTGATGCCGCTATTGCGCCTGTGCCGTGTCTATCAACTGGCTTCCCTGGCAGACGTCCTGACTTTTCGCTTTCGCAGCCCCTGGGTCGGAGCGGCCGTCACTATCGCCATGTGCATCACACTGCTGCCGCTGCTGGCACTGCAGATCCAGGCTGTGGCCGACAGCATCCATATTCTGTCTGGCAACAGCGCAGCATTGGCACCCGGCGGAGACCGGCACAATCAACTGGCGCTGCTGTTTTGCATCATTATCACGGTATTTTCGATTCTGTTTGGCACGCGCCATGTGTCCTCGCAGGATCGCAATACAGGTCTGGTCACCGCCATCGCGTTTGAATCGCTGGTAAAGCTAAGCGCACTGATGGTTCTCTTCGTGGCAGCCGTCTACCCGATATTCGGGGGCTTCACCGGCCTTGAACAGTGGTTGGTGGACAATCAACGGCTGAGTCATGACCTGGTGCAACCCATCCAGGGTGATCATGCCCGCGCCCTGCTATTGATCTTTTTTGCCGGTGCGGTGTGCATGCCCCACATCTTTCACATGGCCTTTGCCGAGAACAACGACAGCCGTGATTTGCGCAGCGCCACCTGGGGACTGCCGCTTTATTTGCTGTTGCTGAGTCTGCCCATCCTTCCGGTGACCTGGGCCGGGGCGAAACTCGGCCACGCTCTGCCCATGGACTACAGCGGTCTGGCCATTGGCATGGCGCTGCGCTCCATCCCGGTCAGCGCCGCTGCTTTTGTGGCCTGCCTGTCGGCAGCCAGCGCCACCATCATCGTCACCACGCTGGCCCTCGCCAACATGTGTCTCAATCACCTGGTACTCCCCTTCAGGCCGTTGCAGATCGACCGGGCACAAGGCATCTATACCCAACTCAAATGGCTGCGCCGCAGCCTGATCGCCATTCTCATTCTGGCAGGGTATCTCTTTTTTGTGACCCTCAGTGACAGGCAGAGCCTCACCCAACTGGCGCTGGTGGCATTTACCGGCACCCTGCAATTCCTGCCGGGCATCATCGCCACACCCTACTGGCCCAAAGCCAACCGCAATGGCCTGCTGGTTGGGCTCGGCGGTGGACTGGGAATCTGGTTCTTCGCCATGCTTTTGCCCTTGGCCGGCGGCGATAACTCCCATCTGCTCACGGCATTTTTCGGCATGCTGTTGGGGCAAAGCGATAAGCTGTGGACCAGCGCTACGCTGGTCTCCCTGGGACTCAACGCCGGCTTATTTATCGTCATTTCGCTACTGACCAGAACCAGTACCGAGGAACAAGTTGCGGCAGAGATCTGCTCCATGGACGATCTGGCCCGTCCCACGCGGCACAACCTGTCCGTCTATAGCGCCGAGGATTTCAGCCGCCGCCTGGCCCCGGCTCTGGGCGAACAAACTGCAGCATCCGAAGTCAAGCGGGCTCTGAGCGAACTGCAGTTTTCATCTGCGGAAACCAGGCCTTATGCGCTGCGACGCCTGCGCGCGCGTATTGAAGCCAACCTGTCGGGTTTATTGGGACCGGCGGTCGCCCACCGCATCATAGAAAGCCGCATTCCCTTCCTAGCCCGGTGTGAACGCCGATACCGATGATATCCACCTGATCGAAAGGAACCTCGACCAGGCGCAAACGCATTTCACCGGTCTCGCGGCGGATCTGGACAGTTTGCGCCGACACCATCGGGAGACTCTGGATAAACTGCCCATAGGCGCCTGTTCGATTGGGGCGGACGGCGAACTGCTAATGTGGAACCAGAGTATGCAGCGCATCACGGGCATCGCGCCTACCGATGTTCTGGGTTCATTACTGAGCTCCATACCCCAGCCCTGGGGCAATATCCTTGATGGGTTCCTGCGCGGCGCGGCCGATACTGCGCTGAAAACAGAGGTCTTAATCGACAAGGCCCCTACGCGCTGGATCGGCCTGCACAAAACCCCGATCAAGGAAGGACCCTACAGCAATACGGTCATCATGGTGGAGGACATCACAGACCTCGAACTGCTGGAGGAGGAACTGCTGCACAACGAACGCCTGGCATCAATCGGTCGCCTGGCGGCCGGCGTCGCGCATGAAATCGGCAACCCCGTCACAGGCATCGCATGCCTGGCACAAAACCTTGAGTACGAATCCGACCCCCAGGAAATTCGCTATATGGCCCAGGATATCCTCAAACAGACCAGCCGGGTAACGCGCATTGTGGAATCATTGATGAACTTTTCACACACCGGCTCCCATTCCGGCGAGACCAAGCTGGCACCAACCAACCTGGCTGATTGCGTGGACGAAGCCATTCACTTGTTGACACTGGACCGGGAGTCCAGGCCGGTGCAATTTGAGAATCACTGCGATCGCGAATTGGTGGTATTGGCGGACAGCCAGCGACTGTTACAGGTATTTATCAACCTGCTGAGCAATGCCAGGGACGCTTGTAACGACTACGGGGAGGTGCACATACGGGCAGGCGCCAGTGACGAGCAAGTGCGTATCGACGTGGATGACGACGGCTGCGGCATCCCGCCGGAATCGCAAAGCCGTGTCTTTGAACCCTTCTACACCACTAAGGAACCCGGCGCCGGCACCGGACTCGGACTTGCGCTGGTGTTCAGTATCATGGACGACATGAACGGCAAAGTGCAGCTCACCAGTCCACTAGCCCAGGGCAACAGGCCCGGCACCCGGGTCACCCTGCATTTGCCTCGCACCCGTTACGGCATGGACTTCCAAATTTAACCTCCCTACAGCACCGACCTCCGCTCCTGCACTGGAATATTCCATTTGGGAGTAGTATGTTGAGTACTATGTACACAGAGGTAACACAGCATGCAGAAAATCCTCATTGTTGAAGATGAGTCAGTTATCCGGGTAGCCTTGCGCCGCTTGCTTGAACGCAACGGCTACCAAATTAGTGAAGCGGGCTCGGTGCAGGCTGCGGAGAAGGAATACAATTTAGCCGATTTTGACCTGGTCATCAGTGACCTGCGCCTGCCCGGCGCGCCCGGCACCGACCTGATCAAGAAAGCGGGTGATGTCCCGGTCCTGATTATGACCAGCTATGCCAGCCTGCGCTCCGCCGTGGACTCCATGCGCATGGGGGCGGTGGACTATATCGCCAAACCCTTTGATCACGGTGACATGGTCAGTGCGGTACAACGTATCATTGCCGATCATCCCACCGGACGCGCTGATGCGGGCACCAGCCATGCCGCACCCGTCAAGTCAGCCGCCGGCATTGTCGGCAATTGCCCTGCAATCCGGGTGCTTTTTGAACACATCGAAAGAATGGCGCCTACGGACTCCACCGTCCTGGTCCTGGGGGAAACCGGGACGGGCAAGGAACTGGTGGCCCGCAGCGTACACCAGAACAGCTTACGCGCCGACAAAATACTGGTTTCAGTCAACTGTGCCGCCATTCCCGATACCCTTATCGAGTCGGAACTTTTTGGTTACGAAAAAGGTGCCTTTACCGGTGCTAATGCCAGTCGCATGGGGCTGATTGAGGCCGCCGATGGCGGCACTTTGTTTCTCGATGAAATTGGTGAATTGCCGATGGAGGCGCAAGCACGACTGCTACGCTTTATTCAGGAGGGCGAAATTCGTCGCATCGGCTCGGTGCATTCGCGCAAAGTCAATGTTCGCCTGATCTGCGCTACCCACCGCAATTTGCACAGCCTTGCAGCGGAGGGGCTATTCCGCCAGGACCTGTTCTACCGTATCAATGTTCTACGCCTGTCACTTACCGCCCCTGCGCGAAAGGGGCAAGGACATACTGCACCTGGCTGAACGCATGCTGCAAATCCAGACGGAGCGCCTCGGCAAACCACTGATGCGTTTATCCCCCCGCGCCATTCAGGCTATCACCACCTACCAATGGCCGGGCAATGTCAGGGAGTTGGAACACGCAATTGAAAGGGCCGTGATTCTGTCTAACAGTGAAGAAATCGACAATGAAGCACTGGGCATAGATCTGGAACTGGTGAATATCAGTCGCATCCGAGGTCAGCAGGGCCCTACTCCAATTCACTCAGCAAGTGGGTCCACCAGTCACGACCCGCTGGAAGACCTGTCCCTGGAAGATTATTTTCAGCGTTTTGTGCTGGAGCACCAGGATTCCATGAGCGAAACGGAACTGGCGCAAAAGCTGGGCGTCAGTCGCAAATGCTTGTGGGAACGCCGCCAGCGATTGGGTATTCCCAGGAACAAGGGCAACCTGAACACACGGGGTAAAATCACCGCTGTTGAGGTCAATTAGGCGTTACCCGGACTGGCACGCTTACCCCAAACGGGGGTATTTTAGTTACAACCGGCGCTCGCCAGACCCACCCTGAGAAGCGCTTTACTGTATAACTCATTGGTTAATAAAGATTAATCTTCAACTGGCACACGACGTGCTTAGTTATACGCGGCACAACAAATAAAAATAATAGCTGCCGCAATAAAAATAATACATCTTGCTATGGACCTGGGTGGGGGAAGAAATCTTCCCCTCAGTTTCCATTGGCTGTTTATCGCGCGAAGACTAAGGTCTGTGTGTGCCAGCTTCAGCGACTGTCCGGAGTGTAATTATTAACATTCCCGAGATATAGGGCATGTAGCTACATCCGTGTTTTTATAGGCATTATAAAAATAACAGCGCGCAGAAATAAAAATAACTCCTGAAGTGAGACCTGGATGGGGAAGACACTGTTTTCCCCATCATTCGCTTCCCCTGCTTACCGGATGCCGTCCGCCGCTGCACGCTTGTGTGCTAGACTTCGCGCCTGTCGATACACCTCACCAGGCCTTTATTCGTTTGAACATCATTCCCAGGGATCAACACTGTATATCCCGTAAAAACATCAGCGACAACGCACTCAAAGTCATGTCGCGATTACGCAGCAGTGGATATCAGGCTTATCTCGTCGGGGGCGCCGTTCGCGACCTCCTGCTAGGCGGACACCCCAAAGATTTTGATATCGCGACAGACGCGACACCGGAGGCAGTAACCGAACTGTTTCGCAACTCCCGTATCATTGGCCGCCGCTTTCGCATCGTACACGTGCGTTTTGGTCGCGAGGTTATCGAAGTAACCACCTTCCGCGGCCATCACGATAACGGCTCAAACGAGAATGGCGCAGCACGCTGAGGGCGGCAACCACTCACGACAGTCAGCCAGCGGCTTGCTACTGCGAGACAATGTTTACGGCACATTGGCAGAAGATGCGGCGCGGCGCGACCTCACGGTAAACGCGCTGTACTACGATGCGGGCAAGTTCGAAGTCTTTGATCATGTACACGGCTTGCAGGATCTCGAAAAACGCAGTGTTTGCATCATCGGGGATCCCGAACAGCGCTATACAGAAGATCCGGTTCGTATGTTGCGTGTCGTGCGTTTCGCGGCCAAGCTGGATTTCAGCATCGATCAACAAACAGCCGCAGCCATTCCCCACTGTGCCCATCTGCTCGAGGAAATTCCCGCGGCGCGACTATTTGACGAATTTCTCAAGTTGTTTCTGGCAGGCTACGCAGCCAGAACATTAGACAAGCTGTTGGAGTGTGATTTACTGCGATACCTGTTCCCGAACACCAACGTCTGTATGCAACAAGATGAAAAAGCGTTGGCGCTGGTTCAGGCGGCCATGGGTAACACCGACCAGCGTATTGCGCAGGACAAACCGGTGACGCCGGCATTTATACTCGCGGCCCTGTTATGGCCGGTTGTCAGCAAGCAATTTAATCGCCTTGAGGGCAATGGTGAAGCACCCATGGTGGCCATGCACACTGCTGCCCAAAGCGCTATAGCAGGTGTCATGCGCCACATCGATCCCGCGCCGTTTCAGCCAGCCGATGCGCGAGATCTGGGAGTTTCAACTGCGCTTGCAGCGGCGATCCGGACGCAAGGCGGTCGAACTGGTCGAGCATCGTCGCTTCCGGGCCGCCTACGATTTCCTGCTGCTGAGGGAGCAAGCAGGGGAAGACACCGGCGAGTTGGGCAGTTGGTGGACAGCCATTCAGGAACTGCCAGCGGAACAACGTCTGGAAAAAGTGGCGTCTGCACAGGACCACCGCAAGCGATCAGGAAGAACCCGGACACGCCGCCCCCACCCCGCATGACACCCGCATATATTGCCCTGGGTAGCAATCTGAGCCGTCCGCAAAGCCAATTGCAACAGGCAGTAACTGCTCTGGCAGTGCTGCCGGATACCAGGTTGGTGCGAGTGTCGAGCATTTATCGCAGCACCGCAGTGGGACCGGGAACACAGCCTGATTATCTTAATGCCGTGTTGCTGCTTGATACCAAACTGTCCCCTCTGGCACTGCTGGATGCCATGCAACTAAATTGAACAGGAGCAAGGCCGGGTTCGCGACATCCGCTGGGGGCCCCGCACCCTGGATCTTGACCTGCTGCTGTACGGCGAGATGAAATTGACGTCGCTGACCCTCACCGTGCCGCACCCTCGAATGCAGCAACGCAATTTCGTACTGTATCCGCTACGCGAAATCAGCGACACTAATCTGGTTCTGCCAGACGGCTCTGATCTTGAAACGTTGCTACGACAATGTCCCATGAAGCGGACTGGTGAAAACCCGTTACCAGCTAAGGACCAACCACTGCAAGAAAAGCGGGTAGTACCATAGGGGCCACGAAGTGATATCAGACACCAGGACCATCACCGTCGAGTTGAAGGGGCGCACGCCACCAACCTTTATCGCCGTGGAGGGCTCCATCGGCGTGGGCAAGACCACGCTGGCCAAAAAACTCGCCGCAAGCTTCAACTACACGACACTGCTCGAAGATGCTGAAGAGAATCCGTTTCTGGAAAGATTCTATCGCAGTCGCGAACAGGTGGCCCTGGCCACCCAGTTGTTTTTCCTCTTTCAACGTGCCCAAAAAATCCAGGATATGCGCCAGACCGACATCTTCGAGCCCACACGGGTGGCCGATTTTCTGATGGAGAAGGATTCCCTGTTTGCCAGGATCAACCTGGACAGGGATGAATATCAGCTCTATGACAAGGTCTACCAGCAACTGACCATCAACGCTCCCAAGCCTGACCTTGTTGTCTACCTGCAGGCATCCACCGATGTGCTGCTATCACGGATCGAAAACCGTGGTTTGGCCATTGAAAGAAGCATTGACAGACGCTATCTGGAGCGCTTGAACGAAGTGTACAGTGAGTTCTTTCTATATTACGATGGCGCTCCGCTGCTCATTGTCAATGCCAACGAAATCGATTTGGCAAACAGCACAGCGGATTATCGAGACCTGGTGAATTATTTACTCGATATTCGCAGCGGTCGCCACTATTTCAATCCCACTTTTTTCAGATAGTGTAGCGTCCCCGCAGGACGGGAAGTGATAGGAACTAACGGTACAGGACTCTAGCCATGGGCAAGATTACGATCAGTACCCTGGACAGGATGAAAGCCAACGGCGAGAAGTTTGTCTGTATCACCGCCTATGACGCGACCTTTGCCCGGATTATCAGTGAGGTAGGTGCGGAAGCGATTCTGGTGGGCGACTCCCTGGGCATGGTACTACAGGGCCACGAAAGCACCATACCGGTCACGATCGGCGACATGGCTTACCATACCCGGTGCGTGTGCAGGGCCAAACCCCAGTCGCTGGTCATCGCCGATCTTCCGTTCATGAGTTACACCACAGCCCAACAGGCCATGGATAGTGCCACGCAACTGATGCAGGCCGGAGCGCACATGGTCAAGATGGAAGGTGGCACTGGCTCAGTGATACCATCAGCAAGTTGGTGGAAAGGGGTATTCCCGTTTGCGCTCATCTGGGCCTGACGCCTCAATCGGTTAATACCTTCGGTGGCTTCAAGGTCCAGGGGCGGACGCCCAAGGAAGCGAAATCCATCCTGGCACGACGCGGTGGAGATTCAGGACGCAGGAGCCCGCGTTGCTGGTCCTGGAATGTATTCCTTCGCACCTGGCCGCTGACATCAGCCGCAAACTGGATATCCCGGTTATCGGCATAGGCGCGGGGCCAGATACGGACGGCCAGGTTCTGGTCATGCACGATCTGCTGGGGCTTTCGCCAGCACACTGCCCGCTTCGTGCAAAACTTCATGGTGGGACAGTCGACTATCCCTGACGGCCTCAGAGCCTTTGTCGATGCAGTCAAATCCGGACAATATCCGCAGGAAGAGCATACCTACAGTTGAACTTTCAGGCAAAGCACGTCATGACCATGCAAGCCTTCGTTAGAACCAACTGTTAATACGTGTCACCTGAACGTATATGTGATTTCAGAGTGCTTCTTTTCGTAACAATTTTTGTGAATTTTCCCTAAAAACCCGTTGCCGGGTGGGGGGTGTTGGGGCATACTTCATCGCGACCCCGGGGTGATACACTCCAATGGGCAGTTAAAAAACTAGTGCTTTTTACTGGTTTAGCGTCACCATTCCGTACCACAGGGATAAGGTAGATATGCGAACTTATAGCAGCAACGCTCAGTTACAATCCGCGCTATGCGGTTTTCATCGCAATGGCCAAAGCATCGCCTTTGTCCCGACGATGGGCAATCTGCATGAAGGACACTTGGATCTGGTGCGCAAGGCGCGCCAATTGTGCGACGTGGTCGTTGTCAGCATTTTCGTTAATCCTCTGCAATTCGGTCCCAGTGAAGACCTTGACGCTTACCCCCGCACCTTGGCCGCGGACAAGGAAAAATTGTTCAGCGAGGGAGTTCAGGTGTTATATACGCCTGGCGTGGAGGAGATTTACCCTGAAGGAATGCAGGCCCAGACTCTCGTGCATGTTCCGGAATTAGGCGAGACGCTATGCGGCAGCAGCAGACCGGGTCATTTCGATGGCGTTACCACAGTAGTCAGCAAACTGTTCAATATCGTACAGCCCGATGTCGCAGTTTTTGGCGAGAAGGACTTTCAACAATTGTCCATTGTCCGCAAAATGGTCAAAGACCTGTGCATGCCCATCGCCATAGTAAGTGTCGCCACCAACCGGGATCAGGATGGGCTGGCCAGGAGTTCTCGCAACGGTTACCTCTCCTTTGATCAGCGGCGTATTGCGCCTGTCCTGAACCAGACACTGAATAGTTGCCGCGAGGCCATCGCCTGCGGGTTTGACAATTTTCTCCAACTGGAATCACACGCCCGCATGAAGTTGCTGCAAGCTGGCTTTGATCCGGACTATTTTGCGATTCGCGATGCACGCACCCTGCGTACGGTCACCGAAGACACTGAGGAAATAGCCATCCTGGCAGCTGCCCGACTGGGATCTACTCGTCTCATCGACAACGTGAGACTATCTCTGAATCCTGTATCCGATTGGGGCATGCTGGCCAGCGGTCACTAATTACCCACGATCCGTTTTTGACCTTTCTGCATGGAGCAACTTGCACAAAAGAGTCGTGCAGGTATTATTCTGTACTGACCTGATACCCTGACGGAAAGACCGCCATGTCTGAATTTCTGACTCGTCCAGTACCCGCCAATTTCAAAGATGCTCACATCAACGCCGAAACTTATCAGGCGATGTACCAGCGCTCATTGGAGGATCCTGAGGGCTTCTGGTCAGAGATGGCCAACGCGTTTCTGTCCTGGGAAAAAGCGTGGGACAGTGTCGTCCGCTATGATTTCGCCAACGGCGAAGCCGAATGGTTCGCTGGAGGTAAGCTCAATGTCTGCTACAACTGCATTGACCGGCATCTCCCGCAACGCTCTCACCAGACCGCGCTGATCTGGGAGGGAGATGCTCCCGCCGACAGCAAACGTATCTCCTATGGCGAATTGCACGAACATGTGCTGCAAACTGGCCAACACGCTCAAGGCCCGTGGTGTACGCAAGGGCGACCGTGTCTGCATTTACATGCCGATGATTCCTGAAGCCGCCTATGCCATGCTCGCCTGTACCCGTATCGGTGCGGTGCACTCAGTCGTGTTCGGCGGATTTTCTCCCGAAGCACTGAAGGATCGTATATTGGATTCTGACTGCCAGACACTGATCACGGCTGATGAAGGTGTACGCGGCGGCAAGCACATACCGCTCAAAGCCAATGCGGATAAGGCGCTGGCATCCTGTCCCAATGTTCATACCTGCCTGGTGGTAAAGCGTACCGGCGCAGAGGTCGCCTGGCAGGCAGGTCGGGACTTCTGGTACCACGACACGGTCGGCTCACGCGGGTACTGATTGCGCGCCGGTATCCATGGATGCGGAAGACTCCGCTATTTATCCTTTACACCTCTGGCTCTACCGGCAAACCGAAGGGCGTGCTGCATACCACAGGTGGCTACCTGCTGCAGGCCGCCATGACATTCAAGTATGTGTTCGACTATCGCGAAGGTGAAATTTTCTGGTGCACGGCTGATGTCGGCTGGGTCACTGGCCATACTTATATCCTCTATGGCCCGCTCGCCAACGGCGCCATCTCTCTCATGTTTGAGGGCATCCCTACCTACCCTGACGCGGGCCGCTGCTGGGAAATTATCGATAAACACCAGGTCAATACATTTTATACGGCACCTACCGCAATCCGCGCGCTACATGCAATGGGTAATGATCCGGTCACTCGCAGCTCGCGCGCCAGCCTGCGACTGCTGGGCACTGTCGGAGAGCCCATCAACCCGGAGGCATGGGAATGGTATTACAACGTGGTCGGTGACGCGCGCTGCCCCATCGTGGATACCTGGTGGCAAACGGAAACCGGTGGCCAAATGATAACACCGCTACCTGGCGCTACCGACCTGAAACCGGGCTCAGCCACTCTGCCCTTCTTCGGCGTTGAGCTGGCCCTGTTGAATGAGGCCGGTGCTGAAATTGAAGGGCCCGGCGCCGGGTATCTTGTGATCAAGTCCTCGGCCCAGCCAGATTCGCACCGTGTACGGCGACCACCAGCGCATGATCGACACCTATTTCAAACCCTACCCCGGTTACTATTTCACCGGTGACGGAGCCAGCCGCGACGAGGACGGTTATTATCGCATTACCGGCCGCGTAGATGACGTGCTCAACGTGTCCG
>CAVQGV010000026.1:0-452670 GCA_963712135.1 uncultured Gammaproteobacteria bacterium
CGAGAGCGAACGAGCGTCGTCGGTTGCAGTATCGAACAGCGCCGAGCCGATGCTTGCGGTGACCCCCAATGAATCTCCGTCGATCACGACAGGCTCACTGAGTCGTGCGCTCAGCTTGCCAACGACCTGTTCGAGGTTCTTGTCCGACGAGAGCTCCGGAAGGAGGACCACGAACTCGTCTCCGCCGAAGCGCGCCGCAGTGTCGATCTGGCGCACGCTGCGTTCGAATTCCCTCTCGCCGAGCGCAATGAGTACTCGGTCGCCCACGTCATGGCCGTAGCGGTCGTTGACGGTCTTGAACTCGTCCACGTCGATGTATGCGATGCCGAGGATGTGGCCGTGCCGTTGCGCCCCGGCTATCGCGAGGCTGAGACGGTCCTCGAAGAGTGCCCGGTTCGCGAGGCCGGTGAGTGCGTCATGGAACGCCTGGTGCTTCAGGATCTCCTCGGCGCGGATCTGGTCGGTGACGTCATGAGTGACGGCCACGATGACCGGTTCATCGCCCTCGTGCCCTCCACGTAGCGCGCGTGTATTCGATGGTGCGGACTTCGCCCGTATGCGTGCGGCTTGAGCGGAAGACGATCGAGCCGAGTTCCTTGAGACGCGCTCCTCTTTCGGCACGCTCTCCGGGCGCATAGTCACCCGAGAATCCCCAGGGGGGCATCGCCGCATACTCGTCGCGGGTAGAGCCCCCTCTGTGCGCAGGCCACGTCGTTGAAGAAGAGCACGCGGCCGTCCACGGTGTGGACCAGTATCGCATCCAGGGAGTTCGCCAGCGCGATGTTCACGATCTTCAGCTGACGTTGGAGTTCGGTGCACGTCGTCGTCGTGCAGAGTCGTGCTCCTCAGGCTGCATGAAACGGGTCCTCCCCCCTGGTATGCGTGCTCTGTAGCCTGTACCCATTCTGTGTATCGGCGGGCGAGCGGCGTGTCGTGAGTCCCGTAGGAGTGCCGCTACGTGTCGGGGCGTACCATCGTAGGGTCACTCAGCCCAGGCCTCCCCACAGCCAGAGGCTCGCCACGCTCCGCCACGGCCGCCAGCGTTCGCCTCGCTCCTCGAGTTCGTCGCGTGTGCCGAGCGCCCCAGGCCCATCATCGTGCCTGCGCTGCCGCGCAGGCCCATGTCGTCGAGCGCGAGCACGTCGGGCCGGCCGAGTGCGAAGATCAGGTACATCTCGGCGGTCCATGGGCCGACCCCGCGCAGTCGGACCAGCTCTGCGATGACGGCGTCATCCTCAAGCGCCTCGAGGCGCTCCCAGTCGATTGCTCGCCGGCGAGCGTGCAGCGGGCGATCGCCTGCAGGTACTCGACCTTGCGCCCGACAGTCCGGTCGCGCGCAACACGTCGACACGGGCGCCCGCAGAGCGGTTCCGGAGAGGTACCGACCTGCTCGGCGACGCGCCCCCATATCGTGGAGGCGGCCTTCTCGGAGAGCTGCTGAGAGACGATCGACCGAGCGATGACGGCGAATCCGCCGCCCTCGAAGGGGGCTTCCACGCGGCGTACCCGGTCGATCAGGGCACCGAGCTCGGGATCGGCCTGAGCGAGCGCCCGCGAGGGTGCGTCGTCGCAGGTGTAGGTGAGCGTGGACGGCACAGGGCAGAGTGTACCGTCGCTGCGGCTCGCTGCTAAGGCGAGCCTGACCGGCGGTTTCGGCCAGCTCCGCGAGGTACTCTTCCCAGCCGGAGACACCATCTTGCTTGGCCCGGTACATCGCGTGGTCGGCTCGGGTGATGAGCTCGTCGGTCGCTTCGCCTTCGCGGTAGACCGCGAGGCCGACGCTCGTCGTCACGGTGATCTGGTGTCCCTTGATCTGGATCGGGACATCGATGCAGCCGGAGATCGACGCAGCGACGGTGCCGAGGGCGGCGGCGGAGTCGAGCCGCGGGAAGAGCGCGACGAACTCGTCGCCCCCCACGCGCGCCACGGTGTCCGACTCGCGCATGCAGGACCGAAGTCGATCGGCGACGATCTTGAGAACCTCGTCACCGATCGTGTGGCCGAGGGTGTCGTTGACGGGTTTGAAGTCGTCGAGGTCGGCGTAGACGACGCCGACGATGTCTCCATGCCGATCGGCGTTCGCCAGCGCTTGCCGCATCCGCTCCTGCAGCAGGCCGCGGTTGGGGAGACCGGTGAGTTCGTCGTGCGAGCGCCATGTGGCGGACGCGCTCATCGGCGATCACCCGGTCAGTCGAGTCGTAGATCGCCGAGACGACGATCTCTCCGTGCCTGACGCTGCTGCAGATCTGCGCATGGATCTCGGTGAACATGGTGTGCCCGTCGCTGTGGGGTGGGCCGAATCCGGCGAAGACGGCCCCGCCCGGCCTTCGGATCTCCGCGAGTCGAGCAGGAATCAGATGACGACCGTGCTCCGGCACCCATCCCCAGGGATCCAGGTTCTCGATCTCACCGCGGCAGAGGCCGTAGATCTCGCAGGCGGCTTTGTTCGTGAAGACGATGCGCCCGTCGAGTGTGTGGGCTATCACTCCGACGCCTATCGCCTCGAGAATCGACGTGCGGAAGTCGAGCTCCTCGCGGCAGTCCGCCGATGAGTTCGCGCCGTCCTGCGTCGCCCCGGAGTCCGGTTCGACGTGGCTGGCGATCTGGTTGTCCCCCCGGACGTCCAATGTGGTCGATTCTCCACTCTGCTCGGCGCCTCGCGGTGCCCCTTTGATAGGTATCGGCAACAGCCCGCGGTTCGTGAGCAGCTTGTGCGAGAGAACGTCCATGTGTCTTCTCTCCGGTGGTGCTCGGGCGGCCCTCCCGCCCTGTCCGGAGACGTGCTTCGGCTATACTTCCAGCGTCCGGTCGACCACTCCGCCGTGCTCCTGGAGGTCATCATGCTCGACGCCCGCTTCGTCCGCGAGAACCCCGACGCCGTCCGCACGGCGATGGCGGACCGCGCACTGCGAGTGGGACGTCGACGCGTTCCTCGCGCTCGACGAGGAGCGCCGCACGCTGATCGCCGAGGTCGAGGCGCTGCAGGCGCAGCGCAACGAGGCCTCCAAGGCGATCGGCGCGCTCATGAAGGACGGCAAGCGCGACGAGGCCGAGGCCGCCAAGGAGGAGGTCCGCCGCATCAACGAGCGGATCGCCGGGCTCGAGGCGCACGCTGGCCGCGGTCGAGGCCGACGCGCGCGACCTGCTGATGACCGCGCCCAACCTCCCGGACGCGATCGTGCCGGTCGGCGCCGACGAGACCGACAACGTCGAGGTCACGCCGCTGGGGCACGCCGCCGGAGTTCGACTTCGAGCCGAAGGCGCACTGGGACCTCGGCCCCGCGCTCGGCATCATCGACTTCGAGCGCGCGGTGAAGCTCGCCGAGTCGCGCTTCGTCCTGCTCGGCGGGATGGGGCGCGCGGCTCGAACCGCGCGCTCATCAACTTCATGCTCGACACGCACGCCGAGGCGCGGCTACCAGGAGTGGTGCGCCGCCGGCGCTCGCCAACGCCGAGACGCTCACCGGCACCGGCCAGCTGCCCAAGTTCGAGGACGACCTGTTCAAGACCGACCGACGGGCCTCTACCTGATCCCGACCGCCGAGGTGCAGCTCACCAACATCCACCGCGACGAGGTGCTCGAGGCCGAGACGCTGCCGCTGCACTACACCGCCTACACGCCGTGCTTCCGCGAGGAGGCCGGCGCGGCCGGCCGCGACACGCGCGGCATGATCCGCGTCCACCAGTTCGACAAGGTCGAGCTGGTGAAGTTCGCCCGGCCCGAGGAGAGCTTCGACGCGCTCGAGGGCATGGTCGCCGACGCCGAGCAGCATCCTGCAGCTGCTCGGGCTGCCGTACCGCGTCATCGTGCTGTGCACCGGCGACATGGGCTTCTCGGCGGCCAAGACCTACGACATCGAGGTGTGGCTGCCGAGCTACGACGACTACAAGGAGATCTCGAGCTGCAGCAACTGCAGCGACTTCCAGGCGCGCCGCGCGGCGATCAAGTACCGCTCGCCGGGCGAGTTCAAGGGCTCGCGGCTCGTGCACACGCTCAACGGCAGCGGGCTCGCGGTCGGCCGGACGCTCGCCGCGGTGCTCGAGAACTACCAGCGCGCCGACGGCTCGCGTCGAGGTGCCCGAGGTGCTGCGGCCCTACCTGGGCGGCGTCGAGCGCATCACCGCCGAGGAGCTCTAGCGCCGGCGGATCGAGGCGCAGCTTCGAGGGCGATTCGCGTCGGCGACGCTGAGCGAGCCGGGGTGCGCCACGACCATCGCGCCCCGGACCTCGCCGCCGACGACGAGCGGATGCGCATCGACGACCACGTGCCGAGTCGTGACCGTCGAGCGCCGATGAGCTTGAGCGGGACGTCACGCAATGCGCGCGCGCAGTCGAGGATCAGCCGCCGGCGCTCTCGGCCGGCCGCGTACGCGTCGGGGTGGATGATGACATCGACGCGGTCTGCCCTCAAGGTCCTGCGGGGTCTCCGCCGCGAGGAAACGCCGGCACGCGGCGTTGGCGAACAGGATCGTGTTCTTCATCGTGGATGAGCACGATGTCGGGATGCACCTCGAGCGCCGCCTCGAAGATGGTGCGACGGACTCGTGCTCCATGCTCGGGACGGTCGCGCTCATGACGACGCTCTCCAGCGAGCGCACGTCGGTCCGCAGATGAAGACGATCGCGGCGTCCCGTCGAACCTCGATGGGGTGGGCGTCGGTCATGGTGGAGATGGTCGAGCCGTCGCGGCCGAGAGCTTCACCGGCAGCTTGGACAGGACGTGGCGTGACTCGGCGATGAGCTGCCGTCGAATCGCAGCGGTGGCGTGGAGGTCCGGATGCAGGATCTCGTTGAGCGAGAGCCCGATGAGCTCGGCGGCCGACGCGGCGCGCAGCGCGCGCGCCGCGGCCACGTTGGCGAACAGGATCTCGTCTGGCACCGATGACGCACGCGGCCGTGACGAGTACGTCGAGGGCGGCCGAGCACAGGTCGTCGAGACGGGCGCCGATGAGGTCCGTTCATCCATGGTGTCTCCGTTGGCAGACGAGAGATCGGTCGTTAGCGAGTCGAACGCCGGGCACCACTCGGCGAACTCGCCACTGGCGGTCGTTCGCACTCCAGCGTAAGCGAGTGCCGTGCCCGACCGCGCCGTTTCGCGCGAATTTCTCGCGCGGACGTCGGGTCGGCTACTCGGCCGAGGAGCCGCTCGGCGTTGCCGCCGAGAACCGCCTCGATGACCCCCGTCGGCCAGCGGCAGCGAGCGCAGCCAGGCGATCTCGGCGGCCGGGTCGGTCCACGGCCCGTCGCTGCCGAACAGCACGCTGCTCGGCGCCGTGCGCGTGCACGATCTCGACGAAGTCGGCGTCGGGCAGATGCCCGAGCGTGTAGGCGGTGTCGAGGTAGACGTTCCCGCCCGACGAGCTTCTCGGCGACGTCGTTCCAGACGCGGAAGCCGCCCAGGTGGGCGAGGACGACGCGCATCTGCGGGAACGCGTCGAGCACCGCCGAGAACGACTGCGGGGTGCCGCGCACGGTCTCGTGGAGCTCGTCGGCGCCGGCGTGGAAGAAGACGGTCATGTCGTGCGCGATCGCGGCCTCGTAGATCGGCGCCAGCGCGGCTCGTCGGGTGCGAACGCCTGGTGCTCCGGGTGCAGCTTGATGCCGCGCAGGCCGAGCGACGCCATGCGGGCGATCTCGGCGGCCGGGTCCTCGAGCTCGGGGTGCATCGCACCGAACGGCACGATGCCGTCGCCGGCGATCGACGCCGCCCAGTCGTTGATGCCGAGGTCACCTGGCTCGCCTTGGTGGCCACCGGCTGCACCACCGACACCGACGACTCCGCGTCGCTCCATGCTGCCGCGCAGCCCGGCGACCGTGCCGTCGTAGAACGCCGTCAGCGTGCCCAGCCGCTCGAGCGACGCGATGGCGTTGGGGGCCACCGCGTCGGGCCACGCGTGCGTGTGGATGTCGATGATCTTCACGGTGCGCGGCTCCTCGGCGCGTCGGTAATGGGAATCCTCTTGTAGCGTACCGCTTATCGACTCCTCGGAGGAGCCTCCCATGTCACACACAGCCTGCACCCGAGCATCGCGCCCACGATCCTGGTCGTCTTCGGCCCGACCGGCGACCTGATGGCGCGCAAGGTCGTGCCGTCGCTCTTCTACCTGATGGGCAAGGGACACCTGCCCGAGCAGCTCGTCGTCGTCGGCTTCGGCCGCCGCGAGTGGGGCGACGCCGAGCTGCAGGACCACGTGCGCGGCATCCTCGCCGAGCGGGCCGCGACCGCCGCGCCGGAGGACGTCGAGCGCTTCCTGTCGCTCTTCCACTACCAGCACGGCCAGTTCGACGACCTCGACTCCTACCACGACATGGCGCGGGTCATGGGCGCGATCCAGGAAGAGTGGGGCGTGTGCTCCAACAAGGTCTTCTACCTCGCCGTGCCGCCCGAGCGACTACGAGCTGATCTTCCGGCAGCTCTCGGCGAGCGGTCTGACCATCGAGTGCTGCGACGACACCGGCTGGACGCGCGTGCTCGTCGAGAAGCCGTTCGGCGACGACCTGGACACCGCGCGCGAACTCGACACGCTGCTCGGCAGCGCTCTTCCGCGAGGAGCAGATCTACCGCATCGACCACTACCTCGCCAAGGAGATGCTGCAGGGCATCCTGAACTTCCGCTTCACCAACAACCTGTTCGAGACCGAGTGGAGCCGCGCAGGCCATCGAGCGCATCGACATCACGCTGCTCGAGACGATCGGCGCCGAGAAGCGCGGCGCGTTCTACGACGGCGTCGGCGCGCTGCGCGACGTCGGCCAGAACCACCTGCTGCAGATGCTCGCGCTGGTCACGATGGAGCAGCCCGCGTCGCATGGCCGCCGACGACATCCGAGACGCCCGCGCCGACGCTGCATCGAGTCGCTCGCGCCGATGACGCCGGGCGAGGTCGCCGACAGCACCTTCCGCGCGCAGTACGACGGCTTTCGCGAGATCGAGGGCGTCGTCGCCGGACTCGCAGACCGAGACGCTACTTCCAGCTGCGCACGCGCATGAGCGGTCCGCGCTGGGCCGGCGTGCCGCGTGACGATGGAGGCCGGCAAGCGGATGGGCGAGGCGCTGCAAGCGGATCGTCGTGACGTTCCGCCATCCCGAGCCGTGCCTGTGCGACGGCATCGAGCACGTGCGCGAACAAGATCGTCGTTCACGCTCGAGCCCAACGACCAGATCGAGATCTGCTTCTTCGCGAAGCGCGCGGGCTTCGAGGACGAGGTCGAGGAGCGCCGCGTTCACCTTCTTCCTCTACGAGAAGACCGAGAAGGCGCAGTACGTCGAGGAGTACGCGCAAGCTCTGCTACGACGCGATGCGCGGCGACCAGACGCTGTTCGTCTCGACGCGCGAGGTCGACGCCGTGCTGGGAGCTTCATCGACCCGATCGTCGACGCGTGGGAGGACGGGCGCCGTCGAGCTCGCACTACTACGCGCCCGGCGACCGCCGAGGTGCGTCGCAGCGCGCCGACGAGGTCCTGTCGGCGACAGAGCCGCGCGCGGCGCAGATCGGCGTCGTCGGGCTCGGCAAGATGGGCGCGGGGCTCGCGCGCAACCTGGTCGACCACGGCTGGCGAGGTCGTCGGCTTCAACCGCCACGCCGACGTGCGCGCGCGCGATGGCGGCCGACGGGCCTCGATGCCTGCCGAGACGCTCCGCGACCTGCGTCGCAGCGCTCGCGCCGCCGCGCGTCGTCTGGCTGATGGTGCCGCGGGCGCGCCCGTCGACGAGCTGCTCTTCGGCGCGACGGGACGGCGGTCTGGCGGCGCTGCTCGCGCCGGGCGACACCGTCATCGACGGCGGCAACTCCTTCTTCCGCGACGACGGTCGCGCGCGCGGCAGCGCCTCGCCGAGCTCGGCATCCACTTCCTCGACTCGGGCACGTCAGCGGCGGACCGGCCGGCGCGCGCGACGGGCGCGTGCTGATGATCGGCGGCGACGCCCGAGGTCTTCTCGGCGCTGCGAGGCGCATGTTCGCCGACGTCGCCGTGCCCGGCGGCTACACGTTCTTCCCCGGGCACGGCGCGGGGCACTTCGTGAAGATGGTCCACAACGGCATCGAGTACGGCATGATGCAGGCCATCGCCGAGGGCTTCCAGGTCATGCACGACGGGCCGTTCGACCTCGACCTCGAGGACGTCGCCGACGTCTACCAGCACGGCAGCGTGGTCGAGTCGCGGCTCGTCGGGTGGCTCGGCGAGGCGTATGCGGAACTGGGCAGCGACCTCGAGGGCGTCAGCGGCGTCGTCGGACACACCGGCGAGGGCGAGTGGACGATCCGCGTCGCCGAGGAGCTCGGCGTCGCGGCGCCGGTGATCGCGAGCTCGCTGCAGTTCCGCGCGGACTCCGAGACCACGCCCGAGCTACGCCGGCAAGGTGCTTGACGGCGCTCCGGAACGCGTTCGGCGGCCACGGACTCGGACCGGGCGGCGGGCCGCGGCGGTAGGCTCCGGCCCGCGGTCCCCTACTCCATCACCTTGGTCGCTTCGGCGAGGTCGAGGCGGAAGATGCGGCGCACCGGCGGGATCTCGGAGAGCAGGACCACGACGAGCATGAGCACGCAGATGCGGGCGATGCTCGACGGGGTAGATCGACGCCTTGAGCGTGTACGACGACGGTCGTGAACGAGGCGAAGATCGCGTCGGTGGCCAGGATGCCGAGCCAGATGCCGAGCGGCAGCGCGGCCAGCGTGAGCAGCAGGTTCTCGATCGTGACCATGACGGTGAGCCGCACGTTGTCCTCGCCGATCGTGCGCATCGTGGCGATCTCGCGCGTGCGCTCAGTGACGTTGGCGGTGAACGTCGTGAAGACGACGACGAACGCGAGCGCCGAGCCAAAGCCGAGCAGGACCCAGCCGAAGACGTTGGTGACCTCCATCAGGCTCTTGAGGCGCTCGACGAGCCCGGCCTTGACCTGGACGCTCGCGGCGCCGGGCATGTCGTAGATCTCGTCCTGGATCCGGTTCGGCACCTGCCAGCGTCGGCGCTCAGGTACAGCGCGTTGTAGCGGTTCATCGGCTCGTCGGTGATGTCCGCGGCGGTCTCGAGGGAGACGTACGCGGGCTGGCCGAGCGTCTCGTCGGAGAGCGACCCGACGCGCACGGTGACCGGGTCGCCGTCCGGCGGCGGATCGACCATGACGGTCTGCCCGACGCCGACGCCGAGCTTCTGCGGCGGTCGACGCCGCGAGCACGATGTCGCCGGCGGCGAGCGCCTCGGCCGGCGTCGGCGCCGGTCGCGCCGGTGAAGCCGTGGAAGTCGGCCTCGGGGCTCATCGCGGTCAGCGAGACGTTCGCCTCGGCGCCGTCGTGCGTGACCTTGACCGGCATCACGAGCGCCGGCTGGACGCGGTTCACGCCCCGCAGCGCGCGCACCTCGGCCACGCGGCTCGGGCCGACCGGCTGCTCGAAGACGGCCGCGATGTCCCAGCGCTCGACCTGCGAGAACGTGCGGTTCATCAGGAAGTCGATCGAGTCGAACATCGAGATCGTGACCACCGACAGCACCATCGCGAACGCGATTCCGAGCACGGTGTAGAGGCTGCGCCGACGCGCTCGGAAGATGTTGCGCAGCGGCAGCCGGAACGTGAACGAGCGCGGCATCAGCGGGCCGAGAGCGCGCTCGACGAGCGGGATGCGTCCGCCCGGCGAGCGACTGGTTGGGGTCGGAGTGCATCGCGATCGCGGGCGCGAGGCGCGCGGAGTTCAGCGCGGGGACGATCGCGGCCGCGATGCACGACACGACCGCGACGCCCACGGCGATGGCGAGCACGCCCGGGTAGAGGCCGTTCTCCAGGAACGGCAGGCCGAGGAAGCTCGTGTAGGTCGCCGCCACGCCCCGCGCGCCGAGAAGCCCGAGCCCGACGCCGAGGATCGAGCCGCCGGCGGCGATGATCAGCGCGAAGCTCAGGTAGTGGATCAGAGTCTGGCCGTCGGTGTAGCCGAGCGCCTTGGCGAGTCCGATCTCGCCGCGCTGCGCGGTGACCAGCCGCGACAGCGCGATGAACAGCGACATCGAGCTGATCGCCAGCACCAGCAGCGGCATCCAGAGCGCCATGACGCGGTTCTGATCGAGTTCGGAGCGAAGCGCCTCGTAGCCGGGCTGGTCGGCTCGCGGCGCGGTCATCACGACGCCGTACGGCTCGAGTTCGTCCTCGAGCCGCTCGACGAGCCGGCTCGATGTCGGCACCCGGGTCGGCCCGCACGGCGACGTCGTTGCCCGAGCCCGCGCGCCCCAGCAGGCTCTCGGTCACGTGCTCGGGGGCGAACAGCACGGCGAACTCGCCGGGCGACGGCAGGTCGCCCGTGCTGCGCAGCGGGTAGAGGTACTCGGGATCGGAGGCGATGCCCACGACGCGCACGACGTCGGCGCTCGCCGCCGATCCGCAGGGTGAGCGTGTCGTTGACCTCGGTCGATGTCTCGGCGGCGAACTTGGGGTGCAGCAGGACCTCGTCGCGCGCGTCGGCGGCGGGCAGGCGCCCTGCCTCGACGTAGCACGTCGTTGACGTCGACGTCGCCGTCGTCGGGAACCGAGATGATGCGCGCCGTGCCCTGCTGGCCGCCGCCCAGGTCGAGGCCGACGTCCTGGACCGTGCGCACCCGCGCGACGGCGACGCCGGGGACCTGCTCGACGCTGCGCGCTGCCGAGAGCGGAATGCGGTCGACTCTGCACGGTGAGGTCGGCGAAGAGCAGGCGGCTGTACGCCTCGTCGAGCGAGGCGCGTCAGGTCGAAGTAGCCGTTCTGGAACGTGACGAAGCTCATGATGCCGAGCGACACGAGCACGATGAGCGCGATGAACTGGCCCTTGTGGGCCAGCGTGTCGCGCCACGCCTTGAGCGAGAGCATGCTCATCGGAGCCCGCCTCTACCAGGTCACGTCCTCGGGATCGAGCGGATGCTCGTTGATCTCCTGCGAGACGATGTGGCCGTCGCGGAGCTGCAGGACGCGGTCGGCGATCGCCGCGAGCGGCTGGTTGTGCGTGACGAGGACGACCGCCGCGCCCGCCTCGTGGTTCACCTCGCGCAGCACCTTGAGCACGAGCTTGCCGGTGCGGAAGTCCAGGTTGCCGGTCGGCTCGTCGCCGAGGATCAGCTCGGGCGCCTTGGCGAGCGCGCGTGCCACGGCGACGCGCTGCTGCTCGCCGCCGGAGAGCTGCGCCGGGAAGTGGCGGGTCCGCTCGGCGAGGCCGACCTTGGCGAGGAGCTGCGCGGGGTCGAGATCCGGGCCGTCGCCGTCGCGCTCGGCGAGTTCGAGGGCGAAGCGGACGTTCTCCTCGGCGGTCAGCGTCGGGATCAGGTTGAAGAACTGGAAGACGAAGCCGATGTGCTCGCGCCGGAACAGCGTGAGCTGCTCGGCGGTTGAGGTGCGAGATGTCGTCGCCGTCGAAGCATGATCGAGCCGCTGGTGGGCGCGTCGATGCCGCCGATGAGGTTGAGCAGCGTCGTCTTGCCGGAGCCCGACGGGCCGAGGATCGCGACGAACTCGCCGCGCTTGATGGTGAGCTCGTCGACGTGCAGCGCCTCGACTTCGACCTCGCCCATCTTGTAGATGCGGCGCACGTCGCGCATGCACGATGAGGTCGTCGTTCACGTCGGCCATGGATCACCGCTAGCTCCGCTTCATCTTGCCCGGTCATGCCCCACCACGCCATCTTCGCGCCGCCGCGCGCGACCTTGCCGGGCGAGAGCATCGCGTAGATTCTTCCGGTGGTCCGGCCCGGGTTGCTCGGCGATGAGCGAGACCGCGCGGCGCGCGACCTCGTCGATCGGCGTGCCGAAGGCCTCGAGCGCGAGCCGTGACGTTGCCGGCGGTGGACGCAAGTCGGGGGCTCACGACCATGTCGTCGGCGTAGAAGTCGGTGTCGACCATGCCCGGCGTGAAGGCGTTGATCGAGACGTTGGCGCAGTCGCTGGTTCTCCTCGGCGAGCGAGCGGGTGAGCGAGGCGATCGCGGCCTTGGAGGCGGCGTAGGCGGCGGTGTAGGGCGTTGCCGAGCCCTTCCAGCCGCGCCCGCACATGTTCATGAGGTAGCCGCCGTGCTCGCGGAAGTACGGGATCATCGCCTTGGCGCCGTAGATGTGGCCCGAGGAGGTTGATGGTGATCAGGTCGTGCAGCGCCTCGTTGTCCTCCTCGTCGAGCGGCTGGTAGCCGTTCGAGACGCCGGCGTTGCTGAACCACACGTCGATGCGTCCGTGCGTGTCGAGCGCGTGCTGCCTTGAGCGCCTCGATCTCCTCCCAGTGGCCGACGTTGGCCGAGAATCCCGATACCGCCACGCCGCCCGGCTGACGAGCTCGCGCGACCGTCTCGGTCGACGGCGTCGTCCGAGCGCGACGAGACCACCACGGTCGCGCCGGCGCGCCCAGCCTCCTCGGCGATGGCTCGGCCGATGCCGCGCGTCGAGCCGGTGATGACGACGACCTTGCCGTCGAGGCTCACGAGCGATTCTCCGGGTTTACGAGCGATTCGGGACCGCATGGCGCGGCTTCAGGATAGCGCCTGGCGTTTGCGGCATGGACATCGTAGCCGTTGCCCGCATCGCGCGGCATGGCTCTCCGCGGCGGTTTGACCGATACTGAGACGCTCGCGCATTCGTGCAGGTGAGGTGCGTGTCGACCGGGGGCCGGCGTCTATCTCGGCGGGCGGGTCGACGACGGGGGTCGGAAGGGGGTCATGTGAAACCTGGCGTGTTCGCGCCGCTCCGCGTGGCCAACTACCGTTGGCTGTGGATCGGGCAGTTCGTTTCGATGATCGGCGACAAGATCAACCAGATCGCCATGGCGATGATGGTCTACGCCGTGACGGGCTCGATGTTCCAGATGGGTCTCATGCTGGGAATAACCCTGCTGCCTGCGGCACTCTTCGGGCTTCTCGCCGGGGTGTACGTCGACCGGTGGGACCGGCGCCGTACGATGATCTGGGCCGACCTCATTCGCGCCGGGCTCGTTGCCGTCATTCCTTTCGTGGCGCGGTTCGGCATCGGATGGGTGTACGTTATCGCCTTCGTGGTCTCGAGCGTCTCGCTCTTCTTCATCCCGGCCAAACGCGCGATCATCCCCGATCTCGTTCCCGCCGACGAACTGATGGCTGCGAACTCTCTCGACGACACCGCCGAGGCAGTGGCGGAGTTCGCGGGACTCGCAGTCGGTGCTGCGCTGGTTGCTCTACTCGGCCACGCAATAGCGTTCGGTGTGGATGCTGCGTCCTTCGTCTTCTCGGCGATCATGATCGCCCGGATATCGCTGCCCCACCGAGTGGCGACAGCCGAGGAGGACGCCACCGGGGTCTGGAGCGAGGCCGTCGCGGGACTCCGCTTCATCTGGAACAGCACCGTGCTCCGCGACCTCATCGGGGTGTACGCGTCGGCTGCGGTGTTCGCCGCCGGCGCGATCGCCCTGAGCTACGCGCTCGCGCTACAACGCTACAACGCCGGGGCGCCCGGGGTCGCGCTTCTGGATGCGGCGGTGACCGCAGGAACCATCTTGGGCGCTCTCGCGGTCGGTAGGAGCGGCGAGGGGCGGGCGGGTGCGAAGTTCCTGGTCGGGATCGCGGGTTTTGGGCTTTCGCTCATCGCAGTCGCGTTCACCCGGAACATCTGGGCGGCCGTCCCGTTCCTTGTCGTGTGCGGAGTCGCCAACATGTGGTTCGTCGTCCCGGCGACGACCATCCTCCAGACCCGCTCAACCGGACCTGTGCGCGGTCGCGTCATGGCGGCATCCACCAGCGTCAACCGCATCGCCATGGTCGCGGGGTCATCGCGGTGGGCGCCCTGGCGGATTCGGTGTCACTCGAGTGGGTCGTGGCCGGGGTCGGAGCGGGTGCGATGCTTGTCGCGCTCGCAGGGTCGCTGCAAGTCTCGCTCCGCGAGGCATGAGGCGCGGACCGCGCCCGTTCGTTTAGCGCGCGCGCAGACGGGCAGAATCCGATGAAGTGCGGCCCACGGGGGGCGGCAGACTTCCAGAAGGGACAGTGCTATGGAACCGAACTTGATGCTGTACGTGGCCTCCTACGCCGATACGGACGCCGCCCAGGCGGACTTCACGGCGCTCAAAGACGCCCAGGACAGCGACTTCGCCATCGTGGGGGCGGCCGTCATGACGCGCGACGCGGGCGGCAAAGTAGAGGTCAAGGAGCACGGCGCCACTCCCGTCTCGGGTGGAGCGCTGCTCGGCGGCGCCGCCGGCATCGCCGTAGGCCTGTTCGCGCCTCCGCTGCTCCTGGCGACCGCCGCCGGCGCCGCGATAGGCGCCGGAATCGGCGAGCTTGTGAAGCGTCACGAGGAGAAGGAGCTCGGTGTCGACATGGAGGAGTACCTTGCGCCGGGGACGTCAGCCGTCGTCGTCGTAGCCGACGACACGTACGCCGACCGTATCGACAAGGTCCTGGGGAAGTCGGACAAGAAGGTCAACAAGGCGATCGACTCCGCAGACTACGACAAGCTGAGCAAGGTCCTGTCGGATGCCGGCTACGACATCTCGAACGCCGTGGAGTCCTAGGAAGCGTCAGGAGAACTCACGTCGCTACTTCCAGGAGGTTTCCGTCGCCCTTGCCGGCTGACTCAGGCCTCATTCTTGTTCCGCGTTGTCCAAGGCGAACGCAGACGGCCTCCCCGAGGGGAGGCCGTCGTGTGTGCCGTGGTGCGGATGGCAGGACTCGAACCTGCAACCTTCTGATTCGTAGTCAGATACTCTATCCATTGAGCTACATCCGCATTGGCGCCCCGAAGGGCTTAGGTATCCTGCCACCAGCGTTGTGCGCTGTCAATCTCGCAGCTCAGGTGACACGAACGATGTCAAGTGGCGGAGAGCGAGGGATTCGAACCCTCGAAGGGGGCTTTACCCCCTTACTCGCTTAGCAGGCGAGCGCCTTCGACCGACTCGGCCAGCTCTCCGCGAACGCGCGACGACCAAGTCCCCGCGCGCGAGTGGTAATAGTACCCGCGCGGCCGCCGAGCGTAAAGCCGCGCATGCGCTCGCGCGGTGCGTGCAACACCGATCCCGGCTCGGCGCGCTGGCGGAGGGGGAGGGATTCGAACCCTCGGACGAGTTGCCCCGTCAGCAGTTTTCAAGACTGCCGCAATCAACCACTCTGCCACCCCTCCGCGTGCTGGCGCACGCAGGAAAGTATAGCGTGCGGTCGGCTAGACTGAAGCCTGCCCGACGCGTTCACACGAGGTCGGGCGGGGGCGACGGATGCGGTCGGACGAGACGTACATGGCGCTGGCGCTCGACGAGGCGCGCCGCGCCGGCGACGCTCGGCGAGGTGCCGATCGGCGCGGTCGTCGTGTGCGACGGCGCGGTGGTGGCATCGCGGCCACAACCGCCGCGAGATCGACCACGACCCGGCCGGCCATGCCGAGCTCCTCGCGATCCGCGCGGCGGCCGAGGCGCTCGAGCGCTGGCGGCTGTCGGACTGCACCGTCTACGTGACGCTCGAGCCGTGCCCCATGTGCGCGGGGCTCATGCACCAGGCGCGCATCGCGCGCTGCGTCTTCGCCGCGCGCCGACCCCAAGGCCGGCGCGCTCGGCACGCTCTACGACCTCTCGAGCGACGAGCGGCTCAACCACCGCTTCGAGGTGACTTCGGGAGTACTCGCCGAGAGTCCGCCGAGCTGCTGCGCGCGTTCTTCAGGCGCCTGAGAGAGGAGCGGTCATGACGACATCCGTCAGAGCCGCACGTCACGCCGCCTGGATGGCGCTGCCGTTGCTCGCGCTCGCGCTCGTCGCTGCCAGCTCGCTCTTCGCGCTGCCGGCGCTGGCCAAGGAGCTACACGATGGGGCCGGTCGTCATCGAGGCGCAGGTCAAGCCCGACGGCTCGATGTCGGTCGTCGAGGACCGCACGTTCGACTTCGACGGCGACTTCACGCGCGTCTACTGGGACCTCGCGACGAAGGGCGGACAGGCGATCACGGTGCATCGGCGTCGAGGAGATCGTCGGCCGGGCAGCGCGACGCCGCTCGCACCGACGACCCGACGCCGCCCGACGACGACCGACCGCCCGGCACCTACTCGTCGAGCGACGTCGGCGCGCGATGACCTCGGTCGCACGCGTACTTCCGCAAGTCCGACGAGCAGGCGACGTTCCGGCTCGACCTACGACGTGACGGGCGCCGCCCAGCGCTACAGGACACCGCCGAGCTGTACTGGCAGTTCATCGGCACGCAGTGGGACGGTGCCCGCCTCCGACGTCTCCATCGACGATCAAGCCCCCGGTCCCGCTCACCAAGGACGAGGTGCAGGCGTGGGCGCACGGCCCGCTCACCGGCACGGTCGCGATCGCCGACGACGGCGTCGTGACCCTCACGCGTCGCCCGAAGTCCCCGCCGAGCACCTTCGTCGAGGCCCGCGTCCTGTATCCCGCGACCGCGCTCCCGGCAGCGCCCGTCATCGACCAGCCGCGCAAGCCGACGGTCCTGGCCGAGGAGGCGAAGCTGGCCGACGAGGCCAACGCCGACGCGCATGAAGGCGCGCGCTCCTGGTCGGCTCTGCGTCGGCGGGCCTGGCTCGCTGTCGCTCGCCGCTCTCGGCCTTCGCGATCTGGGCGTTCTCAAGCACGGCCGCGAGTTCAAGCCCGCAGTTCCAGGGCCAGTACTTCCGAGAGGACCCGCGCCCGACCTCCATCCGGCGGTCGTCGGCGCGCTCTGGCGCTTCGGCAAGGTGCAGGACTCCGACATCGCGGCGACGCTCATGGACCTCGCCGACAAGGGCGTCATCCGCATGGAGCCCGTCGTCGAGACGACCGCCGGGGTTCTTCGGCGGCAAGGACGAGCAGACGTACGAGCTCTCGATCGTCCCCGAGCGCGCAGGCGCAGCTCGACCGGTCTCGACGCCAGCTCTGGCGCGCATCCTCTTCGACGACGATCGGCGAGGGCGGGCCCGTGCGCCTCGACGACATCAAGGACTACGCGAAGGACAACCCCAAGACGTTCTCGGAGAGCGATCCAGGGGTGGAAGGACGACGCCACCGCGCGAGGCCGAGCAGCTCGGCTTCTCGAGTCCGCGGGCGACTCGTGGCAGGTCGGCCTGTTCGTGCTCGCGGGCGCCGTGGCGGTCATCGGCGTGTTCGCGGCGTTCTGCGTCGGAGGTGCTAGGTCGGCGATGGTCGCTGCCGCTCGTCTGCGGCGCCGATCATCGCGGTGCTCGCGCTGTTCATGACCCGCCGCACGCGCGAGGGCAACGAGCTCTACGCGCAGTACGTGGCGCTGCGCAACTTCCTCAGGGACTTCTCGCGCCTCGAACGAGGCGCCGCCTGCCTCGGTCGTGCTGTGGAACCGGTTCCTCGTGCTGGCGGTGGTCTTCGGCATCGCCGAGGAGGTCATCGAGCAGCTCAAGGTCGCCGTGCCCGCAGGTCGTGCAGGACCAGGGCTTCGCGATGACCTACTGGTGGGTCTACGGCGGGCAGCGGCTACGGGCGCTCGCCGGTATCCGTCTCTGCAGAGCGGCTTCGCCTCGCGCGTCGTCGGTCGCCGCCAGCGAGATGTCGTCGTCCTCGGGCGGTGGCGGTGGCTTCTCCGGCGGCGGTGGCGGTGGCGGCGGCGGCGGTGGCGGTGGCGCCGACTAGCCGCGAGCGGCCCCGGATCAGTGTAGCGCTCCGATCTGTGACGCAGATCACGAACGCGTCAAAGCTCGGCTACAAGGCCCGCCTCGCGATGCCGATGAAGAGAGTAGCGCATCGCCGGCGCTGCTCGGACGGCGGAGCACGAGCGGCAGTAATCCGGAAGGCTTGTGACATGAGACGAGGTTTGATGATCGCCGGCGTCGTCGGCGCTGCAGCGCGGCGCTGCCTGCCTCGGCGTACGCCGTTGGACGAGCATTCCCGCCTCGGCCTTCTACCCGCACATCGGCGTGAGCCTGATCGGGCTGGCTGTCGCCGGCATGCTCCTGCTGTCCAGGCGGTCGGCGTGCGCAAGGTCGCGCTCGGCGGTGCGATCGCCGAGAAGATCAGCTACGTCATGCTCGCGATCCTGTGCCTCGGCCGCCTCGGCGATCACCGAGTGGGCGGTCAACTTCACCAACGGCGTCTCGCTGGCGCAGGCCCAGCTCGCCCGCGAGGTGCTCGTCATCGTCGCGATGGCCCTGCTGGCCGCGTACTTCTACAGCGTCCGCACCGCCATGAGCGAGTACCTGCGCTCCGTCAAGCGAGCGCGCCACCGGTGGCCGTCAGCCCACGGCTGACGACAGCGGGGGCGAGACGTGGCTAACGCACTCGCCATGCGCGTCGAGGAGACGCTGCGACCGGTCATCGGGTCGGTGCTCGCGTCCGTGTCGGTCGACGTCGAGAGCAAGCGAATCGGCAAGACGCCGGACACGCTCGAGCAGCGCCGACCTGGCGCAAGATGTCCGAGAACCTGGTGAGCGCGTTGCGGCTCGTGGTCGGCCAGGACCTGGCCGAGGCCGCCGCGCGCAAGGTGCGCGAGCTCTCCTAGTCTGTGAGCGAACTCTGGCCCGACGCCGATCTCCTCGGCCAGCGCGGAGCAGTCGTGATCCGGCCGCTGGTCCGGCAGATCCGCCCACGGGTTCACGCCGGCGTTCGCCCGCTCCAGCACGCGACCGGGCGTGAACGCGCAGATGTCGAGTTCGTCGGTGAGCTCGTCCCAGGCCAGCGGCACGGCGCACGGGGGGTCCGGGCAGGTTACGCGTCGAGTATGGCGCGACGGCGCTTGCTCCCTCGGCGTTGCGCAGATAGTCGAAGTAGATGCGGCCGGTCCGCTGGCGACTTGGCCATGGTCGTGGTAAGCGCGTCCGGATGGCGCGAAGCGATCCGATCGGCGATCGCCTTGGCGAGCGCGCGAATCCGCGCGAACTCCCAGACCGGCTCGATCGGGCAGGACGACGTGGAGCCCCTTGCTGCCCGGTGGACTTGACGTAGCGGCGTGAACCCGAGCGCTGCGGCACTCCTCGGCGACCAGCAGCGCCGTCACGCGGATCTGCGGCCACCCGACGCCCTCGCCGGGGTCTAGGTCGAAGACGATGCGGTCCGGGCGCGTGGGCGCGTCGGCGCGGCGAGAGCCAGGTGTGGACTTCGACCGCGCCCATCTGCGCGAGCGCGACGAGCCCCTCGGCCGAGTCGATCGACGAGCAGCTTGACGGCCTCGCCCTTGAGCGTGTGGTCGAGCGTGTGGACGTGCTCGCTCAGAGCCCTTGTCCGGGTGACGCTGGTAGAAGCAGCCGCGGCCGTGGCCGACCGGGCAGCGAACCAGCGTGAGCGGCCGGTCGGCGGTCTCGGCGAGCATGAGAGGTGCGATGGCGGCGTAGTAGTTGGCGAAGTCGACCTTGCCGAAGGGCGACTCCGGGAACAGCCGCTTGTCAGGGTTGGTGACGCGCACGCCGAGAACGTCGATCGGCCGGGAGTTCGCCGCGGCGGTGTCAGCGGGTGCGGGTTCGGCCGTGACTTCGGCGTCGCTGGGAGCGCTGTTGTCAGTCACGCCGTCTGCCTCGGCGACTTCGCGCACGATCTCGTGCGGCGCTTTGTCCTCGCGGACGCCCAGGAAGACCGGCTGGCGCAGGTGCCCCTCGGCCGTCCACTCGCGGAAAGGCCACCTCGACGACCAGCGACGGCTCGATCCAGTGCAGCGCGTGCCCGGTGACGTGGGGCGGCATCGGCGAAGGGCGACTCGGCGCGCTCGAGGCGTGTCGAGCCGCTCGCGCAGCGTCGCGAGCGTCGCGTCGTCGAATCCGGTACCGACACGGCCGGCGTAGACCAGCCGATCGCCGTCGTAGGCGCCCAGCATCAGCGAGCCGAAGCCCTGCCCGCGAGCCGGCGCCTCGGTGAAACCGCCCACGACGAACTCCTGCGTAGCCGGCACTTCACCTTCTGCCAGTCGCGCCCGCGGCCGGGTCGGATACGGACTCTCGGCGCGCTTGCACACGATGCCTTCGAGCCCGCTGCAGGCACGCTTGGCGGTAGAACTCGTCGGACGCCGTCGACGACGTGGTCGGCGAAGCGCAGGGGCGAGCCCGGCGGCAGGTCGCCAAGCACCGTCGCGAGCAGGTCCTTGCGGGTGGACAGCGGCAGCTCCCGCAGGTCGCGACCGTTGAGGTAGAGCAGGTCGAACACGACGAACGACAGCTGCTCCGGCGCCGAGCCGAGCGCCGTCTGCAGCAGCCCGAATCGCGAGACGCCGGCCTCGTCGAACACGACGACCTCGCCATCGAGCACCGCCGAGGAGACCGGGAGCGCCTCGACCGCACGCGCGAGCGGGCGAAGCGGTCGGTCCAGTCAGCGTGGCTGCGCGTGAAGGCCCGCGCGTGGCCGTCGGAGAGCACGATGGCTGCCCGGTAGCCGTCGTACTTGACCTCGGCGAGCCAGCCCTTCGCCGACCGGCGGTCGCAGCACCAGCGTCGCGAGCTCGAGGCCGATCTCGAAGTCGATCGCGGTCTCGGGGACGGTCCGGCGCAGCGGCCGGCATGCCCGTCGGATCAGCTCCCGGGCGCCGATGCGGACGGCGCGGGGTCGGGTTCGTCGGCCGGTGCGCCTCCTCGGCGGCCACCTGCTCCAGCGAGCGCCGGTGACCACGCTCTCGGGCTGCTCGGCGATGACGTCGTACTCCTCGCGCGGGCGCACGAACTCGTCGCGCTCCTTGATGAGCAGCCAGCTCTCGCGCTTCTCGCTCGGCCGCGGCTTCATGCGCACGAGCACCCAGCGGCCCTGCAGCTTGGGGCCGTGGAGCGTTGAACTTGAGGTCGCCCTTCGCCAGGCCGGCGCGCGGGTCGCCGACCGGCTCCCACGTTCCGCGGTCCCAGACGATCACCGTGCCGCCGCCGTACTCGCCGGCGGGGATGGTGCCCTCGAAGTCGGCGTACGTCGAGCGGGTGGTCCTCGACGTGGACCGCCAGCCGCTTGTCGTGGGTGTCGAGCGAGGGGCCCTTGGGGACCGCCCAGCTCAGGAGCACGCCGTCGAGCTCGAGCCGGAAGTCATAGTGGAGTGCCGTCGCGGCGTGCTTCTGGATGACGTAGCGCAGCGGCTCGGTGGCCGCCGAGTCGGCCGCGGTTGCATCGGGCGCGGCCTCGCCGCCCGGCTCGGGGGTCTGCGTGAAGTCGCGCTTGGCGCGGTACTCCTCGAGCGGTGTCATCGGCGCGGTGCCTACGCGCCCGCCGCGCGCGCGGCGCGGGCGTCCTCGACGCTCTTCTTGAGCAGCTCGACGATGTCGACCACCTGTGCCGTGGGCGCTTCAGGCTCCTCGGCCACTGCGATCGTCTCGCCCGCGGCCTTGCGGTCGATGAGCGCCAGCAGGTCGTCGCGGTAGGTGTCGTGGTAGCTCGCCGGGATCCCAGGTGCCCTCGATGGTGGCGACCAGCTGGGCGGCCAAAGCGAGCTCCGCCTCGGTGACGCCGAGCGCCTCGAGGTCGCGACCGGGTAGGTCGAGGTCCTCGGCGGCACGCAGCTCGTACGGGTAGCGCAACACCTCGAGCAGCAGCGCGTCGCCTTCGGGCACGAGCGCGCAGAGGCGCTGGCGCGAGCGGATCACGATCTGGGCGATCGCCACGCGGCCGGCTCGACGCAGGGCCTCGCGCAGCAGCGCGTACGCCTTGGCGCCCTGAGGCTCGGGCGCGAGGAAGTACGGCGTGTCCCAGTAGGTGGCCGGGACCTCCTCGGCACAGACCGCGCCCGAGGACGTCGATGGTGCGGGTCGCCCGGACGTTGGCCGCCGAGAAGTCCTCGTCGGTCATGGTCACCCAGCGTCCGTCAGGCAGCTTGTAGCCCTTGACGACCGACTCCCACGGGACCTCCTCACCGGTCGACTCGTTGACGCGGCGGTTCTTGACTGCGGCGAAGTCACGCCCATCGAGCAGGTGGAAGCTGACGTCGCGCTGAGCGACCGCGCTGAAGAGCCCGACGGGAATCGTGACCAGTCCAAAGGAGATGGTGCCCTTCCAGATCGCATGAGCCATGACGGAGTTCCTTCTCAGGGTCGGGAGCAGGGCGAACACGCTACGGGCGGGGGATCACGTTGAGCCAGACGCCACCGTAGTAGCCGGCGACCGCTACGACGCTGTTGAGCACGGTGCCCCAGATCATGTCGATGATGGTGACGTTGACCGGCCAGTTCGCGAGCGTCGAGAGGTTGGTCAGGTCGTAGGTGGCGTAGGCGACGAAACCGAAGAGTGCGCCCCGCCACAGGGCTGCGCCGACGTTGCCGGCCTGCAGGCCCGGTATCACGGCGAGCGCGATCAGGCCGACGAGGTAGACCAGGTAGAACGCGGCAGCAACCGGGATGTTGGGCTTCTCGAGCAGCAGGTAATCGGCCACTGTGAGCTTCCGGCTCGAGCAGGACTCCATCATCAAGCTCATCCACCCCGACGACCGGCACCTCAACCAGGCGATGCTTGCCCGGCTTGGAGAGGGCGCCGAGACGGCCGAGACCGACTTCCGCGTCGTCCGCCCGGATCGCGTCGTCCGCCAACTCCATCAGACCCTGGAGGTCGAACGAGGGCCGGATCGGCTCCATGACTCATGCGTTCGGCCGTCATGCAGGACGTCACCGAAGCAGTCGAGACGCGCGAGGCGCTGCGCTCGAGCGAGGTGCGCTGCTGCGCGGCCTGTTCGACGCCATGCCCAACGGGTGTGTCGTCTACGAGGTTCGCGGAGAGGGCCGCGGAACACCGCGGACTTCATCGTCAAAGACATCAACCGTCCGGCGCTGGCCATGGACGGCCTGCGGCGCGACGACGTGCTCGGGCGATTGTCCGTATTCACCTGAGCGAGAAACGACCGGTGACCACCTGGGAGGCGCTGGCTCCGCGGGAGTATGGTTTCTACGCCAACGTGAATCCCGAGGTGGATCATCCGCGCTGGAGCCAGGCCTCTGAACGCCGCTTGCCCTCAACACTGTTTCGTCCCAACCGCATCCCCACCAAAATGTTCAACGGCTACGCTGAGCAGGTGGCCCACCTCTATCAGGGTATGGATCTGGCGCGGAATTACTGAGCATGGAACGAGTTGCAAGAATCGGGACATTTGTTCTGTGTCTGCTGCCGTTGGTGTGGTTACTGTACGCTGCGCTTTGCGGTCGTCTGGGCCCGGACCCCGCTGAAGCCCTGATGCTGTTCACCGGCGAGTGGGCACTGCGGATGCTGGCATTGACCCTTCTGGTTTCGCCCTTGCGCGCCTGGACGGGCTGGTCACTTCTGTTGGGGTTGCGCCGCATGCTGGGGCTCTACGCATTTTTCTATGGCTGTGTACATTTTCTCACTTTCCTGCAGTTCTATATCGGCTGGTTTCCGACGGCATTGACCGAAGAACTCGCGGAACGTCCCTATATTACCCTGGGCTTTTCTGCCTGGCTGTTGATGTTGCCCCTGGCCATTACTTCCACACGCGCCATGCAGCGCCGTTTGCGCGGCAATTGGCAGCGCCTGCACCGCCTGGTCTACCCTGCGGCCGTTCTCGCGTGCATGCACCTGTTGTGGCAGGCCCGTTCCGATCTGGGTCAAGCACTCATCTACCTCGCGATTTTCGCCGCCTTGTTGGTGTGGCGTGTGCGGCGCCGTAGCCTGAAGCAGCGACGATCGGCGATGGCCAGAACCTGATTCCACTGTTCGCTAATGCACCTCCGCGAGCGAAATTCGGGCGCATCTTTGCGCCGTAATTTAACGCAGTAGAAATACCTGGAATTATTTCGGCAAAAGGTCTTGCGGGGGGAGGTGCTATGCGTATAATGCGCCTCCCGGACGAGGCAGGCCCTGTCCGGTGATTCGAGCCCTGGCGGTTCGGATGTTGTTTAACAAGAAGATGAAGACAGATGTGTGGGCACTTGTTGGGATAGTTGTCACAACTATTCAGGTACAACAAGTGACTCATTAATTCATAGTAATTTTTGATTTTCGAATTGTATCTGAGCTGATGATTTGGAGGGTAAAGCGAGGTACTCGCGTAACCTTCCCCTCTTGTCCGAACCTGTAACAGGGAGAGGTAGCAGAGGTTAAAGATTAAACTGAAGAGTTTGATCATGGCTCAGATTGAACGCTGGCGGCAGGCCTAACACATGCAAGTCGAGCGCGAAAGGCTTTCGGGCTGAGTAGAGCGGCGGACGGGTGAGTAACGCGTAGGAATCTACCTGGTAGTGGGGGACAACTTGGGGAAACTCAAGCTAATACCGCATACGCCCTATGGGGGAAAGCGGGGGACCTTCGGGCCTCGCGCTATCAGATGAGCCTGCGTAGGATTAGCTAGTTGGTGAGGTAAAGGCTCACCAAGGCGACGATCCTTAGCTGGTCTGAGAGGATGATCAGCCACACTGGGACTGAGACACGGCCCAGACTCCTACGGGAGGCAGCAGTGGGGAATATTGCGCAATGGGGGCAACCCTGACGCAGCCATGCCGCGTGTGTGAAGAAGGCCTTCGGGTTGTAAAGCACTTTAAGTGGGGAGAAAAGGGTAGCGGTTAATAGCGGTTACCTGTGATGTTACCCACAGAATAAGCACCGGCTAACTCCGTGCCAGCAGCCGCGGTAATACGGAGGGTGCGAGCGTTAATCGGAATTACTGGGCGTAAAGCGCGCGTAGGCGGTTTGTTAAGTCAGCTGTGAAAGCCCCGGGCTCAACCTGGGAACTGCAGTTGATACTGGCCGACTGGAGTACGAGAGAGGGAGGTAGAATTCCATGTGTAGCGGTGAAATGCGTAGATATATGGAGGAATACCAGTGGCGAAGGCGGCCTCCTGGCTCGATACTGACGCTGAGGTGCGAAAGCGTGGGGATCAAACAGGATTAGATACCCTGGTAGTCCACGCCGTAAACGATGTCTACTAGCCGTTGGGAGACTTGATTTCTTAGTGGCGCAGCTAACGCAATAAGTAGACCGCCTGGGGAGTACGGCCGCAAGGTTAAAACTCAAATGAATTGACGGGGGCCCGCACAAGCGGTGGAGCATGTGGTTTAATTCGATGCAACGCGAAGAACCTTACCAGGTCTTGACATCCAGAGAACTTGGCAGAGATGCCTTGGTGCCTTCGGGAGCTCTGAGACAGGTGCTGCATGGCTGTCGTCAGCTCGTGTCGTGAGATGTTGGGTTAAGTCCCGTAACGAGCGCAACCCTTGTCCTTAGTTGCCAGCACGTAATGGTGGGAACTCTAAGGAGACTGCCGGTGACAAACCGGAGGAAGGTGGGGACGACGTCAAGTCATCATGGCCCTTACGACCTGGGCTACACACGTGCTACAATGGAACGCACAGAGGGCTGCAAAGGCGCGAGCTGGAGCCAATCCCACAAAACGTTTCGTAGTCCGGATCGGAGTCTGCAACTCGACTCCGTGAAGTCGGAATCGCTAGTAATCGTGGATCAGAATGCCACGGTGAATACGTTCCCGGGCCTTGTACACACCGCCCGTCACACCATGGGAGTGGGTTGCTCCAGAAGTGGTTAGCCTAACCTTCGGGGGGGCGATCACCACGGAGTGATTCATGACTGGGGTGAAGTCGTAACAAGGTAGCCCTAGGGGAACCTGGGGCTGGATCACCTCCTTAAACGATGTTGGCACGTTCTGATGAGTGCTCACACATTTGTCTTCATCTAATCGGTTGATGCGAAAGAGATCACGAGTGTGCAGACCCGTTCAACAGGCCTGTAGCTCAGTTGGTTAGAGCGCACCCCTGATAAGGGTGAGGTCGGCAGTTCAAATCTGCCCAGGCCTACCAGATCGCGCTGTTGTGTGGAGCGATGTGGCTTACCTGGCAAGTTCGTGATTGCTGACAGGACTTATTTGGGGCTATAGCTCAGCTGGGAGAGCGCCTGCCTTGCACGCAGGAGGTCTGCGGTTCGATCCCGCATAGCTCCACCATACCTTCATCGCATCACTGGAATCAGACACAAGCGCACCGTGGGTGTGTTTTTGTCTGGTTTTAACAACCGGAATGTTCTTTAACAAGGTAAATCAAGCTGAGTCTTTGAGCTGACATGGAGCACTTCTGTAGAGGTGGGCCATGCGGTTCATAGATAAATTGTTCTTTGATGGCGGGTTTCAATTCCCCGCTGTCAACGAGTTGTAATAAACACTGTGACTTAAGCGTCACAACATCCGGCGGGTGTGCACTGTGATCGGTGTACATCTACTAAGTACCTGGCCTGTGTTAAGGGGGTCGGGGAACTGTCTTCTTGGACGTTGTTTTTGTGGTTTGAAAATGGCGGATCCCTTTTAAGGGAAACAGATAACTTCGGTTATATGGTCAAGTGACTAAGCGTATACGGTGGATGCCTTGGCAGTCAGAGGCGATGAAGGACGTTGTAGCCTGCGAAAAGCGTCGGGGAGTCGGCAAACAGACTTTGATCCGGCGATGTCCGAATGGGGAAACCCACCTGGTGTAAGCCAGGTACCTTGCACTGAATACATAGGTGTAAGGGGCGAACGAGGGGAACTGAAACATCTAAGTACCCTCAGGAACAGAAATCAATTGAGATTCCCCCAGTAGCGGCGAGCGACCGGGGAGTAGCCTGCAAGTGATAGTCATTGGGTTAGTGGAACGGTCTGGAAAGTCCGGCGATAGAGGGTGATAGCCCCGTACACGAAAACCTGGTGGTGGTACTGAGCTTGCGACAAGTAGGTCGGGACACGTGTTATCCTGATTGAAGATGGGGGGACCATCCTCCAAGGCTAAATACTACTGACTGACCGATAGTGAACCAGTACCGTGAGGGAAAGGCGAAAAGAACCCCGGAGAGGGGAGTGAAATAGAACCTGAAACCGTATACGTACAAGCAGTGGGAGCACCTTCGTGGTGTGACTGCGTACCTTTTGTATAATGGGTCAGCGACTTATTGTCTGTAGCGAGCTTAACCGTTTAGGGGAGGCGTAGGGAAACCGAGTCTTAACAGGGCGACATAGTTGCAGGCAATAGACCCGAAACCGGGCGATCTAGCCATGGGCAGGTTGAAGGTTGAGTAACATCAACTGGAGGACCGAACTCACGTCTGTTGAAAAATACGGAGATGACCTGTGGCTCGGAGTGAAAGGCTAATCAAGCCCGGAGATAGCTGGTTCTCCTCGAAATCTATTTAGGTAGAGCCTCGCGTCTTACCCTGGGGGGTAGAGCACTGTTTGGGCTAGGGGGTCATCCCGACTTACCAACCCCATGCAAACTCCGAATACCCAGGAGTACAATCGCGGGAGACACACGGCGGGTGCTAACGTCCGTCGTGAAAAGGGCAACAACCCAGACCGCCAGCTAAGGTCCCGAATACCAGTTAAGTGGGAAACGATGTGGGAAGGCTTAGACAGCTAGGAGGTTGGCTTAGAAGCAGCCATCCTTTAAAGAAAGCGTAATAGCTCACTAGTCGAGTCGGCCTGCGCGGAAGATATAACGGGGCTAAATTGGTAACCGAAGCTGCGGATGCACATGCTTCACTTAAACTCATATAGGATGATCGCTTGTCGACAGCTGCCGCAGGCAGATGACGACCAAGCCCTCCCGAACGTTGAGTCGGGCTGCTTCTACAAGAGAGAGCAGGATCTGAGTGAGTGAGTTTAAGGAAGCATGTGCATGGTAGAGGAGCGTTCTGTAAGCCGTTGAAGGTGAACCGGGAGGTTTGCTGGAGGTATCAGAAGTGCGAATGCTGACATGAGTAACGATAAAGGGGGTGAAAAACCCCCTCGCCGGAAGATCAAGGTTTCCTGTCCAACGCTAATCGGGACAGGGTGAGTCGGCCCCTAAGGCGAGGCAGAAATGCGTAGTCGATGGGAAGCGGGTTAATATTCCTGCACTTCTTGTTATTGCGATGGAGGGACGGAGTAGGCTAGGCCATCAGGGTGTTGGTTGTCCCTGTTTAAGGTTGTAGGCCAGTATCTTAGGTAAATCCGGGGTACTCCCTTTGGTGGGAAGGCTGAGAGCTGATGACGAGTTCTGGTGAGAGCCAGGATGAAGTGGTTGATGCCATGCTTCCAAGAAAAGCTTCTAAGCTTCAGATAACAAGGAACCGTACTGTAAACCGACACAGGTGATCAGGTAGAGAATACCAAGGCGCTTGAGAGAACTCGGGTGAAGGAACTAGGCAAAATGGTACCGTAACTTCGGGAGAAGGTACGCCGGTTTTGGTGATGGGACTTGCTCCCTGAGCTGAGGCTGGTCGAAGTAACCAGGTCGCTGCGACTGTTTATTAAAAACATAGCACTCTGCAAACACGTAAGTGGACGTATAGGGTGTGACGCCTGCCCGGTGCCGGAAGGTTAATTGATGGGGTTATCTTCGGAGAAGCTCTTGATCGAAGCCCCGGTAAACGGCGGCCGTAACTATAACGGTCCTAAGGTAGCGAAATTCCTTGTCGGGTAAGTTCCGACCTGCACGAATGGCGTAACGATGGCGACACTGTCTCCACCCGAGACTCAGTGAAATTGAAATCGCTGTTAAGATGCAGTGTACCCGCGGCTAGACGGAAAGACCCCGTGAACCTTTACTATAGCTTCACACTGGACTTTGACCTTACTTGTGTAGGATAGCTGGGAGGCTTTGAAGCGGTGGCGCCAGCCATCGTGGAGCCGACCTTGAAATACCAGCCTGGTAATGTTGGGGTTCTAACCCAGGTCCCTTATCGGGACCGGGGACAGTGTGTGGTGGGTAGTTTGACTGGGGCGGTCTCCTCCCAAAGAGTAACGGAGGAGCACGAAGGTGCGCTAATCACGGTCGGAAATCGTGAGGTTAGTGTAAAGGCACAAGCGCGCTTGACTGCGAGTCTGACAAGACGAGCAGGTACGAAAGTAGGTCTTAGTGATCCGGTGGTTCTGTATGGAAGGGCCATCGCTCAACGGATAAAAGGTACTCCGGGGATAACAGGCTGATACCGCCCAAGAGTTCACATCGACGGCGGTGTTTGGCACCTCGATGTCGGCTCATCACATCCTGGGGCTGAAGCCGGTCCCAAGGGTATGGCTGTTCGCCATTTAAAGTGGTACGCGAGCTGGGTTTAGAACGTCGTGAGACAGTTCGGTCCCTATCTGCCGTGGGCGTTGGAGAATTGAGGGAAGCTGCTCCTAGTACGAGAGGACCGGAGTGGACGAACCCCTGGTGTTCGGGTTGTCACGCCAGTGGCATTGCCCGGTAGCTACGTTCGGACAGGATAAGCGCTGAAAGCATCTAAGCGCGAAGCCCCTCCCAAGACTAGTTCTCCCTGGGACTTTACGTCCCCTGAAGGGCCGTCCAAGACCAGGACGTTGATAGGCTGGGTGTGTAAGCGTTGTAAGGCGTTGAGCTAACCAGTACTAATTGCCCGTGAGGCTTGACCATATAATCCAAGTTATTTGGTCGGAATCGTTCCCCCGGTACGCCGGCCGGACGATTCTCGACACTTCCTCCATGCCCATAAAGAGGGGCAGACCCTCCATGGAGGTCGTGCACGGAAGTGCGCAAGTGAGAAGGCTGGATGTTGTGCCAGGTCATGGTGTTAACGACACCGAAGAACAGACAGCTTGATTTACCGCCTTATTGGATGGACACCGGGCACTGCGCAGGCAGGTGAGACCCAGGACCATCGAGCCAGTTTGCCTGGCGACCATAGAGCATTGGAACCACCTGATCCCATCCCGAACTCAGCAGTGAAACGGTGCATCGCCGATGGTAGTGTGGGGTCTCCCCATGTGAGAGTAGGTCATCGCCAGGCTTTAAATTCAAAAGGGTCACCCTGTTAGGGTGGCCCTTTTTAATTTGGGATGCGTTGATTCTCTGTTCCGTCCTGACGTAGCCGCAGGCTACCATGTGACGCAGCCTGTGCCGCAGGCATGGCGAAGAAGCGCCGCAGGCGTCCCGAAGGGAACGCGAGCATGCTCGCGTCTTACTGTAGGTCATCCTGTTTTCGACGGTAATGATTAATTAAGCGTTAGCCCACCAAATATTTGCTTGTATCAACATCGTCAATCTGGCTTTCAGGCAGAAATTCCCTGGCGTATCGCAAGTAAACTTTATCCCTGACAAACAATTCAAAGCAGTCCCTGTCGATGTGGTTATCCAGAACCATGTTGTGCATGATATCGATGGCAGCGCTCACCGGCTTTGCTTTCTTATAGGGTCGGTCTGCAGCGGTAAGCGCCTCGAAAATATCGGCAATGGCGAGAATGCGTTCGGGAATGCTCAGTTTTTCGCCGGGAAGTTTGCGTGGGTAACCAGATCCTCTCATGGTCTCGTGATGCGTGGATGCATAACGCGGTACATTTTTTAGTTCTTCAGGAAATGGCAGGCTCTCGAGCATCTTGATAGTACTGATCATATGTTCGTTGATTTTGAACCTGTCCTCAGCGGTGAGGGTGCCGCGCGAGACCGAGAGATTATAGATTTCGCCCAGGTTATACAGATGCTCCGGGATATCCATGTTTATGCCGAGCTCTGGAGGATAAATCGCCGCTTGTACCCGTTGGACAATGTGCTCGGGTTTGTCGCTTAGAAGCTGCTCTGTTACCGGGAGTACTTGTTTGAAATTCCGAGCGCGTAGTTCTTCCAATGGAGATAGGCCCAATTGGTCATCGAAGTGTCGTTGCCAGGTTGTTTTAGCGATGTCCTGCAGTCGATCGAGTTTTTCCTGATCGAGAAATTCACCGCCGACATTACAGCTGGCGATAAAGGCATAGTCGGCCTCCAGGTCCCGTTGCTTTTGCTGTAACTGCTGCTCCAGTTCTGCTCGCTGCTCCGGCGTCTCCAGGCGTTGCTTCCAGTATTCAATCTCAGCATCGCGCCACAGTACCTCAAAGCGCATACGTACTTCATGGATGCGATTGTATATAGTCTCGAGTTTGCTGCCCTTGTCGACGATGTGCTCGGGTGTGGTGATCTTGCCACAATCGTGCAACCATGCGGCGATGCGATATTCTCGCCATTGATCATCCGACTCCAGGCTAAAATTCCTGAATGCTGGAAGGTCACTGGCGGATGCATGCTCGGCGAGCATGAGTGCCAGTTCCGGTACTCTCTTACAGTGACCACCGGTGTACGCAGACTTGTCGTCAATGGCCTGCGCAATCAGCTCAATAAAGGCGTCCATCAGTGCGCGTTGCGCGAGTTCATGCGCCTGTATGGCTGCGACCATGTTGATCATGGACTCGGAAAGTTCATCCAACTCCTTCACATGCGTGTCGACGCGCACAACTTTTGCAAATTCCCGCCGCCGTACCTTGTCATTTTCAAGGGCCAATTGCCGGATCGGGCGCACAATGGGATTGGCAAAGAGCAGGGAAATCGGTAATAGCAGCAACAGGAACGCCGCGGTAATCGCTATTGACAGCTTGACCTGGTTAAGGAATGGGGCGACGAGCGTTTCGCGCGGGGAGAGTATTCCCAGAAATAGTGGGTTCTCGCCATCACCCAGCGGGGCGGCATAGGCGAGATAGGTTTCGCCGGCCAATTGGGTTTCAACAAGCTGGCCGTGGATGCCGGCGTCGGCGGCTATCTTGATGAGGGAGTCACTGGGAACGACATTCGAATAGGTCGCACCACGTGTCCTTGCCAGGTGCAAACCACTTGTCTGATAGATACTCCAGTTGCTCCTTCCCGATAGCAGCGATCGCCTTATCTAGCAACTGGCGAAGTTGCGGTTTGTCTGCAGGGACTACAATGTGCAATTTGTCCGGAAGCGCATTCTCACCGAAATTGACTTCGCTGTTAAATTGTAGCCCCGTTAGAAAATAACTGCGGGCGATATAGCGCATGATCACCTCGTTATCGAGGGCAGCAGCCACCTTGCCGGCCAGCACCAGTTCCAGTGCCTGTAACGTGGACTCGGTTTCGATAATTTCGATCAGTGGGATAACGAGCGCGAACGATGGGAATGATCGACCATCCCGCAGGAATGGCCAGTTGTTTTGTATTCAGCTGCGATAAGTCGGTGATCGGGCTGCTGCTTTCCCCGGTGGCCACTGCAAAAGGCAATTGCACATAGCTTTTTCCGGGTAAGCCCAAACTCCTGTTGTCCTCAGTCAGAATAACCGAGTGCAGTAGATCAATTTCACCGTCCTTGTACAGTTTTACCAGCTCCGGCCAACTGTAGCCATTGGTGAAACCGATTCTGAGTCCGGTTATTTGTGCGATGAGTTTGATGATATCAACCGAGTAGCCACTGGGTTGTCCCGCCTGGGTGAAATCGAGTGGTGGCCAGTTCCGCTCATTTGAAACGCGCAGCACGGGCTGTGTCGCTACGAACTGCCTTTCTTCCTCTGTCAGGACCAGCTGGGGTATCGGGAGCCCGGGTTGGGTGTTTTGTGGGTTCAGGCTGGATGCCATTACCTGGCCATCGGCGGTAAAAAGATAGAGATCCCCGTGTTTGGAGATCGTGGGCTCACTCAGGAACTCGGAAATTGTTGTCATCGTCATATCAATAGCCACAACGGTCTCCGAGTCCTTCAAGCGCTTCGACAGGGTTCGCCCGGGTACTCCGAGTTGGGCAAAGATATAGGGCTCGGTATGTTGCACCTCATTGGATGCGATGGCACCGGTATACCAGGGCCGTGAGCGCACGTCGAAATCCGTGGGCTCCGAGCGGGATAGTCGCACCTGCAGATTTTCATCCAGGTAGCGGTAATGCCGCTCCTGTCCGTTCTCGCCGGGGCGTACCGTAATGATCAGCCAGCGATCCGTCGGGAGTGCGTGCAACATTTTTCGAGCCGAATCACTGGTATTGAGATTAATCACCTCGAAGAAGCTGCCGTCACCTCCGCCAATATAGATGCCATAGTACAGAGGGTTTTTCAGCAACACCTGGGTAAACATCTCCAGATGCGCCGCTTCGTCTCCGTAGTCGCGCAGTACCGGGTTGTCGGCCAGTAGATCAATGACATTGGCATTTATTCGCCCCACGCTGCGCAGTTCGCCGGCGATACTGGAGGAAGCAGAAGCGTAAAGGTCTGAGGCGATTTCCTTGGCCATGGCCTGGCCGAAGTAGTACTGCAGGCCGATGGCGATACTGGCGGTCAGGATCGTCGCGAAAAGAAGTGCAGTCACAACGGAGAGTCGAATGGTGGTGCGCATGTTGCCAAACAGCGATGTCATTGTCGGAGAGTATCTCGATTCAAGGTCGATACGTGGTAAAGCATAGCATGAGGAGAAATGGGAATAAAAAAAGCCGCAATGGGGTCATTGCGGCTATTTCTGTTCGTTCTATCCGAACCGGCCTTTGATCGCCCTAAATTACTGGGCAACCTTCTGGTAGTGGGTCAAGTGTGCAGTCCGGTGGTGGCGGCTCTAACTTGCAGGTGAAGGTCTCGGTATAGGGTGCACTCACACCTGCTGGTGCGGGTCCGGGTGCAGGTTGCAGAGTGATACTGACCGTTCCATCCGCAACACCTTCCCCTCCCGTTTCTACCGCGTTAACAGTGTAGGCTCCAAAGTCCGGGGAATTGTCGACTACAAAGGATGACGCACTGAGGAGCGTGCAACCGCCACTTACACTGACGCTTACAGTTGACCCTGCTGGAGGCCTGTTATTGTACAAGTCGGAGATATAGGCCTTATAGGTGACTCCGCCTTTGGTTCCACCAGAAGCCACCGTGGCGCCATTGACAAGAATAATATCCCAGAATTTTCCTACATTGAGATCCGGTGCAGAGAGAATCAGAACATTATCAGCCCTCACATCGACCAGCTCGCGGCTGCAATAGACGCCGTCACCGCTCGTTGGGCAGGCCAGGCCATTGTACTGCGCCGGGTCATCATTGAGGTCGTAACCGCCGTTGGAATTAAAATCTATAAAATCTTCCTCGGATCCGGCCCTGCACTGTGCAAGTGGTGGTACCGGGCCATTGGCCGGGTCGCATAAGTAGGGCGTGTAGGCTTCATCCTCGTTGTTGTCCAGGAATGCCTCAGGCAGATTGGTGAAGCGATTTTTTTCTTCGGGATCCATTATCCCGTTGCCATTGGTGTCTACAAAGGATTCCTGTCCCACGGCAGTCACCAGCACGGTGGACCGACCGCCATTGGTATAGCCAAGGTTGTCCGGGCAGGGGCCGGAATTGCCATTGTGGCTATCGCAGTCATAGCCCGGGTTATTCAGGATCGTTTGCACGGCATTCTGGTCTTGCACCAGTGTTGGGACTCGAGGATCCTGGCTCGTCCACAATACGCTGCATTCGCCCGCATTGATCGTAGGCGCTCCTGTTATGCGGGCGCCATTCTGTACGCCTGTCCTACATGAAGGATCAATAGCACCGTACTCCGTCGAAAACTCGGCTAGAGTGCCATTAGGCACCGGCAGGCCGAACATGTCAGACATACGCACAGTAAACGTACGCTGCACACCGTCCACGGTCATGCCCTTTTCCACTACGTATCCTTGACCCTGCGCTAGCGACAGACTAATTGAGTTTTGTACCGGCAGTCCCGGGGTAACTGTTATGGCATCTGAGATGGTCGAAACCTGTAGGCTGGTGTCGTCATCGGACACAGTGGATGCGATAACGCTGACTACTGCTGGTTCATCGCCGGCAGTGACGGTAGTTCTGACCGTGCCGTTACTGGTGCTCACGGCGGAACTTGGCGACACTGACAAGCCCCCCTGGGTTGTGGTCAATGAGAACTCGACTCGCACACCCTGTATAGGCACGCCACTAGCTGCAAGCACTGTAAAGACTAATTCTGCAGATTCTTTGCGCTGCGAGGATGCGCCTGTGCCGCGCAAAGCGATCGTGGTCGGCTCTGCACTGACGAAGACAAGCCCTGTGGCTGACCCGGGCGCAATGGTTACGCTGCCAAATGCCTGCGAACTGGCGCCCACTACGCTGGCGCTGATATTGTCGATTCCTGCGCACCCGTTTGCTCTATACGTTGCAATTACTTGTCCGTTGACAGAGGTGATCGGGCTGATTGGATCAAGTGTAGCCAGGCCGGTGGAGAGGCAGCTACTACTGAAGCTGACGCTCTCTGCTGTGCTGACGAGTTGATCGAATTCATCTACGATGGCAATAGTCAACTGCGCGCTGCCCTGTGGTGCCAGCGTTGATTCGGGCTCAATGGCGATCGCATTCTCGATGAAATCGCCATTGCTGTCGAAGTAACCCAGACGCAGACCAGTTTCGCCGACCTGGAAGCCGAAGGTGCCAGTGATATCTCCATCATTAGTAGCGGCTGTTGCGCTTACGGTGCCGCCACCTTTTGCAGTTCCGGGCTCTATCTTTAACTGAAACGTTGCAACGCTGTTGCCATCGGTCAGGGCTGATGCGGGAAGCAGCGTACCCACATCCGTTGTAGCAGAGACCACTACGTTGGCCGTTCCCTTACCCGACACGGCTATCTTGAGAGTGCCTACCGCCGAGGAGGTGACGGTGTTGGTTTGGTTGCCCTCAGCATCCAGTAGGGTAAAAGACAAAGTAGGCGGCTTATTATCATCCGGATCTTCATAAAAACTACTGCCGCCCCCGCCGCCGCCACAAGCGGTGAAAGTGAAGATAACTGCGAACATAACAGCCAGACGGCTAATGAAGGTGGTGCCCCGATTGATCATTTTTTATCCCCTGTTGCCCGCTGTACAGCCGGTCTTATAGTGTGATGTGGCCTTGTCTGATTCTGCGGCGTTTGCCCAGAGAGTCAACCTCTGAATTATCCACTTTTTGCAGCTTAGCATGGAGTGATCCGAAAACTCGATAAATAACATAGCCATAGGCAGCTTTTGTGATTTTTTACACAAGGTTCGTTGCAGGAACAGGTCGCGGATTTAGGCACAAGGGTCAAATTTTGAAAATTTACATAGTAATTAGTTATATCAGGCACCGTATTCCTTCCTCTGAAGGTAGCGGCTTGTGTTGCGCAGCGACCGACACCTGATACCATCTGGCCGATGGATTTCCCCACCAAGCCCCAGGTTCAACTCTCGGTGTCGATCGTGCTCCACAACAGCTCACTGGAGTTTTTGCGGCGCACCTTGCAGAGTCTGCACAGTTCAGCACAGGTTGCCCGGGAGGCTGGGTGTCTGGATCGCGTGACGGTTTATCTCGTGGACAATGCATCCGAAGAAGCGTATCGCGTGCGCCTCGAGCGGGAGATGGCTGACTGGCCGCTGAGTGAATTCTTTACCGTGCTGTACTCTGCACAAGCGAGCAATCGCGGCTTCGGCTTCGGACACAATACGGTTTTGCCGCTCCTGACGAGTGATTTTCATCTGGTACTTAATCCAGACGTGGAGTTGGAGGGCGATACACTGCGGGCTGGCCTTTCGTCATTGCTGCAAAGCGACGATGTCGCATTAACGAGTCCAATGGTGTTTGGGGGAAATGGGGAACAGGAGTTCCTGTGTAAACGCTATCCCTCGGTTCTGGTATTGTTCCTGCGCGGATTCGCCCCCCGGATCGTTCGTCGACTGTTTCAGCAGCGGCTGGCAGATTACGAAATGCGCGATCTGTGTAGCGGGGAACAACAGGTTAACGTGGCGATCGCCAGTGGCTGTTTCATGCTGGTGCGCACGAATGCCCTGCGCGCGGTGAGTGGCTTCAATGACGATTTTTTCCTGTATTTTGAAGATTTCGACCTGTCCCTGCGCCTGCGTAAGCAGGGTCGTCTGGTCTTCGATCCGGCCATGCGAATTGTTCACCATGGAGGGTATGCCGCGAGCAAGGGTTGGCTCCACCTGAAATACTTCAGCAACTCCGCGGTCATGTTTTTTAATCGCCACGGGTGGCGCTGGATATAGCCATGTGTGAAAAACTGTTAGACTTTTGCAGGATTTAGGCGATATCGGATGGAAGTGGGAATGCAGGAAATAAGGCGCATGGCCTACCTCGAAGCGCTGGGTATAGACAGCTATGTGTCGCGCACTCAACTGCCCGGGGCGGCGCTGACCCGGCGTTTGGCGATAGTTGCAACGCGTGCCACGCCAGTGCTGCAAGATGCCGAGACACCCATTGCGCGAGCGCTATCAGCACCCGCGAAGCAGCCGGATGCCGGAACACGCCCTGTAGCGGGCGCGGTTGCACGGATCAAAGATACGATCCCTGTGCCACTGCAGGATGAAGAGTCGCCGCCTGGCGCAGCAGTGCCCCGCTTCAGTTTGACCGCTATCGTTGCAGGCGACTGGTTGTGGCTCGAGGAACTGACCGGCATGCCACTGACCACGGAGCAGGTTCAGCTCGTGCAATCCATGGCAAGGGCACTGGTCATGCAGCGGGAATCTAGAACAGAAACAGGGGCATCTGCGGCCCGCCCCGGCGCGGCGCCACCTGCAGTAGCGCAGTTTGATTGGCCGATTCACACCAACCGCCAGCTGGATCTCGGTGCGCAAGCGGCACGGGCCAGTGTGGCAGGGTTTGTCGGCCGCAGACTGGAGCAGCACGGGTGCCGTGGTCTGGTCCTGTTGGGACAGTCCTGTGCGATGCGGGTGCCACTGCAGGAGGTGAAAATTCTCACAGTGAGCACCGCCAGCAGTGCGGAAATTCTGGCACAGCCCGCGCTCAAGCGAACGGTGTGGCGGGATCTGCTGCCATTGGTAAGCACACTGTGAGCGGCGCCATCGCTTTGTCTGCACCCGTATTTTTTCAGGCCATCTCTGGTCGTGCCGCACGCGATTAGGCCTGCCTGCCCGGCAGATGCCGGATGGTTGGCGGCTATCGATGCCGAGGTGAGTTTCAATCCCTGGAGTGAGCGACAGTTTGCCCTGGTCTGCAGCACTACCGGCGGCTACCGGGAGACCGCGCTGGTTGTTGCAGAGGATGATCGCCTGCACGGCTTCGTGGTGTTTTCCCAGGTGCTCGACGAGGGCTCTATCCACAATATAGCGGTACACCCGGCGCATCAGCGAAAGGGTCTGGGCCGGCTGCTGCTGGAGGCGGCCGTGGTGGAATTGATAGGGACTGACGCCAGGCGCTGCCTGCTGGAAGTCCGCCGCTCCAATAAGGCTGCCCGGCGCCTGTACGAGGGCAGTGGTTTTGCGTTGGATGGCGTACGCAAAAACTATTACCCTAAAGAGGGCGGACGCGAGGACGCCTTGTTGATGTCCCGCGAGTTATAAGGATTAGCAGATGAACGTGCTGGAAACCGAGTGGTGGACCCTGGCGATTCCACCGGAGTGGTGGGCGAAATCGGAGGAGGACAGCATTCTGGTCGGTGACCAGGACGACGTGGGGTGTATCGAAATCAGTACCCTGCACAAGGAACAGGGGATATTCGAGCGCGACACGGTGCAGTCAATTGCACAGACGGAGTCGGAGCAACCACTGGACTGGAAGTCGGTCACGCTCGGTGAGTTTGTGGGTGTCAGCAGCAGCTATGTGCAGGAGGAGACAGCAGTGCGCGAGTGGTACGTGTCGAACGGCGCGCTGCTGCTATTTATCACCTACAGCTGCGCTGAGGAAAATCGCGGCATGGACGATGCCGCGGTGGATGAATTACTCGATACCTTGATGGTGCTCGGGGAGCACTCCTAGGAAACAGTGCCTGTTACACGCACACGCTTGGCGCCTTTCACGGGTCGGGCTTTGAATGCAGCCTCCCGCTTCTTCAGGTGATCATCAATCAGGTTTTTGACTGCGATAAGCAGGCCGGTGAAGATGAAGGCCCCTGGCGGCAGTATCGCCAGCAGGAAGGGTTGATAATTGCCAAACAGCACGATTTTCCAATTGGCCGCGCCCGGACCGAACAGCAAATCCATATTGGCGAACAGTGCGCCAGTACCGGTCAATTCACGCAGGCCACCCAGTAGTACCAGTACAGAGGCAAAGCCCAGGCCCATAAACAGGCCGTCGTACATGGAGGCGCCCAGGGGATTTCTGGCGGCGAAGCCATCGGCGCGGCCCAGCACCACGCAGTTGGTGGTAATCAGGGGCAGGAAGATACCCAGAATCTGGAACAGCTCGTAGGCGAAGGCCTGCATCAGCAGTTCGATACAGGTTACCGCCGAGGCAATGATCATGACAAAGGTCGGGAGACGCACCGTGTCCGAGACCACGTTGCGGACCAGGGATACTGATGCGTTGGACAGCACCAGTACCGCCGTGGTGGCCAGTCCCAGGCCTATGGCATTGACCACACTGCCAGAGACTGCCAGCAGCGGGCACAGCCCGAGTAGCTGTACCAGGGCCGGGTTGTTTTTCCAAAGCCCATTGAGGGACAGGTCTTTGTAACTGAATTCAGTCATTACGAATCACCTTCAGCGGGGACAGTATCCTCGGCGCCGAACAAGGTCTTTTTGTTTGCCTCTGCGAATTGTAACGCTCTAAGTGTAGCAGCGACAACAGCACGTGGTGTGATGGTGGCGCCGGTGAACTGGTCGAAAACGCCCTTGTCCTTCTTTACGGCCCAGCCATCCAGTGTGGGATTGGCCAGGGAGCGCCCTTCAAAACCCAGCACCCAGTCGGATTTTTTGAGCTCTGCCTTGTCGCCTAGCCCCGGTGTTTCCTTGTGCCCGAGGACCCGTACGCCGGCGATAGTGCCATCGCTATTGATTCCTACGATCAGATCAATGTCTCCCGAATAGCCATCGGGAGCGACCACCGGGATGATCACCGCCACGACAGTGCCGCTCTGGCGGGCGACATAGATCCGCTTTTCCTCCCTCAGGCCGAGTCCTGCGTCTTGCGGCCCCACCGGGATGGTGTCATCCAGCATTGAATTGTCGTGCCTGGCCCTGGGCACGATTTGCAGCAGGGCTCTCTCTTCCGCCTGGCGCATTTGCAGGGCGATATCGTCTTTTGTGAGCAGGTAGGTGCTGGCGATGAGCGCGGTGGTGCTCAGCGCAAACAGTGCCAGCAGCACACTATTGCGCGTGATGGATTGGCCCAGCATCCTATGGCTCCCCCTGCTTGCCACCGTGGCCATACGTGCGCGGCTGGGTGTAGTAATCAATAAAAGGCGCGGCAAAATTCATGATCAGCACCGCAAACGCCACGGCGTCGGGGTAGTTGCCCCTTACCCGGATAATGTAGACCAGCGCGCCGATCAGGGCGCCATAGATCAGGCGGCCGCGCACGGACACTGCGGAGGTCACGGGGTCGGTGATAATGAAGAAGGCGCCAAACATGGTGGCGCCGCTGAGCAGGTGGAACAGGGGCGAACCGCCGCTGGCGGAACTGCCGCCATCATAAAACACGGCAGCCAGCAGGCTGAGGCTGGCCAGCATCGCCACGGGGGCATGCCAGGTGAATATGCGCTGATGCAGCAGCCACGCCCCGCCGGCCAAAAAGGCGATATTGGCCCATTCCCAGCCGATGCCGGCCCAGCGTCCGAACTGGGGATTTTGCTGCCACAGATCGTCGATCAACAAGCTATTGTTCTGCTTTAACAGGTCCAGTGGTGTCGCCATGGTAGTGCCGTCATACAGGTCCGGGGAAAAACAGGCCTGCAGGGCATCCAGCAGTCCGGGCAACTCGCCCAAGCCCCGTGGTGGCGCCCAGGCGGTCATTTGCAGCGGGAAGGAAATGAGCAGGATGACATAGCCTGCCATGGCCGGGTTGAAGGGGTTATAGCCCAGGCCGCCGTATAACTGCTTGGCCAGCAAAATGGCACTGGCGATGCCGACCGCGATCAGCCACCAGGGTGAGTAGGGCGGCAAGGCGATACACAGCAAAAAGGCGGTCACCAGCGCACTGCAGTCCTTCAGGTAGAAGCCGAGCGGACGCCGTCGCAGCTTGAGGGCCAGCGCCTCGCACGCCAGCGCCACAACACTGCCCCAGGCGATGTTCACCAGCGTGCCAAAGCCGAAAAAATGGGTGAGCACTATAATCCCGGGAACCGTCGCCAGCAGCACGTTCTGCATAACGCGCTGCGTGCTCATGGGTCCATGGGCATGCGGCGAAGTGAGGCGAATCAGCGCCATCTCAGGCGTGCTCCGCTGAGTTCAGTTGTTGTTGCACGGCGCTGATTTTCTCGGTCAATCGCGCCACAGTGGATTCCAGCGCTTCGATAATCTTCGCCTCGTCGCCATTGGCCCTGCTACGGGCCAGAGACTCCTGTGATTTGTGCAGGCGTTGCTGTAACTTCGCCAGATCGGCGCGCGCTTTTTCCACGGGGCTCAGTGCTGCGTCCAGTGCGCGTGCTGCCATGGCTTTCTCGATCGCAGCCTGGGCGGCATCCCGCGGCGGGCTATTTGCGGACACCACGTTATGGCTGGCCAGGTGGTTATGCAGGGCCTGCTCGGCCTCCGCCAGCTTGGCCCGCGTCTTGTCTACACCCGCTTGCAGTGCGTCTACCAGATCGCTGCCCTGCGCGCGGGCCTCATCCAGTTTGGTGGTCGCAGTATCCAGGCGCTTGCGCGTGGTTACGACGGCTTTCTCCAGTTTATCCAGTGCACTTTCCGCACCCGCGCCGCCTTGTTGTGACGCCTTTTTGGCTTTGGCACGCTCAATGGCGGCCTCGATCGGGTCCTCTGCGCCCTCGGTGCCCGCCGCCTGGGCACGCTGCTCAGCGGCCAGTTTGCGCGCGGCCCGCTTGGCCTCTTTCTCGGCTTCGGCCTGCTCCAGGCGCTGCTGGCGCGCCTCGAAGCGCATCCTCGATTGCTCTGCCTTCTCGTGATCGCGGCGCAATTGCAGGATCTCGGCCTTGGAGGCGCGATAGTACTGCACCAGCGGTATGTGGCTGGGGCAGACGTAGGAGCAGGCTCCGCATTCGATACAGTCGAACAGGTTGTGGTGTTCCAGCTTGTCGAACTCTTTGCCCTGGGCGAACCAGAACATCTGCTGTGGCAACAGGCTGACCGGGCAGGCCTCGGCGCACAGTCCACAGCGAATACAGGCCTGGGCCGGTGGCGGTGTGGGCAACTCGGACTCAGTGGGCGCCAGCAGGCAGTTGGTGGTTTTTACAATGGGTACGCCAGCATCGGGCACCGTGAAACCCATCATCGGTCCGCCCATGATGAGACGGTTATTTTTTGCTGCCTGGTAGCCGGCCTGTTCCAGCAGGTAGCGCATCGGCGTGCCGATCAGGACCTGAAAATTTTGCGGTTCACGCACGCTGTCGCCGGTGACGGTAGTCACTCTGGAAATCAGCGGTCGTCCCCGCACCACGGCCTCGTAGATGGCCACAGTAGTGCCGACATTCTGGCACATCACCCCCACCTGGGAGGGCAGTCCACCGCTGGGTACCTGCTTGCCCGTCAGTATTTCGATAAGCTGCTTTTCGCCGCCGGAAGGGTACTTGGTGGGGAAGACAACAATCTCTATACCCGAGTCCTGTGCAGCGGCCAGCAGCGCCGCGATGCCTTCCGGCTTGTTGTCCTCCACGCCGATCAGGGTTTCATCCGGGGCGATAATATGGCGCAGAATTTTTGCGCCCGCGATGATGTGGTCCGCGCGTTCGCGCATCAGGATGTCATCAGCGGTGATATAGGGTTCACACTCGGTGCCGTTGATGATCAGCGTTGCAATGTGGGTGTCCGGTTTGACCGACAGTTTGACCGCGCTGGGAAATCCCGCGCCGCCCATGCCCGCGATTCCCGCGTTGCGGATCACATTGATCAGGTCGGCTTTATCCAGTGCCTCGTAGTCCGGCGTGCCGCTGTGTTTAATCCACTCATCCAGGCCGTCCGTGGCGATCACGATACACGGCGCGAGGTGACCGGAGGGGTGTGCAATGAGCCGGTCCTCAATCGCGAGAATCGTGCCCGACGTCGGAGCATGCACGGGCACGCTGACGAAGCCACGCGCCTCGGCGATCATCTGGCCCTTGAGCACACGCTCGCCGACTGTCACCACCGGGCTTGCTGGCGCACCGATATGCTGCGACAGCGGAATGATCAACTCCGGCGGAATACCGGCATCGGCGATTGGCGTACGGACAGACTGGTGTTTATTCTCAGGCGGATGAATGCCGCCGTGGAAGTCGAAGATTTTTCTCATGCCGCCCGATCCCGGTGGACATCGCTCGGTACGCTGTCGGTGGCGATGATGTCGACGCGCCGGCTAACCGGGTCAGGCAACGGCCAGTGCCAGGTTTGCAGGGATTCTTCCTGGCTGATCATGTCAATACAGTCAACAGGACAGGGCTCGACGCACAGGTCACAGCCGGTACATAAATTGCTGATCACAGTGTGCATCTGTTTGGCAGCGCCGAGAATGGCGTCTACCGGGCAGGCCTGTATGCATTTGGTGCAACCGATGCATTCCTCTTCGCGGATGAATGCTACTGTCGGTGCTTCTTTTACTTCGCCATGTTCCTCGTCCAGGGGTATGGGTTCGACGTCTAACAGAGCCGCCAGGGCCTGAATGCCTGCTTCACCGCCCGGCGGGCACTTGTTGATGGCTTCACCGTTGGCGATGGCCTCCGCATAGGGTCGGCAGCCGGGATAGCCGCACTGGCCACATTGGGTCTGGGGCAGGATATTGTTGATCTCGTCCGCAATGGGGTTGCCTTCGGTCTTGAATTGTTCGGCGGCATAACCCAGCAGCGCGCCGAATACTGCAGCCAGCCCCACCAGGGCGAGCAGGGCGCTAAACAGCGGATACTGTGCCAGGAAGTCGATCACTTGCGTTTATACCAGCCCGGCAAAGCCCATGAAGGCCAGGGACATGAGGCCTGCTGTGATCATGCCGAGGGCCGGTCCCTTGAACGGAGTGGGTACATCCGCCACCGCCAGGCGTTCACGCATGGCGGCAAACAGTACCAGCACGAGAGAGAAGCCTGCCCCGCCGCCAACGCCGTAGACCAGCGATTGCAGAAAACTGTGGTCCTTGCTGATGTTCAGCAGAGCAAGGCCCAACACTGCACAGTTGACGGTAATCAGCGGCAGGTAGACACCCAGCACGCGATAGAGCAGGGGGCTGGTCTTTTTCACCACCATTTCGGTAAATTGCACAACCACCGCGATAACCAGAATGAAGGTAATGGTTTTCAGGTAGGCCAGTCCCAGGGGCACCAGCAGGAAGTGATAGACCAGGTTGCTGCACGCCGATGCCAGTGTCAGCACAAAGGTGGTGGCCATCGCCATGCCCATGGCGGATTCGAGTTTGTTGGACACGCCCATGAACGGGCACAGTCCCAGAAACTGTACCAATACGAAATTGTTGACCAGAATCGCACTGATCAACAATATGGAATAGTCTGTTAGCATGATAAGTATCTCACTGCGCTCTGCCTGCAACTGAAGCGCATGCTTGTTTCATGTCGCCCATTCTAGCCGTTTCAGTGGATGGAAGGCAGCCGGAATGTGCAAATTTAGGGGCATTAGTCTGCAATTTCGTAATGGACCTATTTGACCTGCATGCCGGGCTTTGCTCCCGCGTGCGGCTCCAGCAGGAACAGTTCCCTGTCACCTGGACCTGCGGCCAGCACCATGCCCTCGGAAACACCAAAACGCATTTTGCGTGGCGCCAGATTGGCCACCATCACCGTCAGTTTGCCGACCAGGTCCTGGGGTTGATAGGCGGCTCTGATACCTGCGAATACCTGTCTCTGGCCGCCGCCCTCGCCGAGGTTGAGTGTCAGGCGCAGTAGTTTGTCAGCCCCTTCTACGTATTCGGCTGCCACAATCTCGGCAATGCGCAGGTCGATTTTTGCGAAGTCGTCGTAGTCAATGGTCGAGGCAACAGCAAGCGTCGAATCTGCGGTAACTGCAGCGGTCGTTGCGGCCAACTTCTCTTCCTTGCCAGCCTCTATCATGGCTTCCACCTGTTTGCTGTCAACGCGCGTGATGAGTGGTTCGAACGCCGCCAGTCGATGTGCGGCCAGTGGCGCGTCCAGCGCAGTCCAGTCCAGAGAGCAGTTCAGAAACGCTGCGGCCTTGTCAGCCATCGCCGGCAGCACCGGCTTGAGATAGGTCATCAGTACGCGAAACAGATTGATGCCCACGCTGCAGACCTCGTGCACTTCCTGTGCAGTACCCGCCTGTTTCGCGAGCGTCCAGGGCTTTTTTTCGTCAATGTACTGATTGGCCCTGTCTGCCAGGGACATGATCTCACGCATGGCTTTGTTGAACTCGCGTTGTTCGTAGAATTCGGCGATGGCCGCGCCTTTGTCAATAAAGGCATTCAAACAGCGCCGGTTCAGCACATCGGTCTGCAAGCTGGTTGTCAAAACTCTTGCGCAGGAAACCGGCGCAGCGGCTGGCAATGTTAACGACCTTGCCAACCACATCGGAATTAACCCGCTGTACAAAGTCTTCCAGGTTGAGATCGATGTCGTCTACGGACGCATTGAGCTTGGCGGCGAAGTAGTAGCGCAGGTATTCCGCGTCCAGGTACTCCAGGTAGGTGCCGGCCTTGATGAAAGTGCCGCGACTCTTGGACATCTTGGTGCCGTTGACCGTCAGGAAACCGTGGGCATAGATAGCAGTTGGCGCGCGCAGCCCCGCGGAGTGCAGCATGGCTGGCCAGAACAGGCCGTGGAAGTTGATGATGTCCTTGCCGATGAAGTGGTAAAGCTCGGTATTGCAACCCGGTTGCCAGTATTCATCGAAGGCGTGTCCGGTGCGATCACAATAATTCTGGAAGCTGGCGATGTAGCCGATCGGCGCGTCCAGCCAGACATAGAAATACTTGCCCGGCGCGCCGGGTATTTCAAAACCGAAGTAGGGGGCGTCACGGCTGATGTCCCACTCCTGCAGACCGGCTTCCGTCCACTCCCGTAGTTTATTCGCCACTTGGGTTTGTAATGTGTCCGAGGCAAGCCATTGCTTCAGCATGGCTTCGAACTCAGGCAGCTTGAAGAAGAAATGCACGGATTCCTTCTCGATAGGTTTGGCCCCGGAAATTGCCGATACCGGATTGAGTAAATCCATGGGGCTATAGGTGGCGCCGCAGGCTTCGCAGTTGTCGCCGTACTGATCCGCTGTTTTGCAGCGGGGGCAGGTGCCCTTGATAAAACGGTCAGCCAGAAACAGCTGCTTTTCGGGGTCGAAGGCCTGGGTAATCGCCCTGGAGGCGATATGGTCATTGTCCTTGAGGCGCTGGTAGATAGCCTCGCACCAGAAGCGGTTTTCTTCGCTGTGCGTGGTATGGAAGTTGTCAAAACCAATGAGGAAGCCGGCGCTGTCACGCATGTGCTCCTGCTGGATTGTGGCAATTTGTTGCTCGGCGCTGATGCCGAGTTTTTCCGCTGTCAGCATGATGGCAGTGCCGTGTGCGTCATCGGCGCAGACATAAACGCAGTGGTGGCCGCGGGACTTCTGGAAGCGCACCCAGATGTCAGTCTGCACCTGTTCCAGCAGGTGTCCCAGATGCAGGGAGCCATTGGCATAGGGCAATGCGCTGGTTACCAGGATTCTTCTTGGTGACGGTGCCGCCATGGTAGTTGTCTGTTCGGGAAAAAGGGGCGTTACTATAGCGTTTTTGTGGCGCCAGTTCACCCGTCGGCGCCGACATCACGACAGGCCATTGCGGCATTGTTGAACGCATTGCATGTCCCTATACTGGCCCTCCGGAAAATGCTGGCCCCACTGTCACGGTCCAGCGCGTTGCACAGGTACCCATGAACCAGATTAAACACATTATTGCGATCGCCTCCGGCAAAGGTGGTGTGGGCAAGTCCACCACGGCGGTTAACCTGGCGCTGGCCCTCAAGGCACTGGGCGCGCGGGTCGGACTATTGGATGCTGACATCTACGGGCCCAGCCAGCAGTTGATGCTGGGAATTCCCGCAGACCGTCGCCCCGAGCAGCAGGGTGGGCAGTATCTGCTGCCGGTGGAGGCTTACGGCTTGAAGACCATGTCCATGGGCTACCTGGTGGATGAACGCACGCCGATGGTGTGGCGCGGGCCAATGGCCGGTGGCGCCCTGGCGCAAATGCTCGAGCAGACCCTGTGGGGCGAGCTGGACTATCTGGTCATCGATATGCCGCCGGGCACGGGCGACATTCAGCTCACCCTGTCGCAGAAAGCCAAGGTGTCCGGCGCGGTGATCGTCACCACGCCGCAGGATATCGCCCTGCTGGACGCACGCAAGGGTATCGAGATGTTCCGCAAGGTGGATGTTCCGGTGCTGGGGATAATAGAAAATATGTCGGTGCACATTTGTAGCGAGTGCGGGCACCGCGAGCATATTTTTGGCGAACACGGCGGCGATCGTATCGCGCAGGATTACGGCGTGCCGCTGCTGGCCAGCTTGCCGCTGACTCTTTCGATACGGCAGCAGACGGATGCGGGACGCCCTACGGTGATTGCCGCACCGGAATCGGCGGAGGCCAAACTCTATCTCGAGGCCGCGGCCGCAATACAGCAGGCGCTGGCCGGACAAAGGGATAGCGGCGTGCGCCAATTTCCCGAGATAAAAATTTCCGACGACTGAATTGAGCAACAGGTGAGTAAAGCGTGAGTATCAAAGCAGACAGGTGGATTCGCAAAATGGCCATCGAGCACGGCATGATCGAGCCCTTTGAAGCGGGCCAGGTGCGCGCCAGCGGCGGCGAACGCCTGATTTCCTACGGCACGTCCAGTTACGGCTACGATGTGCGCTGTGCCCGCCAGTTCAAGGTGTTTACGAATATCAATTCGGCTACGGTGGACCCCAAGAATTTTGATGAAGGCAGTTTCGTCGATGTGGTGGGCGATGTCTGCGTCATTCCGCCCAATTCCTTCGCGCTGGCCAGTACCGTGGAATACTTCCGTATCCCGCGCAATGTGCTGACCATTTGCCTGGGCAAGTCCACCTATGCCCGCTGTGGCATCATCGTGAACGTCACGCCGCTGGAGCCGGAGTGGGAAGGGCACGTCACCCTGGAATTTTCCAATACCACGACATTGCCAGCGAAGATCTACGCCAATGAGGGTGTGGCGCAGATGCTGTTCTTCGAATCCGATGAGGTCTGCGAGGTGAGTTACAAGGACCGCGGCGGCAAGTACCAGGGCCAGCGGGGCGTAACGCTGCCCCGCGCCTGAGCAGCGCTGGCTGTGTAACTCCGCCAGGTTGTTTGCAGAAACGTCTGCTGATTTGATTCGAAGTGAAACTTTCGAGCTAGCGGGTTCGGGTATCGGGTGTGCAATTTCGCCCGCTTCCCCGATACTCGCGGAAGAATTGCACACCCGACACCCAAACCCTCGTGCCGCGCCTGACCTCGGACCGTGCTATCTACGCACGGACCGATGTTTCATGCTAGTGACAGGAGTAAGGATCCGGTCGGGAAGGCTTTTTTGCATGCGAGTATCGGGGAAGCAGGCGAAAAGGCCTTCCCGGCCGGAGCCGATGGCAGGCACGAACAGAGGATGTTAGTATCCAGCCGGAGCCGATGGCAGGCATGAACAGAGGATGTCTAGTGTCGCCAACTTGATTTTCGGATTGAGTCCCGAGTGAACAAGCTGCTGAAAGATTACTGCTAGCGCAGGTCGTGCGAGTACCGGATCCCCGTCGCAGGGATCGGATGGCCATCCAGGGTGGCGCCGTTTTCTGTCAATGCCAGACGCCCCTGCAAATACCAGCGCACGGCAAGGGGGTAAATGATGTGCTCCTGCACGGCGACGCGCGCGGCCAGTGTGTCAGCGGTGTCGCCGGGCAGCACCGGCACCCGCGCCTGCAGCACAGGTGGACCGCCATCCAGCTGTGGCGTGACGAAGTGTACGGTCGCCCCCGCTTCCGTGTCGCCATTGTCCAGTGCGCGTTGATGCGTGTGCAGCCCCGGATATTTCGGTAGCAGCGACGGATGGATATTCAGCAAGCGACCGAGAAAGGGTTCGATGAATACGGGCGTCAGGATACGCATGAATCCCGCCAGCACCACCAGGTCCACCGCGTGGGCGTGGAGTTCGTGCACCAGTGCCTGGTCGAATTCTTCACGCGTACTGTAGTCGCGATGATCGATACAGCGGGTGGCGAGGCCGGCACGCGCTGCGCGTTGCAGACCTGCCGCCCCCGGATTATTGCTGATGACGACGCTGATCTGCGCGGCCAGTGCGCCGCTGGCGCAGGCGTCTATAAAAGCCTGCAAATTGGAGCCGCGACCTGAGATCAGAATCGCCAGGCCCGGTAGCGCCGGCGGACTCACGACAGCAGTTCTACCCGGTTGTCGCCGGCGGCAATGCGACCGATCTGCCAGGCCCTGTGTCCGGCCGCTGCGAGCATGGACAGGGACTTCTCGACATCCTGCTGGCGCCACACACAGCACCATACCAACCCCGCAATTAAAGGTGCGATACATCTCCGTCGTCTCGACATTGCCCTTGTCCTGCAGCCATTGGAAAACCGCGGGCCACTGCCAGCTGCCGGTGTCGATAAGGGCGTTGCAGTCCTTGGGCAGAACCCGAGGGATGTTTTCCAGCAGGCCGCCTCCGGTGATATGGGACAGGGCTTTTACCCGCACTTGCTTGAATAGTTCCAGCATCGCCTTCACGTAAATCGTGGTGGGCGTCAGCAGGGCCTGTCCGAGCGTCGTTGCGCCCATCGGTTGTTGCAGGTCGGCGGCGGTGATCTCGAGTATTTTGCGGATCAGCGAATAGCCGTTGGAGTGTGGTCCGCTGCTGGCAACGCCCAGCAGCGTATCGCCCGCGATTACGCTACTGCCGTCGATGATGTCTGCTTTCTCCACGACACCGACACAAAAGCCCGCCAGGTCGTAATCCTCGCCGTGGTACATGCCGGGCATCTCGGCCGTTTCTCCGCCGACCAGGGCACATCCGGCCAGTTCGCAGCCTTTGCCAATGCCGGTGACCACCTCTGCAGCGGTATCCACGTTGAGCGCCCCGGTAGCGTAATAGTCCAGGAAAAACAGCGGTTCCGCGCCCGCCACTACCAGGTCGTTAACGCACATCGCCACCAGGTCAATGCCGATCGTATCGTGAATACCCATGTCCATGGCCAGGCGCAGTTTTGTGCCCACGCCATCCGTGCCTGAAACGAGTACCGGTTGCCGGTAACCGGCGGGGATTTCACACAGCGCGCCGAATCCCCCCAGGCCGCCCAGCACCTCGGGTCTTGTGGTGCGGGCCGAGACTTTTTTAATGCGTTCGACCAGAGCATTGCCGGCGTCAATGTTAACGCCCGCGTCCTTGTAGCTAAGGGTGGTCTTCCCCTTGTCATCGCTCATCGCGTGGATTCCATTAAAAGATTGGGTCTTGGGTAGTGTCGGGTATTTTATCGTGCATGCTGCGCCAGCGCACTCATTGTGTTCGGACTATGCCCGGTGCAGGTCAGTGCTGCTACAATGCACGTCTTGCTGCTGACGGTTGGAGAATGCTGTGAGAAAGACACGCATAGCGCTGCTGTGGACGCTGCTGGTCCTGGTGGCAGTGGGGTCCCGGGCGGAGGTCGTTGCGGACCTGCACGCGGCGACCGTGCCCGTGGCCGACCAGAGTCCCGAGGCACTGGCGGCGGCAGCCCGCGAGGCTCTGGCTGAAGTGTTGGTAAAGGTGTCGGGTTCCAGGGAGTTGCTGCAGAAACCGGTCATTGTGGCTGCCCTGGACGATGCCCGCAGCCACGTGCAGCAGTATGGCTATGAACGGGGTGAAGCACCCGCAGCGGGACTCTCCCTGCGTTTTGAATTCGATGGCCCTTATGTAACGAATCTGGTGAAACGGGCGGGCGCCCCGTTGTGGACGGCCAATCGTCCGACGGTGTTGGCCTGGGTGGTGGTGGAGGATGAGCAGGGCAGGCATTTTATCAGCGAGGACAGCGCGCCGCAGGAGGCGCAGCTGCTGGTGCAGGAGTTTTCCCGGCGCGGCGTGCCGGTGCAACTCCCGGTGTTTGACCTGGCTGATACGACAGCGGTGAGTCCCGAGGACGCCTGGCGCCTTGATGCCACTGTGCTGCAGGCAGCTTCGGCCCGTTACAATGTGCAGGATGTGGTGGCGGGTCGTCTGGCGCAGCCTCAGTGATGGCAATGCCCTCGGGGAGTGGAGCTATTTTCACCAGGACGAACCAATCAATCGTTCTGTCACCGTGCCTGACCTGCAGACATTTTTGCGCGAAGGGGTAAATCTTGTCGCAGGTGAACTGGCTGCCCGCTATGCGGTGGCACCCACTGGCGGTGGCGGCGGTGGCGTGCGCATATCTGTCAGCGGGGTGTCGAGCTATGCCGACTACGCAGCCATTGTGAAATGGCTGGAAGGTCTGGAGCTGGTCGATCATGCCAACCTGGAGCAGGTGCAGGGCGACCGTATTGAGTTGCGTACTGCAGGCACAGGCGGATGCCTCGCAACTGGCGGCCACTATTGAGCTCAATGATCGGCTCGTGCCGCTTCCCATACCGATCCCTGCGCCCGGATCTGAGACTGAGCTCGAGTCCAATGCGCAGTTGAACTACCAGTGGCGGAAGTAGAGCTCACGGGACAGGCGGCGGGGCATACCCGCCAACAGCAGCTGTCGCTTGCCGTGCATCTGCGTGACGATGCCACCCTGGACAATTTTCTGGCTCTGCCGCAAGTGCAGCCGCTGGTGAGTGCCCTGCAGACCCAGTTGGAGCCTGCCGGCGAAGCCGTCATCTACCTGTACGGACCCGCCGGTAGCGGCAAGTCGCACCTGTTGCAGGCGAGTTGCCATGTGGCTGCGGCCGAAACCCTGTATCTGCCGCTGGCCGACTTGCGCCAGTACCCCGCCCGGGACGTGTTGCAGGGGGTGGAACACGTTGCTCGAGTCTGTATCGACGACATTCATGCAGTGCTCGGAGATGCCGACTGGGAGCTGGGCCTGTTCAATCTTTACAACAACGCGCGCCAGCAGGGCTGCCGGTTGGTGGTGGCTGGCGCCGCCGCGCCACGCGCCCTGCAGGTCAATCTGGCGGATCTGCGCTCGCGCCTGTCCTGGGGCATCGTCTATCAGTTAGCGCAGGGTGATGACGCTGATAAAGCCGCAATTTTACAATTTCGTGCCGCCCGCAGGGGCCTGCACCTGTCGCCGGGCGTTGCCAGCTATATCGTCAGTCGTGCGCCCCGCGGCATGGCACAGCTATTGGACGTGCTGGATTTACTGGACAAGGCTTCGCTCGCCCAGCAGCGCGCCTTGTCTATCCCTTTCGTGAAGGAGGCACTGGGCTGGTGACGCGCGTTTAACTACGTGTTTAGTCACTCCAGTTGGAAGCGGTCTGCGTCCAAATGGCAGGGAAATCCCTCGCGGTAGGTGTGCAATGCACCGCTGTCCAGGGTGACCTGGAAGGCGCCGTTTTCGTTCAGGGCGTCCAGCAGAATGTTACCGTCCGCAGCGATTGCCAGACTGTCCCCGCTATAGCTAAGGCCCCTGGCGTCTGCCCCGATGCGGTTAACGCCCACTACACAGGCGAGGTTCTCGATGGCCCTGGCGATGAGTAACTGACGCCAGTGGTAGCGGCGCTGCTGTGGCCAGTTGGCGACGTAGAGGAGTAAGTCATAATCGTCGCGGTTGCGACTGAACACGGGGAAGCGCAGGTCGTAACAGACTTGCAGGTTGATGCGCCAGTCGCGCCACGGGACAATCAACCCGCGTCCCGGCCGCTCTGGTAGCGCTTATCCTCGCCCGCCATGCGAAACAGGTGACGTTTGTCGTAATGCTGCACACCCGTGGGCGTGGCAAACAGCATGCGATTGTAAGACACCGTCGCCCGCGTGCACCGCGATACTGCCGGTCACGGCGCAGTCCCGTTGCCGGGCCACCTCCATCATCCACTGCTCGGTGGCCCCGCCAGGCTCCTCGGCATTGCCCAGTGCGTTCATCGAAAAACCGGTGGTGAACATTTCGGGCAGCACGATGAGGTCGGTGCTACCTTCGAGCTGGTCGATAAGCGCACCGATCTGGCGCCGGTTGTCTGCCGGTTGTTCCCAGGCCAGTTCACACTGGATAAGGGTGACAGCTAGATTGCGCATAGGCGTGCAGCCGCATCGAGTAGCACCTGGTCATTTTTGGCGAAGCAAAAACGCAGATAGTGCTGCGCGGGCGGTTCCTCGTAAAAGATTGAAATGGGGATGGAGGCGACGCCGTGCTGGCGGGTCCAGTCAGCGGCCAACTCCACGTCTGGCGCTGCGGTGATCGCGCTGTAGTCGAGCAATTGGAAATAGGTGCCGGCACTGGGTGTGAGCTTGAATCTGGAGCCTGCCAGCGCGTGGCAGAACAGGTCCCGTTTGCGCTGGTAGAAGTCTGGCAGGGTGGCCGCATAATCGGGCTCGGCCGCCATGAAGTCGGCCACCGCATACTGCACCGGTGTTACTGCCACAAAACAGACAAACTGGTGCACCTTGCGCAATTCCGTGGTCAGCGCTGCTGGCGCGACACAATAGCCGGTCTTCCAGCCGGTGACGCTGAAGGTCTTGCCGAAGGAGAACAGCACGAAACTGCGCCTGCGCAGCGCGGGAAACTGCAGTGCACTGTGATGCTGTTTGCCGTCGAACACCAGATGCTCGTACACCTCGTCACTGATGACCAGCAGATTGTGCTGCTCCGCCAGGGCCTGCAATTGCAGCAGATCCTCTGCGGATAGCGTCGCGCCACTGGGATTGTGCGGCGAATTGACCATGATCAGGCGCGTGCGCGGTGTGATCGCCGCTGCCACGCGCTGCCAGTCAATGCCAAAGCTGTGCAGCGCAAGTGGAATATGGATGGCGCGGCCACCGGCCAGCACGATGGCCGGTTCATAGCTGTCGTAACAGGGGTCAAACACGATGACTTCATCGCCCGGGCGAACACAGGCCATTACGGCACAGAAGATACCTTCGGTCGCACCGGGCAGCACGGTGATCTCGCTGTCCGGATCGCAGCTAACGCCCCGGTACCGCAGCAACTGCGCTGCGATCTGTTCGCGCAGATAGAGCAGGCCGGCCATGGGCGCATACTGGTTGTGTCCGGCCCTGACGTGTCTGGCCATGGCCTCCAGCAATGCCTGCGGAGCATCGAAATCCGGGAAGCCCTGGGACAGGTTGAGGGCATTACATTCATTTGCCAGCGCCGACATGCGGGTGAAAATGGTGGTCCCTACCGCGGGCAGTTTGCTGGCTATCATGCCTCAGCTTTCCTTCTGGCCGAGGTTGGCGTGCAGCACGGCGCCATTGATCACCGGATTGTGATGGGCCCAGCGGATCAACTCGGCGATCTCCTCAGGTTCAATGAGTCGATTGAAACTGTTCATACTGGCGACCGCCGCCGCCACGTCAGGGTCATTGCCCAGGTGGGCGCGCAGCATTTCTGTATCGGTGAAGCCGGGGCAGATCATGGCGGTGTGGATGCCGCTGCCCATCAGGTCCTGGCAGGTGGCGCGCATCATGCCCAGTTGGGCGTGTTTGCTGACCACGTAGCTGAAGGCACCCGGCACCGCCTTTTCTGCCAGGGTTGAGCCGACATACAGCACGCTCGAGGTTCCCGGCAGCAGCGGCAGCAGGCGCTGGTTGAGGCTGTTTACAGCGATGACATTCGTTTGCATGACCTGGCGCAGGCTGTCACTGGCGCAGTCGTCGGCACTGTCCTTGCGCATCTGGCTGGCGTTGTGCACCAGCGCTACCTCGGAGCAGCCCGCCACAGCCTGTTCCAGGGTGGCAGCAGGCGCTGGCAATGGCGGCCTCGTTGCTCAGGTCACAGGCGAGATTGGTCACCCCCTGGACCGGGCATGCCCGGCGGGCAAGGTTGTAGACCGCAAAGCCTGTCATCGAGGAAGGCCTGCGCGGTCGCACTGCCGATGCCCGCGCTGGCACCGGTGATGATTGCTACTTTCATGTCCTGAGTCCTTAACGTCCATGGCGCCGCTGTGCCGCGCAGCGCACGTGCCACACCATGAGAGGCTCCGCGATTTCGTCGGTGACGTCAAGTTGCGGCTCCGTTAGACTGTCCGCATGGAACAATTGACCACACTGTATATCGATAAGGAAAGCCACAAGTTTTCGGCGGCCCATTACACTATTTTCTCCGCCACTGAACGCGAGCGCCTGCACGGCCATAATTACTCGGTGTCGGCAAAAATCGTGGCGCCCATGGGCAGCCAATGGCTTCTCCGCGGACTACAACGTGTACAAGGAGCGCCTGGCCCGACTCTGCGCCGCTCTGGATGAGTATATGCTGCTGGCCGGCGAGTCCCCGCACCAGCAGATAGCCGAGGCTGGCGCCTGTTATCGTGTAACGCACGCGGGCCAGGAAATGCTGTTCCTGCAGCAGCGACACATTGGTATTGCCCATTCGCAATGCCACGGTGGAGGAGTTCTCACGCTATCTTTTACAACGACTGGTCGGATGACAGTGCCGGGGATGACCTGCGTGAAATCGAACTCTGCGTCGCCTCGGGTCCAGGGCAAAAGGGCTGTGCCACCTGGCGCAGGACCTGACCGGGGATTGTAATTCCGTCCAGTAGCCTACCCAATCGGGGCGTTTTGGCCGCTCGCGTTTTTACCGACCTATGCTAGGATTCAGGACGTACGAAAGTACGCAACAATAAATCAAAAGGAGAAGCCATTATGAGCATGAGCAAGAAGCTGGGTGCAGAATTTATCGGTACATTTTGGCTGGTGCTGGGTGGTTGCGGCAGCGCGGTACTCGCGGCGGCCTTCCCCGACGTGGGTATCGGCCTGCTGGGCGTCTCCCTGGCCTTCGGCCTCACGGTACTGACCATGGCGTTCGCCATCGGCCATATTTCGGGCTGCCACCTCAACCCGGCGGTGTCTGTCGGCCTGATGGTGGGCGGGCGCTTCCCTGCCGCAGAACTGCTGCCCTATGTCGTGGCACAGGTACTCGGTGGTCTGGCGGGCGGTGCCATCCTGTATGTGATCGCCTCCGGCCAGGCGGGCTTTGATGTGACGGCGGGTTTTGCCTCCAACGGGTATGGCGAGCACTCTCCCGGTGGTTATAGCCTGCAGTCGGCCCTGGTCACCGAGGTCGTGATGACCTTCATGTTCCTGATCATCATCCTGGGCGCCACCGATAAGCGCGCGCCTGCGGGATTGGCCCCGATTGCCATCGGCCTGGCGCTGACCCTGATTCACCTGATCAGTATTCCGGTGACCAACACCTCGGTCAATCCGGCGCGCAGCACCGGTGTGGCGCTGTTCCAGGGCAGCTGGGCGATTTCCCAGCTGTGGCTGTTCTGGGTTGCTCCCATCGTCGGTGCGGCCCTGGCCGGGCTGGTCTACAACTGGCTGGGCAGCGACGACTAGCCACGCTCTAACCAGTAATGCCGCGATGCCGCTGCAGTGGTTCGATACGCGGCTCGCGGCACCTGAAGGTGGAACCGACGGTGGCATGGTGTTTGGCGCAATACAGGCGCCTTGCCATGTAGATCGGTTCAATGGGGCGCCGAGGCGCCCGTCGAGAGGACTTTTGGCGCTGCGATCAGGGTTGCAGCTCGATTTCGCCCGGCCGCCACGTCTTGTTGAACCACGGCTCCAGCGGCCCGTAGAGGCGAAGGATCATGAACCAGCCCTTGCCTGGAATGGTCTGCACCCAGTTATTCTCCATTCCCGCTGGTGCTTTGGGTCCGAAGTAGACATCCACCGAGCCGTCCGCATTGATCTTGACCCCCTTGTTCTGGCTGCTGACGCTCGGGGCTTCTGGTCGGTCTGCACCATTGAGCGGGTCTGGTTGTCGTAGACGATGACCGACCAGAAATCCTTGACCGGGATGTTCGGCGGCAGGCGCAGCTTGTAGGTCTTGCCGCCATCGAAGGGATTGCCCTTGGCATCCTGCACCGACCACGGGTATTGCGATCCCTGGCCCACCATCTTCTCCTCCATCGCAGGCGTGACGCCGGTCGCGAAGTAGTAGTAGAAGGCGGCGCCGTCCAGATTGCTGACACCGGGCGCCACCTCGAACTTGTAGCCGCCGAAGAAGGGCAGGCGCCACGCACTGTCGGGATAGAAATACGCCTCCGTCAGAGCGGATCTTGAAGGCGATGGTGCGCGCGGTCACGGCGCCGATGTTCGCGGCGTCGGTCAGGATCTTCTTCATCCGCTCATCGGGATTGAAGGGCTGGCCCTTGACGATGCCGATCGAGGCAAACAGGCCCAGGGTGGTGGGATCGGAACCCTCCGCCGGCTCCTCCTGGATGACCTGGTTCAACAGGGTCCAGAACGAATAGTCGCCCGGTGCGACGAAGTTCGCGGGGACCCCCGAGGCATTGACGAATTTCATGGGCGGCGGATTGGCGACGTCGGCCAGGGGGTAGATCCGCAGGTTTTTCTTGACCGACTCAACGCCGGGTCGGGTTGACCCGTCCACCAGGAAGGCACGAAACACGAGCCAGTTGCCGAAGGTGCTGGGCCGAACGACGTGGTACCCCGGCGGGATGTCGCCCGTTGTATCCGGGCGGCAGCAGCAGGTACTTGCCGCCGGCGCCCTTATCGGCGCCGGTCGATGCCAACGTCCGCCACCCACTTGTACCAGAAGTCGTTGACCAGCCCCAGCACCTTGGGCGGAATCTCGGCGACCAGCGGCCCCTTGCTGGTGTCGACCCAGATGAAGTTGTAGATCGTGTTGTCGTTGGCCGTCAGCTCGACGGTCCTCGGATCGACCAGGTCTTCCCAGATCACGTCGGTCTGGTTGTCGGGCCCGAACTTGCGGATGGAGTCGCGCATGCCGGCCTGGTTGACGATGGGGATCGCCAGCAGATAGGCCTGCAGCGCGCGCGAGCGGTCGAGGTTGTCGTAGATCTTTTCGACGGTCTCGGCCGACGGGTAGCCGTAGTCCAGGTTCAAGGTGCCGATCGACGACTCGATCTTGTCAGGCACGGCGACACCCGGGCGCGAAGGGCGTCGTCATCTTGAAAGTCTGTGCGGAAGCCGTCGTAGTGAATGCGACGGCGAGAATCGCGCCCAGCAGTGCGTCGTTTCGTCATGTTCCTGTCTCCTTGCGCGCAATGGTTTCGCGCGTTGATGCTAAAAAATGGCTATTAAGCCTAACAGACCGTCCAAAATCGGACTTTGCAAATCCGGCCCGGCGATTGACCAACCCAGAGGCGCGCGACTACGATAATCGCATGCTGATCTGGCCCGGCATCGTCCCCTGATTCGGTCGGAAGCCTGGAGGTGGCCGAATGGCTAGATCAAAACAGCCTGTCGCTGACAGGTCCTACGGCAGGGAGCAGCAGCCGCGAGCACGAGTCCTCGCAGGAGTGTCGCCGTGGCAAGGGCGGCCAAGCCCAGCCAACATGCCGCTGCCGCCGATGGTGAAGTCAGGATTGGTCCTGTCGCTGCGATTCCGGACCTCTTGCGGCAGTTTGGGGTCGTACCGGGTCTCCCGTTCGTGCGGGCCGGGGTTCCACTCCAGACGTTCAAGAATCCAGAGAACCGGATTGCCTTCGAAGCGCTTGGCCGCTTGCTTTGCGCATGCTCAACGGCAACGGCCTGTGCCCATTTCGGTCTGCTGGTTGGTGAGCGATGCGAGTTGGACGGGCTCGGTGCCATCGGATACCTGATGCGCAACTCGACGACCGTTGGCGAGGCGCTTCGTGCGCTTCTTCTGCATCTCTACCTGCACGATCGCGGCGCTGTCCCGATATTGATCAATTTGGACGAGTCACATGTGCTACTGGGCTACTCCATATATCGACACGGGACACCCGGCGCTGCGCACCTTTACGACGTCGCCATTGCAATCGGGTACAGGGCATTGAAGGAGATTTGCGGAGCTGCCTGGAAGCCGCGGCGCGTGCAGTTTTCGTATGTTAGGCCGAAGGATCAGCGTCCCTATCGGCACCTTTTTGGTCCGAACATTCAATTCGATGCCGAGGTGTCCGGCATCGTGTTCGCAGCATCGTGGCTTGACCACGCCATCGCCGGTGCGGATTCCAACCTGCGCGAGCTGATCATGCAGGCCATCAAACAGACTCGTGCCAACAGCACGATGAGCTTTGCCGACCTGGTACGGGGCGCGCTTCACCAGATGGTACTTAGCGGCACATCGTCTGCCGAGAACGTGGCGCTCTTGTTCGGCATGCACGAGCGGACATTGCGCAAACGGCTGACTGCCGACCGGACCAGCTTGCAGCAGCTCGTCAGTCAAACGCGTTTCGAGCTCGCGAAGCAGCTGCTGGAGAATACAGAAGTTCCTTTGTCGGAAATTGCCTCGGCGCTGCACTATGCGGACGCGGCGGTATTTTCCCGGGCGTTCCGCAGCTGGTCAAACACGAGTCCCAGGGAATGGCGCGCCCAATGTGCCCGCAACAGCTAACCGGTGATGCCGCAGTGCCGCAGCAGCGGTTCGATACGCGGCTCGCGGCCCCGGAACTCGACAAATAATTCCATCGGTTCCTTTGCACCCCCGGCTTCCAGGATTGCCGTCCTGAAAGCCGCACCGGTTGCCGCATTGAAGATGCCTTCTTCCTCGAAGCGGGAGAAGGCATCCGCCGACAGTACTTCCGCCCATTTATAGCTGTAATAGCCCGCCGCGTAGCCACCGGCGAAAATGTGGGAAAAGGAATTCTGGAAACGGTTGAAGGCCGGTAGTGTCGTCACAGCGACCCGCTGGCGCACCTCGTCTATCAGGTCCTGTACTGAGCCGAATGTGCCACCGCCCCACTCCCGGTGCAGGCGGAAGTCGAACAGGGAGAACTCCAGTTGTCGCACCATCGCCATACCGGACTGGAAATTGCGCGCCGCCAGCAGTTTATCCAGCAGTGCCTCTGGCAGCGCTGCCCCGGTCTCGTGATGCCCTGAAATAAACGACAGCGCCTCCCGCTCCCAACACCAGTTTTCCAGAAACTGGCTGGGCAATTCCACCGCATCCCAGGCCACGCCGTTGATGCCTGATACGGCGGCCACCGTCTGGCGGGTCAGCATGTGATGCAGGCCGTGCCCGAACTCGTGGAATAGCGTCGTGAGCTCGGTGTGGGTGAGCAGTGCCGGCTTATCGCCCACCGGCGGCGTGAAATTGCACACCAGGTAGGCTACCGGCAGCTGCACGCCCTCGCTGGTTTGGCGGCGCACCCGGCAGCTGTCCATCCACGCCCCGCCGCGCTTGTGCGCCCTGGCGTACAAATCAAGGTAGAAACGGGCGATGACCTCTTCACCGCGCAACAGCTCGAACAGTTTTACGTCCGGGTGATAGCTGTCGAACTGCTGCACCTCCCTGACGTCAATCCCGTACAGGCGGCGCACCACTTCGAACAGGCCCGGTAGAACCCGGGTCATCGGCAGGTAGGGACGGATATCTTCCTGCGACACCTGGTAGCGGCTCTGGCGCAATTTCTCGCTGTAGTAGCTGATATCCCAGGCTTCCAGGGAGGACAGGCCACTGTCCTGCTGGGCAAATGCTGTGAGCTGTGACCATTCCGCCTGGGCCTGCGGCAGGGATTGCTCGGCCAACTGTTGCAGGAATTGCATGACGCTGTCGGGATGGTCGGCCATCTTGGTGGCCAGTGACAGTTCGGCGTAGTTATCAAATCCCAGCAGTTGGGCCAACTCGTTGCGCAGTTCAAGAGTCTCCGCAATGAGCGCGGTATTGTCCCATTCGCCAGCATTGGGACCTTGCTCCGAGGCGCGCGTACAGTTGGCCGTATAGACCTCTTCGCGCAGTTCCCGGTTATCGCAGTAGTTAAGTACCGGCGACAATGACGGAAACTCCAGATTGATCAGGTAGTCCTCCTGTCCTGCCTGCAGAGCCGCCTGCCTGGCATTGGCCAGAGCGGTCTCGGGCAGGCCTTGCAGTTGCTCCCGGGTGACCCGTTTGGACCAGGCATTGGTGGCATCCAGTACATTCTCGCCAAACTTGCTGCCGAGCTTCGACAGGCGCTGGCGCAATTCCCCATACTGACTTTTCTTGTCCGGCGGCAGGGCCACACCGGCCAGTCGAAAATCGCGCAGCGCGTGTTCGATGGACTTGCGCTGCGCCGTGTCCAGCGCCCTGAACGCCGCGCTGTCGGCAATCTGCTGGTAGGCAGCGCACAGTTGACTGTGCTGTCCCATCCAGGTGCCGTACTCCGACAGCAGCGGCAGGCAGGCGTTGTATGCCTCGCGCAAGGCATCGCTGTTGCACACGCTGTTCAGGTGCGAGACCGGCGACCAGGCCTGGGACAGTTCGTCCTCCAGATCTTCGATGGGTTGCAGGAGATTGTCCCAGTTGTAGTTTTCGTTGTTGGCCAGCAGCTCGTCAATGCGCTGTTTGTTGCGTTCGATGAGCTGCCTGATGGCGGGCTCCACATGCGCGGGCTCGATGCGGGAAAAGGGCGGCAGCCCGTGTGGTTCAAGCAGGGGGTTGGACATGGTGGGGTATTCCAGCTAAATGACAGTGCGCGATTCTAACTGAAACTGCTGCGCAGCAATATTCGTGAGTCGTTAATCTGTCGCAGGTGGCAGGTCCCAGTCCTGCAGGACATGGTAGCTCACGCCCTGCTTGCCCTGTCGTGATTCAAACAGCGCGCAGTGCCGGTAGGTCATGTCTATCGAGGGGGTTAAAGCTGGTGCCGGCGGCGCTGTATTGCAGCGACGAAACAGCGTGATGTGTGGCTGGAACGGATTCCTGTCCCGTTTGGCACCCGCTGCGCTGGCCAGACTGTTGAGTTTTTGCGCCAGGCGTGCGAGATGCTCCGGCCAGGTGGTGGGACCCAGCCAGTAAATACCCGGCTTGGGCCAGTAACCCGTGCGGTCCAGGTGCAGCGTTGCCCCGGTCACAGTACTGCGCGCCAGCCACTCATCCACTGCAAGGCACAGTCGCCCAATGGCAGGCTCACGCAATGGGCCGATAAACGCCAGGGTGATGTGGAAATTGACCGGGGGCACCGGCTGCCCGGCGCAGGCCAGTTGCCGGTCGCGCCAGTCAGCGACCTGCAGCGCAGTTGTGGCATCCAGCTCGAGGCCGAAAAATACACGCATCAGTCACGGGGCTTCTTTTTCTTGAGCGGCGCAAAGCCGTCGTTGACGGGCGCCGCCCCGTCCGTGGTTTTTGCCCGCCGCTTGCCGACATTTTTCTGGTTGCGCGCCCGCGTCTTGCTTTTATCGGCAGTAGATTTGCCCGTCTTTTTCTTGCTGCCGGCTGCCTTGCCTGAGGATTTCAGTTTTTTCGGACCGTTGTACTTCGCTTTCAGGCCGGGCAGGGTGCGCCGCTCAAAACGCAGTGACAGATAGCGTTCAATGCTGACCATCAGGTTCCACTCGGCGGCGCTGGCCAGGGAGACGGCCAGACCCCTGGCGCCCGCCCGCCCCGTGCGGCCGGTGCGGTGCAGGTAGTTGTCGCCGCTGTAGGGAATGTCGTAATTGACCACGAGGTCGATGCCGGCCACGTCGATGCCTCTGGCTGCCAGATCGCTGGCGCAGAGGATATGTACCTTGCCGTCGTGAAACTGGTGCATGACGTGTTTGCGCTCCTCGGTACTCATCTCACCGTGCAGGCAGGCACAGCGCAGGTTCTGGTACCTGAGCAGATTGGCCAGGCGTACCGCCGTATCACGCTTGTTGCCAAATACCAGGGCGCGGTGAAAACCGCCCTGCTGCAACAGTGCAGCGAGCAGTTTGTCCTTGTGCTCCCGACTGTCGGCCAGTATCAGTTGGTGGTCGATACTGCTATGGGGTTGGCGCACCTGGCCTACTGCAATCGTTTGCGGTGACCGCAACAGCGTTGCGGCGATGGCGCCCACGCCCCGGTGCGAGAGTGTCGCGGATAGCAGCAGCACCTGCTTGCCAACTGGGCAGAACCCGGCGACTTTCACCACATCATCGCGAAAGCCCATGTCCAGCATGCGATCCGCCTCATCCAGCACCAGGGTCTGCAGCGCGCTGAGATCGACACTGCGTTTCTGGCAGTGCTCCAGCAGGCGCCCGGGTGTCGCCACCACTATTTCGGGGTCCTTGCGCAACTGCGCTTTCTGGTACTTGAAGTCGGCCCCACCGGTGATGGCCTGGGCCTTTAGCGGCGACATGACCAGCAATTGGCGGCACTGCTTGAGCACCTGCCGGGCCAGCTCTCGAGTAGGCACGAGAATCACCGCCAGTGTGCCGGGCTGCCTGGTCGACGGCGCGGCAAGAATTTTTTGTGCCAGTGGAATCAGGTAGGCCAGCGTCTTGCCGCTGCCGGTCTCGGCGCTGACCAGCAGATCACTGCCCTGCAGCGCAGCGGGCACGGCCAGTTTCTGTACTTCAGTCGCTGCCGTTAAGGCAAGTGCATCAATGCCCAGGCGCAAGTGACGGTCAAGCTGTAGTTCTTCGAACACGTTTTCGCGCTCCGCTGGCTAATTGTGACTATTACGTTTAATCGCCCTCAAATGCCGTCTGGCAATAAACGGCTACCCCGGTATTTTTTATTTTTTGACTGCCACCGATATCGGGAAGGTCCACCACCGCGGCAAACTCGATGACCTGTGCACCGAGTTTCTTGACCAGGTTGATAGCCGCCACCGCTGTGCCGCCCGTAGCGATCAGATCGTCGATAATCAGTACCTTCTGTCCCGCTTTAATTGCATCCTTATGAATTTCCAGAGTGTCGGTACCATATTCGAGCTCATAGGTTTCAGAAACAGTCTCCGCTGGCAGCTTGCCCTTTTTGCGCACCGGGATAAAACCCTTTTCCAGCAAGTACGCCAGTGCCGCGCCAAAAATAAAACCGCGGGAATCGATACCGACCACCAGGTCAAAATCCATCCCCTTGTAGCGCTTCGCAAAATCATCCACACATAATCGCAGGCCCAAGGGGTCTGCAATCAACGACGTGACATCCCTGAACATGATGCCCTTCTTGGGAAAGTCCGGTACGGTTCTGATTTTACTTTTGATTGGCATAATTACTCTCCCGCCGTCAGATTCGGAATGGTACTGATCAGCAATTTAGTTACTTTATCAACATTGGCTTTAAAAACTTCGAGAATATCGTCCCAGGAAACCGGCGCCTCGTCTTCTTTCCAGCAGTCATAGTCGGTTGACATGGCTACAGCCCCATAGGGAATGCCAGCTTCATTGGCCAGAATACACTCCGGGGCGATACTCATATTGATGACATCCGCACCCCAGGCACGGAACATGTGTGATTCGGCCCGTGTAGAAAAGCGGTTACCTTCAATAGTTATGACTGTGCCGCGCTTATGATGCTTGATATTCATGTCCTGCGCAGAGCTGATCATGGCATTGCGTATGCCCTTGTCAAAAGGTTCCGGCATGGCAGTGTGCCGGCCTCCCTCGGGAAAGACATCGTCAAAGCTGACCGCCCTTAGCCGGGTGAAATCAATAAACTGATCAAGAATCACAAAATCACCACGCCCGATCTCCTCGCGCAGACTGCCGCAGGCCGTGGTAGCCAGAATGTGTGTGCAGCCAAAGTCTCTTAACGCAGCGATATTGGCGCGGTTATTCACATGTGTGGGTGGGATGGTATGGTCGCGACCATGACGTGCAAGCAGCGCTACTTCGACTCCTGCTATCGACCCAACCTTCAAGGGTGACGTAGGCTTACCATAGGCGGTTTTCACTGCGACATCACTGGCGCCCTTGCAGAATATCGGGGTTATCCAGACCACTACCGCCGATTATGCCTATTTTTATCATATCTACCCCTCGCCATTTTTTAACCAATGGCCTTGTCGGTGAGTTTAGAATTTTCCGTGACGACTTCCCGGCCCCTCAGGGGTCTCCGGTACGAGCATGTTCCGATGTAATATATCACCTGAACGGGCGCGGCAGTTACTTTAGGCAGGCAATGCAATGTCGCTGAAGACAGCTTGCTATGGATTGAGCAGGGAGAGGGTTGCATGGTGCAGGCGGTAAGAATACACAGGACGGGCGGTCCCGAGGTGCTGGTATTGGAAGACGTCGAGCTGGGCGCTCCTGGTCCTGGCATGGTGACTGTGGCGAACCGGGCGATTGGACTCAATTTCATCGACACCTATCATCGCAGCGGCCTGTATCCACTGCCACTCCCCACCGGGATCGGCCTGGAGGGCGCCGGTGTGGTGCAGGCCGTGGGGGAGGGTGTGGAGCTGCGCGCAGGTGAGCGGGTGGCCTACTGCTCGGCGGGCTTTGGGGCGTATGCGCAAGCGCTCAACCTGCCCGCCTCGCGCCTGGTAAAAATTCCTGACGGCATTGATTTCGAACAGGCGGCGGCGTGCTTGCTGAAGGGCCAGACCACGGAGTACCTGTTGCAGCGAACCTATCCCCTGAAGGCGGGTGAGATCTGTCTCTTTCACGCGGCGGCCGGTGGCGTGGGTCTGATCTTTGGGCAATGGGCGAGCAGTATCGGCGCCACGGTGATTGGCACCGTGGGGTCACAGGAAAAAGCCGAGCTGGCGCTGACCCACGGCTTTGCGCATGTCATCAATTACCGCACCGAAAATGTGGTGCAACGGGTGCTGGAGATTACCGGCGGCCAGAAGGTGCCGGTAGTGTATGACGGTGTGGGTAAGGATACGTTCGATATTTCGCTGGATTGTCTCAGGCCGCGGGGGCTGATGGTCAGTTTCGGCAATGCCTCGGGTGCGCCCGAGCCGCTGAACCTGCAGACGCTGGCCAACAAGGGCTCTCTGTTATATTACCCGACCCACCATGCTCACCTACACCATGACCACTGCGGAGTTGCAGCAATCCTCCAACGACCTGTTTGCGCGCATCCTCGGCGGCGATGTGCGTATCGAGATCAACCAGCGCTACGCCCTGGCCGATGTGCAGCAGGCACACCGGGACCTGGAGGGCAGAAAGACCACCGGTTCAACGATCTTGCTGCCCGACAGCGCCAGCAGTCGGGGGAGCGTAGGGCGTGTCACTGCGAGTCAGACCGTGGTGCTGGACGGGCGCTGCGGTGCGCCTGGAGCCCCTGAGCCCGGAGCACGCCCAGGGCCTGTACAACCGTGGCCGCAACGCGGCGGACTGGGCCTACATGCCGCGCTCCTGCTTCGTCGATCTGGCGGATACGCGCCAGTGGATCGAGGAAGCCCTGACCGCGCCGGAACAATTGCCCTTTGCCATCGTGGAAACCGCCAGGGACAGGGTGGTGGGCAGTACGCGCTACCTGAATATTCGGCCAGAGCACCGCTCACTGGAGATCGGCTGGACCTGGCTTGGCCAGGAGTGGCAGCGCTCGGCGCTCAATACCGAGGCGAAGTTGCTGTTGCTGTCCCACGCGTTCGAGAGACTCGGTTGTGTGCGGGTGGAGTTCAAGACCGATGCGCGCAACGAACGCTCCCAGCGGGCGCTGCTGCGGATCGGCGCCACGCGGGAGGGCGTCCTGCGCAATCACATGATCGTGCAGGGCGACTACGTGCGCGATTCCGTCTACTTCAGCGTTATCGCGGCGGAGTGGCCGGACGTAAAGGCGCGTCTGCAATCGCTCATGGATCGCGCCCCAGCCGCCGCTCAGCTCACCGTCGCCTGCACCGTCTCGTTCTCGGAAAAACTCTCGGCAAACAGCGCCGAAGTGAGATAGCGTTCGCCGGAGTCCGGCAGGATGGCGACGATCATCTTGCCGCGGTGGGCGCCCTGTTGCGACAGGCGGTGGGCGACCGCCATGGCCGCTCCGCAGGAGACGCCCGCCAGGATACCCTCCTTCTGCATCAGCTTGTGCGCCCAGGCCATCGCCTCGTCACTGGACACCTGCTCGACCTGGTCCACCATGGTCAGGTCCAGGTTCTTCGGTAAAAAGCCCGCGCCAATGCCCTGGATCTTGTGCGGCGCATGGCGGGGTTCCTCACCTGGCTTTCGCCGCCGTGATCATGGTGGTGGAGTCGGGCTCTACCGCGACGCTCAGTACGGCCTTGCCCCGGGTGTTTTTGAGATAGCGGGAAATACCGGTGAGGGTGCCGCCAGTGCCTACCCCCGATACCAGGATGTCGATACCGCCGTCGGTGTCGGCCCAGATTTCCGGTCCGGTCGTCTGCTCATGGATGGCGGGATTGGCCGGGTTCTCGAACTGGTGGGGCCCCCAGTACTTTTGGGGATCTGCAGCAATGATGTCCTCGGCCCTCTGGATCGAGGCGGCGATACCCTTGCTGCCATCTGTGAGAATCACCTGAGCTCCCAGCGACTTCATCAGCATGCGCCGCTCCAGGCTCATGGTGTTGGGCATGGTGAGTATGCAGCCGTAGCCCTTGGCCGCTGCCACGAAGGCCAGGGCTATCCCGGTATTGCCACTGGTGGGCTCGACGATGGTCATGCCGGGTTTGAGGCTGCCATCGCGCTCCGCTGCGGCCACCATACTGGCGCCGATGCGGCACTTGACGGACATCGCCGGATTGCGGTTCTCCAGCTTGACATAAATATTGCCGTCACTGATGTGATTGATTTTGACCAGTGGCGTCCCGCCAATGGTCTCGGCATTGTTCCGGTAGATTTTGCTCATAGTGGCTTCCTTGGTATTCGCCTGGAGTGCGTGCCTTGCCCGGAACAAGATTAGTCCCGCCGTGTGCAGCTGTCCATTACCAGCCGTCAGGGCTTATCCATTGGGGAGATGCGTAGAACTTTTTTTAGGATAGCTGGAACTCCTGGCTGGAGCGAGGGTCATATTCAGACACAGTTGGTGTGGCCGTATGTATTTGTGGTCAGCGTTTTAGCACCATTGTTGTAACACTGGACTCCTTCCAGGTCTCCTCCTGGCGTGATAGTCAGTCTGCGCACTCCGGCCCTTTGGGCCGGTTTTTTTTGTTCCATTCTAATGCGAATTTGCCGCCTGCCCGGTCGCCTGCGCCAGGGACTCCAGCGTCTGCGGCCCGATCAGGGTTGCCACGAGCTGCCCGGCGGGATCCAGAATCAGGGTGGTGGGCAGCACTACCGGCCGGGTCGTTCCCAATTGCGCAGCGGGGTCTGCTGCCAGGCTGGCGAAGGCCACGCCCAACTTCTGCCGCTGTTGTTCAAGCTCCGCGCCGCTGGCACCGTCGTAGTTCACTCCAAGTACCGTCACCTGGGTGTACTGCGCATCCAGCGCGTTCAGTTGCGGGATTTCCTCTATGCAGGGTTTGCACCACTGCGCCCAGTAGTTGATCACGACCCACTGGCCGCGCAGGTCGTCCAGCTCCGGGGCCGGCGCGGTCGCCTCCTGCTCGGAGCAGGCGAGCAGCGACAGCAGTCACTCCGAGGCAGAGCAGGGCTTTCATTGGCTGAACAACTCCACGAGGTTTGCACTCAGGATCTCGCGCTGTGTCTGGCGCTGCTCATGCAACAGGCGGTAGCGCGTCGCTCTGCCAGTCGCTGCCGGCGGCGCTGTCCGGTTCACCCAGGGCGTGTTCCCGGTCAATCCACTCTTTCAGTTGCCAGAACAGCACGGTGTGCAGGTCCCGGCACAACAGGTAGTGCCCCTTGCCGTTCTCGGTGATGACTTTCTCGCTGCAGCAGTACATCGCGTACGTTGCCCCAGGTTTCGCTGTCCAGGCCGCGAATCATGTCGTGCCGGCGATTGAGCAGTTCGATCTCGCGCACGACGCCGCCCGACTGCTGCTTCTGCCAGAACACGTGCAGCACATCCAGCGCCTTCAGCACGGCCGGACGGTTGGCCTGTTCATGGCTCTCGTACGCCGACAGGCTGTGCACCAGTATCCCGCCCATCAACACGATGTTCCACGACACGTAAATCCACAGCAGGAACAGCGGCACGGCGGCGAAGGCGCCGTAAATGAAGGTGATACTGGAACTTACCACCAGCCGGGTGAAGATGTCGCGCGCGACGTGAAAGGCCAGCGCCGCGAACAGGCCGCCGAGCAGCGCGTGCTTGAGCGGCACCGGGCAGTTGGGCACGGCGGCGTAGATCAGGCTGAACCCCAGCGTGCTCAGGCCCAGCGAGGTCACCTGTACGAGGGCGGTATTGGTTCTGAGAGTGTCGAGGCTCGTCAGCGAGTGGGTAAACGTGGACAGGTAGGTGTTCAGGGCCAGCGCCAGGCCAATGGTGATCGGCGCCAGTGTCAGCACGGCCCAGTACAGCAGGAAACTGGAGAGGGCGCCGCGATTTTCGCGGGCGCGCCAGATATGGTTGAACGCGTGCTCGATATTGCGCAGCATCAGGATGGCGGTGACCAGCAGGAAGCCGATGCCGGGGCCGGTCAGGTTCCTGGCCTGCTGGGAAAAGTCGTTGATGTACTGCTCGATCACCACGCTGCTCTGCGGCACCAGGTGCTTGAACAGGAAGGCCTGCATCTGCTCCTCGGCGCCCTGGAACGCGGGTATGGCGGAGGCCATGGTGTACAGCACGGTCAGCAGCGGCACCAGCGCGAACAGGCTCATATAGGTCAGCGCCGCCGCATTTTCAGAGCAGTGATCCGCTGAAAAACGGTTGAACAGATAGCGCACACGGCGCCATCTTTCGCGGAACATGTGTCGCAGAAATGTCATGGGCGCATTATGGCACGAGTCGCAGGGCGCCTGCACGGTGGCGCAGGCGGTTCCCGCACGGCGAGCGATACCCGGCCTTTGTTTTGTTATACTCGGCGGCGATTCATCGCTGCCCGGGGAAATCCTTCATGAGCGCCGTCACGATCTACCACAATCCGCGCTGCTCCAAATCGCGTCAGACGCTGGCGCTACTGGAGGAGCACGGCGTGCAGCCAAACATTGTGCTCTATCTGGAGACGCCGCTCACCAGCGCCAGGAAATTACCGGTCTGCTGAAAAAACTGGGCCTCACCGCCGGCCGAGCTGGTGCGCCGTGGCGAGGATGAGTACAAAGCCTGTGGCCTGAGCAAGGATTCCAGTGACGAGGACATCCTGGCGGTCATGGCCAAACACCCGAAACTGATCGAGCGCCCCATCGTGGTCGCGGCAACAGGGCGGTGCTGGGCCGTCCGCCGGAGAATGTGCTGGAGCTGATCGACTGCATGACTGAGCCCTATGTGCTGGTCCTGTACTATTCACGGCAGCGGCGCCACGGCGACCATGGCGCAACACATAGCGCGCGGCGTCGAGCTGGTGCCGGGTGTGGCGGCCCGCTTGCGCACCGTACCGGCAGTCTCGGCCACCTGTGAACAGACCGAAGAGGATATTCCCGCAACAGGCCCCTTATACTGCGAACTGGCAGACCTGCGCGATTGTGCCGGTCTGGTCATGGGAAGTCCCACCCGGTTCGGCAATATGGCTGCTCCCCTGAAGTACTTTATAGACCAAACTTCTTCGCTGTGGCTGAGTGGCGCCATGATCGACAAACCGGCGGCGGTCTTTACCTCCACCTCCAGCCTGCACGGCGGGCAGGAGTCGACCCTGCTCAGTATGCTGTTGCCGCTGTTGCATCACGGCATGGTCATCGCCGGCCTGCCCTACAGTGAGCCCGGGCTGATGAGTACCACCTCTGGTGGCGCACCTTACGGGGCCTCGCACTGGGCTGGCAGCGATAACAAGCGGGCGATCGATGATGTAGAGGCGACGCTGTGCCGTGCGCTCGGCCAGCGCGTTGCGCGGCTGGCGATAGGGGCACGCCGGTGAAATTCACCCTGAGTTCGAGCGCGGCCCGTTTGACCTGGCTGAGCTGGTCAGCGCTGTTACTGCAACAGGCCGCGGATGCCTGGGTACACCAGGCGCCCTGGTTTATCTGGGCTGTGAAGGTAATGCCGTTGTTGATATTCCTGCCCGGTATGCGCAGGGATAACCTGCGCAGCTACATCTGGTTGTGTTTCGTTTGCCTGGGGTATTTTATGATACTGGTGCAGCGCATTTTCGCGCAGCCGGACAGCCTGCTGGTGGTCAGCGGGCTGGTCGCGGTTGTGCTACTGTTTATCGCCGCGATGATGTATGTGCGCTGGCGAGCCCGGGAGCTGCGTTCATTGAACGCGCATCAAATGGATGGTGGAGATTAGTGTATGGGTAAACCTTCGCGCTTGCGTCGAATAATGTCCGGGATTTGGCGGGGCATTACGCGCGTCAGGCTGGCCATGTCAAATATCCTGTTCCTGGTGATGATCGCCTTCATCTATTTTGTCTACATCGGGGGTGCACCCGAGCCGCTGCCCGATAAAGCGGCGTTGCTGCTGAATATGAGCGGCACGGTGGTGGACCAGAAATCACAGGTCAATCCGCTGGAGGCGCTGCTGGCCGAGCCGACTCCCGAACAGCACGAGGTGCTGCTGCGCGATGTCATCGAGGCGATCGACTACGCTGCGAAGGACCCGGCCATCAACTCCCTGGTGATGGAGCTGGATGACGCTGATGTACGTCGGTATCAGCAAGACCCAGGAGATCGTGCAGGCGCTGGAGTCGTTCAAGAAAACCGGCAAGCCCGTCGTCGCCATCGGCGATTACTTCACGCAGGACCAGTACCTGCTGGCCAGCCATGCCGATACGGTGATCTCGCACCCCATGGGCGGCGTGGCGCTGGAAGGGTACAGCAGCTATCACAATTATTTCCGCGAGGCGCTGGAGAAAATCTCGGTCAATGTCCATATCTTCCGCGCCGGCGACCACAAGTCCGCCGTGGAACCGTTTATCCGCGACGATATGTCGCCGGACGAGCGGGAAATCACCGGCGCGCTGGCTGAATAACCTGTGGGGCCAGTACACCGCTATCGTGGAGAAGCAGCGCGAGCTGGCGCCGGGCACGGTCAACGACTACGTGAACAATTTCAGCAGTCAATTGCAGGGCAAGGGGGGCGACACGGCGCAACTGGCGCTGCAGGTGGGCCTGGTGGACAAACTGCTCGGGCGCATCGAGGGCAATGATTACCTCGTCGACCTGGTGGGCGCGCAGAATGATGACGGGCTGTATGAAGCGGTGGAATTTGAGCGCTATGTCGCGCGCAAACGGCCGTTGCACCTGGGCGCGGAAGCGGGCGATCGGGTCGCGGTGATCACCGCCGAGGGCAGTATCATTCCCGGCGAGCAGCCGCCCGGAACCATCGGTGGCGACTCGCTGGCGCACTGATTCGCGGCGCGGCGGAGGCGGAGGGGTCAAGGCGATTGTGCTGCGCGTGAACAGCGGCGGCGGCAGCATGTTCGCTTCCGAGATCATTCGCCGGGAGGTGCTGCATGCCCGGGACACGGGGATTCCCGTCGTGGTTTCCATGGGCGCCGTCGCGGCGTCCGGCGGGTATTACATCGCCGCCGATGCGGATGAAATCTGGGCGACGCCATCCACTATCACCGGCAGCATCGGCGTGTTTGCCGCATTCCCCACGTTCGAGGAACTGATGGGCCGCGCGGGCATTCACACGGACGGCGTGGGCACCACCGACCTGGCCGGTTCGCTGCGACCCGACCGGCCGCTGAATCCGGAGCTGGTGGAGGCGCTGAACAGCGGCGTGGAATTCGCGTACAAGACCTTCGTGGACATCGTTGCCCAGGGGCGGGATATGCAAGCCCGCCGACGTCGACCCGCTGGCGCAGGGCAGGGTCTGGAGTTCCGCCGATGCGCTGGAGTCAGGTCTGATCGACAGCGTGGGAACGCTGGAGGATGCCATCGCCGCCGCCGCAGCGCGGGCCAATATCAAGGATTACCACGTGGAGTACGTGGAGCTGCCGCTGTCGCCACGCGATATGCTGCTCAAGCAACTGGCGAACCGGGTCGGCAGCCTGAACGGCTGGACGGCATCCGCCAGCGCGGCGTTGTCAGTATTGTTGGGGCCTGTGCGCGACGCGGCGCAGGAACTGGCCAATCTGCAGGACCCCCGTCATCTCTACGTGCGTTGTCTGGCCTGCGGGATGGTGCGTTAGTGGGCCGGGTCAGCTCTGGCCCAGTGCGTGCGCCGCACGTGTCCTTTTTCCCGCCAGTGCTGCAGGTCTTCGAGGATCATGTACAGGCACGGCACCAGCAACAGCGTGATCACGGTGGTAAACAGGATGCCGAACGCCAGCGAGATGGCCATCGGTATCATGCCCTCGGCCTGCGCGGAGCGCGACATCAGCATCGGGACCAGGCCGATAAAGGTGGTCAGCGAGGTCAGCATGATCGCCCGGAAGCGTTTCCTGCCGGACTCCATCACGGCCGTGTGGCGATCGACGCCTTCAGCGACGGAATTATTGATGAAGTCCACCAGCAGCAGGCTGTCGTTAACCACCACGCCGCTCAGCGCGACCACGCCCATCAGCGACATCATGCTCAGCGGATAGCCCATCACCCAGTGCCCGACGATCGCGCCGATGATGCCAAACGGAATCACACCCATGATGATCAGTGGCTGCAGGTAGGAGCGGGTGGGGATGGCCAGGAGTGCATAAATGCCGAACAGCGCGAGGCCGAAGCCCACGATCAGGCTCTTCGCCATCTTCGCTTCCTCGTCGGCCATGCCTGACAGCGCATAGCGCAGTTCCGGGTACTTCGCCTGCAGGCCGGGCATCACATTCTGCGCGATGTCCGCGATGACCTTGTCCGGTTCCACGATTTCCTTGTTGGCCTCCCCCGTCACTTCCGCCGCGCGCTGGTAATTGATGCGGGTGGCCTTGAGCAGGCCCTGCCGGACTTCCAGTCGCGCCACCGTTTCGATGGGCACCTCATCGCCGTCCGGCGTGCGGATCAGCATGTTGTGCAGGCTGTTGACGTTCTCCCTGTCCTCTTTCGGGTAGCGCACCATCACCTTGATTTCATCGATACCGCGTTGCACCCGCTGCGCTTCCGCGCCATAGAATGCATGGCGAACCTGCGTGCCGAGGTCGAACTTGGTCAGTCCCAGCGACTCGGCCTCGGGCAGCAGTTCGAGGTGGAACTCATCGGCGGTGTCGCTGATGCCATTGCGTACGTCGTACACGCCCGCGTAATCGCCCAGTGCCTCTTCGAGTTCCGCGGCCGCTTTCCTCAACGTATTGATATCGGGGTGCATCAGGTCGAAGGCGATCGAGGGACCGAACTTCATCCCATCCGTGCTGCTGATGGAGAACACCTCGGCGCCGTGGATGCGCCCGACCTGTTCGCGCCAGCGGCGCTGGATCTCGCGCGCGTCGATGCTTCGCGTATCCTCCTTGGTCAGCTCCACATCGATCCGGCCGTTGATGCGATCAAAGCCGTAGGTGGCCATGTGCTCCAGTAGCCGCTCGTCCTTGCCGCTCTCGCGCTGGTAGTTGCGCTCCATCTCGCCGAAGGCCCGTGCAATCTCATTCACGGCCTGCAGGGTGCGCTCTTCTGGAATGCCCTGCGACATGCGCAGCTCCACGGAGAGGAATTCGCCCGGCATTTCGGGCGAGAGGATGGTGCGTACAAATCCGCCTGCCACCAGTCCGGAGCACAGCACCAGCATCGCCGTGAAAATTGTCATGGTCGTGTAGCGGTATTTCACGCAGCTGAGCATGAACGGCTGGTAGCGGTGCTCCACGAAATGGTTGAGGCGACGGTTGATCGCCTCCTGCAGGCGGTTCATCGCCCGCAGCAGGGGGTTCCTGGCGGGTTTGCTGTGCGCGATGTGCGCCGGGAGTATCAACTTGGATTCGATGATGGAAAAGGCCAGGCAGAGGATAACGACCCAGCCGCACGCCTCGGGAAACGCGCCGAACACGCCGGAGATGAACAGCGAGGGTGCGAAAGCCACGATGGTGGTCAGCACGCCGAAGGTAGCGGGCGAGGAGACGCGGGAGGCGCCGTTGACCACGCTGTCGATGCTGCGCCCGTACTTTTCCTGTTCGGTATAGGCGCTTTCGCCGATGATGATGCCGTCGTCCACGACGATACCGAGCACCATGATGAAGCCGAACAGGCTGATCATGTTCAGGGAGGCGTCGATGTACGGGGTGTGGATCAGCGCCATGGCGCCGAGGAAGCACACCGGAATGCCCATCATGACCCAGAACGCCAGCTTGATCTCCAGGAACAGCGCGAGCACGAGGAACACCAGCAGCGCCCCCATTGTCAGGCTGGAGACCATCATGCCGAGCCGGTCCTTGAGATAGTAGGTCGCGTCACTCCACACATCCAGTGTGACACCCTCGGGCAGGCGGCCGCTGCGCTGCGGCAACGTAGGCCTTGGCGGCGTCCGCCGTGTCGATGATGTCCTGCTTGCCCACGGCAAAGACGTTGATGCCCAGTGAATAGACGCCGTTAAAGGCGGCGAAGCCGGCGGCATCGACAAAGCCGTCAGCCACGGTGGCGATGTCGGCGAGCAGCAGGCGCGTGCCGTCCGGCCAGGTGCGCAGCACGATATTTTCGAAGTCCTGCTGTACGTAAGCCTGCCCGATGGTGCGCAGCATGATCTCGCCGTTCTCGGTGCGCACCGATCCGGCGGGCAGGTCCAGCGAAGAGGCGGAGATGATATTGGCCACGTCACCCAGGGTCAGGTGGTATTCCCGTAACTTTTCCTCGGAAACTTCGATCCCGATCTCGTAGTCCCGGCGCCTACCACCCTGGCGGCGGAGAATGGCCGGAATCGTCAGCAACTCGCGCCTGATCTCGTCGGCCAGCGACTTCATGCTGCGCTCGTCGATAGTTGCCGGACAATTGCAGCGTCAGCGCCGGGAACAACACCTCGGGCTGGCTGATGACCGGCTTCTCCGCCTCTCCCGGGAATTGCGCGATGGCGTCGACGCGGTTCTGTATATCGGCCAGCAGGCGTGACAGGTTGGCGCCAGCCTGTGGCTCTATCATCATTCGGGCGGCCGACTCGAACGCGTCCGATTCCACCCGCTTGATGCCGTCGAGGTCGTTGATGGCCTCTTCGATCTTCAGCACGATGCCCTGTTCCACCTCCTCGGGCGCCGCGCCGGGGTAGGCGACATTGATAAAGATCATCTCGACATCGAAGGCGGGAAACATCGAGCGCTGGATATGGAATGCCGAGACCAGGCCGACCGCGACAATCAGCAGCATCAGCAGGTTGGCGGCCACCGGGTTGTGGGCAAACCAGGCAATGAGGGCACTGCGATCGGGCGTTTGCATCAGCCGTCCGCGTCGTCGCCAGCGTCGGACTCCGCCGCGACAGTCGTCGTGTCCGACTCTTCCAGAGGTGTCACGCCGGTCACTGTGATCCAGCTGGTCGCTGGGTGTGCTGGACTGGATGCTGACTTCCGAGCCGTCCAGCGAGCTGTCCAGGACGGTCAGCGCCACGCGCTCCCCGTTGTCCAGTCCGGCGCTGACATACACGAGGTCGCCGCCAGTGCGCAACAATGTGACTTCGCGATTGCGCAGGCGATTGTCCTCATCGACCACCCACAGGTTGTTGCCGGCGCGCAATACATAGCGCGGCAGCGGAATGACGTCGCTCAGTTCACGCCCGGCGATTGTCGCATTGACGAAGCTGCCGATAAGCAAGGGTTCGCGGCCGGGGTGGCGCAGGCCGTAAGGGTCTTCAATGCGCGCCACGGCGTACAGCACGCGGGAGCGTTCATCGTATACGCCCTCGGTGCGGTGCAGGTGAGCAGTCCAGTGTTTGACGGTTCCACCGACCTCGGTGCTCAGGTCGATCATCGAACCCGTGCCCGCGCCGTTCAGCCCGGGAAGCTCCAGGTATGCCAACTTGTTTTGCGGAATGGGCAGGCGGATCTCCGCGTAATCGACGGAAAAAATGTCCGCCAGCGGCGTGCCGGCGGCGACGAACTGCCCCAGCTCGCTGCGCTTGGTTCGAATCAGGGCATCGTAGGGCGCCCGGATGAATGTCCGCTCCAGGTTATCCTGCGCCGTATTCATATCGGCCCGGGCCGCCAGTAACTGCGACTGGGCCTGCTCCAGTTGCGGCTTGCGCAGGTAAAGATTCTTCGCTTCCTCGCTGCGCTGGCTGCCCGCTGGCAGCTTCTGCCACTCCTGCTCGGCCACCTGCGCGCGGCCTTTTTCCTGGGCCAGGTTGCTCTCGGCCGATTTCACCGCCGCTTCGGCGCGCAGCAGGTTTGTCTCGTAATCCCTGGGATCGATGCGCAGCAGTATGTCACCCTGGGATACGAATCCGCCGACGGTGAAGGCAGGTGACACTTCGATGATGCGCCCATTGACTTCGGACAGGATGGCGGTCTCACGCATCGGCGAGACAGTACCCTGTGCCTGCACTGGAATGCGCAGCGTCTGTTTTACAACTTCGGCCACGTCCACCGAGACGGGCACGGGCGCAGGAGGGGCGATTTCGGTCCTGGGCCGATTCAGGTAGAGCGCCGTGGTGACAACGACTGCCCCGGCCAGAATGGCGACGGCGCGATAAAATTGCTTTTTGCTGGCGGACACACTCGTTACCATACTGCGTCCAGCAGTGGACGATTAACCTGTAGTGGAAAATCGGGAGCGGACGATTGATGAATCAGGGCGGCGTTTATACCATAGTACAGGCCTTTATTGCTGTGAAATACTTGTAATGAACCGGTGAGGGCGGCCTTGCGTAGTGCACGTGAAGCATTACTGCCAGGTGTTATAGTGCCGACTCACCTGACGATAAGGGGACGTGCACTATGCCAGTGACTTTCGAAAATCCTGCCGCTTTGCTGGGCGCAGTAGGGCAACACCTCGGCTACAGCGACTGGCAGGAAATCGACCAGCAGCGCATCAACCAGTTTGCCGATGCCACGGGCGACCACCAGTGGATCCATGTCGATCCCGAGAAGGCGGCGAAGGGGCCGTTCGGCAAGACCATCGCCCACGGCTATCTCACGCTGTCCATGGCCAACCTGTTCCTGCCGCAGATCATGCGCGTCGAGAATACCTCCATGGGCGTCAACTACGGTTGCGAAAAAGTACGCTTCCCTGCGGCAGTGCCGGTGGGCAGCCGCATCCGCGGCGGCGGCGAGATCGTGAGCGCCGAGGAAGTGAAAGGCGGTGTGCAGGTGGTGGTGCGCATGACCATTGAGATTGAGGGTGGCGAGCGGCCCGCCTGTGTGATCGATACCATCAGTCGATTTTTTCCCTGATTTCAACAGAAGGAAGCGCCATCGTGCTGGAAACAAGTGATGTCATAGAGCCGGTCTTCCCTGCCGCCACCGTGGTGCTGGTGCGCGACGGTGACGATGGCCTCGAAGCCCTGCTGGTGCAGCGCAACCAGGCGGTGCAGCACATGGGCGGCATGTGGGTGTTTCCCGGCGGCAAGGTGGACGCGGCGGATTATCCGCGGATCGAGGACGACTATCGGGCGGCGGTCAACGCCGCGATCCGCGAGACGCGGGAGGAAGCCGGGCTGGACGTCAGCGCCGAGCAGCTCGTTTACCTGTCGCACTGGACCACGCCTGCAGGCGCCAAAAAGCGCTTCGCCACCTGGTTTTTCCTCACCATATTGGAGGATGGGCAGGAGGTTACCGTCGATGGCGGCGAGATTGCACACCACCGCTGGGTCAAACCCGCAACCGCACTGATCGAGTCGGCCGATGAAGACCATCCCCTGCGCCTGATGCCGCCGACCTATGTCAGCCTCGCCGATATTGCCGACTGCCACAGCTGTGCGCAGGCCAGGGAGCGGATCGGGAAACGGGACGCCATTATCTACGCGCCGCGCATGGTAGGGGTCGAAGGTGGCATGTGCTTTCTGTACGAGGGCGATGCGGGGTATCAGGACACCAGCGTGGAGGCCGAGGGTGTGCGCCACCGACTCTACATGGTCAACAGTCAACTGGAATACATTCGGGAAACCTGATGCGCGCTGCGGAGACAATCGCGTGACTGAAAGCGCTGGCGACACCGGGATCAGTCGGCGCGGCCTGCTGACCGGCTTGGCCGCGACCGCGGCGGCCACTGTCGCTGCCGGGTGCTGCCGCGCTGCCGCGCTCGGCGGTCAGGTCCTGGGCATATGCGCACCGACGTGCTGGTCGTCGGCTCCGGCGCGGCCGGTGTCTGTGCCGCCATCGAGGCGCGCCAGGCCGGCGCCGAGGTGCTGCTCATCGAATCCCTGTCCCGTTTTGGCGGTTCATCCGCGATGTCCGGCGGTGTGGTGTATGCCGGCGGCGGCACCGCCCTGCAGAAAGCGCTCAAGGTTGAGGACAGCGTCGAGCAGATGTACCGCTTCATCGCGCTGGCCGGTGCCATTCATCCTCCCCTGGACAAGATTCAATTGTATTGCGAAGAGAGCGCCGCGCACTTCGACTGGCTGGTGGCGCAGGGCGTGCCGTACACCGAGAAGTTCAGTGCTTCCAAGGAACTGCCCATGGGCGATGAATCCCTGTATTTCTCCGGTACGGAACTGGCCTGGCCGGCGCGGGATCTGGCCACGCCGGCGCCGCGGGGACATGTACCGGGTGTACCGGGAATGACGGGCGGCAGGCGCCTGATGGAGGCGCTGTTACCCACAGGCTGAAGCGCTCGGTGTAAGCCTGCGCGCCGGTGTCTCTGCCGGGCGCCTCATTACCGAGAGCGATGGCCGTATCGCCGGTGTGATGGTGACCATCGCCGGGGAGCCGCGCGCCATACGGGTCAGGCGCGGCGTTGTGCTGGCCTGTGGCGGTTTTATTCACAACCGGGAGATGCTCAAGCAGTACGCTCCGCACTTGTACGACTGTTCGGTGCCCTGGGGCAACGCGGGTGATCAGGGCGATGGTATCAATATGGGAATCGCGGTGGGTGCCGCCGCGCTGCGCATGCACGAGGGATTTGCCATCGCGCCGATCTACCCGCCGGAAAATGTGTTGTCCGCCATTGTGGTGAACGCGTCCGGCCAGCGTTTTATCTCCGAGGAGTCCTATTACGGCGTACTGGGCGATGCCATCGCCTATCACCAGCAGGGACGGGCGTGGCTGATCACTGACCAGAAGAGCAGCTATCCGAACCATCAGGACAATTTTCTGCCGGTGGCCGAGGGCAACAGCATCGGTGAGCTTGCCGCGCAGCTGGATTTCCCCAAGGGAGCGCTGCAACACACGGTGGCATACTACAACCAGCACGCCGCCAACGGCGACGATCCCCTGTTCCGCAAAAGCCGGACCTGGTTGCGACCGCTGCAGGGGCCGCCCTATAAAGCCTGGGACCTGTCGGTGGCAAAGGCCTTCTTTCCGGCACATACCTTCGGTGGCTTGCACACCACCGTCGACGGGCAGGTGCTGAGCAGTTTCGGGGAGGTTATTCCCGGCCTGTATGCAGCGGGACGCAATACGGCAGGGCTACCGACAGCGCCCTACATCGCCAGCGGCTTGTCCGTCGGAGACTGTACTTTTTTTGGCCGGCGGGCCGGTCGCGCCGCCGCGAACCGGAGCCGCTCGTGAAACGCCTGCCGCAAATCATCGCGTTGTGCTGCAGCCTGTTGCTCGCCGGCGTTGCGGCGCAGGCGCAGGACGCGCAGGTACGGGACGAGCAGGCGCAACCGGAGCCAGTCAACGCTGGAGCAACCGGCCGGCGATCCCGCGCGCGGCCGACTGGTGTTCGGCCCCTGCCGCACCTGTCATTATCCGGAGCCCTTCATGGGCCACAATAACGGCCCCAACCTGCACCGCATTTTTGGCAAGGTGGCCGGCAAGCAGGAGGGCTTTGATTACTACTCAGAGGAATTCAAGGCTGCGCAGTTCGTGTGGACGCCGGAGCTGATGTTTACGTGGCTGGAAAATCCCATGGCCATGTTCCCGGGTTCCAGCATGATGAGCCTGGGGGTGCCCGATGCGCAGCGGCGCGCGGACCTCATCGCGTTTCTCAAACAGGCTCGGTGCGCGAGCCCTAGAGGGTCAGAGCCTTCCCGAAGCTGCTCGTGTGACAATCCTTGTCGCTGATCGCCTTCGACGGTCGGGTCGGTAAGCCCCACAGCTCAGAAGGCTGAGATATTCGCCGTGGGGGCTTACCGACCCGGCCTCATCGCGTGTGGCAGCGAACGTTGATAAGCGCGATGGCAGTCAGGGTGGGTGCAGGCCTCTCGGCGAATATCTTGGCCGTCTGAGCAAGAGAGGCCTGCACCACCTGACTGCCGCACCAACCCCAGATCCAAATACCAGACTCTTATCTACCTTGACGATCACCGAACTGCCGTGGCCAAACAGGCCCTGGTTGGCGGTGATGCCGACTTTCGCACCCTGCACCTGTCGATCACCCGCCTGGCCGCGCAACTGCCAGGTCAATTCACACACCTGGGACAGCGCCTGCGCGGGCACCGCTTCGCCGAAGCAGGCCAGGCCGCCGGAGACGTTCACCGGAATCCTGCCGCCCAGCGCGGTGTCACCGGCGCGCAGCAGTGCCGCTGCTTCGCCGCGTGGGGCCAGTTGCAAATCCTCGATCCAGTCCAGCTCCAGCGCGGTAGACAGGTCGTACACCTCGGCCAGGTCAATATCCTCGGGACCGATACCGGCCTCCTCATAGGCCTTGACCGGCAGGCTGGCGCGGTAGGCGTGCGCCTCGACGCCTGCGGCGGCCGCAGAATCCGTGGCGATATCGGGCATTTCCACCACGGCGCTGGCGAAGGTCGGCGTCACGGTGGAAATCGCCACCACGCGCGGCGCGTTGCCCTTGCCGATTTTGCGCGCGTATTCCACGCTGGATACGATCAGTGCCGCGCCGCCGTCGCTGGTGGCGCAGATATCCATCAGCCGCAACGGGTCGGCGACCATGGCCGACGCCGCGACATCCTCGAGCGGTATAGCATTTGCGATAGCGCGCCCGCGGGTTCTTGCTGCCCACCCGCGAGTTCTTGACCTTGACCGCGGCGAAATCCTCCAGGGTATCGCCGTAGAGATCCATGCGGCGCCGGGCGTACAGCGCGAAGTAGGTCGGGTTGGTGATGCCGAGGTAGAATCGCACCCAGTCCGGATCTTCCGGTCGATAACCCTCCGGCCGGCGCCAAAAAGCCCTTGGGCGTGGTATCCGCGCCCACGACGAGGGCGACGTCACACGCGCCGGACAGGATTTTGTTGCGCGCCGCCGCCAGCGCCTGGGAGCCGGAGGCGCAGGCCGCATAGGAGGTGTTGACCTCCGCGCCCTGCCAACCCAGTGCCTGTGCGAAGGTAGCGCCGGCGACATAACCGGGGTAGCCACAGCGTATCGTGGCGCCGCCGGAGACGAATTTTACGTCCTGCCACGGCACGCCCGCATCGGCCAGGGCCTCGCGCGCCGCAGCGACGCCGTACTGCACGAAATTGTGGCCCCACTTGCCCCAGGGGTGCATGCCGACGCCCAGGATGGCGATTTCATTGGACATAATGCTGTGCTCCAGATTCAGCCGGCGGCTATTGCGCCAGGGGTTGCCACTTCCAGGTGACCTTGATGTCGTTGTCCGTCTCGTGCAGGGCTTCCAGCACCAGTTCCATCGCCATGCCGACCTTCAGGTCGGCTACCGTCACGCCTTCGATCACTTGCCCCAGCACCACCATCTGCTCCTTTTCGAGCTGCACCGCGGCGATCGCGTAGGGGACGAAGGGTTCCTGCGCGACAAAGGGCGCGGGCGGCTTGTAACAGGCGTTGGTGTAACTCCAGATGGTGCCCGTTGCGGCTCAGCTCCACCTCACGGAAATCCGTGCTGTCGCAACTCGGGTTGCGGCAGTAGTCGCTCTGCTTGGGGAAAAAGTAGGTGCCGCACTGCTCGCACTGGGTGCCGATCAGGTGCGGCTTGGCATCCATGGTGTGCCAGCCTTCGATGGCGGGGACGTGGGGTTTTGGGCTCATGGGTAACTCCCGGTAAAAACGTGGCACAGGGTACTACTGGCGGGACGATGCAGGCAAGGGCGGGGGTGTTTCCCCGCTACATACGATAGGCGTGCTTCGCGGCACTGGCGGCAGGCATATTACGGTTCGGCCACCGGCTCGAACTCGATGATCGCGCCGTCGGCCATGGTGGCCAGGAACAGGTGGCCGTCTCTCGTCACGTAGGAGCGAACCCACTCAAACTGCGCGAGGTACCGGTCGGAGAGCGAGCCGGGCGGACACATCGCCCGGGTAGAGGCGATCGGGCCGAACTGCAGCTGGTTCGGTCCCTGCGAGGTCCATGTGCCGGTGCCGCGATTGCAGTCGGCGCGCAGCGTCGCGCTGCCGTCGGCGGCGAAGGCCAGGGTGTAGTGCGACCGGTCCTGTGGCGTGAAGACGCTGTCGTCCATGGACAATATCTCCACCAGACGCCAGGCGGTGCCGGCGAACTCAAAGCGCGCGGTGTCTTCCGCCGGTTCGGGGGCCGGCGCTGAGTGCGAGGCGGACTGCGGCGTCGGGCTGTCGTGATCCGAACCCGCAACTGCGCAACCGGCGATCAAAGCGAGGGCAATCGGGTAAAGCGCAAGCCTGAAGTTTCGCTGACGTAGTCTCATGCGCGGTTCTCAACCTCCTTCAATGGCGGCCAGCGGTACTTCGTAGACCTCGCCATTTTCGACTGTCACCGTCCAGGTGTCGCCCTTGAGTTCGGCTTTTACCTCGCGGTTGGTAGCGTTGACATAGCCGGTCATGAAGTTGATGGTGAACTGCTCGCCCTTCGGGTTTTGCACCACGACGGAGGCCTGCTTGTCCTCCATGCGCAGTATGCCCGCCGGGCAGTGGTCGAACTCGTCGCTGCCTGCGGCGCGGCAGCGCAGCAATGTGGTCGCGTCGTAAACGTCGGTGGCGAAGGGCGCGGTCGGATTGTCCTTGTCAGCCGGCGGTTTCAGAGCGGTGGTATCCCAGTACACGAACACACTCTCATCCGGCAGGCGGAAGACCACGCCCTGGTCGCCGAGGCCGCCGTCCTGGCGGTACACGGCCCGGCCGTCCTGGTCGCGAAAATTGCCTGGCGCATCACCCACGGGCGACAAATCGTGCGTGACGCCATCCGCGCGGGTGATAGTGATATAGCCCTGGCGCTGGCCGAAGGTGCAGGCGAGCATCGCGCTGGCGTGGTCGTCACCCTTCGGGTAGATATCGCAGCGCGCCTCGGTGGTGTCGGCTGTGGCGGTGGTGGCCCATACCGCGGCAGCAAGGGCGGCGATGATGGCGAATCTCTGCATAGGTGAAAGGCGCTGTAAGTGAGAACTGTAAACGCAGGTATAACGCTTTCGCCGTTGCGCCGCAACCGGAGTCGCCACCCGGAACAGACTCATGCTTGCACCAACACCCGCTTTTCGACACAGTGCAATCCATGTGCGGCCGCTTCAATGTCATCGACAGTCCCGGGTTGCAGCAGTTGCTGCATGACCTGGGTATCGACCTGTCATTGCCGCAGCGCGTGAATGTCGCGCCCACTGAGAACATCGAGTTGGTGCGTCTGGGCGAGTCCGGGCCGCGGGTAGACGATGCGCGCTGGTGGCTGACGCCCTCCTGGGCCAGGGAGAGGAGCCAGGCCTACTCCATGTTCAATGCGCGCTGCGAAACGCTGGCGAAAAGCCCGGCCTTTCGCGGGCCCTTCCGGCACCAGCGCGGTGTGGTGCCGATGAGCAGCTTCATCGAATGGCGGGTGGAGGAGGGCGTGAAGCAGCCGTGGCTGATCTCCAATGCACAGCAGGCGCTGGCAGTGGCGGCTCTGTGGGACGTGTGGGAGGGCGATGAGTCGCCGTTGTTATCCTGCACTCTGGTAACCACGGCGGCGGGGCCATCTTTCAAACCGTGGCACCAGCGCATGCCGGTGTTGCTGGCGCCCGATGAGCACGCGCGCTGGCTGGATAACAGCCACACGATTGCGCCGGATGACGCGATTTTTCGCAGCGCATTAAAGACGAACCTGCTGCTCATGCCGCTGGCCAGAACCGTGAGCAATGCCCGCAACAAGGATCCGGCTGCAATGCGCGGGATTGGCGACGTGGTCGAGCTGCAGCGGGAGCGCTGATCCGCCCCAGGGACCGGCTGTGCCGAAGCGTTCCGGTTGACAGAACAGGCAAGCTCTATAGACTGAAAGTTGAGAAAGTAAATCGACCTTAAGATAAGGCGGGGTATTGTCGTGCAAGACCGGCGCTATCCCGCCTTTGCAGTACCTGACAATAACATCACAGCAATCCGATACAGGTGCGCCATGCAAACTCCCTCCGCCATCATATTCCGTGCAATGTTCGTTATCGCCATGCTGGTGGCCAGCGCTTGCGGTGGCGGGGGTGGCTCCTCGTCGGGGTCCATTAGCCCCGGTGAGGTCACGCCGCAGGACGGGCCGTCCGCGGCGGGCACGATGATGTCTTTCGAAAAGGACATCGAGCCCATCATGCAGGCCAAGTGCCTGGGTTGCCACAACAGCGGCGGCACGCCGCTGGCGCCCTTTTCGCTGGAAGGGATCGACCAGGTCAATTCGTTCCGCTCCGCCATACAGTTCGTCCTCGAGTCCCATACCATGCCGCCCGTCGGCGCGCTGCAACTCACTAGCACCGAGCATGCCAAGATCAAGGCCTGGCTGTCCGACCAGCCGTACGTTTACGCCGCCGAGACGCTGCGCATCGCGCTGGTGGAGCCGTTGGCCTGGGATGTACAACCCAGGAACCGGGACGCATTTCCCGATCACCGTCCGGCGGACGTGGATTGTCCACGCGAGACGGGCTGGCTGGTTGAAGAGGACGCGGTGGAAGTACGGACAGAGTTTTGTGACTATCTGTCTATCAGCCAGCAGGCCCTGCTTGATCTCGACGCGGGCACCAATCTTGAGCTGGCGATCAGTCACAGTAAGCTGAGCTTCGAGACGCCGGCGACGGCACATGTCGCGGTATCGGTAGCGGGGCATCACATTTGGGAAACCACCGTCGATATTCCCAGCGACAGCGGCATCATCAAGGAAACACTGGTACTGCCGGTTGCGATGCATCAGGGGGATCCGATTGAAGTGCATTTGCATAACCACGGCAGCAACACGTGGACAATTCACTCCCTGGATGCATTAATTCCCAGTGACCAGGAAGTGACCTACTGCCCCACCTTTGACAGCACGTTCGAGGCCATCGAATCCGTGGTATTTGAACAGGCTGGCTGCGCCAATTCGCTCTGCCACGGTGCCGCCAAAGAGGGCGGGCTGGACCTGACACCCTTGCACGCGTATGACAGTCTGGTGGGTGTTCTTTCCCAGGGATCGACGCTGCCGCTGGTGAATCCACGCAACCCCTCGCTCAGCTATCTATATCACAAACTGTCTGCCAAAACGTTCCCGGGGAGCTACTCGATAGCCGGTAGTCCCATGCCCAGTGCGGGGTCCGCCATCTCAGCGGGTCAATTACAAGCCATACGACTATGGATAGAGGCCGGGGCACCCCGGGAAGGATCTATTGGTGATGCTTTAGGCGGCGGTGAGGACGAGCTGGAACGACTACTGGGTGTCTGTCTCCCCGAGGCAGATGCCGTGAATACGGTCCCGCTGCCGCCGCCCGCTCCCGACAAAGGCGTGCAGTTTGTCATGCCCCCGCATGCCGTTCCCGCAGAAAAGGAGCGGGAGATCTGCTATGCAGTTTACGAAGACTTCCGCGACGTGATCCCTGCGGAGTATCTCGACGCCACCGGCGACAATTTTTACGCAAAAGGGACGGAATTGCGGGAAGACGCCTTTACACACCACAATGTGCTCTACAAGTCACCCGCGAGCGTGGAACAGATACACGACCCCAGTTTTGGCCAGTGGACTTGCGTGGGTGGCGATAGCGATGGCCAGGTGTGCGAACCAACCGATCGCAACTCCTGTGGTGCACAGGGGCAGTGCCGCTCTGAGATCAAGGACAGTGTCGCCTGTATTGGCTACGGACCTCCTGGTCCGGGCGGCAACGGCAACGTACTGGGACTGGGTTTCGGCATTGAAAAAGAGGGCTTTTACCAGAGTTTCCCGGCCCACGGTATTTTTTACTGGAACTCCCACGCCTTCAACCTGACCACAAAGGACGGGGTTCACCACGTCTGGCGCAATATCAAATTTGCCGATGACCGGCGCTTTGAGGCACAGCGTATCGACACCACCTTCAGTACCTTTGCCGCTGCCGGGGTCCCGGCCTTTGTGAAGAAGGATATATGCAAGGATTATGTTCTCGACCAGGGCGATGGGTTGCTCTCCCTCACTTCCCACACCCATAAACGCGGCGAACGCTTTTTCATCTCCATTAAGGGCGGCGAGCAGCTTTATGAAACCTTCGATTACGAGGAGCCGCTGGACCAACATTACGAGCCCGTGCTGGTATTCAACAGCAGCGACCCGGCCGCGCGCACGCTGCAGTACTGTGCCACTTACAACAACGGCGTCAACAGCGATGGCTCACTCAATATCGAGACCGTCACGCGCCTGTCCAGGAGGCCGACCAATGCGAGACCGTGCAATCCCACCGCGTGTGTCGCAGGAAAGCTTGGCGCCAGTTGCAAGGGTGCGGATGATGATGCCAGTTGCGATTCATCGCCAGGGGCCGGCGATGGCTGGTGTGACGCCTGCGCCATCACGGCAGGTACCAGTAGCGATGATGAAATGTTCATTATGCTGGGCACCAAATTGCCGAATCACGACGCGCTAATCAACGGCTCCGCGGACGGCGGCTGACGCTGCTCGCGACCCGCGACCCGCTCGCCGGGTTTGCAGTACTGCAGACTTCAGGTAACCTCCTGCGACTTGCCGGCGGAGTGCCGCGCTTGACTCACAGAATTGGATAACTTATGCGTACATATGCAATGACCGGGGGCGCCACGGGTATCGGCGCGGAACTGAAGCGGCAGTTGCTGGTGGCAGGACACAGGGTAATTTCCGTGGATATCAAGGAAGGTGACGTCTTGGCCGACCTGTCCACGTCGCAGGGGCGCCAGGCCGCTATCGACGGCGTGCGGTTGCTGGCGCCGGATGGCCTCGACGGGTTTATTCCCTGTGCTGGCCTGCCGCCGGTGGTCAAACCGTTTTCGTTGATCGCCAAGGTCAATTACTTCGCCGTGATTGCCACGGTGGAAGGACTGCGCGACCTGGTGGCGAAGAAAAAAGGCAGCATACTGTTCGTGTCATCCAATTCGGCGCCCATGATCGGCACCGACGACGTCTTCGTGCAGAGTTGCCTGGCCGGGGACGATGAAGCCGCCGTTTGCGCCGCCATCGATGCGCGCGACGGGCAGACCGCCTACGCGGGGTCCAAGCGGGCTATGACGATCTGGATGCGCCGCCACGTGGTGGAGTATGCCGCCGGCGGTGTGCGCCTGAACGCGATAGCGCCCGGCATCACCATGACGCCGCTCACCGATCGCGTCCTGGCCGATGCGGAGTATGGTCCGGCCATCAAGGCGTTTGGCGACATGGTGCCGGTGGGCGTTAATGCCCAGCCCGCGGACATCGCCAACGTCATGCGCTTCATGCTGAGCGATGAGGCGAGCTATCTGTGCGGCTCGGTCGTTTTTCGTCGACGGCGGTTCCGACGCCATGCTGCGCCCGAACGATTTCTAGCGCGCAACAGCTTGCAAGGCAGGTGGTTCAGGGTGCGGCGGTGGTGCTCCCCGCAGCCCGTTCTGACTCAATGGCCGCAGCAATGAGCTCGCTGAGTTGGAACAGCAGCGTACTGTAGGCGGCAGCGACCTGTTGCGGTTGTGGTGCTCCGGGAGGTAGTGGCAACTGCAGCCGACTGATGCGGCGATTCCCCGCCGTGGCACTGCCCGGGCGATACACCAGCCATTCCGCTGTCAGCAGCGCCCCGTGCTCATTGGCGTCCAGTTGCAGCAGGTTGACCTCCACGCCGAACTCCGGTGCCCGCTCGGGGCGCCACGGGAAAGTACTCACGTCCTGTGTGTTGAGCAGCCCCGTCAGATTGAGGACCAACACACGCTGTATGCCTGCTCCCAGAGGTTCCGCCCACATGTCCAGACTGGCGACTTGCAAGGTATTGTCTACACGGTTATAGACCATGTTTTGGCGACCCAGGTATTCGGGAATATTGATGGGCCCGACGCCCAGGGCCGGTGCCGTGCCACTCGGCGCCGGGAATTCGTGCGCAGACAACACATAGAAATTGTTGGGTGGGCTGCTACCACAGCCCACCAGTAGCAGGCCCAGGGACAGTAAGCACGCCAGTGGCAGGAACTTGTTGGTCATTTTTCGTCTCCACGTTTGCCCCGGATCAGTGCCTCGGGCTGTTGTTCCAGTGTGTTCGCCAGGGATTGCAATGACCTGCCCGCACGGCTTACTTCCTGCAGGGCCGTGTTTAATTGGTACAGGGTCGGTGAGTCCGCAGATGCCAGTCCTTCAACCTCCCTCATGCCCTGCTCGAACGCTGCGATCGCTTCGTTCAGTACCTTCAGGTTACCCTCGATCAGCGTCGCGAGCTTGGGCAACTCTGTATTCGCATTGGCCACGGTGACGGTGGTTTCATCCAGCACAGTGTCCAGTTTGGGGCCGGTGCTGGCCAGTTGTTCCTGCAGTTGGGCGCTGAGATCGCGCATTGTATCCATCGTACTGGTGAGGTTGGCGGGCAGGCTCTGGAATTCTTCACTGCTGACCAGGCGTATTGATGCCATTGCTGATGCTCTCCAGGTCAGTCGGTCAATTTTGAAACATCGATATCCTCCAGTTTTTGGGCAATGCGCTGCAGGTTGGTCGGTATCGTGGGTAGTTGTATATACGGTGAGTCGATGTCAGCCAGGTTGAGTGCGCTGTTCGGGTGGAAATCGAGATCGACATAGAGCAGGCCGGTCAGCAGGCTCTGGGTGTTGAGCTGCGCGCGCAGGCCGCGGGCGATCAATTCCTCGGTCAGATTTGCGTCGACAGGGCCCTCCCGGCGAATATTTTTGGCGTTCAGGTCCGCCTCCACCAGCATGATTACGCCGGCTCTGTCAGCGCTGAGAATCAATTCGATACCGGTAACCTGGCCGACCTGTACCCCGCGCAGGGTCATGGGGGCGCCAACGTTGAGTCCTTTTACTGAACCGTCGAATACCATAACCACTGTTTCCCTCTTGCCGAAGCCCGAGCCGAGCAGGAACAGCAGGGTGACCAGTGCAATCAGGATCGCGCCGATGACAAAGGCGCCGATGGCGACGGTATGCGGTTTTTCACTCATGGTGTTGTCCTCAATGGCGGCTGCGGCGCTGCGCGTCAGGAATTGTCTCACCACCGGCTGCTGGACTGTGATCGCGCAGCTCGGCCGGGTTGCCGTAGGCGATCATGGTGCGGCTGATGTTGTCCAGGTAGACCGAGTTGGTGGCGATAGCGAAGATGCTGGGTAATTCATGCGTCACCATCACCACTGTCGCACCCATCGACTCCTTGATCTGCACGATCAGCTCATCGAGCAGGCGCGAGCTTATTGGGTCCAGCCCTGCAGAAGGCTCATCAAAAAACAGGATTTCAGGGTCCAGTGCGATGGCGCGGGCCAGGGCAGCCCTTTTGCGCATGCCCCCGCTGATTTCTGAGGGATAGTAGGACTGGAATCCGGCCAGACCTACCAGCGCCAGTTTGTAGGCGACGATATCCGTGATTTCTGCCGGGGTATAGCGGGTGTAGAGCTCCAGCGGCAGGGTAATGTTTTCCGCCAGCGTCATGGCGCTGAACAGGCCGCCGGACTGATAGGTGATGCCCCAGCGCTGGCGCATGGCGCCCTGCCGCGCTGCGCTGGCCTGAAAAAAACTGGTGCCGCTATACAGAATGTCGCCAGTGCTGGGTGGAATCAGGCCCAGCATGTGTTTCAGCAGGGTACTTTTGCCACAGCCGCTACCGCCCATGATGACAAAAATGTCGCCCTGGTTGACAGTGAAGCTGAGGTCGCGCTGGATGACCAACGAGCCATAGGCCATGGTGACATCACGGACCTCGATGTGCGCCTGCTGCGGGGTCGGGTCCGTCATATGCCCAACTGCTGGAACAGGATATTGATCCCGGCGTCCGCGACGATGAGGTAGACGATGGCTGTTACCACCGCAATCGTAGCGGCCTGGCCCACGGCGGCGGAACTCCTGCCCGAGTTGATGCCTGCACGGCAACCGGCAATCGCAATGAGCGTGGCAAACACCAGCGCCTTTAGCAGACCCACGGCGATGTGGGTAAAGGACAGCGCGGTCCCACCCTGGATGATGTACTGTATCGGCGCGATGCCCAGGCCGCCGGCCACGATGCCGCCGCCCACAATGCCCAGCAGGTTGGCGTAGATGGTCAGCAGGGGCATGATAATAATCAGGGCCAGCATCCGCGGCAGCACCAGAAACTCCACCGGGGATATGCCCATGGTAGTGATGGCATCGATCTCCTCGTTGGTCTGCATCGTGCCCAGTTGCGCTGCGTAGGCGGCGCCGGTGCGGCCCGCCATTACGACGGCTGTCATCAACACCCCCATCTCCCGCAGCGTGCCGATCACGACCAGGTTGGCGACGAAGATTTCCGCGCCAAACTGTTTCAGTTGCACCGCGCCGAGGTAGGCCAGGATCATCCCTACCAGGACACTGGTCAGGCTGATAATGGCGAAGGCCTCGGGGCCTGCCTGGTAGCAGAAATTGCGAAAATCAACGAAGCGGGTGTTGGCCTTGCCCCTGGCGAGCCGGGTTAGGGCAATGGTCACCTGACCGGTAAAGGCCAGGGACTCCTGGATATCCGCCCAGACATTGCGCAGCATGTAGCCGGGGATTGAACGCCGACAACCAGGAAGGAGTTGCAGTGGCAGTCGGTGGTTGGGCCTTCACTGCGGTTGCCACCGCCAGCAGTTTCTCGATCCCCTCGGGCATGTTGCGCGTTTCGAACACAATACCCTGTGCCTGGCAGTGGTCGTGGCACTGCAGCAGGAAAGCCATTAGCAGGGAGTCCCAGGCGCCCAGGGTCGCGCCGTCAGTAATCAGTCGGGTGGGATGATGGCTTGCCAGTTCGTGCTGCAGTGTGCTGAAACGTGCGGGATCCTGTCCCTGCTGCCAATCTCCGGAAAGTACCAGCGAGAAATTGCCCTGCTCCTCATTGTGCAGCGTGTAATCAGGCGGTTGTGGATTCATGCAGCGTCGATGGCCGGTAAACAGCATCCAGTCTAATACCTGCTACCGGCAAATGCCATGAGCTCGCCCGTAATAACGCCTGACGCCCGTGGTTCATTTGGCCTACAAGGTTGTCATCCTGCCGCCGTCATGGATAATGGCCAGCTTCCCCCAGGGTGCGCGGGTGCAAAACGCGCGCCCCACTCGTTACGCTACGGAGATAGCAGATGATTACCGGCAGTATCGTCGCTCTGGTTACACCCATGCACGCCGATGGCAATGTCGACTGGAGTAGCCTGGAACTACTTCTGGATATGCATCTGGACGCGGGCACTGCGGCTATTGGCGCGGTGGGCACCACTGGGGAAAGTGCCACGCTCAATGTGTCCGAGCATTGTGAAGTCATCCGGTTTTGTGTGAAACACAGTGCCGGCCGTATCCCGATCATCGCGGGTACGGGTTCCAATTCCACCAGGGAGGCCATCGAGTTGAGTGAGGCGGCCGCCGGCGCCGGGGCCGCTGCCTGCCTGTTGGTCACGCCCTACTACAATCGTCCGACCCAGCGGGGTCTGTATGAGCATTTCAAGGCCATTGCGGAGGCGGTAGCCATTCCCCAGATACTTTACAATGTACCCGGTCGCACCGCTGTCGACATGAGCAACGATACGGTTGAGCGGCTGGCTGAATTGGATAATATTGTAGGTATCAAGGATGCCACGGGTGACCTGGCGCGGGGCAGGGAGCTGATCCAGCGCTGCGGTGACGTCATTGCTGTTTACTCCGGAGACGACGCGACGGCAATGGAATTGATGCTCGCCGGCGGCCGCGGCAATATTTCCGTGACTGCCAATGTCGCACCGTCGCTGATGGCGCAAATGTGCGGATTGGCGTTGGCTGGCGAACGGGCGCAGGCGCAGGCGATAAACGCCCGCCTGGCACCACTGAACCAGGCCTTGTTTGTGGAGCCCAACCCCATACCGGTGAAGTGGGCTTTACACCGACGGGGCTTGATCGCGGAGGGGATACGCCTGCCCCTGACGTGCCTGGATGAGCGCTACCACACCCAGGTCCTCAATGCCCTGGAAGCGGCAGGAGTTTGATGGTTATGCGGTTTACGTTCGTGCAAGTGGTATTGACCAGCGCCCTGTTGCTCCCGGGCGTCGGCTGCGGGTATATCGGTGGCGAAAAGGGTGTGTTTCGCGACCGCGCGGAGGACTACAAAAAGGCCCCGGAAACGCCGCCGATTACTGTGCCTGCTGGGATGGATAGCGCCAAGCTGAGCGAAATCTACGTTATCCCGCCGGTGGAGGACAAGTTCCTCTCAGAAGGGAAGTTCGAGGTGCCCCAGCCGGTGCCACTCGCCGCCGGCGCGGGGTCGGAAGTGGTCCGTATACAAAAACTCGGTGATGAAAGCTGGATACTGATTGGTGTCGCTCCTGGTCAAGTGTGGCCACAGGTGCGCAATTTCATGGCGGCATCAGGTATGCAGATAGCCCGTGCCGATGCCCGGGCCGGCATCATGGAATCCAACTGGTTGACCGTCGAAGGACAGCCTCTGGCGAGCCGTTTCCAGTTTCGTATGGAGCAGGGAGTGCAACGCGGAACCAGTGAGTTGCATGTGTTGCAGATGCACCAGAAGGGCAGTGCAAACGAGTGGCCCGCTACATCCGACGATCCCGCTCAGGCTGCTGCGATGCAGCAGGCGATAGCGCAATTCCTGGCTGATAGTACAGACTCCGCGCCGGTGTCCATGATTGCCGAGCAGGGTATAAGCGCTGGCGGCAAGATCACCATGCAGCAGGCGCAGGAAGGCTATACTTATTTGCGACTGGAGCTGCCATTTGACCGGGCGTGGGCATCTCTGGGTCGCGCGCTGGAAAAATCCACCTTTGAAATAACGGATAGGGATCGCAGTAGTGGTATCTACTACGTCCGCTACCTGGGCATGGGGGCGCAGCAGGAACAGGGTTGGTGGGCGTCTTTGTGGAACAGCGATGACGCGCAGCTTCTGGTTGGCCAGGTATTTGTAGTCTCTATGCACACCCTGCCAGAGCAGGTGGTGACCATTCGGCTGCGCCCCCAGGATGAAAGCATTGCCCTGGATAAGCGTGAAGAGCAGGAACTGCTGATTATGATCAAGGGCAATATCGACTAAGCTGTGTTGTCCGGGGTGAGGAGCTAACTGGTGCAATTCGCCTCGCTCGGATCGGGCAGCAAAGGCAACTCCACTCTGGTTCGAGCTGACGACACGCTGGTCATGATTGACTGCGGCTTTTCCCTGCGCGAAACGATCCGGCGCATGGCGTGTCTGCAGGTAGAGCCGCGGCAGCTGGATGCCATACTGGTTACGCATGAGCACTCTGATCACAGCAGTGGTGTCGCTGCCCTGTCCCGCAAATTCCACATTCCGGTGTACCTGACCCATGGCACCTTCAGCACCGGTCGTTGTGATGGCAGTTACGACCAGTACCTGTTCAATTGTGAGGACACAATCACTATCGGCAACTTGTCAATCAAGGCAGTTGCCGTGCCCCACGATGCGGTAGAGCCGTGCCAGTATCGGCTGAGTTGGGGTGGCTACACGCTGGGGATTCTCACTGATCTGGGTAGTATCACTCCCCATGTGATCGACAACTTTCGCGACTGCCACGGCCTGCTGCTGGAATTCAATCACGACCTTCCGATGCTATTGGAGGGGCCGTATCCGCCCCACCTGAAGCGCCGTGTGGGTGGTGATTGGGGGCACCTTAACAATCACCAGGCGGTGGAGTTGCTGCGGCAGATTGATGGCGCGGCACTGCGCCATCTGGTCGTGGCTCACATCAGCGAAAAGAATAACAGCAGGGAGCGGGCGCAGAGCGCGTTACTGTCAGTACTTGACTCTCTGGATAGAGTGATCTTCGCCGAGCAATCGGGCGGCTTCGACTGGCTGGATCTCGTGCAGGTAAACGCTTAGCGGATTTATCAGTGGCAGTGTTGCGGCAGCATCACAGTTGCCGACTTTGCAAAGCTCCCCGATTTCGGGCACTGCAGGGTCGGATTGCCGGAGAGATCCACTTTGCGCAGCGCGGGCAGTTGGTACAGAGGTACAGGATCTATGATCTGGTTATCGTCCAGAAACACTTGCTCCAGTGTGATGATCCTGCTGAGCTCGACCAGATTACGGACCTTGTTGGCGGACAGGCGCAACGTCTTGAGACCCGTAAAGGTGGCGAGTCCATCCAGATTTTCGATGCCCGCGAAGCTGCAGTCGAGGGTGCTTAGCTGCTCTGGCGCAGTGACGACGCCATCGTTGATGGCCCGCTCAATACAGCTCTTTAGTCCTGGATCCGCTGCGGCGAAGTCGCTAAACAGCGGAGTGGGAGTGTAAACGACTTTATCGTTTACCTTGACGTCATAGCCATTGCAGGCGCAGAGGAGGAAAAATGCCAGACCAACAAAACAATAAACCAGACGATGCAACATGCTAGGCGCTCCCCCATACCAATGGGATTAATAAACGTGTCAGGATCGAGCAGTACAGGCGTAGCTCCCACGCGAACAGGCCTCTATAATGCCAGTAGTTGTAGAGCAGTTCACTATTAGTTTGAGCTTTTAGAGTCGAATATTGTAATGCCAAAATCGAGCGATGCAGGCGAGTTGGGATCGGGGAAGGCTGGCGAGGCAAGGAACACTGCCGGCGCCGGCATGCTGAATGCCATCAGTATTGTCCAGCGTGGCAACCTGAAAGCGCTGGAAACGACCCTGCGCAGGCAATGGCGCATGGGCCAAAATATAGTGTTGTGCTGGAGCTCTGATGAACGTGGGCTGCTGGTCATCTTCGTGCCGCATTATTTTCTCGGTAACTACTGTGCAGTGGGCGACACGGCGACGGATGTCAGTCAGGGTAATGAGGCCTTTATCCGCGAGCTCATTTCAGGTCAGCGCCGCCAAACCCGTGAAGAACTTTTCGCGGTCAGTAAGCGACTGGACGTCTCACCCACATTCATAAAGCTTAATACAGCGCTTACCGAGGAGCCCCGCGTACTGGAAGCCGTGGAACAGGTAATAAAGCGCTACGGGCTCAGCTATGTCGAAAGCCGGGCAGTATTACTGTTCGACATTGTCGATTTTTCGCTCTATACCCCCTTTGAGCAGGCGAGCCAGTTAAACAGTCTGTCGTATTCTCTGAACTCCGCCTATAACAAGCTGCTGGCGCATGGCATTGAGATCAACTTTGCCCGCACCACCACCGGGGATGGTTATTACATCTGGAACCGGGATTTGGGCCCGACCGCCAATCAGGACCTGTTCGTGTTCATGTTGCTGGTAGTGGCTGACAATGCCGTCGCCCAGGCAGCGTCCAGAGGCAATACGGTGCCAGAAATCCGTACTGGCTACCACATCGGTGGTCACTATGAGCTGTACCAGGCCGAAGGCGTGAATCCATCGGTGTTCAGCTACATTGTGGGTGATGTCACCATCGAACTGGCTCGCATGCTGGACCTCGCCCAGGCAAACCAGCTGTTGATTGGTGAGTTTCATTGTGAGCAGGCGGGCTGGGGGTCGGACACTGTCAAATCGATTACGGCGGTTTCTGCCGCATCCTTCGTCAATGCCTGTAATCGCGTGTTGCCTGCCTTGCATGGTATCCCACTGTCAGGCAAGAACATCGACGCCATGTCCTGCCACCTTACGGAGGGTGTGGGACAGGATGGCCAGTCGCGGCCACGGCGCTTTCGTATCGTCGACAAACACGGTTTGCCACACTATGCCTACAATCTGCAGATCGAAATTGATCTGGAAGGCAGGAAATTGTCCCTGGGTCTGGGCGATCATCAGCTGCCGCAGCGGGCGGCCACAAAATCCAATGGGGCGGATACCGCTCGCTATTCCGACGCACCACCCAGTGCGGAGGAGCTCATTGATGATTTGGCCAGCATGCTTAAAAAAAGCAGTGTCAAAACCATAACCGAGGATTGAGTTCCCTATGGGGCAAATAGGCCTCATTGCTGCGACCGCAGCAGATGAAGAGTGCGCAGCCGAATTGGCGCTGCGGCTTGGAGTGCCGCTGCTGGCGACGGGCATTGACCCTGTTTACAGTACGCAGGTAATTGCCGTTCTGGTTGTCAGTGGCCAGGCCCTGTGCCTGCAACAGACGGGCCGCGGGACCCCCGGCCCGGTTGTCGTGGATTTTGGCAGTGCAAGCATGCGCCACCGCAGCCGTTCCGGTACCAGTGAACTGCTGGGCAAGGCGGTGGGGCGGGGTGACAAATCGCTGTTGCAAATTTTGGACGCAACGGCCGGACTGGGCAGGGATGCCTTTGTGCTGGCAGACCTCGGTTGCCGGGTCGATTTGTGCGAGCGCGAGCCGGTCGTGGTGGAGTTGCTACGCGCTGGCTTACATATGGCTTCGGGCAATGGCGATCCCTGGTTGGCAGGCGTAATGCAGCGCATGCGTTTGTATCCCGGAGATGCTCGACAGATTGCGGCGACCCGGCTACAGGATGTGGACGTGATCTACCTTGACCCGATGTTTCCAGCGCGTACCAAAAGTGCCGCGGTAAAAAAGGAAATGGCGCTATTTCAGATGCTGCTGGAGCACTCTGCAAACCCGCAGGATGCGGATGCGCTGTTAAAGTGGGCGTTGCGGCAGGACGCGGCCAGGGTAGTGGTCAAACGCCCCGCCAAAGCGCCGCCGCTGGCGGGGATGGCTCCGTCCCACTGCATCAGCGGCAAGTCGGTGCGCTATGACGTTTACGTGCAGCGCAAATTGGGTTGACCCGCGGCGGCATTTTCAGCGTACTGTCGAGGCCTGCGCAAGCGGTCAAGTTCAACAAGGGCAGGGAGAATACATGTCTGAACGTAAAGTAATTGCGCTGGTCACCGGTGCTTCGGCGGGCCTGGGCGCCGAGTTTTGCCGGCAGCTGGCGCCTCGTTGTGATGTGATCATTGCGGTGGCGCGGCGCAGCGAACGCCTCGCTGCACTGGCCAGGGAATTGGCAGATGCCGTTGAGTTGCACTGTGTGGAGGCTGACCTCGGTACTATCGAGGGCGTTGCCAGAGCCATGGAGGCTATACGCCAGCAGGGTCCGGTGGACTACCTGGTCAACAATGCCGGGTTTGGTACCTTCGGACATTTCGATCAGCTGTCCATCGAGAGCCAGCGGTCAATGGTGAGCCTGCATGTTGATGCCAGCATCACCCTGTGCCGGGCTGCTATACCATTTATGCGGGAACTCGGTGGCGGCACGATCATCAATGTGTCCTCCCTGGGCACCTTTGTGCCGGGTAAGAACATCGCGGTGTACGGGGCGACCAAGGCCTTTCTCAACTACTATTCCCAGGCCTTGCAGATGGAGCTGGCCGGTACCGGCATCGAGGTGCAGGCCCTCTGCCCTGGTTTCACGCGCACGGAATTTCACGAGCCCATGGCGGCGGAGGGATTTGATCGCGATCGCATTCCACCGCAGATGTGGATGACGGCGGAGGCGGTGGTAGCGGCCAGCCTCGCCGCGTTGGGCAGTGCACAAGTACTGGTTGTACCAGGCGCGGATAATCGGGTTTTGGCGCGACTGGGCTTGCAGCAGCAGTTAGACGGCTTGCAGTAGTAGACGCGTCAGTATGCCCTTGTAGATTGCCGCCAGACGCGGCAGGTCGGCGGCCAGCACCTGTTCATTTAGCTTGTGGATCGTCGCGTTGACCGGACCCACTTCCACCACCTCGGCACCGGTGGGAGCGATGAAGCGGCCATCAGAGGTGCCCCCGGCCGTTGATAGTTGCGGCTCCTGCCCGGTAATTTCACGGATACTCGCCACGGCGGCATCTACCAGCTGGCCAGCGGGGGTCAGAAACGGCTGGCCGCTCAACTGCCACTGTATGGAGAAATCCAGCTGGTGTGCCCGCAGTATGGATTCTGTCCGCTGGCACAGCTCACCGTTGCTCACCTCGGTGGAGAAGCGGAAATTGAACACGACCTGTACTTCTCCGGGGATGACATTGGTGGCGCCGGTACCCCCATTGATATTGGAGATCTGCATAGAGGTGGGCGGAAAAAATTCATTGCCCTCGTCCCAAATTTCCGTCGTCAGCGCATGCAGGGCGGGTAGAAGCCGATGGATGGGGTTGTCTGCCAGCAGGGGATAGGCAATGTGGCCCTGCACACCACGGACCGTCAGGACGCCGCCCAGAGAACCCCTTCTGCCATTTTTTATCGTATCGCCCAGGGTCGCGGCACTGGAGGGTTCCCCGATCACGCACCAGTCTATTGATTGACCCCTTTCCTGCAGGTAATTCAAGACCCTGACGGTGCCATCCACCGCCGGACCTTCTTCATCGGACGTGATCAGAAAACCAATACGACCAGGATGATCCGGATGTTCCGCTACAAATTCCTCACAGGCGACCAGCATGGCGGCCAGGCTGCCTTTCATGTCCGCGCTGCCGCGTCCGAAAAGCATGCCGTCACGCACAGTGGGTTCAAAGGGAGGTGTGTCCCACTGCAGCAGTCGGCCCGCTGGGCACCACGTCAGTATGTCCCGCAAAAACCAGCAGTGGCCCGCGAGTTCCATGCTCGGCCCAGAAGTTGCTGACATCGCCGAAGGGCAGCTCAGTACAGCTGAAATCCAGCGCGCGCAGCTGTTGTAGCATAAGAGCCTGGCAGCCGGCATCCTCAGGTGTTACCGACGGTCGGCGAATCAGTTCGCAACACAGTTCCAGGGTTTTTTCCACGTAGCCTGCCCGCCTTTGGCATCAGTTGTGAGCGTGCAACTCTTTGTTCAGTTCGACGGCGGTGCGATTGGTCAGGCACTCCACGGCGCCGGTGGTGGAATTGCGGCGAAACAGCAGGTCGGACTTGCCGGCCAGATTCCGCGCTTTCGCAGTGTCCACCGGCATGCCATCCGCATCCAGCATGGTGACCTTGGTGCCGGCGGTGACAAACAGACCCGCCTCAACGGTGCAACGATCGCCGAGTGGAATGCCGATCCCCGCATTAGCGCCGATCAGGCATTTCTTGCCCACTGAAATCACTATATTGCCACCACCGGACAGAGTGCCGATGGTAGAGCAACCACCACCCAGGTCGGAGCCGCTGCCGACCACGACGCCAGCGGAAATGCGCCCCTCGATCATGCCAGGACCTTCGGTGCCGGCATTAAAATTGACAAATCCTTCATGCATGATGGTGGTGCCTTCGCCCAGATAGGCTCCAAGGCGCACCCGGGCAGTGTGGGCGATACGAACCCCGCCGGGCACCACATAATTGGTCATCTTGGGAAACTTGTCGACGCAACTGACTTCAAGTACCTCGCCGCGCAATCGCGCGGCCAGCTGGCGCCCTGGTAACTCACTGAGATCAATGGCCCCCTCGCTGGTCCAGGCTACATTGGGCAGCACGCCGAACAGGCCTTCAAGGTTGGTGCCGTGGGGTCGCACCAGGCGATGCGATAGCAGATGCAGCTTCAAATAGGCTTCCGGCACATTGCCTGGAGGCTGGTCTTTCGGTAACAACACCGCCACGGCAGGCCTGTCACTGTTGCGGAACTGTGCTGCAAGATCAGCCAGCGCGGGCTCGCCGGTTGCTGCCAGTGCCGCTTGCAGTTCTTCCAACTGCGCGGGACTTAGCGCCCGATTGCTGTTGCAATGGCCCAGGGCAGTTGCAAGCTCCTGCTTGGGATGCAGGATGGGTTGCGGAAAGAATATTTCCAGCCAGTCTCCTTTGCCGTTGTGAGTGCCCACACCCAGGCCAAAGGCAAATGCGCCATTTGTCATTTCAGATTCATCCTAAAGTGCTCATCCTGTCAAAGAGTGTGTGCGTTAAATATTTTGACGTAGCTCGCCGCGGAAAACCCGGTAAAGCGCTGTTGGCCAGTGTCCAGCAGAGGCCGTTTAATCAGCGTTGGATGTAACAACACGGCTTTGCGGGCTGTTTCATCGTCCATGTTCATACGGGCCTGTTCATCCAGCGCTTTCCAGCTGGGGCTGCGCCGGTTCAGGAGATTCTGCCAGCCCAGCTCCTCAATCCAGGCGGCAACTGCATCTTCATCTAATCCATCTTCCCGAAAGTCGCGATACTCGTAGTCTATACCGTGCGTATCCAGCCACTTTCGCGACTTTTTTACCGTGTCGCAATTCTTGATGCCATAGAGTGTAATCACAGCAATACTCCAGCGGGTAGCGTACTCTCCGGGGTCGCGTAGCATAGCAAAGCCGGCTGTTTAGTTATAGCGGCCATGCGTGCGGGGCTATTTCAGCGACCCTGAGGATCAAGCTTCACAATAGTCCAGATTTCAAGCCTTGCTGGTTTTTTTCGGGTTTTTCCGGTGTGGGTAACAGGTCCGGCAAATCTCACAAACCCGGCCGTCACAGCCGCGTGCCGAGCAGTGCTCGCGGCCATAAAAAATCATCTGCAAATGGAGACGGTTCCAGTATTTTTCGGGAAACAGCCGTTTCAGGTCTCGCTCTGTTTGTACCACATTCCTGCCTCTGGTCAGTCCCCAGCGCTGCGCCAGGCGGTGTATGTGCGTGTCAACCGGGAAAGCGGGCACACCGAAGGCCTGGGACATGACCACACTGGCAGTCTTGTGGCCAACCCCGGGCAGTCGTTCCAGCGCCGCCATATCAGCAGGCACCGCGCCGTTGTGTTCCTCCAGTAGTATCTCACTCAGGCGTTTGATGGCCCTTGATTTTTGCGGTGCCAGACCGCAAGGTTTTATGATGCGCCCGATCTGGTCGACTTCGAGGGCCGCCATGTCGGCTGGATTGTCCGCCAGCGCGAACAGGGCAGGGGTGACTTTGTTCACCCGTTCGTCTGTGCACTGGGCGCTGAGCAGCACTGCGATTAAAAGTGTAAACGGGTCACTGTGGTTTAGAGGCACCGGCGTTTGCGGATACAACGCCTGCAGGCGTTGCAGGATGTACTCTGCGCGTTCTGCTTTTAGCATGCAGCTAAACCTATAACTTGCCCAGGCGATGAACGATGCGCTGTGCTGCTTCCACGCAGTGCTCGGCCGTAGCCACCAGTGCCATGCGTACCCGGTTTTCCCCGGGGTTGATGCCAGCGGATTCACGCGCCAGAAAGCGGCCGGGCAGCACGGTTACATTTTCGCCGGCGTAAAGTTGGCGGGCGAACTCGATATCGCTCACCGGCGTTTCCGGCCACAGGTAAAAGCCTGCATCAGGTGCTGCTACCGCAAGATGGCCATTGAACTCTGCCAGTACCGCTGCAAACTTGTCGCGGTATTGTTGCCGGTTGGCTATGACATGCGCCTCATCGTTCCAGGCCGCAATGCTGCCCAGTTGGTGGTGTATCGGCATGGCGCAGCCGTGATAAGTCCGGTACTGCAGGAAGCTGCGCAATATCTGTGAGTCGCCAGCTACAAATCCCGAGCGCAGGCCCGGCAGGTTGGAGCGCTTGGACAGGCTGTGGAAAACCACACAGTTGCGAAAATCACTGTCACCCATGGCGACGCAGGCCTCGAGCAGGCCTGGGGGAGGGGACTCCTCATCGAAGTAGATTTCTGAGTAACACTCATCGCTGGCGATCACAAAGTTGTACTCCCGAGCGAGTCGGATGATGTCCTGAAGTTGGTGCAGGGCCATCACCGCGCCGGTAGGGTTGCCGGGACTACACAGATACAGCAGCTGGCACCGTTGCCACTGCTGCTCGGTCACGCTGCTGAAGTCGGGCAAGAATCCGGAGTCGGCAGTGCAGTTAATAAAATGTGGATGGGCGCCCGCCAGCAGCGCAGCCCCCTCGTAAATCTGGTAGAAGGGGTTGGGACTCATGACCAGGGCCCCGGGACCGGGAATAACCACCGCCTGTGCAAAGGCAAACAGTGCCTCCCGCGTGCCATTTACGGGCAGAATCTGGCTATCAGGATCAATAGCGGGCAATGCATAGCGCCGCTGCAACCAGGCGGCAATGGCGTGGCGCAGTTCAGGCAGCCCGATGCTGGTGGGGTAGTTGGCAAGGCGGTGGAGATTGTCAGAGATTGTCTGTAGAACGAACGTCGGAGAGGCGTGCTGCGGCTCGCCGATGGATAATGCGATGGGTGTTTTGCCGACCGCCGGCGTCAGGTCGCTGAATAGCTTCTGCAGTTTTGCGAAGGGGTACGGCTCGAGGCGTTGCAGGTTCGGATTCATGGGTGTTCAGGCAGCGGCCTGTTCGTCCAGTTCATCGCAAATGGTGCGTTGCAACGCGTTGCACAGCTTTGGGTCAGTCAGAGCCTGTTGGTGATCATCGGTGATAAAAAATACGTCCTCGACGCGTTCACCCAGAGTCTGGATTTTAGCTGCCTGCAGTTCGACGTTGAACGATACGAATATCCTGCCCAGGCGCGCCAGCAGGCCAGGCCTGTCGGGGGTAGACACCTCCAGCACTGAGACATTCTTGACCTCGTCCACTGACATGCGAGTCTCGGTGGGGATGGCAAAGGATTTCATTTTTCGAGGCGTGCGCCGCGCGGGAATTGACGATATGCCGGTTTCGTTGCTTAGATTTTCGCTCAGGTACTCCTTGATGTGTGCCAGTCGTGCGCTGTCTTCGGTAATGGGCTGGCCGCTGGAATCAAGCACAAAGAAAGTGTCCAGGCTCATACCGTCGTTGGCACTGTATATGCGGGCGTCGTGCACGCTCAGATCCAACTGTTCCAGTCCTGTGCAAATCCGGGAAAACAGTTGCGCGTTGCTGCGTGCATGAATAAAAATTTGCGTGGTATTGGCTACGCTGGATTCGGCATTGTTGCGAACCAGCACCAGCGGCTTGGCACGATTATGGTGGCTCGCGATAGCCTCTGTGTGCCATGCAATATCCTCAATGCGTTCCCGCAGGAAATAGTCCTCAGAGCGTCCTCGCCAAAGCTCCTCCAGTTCCTCGGGCGTGAAGCCGCGCCCTTCGAGAATATCGCTGGATGCCTGGCGGGACTGTTCTACCAGAGCCTGCTTGTCGACCGGATTGTCCAGTCCGCGGCGTAGAGCCCGGCGGGTTTCAGTGTAGAGTTGGCGCAGCAGACTGCCGCGCCAGGCATTCCACAGAGTCGGATTTGTGCCGTTGATATCCGCCACGGTCAGGGTAAACAGGTAATCCAGATGTTCTTCATCACCAACATGCGTGGCGAATTGCTGGATAATCTCCGGGTCTGCTATATCCTTGCGTTGTGATACGGCTGACATCAATAGGTGATTGCGTACCAGCCACACCACCAATTCACTGTCCCTTTGGTCCAGACCGTGTTCCCGGCAGAAGTGCTCTGCATCTATAGCGCCGAGCTCCGAATGGTCGCCACCGCGACCTTTGCCGATGTCGTGATAGAGAGCGGCAATGTACAGCAGTTCAAACTTGCGCAGCCGCCGCGCCACCCGGCTGGACACGGGAAACTGATCATCGAGATCGGGAAACTGAAAGCGCCGCGCGTTCTTGATCACCTCCAGCGTGTGCGCATCAACCGTATATGTGTGGAACAAGTCATATTGCATCTGCCCCATTACTCGACCGAATTCCGGCAGGTAGTCGCCGAGAATGCCATAGCGCGACATGCGGCGCAGCTGTCGCGTCATTTTGTTGGGGCTGCCCAGAATCTGCAGGAACGTTTTTTTATTCTCCTCATCAGCTCGGAACGCATCGTCCACCAGATGTCGATTGTCGCGAATCAACCGTATTGTGGGTGCAGCAACCGCGTTTATTTCCTCGTGTGTGGCGCACAACAGGAACACTTCCAACAGGGCCGGGGGATGCTTATTGAAGAGATCGTTGTAACGGGCCTCAATATAGCCGTTGCGTATCTGGAAGCGCTCGTTGAGTATGCAAATGTCATCTTCCATATTCTGGCGCAGGATTGCCTGATCGAAGTTCTGGATCAAAACCTCATTCAGCTGTCCCAGGGCTAGCGCCCAACGGTAGTAGGTTTGCATGAACTGTTCCACGGCAAGCTTGTCACCATCCACCAGACCCCACAGTGCGGCCAGTTCACGCTGGTGATCGAACAGCAACCGGTCTTCCTCGCGATTGGTGATCATGTGCAGTGCATAGCGCACCTGCCACATGAAGTCCCGACCCTTGGTCAGAAGTGTCATTTCCTCGGCATTGAGGAACTCCTCGGCCGTGATCTTTTCCAGTGATTCCACTCCAAAGTGGCGTTCGGCAATCCAGCCGATGATTTGCAGGTCGCGCAATCCCCCTGGAGAGCTCTTTACGTTGGGTTCAAGATTGTACTCGGTATCTGCGAATTTGTTGTGCCGGGCCTTTTGCTCTGCCAGTTTGGCCTGAAAGAACTCCTGACTGGACCACATTTTGTCCGGGCCCGTCAGTTCACGTACCTGTTGCATCAGCTGTTCGGGGCCGCGAATAACGCGGGCCTCCATCAGGTTAGTGAGTATGGTGATGTCAGTGGCTGCCTGCTCGACGCATTGAGCCACGTCACGAACACTATGGCCAATATTGAGTCCGATATCCCACAGCAAGGTCAGGAAGTCGGAGAGTATGTCCCTGCAACTATCGCAGTTCTCACCCAGCAAAAATAGCAGATCTACATCCGAGTGCGGGTGCAACTCCCCCCGCCCATACCCGCCCACGGCGACCATGGCAAGTTCTGCAGGTCCCCAGTCCTGACGATCCCACAGGATGCCAAGCAGGGTGTCGATAAATGCGGCACGTTGGCGGATGAGATCCCGTGCCTGTGCTCCCGAGCAAAACTGTTGGTGCAGGTAATGGGTGGTGCTGGCGATAGCGCTCTTGCAGCACTGGATCGTCTTGCCGTTATCGAGTTGCGCTTTGAAAGCGAGCGCATCGAACATGTCAAGTGGCAGCGACATTTGTTCTGCCCCCATTATCAGTACAGCCCCGATTCATTACTGCGTTGCGTAAGAATTTCGCAGCCACCCTCAGTCACGCAGATAGTATGTTCCCACTGGGCCGAGAGACGGCCGTCGCGAGTGGTAACGGTCCAGCCGTCCACTTTGTTTAAACGGGTATGGCGTCGACCGGCGTTAATCATCGGCTCGATGGTGAAGGTCATGCCGGGCTCCAGTACCATGCCTGTGCCCTTGCGCCCATAATGCAGTACCTGGGGATCTTCGTGGAACACTTTCCCGATACCATGGCCGCAGTACTCTCTCACTACTGAGTAATAGTGCCGCTCCGCGTGTTGCTGAATCACGTGACCAATGTCGCCGAGTGTGGCACCGGGCTTAACCAGGGCAATGGCTTTGTACAGGCACTCCTGAGTGACCTCAATCAGGCGACTGGCATGAGTTGCTACATCACCTACCTGCACCATGATGCTGGAGTCGCCGTGGTATTCGTCCTTGATCACGGTCACATCAATATTGACGATATCGCCATTCTTCAATTTTTTGGTGTCGGACGGGATGCCATGACAAACCACGTCGTTGATCGAGGTGCAGATGGAACGTGGAAAGCCGTGGTAATTTAGCGGTGCGGGAATTGCCTGCTGCGTCCGGGTAATGTACTCGTGGCAAATGCGGTCCAGCTCTCCGGTGGTAACCCCCACCTGGACATGCGGGACGATCATTTCCAGCACTTCGGCGGTGAGGCGGCCTGCGATGCGCATCTTGCCTATCTCGTCCGCCGTTTTGATCGATGCAGTCATCGTTAACCTATTGATATATTTTGATAAAATCTTTTGAATCTGCGTCTGCGCTGGACCGCGGCGGGCACATTCTACCCCAAGCGAGGCGCAAATGAGTAATGCGTCGGCCGCTGAGTACGGCTGAGCCCTTTTATCCTCGTCCCCATTGTGGTATAAAGCGCGCCACTTATCGGGGCACCACGGCCAAATCCAATTGGATCAAGTATGGTCTCTGGTAGGAAAAACCAAAACGACGCACACATATCAACACCTATACCAGGGTGCCGTCCGGCCTGCCAGGCCCGGGTGGTTTGGTTACAGGGATATGTGGAGGATTAACCCACACAAGGTAACTACTATGTCTCAAGTGCAAGTTAGCATGCGCGATTTGCTTCAGGCGGGCGCGCACTTCGGTCACCAGACCCGCTACTGGAATCCCAAAATGGACCAGTACATCTTCGGTGCCCGCAACAAGATTCACATCATCAATCTCGAGTATACAGTCCCCGCCTTTAATGCGGCGCTGGAGATGGTTAAGCGGCAGGCCGGTAACAAGAACAAGATTCTGTTCGTCGGAACCAAGCGGGCTGCGGGCAAGGTCATCAAGGAGCAGGCAGAGCGCGCTGGTATGCCCTATGTCAACCACCGCTGGTTGGGTGGCATGCTTACCAACTACAAGACTATACGTGCATCAATCAAGCGCTTACGCGACCTGGAAGCGCAACAGAGCGATGGTACATTTGAAAGGCTGACCAAAAAAGAAGCGCTGATGAGATCGCGGGACATGCTGAAGCTTGAGCGCAGCATCGGTGGCATCAAGGATATGGGCGGCCTGCCCGATGCTTTGTTTGTCGTAGATGTAGACCATGAGCGCATCGCCATTAGCGAAGCCAACAAGCTTGGTATACCCGTAATCGGCATAGTTGACACTAACAGCAACCCGGACGGTGTAGATTACATCATCCCCGGTAACGATGACGCGATCCGTGCGATCAAGTTGTATGTGACGGCTGTCGCTGATGCCTGCCTGCTGGGCAAGATCGAGTCTGGTGAATCGGTAATGGCAAAAAATGAATTTGTAGAGGAGGAAGCCGCGCCAGCTGAAGTGATCGTTGGAGCTGCTGCAATCGAAACTGTCATGGAATTAACAACACCCGTAGAGTAGCTGGTGGAGTTTACGCTGACCTTGGTTTGGTCAGGGAGTTTTATTTCCCCTGGTGTGGCTGCCGGGGGTTTTCGTTTTTAGGAACATGGTTCCTTGTTTTTGAAGAGGAGGAGTACCAATGTCAGCAGCACTGGTAAAAGAACTACGCGAGCGCACCGGCCTGGGCCTTCTGGAGTGTAAAAAGGCACTAGCGGCCGTTGGCGGCGATGTACAAATGGCGATTGAGGAACTGCGCAAGTCCAGCGGCATGAAAGCTGCAAAGAAGGCGGGTCGAACCGCAGCTGATGGAGTGGTCGCTACGCGAGTGGCTGATGACTGCAGCTTTGGAGTATTAGTGGAGGTGAATAGCGAAACAGACTTCGTAGCCCGGGACGAAAATTTCCTGAGTTTCGTCAACCAGGTTGTCGATGCTGCATTTACAGGAAGGCAGTCAGATGTTGCAGCCCTGATGTCAGGTGAGTTGGAATCTACACGCGAGGCACTGGTGCAGAAGATTGGAGAAAATATCAGTGTACGCCGTATAGAACTGATTCATTCCGATTCGGGTGTTGTAGGCTCCTATGTGCACAGCAACAATCGCATCGCGGTATTGGTTGAGCTCAAAGGCGGCGACCAGGACCTGGCCAGGGATGTCGCCATGCATGTTGCTGCTGTGAACCCCCAGGTGGTTTCTGCTGCAGATATGCCGGAAGAGCTGGTGGCAAAGGAGAAAGAAATTTTTGTGGCACAGGCGCAGGATTCAGGCAAGCCGGCGGAAATCATCGAAAAGATGATCGGTGGTCGTATCAAGAAATTCCTGGCGGAAAACAGCCTGACTGAACAGGCTTTCGTCAAAGACCCCGATATTACGGTTGGCAAGTTGGTCTCCAGCGCTGGTGCTGAAGTGGTTTCCTTCGTTCGCTTTGAGGTCGGCGAGGGTATCGATGTCGAGAAAGTCGACTTCGCCCAGGAGGTTGCGGCGCAGCTCCATGGCTAACTTTAGGCGCACAATGTTTTTTGAATACGGGGCTGCGGCCCCGTTTTTGAAGCCACCATTTTTGAAGTCGCTAGGGAGATGGCCTGATGTCCTGTAAGATACTACCCAGCTTTGGGAGGGCGTTTTATGCCACAGTTGGCGGCTGATAAAAAGTATAAGCGGATACTCCTCAAACTCAGTGGTGAAGCACTAACCGGCAGTGAAAGTTTTGGTATTGACCCCAAGATCCTGGATTCTATGGCGCTGGCGATAGGGCAACTGGTGGGCATCGGCGTACAGGTGGGCCTTGTGGTCGGCGGCGGCAATTTGTTTCGCGGCGCCGCTCTGCAGCAGGCGGGACTGGATCGGGTGACCGGAGATCACATGGGTATGCTGGCCACCGTAATGAATGCGCTGGCTATGCGTGATGCGCTGGAGCGCTCCAATATAGCTACCCAGGCCATGTCTGCCATACCGATGACTGGGGTCGTGGACCACTATGACAGGCGTAAGGCCATCCGCGCGCTCATGAACGGTGACGTCGTGATCTTTTCTGCTGGTACCGGCAATCCCTTTTTTACTACAGATTCAGCGGCCTGCCTGCGCGCAATAGAGATGGATGCTGAATTGGTGCTTAAGGCGACCAAGGTCGATGGCGTCTATTCTGCTGATCCGATGAAGGTACCCAATGCAGTGAAGTACGAGCACCTTAGCTACGATGAAGTACTTGATAAGAAACTTGAGGTTATGGATTTGACCGCCATCTGTTTGTGCCGCGACCACAAGATGCCGGTACGGGTATTTAAAATGGAAAAGCCCGGGGCGTTGCTAAACATCGTCAGGGGCGGCAACGAAGGTACATTGATCGGGTAGTGCGGCAGGGAGGAGATTTAACATGATCAATGACGTAAAGGACGAGGCCAGAGAGCGCATGACAAAAAGTCTTGAAGCGCTGGCACATCACTTTAACAAGATTCGCACAGGACGAGCCCATCCCAGCTTGTTGGACGGACTTAAGGTCGAGTACTACGGCTCCGATACACCCCTCAACCAGCTGGCCAATATTTCTGTGGAGGACGCCCGCACGCTGTCTCTGTCAGTATGGGACAGGAGCATGATACCTGCCGTTGAAAAGGCGATCTACAAGTCTGACCTGGGCCTCAATCCCGTTACGGCCGGCGAGGTGATTCGCATTCCCATGCCCATGCTGACTGAGGAAACCCGCAAGGGCTTTATTCGCCAGGCCAGGCATGAGGCTGAGTCGGCCCGGGTTTCGGTGCGCAGTGCGCGACGTGATGCCATGGCCATGCTCAAGGAGTTGGTCAAGGAAAAGGATATTAGCGAAGATGACGAGCGCCGCGGTCAGGATGACGTGCAGAAGTTGACAGATAGCTTCGTCGCGAAAATTGAAAAGTTGTTGGCTGAGAAAGAAGCCGACCTGATGGAAATATAGCGGCTAACAGTGGCTACCCGCGATCATTTATCTGTACTGGATGATGGCGTGGCGCCGGTGATTCCCCGCCATGTAGCGATTATTATGGACGGTAACAATCGCTGGGCAAAGCGCAAAGCTGTGTCTGGTCCGTCGGGACATCGCGCAGGTGTGGAGGCAGTGCGTGGCGTATTGCGCGCCTGCAAGCAGCACGGGGTAGAAGTGCTGACGTTATTTGCCTTCAGTAGCGAGAACTGGGGTCGGCCAATACCGGAAGTACGAGCGCTGTTGGCGCTATTATCTCGCTACCTGCGCAATGAAGTGCGGGAGTTACACAAGGATGAAATCCGCGTACGCTTCATTGGCGAGCGACGCCGTTTCAGTCAGCGGCAGCAGAAACTTATGCAGCAGTCGGAGCGCCTTACCTGTGGCAACACCGGTGCGACCGTGGTGATTGCAGTGGATTATGGTGGTCAGTGGGACATTGCCCAGGCGGCCCAGAAGTTGGCACGGCAGGTACAGGCGGGAGAGTTGCAGCCGCAGGATATTACGCCGGATTTGATTGATCGCAACATCTCGATTAGCGATTTGCCACGACCCGATTTATGTATTCGCACCGGCGGCGATGCACGTATCAGCAATTTCATGTTGTGGCACTTCGCCTACACCGAACTGTATTTTACCGATACATTATGGCCCGATTTTACAGAATCTGAATTTGCCCGTGCCCTGGCCGAATACAGCCGACGCGAGCGTCGTTTCGGTCTGCGGGATCCGGACGGCCTGGTCGCGGGCGGAAATTCAAATGCTTAAACAACGTGTCATCACCGCCTTGCTGATGGCCGGGTTGTTTTTGTCGGCTGTGGTCTATTTGCCGATATCAGGCCTTGCCCTGTTATTGGGCTTACTCATAGGCGCGGGTGCCTGGGAGTGGTCAAGCCTGGCCGGTTGGCAGCAGCGAGTCGCTCGTACCCTCTATGTGCTGCTGGTGCTCGCTGCGCTAATTGCCGTTTACAGTTATTGTCAGCTTGACGATCTCCCGCAACGGGAGCAGGTGCAACCTTTGCTGGGGGTGGCCTGTCTGTGGTGGGCATGCGCGCTGTTGTTGGTTCAGGGTTATCCCGGTAGTGCGGTGCTGTGGCGCAACGTGGTCACGCGCAGCGCGCTGGGAATCCTGATTCTGGTACCCGCCTGGATGTCCGCAGTCTATCTTCTCAGTTTCCCCCCGGGGGGATTGTTGCTGGTGGTCATGGTGGTTGTGGTGGCTGCGGCGGATATTGGCGCTTATTTTACGGGCAGGCGTTTTGGTAAGCACAAGTTGGCTGTGCTGGTCAGTCCCGCCAAGACCTGGGAGGGTTTTTGGGGTGGTATAGCAGCTTGCACATTGCTGTCAGTGCTGCTGTGGTATCTCCTGCCCCAGCGCGCGGTACATATCGGCCTGGCTTCAGTCATGGCGGTGACCGTCACTACTGCACTGGCCTCAGTAATAGGTGATTTGACCGTGAGTATGGTTAAGCGTGAGAGCGGAGTTAAGGACAGTGGCAGCCTGCTGCCCGGCCACGGCGGGGTGTTGGATCGGCTGGACAGTTTGTGTGCTGCGGCGCCAGTGTTTGCGCTCGGCCTCCTGCTGGCGGGTTGGTAGTCATGGCCGCAAAAAGGCGTTTAGTGAGTGTGCTGGGTTCGACCGGCTCTATTGGGGTTAATACACTGGACGTGATTGCACGGCATCCGGAGCGCTTTGAAGTGTACGCGCTTGCGGCGCATTCATCAGTCGATGCCATGCTCGCCCAGTGCCTCGCGTTTGCGCCTCGCTATGCAGTTATGATGGATGATGCCGCCGCGACGCTACTCAGGCGGCGCTTGCCGTCTGATACCGTTACCGAAGTGAAATACGGTGAGGAAGGCCTGGCGGACATAGCTACCGCGCCGGAGGTGGATGTCGTTATGGCGGCAATCGTGGGTGCTGCCGGACTGCCTTCGACCCTGGCGGCGGCACGCGCGGGGAAAATCCTGCTGCTCGCAAATAAAGAGTCGCTGGTTATGGGAGGGCATCTGTTGATGCAGGCGGTACGTGAAGCCGGTGCCTGGTTATTACCAATCGATAGTGAACACAATGCCATTTTTCAATGTCTGCCCGTGGACGCCCAGGCCACCCCTTCGAGAACAGGCGTGAGTAAAGTATTACTGACAGCCTCCGGTGGACCATTCCGTCGCTGGAGCCTGGCGCAGATGTTCGAGGCCACACCAGACCAGGCGTGCGCTCATCCCAATTGGTCCATGGGGCGCAAGATTTCCGTGGATTCCGCAAGCCTGATGAACAAGGGCCTGGAGTTCATTGAAGCTTGCTGGATTTTTGATCTGGCACCAAAGCAGGTAGACGTAGTGGTCCATCCCCAGAGTATCATCCACTCTATGGTCCAGTACGTGGACGGCTCGGTTCTGGCGCAAATGGGTAACCCGGATATGCGTACCGCCATTGCTTACGGTCTGGGATGGCCCGAGCGATTGGCCTCGGGCGTGGCTCCCCTGGACCTGGTGGCTACCACCCGTCTTGATTTTGAGGCCCCGGATGAAACTCGATTTCCCTGCCTGCGTCTGGCGCGGGAGTCGGTTGCGGTCGGGGGTACAGCCATGGCGGCGTGCAATGCAGCAAACGAAGTTGCCGTGGCCGCATTCCTGGATAAAAAAATTCGTTTCACGGATATTCCGGCGGTGATAGAACACGCGCTGGAACGGGCGGACATTGTTGAACCCGTGACTTTGTCCGTGGTCGAAAAGGCAGACGCCCAGGCGAGAGAGCTTGCATCCGGATTCCTGGCCGATCTGCAACAGCCCACTATTGCATTGAAACAAGTCTGATGGAACTTTTCTATACGATCGCCTTAACGCTCGGCACCCTCGCGGTATTGGTGGCGATTCACGAATTTGGCCATTTCTGGGTGGCGCGGCGCTGCGGCGTGCAGGTGTTGCGCTTTTCCATCGGCTTTGGCACATCGCTCTTCAGTTGGCGCGATCGCCACGGCACCGAGTACAGTCTTGCCGCGATACCTCTCGGGGGCTACGTCAAAATGCTGGACGAGCGTGAGGGGGAGGTTCCAGCCTCGGAATTACATCGGGCATTTAACCGCAAGCCCCCGTTGCAGCGTATCGCTGTGGTCAGCGCTGGTCCCCTGGCGAATCTTCTGCTGGCGATCGTCGCGTACTGGTTTTTGTACATGGCCGGGGAGTCGGGCTATGTACCGATTATCGGTGAGGTCGAGCCCGACTCGGTGGCGGCTGTGGCCGGTCTGGAGGCCGGGCAGGAAATCGTGGCCATCGACGGTGGCGAAACGCCGACCTGGCAGGCACTCAGTTTCCGCCTGTTGGATCGTATCGGCGATACCGGCACCATAAAGTTTGCGGTGCAGTATCCTGATTCTGGTGTGGTCTATGAGTCAGAGGCGAGCATCAATCGGTGGTTAGCGGATCAGGAAGAGCCAGACCTATATGCTGGCCTGGGTATCAGCCTGTATGCGCCCGAGGTGCCGCCCGTGGTGGGCGAAGTGGTGGCAGAAAGCCCGGCTGCGAAGATCGGTATGCTGCCTGGCGATAGAGTGCTGCGGGTGGATGGTGTGACCATGGCCCTGTGGATGGACTGGGTTGACTATGTGCGGGCGCGTCCGGCGCAGCCAATGGATGTGGAATACCAGCGTGGCGCGCAGATACTGCGGGCCACGATGGTGCCCGAGCGCATAACCGATGAAGACGGCAAGGTAATTGGGCGTGTCGGCGTCGCAGCGGCTGTCCCCGCCATGCCCCCGGAAATGGTAAGGGAGTATTCGCGGGGGCCGCTGGAGGCACTTGGCGCAAGCCTTGCCCGCACCGGGGAGCTGTCATTGTTTACCCTGAAATCCATTAAAAAGATGTTGATGGGCCTGATATCGCCAAAAAACTTGAGTGGACCTATCACCATTGCTAAAGTGGCCACTGCCTCCGCCAAATCCGGTCTGGAGTCTTATATCAGTTTCCTGGCCTTGCTGAGTGTCAGTCTGGGTGTATTGAACTTGCTACCTATTCCGGTACTGGATGGGGGGCATTTGTTGTTTTATACGATAGAGCTATTGGCGGGGCGTCCAGTACCTGAGAAGATACAGTCCGTGGGTTATCAGGTGGGGCTGTTTATGGTGCTCGGGATAATGATGTTGGCCCTGTATAATGATTTCACACGCCTGTAGCGATCACGATGAACATAATATTAATGGGATTCTCCGGACTGCGGCTTACTTCCGGTGGTGGGGTGGATTTTGATTAGACACATGCCTAAAGTGATGGCGCTGGTGCTTTTTTTCATAGCATCTTTTGCTGCCGCCCAGACTTTCGTTATCTCTGACATTCGTGTGGAAGGATTGCAGCGTGTCTCCGCCGGGACCGTATTCGCTGCACTGCCATTCGCTGTGGGCGATGCAGTTGATGAACCGACGATCCGGGCTGCCACGCGCAGTTTGTTTGCCACCGGGAACTTCGATGATATCCATATCGGTCAGGACGGTAATGTGCTGGTGATTGTGGTGACGGAGCGACCCAGCATCAGTGAGATCAATATCGAGGGTAACAAGGCGATTGAAACGGAAGCCCTACTGGATGGGTTAAAGGGGGCCGGCCTGGCGGTAGGGCAGGTATTCCAGCGTTCCACACTGGAAGGTATGCAGCTGGAGTTGCAGAGACAGTATGTATTGCAGGGTCGCTACGATGCATCTATCGAGGCCGAGGTGATTCCCGAGCCGCGCAATCGGGTCACTATCAATATTGATATCGACGAGGGTACTGTCGCAGCTATCAAGCATATCGACGTGGTGGGCAACGAGATATTTACTGATGAAGAACTGCAAGACGAGTTTGAACTGCAAACCAGCGGATTGTTCTCCTTCTTCACCAGTGACGACAAATACTCAAAAGAAAAATTGACTGGCGACCTGGAGACCCTTACTTCCTATTATATGGACAGGGGTTATTTACAGTTCCGTATTGATTCCACACAAGTTTCAGTATCTCCGAACAAGCAGGAAGTCTATATCACCGTCAACGTCACGGAGGGGGAGAAGTTCACTGTCAGCTCGGTGACTCTGTCCGGAGACCTGGTAGTGCCTGAGGACGATCTGCGCCGCTTTTTATTCATAGCAGACGGACAGACGTTCTCGCAGCAGATGGTGACGTCTACTGAGGAGTCCCTGACGAAACGCTTAGGTGATGACGGCTACAATTTTGCCAAGGTAACCGGTATTCCCGAGGTCAATGACGAAGACAATACGGTCGCCCTGAAGTTTTTTGTCGATCCTGGGAAGCGCACCTATGTGCGCCGCATCAGTTTCAAGGGCAATATGAAAACCGCGGATGCCGTGCTGCGCCGTGAGATGCGACAAATGGAGAGCGCACCGGCTTCCGCATCAGCGATCGAGCAGTCGCGGGTGCGCCTGGAGCGACTGGGCTATTTCAGCAAGGCCACGGTAGAGACGACCGGAGTGCCCGGGCATGACGACCTCATTGACGTGGATTTCACGGTGGAAGAGCAGTCGTCGGGAAGTATTGGCGCCAGCATAGGCTACGCCCAGGATGCGGGTATCATTCTGGGGTTAAATCTGGAACAGGACAATTTCATGGGCACTGGCAAGCGAGTCGCCATTGGTGTGAACTCTTCCAGCTACCAGGATTTCTATAATTTCAGTTATACCAACCCCTATTACACCGAGGACGGGGTGAGTCGTGGTTTCAATGTGTTCTACCGCGCCACCGACCTGGAAGAGGTCAACGTGGCGAACTACAGCACCAATACGCTCGGTGCTGCCGTCAACTATGGCTACCCCCTCTCGGAAACGCAGCGTCTTGGCTTGAGTTTGGGCGTGGCCAATACCGAGATTGAAACCGGGCAGTACGCGGTGCAGGAGATCGAGGCCAGTCCGCGGCTGGACGATGGCGTGAACGACTGGTTCGAGAGCACCCTTGTGGATGGCAAATATACGGCCCCCGAGGTCCTGAATCCTATCAGCACCCTGCCCCTCAGTTACGAAGTGATTCCCGCCAATGAGGGGTTTCTGGACATAAATGGCAATGACTTCCTGAACTACACCGCGACCACCAGCTGGAGCCAGTCGACGCTGAATCGCGGTCGGATGGCCACACGGGGCGCGGCACAGAATGTGGCGCTTGAGGTTTCTGTGCCGGTGTCTGATCTTGAATTCTACAAATTAACCTATAACGGCGAGGTGTTTTACCCCATGCCCGTGCTTAAGACATGGACACTGCACTTCAAAACCGAGATGGGATATGGCGGCGGTTACGGCGATACCGATGAGCTGCCTTTCTACGAAAACTTTTTCGGCGGCGGCTTTGGTTCGGTGCGAGGATACCAGAGTAATACGCTCGGTCCGCGCAGTACGCCGGCCGATAATTATGTGGTCGCTGCGCCCGTCACGCAAATCGATGCGGAAGGCAATGCAACCCAAATCGGCGGCCCCAACGGTGACCTGTTTGGCTACGTCGCCAGCAATGGGCAGTTGTTATACGGGCAGGCCCAGGACGATGATGATCCCTTCGGTGGCAATGTGTTGATAGAGGGCAGTGCCGAGTTGTTGTTTCCCCTGCCATTCATCAAAGACCAGAGCCAGTTGCGCACAGGCTTTTTCCTGGACGCGGGTAATGTCTACGATACCGATTGTAGTTCAACGCAGAAAAACTGCTTTGACGTGGACCTCAGCGAACTGCGCTACTCGGTTGGTGTTGGTCTGACCTGGATTACCGGGTTTGGCCCCATGTCATTTAGTCTCGCCAAGCCCCTTAAAGTTGATGAGTATGACCAGGAAGAAATCTTCCAGTTTACACTGGGCCGTGGCTTTTAAATTTGATGTTGTTAATTACGGGAGAAAAACGTGTTTAAGTTAATTAAAGTTGTATTCGTTGTGCTGGCATTTTCGGTATCTACGCTTGGCTGGGCTGCGGGCAAGATTGCCGTGGTTGATGTGCAAGGCGCCATCCTGCAAACGGATATTGCCCAGAAACGCCTCGGAGAAGTAAGGGATAAGGCCGATTATAAGAAGAATAAGGCGGAGGCTGATCGGCTCAAGACTGAGGGAGAAGCACTGTTTAAGACATTTAAAAAAGACGAGGCAGTCATGAGCCTGGAACAGAAGAGTGCCGCCGAGAAGAAACTGAGTGGTATTCAGGAGGACTTCCGCATCGTGGTCGAGAAAATGCAACAGGCTGAGCAATCCGTCGCTCGGGAACTGCTGCAGGACATGGCGCCAAAAGCACAGGAGGTACTGCGCGATATTATTAAGACGGACAGTATTGGCCTGTTGCTGCAGGGCAATGCGGTCATCCATGCGGAGGACAGCTACATCATCACTGCCAAGGTAACTGACAAGCTGAATCAGCTTAATACGAAGTGATATTGCGGCGTATTAAATGCCGGGCGGGGTACCTACCCATCGGGTACTCAGGAGGCGTCATTACAGTGGCGTGAAAAGGGGTAGAGTCGATGATGCAAATTACAGATATTCGCAGGTATCTGCCCCATCGCTATCCCTTCCTGCTGGTTGATCGCGTGGTCGCAGTGCAAGCCGGCGAGTCCATTGTCGCCTACAAAAACCTCAGTATTAACGAGCCGTTTTTTGACGGGCATTTTCCAGGCAATCCAATTTTTCCCGGCGTGTTACTGCTCGAAGCGATGGCGCAGGCGGCCGGGATTCTGGGTTTTTACAGCCAGGGCAAGACCAATGAAGACGGTTCCACCTACTATTTTGCCGGTGCCGATAACCTGCGCTTCAGGCGCGCCTGTGTGCCCGGTGACCGGGTGATGTTGCGCGCCTCTGTCGTTTCGCAGCGGCGCGGCATCTGGAAGTTTGATGTCAGCTCCGATGTGGATGGCGAACTTGCGGCCACCGCGACCATTCTCTGTGCAGATCGCTAGGGCGCAATAGTGTCCCAATCTCTGGACCAGCTGATTGTCGACCTGCTGTGACGGGTACCCGTAGGTGGGGAGGAGCAGTGAAAGATACGTTTGAAGTGGGTTACAGCGGCCCTGCTCTGGCCGGCGTGGATGAAGTGGGGCGTGGCCCGCTGGCCGGCGACGTGGTGGCAGCCGCAGTCATGCTGGATCCGCACCGTCCCATCGAAGGACTGCGCGATTCAAAGAAACTGTCTGCCTCCCGCCGTGAGGATCTGGCGCAGCTGATCAGGGAGCGCGCCCTGGCCTGGTCTATTGCCAGCGCCAGTGTGGACGAAATCGATGAACTGAATATCCTGCAGGCGTCTCTGTTGGCCATGCACCGGGCAGTACAAGCGCTGCACCCCCAGCCCGAGTATGTGCTGGTGGATGGCAATCGCCTGCCCCGCTGGCACTATGCGTCGCAAGCGGTAGTGCGTGGGGACGACCGGGTGCCGGCCATTGCCGCCGCCTCCATTCTGGCCAAGGTGCACCGGGACAGCGCGCTGATCGCCCTGGAAATTCAGTACCCGGGCTATGGTTTTGCGTCGCACAAGGGCTATCCTACGCCCGAACATTTGCAAGCCCTGCAAACTCTCGGGGTGACACCGATGCACCGGCGCAGTTTCGCGCCGGTCAAAAAACTGCTCGCCGCACACTAGCTGCGGTGCAACATGAACGACAAGGCGCGTAGAATCACGGCATGACGGATTTCGTTCACCTGCGCCTGCATACTGAGTACTCTCTGGTCGACGGCCTGGTGCGGATCAAGCCGCTGCTGGCGAGAGTGGCCGAGTTGGGTATGCCTGCGGTGGCCGTCACCGATGTCTGCAATTTCTACGCCCTCATCAAGTTTCACAAGGCCGCTTTCGCCGCAGGGGTCCAGCCTATTTTCGGGGTGGACCTGATGGTGATGGATGCGGATGACCCTGAGCGGGCCTACCCGCTGTGCCTGTTGGCCATGAACCAGACGGGTTACCACAACCTGACGCTGCTGATTTCCCGCGCCTATACACAGGGCCAGCATCTGGGCGTGCCCTATGTCAGCAAGGCCTGGCTGGAAGAGGCCTGTGCGGGCGTTATTGCCCTGTCTGCCGGTGCCGCCGGCGATGTGGGCCAGGCCCTGCTGGGTGAGCGGGCCGCGCTCGCCGTCGAACGTGCGAGTTACTGGATGAAGCTCTATCCTGAGCGTTTTTACCTGGAGCTGCATCGCACTGGCAGAGAGGGGGACGAGTCCCACCTGCACGCGGCGGTGAAGCTGGCGCAGGAGCTGCAGTGCCCGGTGGTGGCGACTAACGACGTGCGCTTTCTTACGGCCAATGAATTCGAGGCCCACGAGGCCAGGGTGTGTATCCGGGAAGGCCGTACGCTGGATGACCCGCGACGGGCGCGCCACTATACCGAGCAGCAGTACCTGCGTTCACCGCAGGACATGGCAGAGCTCTTTGCGGATATTCCGGAGGCCCTGGCCAACAGCGTGGAGATTGCCCGGCGCTGTAACGTGGTGTTGCAACTGGGCAAGCCCTACCTGCCGGATTACCCGGTGCCTGCGGGCCTGACCATGGATGAATTCTTCCGGCAGCAGTCCCATGAGGGTCTGGACAAACGCTTGCAGGTTTTCCTGGCCAGCGGTGCCGCAGACTTCCCCCAGAAACAGCAAGCCTACCGCGAGCGCCTGGATTTCGAGCTCGATACCATAATCCAGATGGGCTTTCCCGGCTATTTCCTGATCGTGATGGACTTTATCCGCTGGGCCAAGGGCAACGATATCCCGGTGGGGCCGGGACGGGGCTCCGGTGCCGGCTCCCTGGTGGCCTACGCGCTGCAGATCACCGATCTCGATCCCCTGGCGTATGACCTGCTGTTCGAGCGCTTCCTGAACCCCGAGCGGGTTTCCATGCCGGATTTCGATGTGGACTTCTGCATGGAAAAGCGTGACCGGGTGATCGAGTATGTGGCCCAGACCTATGGCCGCGAGGCGGTATCCCAGATCATTACCTTTGGCACCATGGCGGCCAAGGCGGTGGTGCGCGATGTGGCCCGGGTGCAGGGCAAGTCCTACGGACTGGCGGACAAACTGTCCAAGATGATTCCCTTTGAAGTCGGGATGACCCTGGCCAAAGCCCTTGAACAGGAGGAGCCGCTGCGGGAGTTTTTGCAGGCGGACAGCCAGGCCCAGGAAATCTGGGATATGGCCGAACAACTGGAAGGTGTGGTGCGCAATGTGGGCAAACACGCCGGTGGCGTGGTCATCGCCCCCTCAAAACTCACCGATTTTGCGCCGCTGTACTGTGACGAGAGTGGCTCCGGCCTGGTCACGCAGTTCGACAAGGGCGACGTGGAGGACGCGGGTCTGGTGAAGTTCGACTTCCTCGGCCTGCGCACCCTGACCATCATCGACTGGGCGGTGAAAATGATCAATCCCGCCCGGGAGCGCGCGGGAGAACTGCCCCTGGACATCACGCAGATCCCGCTCGATGACGCCCCCAGTTTTGAATTGCTCAGATCCGGCGAGACAACCGCAGTATTCCAGCTGGAATCGCGCGGCATGAAGGAACTGATCGAACGGCTGCAGCCGGATTGTTTCGAGGATATTGTGGCCCTGCTGGCGCTGTTCCGACCCGGTCCGCTGCAGTCGGGCATGGTGGACAACTTCATCAACCGCAAGCACGGCCGCGAAAAGCTGTCGTACCCGGATGCCCAGTACCAGCACCCCTGGTTACAGCCCATACTGCAACCGACCTACGGGATCATCCTCTACCAGGAGCAGGTGATGCAGATTGCCCAGGTGCTGGCGGGTTACACGCTCGGCGGCGCCGATGTGTTGCGCCGGGCCATGGGTAAGAAAGATCCCAAGGAGATGGCCAAGCAGCGTGCGGTATTCGAAGCCGGCGCCAGGGCCAAGGGCGTGGATGGCGACCTGGCAATCAAGATTTTCGACCTGGTGGAGAAGTTCGCCGGTTACGGTTTCAACAAGTCCCACTCGGCGGCCTACGCGCTGGTGTCCTACCAGACCGCCTGGCTAAAAGCGCGCTATCCGGCGCACTTCATGGCGGCGGTGATGAGTTCGGAACTGGATAACACGGACAAGATCGTGGTGTTCGTGGACGAGTGCAAGCGCATGAAGCTGTCGCTGAAACTGCCCGATGTGAACGAAGGCCAGTACATGTTCACGGTGAATTTACACGGCGATATCATCTACGGGCTGGGCGCCATCAAGGGTCTGGGCACGGGGCCTGTGGATAGTATTCTGCAGGCCCGCAATGAGGGAGGTCCCTTCGTCGACCTGTTCGATTTCTGTGCCCGCACGGATCCGCGCAAGGTTAATCGCCGCGCACTCGAGGCGATGATTCGCTCCGGCGCGCTGGACTCGCTGCAAGTGGAGCGTTGGGTTCTGCTGGCGGCCCTGGATGATGCCCTGAAAGCGGCCGAGCAAAGCGCGAGTAATCGCGACAGCGGCATCGACGATCTGTTCGGGGACGTGGTGCCCGGCAGGCGTAACGGCGGCGGTGATGTGTATGCGGATTTTCGCGCAGTGCGCGCCTGGTCGGACAAGGAGCGTCTGGGTGGCGAGCGCGATACGCTGGGACTCTACATCACCGGGCACCCTATAGACGAGTACAGGGCAGAGGCGCGCAAGTTCGCGCCCCATCGCATCGCCGACCTGAGCCCGGATAGCCATGGTAATCATGGTAACCAGGTGATTGTAGGGTTGATCATGGCGACCCGTACCATGAACAGTCGGCGTGGCACCATGGGCGTAATGACCCTGGACGACAGCAGTGCCCAGATTGAGGTAACGCTGTTTTCCGAAGCGTATCTGGAGTTTCGGGAATTGCTGGTGAAGGATACCATCGTAATCGCCGAGGGCCGCGTTTCCATTGATGACAGGACCGGGAAACTGACGATGCGGGCCAGTGCTCTGCGCAGTCTCGCTGCAGCCAGGCAGAGTAGAGTGTCGGATCTGACCATTGAAGTCTGTGCGGAAAAAGTCAACGAACAGTTTGCCGAGTTGTTGGAGAAAACTCTCGCCGGGGCTGTTCGCGGCAGTTGTCCGGTCTCGCTGATATACCGTCAGCCCGGCAATTGCGCGCGAATCAGGCTGGGGTCGCGCTGGCAGGTTGTGCCCAGCGATGAACTGATACAGGAATTGCGTGAAGTGGTGGGTGCTGAAGGGGTTGCTCTGCAGTATCACTGAATTCTTGCAGACTCCCGCCGCAGGACACTGCGAATGTATTGCCGTTTACCTTTTAATTATAGGAGAAAAATATGTTGCTGAAAGACAAGGTGGTGATTGTTTCGGGCATCGGTCCCGGCCTGGGCCAGGAATTATCCACACTGGTCGCCAAGGAGGGTGCCTCGGCAGTGGTACTGGCAGCGCGCACCCCGGCCAAGCTGGATGTGGCCGAGCAGGAGATACGCGCCCTCGGCCTGGGCACTGCAGTGTTGAAGGTGCCGACGGATATCGCCGATGAGGCACAGTGCAAGGCGCTGGCGGATCGCGCCGTGCAGGAGTTCGGGCGGATCGACGTGCTGTTCAACAGCGCCTACGATCCGGGCAGCTTTGAACCGATTGAAGAGGCCAGCATGGATGGTTGGCGGCGCGCCATGGACGTCAATTTTTTCGGCACCATGCACCTTACCCAGGCCTGTGTGCGCCATATGAAGAACAGTGGTGGCGGTGCTATCGTAATGATTGCCACCATGGTGGAGCATAAACCGCTGGCCACCCAGGCCGGTTATGGCTCATCCAAGTCGGCCCTGCGGTGCGCTACCAAGCATCTGGCCCTGGAGCTGGGAAAATACAATATCCGTGTCAACAGTTGCCACATGGGCTGGATGTGGGGCCCGAGCGTGGAGGGCTATTTTAACTGGCAGGCCAAGGCCACCGGCAAGAGCCAGCAGGAGTTGATCGCCGAGGTCACCCGCAGTATTCCGCTGGGTGTTATTCCCGATGATGGCGAGTGCGCCAAGGCGGCAATCTTCTTTGGCTCCGATTACTCCAGCGTGGTGACCGGTGCGGCGCTGGATGTCAACGGCGGCGAATACATGCCGATTTAAGCGGTGAGTCAAATCAGCGGGGGCAAGAAGCAGATGAGCGATACGGACAAAATTGAGGCGGCGGTTTTTCGCCGCCTGCTGGCACACCTGGACAGCCGCAAGGACGTCCAGAATATCGACCTGATGAACCTGGCAGGTTTCTGTCGCAATTGCCTGTCCAAGTGGTATATGGCGGCAGCCGAGGATGCGGGGCTGGCAATCGATTACGACCAGGCCCGTGAGCGGATCTACGGCATGCCGTATGAGCAGTGGAAGGAGCGATTCCAGACTCCGGCGACTGCACAGCAGATGGCGGCCTTCGAGAAAGGTAAACCCGGGTGAGTGTTTAGAGTGGGCCGTAGGGCAGGTAGCGGTTGTCGTTGACCTCTCGCAGCCACTGCAGCAATGGTTTGTCCAATCGCGCGCCCCGCTGGCGCAGGATTTTAGCCAGGGGAATAACCGGAGAATCCGCTCCCGCCTCCCATCCGGGCAGGTTTTCGGCCACGGCAAAAAAGCGGATCAGGTGTAACAGGTCATCGTTCGTGCAGCGGTTCGGCGGCGACACGCCAGGTGTTGTGGTCTATCTTCATCAGTGGGGCAAGACGTTGTTTATCCTCGGCACTGAGCAGTTGCTCCAGTTGCGCCAACTGATCCTTGCGGTCGAACTCAATGAGACGGCGCAAGAGGTCGCCCTGTAACAGGAGTGCGCTGCCCGCCGAGTCAATTTTTGGATCCCAGGAACCCAGTGACATAGCTATTGTTGCCAAAGCGAAATGAGCCGACAGTGTACTGAATCTTTGCCCCGGGCGAAAAGCCTCTATTAAGCGCGACGCCTTCGCCATTCTCGCTAGCACTGAACCGCTAAATGCTGAATCAGGGACGGTGTTGAGCTATGCTGGCGTTTTTCCAATCGATGAGGGGCGACTATGAAATTCCGATTCAGCAGTGTTGTGCGTCTAACTACAGCTACTCTTACTGGCCCTTGCCTGCCAGACCGCACTGGCGGATGAGCTGACGGGTATCCTGACCGTTGAAGTCTCGGGTTTGAAAGACGCCACAGGTAATGTGTACATCGCGGTTTACGACTCAGATTCAACCTGGTTGAGTGATAGGACTGTGTTAAGTAAAAAAGTGGCCATCTCCGAAGCCCTCGACGGGGAGCTGGTGCGTACTGAACTGCAACTGCCGCTCGGTGAGTATGCGCTGTCGGTTTTTTACGATAAGGATGATGACGGGGAACTGGATACCAATTTCATTGGTATGCCGAAGGAGCCCATAGCCCTGTCCAATAATGCCGTGGCGAAGTTTGGGCCGCCGAAATATGCCGACGCTGTATTCACCCTGGGCGCGGAACCGATGATCCAGCGCATCTCTATGAAGGAGCTTTAGCCGCTGACGGCGGGATACCTCTGCGTGGTAATAGTACACAATACGCTATTAAATAAGCGAAATTCTGTGCATTGCTGCACAAGACATTGGCGAGGTACCTGACTTTCTCGCCCAGTGCTGCTATTAATGATCTCAGAGTGCAGCAAGCGAGGGACATTGTGTCCAGCAAGCTTATCCAGAGCAGGACGGACACCGTATCGGGACCAGATGCGTTTCGCAACCGCATGGAACAGCAGTGTCACCAGATAAAACAATACCGACAGTCGTATGCTGCGAGAATCCGGACGCCTGCTCAGTCCCGACGAGGCGGCGCTGGAGTGGATCGAGCGCTACGCCGCTACCTTCGATTGCGGCAACTCCGGCCAATAGTCCCGGATGCCGCCGATCTCAGGTGTGGCTATGACTTCATGTTGTCGCCGCTCCAGTAGGCTTTCATACTGTTGACCTTGCCATCGCTCGTTAAACTCAAACACATCGATGATATCGATAGTGACGCCGGGCATCTTTACCTGGAAGGGAAAGGCCACCGCGTTGCCACTGCAGCGCGGGTCGCCGCTCAGCGCCAGTTTTGCGCCGGACTTCAAGGCGCCTTCGTAGAATGCGCAGACTGCATCTATTCCGACGTGTACGTCAGTGCCGACCGGATCCTCCACGCGGGCATCATGGGAATAGATCTCCCTGATAATGTCCATATCCTGTTTGTCGAACGCTTCCACGTATTTGTGGACCATGGCTATCTTGGCGCTGGCTTCCATACTCATTATCCTCATTGTCAGTAGCCACACAATGTGGCGTAGCGATCCTTGTGAAAACCGGTGTCGCCAAAAATCTGCATGGCGACCCGCGCCCGCTTCAGGAAGAAGCCGATTTCCAGTGCATCGGTAACGCCGATGCCGCCGTGCATCTGTACGGCCTCATTGGTGACGAGCTTGACCAGTTCGTTCAGCCTGGCCTTGGCCAGGCTGGCCAATGGCGGTAACTGGTGTGGTGCATCGTCTACGGTCGAGAGCGCCTGCAGCACGACTGAACGGCACAGCTCGATCTCTGACTGCATGTGTGCTGCGCGGTGTTGCAGAGCCTGGAAGGATGCCGATCAGCACGCCGAACTGCTCTCGCTCCTTCAGATAGGCAACGGTGCGTTCGAAAGCCTCCAGCGCGCAGCCCATCATTTCCGCTGCCATGGCAACGCGACCGCGATCCAGCACCGGTTCGAGGATCGCCCAGCCCTGGTTGACTGTGCCGAGTACGTTTTCGGCAGGGACTACCACGTTGTCGAAGCGGATATTGGCGGCATTGCGGCTGTCCGCCATGACAGGTGCGCCGGCAGGTCACGCCCTGCGGCGTTGCGGTCCACCAACAACAGCGTCAGCCCGGCACTGCTGCGCTCCGTGCCACCTGTGCGCGCCACCACGATCAGTTTGTCGGCGCTGTGGCCATCCAGCACGAAACACTTGCTGCCGTTGAGAATAAAATTCTCGCCCTGTATTTTAGCCGTGGTGGTGATATACGTTGGATTGTGGTGTTGTGTTTCTTCCAGCGCCAGGGCCAGATGTGAGTGTCCCGCCAGCGATGTCGGGCAGCAGCGATTGCTTCAGCGCCTCGCTACCACCGAGCAGTACGGCGGAAGCGCCGACCACGGCGGAGGCAAACAGGGGGGATGCGGTGAGCGTGCGGCCGGACTCCTCCAGCACCACACCCAGTCCCAGGAAGCCGAAATCCAGGCCGCCGTAGGCTTCGGGCAGAATGATACTGGCCCAGCCCATTTCGGCCATTTGTTGCCACAAGCTGCGGGGCGTAGCCGACGGGGTCGTGCGTGTCGCGCAGTTGGCGCAGCGCTGCCACCGGTGCATGCTTGGCAAAGAAATCCCGCGCGGTGTCCTGTAACAGGCGTTGTTCTTCATTCAGTACCAGTGCCATGATCGTTTGCTCCTAGGACTGTGGCAGTTCGAGAACTTTTTGGGCGATCAGGTTGAGCTGTATTTCGGAGCTGCCACCGGCGATGGTCAGGGCCTTGGACATGGCCCACAGGCGCAGAGTGTCGATTTCCTGCGAGGTAAAACCTTTTCCCTCGCCCTCCCAGCCCAGGCCGCGGCTGCCCATAATGGCCAGCAGCAATTCACTTTTGGTCTTTTCCGCTTCTGTGCCGACGTATTTCATGACCATCGATGCCGCGCTGCGTACACCGTGGGCTTTTTCCTCGAACGCGCGGAAGTGGGTGAGTCCGACGGCCTGCATCAGCATGTCATACTCCACGAGTGCGTTGCGCAGGGTAGCATCGGCTATTTTGCCGTTGTCAAATTCCAGGTATTCGCGCGCTGCCATGTTGGGCTGCATAACCTGCCGCGGGCTGTCGCTGCCGATCTCCGCCATCAGCTTGCGTTCGTGCACCAGCAGTGCCTTGGCGACGGACCAGCCCTTGTTCAATTCCCCTACCAGGTTTTCCTTGGGAACTTTCACATTGTCGAAAAAGGTCTGGCAGAACTCGGACTCGCCGCTGATCAGTGGAATAGGGGTGGTCTTGACGCCGGGGTTGTCCATGTCGATCAGCAGGAAACTGATGCCCTCCTGCTTTTTGACATTGGGGTCGGTGCGCACCAGGCAAAAAATCCAGTCGCATTTGTCGGCGGCGGTGGTCCAGATTTTACTGCCGTTGACCAGGAAGTGGTCGCCCATGTCCTCTGCCTTGCACTGCAGGCTGGCCAGGTCGGAGCCGGCGCCGGGCTCGGAGTAGCCCTGGCACCAGCGGCTCTCGCCGTTGACGATGGCGCGAATGTGTTGCTGTTTCTGTGCCTCGTTGCCGTACTCCAGTACGGCAGGGCCCAGCATCCACAGGCCGATGCCGTACAGAGGGGTGCGGGCGTGGATGCTTTTCATCTCCTCCTTGAGTACCCGGGCCTGCTGCGGGCTCAGGCCGCCGCCGCCGTATTGCGTGGGCCATTCGGGAGCGGTCCAGCCCTTGTCGCGCATGCGTTCAAACCAGAGCTGGGCGTCGGCACTGGCGAATGTCCCGCGGCGACCGCCCCAGTACTGTTCCTCCGGCTTCATGGGTTGGCGCTGGGACGCGGGGCAGTTGGCCTCCAGCCACGCGCGCACTTCCAAACGAAACTGATCCAGGTCTTCCAAAATATCTCTCCTGACAGGTGCAGTTGCGGCTCGCACTCAGTGGCGCTTGTGCCGCGAGGGGTCGCCGCGATGGCCGTATGATACGGGCGCATCCGGGGCAGATAAAGGTACAGCAGGCGCGGTACAGCGCAATGGCTCAATAAGTCAGCCCGGGGTGACGAAATACGACAGGCGGAATTAACCGGACTAATCACATTGGACCGGTTTATTGCCTCGTACCGGATGGTTTGACCGGGCAAGCCGCAGGGGGCATCCTGCCCGGCTGACTCTGGGAGATAGGCCATGCAAAGGTTTACGGACAAAGTAGTACTGGTGACAGGCGCCGGCAGCGGTATCGGCAAGGCCAGTGCGCTGCGCATAGCCGCAGAGGGCGGCTCGGTGTTTTGTGTGGACCTCAATGCTGAGGCAGTGGAGGCCACAGCGGCCCAGATTGTTGCCAACGGCGGCGAGGCTACTGGCCGGGTCTGCGATGTGAGTAATGAAGGCAGCGTGCAGGACAGCGTGCAGGCCTGTATAGAACGCTACGGCAGTCTTTACGGCCTGGTCAATATGGCGGGCATACTGCGCTTTGACGATACGCAGGAGTTGCAGACGGACCACTGGCAGAAAGTCATCGATATCAACCTCACCGGGACCATGTTCCTGTGTCGTGCAGCGCTGCCGCACCTGGTGCAAACAAAGGGCAGTATCGTCAACGCAGCGTCCACCGCCGCGCTGTCCGGTCTGCCCTGCGGCCTGGCCTATTCGGCCAGCAAGGGTGGGGTACTGGCCATGACACGCAGCATTGCGGTGGAGTATGCCAAGCGCGGTGTGCGCGCCAATTGCGTGTGTCCCGGCGATATCAACACGGGCATGACAGATGGCATCAAATTCCCCAGGACCATGGATTTCGACCTGATGCCGCGCATCATGTCGCTGACCGGCGCCAAGGCGCCCGAGGTGGTGGCGGGCGTGATCGCCATGCTGGTGTCCGAGGACGGCGTGCACATCACCGGCGAGGATATCCGGGTGGATGGCGGCACTCTGTCGTAAGTACGTACTGCAGTCCGTTACTGTGATTCGACCAGTTCAACCCTGTAGGTGCGGGATTCTTCTCCCAGTCGGGTTTTGATGCTGATGATGTCGCCGGGTTTGCGGGCTTCGAGGGCGTTGAAATAGTCGTCCTGGCTTTGAATGGGCTTGCCGTCGATGTGGGTGATGATGTCGCCCAGTATGATCTCTCCGCGCGAGTTTCGGTATGCGCCTCTGATGCCCGCCTCGGCTGCCGGCAGGCCTGGATAAGCCTGCACCACAGGGACTCCTTCAACCTGGTAGCGCTGCAACCACTGGTCACTGGCGAGTTCCACGCCGATGACGGGACGCAATAACCGCCCGTAACTGATCAGTTGCGGCACCACGTCCTTGACTGTATTCACCGGAATGGCGAAGCCGATACCCGCACTGGCGCCGCTGGGGCTGTAGATGGCCGTGTTCACGCCCACCAACTGTCCCAGCGAATTGAGCAGGGGTCCGCCGGAATTGCCGGGATTGATCGCGGCGTCGGTCTGGATGACGCCGCGGATCTTGCGGTTTCCCGACAGCCTGGATTTCCCGGCCCAGTGCACTGACGATACCGGTGGTGAGGGTCGTATCCAGCCCGAACGGATTACCGATGGCCAGTACCTTGCGCCCGACCGTCAACTCTGAGGAGTCGCCCAGCGGCAGCGTCACCAGGTCATCGGGGGGTTGCTCATGCGCAACACCGCCAGGTCCTTCTCCGGCGCCACACCGATGACCTCGGCGTCATGCTCCGAGCGGTCCTGCAGGGTGACAGTGAGTTTCTGGGCGCCGGAAATGACGTGGAAGTTGGTGACGATGAGGCCATTCTTGTCCCACACAAAACCGGTACCGGAACCGCGCGGGATTTCCATGATATCAAGACTGAAGATGCTGCGGCCCAGCGCAGTGTTGGTGACATACACTACCGCCGGACTGGCCTTGCGAAAGATTTCCATGGTGTTGGTTTCATCTTCGGTGGCAAAGCTGAGGTAATCGACGTCTCTGGCATGGGCACCGGTCGCCACCAGGATACAGAGCAGGCAGCGGGCAAAGAGACAGCGTAGGGATTTCCACATACTCGATATGCGCACACTAGCCCTGCTGCTGGAATGCCTCGCGGAAGGTACGAATGCGTTTGGCGTTGGCACCTATGTCACCTTCACCGACCCGCGATACCGAGCGCAGGTCCAGCAGCGTACCCCCCTGGGGATTGCTGCGCAGCCGAATGACCACATCGTCCTTGAAGGCCATGATACGGGTGGTATCCACCGCCTCAATCACGCCGGCGTAGCGATCCTGATGATAGATTTCCCAGCCCAGATCGGTCGCAACCTGCAGGGCCAGGCTGTAGGCCTCGTCGAGGGGCAGGGGGCTGACAATCGTCTGCAGGTCGGGGTAGGCCGCTGTTGCTGCGCGATGACGGTCTGGTCAATCTCCAGCGAGTTGGCTGTCGGCGCCGCGCTGCTGCGCTGCCATCGTGAAGGTGGGTGGATCTGCGTGTCGGTAGTAATGTCGTGAATGCGCACCGATCCACCGCCACTGGCCAGCGATAACAGCAAGGCTGTACCCGGAATAGCCAGGAGTGCACGTCCGGCAATTGCCTTTCGCCATGGCGCAAAACGCGGCAACAGCAGCAGCACGATGGACAGTAGCAGCACCACGATGCTGCCAAGGCAGGCAATCGCGTAGAGCAGCAAGCCCAGCTGCCAGGCACCCGAACGCACCGCAAGTACGGACAGCGGCAGCGCCAGCAACAGCGTGAGTGCGATATAGCCTGCCCAGTTGACCAGACCCGGTGGCTTGCTCTGTTGGTTCATTGCGCTTCTCCCCTATGGATGTCGCCGACAAGCAGCCAAGAATACTCCCCGGCTCCCGTGCTGGCGAGGTCTTCTACTGGTTCAATTGGGTAGCCCTGTGGCGGGTTTAGCTGCGGCGTGTTTGAGCTGTGCCAGGGCATCTGGTTAACTGGCGCGCAGTCGGGGTCACGGTGTGGCACAGCGAGCCGTTAAATTCGCAGCAACTAATCGAGAGAGTGAAATCATGGGTAGAGTAGCGGGAAAAGTCGCCATTGTGACAGGAGGCGCCAGCGGCATGGGTAAGGCAGATGCACAACTGCTGGCCGCGCAGGGGGCCAGGGTGGTGGTGGCCGACCTCAATGAGGCTGACGGGCAGGCAGTCGCCGCAGGTATTGGCGAAAACGCGATATTCATGCGCCTGAACGTCACTGACGAGGACAACTGGAAGTCTGTGATTGCCGCCACTGTCGAGAAATATGGCCGGCTCGATATTCTGGTCAATAACGCGGGCATTATCGCCCTGGGTAATATTTGCGATACCACTCTGGAGTCCTGGCGCCTGGTCAACTCGGTCAACAGTGACGGGGTGTTCCTGGGCTGCAAGCATGCGATTCCTGCGATGGCGAAATCCGGCGGAGGATCTATCATCAATATGTCGTCCGTGGCGGCCATACACGGCCAGTCTTTTGTTGCTGCCTATTCCGCCAGTAAAGGTGCGGTGCGCGCCCTCACCAAAAGTATAGCGATGTACTGCAAGCAGCAGAAAAATGGTATTCGCTGTAACTCGGTTCACCCGGATGGTGTGAAGACGCCGATGGTGGTAAAAGTCGCCACAGGCAAGGAGACGGCGACCCAGGAAGAGATCGAGGAGATCGGCAAATTCGGCAACATGTGTGAGCCGGAGGATATCGCCAATCTCGTGCTGTACCTGGCGTCCGATGAGTCGCGTTTCGTGAACGGCGCGGAGATGTTGATCGACAACGGCTCTACTATCACGCCGCCACTGGGCATTTAGTCGACGAATCGAGGGGGCTGCCATGGAAAAATTGCTTTATCCCGTTTGGAAAGACCCAGCCCTGTCCGGGGATGCAGTTTCGCGAGGAACTGCTGCATCAACTGGCCCCGAAACTGGCCGCTCTGAAGTGTGTGCACGGTCTGCGCCTCTGTGTTGCCGACAGCGCTGTGGCAGAGGCAAGCCGACGACGCATCGAAAGCCAGCGCGCCGGTGCCCGATGCCATGCTGTCCCTGTGGGTGGATTTCGCCGGGGCCGCCGCGCACTGGGAGCCATTGATCGACGCCCATGTCAGTCACAAGACCGCGTATCTGGTCGCTGAGGCGGAACCGCTGGTGAACCAGGAGCGGCATCCTTCACGGCCGGGTGATCGGGTCTATGGCATGTGTCATGTGGTGTTTATGTCCGCGCCGGTGGATATGGCGCGTGATGAGTGGCTGGCGCTCTGGAAGGATAGCCACACCCAGATCGCCATCGACACGCAGTCTACCTTTGGTTACCGGCAGAATCTGGTGGTGCGGCGCCTGAGTGAGGACACTCCGCCCTGCCATGCGGTGGTCGAGGAAAATTTCCCGCCCGAGGCGATGACTTCAGACCACGCGTTCTACGCCACCGGCGGCGACGAAAACCTGCTGCAGCAACACATGAACGCCATGATGGAAAGCTGCGCCCGCTTCATCGATTTTACCAAAATCGATGTCATCCCCATGAGCGAGTACCTGATCAAGCCGCTTGTGAAGCCCTGATCCTGTCTAGTCAAGCGGCGGACTACCTCTGTCTATATTACTGGTGTATTTTTATCGGAAGTATGGGCTTTTTTAACTACCTCCTCATAAGCCTTAGCGGAAAAATGTACGGCACTTGCGCCCCAGCCTCTGGCGAGCTTAGACGGGAGTTTTCTATTTTAAAGTAAGGTACTGTGCGAGAGTTTGATTTACCGGGTTGTGACGCAGAGCACCTATCGTAGTGAACAATTTCCGCCTACCGTCAGTACACATTGGGTACTTAAGCAGCCTGTGTGCCTATAGTCGCAACGGTGGTTATGTAGGGAAATCGTGTTGAAAGACCTTGGGAATGCTGCGGAATTTGCCCTTATGGACAATTGAAGTAGGGATGATTAGACTCAATTAGGTTATCGACAAGATCTATGCTCGATAATCAAATTTTTGAGAATGCGGTAATGGCAAAAATAGCGATAGTGAAACTATTCAACGGCTTGAACCTGGCGCCAGCACAATTGGCAGGCCAATTAATGGCAGCCGGACATCAGGTCAAGGTGATTTATTTCAAGGAGACGGTCGCACTTCCAACTGAAGAGTCGGACGGTTACCTGGAACTCGATTATCCCGGTGTAGGTTTTGTCGCGAATGGTAAAGAATTTTCGGTTGACCTGTACAAACCGGTTTGCGACAGCGAAGAACAGCTTCTGGTAGAAGAACTCAAGGCGTTTAGTCCCGACTGTATTGGGTTTACTGTTTTTTCCGGTTTGATCGGGATATGCGGCGAAGTTAACAATAGATTACGGAAATATTTTGATTGTCCGTTCATTTGGGGCGGCCCTGGACCAACTCTTGAACCCGAAAAATGTATCGGATTTGCGGAAATCCTTTGTATCAATGAAGGAGAGGCCGTAATCGTTGAATTGGCGGACCGACTTGATGCCGGTGATGATTATTCCAATATAGTAGGCACCTGGTGCAGACACGGTGATGAAATCATCAAGAACGAAACCCGTCCGTTAATGGAACTGAATGATCTTGCACGACCAGACTGGTCAAGCGAGCGCTATGTCTATATCAACGAAGATAAGATAGTACGTGAGTACTACCCGGAAAATTCCCGAAGCTACTCCATCATGACCCAGCGTGGTTGCCCATTCTCCTGTCATTTTTGTATTGAGAGCAAGTATCAGGATATGTTTGGGAAGAAAAACTCCCTGCGCCGTAAATCAATCGACCTGATTATGGATGAGCTTAAGTGGGCGAAGAATAATTTACGTATTAAGAAAGTCATGTTTTACGATGATGTATTCACTGTTCATCCACGCTGGCTGGAGGAATTTTTACCTCGTTATAAGGAAGAGATCGGGCTACCCTTTTGGTGTTACTCTTACCCCACCACACATGATCGTGAAATGCTGCGTAAGCTTAAAGATGCCGGCTGTGTCGCCATCACCATGGGGGTCCAGTCTGGCAGCGAACGAGTCCTTAAGGAGCACTTCAATCGACCCACTAAAACCGATAGGGTGATAGCGGCCGCAGAAGAGATTGTTGACGCGGGAATAACCGGCTTCTACGATCTTATTACCCGCGTCGACTTCGAGACGGTTGATGATCTGGAGGAGACTTTCGAATTCCTACTCAGATTCCCAATCCAAATGAATACTTTCATGTTGCCGAATATGACCAGCTATCCAACCTATCGGTATAGTGAGGCTGTGATAGCGGCGGAGAATGTAGGGATCCTGCGAAGGCCTTCAGAGAAAGATTACGATTTTTACCACCATCTTTACCTCCTTTCCCGCTCAACGCTGCCTGTGAGCAAGATTCGAGAAATCAAAAATGACCCAAAGTATCGGGAGAACCCTGCGTTGATGGCAGAGTTTTTCGATCATAAACCGATACTCAATTTTACTGATCCGGTACCCCAGCGAGTACGTCAAACAGCTTAGCCGATTCGGTATATGGATTGATTGTCGCAATTTCGAACAGATCGATCTCGCGTTTTTCAAGGTCAGATTCTGAATCTTTGTGATGAAAATTCGGTGCCGTGTGCCGATTGGTGCGCGCGTGCATTTTCTCCGCGTGATTTAACCTTTCTAAAGCGAATTGATAATTCAGGCTCCACATCTTTCGAAAGCGCAAAGAATCCCACACCCACACCCACGCGCTCAACCCCGCCGTCGCGAATCTCAAGCACGGTTTCGCAAAGCCGGGTGGCGACAATGCGACTGCCAATGAACTTCGATCCCGTGTAAGCCTACCCGTTTGACTGGGGCCATGAGATGATAGACCTCGGAGGCTCTTGGGGGTACCCAATCCTGGGAGAGCATCGGATCACACATGTTGGTGTTCTTTAGGTTTAAAATCCGTCGGTATCTGAACCAGAAGCAAGTGTGATATGCTTTTTTCAGTAAATAACGCCCAGCGAGTAATATGGAAAATAACGCAGAAGTGCGCGCTGTAATGCGGCAGGCAAGGATTCTCGAAGAGTCGGGATCCTGGGACGAGGCCATTCGTTTCCTGACTAAATCCAACAAGCATCTAGAGAGCGGGTTGATCGAAACTCACCTCGTCGAGTTGCGTCATATTGCCTTTCACGAAATAGGCCGGTCGACGCCTGCATCACTCTGGCCAAAGCCGTTGCCTGACCATTTCCCTGGCGTTTCATCTGTACCTGAAATTCCGCGTTCTGACCTGTCTGTCGAGCTCGTCTCATCGGCCATTCAGCACCACGGATCAATCATCGTGCGAGGGTTGTTCGATCCTGGGGCATGTGAGGTCGTTCGGAATTGTATCGACGAAGCGTTTGCTGGTGTAAAGGCGGTTACTGGTCTAAGAAAGTTTGACCCTACACCGTGGTACAAGAATTTCGCTCCGCAAAGCGACAAGGGCTATGATTTCGACCCGAGAATGCGGTATTTCGTCACTTTCGGTTTCGGAGTGCTCGCGGTCGACTCCCCCCGGGCGCTGTATCGCTACCTCGATTGCCTGTCCGAAACCGGGTTTGATAAATTTCTTTACGAGTACTTCGGAGAGCGGCCGGCACTGTCCGCCAAGAAATCGACATTACGACGCACGCCACCAGATGCGGTCGCGGGCTGGCACCAGGACGGTGGCTATTTTCGTACTGATACTCGCGCTGTGAATCTCTGGGCCGCGTTCAGTAGCTGCGGTGTTGACGCGCCGTCTATCGACATCTTTGCAAAACGCTTCGACACTTTCGTCGAGCGAGGGAGGAGCCGGAATTCATGGCGACGCGGTCAGCGATGAAACCGCTGCCAGCTACGGCGAGAAGTTTATTGTGCGGCCGGAGTTCGAACCTGGTGACGCGTTGCTATTCGATGAAATGGCGCTGCATCGAACCGGTGTTGACAAGTCCATGACTAGGACTCGCTACGCCGTGGAAATGTGGTTTTTCGCCGCATCGATGTTCCCACACCACCAGGTACCACTCTACCTCTGACCAACTACAGAAAAGCGTCAGTCACGGTCTCTTGTATAACCGTAGGTCCTCCGCTCATCAATCACCCCGGGGACCCGCAGTGTTCAACGTGCTGATGCGGTTTTTTTAAACGAAATATCCAGGATTCGCGACAGCGACATCGCCCTCTGATCACCATCGATCGACACAAAGGGCAATCAGCTCATTTTGCGACGATTGCCCTATATCGAGCATGGTTAATGTGCGCGAAACTCCTAACCTTTGCATTAAGACACTAGAGGGCATCCCGTCATGCGCTTATCAAATTCGCAGCGTCCTGTGTACCTCGTCACAGTTTCGGCCTACACTTATAAATATACTTTCAATTTTATGGTCGGTACTTTGAGTAAGCGCCGACATGCGTTATAAAAACGTAATTCAGGAATAATTTCGCAGGGTAACTATTATGGCACGCGTAGCAATCATCAAACTTTTTACAGGTCTCAATCTCGCGCCCGCGCAGCTATCAGGTGAGCTTATTCGTGCTGGCCATAAGTCAGAGATTATTTATTTCAAAAACTACGAATTGCATTCACTGGAAGACTCAAAAAATTATGAAGTCTCGGATTATTCCGGTCTTATATTTTCTGGTGAGGGCAAGCAGATTATATGGAACTGTTATAAGCCATTTAGCGAAATTGAATTCGACTCGCTGATAACTGAACTACGCAACTTCAAGCCCGACTTGATTGGTTTCAGCGCATGGTCAGGCATTGTGAAAGAGTGTGCAATAGTCACCAACAAAATTAAAGAATATTTTGATGTGCCCATTATATGGGGTGGGCCGGGTCCAACGCTGGATCCGGAGGCCTGTATCCCTCACGCCGATATACTGTGCATCAATGAGGGTGAAGAGACTATCGTTGAGTTGGCCAACAGAATTGACAGAGGGGAACCCTGGGACGATATGGATGGTGTTTGGGTTAAGGGCCCTGATGGTAGCGTAATGAAGGGCAAAAACCGCCCCAATATTCCCCTAAACGATATTGCGATTCCCGACTGGCAACGTGGCAATTATGTGCAGATAGACGGGGATTTCTTCAAACGCGGCAGGTTCCCTTTAAATCTGGGAAAAGATTACCCGATCATGACTCAGCGCGGCTGCCCGTTCTCGTGTTCTTTCTGCATCGAAAGCCGCTATCAGGAAATGTTTGGCAAAAAGGACTCTCTGCGTAGACGTGACATAGATCTTGTGCTGAAGGAGTTGCATTGGGCCAAGGATCACCTGGATATCGAGACGATACTGTTTTATGACGATGTCTTTACGGTTAACCCTGGTTGGCTGCGAGAGTTTCTGCCACTGTATAAGGAACAAATCGGGTTGCCGTTCTGGTGCTACACCTACCCTACAACACATAATCGAGAGCTGTTGCAACTGCTTAAGGACTCGGGCTGCCTGTCGATTACCATGGGAGTCCAGTCTGGCAGCGAACGAATCCTGAAGGATTACTATAATCGGCCCACGAAAATTCGGCGTGTCATTGAGGCGGGACAGGAAATCGTCGATGTCGGTATAACAGGGTTCTTCGACCTGATAACCATCAGTGAGTTTGATACGGAAGAGGATTTGAGGGCCACTTTTGATTTTTTAACCGAATTCCCCAAGGAACTCAAGTGCCAAGGATATGGTGAAATGATTGGGTTCCCATCGTACAAGTATACCCGCATGAGCGAAGAGAATCAGGCTTCGAAGGATGATCCGAATAGAATTACGATCAGTGAAGCCTTGCCCAGGTCGTTATATGACTATTACCACAAGCTTTACCGATTGACTCGCACAGATCTCCCGGTCGAAAAAATTCGAGAACTCGGAGAAAAGCTGGAATATCGACAGAATCCCGACTTGCTGGATCCTTATCTGGTACAGGAGAAGTATATTAAGTTTACTGCAGGGATTACACCCAATGCCAATATCACCCCTGTTGCTGAGAAGGTCGCCGCCGCCAGTATGACACCCTCAGCCAGCATTGGCTCTCGTTAACGGTTATGGATGTGTTAGGCGTTTTGTACGGGCCTTCGCCGAGCGCATTTTTTAGTATTAGCGCATCAAGCATCCTTTAAGGCCCTGATCCTGTCGTCCAGCGGGGGATGGGAGCGGAACAGCCCGGACACTCCCTGCTTCAGTTGCTCGCTGATACCGAACGCCTTCAATTCGCCCGGCATATCCTGGGGCTGGCCCTGCTCCAGTTGCAGGCGTTGCAGTGCCGCGATCATGCCGCCCTTGCTGGCCAGCGTCGCGCCGGCGTGGTCGGCGCGGTACTCGCGGTGGCGCGAGAACCACATCACGATGATGCTGGCCAGCAGGCTCAGCACCAGTTGCGCCACCATGGTCACCACGAAGTAGCCGATGCCGAAGCCGCGCTCGTTGCGAAATACCACGCGGTCCACCGTGTGGCCGATGATGCGGGCCAGGAATATTACGAAGGTGTTTACCACGCCCTGTATCAGCGTGAGCGTCACCATATCGCCGTTGGCCACGTGGCCGATTTCATGCGCCATCACGGCCTTCACTTCTTCCGGGCGGAAAGCGCTGCAGCATGCCCGCGCTCACGGCCACGAGGGCGGCGTTACGGTTCCAGCCGGTGGCAAAGGCGTTGGACGCCTCGGAGGGAAAGATAGCCACTTCGGGCATGCCGATACCGGCTTCCTGCGCCAGTTCCTTGACTGTATCCAGCAACCACTGCTCTTCGCGATTGCGCGGCTGCTCGATGACATAGGCGCCGGTGCCGCGCTTGGCCATCCACTTGGACAGGAATAGCGAGATCAGCGAGCCGCCAAAACCGAAGATGGCGCACATCACCAGCAGTGAGCCGAGGTTCAGGTCGACGCCGTTTTGCGCCAGGACACCCTGCAGCCCCAGCAGGTTGAAAACGATGCTGACCAGGACCAGCACCGCAATATTGGTGGCAAGAAACAGAAGAATTCTCATATGGACTCACACCCTCGTTGCGTTAAGTTGCAGTGCAAGCTTGGACAGCAGTTGGTCGCGACTGGTGTTCCGCGCGAGACCGCATATCGTGGTCGCTGTCCTGTTAACACCAGATAGGGGCAGCGTAGTTGTTTTTCAAGGGTGCGCCGACGACTCTGACTCGTCCTCGTGCGCCGCATCTGCCTCCGGCTCCTGCGTCTGACTGGATCCACCTCTTCCAGCAGTGGGAACTGGCTGGGTTCGATAATGGGATCGCCGCGCTCTGTGAGCTGCGCCGCGGACCACCTCACCGCGCAACTCGATATCCTTGGAACTGAGCTCAAACAACGTATTGATGGCCTCGTCCTCATAGCGGGAGCGCATCACCGTGCGGGGGTTTGATCCGTCCACCCAGAATTTTGGCTTTGCCCCAGTAGTGTCCAAGCTGGTTGCGAACAACAAATACGTCAGTCATGGGAGTGGTAGTGTCCTCAAAAATATGCGCGCAAGTGTAAGCATTTGCGCAGGTCGATGCCAGTTCCTGCAGTCTACCCCAGCAGCAGGTCCTTGGCCAGGTTGACCTGCGCTGCGAGGTAGTCATTGCCACCACGGTCCGGATGCAGTTTCTGGATGAGTTTACGGTGTGCGGCGATAATATCCTCCTCGGTAGCCTCGTCTTTCAACCCCAGCACCGCCAGCGCTTCGGAGCGCCCCATGGTATTTACGCTACCCGAACCCGCCTGCTGTTGTCCGCCAAAGGCCGCCTCACCGGGAAAACGCTGATGTAAATAACTGTCCAGCAATTGCAGCGAGTTGGCGTCTTCGGTGCGGCAATACACTAAAAATTGCTCCAGTTGCTGCCGGTCCATGTCCGCCAGGCGCCACCCCTGAAAGGCACCCTTGAGTACCTCGCCCTGTAAAGCGCCGCTATCGTGGTCCAACTGCATGCGCAGCAGGGCGGTCTCCACGGTTGAAGTCTGGCCAGACGCAGAAGCACTTTTGCTGCGGAGGCTGACCAGCATCGGGAACCAGCGCAGCAGTAGCGGCAACGCCTGACGGGCAAAGACCAGCAGCGCAGTGAATGCAGCACCCAGCCAGTGCATGCGACCGGTGGCCGCGAGAAACACCGCTCCCGCCAGGACAATGCCGAGGCCCAGCTTGGCGTACTCGGCCCGGCGCCTGTGGGGAGGCATGGAGCGCGCTCGACGCAGCAGGATGTAGATAACAACAATGACTGCCAGCAGCAGTATTAGTCGGGGCACAATTTCTCTCAGGTTTTCAGCTGTTGGAGCAGCAGTTTAGCACTGTCACCACCGCGCTGTTCAAGAGCAGTCCGTCCACCGGTGGCATAACTGGCCACGGCGCCAAGCAGGCCTGCCAGCGTGGCAGCGCTGCTGTTATCGAAACGGGCGTAGGCTCCGCCGCTGAGTTTGGCCATGGTGCGGAACGTTGCCTCTACCTGTCGCTCGCGTCCTTCCTGAAAGAGGAACAGTGGCAGTTGCAGGATGCCGCACTGGCCTGCGAGGTCGCACAGGCTGTCGGGGTTTTCCTCCACAGCGTCACCGATAAACACCACGGCTCTCACGGTGGCTTTGCGGTGTTCAGCCTGGGCGTGACGCAGCAGGCGTGCTATTTGGGTGTGCCCGCCCTCACACTGCACCCGTTCCATCAGGCGAGCGAGCTGCGCGCTGTCGGTCAGCCAGCGGCTGGCGCGAAATTCCGCAAATCCACGGTAGTAACACAGTTGTACGGCCAGTGTTGCCGCCACGCCGCTGGTCTGGAACATCTCCCGCTGCAACTGGCTGGCCTGATCCCAGGTGGGCTGGCGGCTGGCGGTTGCGTCAATGGCAAACAGCAGGCGCGGTTGTTGCTCGACGAATCGGGCAATTGCGGTGCTTTTTTGCAGGAATTGCGCGATTTCCTGCGGGGATGACCGGCGCGCGGGAGGCTTGGGCATAGCAATGTCTGGGCCGGAGACCGTCAGCCCTGGTGTTCTTTCTCCAGTTTATCGAGTTCCCGCAACTGGTCCTGATCGTGACAGCGTTTGGCGAGTTCGGCGATGACTTCGGACAGTTCGTCAGCGCTGATTTCATCATTGGATCGGGTTTCGGCCAGTTGCCAGAGTTTACGGCTCGATAGCTCCTGCGCGTTAATTCTTGCTGTATTCATATTTCCCTACTGCTCGTTCTATTGTCCCAATTTGTTGATGTGACTGGGACGTCCCCGGAGGTATTTGCAACACGGGGAACATAGTTCATAGTTGTGACAATGGCGTGAAACTCGCCGCAGCGATCACGCCTTGCAGAATGACAGCTTACACCTCGGTAGTCCCGAAGGGAAAGGGCGCACTGCCCCAAAATTCCGGTCCTTGCCAGTTGGGGCGGATCACCGGCGCGCCAGCGCGGCAGGCGAAACCTGGCGACATAGCGGATAGCCGGTGGCTGTACAAAATCCGGGCGGCAATCCTGCAGGGTGATCAGTTGCACCCGCAGTTCCTCGTCGTCGAAGCTGGCCAGACCGTAACCATTGGCGGTGGTGTCCACAAAACGTAGGCCGGGATTGGCGGTGTTGGGGCCCAGCCAGGAAGCCACTGATTCAAGTCCGGTTTTGTTATAGGTATAGGCGGCGAATGCCCCATACAACATGGTCATGTTCCACACCGGTTCTATTCCGCGGTCAGATTGGCGGTATACCAATGCCGCAAAGTCGGGGTGGTCTGCGTCGGCCGCCGCGACCAGGTCCTCAAAGATCGGCGCAGAACTGATGCCGGCCACGGTAAAATCCACGGCGACGGGAGGGGCATCGGCTTCGGTCGTTGAGCGCCGGACAGTGCCGGCCCCGTGCATGTGGTGGTCGCCCGACAGGGAAACGACCCCGCTGATGTCTGCATCCTCCAGCTGCCGCATCACCACGCTGACTTCATAAGGATAGCCTGCCCAGCCGTCGATATTGTAAATACTGTCGTTGTAGTCCGTCAGGGGCAGGGATGACATGTCAAGGCGCAGCGGCATCAGGGGCAGGGAGTTTGCCCACAACTTCCATGGTGCAGCGGATGCTTTAAGCGTGTCCAGGAACCACTTGCGCTGTTCCAGTCCCAGCATGCTGCCGGGGGCGCGATCTTTAGCAGGATTGGCCACCGCGCCATCGCCGAAGGGTAGGGTGACGGGCGGGTTGCCCCCGCCGTAGGCACTGCCACCGTCGGCAATGGCCACCAGCTCCACCGGATTCAGCGGCAACCCAAGGGAGGCAGCAAAGCCGTCAGGCAGGCAGGGCGGACTGCGGTAGCTGCGGCTGTCAGTGAGCACGATATCCAGGTATTGACCCCAGCTCAATTTGCGATAGATGCGCAGGCTGTCCACAGCAGTTTGGTTGTGACTCGCCTTATCCTGCTCGAGTTTCTGCGTCCCGAAAGTTGTGGGCTGGCTGGTGCAACTCATCCAGTACCGCGGGTATATATTCAAACCAGGCCTGGTTGGCGCTCAGTTTGCGCTGCGCCTCCAGTACGGCCTGGCCATCGTGTGTGGTGAAACTCTGGAAGCAGTCGTCGGCAAATTCGTGGTCGTCCCAGGTGCAGATGAAGGGCCAGCGCGCCCGGGCCTCCTGCAGGTGCGGGATCGCTCAGGTAGGTCTTGTAGAGATGGCGATAGTCTGCCAGCGACACGGCATCCCTGCTGCCTGGTGCGCCTACACCGTCCGGAAACGGCGGGACCTCGCGCGATTGCGGACTGCCATCCAGGCGCTGCGTCCCAGCAGCGTTCGTAGATGAAGTCGCCCAGGTGCAGCACGAAATGTATGCGGTCGTCCTCGGCAGCGTTCTGGTCTTCCTGCCAGCATGCGCGCCCAGCTGCCGTAGTAGGCCTGTTCATAATTCTGGCAGCTGGCGAAGGCCAGATTTACCTTGCGTGCCTGCCCTGGAGCGGGCGCGGTGCGGGTGCGTCCGATGCGCGAGGCGGACTCGTTAGCGCCCAGGAAGCGATAGAAATACTGCGTGTCGGGAGCCAGACCGTCGATGTAGGCGCGCACGGTGTAGTCGCTGCCAGCGTTGGTGTGCACTTCCTCCTGCAGTAACAGCGTCGTAAAATTGCTGTCGGTGCTGAGCTGCAGCAACAGGCGGACAGCATTACCCGACCCTGTAGCGGGAACAGCACGGGTCCATAACATGACCGCCTCCGGCTGCGGGTCGCCAGAGGCCACACCCTGCGGGAAAGTGCAGCGGTGACAATTGAGCAGGCAGCTCGGCAGATCTAGCACGCGACCGGGGGCAACGGTCAGGAAAAAGGTACTACTGGACAACAGTCCCAGCAGGCCTCTACGGGTAATGGGCATAAGCGTCCGGTCTTTTGCGGCAGTGGCTGACTACTCTAGCCCAATTGTGGCTATACTTGGACCCTATGAGCCTGTTTGACATACGCAAGAAGCACAGTATGCCTACCCCGGAGACTGCCCTGCCTGGCCGGGCAGAGGTGATGCCCGTTCCTGCTACCCATTATGTCAACGGCAATCCCCTGCGTGGTCCTTTTCCGGCCCACCTGCAGCAGGCCATGTTCGGCATGGGTTGCTTCTGGGGTGTGGAACGCAAGTTCTGGCAGCTGCCCGGTGTCTTTACTACCGCCGCAGGCTATGCCGCAGGGTTAACGCCCAACCCCACCTATCACGAAGTCTGTAGCGGGCGCACGGGACACAACGAGGTGGTGTTGGTGGTCTTTGATCCCGCCGCAGGTGAGTTACGAACAACTGCTAAGGGTGTTCTGGGAGGGGCATGACCCCACCCAGGGCATGCGCCAGGGTAACGACATGGGGACGCAGTACCGCTCGGGAATTTATACCTTCGGTGACGCGCAGGCGGCACTGGCAGTGGCGTCCAGGGACGCCTTCCAGCGCGCGTTGGACAAGGCCGGGTATGGTCTTATCACCACGGAGATTTTGCCTGCCCCCGCGTTTTATTACGCGGAGGATTATCACCAGCAGTATCTGGCGAAAAACCCCAATGGGTATTGTGGCGTGGGTGGCACGGGAGTGTCCTGCCCGGCCAGTTTGGCGCTCACCTAGGACAATATCGTCGCAGCGCGACAACGCTGAAAGAAAAAAGGGCCGGTATGATTACCTCATACCGGCCCTTTTTATACGTGTTAGCCTACCAGGTGTAAGCCGCCTCTATACCGTAGGTGCGTGGCTGGTTGTAGATGGTACCTGCAGTTTCGGTGACGTCCACCAACGGTGTCCCACCGGTGACAAACCGCTCGTCGGTGATGTTGTTACCGAAGGCTGATACCCGCCAGGCCATATCAGGTGAGTTCCAGGTCAAGCGTGCTGTAACGTCTTCCTGATCCACTTTGTAAATACCGGACAGGCAGCTGGACGAGTCAAAGCAGTTGTCCAGGTTGCTGCGGTAGGACCATGACAGCATCGGCACAATCGAGCCCATCTCAGTTTCAAAGGTATACTGTACAGCTAGGAAGAGAACACTGTCGGGCAGACGTGGCAGACCTTCATCAGAGCGATCGATAGCACAATTCATAATCTGGTTGCCACTCACTGTAACGACTTGACATTCGTCAGGAATCGGAGCGCCACCTTCCGGTAAGCTCTGGATCCGTTCATCGTCGTACTCTTCGATATCGCTTTCGTTAAATGTCACGTTGGCGGTGACCTGCAGATTCTCCACCGGCAGCACGATCGCTTCAAATTCGATACCGGAGATGTAGGAGGACTTGGCATTGATCAGTGCGCCTGAGATACGGCCGGTCTGGGGGTTGATACGAACCGTCGTTAACTGGCGATCGGTATAATCGGTGTAGAACAAGGCGGTGTTAAGGCGCAACTTGCTTTCCCACGCATCCATTTTGAAGCCGGCCTCGTAGTTCCACACTTCCTCAGGATCGAATTCATAGATTCTGCTGTCTTCCAGCGCCAGCGTATCGGAGATACCGCCCGAGAGAAAACCATTGGCCACGGTAAAATAGGCGTTGCCGAAATCCATGAAGCCCACGCCGTCAAAGGTGCGCTGGATACTGGCCATCGGGGTGACCTTGGAATCGTCCATCTTCTGGCTCTGGTTATACAGGGGGTCGGGAAGACCTGTTACCGGATCAATGGGCGTGACGAACAGGTGGTTAGGGTTAAAGCTGCCGGGGCCACTGGGAAAATCCCACAGCGTAGGACTCAAGGGTGAGCGCTGCGGCGTCCCCGGTGGTCGCCAGGGTGGCGACATCGGGAACCAGGTTATTGCGTTCCAGTTGACGTTCCTCCCAGGTGTAGCGTGCGCCCAGGGTCAGGGTCCAGTACTCGTCAAAGTGCCAGTCTGCCTGGCTGAACGCCGATGCCGAGGAATTCTCTGCCAGCAGTTCAGTGACCTCGTTGGTATAAAAGGCCCGGTTGGCCTGCCCTGCGGCAATGATCGGAATCACGTTAAAGAACGGGCCGGTCGGGGAGGCAGCGGCACCTTTGTCGGTCTTCTCATGAAAACCGAACACGCCGACCACATAGTCCAGCTTGCCGTCGAATGCGTCACCGGACAACTGGAATTCCTGGCTGTAGGCGTCAGTATCGCGCAGGTCCGTGCCATTCCAGTCATAGTTGGTGCGGCCCAGCAGTCCGATACCGGAGGCGTCGAGTTCGTTCATTTCGCCACCCTTGGTGTTGCGTGCCGCGGTAATGCTCTTGAAGTTCATGGAGTCGTTGATTTCCCAGTCGGCAGTCAGGGCCAGGGTATTCACCTCCGCCTCGTATTTATTGGGCTCGAGGTTGGCCATGATCTTGTCTTTGCCTAGATCCTCGTTCTCCTGACACCACTCCTTGATACTCTGGCCGGTGGAGGGGATGATGATCTGAGCGTCCTGCAGATCGGCCTGCCAGCCCGCGCCGGGTATGCCATTCACCACCTCACAGTTCTGGCCTCGCGATGCCTGATCGGTTTTGCCGTAATTGTAGTTGAGGTCGAGCAGCAGGTCTTCAGCGGCCACCCAGCGCAACTGGGCCTGCCCACCGTAGCGGTCGGTATCGCTGTACTCGTCTTCCGTATAACCGCTGTTACCCGGGGACTGAGTCGGCAAACCGTCGGGGATTTCACTGTGGACATAGCCGTCTTGCTTGGTTTCATAGAGCGAGAAGCGCGACATCAGGGTATCGCCCACTATCGGGACGTTGACGGTTACTTTGCTATCAAGCTGGTTGTAATTGCCGACCCGCACTTCCGCGTGGCCGCCGTATTCCTCGTCCGGTCGGTTGGTGGTATAGAGAATGGCGCCCCCCGTCGTGTTCTTGCCAAACAAGGTGCCCTGCGGTCCGCGCAATACCTGCACGCTTTGCAGGTCAACGTTATCGAGCACTGCACCATCAGCGCGGGACACATAGACGCCATCGACATAGATGCCCACGCCGGAGTCGAAGTTCACCCCGGTGTTGCGGGCGCCAATGCCGCGAATAAACACGTTACCCGATCCGGTGGTGCCGTTGCCGGAGTACATGTCGACGTTGGGCACGACCTTGGTGAGGTCAGAGATATTGCGGAGCCCCAACTCTTCCAGGCCTTCAGCGGTAAACGCGGATACCGCGACGGGGGTTTCCTGCAGCGATTCCTCCCGCTTACGGGCGGTGACTACCACCTCTTCCAGCGTATCCTGCCCCAGGGCCACAGCTGGGATATACCCCACGGAGGTAATTGCTAAAGCAGCGGACAAATGAGATACGATTAACCGTTGTTTTGTAGACATTGCGGTGCCTCTTTAGACTTATCGTTATATGAGTGACTGCGTAGTGTTCGCACTAGCAGTCACGAAATTTTCATTATTCGGAGGTAAGTCCCAGTTTCATCCTGGTTCTCCAGCCTAGGAGAAAAGTTAGCACCATGCGCCAGTGAAAGCTATGCCCCCTGCCGGTTTCTTCAGAAAGCAGGAAAAGAAATGAATTTAGGGTTTAGATTTCTATGCAGTGGAAGCGCGTGAACGGTGGGGCTATTAAGGCTGTGAGTTACTGTACATCGTCTAAAACAGCCTGCCCAGAGCGCTGCTGACGGCATTTTCCACACGCAGAATGCGCGGGCCAAGCGATACCACTTCGCAGCCGGCGCCGTTGCAGTTGCTCCACTTCATAGGGAATGAAACCGCCCTCCGGCCCAATGACCAGCAGGATTTCTCCGGTCACGTTGCGCGGGCAGGGCGGGTGCTCGCCGGGATGGGCCAGCAGGGCACGTCGCCCGGCGACCAGCGCCGGCAAAATATCCTCGACGAAGGGTTTAAAGCGTCGCTGACAATGCACTGCTGGAATTCCGGTGTCGCGCGATTGTGCCAGCCCCTGCACCAGGTACTCCCGTATTGACGCCGTCGTCCAGCACGGGACTTTGCCAGTAACTCTTTTCCACACGGTAGCTGTTGATCAGGTGCAGCTCAGCCACGCCGAATTCCGCCACACTGCGCAGGATGCGGCGCAGCATTTTGGGGCGGGGCAGGGCCAGCACCAGGCTCAGCGGCAGCTTCGCGGGCGGCGGCTGATCCAGGGAAATCGCCAGTACAGCGGCCTCGTCATTGATCTCGAGGATTTTGCCCTCACCGATCAGGCCGTCTACCTCGCCCACGCGCAGTGTGTCGCCGGCGGTGGCGCGGTGTACCTGCCGCAGGTGTTGCAGGCGGCGCCCGCGCAGCGCGATTTTGCCGGGCTCTATGCGATCACTGTCGGTAAAAAGCAGCAGGTTCAAGGCGGGACTAACCGGCCCACACGTCGTACTCGTCGGCGGCCGTGACCTCTGCTTCGACGAAGTCGCCCGGGCGCAGGTCGGTGGCGCCCTCCAGAAATACCTTGCCATCGATTTCCGGAGCGTCTGCGCTGGAGCGACCGATCGCGCCGTCTGCGTCCACTTCATCGATCAGGATTTCTATGGTCTTGCCTATCCTGCTCTGCAACTTGGCAGCGCTGATCTCCTGCTGCAGCGCCATGAAGCGCTCCCAGCGTTCCTGCTTCACTTCCTCCGCCACGGGGTCGGGCAGCGCATTGGCCCGCGCGCCCTTGACCGGCGAGTACTGAAAGCAGCCCACCCGATCCAGCTGGGCTTCGCGGATGAAATCCAGCAGCACCTCGAAATCCGCCTCGGTCTCCCCCGGGAATCCTACGATAAAAGTGCTGCGCAGCGTAATGTCGGGGCAGGTGTCGCGCCACGCATTGATCCGTTCTAGAGATTTTTCTGCCGCCGCCGGGCGCTGCATGCGCTTGAGTACTGCCGGGCTGCCGTGCTGGAAGGGCACATCGAGGTAGGGCAGTATTTTGCCATCGGCCATCAGCGGGATCACCTTGTCCACGTGCGGATAGGGATAAACGTAGTGCAGGCGCACCCAGATACCGAATTCGCCCAGCGCCTCGCACAGTTCCTGCATGCGGGTTTTCAGCGGGCGACCGTGCCAGAATCCGGTGCGGTATTTTATGTCCACGCCGTAGGCGCTGGTGTCCTGCGAGATGACCAGCAGCTCGCGCACGCCGGCGCGCACCAGGCGCTCGGCTTCCTCCATCACATCGCCGATGGGGCGGCTCACCAGGTCGCCGCGCATGTCAGGAATGATGCAAAAACTGCAGCGATGGTTGCAGCCTTCGGATATTTTCAGGTAGGCGTAGTGCCGCGGCGTGAGTTTAATGCCCTGCGGCGGTACCAGGTCGGCGAACGGGTCGTGCACCGGCGTGTAGGGCACGTACTTGTGCACGGCACTGACCACGTCTTCGTAGGCCGCCGGTCCGGTGACGCTCAATACTTTGGGGTGCAATGCCATGATGGATTGCGCATCGTCACCCTTGCCCATGCAGCCAGTGACAATGACCCGGCCATTCTCGCTAATGGCTTCACCGATGGCGTCCAGCGACTCCTGCTTCGCGCTGTCGATAAAGCCGCAGGTGTTGACTACCACGACATCCGCCCCTTCATAGCTTGGCACGATGTCGTACCCGTCTATTTTCAACTGGGTGAGGATGCGCTCGGAGTCAACCAGTGCCTTGGGACAACCGAGGGAAATAAAGCCGACGCTTTTCTTCACGGCAGTATCCTGCGTAACACGGTGCGACTCTGAATCTGCCATAGGACTTCATTGTTGGCGGGAAGAGGGCGTGGATTATAGCGCAGTTAGTTGCACAAGCCGAAAATATCCGTGTGCCGGAAGTGCCGGTTGCAGTGCCTATAAAGCGCTAGAACGGCTGAATTTCCTTTACCTCGTAAAATTTGACTTCCAGTGAAGCGGGCGGATGGTCCCCCATGGTTCTCTGGAATGCGGCCATGTGCGGCGTCGCAAAGTGCGCTTTGAGCGCTTCGATACTGTGCCACTTTTCTGTGATACGCAGTGTGTTCGGATCGTTCAGCTCGATACTGAAGGTGTAATCATCACAGCCTGGCTCAGCCCGGCTCGCAGTTTCCATAACGCCGATGGCGTGCTGTATCGCGAGGATGTCCTCTTCTGTTGTCTTTACCACGGCATTAACCACTATCATTTCATTATCCTTTTATTGGAAGCTATCGGGTATATTTACGAGCGCCACAAATTTACCTGAATCGCGGCGTTTACAACAGCGCGTATCCGGATGTGTTGTGCGCGCCGGGCGTATTGGTTCATACGCCTTGCGGACGGTACCAGATGGGCGAGGACCAGGCTCGTTCCTGCAGCGTCATGGGCAGATCGGAGCGCGGCTCTTCGCCGGCGCGTATCGCGTCCCAGGTCGACCAGCGGCAGCTGGGATTTTCCAGTACCCGCACATAGTAAAAGGCCTCCTGGCGCGGATCGAAATCCGGGTCGTGCCACAGGGCCTTCAGCTCACTCGCGCCCTTGCCCGCAGTGATGGAGCAGTCCTTCAGGTCAACGGCGGCGCCATTGTCGGGGCAGCGCCCGCTGATCGGATCTACTGCCAGCCCGTCTGAGCAGGCGACATCATAGATCCGCTCCTGGTGTTCGCCGTTGTGCAGATAGCCCTTGATCACCTGTATACGTTGCAGGGCGGTGCCTGCAGGGTCTGCGGCGGCCCAGACGATAAACGCGGGTGCCCGGTCACCGTCGGCGGGCAGGTCGCTGCCCATCGCGACGCCGCGCTGGTAGGCGATGGCGGTCAGTTGCGGGTTCTGCAACACGTCCGGCGCAAAGTCGTAGCCGGAAAAGAAGCGCACCTTGATGCGCGGACCGCTGGTGGCGAACGTCTCCTTGCGCCGCAAGCGCCTGGTAAATGGACTCGCGGGTGTTCTCCTCGGCCCAGACGCCGGCCAGGCCCGAGGCCGACCAGTATTCAAACGACGAACTGGCCAGGTAAGTTCTTGCCGTCGACTTCCGTCACCATGCCCGGGTCAAGGAATTTCATCACCGTTCCGTTAAAAAACGAGGCGGGAATGGAACCGCGCAGTTCGGGTGTGCCATCGAGCATGCCGGCCTTGGAGAAAAAGGTTTTCTCATCTATCGAGCTGGCCGCATCATGGGTGTCACTGGAGCCGATAAGGCCAAATTTATAGGGGTTGACCACGCCGCCGGCCTGAATCTGCAGGCCGCGCAGGTAGGCGTCGCGCACATAGCTGCCAGCGGGTTCACTGTAGAGTTTGGTGGCGACGCGATAGGGGGTGATTTCAAAGTCCGCCCATTCGTCGTTTTTTGACAGCAGGGGATGGGTGTCGGAGGTGCCCTTGATCTGGGTGATCTCCACCAGCGGCTCGTTGCGCATGCGCAGGTCGGCATACACGTCGTCCAACGGATCGTCCGCCCAGTCGGTGATTTTGAACATCTGGCCGTTGGAGCCATTGGAGTTGTGCGGAATCGCCAGGCTCTCCACACCCTGCGCGCGCAGCTCATCCATCCAGTGCCACAGGCCTTCGGGATTCTGCGAGTTGAAGCGCGAGAAGGGCATGGCCGGCAAACGGTCGCTGTCCTGAAATATCACGTTGCGGTGCAGGTTGCCCTGGTCATCGGAGGAGGAGGTGTATTCAAAGCCGGCGAAGGTGGTGAAGCTGCCCGGCACGTACGCTTCGTTCGCAGCGCGAATGACGTCCCGCCAGGCGGATTTGGTCACTGTGTCGGTCAGCGCCTGGTCGATGCTGCCATCGAGCAAGCCGTGCAGCACGCCTGGCATGAAGCTGGCGAAGGCTTTACCGCGTTCGAGCAGGCTGAAACGGGTCATGTTGCCCGGTGCGTTGATGTCGTGCATGGGTTTGGCGACGTCATAGCGTGAAAATTCGCTGTCGGTGTTCGCCGCTTCCTTGACCAGGCCCATAAATTCAGCGTGATCGGTGACCGCGTAAAAGTCCATGGACTGTTGCAACTGCACTTGATAGCCGCTGGGGTGCGGCAGCGCCTGGCCCCGGGCGTAGCGGTAGGCGTCATCCGGGGTGCTCAACGTGCCGAAGACGTAGGCGTCAAAAGAATTCGCCGTGTGTACGTGCAGGTCGCCGAAGTAGGCGTTGCGCTCGGGATTAGGCGCTGGGCGCAGCGTCAGGATTTCGGTGTTGGCGGGAAACAGGCTGTTGATCGCTTGCCGGCCACCGGCGAAGCTGGCGTGTTCATTTTTTTGCAAGTCATCGAGCGACTCATCCGACCCCGAGCAAGCACACAGACCCAATAGGAGTAAGCCAGTGAGCGCGATTGGCCTTTTGATCATGGGAATTTCTCAGTGTTGTGTCATTATCGATCTTAGATGGCGGCGGAAGTGTAGTCCAGTCGACCCAATCGATGGTCTGGCGAAGAGGGGGAAAGTATGCAAAAGATCAGGGTGCAGCAGCGCGATCGTATTACCATAGTCAGTATCACTCGACCTCAGGTGCGCAATGCCGTGGACGGCGAAACCGCGCGCTTGCTCGCTGCAGCCTTTGCGGAGTTTGACGCTAGTCCGGAGTCTGACGTGGCCGTGCTGTATGGCGAATACGGCACCTTTTGCGCGGGCGCTGATCTCAAGGCCATCGCTGCTGTGTCCGGTAGCAACCAGCTGAGTCCCGAGGGCGACGGGCCCATGGGTCCATCGCGCATGGTACTGGGCAAGCCAGTGATCGCCGCCATCTCAGGCCATGCGGTGGCCGGTGGGTTGGAGCTGGCACTGTGGTGCGACCTGCGCGTGGTGGAGCGCAGCGCGATCATGGGCGTGTTCTGCCGGCGCTGGGGCGTGCCACTGATAGACGGCGGCACGATACGACTGCCCCGGCTGATCGGACACAGCCGCGCCATGGACCTGATTCTCACCGGGCGGGCGGTGGATGCCGATGAAGCGCTGCAGATGGGACTGGCCAATCGCGTGGTCGCCGATGGCGAGGCCCTGGCGGAGGCAGTGGCGCTGGCTCAACAGCTCAGTCGCTTTCCGCAGAACTGCCTGCGTTCTGACCGCCTGAGCGCCTATGAGCAGTGGGGTATGCCGCTGGAGGCAGCGTTGCGCAATGAATACGAACGCGGCGTGGCCGTGGTCGCTTCGCGCGAGACGCTCGCAGGTGCGACCAGGTTTGCCTCAGGCAAGGGTCGCCACGGTGAATTCGACACGCTTTGAGCGGGTCTAGAATTCACGCAGGGTGCGAACACTGTGCGAGCGCACCCGAATCTCCCGCTGCAGCAGGTCTATAAGCTTCAAACTGTCTTCCCGGTTCAGGAATTCCCCCAGGGTGACACTTTCATTGCGGTCGTGCACACACAACTCAGGCCCGTCCCCGGGATGCGGTTCCGTCGTAATGGTGAGCCCTGTGCTGTGCCGCGGAAAGCGCCAGCGCTGGCGGGGCACTGTAGTGGCCTTTGTCGATCCACACGCTGTCTTCACTCAAAGTGATCACATGGCGGTATTGCTGCTTCCAGTTTACCCGATAGAGGGCTGCGCCGAGCGCCAGCAGCTCCAGGCCGGCAAAGGGCAGGATGAGCCACGCGCCCAGTAACGCGAAGACCACGGCAATGGTCAGTAACGGGACCGCGAGCGCTGCCAGCAGCAAAAGATTGACGCCCCAGGTGGCCGATTGATCAGGCCGGGCGATAATCATCAGTTGCGTCGCTGTGCGGGCACTGCTTACCACGGCGGGAACTCCTGTGTTATTCCATCCAGAGTCTAGTTAATTTTTTGCGACTCGCCTACTCTCTGGTGAGCATGTTTGTCACAGCGAAGAGGACAGTAACGTGACTGCGATGCTGATCGAACCGGCGCAATTGCTGGCTGGCCACCACGCGGTGGTATTTGATTGCCGCTTTTCGTTGGCAGACCCTCTCCACGGCAGAATGCTGTATGAGCAGGGTCATATTCCCGGGGCCCACTACCTCGACCTGAATCGCGACCTCGCTGGCCCGGTGGGAAAACACGGCGGGCGGCATCCGCTGCCCGACCCCACGATTTTTGCGGCTACCCTGGCCCGTTTCGGGGTTGGTCCTGCGACGGCGGTGGTGGCGTACGACGACTCCCGCCTGGCCTTTGCCGCCCGACTGTGGTGGTTGTTGCGGGCGCTGGGCTACCGGGCACCGCGCCTGCTCAACGGGGGTTATAGCGCCTTTCTCAACGCGGGCGGAGTGCCTGAAATTGAAATACCTGTGCCACAGTCCCCGGCACCACGTCCGGTGACCGGCTTTCGCGGATATTGTGATATCGAGGGCCTGCGCTCGGCACAGGCGCACGGGGCCCTGTTGGTCGATTCCCGGGAGCCGCGCCGCTATGCGGGACTGGAAGAACCGATCGATCCTGTCGCGGGCCATATTCCGGGCGCCATCAACCGCCCCTGGCAGGGCGTGACTGACAGCAACGGTGTCGTACTGGATACCGTCCGACTGCAAGCGCACTGGGGCGAGGCGCTGGCGGCCGAGCAACTGGTGGTGTACTGCGGTTCCGGCGTGACGGCCTGCGTCAACCTGTTTTCACTGGCGCTGCTGGGAAAGGATGACGCGACGCTCTACGCCGGCAGCTGGAGTGATTGGTGTACCTATTTATAGGGAAGGTCAAGAGAACGGCCTAAAAATCCGGCGGGGCAATCGCCGCGCAGCCACTGCCCCGTGGCGGGGTGTGTGAATTCCAGGGTGGTGGCGTGCAGCATCAGCCGCTGCGCCATGCCCAGCGCCTTATCGTGGGCATACATATCGCAGCCCAGTATCGGGTGACCCAGCTCCCGCATGTGAATGCGCAACTGGTGCGAGCGACCGGTGACCGGCTTGAGCATTACACGAGTGCGGTCAGTCCCGCGCTCCAGTACCTCAAAGCGGGTGAGGGCGGGCCTGCCGCGCACATGGCAGATCATCTGTCGCGGGCGGCGCTCCCAGTCGCAGGTAATGGGCAGATCGATCTCGCCTTCATTCTCTGCCACGACACCGAACACGATCGCGTGGTAGGCCTTTTGTACCTGACGCTCCTGAAACTGGCGACTGATATGGGCATGGGCGGGCTTGTTCAGCGGGATCACCATGATCCCCGACGTGTCCAGGTCCAGCCGGTGCACGATACTCGCCGTCGGGTAGTGCTGCTGCAATCGGGTGATCAGGCAATCCTTGTTCAGGGGATGACGGCCCGGGAATGGTGAGCAGCAGGTCGGGTTTGCGCACCAGTAACAGATCGCTGTCCTCGTAGAGAATCGCGATTTCCTCGCTGCTGTGCGGGACGAGATAGGGTGGTGGTTCCTGCATGGCGCGCAGCTTACAGCAACAGCTGCCGGGAATCATTCCCTCCGCGGTAAGGGGGTCAATCGGCTATTGGTCTGCGGCGCATTATTTTTGTACACTGTGCGCCACGCCAATCCGTCGAGACGTCCCGCGCATGAATCCCAATTACCTGGACTTTGAGCAGCCTATTGCCGAGCTGGAAGTCAAGATCGAGGAGTTGCGGCTGGTCGGCACTGATAACGAGATCAATATCAGCTCGGAGATCGAGAACCTGCGGGCCAAGAGCACCAAGCTCACGGAAAAAATCTACTCCAACCTCAGTGCCTGGGACATTGTCAAAGTGGCGCGCCACCCCCGGCGGCCCTACAGCCTGGACTACATTCCCCGCGTATTTACCGAGTTTGATGAATTGCACGGTGATCGTCACTTTGGCGATGACAAAGCGATTGTCGGTGGCATCGCCCGTATCGATGGCCGCCCGGTAATGGTTATCGGCCAGGAGAAGGGTCGTATCGTGAAGGACAAGGTTCTGCGCAATTTCGGCATGCCCAAGCCCGAGGGCTATCGCAAGGCGCTGCGCCTGATGGAGACGGCGGAGCGCTTCAAAATCCCGGTCGTTACCCTGATTGACACGCCAGGAGCATACCCGGGTATCGATTCTGAGGAGCGCGGTATCAGCGAAGCTATTGCGCAGAACCTGGCGGTCATGTCCCGTTTGGCGACCCCTATTATTTGTATCGTGATTGGCGAGGGCAGTTCCGGTGGCGCCCTGGGTATTGGTGTGGGCGACCATCTGGCCATGCTGCAGTACTCGACCTATTTCGTCATTTCTCCAGAGGGCTGTGCCAATATCATCTGGAAGGATACTGCCAAGGCGCCGGATGCGGCCGAAGCCATGGGCGTGACCTCCGGGGTCCTGCAGGATCTGGGGATTGTTGATGCCACCATTGCCGAACCCCTGGGCGGGGCTCACCGGGATGTAGAGTTGATGGCGCAGCGCATCAGGGAACATATCGTCACGCAACTGGATAGCTTGCAGCAACTGCCGCTGGCAGATCTACTGTCCAAACGCTATCAGCGACTCATGTCCTACGGAAACTAGGCGGGATTGCTCAATCATACTTCTCTCGACAGCCAGCTAAACGAGCTGCTTACTGCCTCTGGCTGGTACGTGGGGTTCAGTGGTGGTGTGGACTCCACGGTGCTGCTACATCTGCTGCACCGCTGGTGTGCAGCCAATCCGGGCTCACCCACTCTTCGCGCCCTCCATATTAACCATGGTTTGCAAGCAGCCGCCGGAGACTGGCAGCGTCACTGTGAGAGTCGTGTGCCGCTCATTGCAGTTGCAGCTCAACACCTGCACCGTCGATGTGCACGCGGATGGTAGTGGTGAGGCGGCGGCGCGGACGGCACGCTATCGCGCCTTTCAAGAGCAGTTGCCGCCCGGCGCGGTGTTGTTCCTCGGCCATCACCTCGACGACCAGGTGGAGACTTTTTTCCTGCGTTTGCTGCGTGGTGCCGGGGTTGAGGGGCTTGCGGCCATGCCGCGCAGGCGCACTCTGGGCGAGGGGCTGCTGGTGCGCCCCTTGCTGGATTACGGGCGCAGCGAGATAGAGCACTACGCCGCGCGCCATGGTCTGGAGTATGTGGAAGACCCTTCCAACAGCAACACCCTCATGGACCGTAATTTCCTGCGCGCAAAACTGCTGCCGCTGCTGGCCTCCCGCTGGCCGAGCTATCGGCAAACCGTGGCCCGGGCCAGCGCGCACATGGCTGCAGCGGCCAAGGTCTTGTCCGATCAACTGGGTGTTCCGGAAACCGTGCACAGTGTGATGGGGGATCCCGGCCTGGTTTTGTCCCGGTTAACCACGGAGCCAGGGGAGGTAGTCGCAACGCGCTTGCGGGCCTGGTTGCGCGCGCGGGGGTACCAGGCGCTGGATCACGCGGCCATGGCAGAGTTTGTGCGCCAGCTGCGCGTGGCGGCAATTGATACCAATCCCAGGCTGGCATGCGGTACCAGATGTCTGCAGCGCTATCGCGACGGGGTTTACCTGCTACCAATTTTTAGTGCCCCGCCGCCAGCGGTGCCCCTTGACCTGGCGCCCGGCACGCGCCGTGCGGTGCGTGGAGTGGGCACTGTTAGCCTGCAGCGCACAGCAGGCGCTGGCCTGCGGCTGGTGCCGGCAGACAGGCTCACGCTCCACTGGCGTCAAGGGGGAGAGCGATGCCGTCTGCCGGGGCGGAGCGGTAGTCGCAGCCTCAAGCACCTGCTGCAGGAGTGGGACGTGCCACCCTGGTGGCGGGATCGTGTGCCCCTGTTGTATCTGGAGGGCGAATTGCTGGCAGTGGGAGAGTTGGCCCGGTGTGCATCCAGCCGTTGGCGCACGGCGGCGCAGGAGGGCGAACAACTCTGGAAGCTGAGCTGGGAGCGACCTGTCGGCACTGGTTCCGTTTGAGCTTGCTGCGTCTTTCTGGTAACCTGATTACCCATCTTTTGCAGGACTTGCGTCGGTAGCTAGAGCTTTATGTGAGCACCGGACGCGTGTTTTGTGTGCCCGGAAATACAGCATAATTATAGGCTAATCATGACGCGTTATATTTTCGTCACAGGTGGGGTAGTTTCGTCTCTGGGCAAAGGAATCGCTGCCGCCTCCATGGCTGCAGTGCTTGAGGCCAGGGGCATCAGGGTCACTCTGCTCAAGCTCGATCCCTATATCAATGTTGATCCCGGCACTATGAGTCCTTTCCAGCACGGTGAGGTATTTGTGACTGAGGATGGCGCAGAGACTGATCTGGATCTGGGCCATTACGAACGTTTTACCCACACCATCATGAAGCGCACCAATAACTTCACCACGGGCAGGGTCTACAACGCGGTACTGCGCAAGGAGCGCCGTGGCGATTACCTGGGTGGCACAGTGCAGGTCATCCCTCATATCACTGATGAAATCAAGCGGCGCGTCGTGCTGGGCGCAGGCGACGCCGATGTGGCGGTCGTCGAGATTGGTGGAACAGTGGGAGACATCGAAGGTCTGCCTTTCCTGGAGGCGGCGCGGCAACTCAAGGTGGAAATGGGGCCCAGTCGTGCCCTGTTGATGCACCTTACCCTGGTGCCCTATATCGCGACCGCCGGGGAGATCAAAACCAAGCCCACCCAGCACTCGGTCAAGGAGCTGCGCTCCATAGGTTTGCAGCCCGATATTTTGTTGTGTCGTTGCTCAGTCGAGATAGAGGAGAGTGCGCGCAAGAAAATATCCCTCTTCACCAACGTGGAAGAGCGTGCCGTCATCCCGCTGCTGGACGTGGATTCGATCTATAAAATCCCGGGTATACTGCGCGACTTTGGCCTGGACAAGTTTGTCGTGGAGCGTTTTGGCATCGACTGCAAAAGCGAGGCCGATCTGTCCGATTGGGACGACGTCGTCGAGCGGGAATTTTCTATCAGTAGCGGCCAGGTGCGGGTCGCCATGGTGGGCAAATACGTCGACCTGCAGGACGCCTACAAATCACTCAATGAAGCGCTGCTGCACGCCGGCCTGCAAACCCTGACCAATGTAAAGATAGAATATTTCGACGCAGAGGACATTGAGCGCAATGGCACTGCAGCGCTGCAGGGAATGAATGCCATCCTGGTACCCGGCGGTTTTGGCGATCGCGGCGTCGAGGGCAAGATTACCGCGGTGCGTTACGCGCGGGAGAATAACATCCCTTTCCTGGGCATCTGCCTGGGTATGCACGTGGCATTGGTGGAGTACGCGCGCAATGTCTGCGGCCTGGCGGGCGCTGATTCCACTGAGATGAATCCGTCCACGCCCCACCCGATTGTGGCCCTGATCACTGAGTGGATGAATGCCGACGGCAGCTCCGAGCAGCGGGACGAGTCGTCCGATAAAGGTGGCACCATGCGCCTGGGTGCCCAGCCCTGCCACCTTGAAGCGGGCAGCAAGGTGCGGGAAATCTATGGCAAGGATGTTATTTCCGAACGCCACCGCCACCGTTACGAGGTAAACAATAATTACCTCGGTCAATTGCAGGCTGCAGGCATGCGTATCGCCGGTTGGTCCGCGGATCACTCGCTGGTGGAGATGATCGAGTTGCCTGCACACCCGTGGTTTGTCGCTTGCCAATTCCATCCGGAGTTTACATCCCGGCCCCGCGGTGGACATCCGCTATTCACCAGTTTCATTGAAGCGGCTATCGCCCACGCGCGGAGCCAGACCGTCAACCAGGCAGACTGATAAAGAGTACCGCCGTGACTGACCAGACCGTTTCCGTTGGCAAACTGCGCATCGATAACACTGCTCCCTTCGTCCTGCTCGGCGGGGTGAATGTGTTGGAGAGTCGTGACTTCGCCCTGCGGGTAGCGGAGCACTATGTCGAGGTGTGTAACAGACTGGGCATTCCCTATGTCTTCAAGGCCTCCTACGACAAGGCCAACCGCTCTTCCATACATTCCTTCCGCGGCCCCGGCCTGGAGGAGGGTCTGGCCATTCTGGCGGCGGTGAAATCGGCGTTCGGTATCCCGGTCATCACTGACGTGCACACTCCGGAACAGGCGGCGCCCGCTGCCGAAGTGTGCGATATCATCCAGCTGCCAGCGTTTCTGGCGCGCCAGACAGATCTGGTGGCGGCGATGGCGGCGACCGGTGCGGCGATCAATATCAAGAAGCCGCAATTTCTTAAGTCCCTCGCAGATGGCCAATATCGTGGAAAAATTCGCTGAGTGCGGGAACACCCGCGTTATGCTGTGCGAGCGTGGCAGTAACTTTGGCTATGACAATCTCGTGGTGGATATGCTGGGGTTCGGTGTGATGAAGCGCAACTGCGGTAACGTCCCTATCATCTTTGACGTCACTCATGCGCTGCAGTGTCGGGATGCAGGAGGCGCTGCTTCCGGTGGGCGTCGGGCACAGGTAGTGGAACTGGCGCGCTCTGGTATGGCGGTGGGCCTGGCGGGTCTGTTCCTGGAGGCTCATCCGGATCCGGACAAGGCCCGCTGCGACGGCCCCAGTGCACTGCCCCTGGCGCAACTGGAGCCTTTTCTGGCACAGGTGAAGGCGGTCGATGACCTGGTGAAATCATTGCCCCCCCTGCACATCGATTAGTAATTACGGAGTTGGACCGCATGACATCGATCACAAACGTACAGGCTTTTGAGGTTATGGATTCCCGTGGAAATCCCACGGTCATGGCCGAGGTGACCCTCAAATCGGGAGAGGTCGGTGCGGCCTGCGCGCCCTCCGGCGCATCCACTGGTTCCCGTGAAGCACTGGAACTGCGCGACGGCGATGCTGCCCGCTATCTCGGTAAGGGCGTGCTGAAGGCGGTGGGTAATGTGAATGGTCCTATCAGGGCGCTGCTGCTGGGACGTGATGCGGGCGCCCAGCGCGAGCTGGACGCGGCGATGATAGAGGCGGACGGTACTGACAACAAGGCGAAGTTTGGCGCCAATGCAATTCTCGCCGTATCCCTGGCAATGGCGAAGGCCGCGGCCCTGGCCCGCAGAGTGCCCCTGTATCAGCATATTGCCGATATCAATGGCACCTCCGGTTTCTCCATGCCGGTACCGATGATGAATATTCTCAACGGCGGCGAGCACGCCGATAACAATGTGGATATCCAGGAATTCATGGTGCAGCCGGTGGGTGCGGCCACTTTCGCGGAGGGCCTGCGGGCCGGTGCGGAAATCTTTCACCAGCTGAAGAAAGTATTGTCCGCTCGCGGCCTGAGTACCGCCGTTGGAGACGAGGGCGGCTTCGCCCCCAATCTGCCTTCCAATGAGGCGGCCCTGGAGGCCATTGCTGATGCGGTGGGCAAGGCGGGCTATAAACTGGGCACCGATATCACCCTGGCGCTGGATTGTGCGGCGTCCGAGTTTTACCGGGACGGCATGTACAATCTGGCTGGAGAAGGCAAGCAGTTCAGCAGCGCGGCCTTCACTGACTATCTGGCGGACCTTGCCGGCAGCCACCCCATTATTTCCATTGAAGACGGCCTGGACGAGTCCGACTGGGACGGCTGGAAGTTGCTCACCGACAAGCTCGGCCAGAAGATACAGTTGGTGGGCGACGACCTGTTCGTCACCAATACCAGAATTCTCAGGGAAGGTATCGACAAGGGCGTGGCCAATTCGATCCTGATCAAGTTCAATCAGATCGGCAGCCTGTCGGAAACCCTGGAAGCCATTGCCATGGCCAAGGCGGCCGGATACACCGCGGTGATTTCTCACCGCAGTGGTGAGACCGAGGACACCACCATTGCCGATCTGGCGGTGGCTACCGCGGCGGGTCAAATCAAAACAGGCTCGCTGTGCCGTTCGGACCGGGTGGCCAAGTACAATCGCCTGCTGCGTATCGAAGCGGAGTTGGGCGGTCGAGCGCCCTACCGCGGCCTGGCAGAATTCTCCCGCCAGTGAAGGCCTAACCCATGCGCTGGCTGCTTTTCGTACTGCTGTTGCTGTTGGGTGTACTGCAGTACCGCCTGTGGTTTGCCGAGGGCAGCCTGGCGGAGCAGCATCGACTGCAAGTCCAGATTGAGGAAAAGACCCGCATCAATAGTGAGTTGCAGGCGCGCAACGCGATACTGGAGCGGGAGGTCATGGAGCTGCAAAATGGCAACAAGGGTGTGGAGCAGCGCGCCCGGGAGCAACTGGGGCTGGTCCGGGAGGGGGAAACCTTTTACCAGATAGTCGAGAGTCCTGAGCCGACTGCGGAAGCGAAACCATGAGCCGGGATCGGGCGCGCTGCTGGGCAGTGCTGCCGGCGGCTGGCACTGGCAGCCGCATGGGTGGCGATCTGCCCAAGCAATATATGGAAGTGGCCGGTGCCACGCTGCTGGAGCACAGTCTGCGTGCCCTGCTGGATTGTGAGCAACTCGCCGGGGTTGTCGTGGCACTGCATGCACATGACAGCCGCGCGGCTGCACTCCCGATTTTCCAGGACCCACGGGTGCAAACCGTCACTGGCGCCGAGCAGCGCAGTGGCTCTGTGCTGGCGGGGCTGGATGCACTGGCAGACCGGGCGGCGCCACAGGATTGGGTGCTGGTGCATGACGCGGCGCGGCCCTGTCTGCAGTCTGAGGATATTGTGAGGCTGATGGAGACAGTGACTGCCAGTGGCACGGGCGGAATACTGGCCGAGCCGCATCGTCGATACGGTCAAACAGGCCTCGCATGACGCGCTGGTCGTACGCACCCTGGATCGCGCTATCCTGTGGCGGGCGCAGACACCACAGATGTTTCGCTTCAATGAATTGCGCCGGGCACTGGGTCAGGCGCAGGAGCGGGGTGTGGTGGTGACTGATGAGGCTTCCGCCATGGAGTTGGCGGGTTATCCGGTGCAGTTAATCGCGGCATCGGCAGGCAATCTCAAGGTGACTATTCCCGCGGACCTGCCGCTGGCGGCCTGGTATCTGCAGGCGCATGCCGGGAGTGCTCCGCGTGAACAACAGGACTGGGAGCGGCCATCGATGCGCATAGGCCATGGCTACGATGTACACCGCTTTGGGCCTGGAGACACGCTGGTGCTCGGCGGGGTCCATATTCCCCATGATCGCGGCCTGGTCGCCCACTCGGACGGCGACGTGCTGATTCACGCTGTCTGTGACGCGCTGCTGGGTGCGCTCGGCCAGGGCGATATCGGTCAGCATTTTCCCGATACCGACCCGGCTAATGCGGGTATCGATAGTCGCCTCCTGTTGCGCCGGGTAATGCAGTTGGTGCAGCAGGCGGGCTGGGTGCTGGGTAATCTGGATGCCACGATCATTGCGCAGGCACCGCGGATGGCGCCCCATATTGCCGGCATGCGGAAGAATCTGGCCGCCGATATGGCCGCCAGCCGTGGCGCAAGTGAACGTGAAGGCCACCACGACGGAGAAGCTGGGTTTTACCGGGCGCCAGGAGGGTATTGCAGTCCACGCGGTCGTGCTGCTGCAGTCTGCATCGCAATGATGCCGCCGTGGCCCCGGGCATGGGGTGCGCTCCCCGGCAGCGCCCTGATTCGCTGCAGCCCCGAGGATTTCCAGGTCAGCGAACAGCTGGGTTTCGAATTGTCGGGTGAGGGAGAGCACTGCTTCCTGTATTTGCAGAAACGGCAGCTCAACAGTATGGAGTTGCTGCAGCGCGTGTCCGTCGCTCAGCGGGGTGGCGCCGCGCGATATCGGTTTCAGTGGCTTGAAAGACCGCAATGCCGTGACCCGGCAGTGGTTCAGTATCGGCATGGCGGGGCGTGCAGAGCCCGACTGGCAGTTGCTTGGAGGCCGACGGCGATGTGCAGGTATTGGAGTTCGGGCGGCACTTGCGCAAACTGAGGCGCGGCGTACATCGCGCCAATCGATTTATTCTGGTGCTGCGCGCGCTGACCGGTGAGCGCGCTGCGCTGGAACAGCGGCTGGAGAAACTGCGCGATGCAGGTTTCCCCAACTACTTTGGCGAGCAGCGTTTTGGTCGCAATGGCTCGACACTCGAGCAGGCGCAGGCGCTGGATGCGTGGCGGACGCAGGATCTCGCGCGACAAGCGCAGCCTGTATTTTTCCGCCCTGCGTGCCTATGTGTTCAATCGACTGCTGGCAGCGCGCGTAGAGAGCGGGGACTGGAATGCGGTAAAGCCCGGTGACGTGTGCCTGTTGCAGGGTACGCGGAGTTTTTTCACCTGTGAGGAGGTCAGTGAGGATATTCGAGCGCGCGCAGACCGCGGTGATATTCACCCTGGATTGCCGCTGTGGGGGCGAGGACAGGCCGTTGAGGGGCCAGGGTTCAGTAAGCGACAGGTGGACAGTCTGGCCGAGTGCGCGGGAGATATGTGACTTTCTGGAGAAGTCCGGGCTGGAGCTGGCCTGGCGTCCCGCGCGTATGTTGCCGGATGACTTTTGCTGGCAGTTTTGTGATGATGAGACGCTGCGACTGGAGTTTTCCCTGGGTGCTGGCGGTTATGCCACCGCCCTGCTGGCTGAGCTTGTGCAGTATCAAGAGGGATTGATAGAGAGTGGTATCAGTAGTGAACAGGATTGATCTCCACGGTATTGGGATGACTTCCCAGCGAACTCGGGAGCGTTTGGTACAGCGGTTGGTTGATCAGGGGGTCAGTAATACGGCGGTGCTGGATGTCATGCGCACCACGCCGCGACACCTGTTCCTTGATGAGGCGATGGCACATCGCGCTTATGAGGATGTCGCATTGCCGATCGGCTTTGCAGCAGACCTTGTCACAGCCTTATGTAGTGGCCCGTATGACGGAGTTGTTGCTGGCGGCGGGACCGCGTTCGCGGGTCCTGGAAATCGGCACCGGTTCCGGTTACCAGACGGCGGTACTGGCGCAATTGGTCGATGAAGTGTATCAGCGTGGAGCGCATCAAGGCCTTGCAGCAAAAGGCGCGCCAGCGCCTGCGTCAGCTAAAGCTGCGCAACATTCAATTGAATCATGCGGATGGTGGTATGGGCTGGGAGGAGTGTGGCCCCTATGACGGTATTGTTGTCACTGCCGCTCCCGAGCGAATTCCAGAAGAGCTGCTGTTGCAACTGGCTACCGGCGGTCGCATGGTTATACCGGTCGGGGGGGAGATCCAGCACTTGCAGGTGGTAACCCGCACCCATGAGGGTTACGAAACCGAAATCGTCGAGGCCGTCTACTTTGTGCCGCTGCGCTCCGGTAAAGAAAAGTAATGAACAAAGTCCATGTGATACCTGCTCGTGGTGGTCATGCCCAGTTGCGATGAAATCCATGTTGAGGAAAGCGTTTGCTAGCGAGGATTTTGTTGAGCCTGGTGTTGTGCGGCCTTCTTGCGTGTGGCGGGAATCCCCCCGCTCCCGTGGAAGACCGGGTTACCCAGCCGCAGCCGCTTCCTCCTCCTACACCGTAAAGAGCGGTGACACACTTTATTCCATTGCCTTCCGCTATGGACTGGACTATCGCAAGGTGGCGGTGGCCAATGGTATCGGGGATTCCTATACCATTTATCCCGGCCAGATAATCTATCTGGGTGAGGCTGTACCACCCAGGCAGACCAGCACCTTGCAGTCGCCTGCGCCGGTGAATACGACCCCGCCAGGTGCTATCCCCGTCAATCGCGAGGCATCGAGGACGTCTGCAGTCACTCCTGAGCTAAGCCGGCTGTGAGCGAACCGACCCCGCCACCTCCGTCGGCATCCCCACCGGCAATCGCCAAGGTCAAACAGGAGATGAGCGCGGATACCTATACAGGGGCTACAGTCGAGGCCTGGCTGTGGCCGACGAGGGGTCGGTGACTCGGGGTTATTCCGAGAGTGTGCACAAGGGGATTGATATTGCGGGTGCGCGCGGTGATCCGGTGGTTGCAGCGGCTGCTGGTAAAGTGGTCTATGCGGGAACGGGTATCGTTGGATTTGGCGAGTTGTTGATACTCAAGCACAACGAGGTTTACCTCAGTGCCTATGGGCACAATGACCGCCTGCTGGTCGCCGAAGGCCAGACGGTTACAGCGGGACAAACCATAGCGGAGAAGGGCAGTTCTGGAACGGACTCGGTGAAACTGCATTTTGAGATTCGCAAGGAAGGTAAGCCTATTGACCCGCAAAGGTTATTGCCGCGACGGTAGTATACCGGCAAATAGGGCATTATTGACGTGGGTTAAGACCAGCCAAATAATAGTAAGTACTAGTATAATATTGCCGTTTCTACACTCGTTTGCAATTTGCAATATATTTGGGTTAGTCTGGTCGACCCGGCGGGAAATACTCTTGGTATTCATAACTAAAAGAAGAGTGGGTTATGGCCATGGATGTGGATCCAACGACCGCAGGTTCGAAAAGGAATTCGAAATCAGGCACAGCCGCGAAGCGGTTCGCTGGTGCAGGTGAAAGCCTCGTCTGGCAGTGCTTCATCCACGAAAATCGCGACGAAATCGTTCGAATCCATTCCGAACGAAACTGAAGCAGACACACGCCGATACACAGTGGCTCGATCCTCGATTGATGTCAGTGATGACGATTTTGATCGCGTCATACTCGAAATGCCCCGCAAGATTGAAAAGTCACTCGATGCCACCCAGTTGTACCTGAATGAAATTGGCTATTCACCGCTGTTGACTGCGGACGAAGAGAAGTACTACGCCCGCCAGGCGCGCAGTGGTGATGAGTCGGGACGTCAGCGCATGATTGAGAGCAACCTGCGTCTGGTGGTTAAAATTTCTCGTCGCTATATCAACCGTGGACTTACCCTGCTGGATCTGATCGAAGAGGGCAACCTGGGTCTGATCAGGGCTGTTGAAAAATTTGATCCGGATCTCGGGTTTCGCTTTTCCACCTATGCCACCTGGTGGATACGCCAGACCATAGAACGGGCGATCATGAACCAGACTCGAACCATACGATTGCCCATTCACGTGGTGAAGGAACTTAACATTTACCTGCGCGCCGCGCGCGAACTTACACAGAAGCTTGATCACGAACCGTCTGCGGAGGAAATAGCAGATATGCTGGATCGGCCGGTTGCCGACGTGAAACGTATGCTGGGACTTAACGAGCGTATCATTTCGATGGACACGCCCGTTGGTCCTGATTCGGACAGTTCCATGGTAGATATGATCGCCGATGTCCGTGTCTGCGATCCCTCCCAGTTGTTGCAGGACATCGATATCAAAGACAACATCGCCGTCTGGTTGGAAGAATTGTCGGACAAGCAGCGGGAAGTGGTATCGCGTCGCTTTGGCCTGCGCGGTTACGAGAGTAGCACTCTGGAAGAAGTGGGTCGCGAGATTGGGCTCACGCGCGAGCGTGTGCGGCAGATTCAGGTTGAAGCACTCAAGCGCTTGCGCAATATAATGGAAACGCAGGGACTAGGCGGCGATTCACTGTTCAGTTAAATCCGGTTCCATTTGATCCTTCTTTTTCCCGACGACATGGCTCTGCCGAAGTTATTATCTTCCAACACCCAGTGTCACCCCAATAAGAAATGGAATGCTAGCCATGGCGGAAGATATTCGCAGGCAGTTAGACCTACCTGATCTCAACCAGGTGGGCTTCGTGGTGCGTAGTATGGAACGGGCGCTGGCGTTGTATGAGCCGTTGTTCGGACCGTTCTCGACCATGGATCCGGGCCCCATGACCTACGACTACAGGGGCGCGCAGGAGGAGTGCAAACTGCGTCTCGCCTTTGGCAGGAGTGGTGACGTGGAGATCGAACTGATTGAGTGGGTCTCCGGGGGCTGTCCGCACAAGGAGTTTCTGGACGCTGGTCGCGAAGGGATGCACCATTTGCGATTTATTGTCGATGACCTGGAAACGCAGGTCGAGGCTGCGCTGGCTGTGGGTTATGAAGCAATTTGGCGCAAGCGCTTCGGTGAGGGCCTGGCAGTGGCATATCTGGAAAGGTCGGGTGATCCACTGGTTATCGAGTTTTTCGAAAACCGGCCTGGCTAAGCAGGCCGTCACCAACAGTGTATTGTTCGAGGATTCATATGATGCGGGGCATAATCATCGCTGTCTTATGCTGTGGCAGTACAAGTGGTCCACGCCGACTCCGTCGTATTGTTTGATGGGCACAGCCTGGATGGCTGGCGAGTTGAAGGCGACAGCGAATGGTCTGTGGTGGATCAGGCAATCGTGGCCAGCGGTAGCGAAGATGGTTTCCTCGTTAGTGAGAAGGACTACGGCGATTTTCAGCTGCGGGTTGAGTTCTGGGTGGACGCTACTACCAATTCAGGTATCTTCATTCGCTGCAGGGATCGCTCCCGCATTCACCCCGAAACCTGCTACGAACTCAATATCTGGGACGAGCACCCGCAACAGGAAGCGCGTACCGGCGCTATCGTAAAGCAGTTTATGCCGCCCATGGCCAGGGTGGAGACGGTGGGGAAGTGGAATACTCTGGAGGCAATGGCCAAGGGTACTGCAATCGAGGTAAGGATCAACGGTGTCACTACTGCAGTGCTCGATAATGCAGACCCCACTGCCGGCTTCATCGCCCTGCAGCACTGGGCAGACGGTACCGTAAAATTTCGCAAGCTCGAACTGAATATTTTCTAGCTGTTTGGCGGAGCTCCCATCGGGGGCGGAGTCACTGCCCCCAGGGTCATGTCCAGCGAGAATCTCTCCTTTTACATGGAGAATGATACGGTACAGCAGTCCTGCTGCAGATCCGTTGAGCAAGGCATCCGTGACCATATCGTCTGTATCCACGGCGCGTGCGGCGTCCAACAGTTTTTTAAATGTGCGGCTGTAGTTTTCCGTGTGGCGAGTGCGCACTGCGGTGCTGAAGAAAATTTCCTGCATTTTGTCCTGGTTTCCTATATCGCCGGCCACCAGTGCAATCATTTTTCGAATAAACCATGCGTGGTCGCCGCTGGCGGCGTGCGCGCGCTGTTCGGTAAATTCCAGCGAGGAAATCTCGCCGGTACCTGTTGGACCGCAGATCGACATAAAGTGAAATCCGGCGATCGCGCCCAGTTGGTCCTGCACCAGGGTGAGCAGCTTGAAATAGCTGTCCTGGCGGGAGTGCAGCTCCAGTCGTCGCGCGCTTTGCTCCTGCAGTTTTATGGCCCTGGTGTTGGCGCTGATCTCTTTCTGTTGCATGAACAGGCCGATGACCAGCCACAGGAATGCAAGGGGTGCGAAGGCGCCTTCCAGGAAGTTGCCAATGTCTGCTGTTGGCAGGTGGATGAAGTTTTTCTCGCCCACCATTACCAGCAGGTAAGCCAGTCCGGCGCCGATCCACAGGAGGGTGACGGTCAACCCGAAGGTGACGCGCCAGTCCATCGTAAACGGGGGTTTGTCTTCACTCATGCGGTCAGTCTAGCAGAAACCGGTTCAATCACAGCGTGGTCTGATAGTGGCAGCGGGGTAAGCTGTAGTTTTTTCCCGGGCCGGTTGAGCATACAGGGGGCGGAGGTGTCTGCGCAAAAAAAAGCCCCATCAAGTTGCCATGACGGGGCTTTCAGCTATGTCCTTGCGCTCAGCGCTGCAGGTATTGCAACTTGTTGGGTTTGCCGGCCCACTCTTCCGCGTCGGGAAGGCCGGGCTTCATTTCGGTAATGCAGGGCCAGATTTGGGCCAGTTCGGCATTCAGCTCCAGAAATACCGCCTGGTCCTCTGGCAACTCGTCCTCGGAGAAGATGGCATCCACGGGGCACTCCGGTTCGCACAGAGCACAATCAATACATTCATCGGGGTGGATAACCAGAAAATTGGGCCCTCGTAAAAGCAATCAACCGGGCAGACCTCAACACAGTCGGTGTGCTTACAGTTGATGCAATCCTCGCCTACAACAAATGTCATTCCTGAAACGCCTCTTGGATTGGTGATGTCTGGACTAAGGGGCGTTAGTCTACCTGCTGGAAGTGCAGAAATGAAGGCCCCAAAGGAGGATATTGCCGGACGCTGTGAGAATGGTCACACACCTTGGCGCGGCAGAATTACACGCTGCACACCGGCCCGGGTCAGTCCAGCTGGGCCTTCAACTCATACAGTTTGTCCAGGGCCTGCCGGGGAGTCAGCTCATTAACATCCAGGGCGTGAAGCGACTCAAGCACAGGGTGCGGCTGGGACAGGACTGAACAGGTCGTTCTGGGCCGGGACACCTGCGCTGGCCTGTTCCGGCATCGCGTCGCGTAACGCGCCGCGTTCGAGTTCCATGAGCTTCTCCTGTGCGGCCTGCAGTACCGGGACCGGGATACCGGCGAGCCTGGCTACCTGCAAGCCGAAGCTGCGATTGGCCGGACCCTCCTGGATATTGTGCAGGAACACCACGTGGTCCTGGTGCTCGGTGGCATCCAGGTGCACATTGGCCATGGTGGGACACACATCAGGTAGAGCTGGTCAGTTCGAAATAGTGCGTGGCGAACAGGGTAAATGCCTTTACCGAACGCGCCAGTTGCACCGCTGCGGCCCAGGCCAGGCTCAGGCCGTCGAAGGTGCTGGTGCCGCGCCCCACTTCATCCATCAGCACCAGGCTGCGGGGACTGGCATTGTGCAGGATATTGGCGGTCTCGGTCATTTCTACCATGAAGGTGGAGCGGCCACCGGCCAAATCATCGGAGGAACCGATGCGGGTAAAAATGCGGTCGATGGGCGCCAGCTTGCACGGCACTTGGCTGGCACGTAGCTGCCGATATGGGCGAGCAGGGCAATGACCGCGTTCTGGCGCATGTAGGTCGATTTCCCCCCCATGTTGGGCCCGGTGATGAGCAGCATGCGCCGCTGCTCGTTGAGCAGCGTATCGTTGGCGATAAAAGGCTCCTGCAGCACCTGCTCCACTACCGAGGTGCCGTACCGTCGATGACCTCAAACACCTGTTCGTCACAGAATTGCGGCTGGCATAACCGGAGCTGGTCCGCCCGCTCCGCCAGATTGGCCAGCACATCGATTTCGGCGACTGCAGCAGCGGTATCCTGCAAGGGTGCCAGCTGTTCGTTGAGGCGTTCCAGCAAGTCCTCGTACAGGAACTTTTCCCGCGCCAGTGCGCGACTCTTGCTGGACAGGGCCTTGTCCTCGAATGCCTTCAGTTCGGGCGTGATGAAACGCTCGGCATTTTTCAAGTGTCTGGCGCCGCATGTAGTCTGCCGGCGCCTTGTCGGACTGCGCGCGGCTGATCTCGATGTAATAGCCGTGCACCCGGTTGTAGCCGACCTTCAGCGTGCTGATGCCGGTGGCCTGTTTCTCGCGCTTTTCGATGTCCAGTAAAAAGTCTCCGGCATTGGTGCTGATCTGGCGCAGTTCGTCGAGTTGTTCGTCGTAACCGTCGGCGATGACCCCGCCATCGCGGATCACGACGGGCGGGTTCTCTATGATGGCAGCTGCCCAACAATGCGCAGAGTTCGGGATAGTCGCCGACTCTGGAGGCTGAGCGCGCGCAGCAGGGGTGCATCGAGTTGGGACAGTGCCTCGCGCAGTTGTGGCAGGGCCTGCAGTGAGCTGAGCAGTCGCGTCAGGTCCCGGGGGCGTGCGGAGCGCAGCGCCACTCGGGTGAGGATGCGTTCCATATCACCGACCGGTTTGAGTGCGGTGCGCACGGTCTCATAGGTGTCGTTTTCGCACAGGGTGTGAAGCGCTGCGTGCCGTGTCCTCAGTACCTCGACATTGGTGAGTGGTCGGTGCAGCCAGCGCCTGAGCATGCGGCTGCCCATGGCTGTTACATTGCGGTCCAGTCACCGACAGCAGTGTATTGCTGTTACCGCCGCTCATATTGACGTCGATCTCCAGATTGCGCCGGGTCGCCGCGTCCAGGATGACACTGTCCGCCCGGTTTTCCTGCTGCAGCGCGCGAATATGCGGCAGATTGCCGCGCTGCGTATCCTTCACGTATTGCAGCAGGCAGCCGGCGGCGCCGATGGCCAGGTCGAGATTGTCGCAGCCGAAGCCCTGCAAATCGTGGGTCTGGAATTGGGTATTCAGGGCACGACGGGCGCTCTGTGCGTCAAACTCCCAGGCGGGCTGGCTGCGCGCCCCCCGGCGCGCGGTGATGACCGGGTGATAGATGGATTCGTGGTACAGAGTCTCCGCCGGATCCAGGCGTTGCAATTCGCCGGTCAGGGCTTCCTCGCCGGTGATTTCCAGCACGCGAAAGCGTCCCGTGCTCAGGTCCAGGTAGGCGATGCCGTAATGCTGTTGCTGCTGGCACACGGCTAGCAACAGGTTGTCCACTTTGTCGTCCAGCAAGGCTTCATCGGACAGGGTGCCAGGCGTCACGATCCGCACCACCTGGCGATCCACGGGCCCCTTGCTGGTGGCCGGATCGCCGATCTGCTCGGCGATGGCCACGGAGACCCGGACTTCACCAGTCGCGCCAGATAATTCTCTGCAGCGTGGTAGGGTACGCCGCACATCGGAATGGGTTCCCCGGCGGATTTTCCACGCGTGGTGAGCGTAATATCCAGCAGTTCGGCCGCGCGCCTGGCATCCGTCATAGAACAGCTCGTAAAAATCACCCATACGGTAGAACACCAGGTCTGTGGGTGATTTGCCTTGATGCGCAGGAACTGCTGCATCATGGGCGTATGGGTATTCGAGTCTGTACCGTATTTGATTCATCAGGATAAAAATTCTCAACCGATGCTGCTGATGGCGAACGGGCATTGTACGCAAATCGGGGCGAATCCCCAATGCATGCTGGAAAAATGGTCCTATGATGGGGCTGGTCCCCGCGGCATTGAGCCGAAGAACAGGACAGTGTTACTGAACCAGTCGGTAACCTACCGCTGTTTCAGTCAGGATGTGCTTGGGTTGCGCGGGTTCGTCTTCCAGTTTCTGGCGCAAATGCCCCATGTATATACGCAAATAATGACTGTGTTCCGAGTGAGTGGGACCCCATACTTCGCGCAGTAATTGCCGCTGAGTCATCACACGGCCGGCATTGGCTATCAATACGCTGAGTAAGCGGTATTCAATGGGTGTCAGGTGGATTTCACGGCCTGCCTTGCTGACAATCCGCTTTTCATGGTCGACGCAGACATCACCAAAACTGAATACTTTTACATTTTCCTGCGATGACAACTGGCGTCGCGCGTTTGCCCGTATTCGCGCCAGCAGCTCCGCCACGCCAAAGGGTTTGGTCAGGTAATCGTCAGCACCGGCATCCAGTGCGGCGACCTTATCCGTTTCTTCCGTGCGGGCGGACAATACAATCACCGGTACCGATGACCAGCAACGAAACTCGCGAATAAAGTCCATTCCGCTGCCGTCCGGCAGGCCAAGGTCGAGAATTACCACATCCGGCTTGCGCGTGCCTGCTTCTACCAGTCCTTGTTTCAGCGTACCTGCTTCAAAAACTTTCCAGGCTTGTGCGCTGAGAGTCGTTTCTATGAAGCGGCGGATTTGCGCATCGTCTTCGATGACGAGGATATTCAGGGCATTACTGGACATCATTGCTCCTTCAATCCGTCAGCATCACTGTCATCAGGTTCCACTGTCGGTGGTTCTGTCCACGGCAGCTCAAATACGAATGCTGCTCCGCTTTGGTCAGTTGTGTTATCCGCCAGATTATGTGCACTGATCTTGCCATGATGTGCTTCAACAATCGCTTTACAAATGGCCAGGCCCAGTCCGACGCCACTGGTAGCGGATTCGGTTTCGCCGCGCGTAAATTTATCAAATAGTTTCTTGTGCAGAGCTGGGGGCAAGCCAGACCCGTTATCAACCACTGAGACAATGAGTGTTTGCCGGTCAATCAATGCAGAAATCGTTACGCTTGAACCGCTCGGTGTGTATTTTGCTGCGTTTTCCAACAGGTTGGCCAGCACCCTTTCGATAAGTACCGCGTCGAACTGGACGAGTGGCAAATCGGGGGGTATGTGAGTGATAATCTTGTGGCCGGCCAGCAGGGGCTCCAGGGAGCGAATGGCGCTGCCTACCACTTCCTCCAGCGAATGCCAGTCCATTTTCAGTTGGATTTCCCCGCGCTGGATCCGCGCCATGTCGAGCAGGTTATTGACCAGCGTGTGCATGCGAGTGGCCGATTCGCGGATTGCCTGGGCAATCTCCTGCTGCTTTTCGGGCGTCAGGTTTTTCTGCAGGCTCAGGGATTCGGCGAAACCTGTGAGAGCTGTCAGTGGTGTGCGCAAATCGTGCGAGATCGCAGCAAGCAATGAATTGCGCAGCCGCTCGGACTCCATGCGAACCAGGAATTCCTGTGAGATATCAACAAAATGCACGCGCTCCAGCGCTATGGCGATCAGGCTTGCCAGCGTTTCTAGCTGGCGTTGTTGTTCTGGAATCAGCAGCCAGCGTTTGTCGCCCGGCTTGATAGCCAGGATGCCACGAATGCGTACGGGTGCTCGCAACGGAATGTAGCGGTACTCACTTGAAGGAAGTGTGTCAGTGGCAAAACCTGCCTGTTCGTTTTTATCGAATGCCCACTGCGCGGTGCCCTGATCTATATCTGCACACTGTCCTTGCGGTTGCGGCGCTTGCAGGCGTTCATCCAGATCAGGGAGTACCAGGGCTGCCGTACCGCCAAACGCGCGTTGTACGGCCGCAATGCTGATGCCGACTACTTGTTCAACCTGCAATGCACCCGAGAGATCACGGGCAAATTCAAACAACATTTGCGCACGTTCTTCGCGCAGTGACGCGATGCGAGCCTGAAATCGCAGTTTGGCAGTCAGTTGCCCGGTGATCAGTCCGACTGCCAGCATAATAAAAAAGGTGAAAAGGTATTGCACGTCGCTGACGGCGAAGGTAAACCTCGGCGGAACAAAGAGGAAATCAAACAGCGCAACATTGAGTACTGCGGCAAATATAGCGGGTCCTCGCCCAAACTTGACTGCGACCAGCATGACTGTCAGCAGAAAGAGCATGACGATATTGGCGAGATCGAAAACGTGCAGTAGTGGTGTGGCCACCAGGGCTGTCAACAAGCACATGGCGCCGCTCCAGAGATAGCGACGGAAGTCCTGCGGTTGCTGTGTATCGCTGACTGAGGAAACGTTGCTGCGTACTGGTCGCAGTTTTCTCCGGTTTACCTATCTGCATCAGATCGAGGTCTGGCGCAATTTCCGCAATTTCATCGCCTACACGGCGTTGCCACGGCCATTTTCGGCGCTGCGTATCGTGGCCTATTACAATGCAAGACAAATTGTGTTGACGCGCGTAGCGCACCAGTGCCTGTGCAATATTCTCGCCTGTCAGCACGGCTGTCTGCGCCTGAAGCTGTTCCGCCAGTTTCAGTACGTTGAGAATGGATTCTCTCTGGTGTGCGGCGATTCCCTGCCGCGCAGGCGTTTCCACATACACGGCATGCCAGCTGGTGTTGATCTGACGTGCCAGTTGCGCGGCGCTGCGTACCAGTTGTTCCGCGCCGGCACTGCTGCCGATGCAGGTGAGAATGGCATTGTCGGTTTTCCAGACGCGGTTGATGGATTGTTCTACGCGATAATTCAGTACGTCGTCTTCCACCCTGTCAGCCGTGCGGCGCAGGGCGATTTCACGCAGGGCCATCAGATTGCCTTTGCGGAAAAAATTCCCGGCGGCACGTTCTGCCTGTTGTGGCATGTATACCTTGCCGGCCTTCAGGCGCAGCAATAATTCATCCGCAGGCAGATCGACCAGTACAACTTCATCGGCATCATCAAAAATGCGATCGGGCAGTGTTTCGGTGACCACAATGCCAGTGATGCCGCCGATGACGTCGTTGAGGCTCTCCAGGTGTTGCACATTGAGTGTTGTCCACACATCAATTCCTGCGGCCAGTAACTCTTCAACGTCCTGCCAGCGTTTGGGGTGGCGGGAGCCGGCAATGTTTGAATGCGCTAATTCATCAACCAGCAGCAGGTCCGGACGGCGCTCGAGCGCTGCATCGAGGTCAAACTCAGTGAATTCGCGGCCGCGGTAGTCGGTGCGCCGCAACGGCAGGTGATAGAGCCCCGCGGTCAGCGCCTCGGTTTCCGCGCGCCCGTGGGTTTCGACGATGCCCACCACTACATCGAGCCCCTCCTGCCTGGCGCGCTGGGCGGCATTAAGCATGGCATAGGTTTTACCCACCCCGGCTGAAGAGCCGAAGTACACCTTCAGCCGACCCCTGTTCGCCGCGCTCTCCTGCTTCTGGACGCGGGCGAGCAGGTCGTCTGGATTGGGGCGCTCGTTAATATCGTTCATTCAAGCGTTGATCTGCGTGCAGTTCACTGTTTACCGGAGGAATCCAATGCCAGATTCAGTTGCAGTACATTAACATGCGCTTCACCGAGCAGGCCAAGCTGGCGCTTCTCAATGTGCGCATCTACCAGTGCCTGCACAGTCGCTGCAGTCAGGTTGCGCGATTTGGCGACCCGAGCTACCTGGTAATTCGCAGCAGCCACGCTGATGTGCGGGTCGAGCCCGCTCGCAGAGGCGGTTACCAGATCGGCAGGAACAGCGGCCTGATTGTCAGGATCAGCGGCTTTAAGCGCCTCGATCCGCGCTTTCACCGCTTCCACCAATGCCGGATTCAACGGCCCCTGGTTGGAGCCGCCGGATGCCGCCGCATTGTAAGGTTCCGGCGAGGTAGCCGAGGGCCTGCCCCAGAAGTGTGCCGGGTCGCTGAAGGATTGGCCGATCAACGTGGATCCGACAATTTTGCCGTCCCTTTCGATCAGGCTGCCTGCCGCCTGCGTCGGGAACAGCATGCCGGCAATGCCAGTTGTCAGGAGCGGGTAGAGCAGGCCCGTGATAATGCTCAGGGCGATGAACAGGCTGATGGCTGGGCGCAGCAGGCTGGCTATCGTGCCGTTCTCCGCTGTAGTGTCGTCAATGGGTAGTTCAGGTAGTGTTTTCATAGTTGTCTCCAGGAAATGTCAGACCAGGCCGGCAACTGTCAGCAGGACATCGATAAACTTGATGCCAACGAACGGAACCAGCACGCCGCCGAGCCCATAAACAAGTAAATTGCGGCGCAGCAGTAACGCGGCGCCGAGCGCACGGTATTTCACTCCTTTCAGTGCCAGCGGGATCAGGAAGATGATGATCAACGCGTTGAAAATGACCGCCGACAGGATGGCGGACTGTGGGCTCGTAAGGCCCATCACGTTCAATGCCGCCAGCTGCGGATACGTAGTGACAAATGCTGCGGGGATTATGGCGAAATACTTGGCAACATCGTTGGCAATGCTGAAGGTGGTGAGTGAGCCACGCGTTATCAACATCTGTTTGCCGGTTTCGACAATTTCGATCAACTTGGTCGGGTTGCTGTCCAGATCCACCATGTTGCCGGCTTCTTTGGCCGCCTGCGTCCCGGTGTTCATCGCTACTGCCACGTCAGCCTGTGCCAACGCCGGTGCATCGTTGGTGCCGTCTCCGGTCATGGCCACCAGCATGCCCTGGCTCTGGTAGTTGCGGATCAACTTCAGCTTGTCTTCCGGCGTGGCCTCGGCCAGAAAATCATCGACACCGGCTTCAGCGGCAATGGTAGCTGCCGTCAGGCGGTTGTCCCCTGTGATCATCACCGTTTTGATGCCCATGCGGCGCAGTTCGGCAAAGCGCTCCTTGATACCGCCCTTGACGATGTCTTTCAGCTCTATGATGCCTAGCACTTTCGACTTGTCGGACACCACCAGCGGCGTACTGCCGCGGCGCGATACATCGTCAACCATCGACTGCACCTGCGCCGGCATGCGTCCGCCCAATGGCTCGATGTGACGGCAGATGGCTTCCGCCGCGCCCTTGCGGATAGCGCGGTCTCCCATGTCCACGCCGCTCATGCGGGTCTGGGCCGAGAAGTGCACGAAGCTCGCCCCCAGGGCATGGATATCGCGTTCGCGAATATTGAAGCTCTGCTTGGCGAGGACGACCACGCTGCGTCCTTCCGGTGTTTCGTCAGCCAGCGAGGCCAGTTGCGCGGCATCGGCCAGCTCGGCTTCGGTCACCCCCGGCGCAGGCAGGAAAGCGGATGCCTGGCGATTGCCGAGTGTGATGGTCCCGGTCTTGTCGAGCAGCAGCACGTCCACATCGCCAGCCGCTTCTACCGCTCGTCCGGAAGTGGCGATGACATTGGCCTGCATCAGCCGGCTCATGCCCGCCACGCCAATGGCTGATAGCAGACCGGCGATCGTGGTGGGAATGAGGCAGACCAACAGCGCAATCAATACCGTGAGCGTGACCGCGCTACCGGCGCCCGCCACGCTGACACTGAACAGGGAGAATGGCAGCAGCGTGACGGTAACGACGAGAAACACGATGGTCAGCGCTACCAGCAGGATGGTCAGCGCGATCTCGTTAGGGGTTTTCTGGCGTTTGGCGTTCTCGACCATGGCGATCATGCGGTCTACAAACGTCTCGCCGGGATTGACGGTAACGCGTACCACAATCCAGTCCGACAGCACGCGGGTGCCGCCGGTGACAGCTGAAAAGTCACCGCCCGATTCGCGGATCACCGGCGCCGATTCACCGGTGATGGCACTTTCATCGACGGACGCCACACCTTCTATCACTTCACCGTCGGCAGGTACCAGCTCGCCCGCTGACACCCAAACCACATCACCTTTGCGTAGCTCGTCGGTAGGAACTGTATACCATTTTGCGCCGTGGTGCGGTTCCTCCAGTTTCTTGGCCCAGCTTTCACGCTTCAGTGAGCGCAGCGAAGCAGCCTGCGCCTTGCTGCGTCCCTCGGCCAGTGATTCGGCAAAGTTGGCGAACAGCACGGTGAACCATAGCCACAACGCCACCGCCAGAATAAAGCCTGTCGGGGCTTCACCCTGGCCGCGCAGTGCCTGTATCCACAGCAATGTGGTAAACAGGCTGCCAATGTACACCACAAACATGACAGGATTGCGCAACTGTATTCGCGGGTTAAGTTTTCGGAACGATTCAGCGATGGCAGGTTTTACCAACACAGGGTCAAACAGGGTAAATGTTGTACGTGACATGAGCGTTTTCCTCGAATCAGTGGCTGGTGCTGAACAGCATCAGTTGTTCAACTACCGGACCCAGCGCAAGCGCTGGCACATAGTTAAGCAGGCCAACCAGCAATACAGTGCCGATCAACAGGGTAATAAACAGCGCCCCATGGGTTGGCATGGTGCCGAGTCCGACGGCGATTCGTTTCTTGCTGGCGAGCGACCCGGCGATAGCCAGCACCGGCACGATCACACCGAATCGGCCGAAAAACATCGCCGCCGCCAGCAGCATATTGTAAAACGGTGTGTTGGCGGATAAACCGGCGAATGCGCTGCCATTGTTGTTCGCTGCGGATGACAGTGCGTAAAGAATTTCGGAGAAACCGTGCGCCCCGGGGTTGGCGACGCCGACACGTCCGGCAGCAGCCATGACTGCAACGGCAGTGCCGAGCAATACCAATAGCGGCGTGACCAGTATGGCAATCGAAGTCATTTTCATTTCAAAAGCCTCGATTTTCTTGCCCAGGTATTCCGGCGTGCGGCCTATCATCAATCCCGCAATGAACACCGCGAGAATGGCGAAGATCAACATGCCGTAAAGGCCGGAACCCACGCCGCCGAATACCACCTCACCCAGTTGCATCAGCACCAGGGGTACCGCGCCGCCCAAAGGCATGAAGGAATCGTGCATGGAGTTGACCGCACCGCAGGACGCTGCGGTCGTAATGGCGGCAAACAAGCCCGACTCGGCAATGCCGAAACGCACTTCCTTGCCCTCCATATTGCCAGCGGATGCATCCATGCCGAGCGTCGTCAGCAGGGGGTTGGCCTGTTGCTCGAAATGCATCGCGCCTATTGCAAACACTACAAACAACACGGTCATGGTAGCGAGAATGGTCCAGCCCTGGCGCATGTCGCCCACCATGCGGCCAAAGGTCATGCACAGCGCTCCCGGAATCAGGAAGATCGACACCATCTGCAGGAAGTTGACAAGTGCGTTGGGGTTTTCAAACGGATGCGCCGAGTTGGCATTGAAAAAGCCGCCGCCATTGGTTCCAAGAATTTTGATGGCTTCCTGTGACGCGACCGGCCCCATTGCTATCGACTGCTTGGCACCCTCCAGCGTCGTGGCATCCACATAGGCGCTGAAATTCTGGATGACGCCCTGGCTGACCAAAAACAGGGCAAACAGCAGTGACAGTGGCAGCAGCAGATACAGCGTGATGCGGGTGAGATCGACCCAGGCATTGCCAATAGTGGCCGCGCTGTGGCGCGCCAATCCGCGGATCAGCGCGATGACTACCACAATGCCGGTGGCTGCCGAGAGGAAATTCTGCACCGCCAGGGCCAGCATCTGCGTCAGGTAGCTCATTGTGCTTTCGCCGCCGTAGCCCTGCCAGTTGGTGTTGGTCACGAAACTGACAGCAGTATTGAAGGAGGAATGCGAGGTGACATTGCCCATATCCTGCGGATTCAACGGCAGACTCGCCTGCAGGATCTGCACGAGGAAAACCACCAGCACCCCGAAAAGGTTAAACAACAGGATGGCAGCGGTATAGCGTAACCATCCCATCTCCCGGTCTCGGCGAATACCGCACAAACGGTAGATGGCATTTTCAATCGGATCGACAAAACGTATAGCTTGGCTGCTATCCACGATGTTGGCGATATAGATGCCCAGCGGTTTGGCGCAGGCCAGCACCACGGCCAAAAACAGTACCAGTAGCATCCACGCATGGCCGGTCAGAAATACAGCATCGGTTATCACGAAAATTTCTCCGGGTTCAGCAGTACAGCAATCAGGTATAACAGCAGCCCAATGGCCAGTGCACCGGCAAACAGATACAGACCACCCATAACTAACTCCTCTTGCGGGATCGTGAACGCATGATAGTTAAAGCCGTATAAAAAACTTGTAAAGATTATGATCGTGTAAGTAAAAATGTTATAAGAACGGAAGGTCAGACAATCTATACAAAAAATCATTGGCAACCTTTATGCGGAAGCGATACACCACCAATTTGAAATCAGCGTTATTTGTGAAATTTTAATGCAGGAAGCGGAACGACCCTTGATGCAAGACAATATAAGGTGCAATCCATACGGCTATTGTCCGTACCACATTGTTAGGCAGTTTGGGCGTGTAGTAACGCTCATTCAAATTCAGAGTGCCAATGGATGACGTCCGTGCAACAGAACCACGCCAACTCCGGCACGGCAAAACTCACACTGGCCGCGCTCGGTGTGGTGTACGGGGATATCGGCACCAGCCCCCTGTACGCGTTCAAGGAAGCCTTCGCCGGTGCCCATGCTATGCCGCTTACCGAGGTCAATGTGCTGGCGACATTGTCATCGTTGTTCTGGGCGGTGATGCTGATTATCTCGCTGAAATATGTCTGGATTGTCCTGCGCTTCAGCAATGAGGGTGAAGGTGGGGTGCTCGCACTGACTGCATTGGCGCAGCGCGTCACCCGGCAACGACCGACACTGGCGCTGGCGGTGATTATTGCAGGTATATTTGCTGCCGCGCTTTTTTACGGTGATGCGGTTATCACTCCGGCTATTTCAGTGCTGTCTGCCATTGAAGGTTTGAGTGTGGCCACGCCGGCGTTTGAGCATTGGGTTGAGCCTATTACCATCGGTATTATTATCGGGCTTATTTATCATCCAGAAACACGGCACCAACAGGGTCGGCGGACTATTCGGGCCCATCACGGTTATCTGGTTTCTCACGCTGGCCGTGTTGGGCGTGCTCAGCATTGTGCAAAATCCGGTAGTGCTGCAGGCCATCAATCCGATGTATGCGGTACATTTCGCCGTACAGCACCCACTGGCGGCCTTCCTGTTGATGTCCGCCGTGTTTCTGGCGCTGACCGGCGGCGAAGCCCTGTATGCCGATATGGGGCACTTTGGCGCACGCCCGGTGCGGATTGCCTGGTACGGCCTGGTTTGCCCCTCACTATTGCTCAATTATTTCGGCCAGGGTGCGCTGGTATTGCGCTCTGCGGATGCGGTGCAAAATCCTTTTTATTACCTGGCGCCGGAGTGGTTGATGTTGCCGCTGGTGGGGCTGGCGGCCGCAGCGACAGTGATTGCATCGCAGGCTACCATTACCGGAGCGTATTCAATGACGCTACAGGCGTCGCGCCTGGGTTACCTGCCGCGCGTGCGCGTGTTGCACACCTCGGATACGGAGCGCGGGCAGATCTATATTCCCGTGATTAACTGGATGATGCTGATTGCCGTGGTTGTACTGGTGCTGGAATTCCAGTCATCCGGCGCGCTGGCGGCGGCCTATGGCATTGCCGTGTCCGGCACCATGATCATCACCACGCTGCTGACAGGAATCGTTGCGCTTGCCACAACGGGGCGCATTCGCACGCTGGCACTGGCCTCCCTGCCGGTTTTCCTGCTGATGGAGCTGGTGTTTTTTGGTTCCAACGCCACCAAGTTGCTGCACGGCGGCTGGATGCCGATTGTACTGGGACTGGCGATCTTTACCTTGCTGATTACCTGGAAGAAGGGCAGCCAGGCTGTGTCCACGGTGCGCAGGAAGATTGACGTCAGCATGTCGGACTTCCTGCGGACAGGCGTCTCCGGCGCGACACGCGTGCCCGGCACGGCGGTGTATCTCACTTCGGATCCCGAATTGGTGCCCAGCGCCCTGTTTCACAGCCTGAAGCATTTCAAGGTGATGCACGAGCAGATCGTGTTCCTGCATATCGTCACCGAGGATATTCCCCGCGTGCCGGACAGCCAGCGACTGGTGGTTAGTCGATTGGCCGATCAGGTTTATGCAGTGACATTGAATTTCGGGTTTCGTGAAGAGCCGGATGTCATGACCGCAATTGCAGGATTGGATGCGCTGGGCGTGCACATGGAGCCGATGCTAACCACGTTCTTTGTCGCCCGCACTGGTATCACCGATACGCCGGGTGCCTTGCCGGCCTGGCAGACCGCATTATTTGGCTGGATGAGCAGGCAGTCCGACAGCGCGGCGAGTTATTACCGGTTACCTGCCAATAAGGTGGTTGAGTTGGGTACGCAGGTAAGCTTGTAGGAGTGGTAGGACGCGGGAAGCAACTTTCACATCAGTTGGTTCCTATCCATTTTGCCGTGCTTGTATTGACCGTGGGGGAGCTTACTTCTTGCTTCGGTCAGTCGGTCGCCATGTAAGGCGCGAAGCTCCCGTTGTAGCGCTCATAGAACGTGCCATCGTTAGCACGCACAATCATGAATACCGGCAGGTGGTTTTCCTCGGCAAACGCCAAACCGGCTTCCTCGCCCAGTACCATGATGGCGGTCGCGTAACCATCGGCAGTCAGTTTTCCCGGTGCTAAAACCGTGACGGACGCCAGATTGTGTGTAACAGGGCGGCCGGTCACCGGATCGAGGATGTGCTGGTAGCGCGTGCCGTCGACTTCGAAATAATCCCGGTAATCGCCGGCTGTGGTGACTGCCGTATCGGTAATCGCTATTATGCGCTTGATATGCCCGCGAGCCATTTCCGGTGCCTCGATAGCGACTCGCCAGCCGCCGCCATCAGGGCGAAGTCCGCTGGCGCGCATTTCACCACCGATTTCCACCAGGTGATTCACAAAGCCGTGCATCGTCAGCCAGCTGGAGAGCACTCCAGCGGCATAGCCCGGCGCGATGCCATCAACGTCAACATTGATGTCAGTAAGGCGCCGGGCGCGACGCCCATCGGGCGCTAATTCGAGCCGGTCGCTACCAATACGCGCGCGGGCTACTGCGATCTCCGCCTCTGTAGGCAAACTATAGCGCGGTTGGGCCGCACCGAATCCCCAGAGAGCCACCAATGGTTTGACAGTCATGTCGAAGGCGCCGCCGGATACCCGCCAGAGCTCAAGTCCGAAAAGCAATACATTCATGAGATGATTCGGAATATCAATCCACTGTCCGACCGGTGCAGTGTTAAGCCCGGCAAGCGCCGAGTCTTCGCGATAGCCAGACAGCGCCAGTTCAAGCTTGGTAAGCTCGTCTTCGAGTTGCATACGCACAGCGTCAACGTCAGTATGGGCGGGGCCAGCGAAACGCACACTCCAGGTCGAACCCATCGTGTATCCATCAATCGCATGGACTACCGGCTGCGACTGGCGATACCAGATCAGCGCTCCAATCGAGACCAGCGCGATCATAGCGAACGCGATACCTAAAAGGGAACGAACAGGCAATCGACCCTCCCCATTGCCAAGCTGTTCTGCGGCGTCAACCATGAGCAGTCACCAAAGTCGTTGAAAAATCAGATACTGCCAGCCATAGCGGCGGGAATAGTAGCCCTTTACCAGTTGTGTCAGCACCATGTACCCCAGCAATATCACAATGAGAATCGGGAAAAAACCGAGCGGCAGCGCTTGCAGCTTGAAATAATGGGCGACTGGACCCATTGGCAGGAAAATACCTGCAGCCATGATGAAGCCGGTCATCAACGTCAGCGACATCGAAGCACGGCTCTGGATAAACGGAATCTTCGGAGTGCGAATCATGTGCACGATGAGGGTCTGCGTGAGCAAGCCCTCCAAAATAGGTACGCTTGCCGGTGGTCACCACGACGGCGGTGGCCGAGCCGGAGACCACGTTTGTGCCCATGAACAGAATATTTTCGCACTCCAGCGGGTTGGTCGTGCTGCCACCACGCTAGCGGCGTCTCATGCTCGATCTCGTTCGGGCCGTAGCGCTCGCGCAAAGCCTCGGCATGGGACTCGAGGCGTATCAGCAGCGCCTCCGCATCGCTCATCGCTGCGGCGGCCATGAGTTCCTGCGAGAGTGCCGACGGCAAGTCCCGACTGATGCCTGTACCGGCAACGCTCTCCAATAAGGTTAGGCGGCGGAAATGACGGGTGCGCAGGAAGCCCGCAAAATTGTGCTTCAGGAACGTCAAATTGAATCGCATCTCTTCGCTTCTGTCCTTTCGCCGTTCTGGATACACTAATCGGATTCACCTGGGCACTGACTGCTTGACTGCCTACAATGGTGATTACCATCTAATTTCGAGACATGATTTTCACCCATTCGACATTTTACGACACGACGGACTGTCCCTATAGGGTACCGGCTCCGGGAAGTTGCGGCACCGGCAGCCCATAGAGAGATGCGGAGCCCGCGCTCATCAGTGCGACGGACTGCCGACGATCTGCGCCGCGCAGGATCGCGGCGACCCCGCGGTTGTTATCGCCGGCGACATGCAGGGGACCGTGGGGCAGTTGCGCCAGGCCCTCGCGAGCCACGGCCATAGGGTCCATCGCATATCCCGGCTCAAAGCGTATTCCCGATGCAGTCATGGCGGGTGTGTCGGTAGCACCGGCCACCAGGCTGAGCACATGTACGCCGCAGGGCGCCAGTTCCGCCCACAGGCTCTCCGCCAGCACGATATCGAATGCCTTGGTGGCCGCGTAGGCGGCGATGTAGGCGCCGCCGGTGAGCCCGCTCATTGAACTCATCAGGAGGATTCCACCGCGCCCGCGTTGCCGCATCCTGTTACCCAGGTAATGACAGATGATCGCCGGACCCGTGCAGTTGAGGGTAATCAGGTTGCGGGTTTTTGCCAGTGGTTCATCCAGAAACAGTGCCGCGCCGTGGACGGCTCCGGCGTTGTAGATCAGCAAACCGATGTCCAGAGCGTCGGTTACGCTGAGCAGTCGTTCCTCGAGGTCCGCTGCGGTCAGGTCCAGCGGCTCGATGCGCACTTCCACCGGGTAATCGCGCAGCAGTTGTTCCTGAGCTGCTTGCAGCGGCGCATTGCGCCGTGCGAGCAGTATGAGGTTGATACCCGCTGCAGCTAATAGCCTTGCAAAACACAGGCCAATGCCCTCCGATCCCCCTGCGATCAGTGCCCAGGGTCCGTACTGCTGCAACAGGGTATTATTCATTAGTCTGTGCTCCTACATCCCACGATGAAGATCTCTGCGCTGACATTCATCGTATATACTTGGCGCACAATTGTGAAAGGTAATCTATTTATGAAATTGAAAGTGGTGGTATGGGGAACAGGCAACGTGGGCCGTCCGGCGATTCGTGCGGTCCTCTCGCATCGCGATCTTGAGCTCGTTGGTGTGATCGTTGCGAGTAAGGAGAAGGTGGGTCTTGATGCCGGGAAGATTGCCGGCGTCGGGACCACCGGCGTGATCGCCACGGACGACTGGCGCAGCGTACTCGATGCCAAACCCGATGCAGTGGTCTACACCGCCACTGCGGATATCCGTCCCGTCGAAGCTATGGGCGATTTGCTGGCATGCCTCGAAGCCGGCATTAATGTGGTCTCCACCGCCTTCTATGCCTACCTGAATCCTGCCTCCACACCACAGGAAGCCCTGCAGCCGGTAAACGATGCCTGTGCCAGGAGCGGCGCGTCGTTGTTTGTGTCCGGGATAGATCCGGGCTGGGTCATGGACATGCTACCCGTTGTGTTGAGCGGTGCGGTCTCCGGGATTACCGAGATTCGCACGCGGGAGATTTTCAACTACGCCCTTTACGATCAGCCGCACGTGGTGAGAGAGGTGATTGGTTTTGGCGGGCCGATGGATGCACTGCCGTTGATGTTGCATGACTTCGCTATCGAGATGGTGTGGGCGCCCATGGTGCGCCTGGTGGGCGAGGCGCTGGGTAAGCCCGTAGAGAAGCTGGAGGTGAAGGTCGAACGCCTGCCGCTGGAGCGCACCATTGAAGTGCCCGGTATGGGTACCTTTGAAGCCGGTACCCAGGGCGCGTTTCGCTTTGAAGTGCTGGGCTATCACGGTGGTAAGCCACTCTATGCCCTTGAGCATATTACCCGGATTGATGACGCGTGCGCGCCCCACTGGCCGTATCCGCCCGAAGGACGCGGCTGCCACCAGGTGATTATCAGTGGCGACCCGGACCTGCATGTCAGTGTGCATGCACAGGATCACCACGAACCTGGAGTGGCCGGTGGCGGTAACGCCTCGGCCGCCAACTGGGTGGTCAATGCGCTGCCCGCGGTGTGCAGCGCGCGACCCGGTGTGGTGACCGTGCTGGATTTGCCGCGGATTACCGGTGCGGGGCAATTGCACAATGGATAACACGGCCATCAACACACGAAGCACCGGCTGCTAACGAGCGCGTCGCCGAAACGGTTGCGGAGTCTGCGCCAGATTCTGTATGTGCCGCAAAAAAAGCAACTCCCCGACTGTCGCGTGGCCAGCGACTGGCAAAGTTGGCGGGAACGCCATGCGCTGGTATTCCTGCTCGCACTGTCGGCGTTCGCCGCCGCTGACAGTTGGAGCATGCTCTCCGGGCTGGGCATCGCCGGATTACTCTGTGTCATCACTGGTGCCCTGGCCGGCGTTACCACCGCAACGCTGGTGCACGAGTGGTTCCACTACCTGGGTGCGCGATACTCCGGCGGGCAATTCGATATTCCCGCGCGGCAGGGACTGTTTCTCTACAACTGGGATTTCGGCAGCAATAGCCTGCGACAATTCCTGATCATGAGTGTTGCCGGCTCAATTGGCGGCTTCGTTGCAGTCTTGCTGTTGTGGGCATCCATACCCGCGGACACATGGGGCCGCGCCGCGCTGCGCAGCGGCGCTGTTGCCAGCGTGGTATACGCTGCTCTTATCGAATGGCCGGTGATCAGGCGTACCCGCCGCAGCGGCGACCCGCTGGCGGAGTTGTCGAAAATTGATCAGCGTCTGTTGTCGCGCAGCTTTGTGGTGGCGAGCGTTGCCGGTATTGTGATGATGCTGGTTTTAGTGCCCTGAGTCCGGCGGGTGATTTTACGGATGGTGGTCAGGGTTGTGGCAGAGCATGAACAATCAGACCAGCAGGCTAACGGGAGGTTATTGTGAAAAATGTTTTAACTCTAGGGGGCGCTGCGCTGCTGGCCCTCGCGGCGTGTTTATCCAGCGCGAGTCAGGTGGCTGTTGCCAGCGACGACAATCCTGCTCCGCGCATTCTGGTCACGGGGGAGGGCAGTGTCGATGTTGCGCCGGACATGGCAGTGCTGGTACTGAGCGTCATGCGCGAAGCGCCGACGGCCCGGGAAGCGTTGACCGCCAATTCCACCGCCATGAGTAAAGTGCTCGATGCCATGGCAGGGTTGGGCATCGCCAAACGCGACCTGCAGACGGCCAACTTCGACATCCAGCCCCGTTACACCTATCCCCAACCAGGCAAAGATGCAAATAATGCGCCGCGACTGGTGGGGTACACGGTGCGCAACGGGCTGACAGTCAGGGTGCGGGATATAGCAAAGGTTGGTGAGGTACTGGATGCGTCGGTGACCCTCGGCGTCAACGAGGGCGGCAGCATCCTGTTTACCAACGACGACCCCTCGGCGGCGATCACACAGGCGCGGGTCAAGGCCATGCAACAGGCACTGGCCAAGGCTCAAACCCTGGCCGGGGCGGCGGGAGTAAAGCTCGGTAAGGTGCTGGAAATTTCCGAGCAGGACTACATCCCGCGTCCAATGGCCATGGCCAAGATGGAGATGGTGGCCATGGACAGCAGGGCGGGTGCGGCACCGCCCATAGCCGCAGGTGAAAATACCTACAAGGTGACCGTGAATGTGTCGCTGGCGTTGGAGCAATAGCGCGCTAACCAGCGCTGCTGCGTTGAGGTATCACCCGAAGCATTGGGCCTGAACGCGTTGCCACAGCGTCGCATTGTCTTGCGCGGAATCCACTGCCAGACGGTAAGCTTTCTCTTCTTGCGTCAGTGCCTGCGCGCTACGCAGTTGTTGTTCCATCACCGCCACATCTGCTTCAGAGGCATCCTGGGCGTGGCGCGCTCGCTCGATCAGGCGCTGGCGCAGCTGGTCTGGCGGTGCGCTGCAATCGATAATCACAAAGGGCACTGATAGCCTGCGGGCCAGCTGGTGGAAAGAATCACGGGTGCTGCGCTGCAAAAAAGTAGCATCGACAATGACCGGGAATCCGGCTTCAATGACTACGCCCGCCAACTCCTCCAGACGGGAGAACGTTTTTCGACTCATCGCAGCACTGTAAAGTAAATCTCGCTGTTGCGGCTCGCTGCGCTGCTCCGGCGCCATGCCCGCCAGTCGTTTGCGCTCGACGTCGGAGCGGATACGCACCGCTCCGCTGCTTGCGACCAGGGCACTGGCAATGGTGGATTTCCCGCTGCCGGACACGCCGTGTGTGATGGCGAGGAAGGCCCGCATGGGCCGTGTGCAGGACTGTGCCAGTTCCAGGTAGCGCAGAAACTCGCGATAGCTATGGGTCGTGGTAATCGCGGTACTTTGTAGTGGTTCCCGCAGCAGGTTCACCTTGGCCCGCACCATGGCGAAATAGCAGCGATAAATACCAAGTACCGGGAGCCCGGCGTAGTCGCCGCTGTATTCCAGGTAATCTGTCAGCAGACGGTGCGACGCCTCATGGTAGCCGCGAGCGTCCATGTCCATAGTGAGAAAAGCAATTTCCGAGATACTGTCCATAATGCGAAATGCTGCATTGAATTCGATGCAGTCAAACAGTCGCACCGCGCCATCCAACAGGGCGATGTTGCCAAGGTGCGCATCGCCATGGCCGTCGATCACCCTGCCCTCGAGTAGGCGCTGCACCATGACGGGCAGCACTTCACTATAGCGTTGCAGTGACCATTCCCTGAGTGCCTGCAGTTCATGTGACTGCGCTTCTGGCAAAGCGTAATTGCGCATCTGTTGGAAGTTTTGCTCGATGGCCTTGAGCAGCGCTGCGGGCGTACCGGGTTCGCTGCTGTCGGGGTCGGGGTGGCAGGCAGGCAGAATGTCGTGTAGTCGGGCCAGCTCCAGGGCCAGCGCGCGTAGCAGCGCAATATCAAGGCCGTCGCGGGCCGCAATACCGTCGAGTAACTGCTCTTCCTCAAAACGCAGCATCTTGACCGCGTAGTCGATGGGAGGTCCGGTTCCGTCTATGACTGGGCCATGCTCGTCCTGCGTGATGGGCACCACAGCGAGGTATAGCTGCGGTGAAAACCGTCGGTTGAGCCGTAATTCCTCTTCACAAAAATGACGGCGCAGTTCCAGGCTGGAAAAATCCAGGAAGCCGAAGTTGACCGGCTTCTTGATTTTGTAGGCATACTCACCGCAGAGAATGACCCAGGAAATATGGGTCTCGCGCAGTAGGGCGGGCTCCGTGTGATCGCTTTGCGATATCGACTGAAGTAGTTGTTCAATGCTGGCGCTATCCATATCAACGTTCGGTGTTACCAGTGGTTTGATTCGTTCTTAACAAGTTTATGTCAGCTACCGCAAAACAGTAGGTGCCTGGATCAAGGATGAGTCAGATCACTCAGTAGCTCAGGATGTTTTTTTGCATACAGCCTGCCGCTCATCTCCGCAAATTCGAGGGAGTGATGAACCCCGTCGTAGGTGACCGGTATGCCCTCTTCGGTTCTGGTGCGACAGGTTTGCAGTACCCGATTCTTGCACAAGAGGTCGACACGATCTATGTAGTGTGACTCTATCGCCCTGAACTGCTCGAACATGGGCTGAGCTTCTAGGATCATCCTCGAAGTACTTTACATTTTCTGGTAATGCACAAGCATCGGTGGAATTGGTTTTATTAACATAGTATGCGCACGGTCGCTTGGTGTTGACGTAGCCACCCAAAGTCATAATCTGGATTTTTGGATTCACTGATTTCAGCTTTTGAAGGATGGCCAGGAAAATGTGTTTGTTAAACCCATAGGAATTATTTGCTGAGTAAAGAATGAAATTAAGACGTGAGGACATCGCAGGATCAAATAGTGCATCTAGCCGCTTCTGGCATTCCTCGTCTTTCGTTTCAATGCGTCCGGATTTCTGGCGCAAGTCCGACATTCATTTATGCTGCCAAACAGGATGAGATTGAGGTCTTTATCTTCGCCAAAGCCGGCGTTTATGAAGTTATATCCGTCAATCTCGGTGGAGTTACCCAGCACCAACATCTGTGACTTCGCATCAAGATTGCAGTTTTTGTTTTCGGACAAATTAATTAGAGAACAGGCGTGAGAGATTTTCCTGAATCTATCCTGCTCGCCCTTTTTTATCTGCTCAGCGCTTAATGATAAGGATGGAAAGCGCCACGCCCACCCATCACCTAGCCAGGCGCTGGTGGCAACCAATGCCTAGTAAGCCGGCTATAGCTAACGTGCGCAATGCAAAACGGGAGCCACTGGAAACGGATGCTCCTCCCGCTGTTCCAGCATCACGTTGGTAGTAGCGCCGCTCTATACCATAGTGAAGTGCGCTCGTCGCCACCAATGTGCTGAGCGCAAGGACAAGCTGATCCACGCGCGTAAGTTCCAACCCGTACTGATAACGAAAAAGCACAATCAGCGGCCAGTGCACCAGGTACATCGAGTACGAAACCCGGCCCAACCAGATACTCAAGGGATTTTGCATCAGGGCGCGTGCAGGCGCATGCAGTTGTCCAGGCAATGCGCCACTGAGCAATACCAGGGCAGCGCCGATGGTCGGCAGCAGCACAGCGTAGCCCGGAAATACGGTTTCACCGCCCAGGGTAGTTACACTGACTAAAATACAAAATAGTCCCGCCCAGAAGGCAAGGTTTGGGGCCAGGTCTGGAAGATTTGCACTGCGATTCTGCAGGCTCGACGTAAGGGGAATGAGTAGCGCCCCCACGGCAAACTGAAAGACCCTGAACGGCAGCAGGTAGAAAGCGGCCGATTGATCAACACCTGTAAACCATATACAAAACACCGCCCCGAATATTGAAATCACAGCCAGGGATGTGCCAAGGCCTACAATGCGGCGGATGCTGAGCAATCCGATAATGAGTGCAGGCCAGAACAGGTAAAACTGTTCTTCAACGCCCAGTGACCATGTATGCAATAGAGGTTTGAGTTCTGACGCCGTATCCCAGTATCCCGACTCAAGGTAGAAGACAATGTTGGAAAGGCTGAACAGCGCGGCGACCGCGGAGCGTGAAAAACCCACCATGTCATAGGGCGTCATGATGAGCGCGGCGCCGAATAGTGTAGCGGCAATCGTTGCAATCAGTGGGGGTACCAGTCGTCTGATTCTGCGCGCATAAAAATCAGCAAGTTTAAAGTCCTGATTTTCGTACTTGTGTTTGATGATTGATGTAATCAGGTAACCGGAAATAACAAAGAAAACATCAACGCCAACGAACCCACCTTCGAAAAGCGCAAAATCAAGATGGAACAGGACGACAGACAGCACTGCAATTGCACGTAGTCCGTCAATATCGGCGCGGTACTTCAATAGACTGCCTGCTCCAGAGCATTACGGTGCGGCGGCGAGACCGCCTGCATTTTTAGTTTTGAGCAATGTCGTTTATAACAAAGGCCCGGTGGTATGGCCACCGTTTGTCTGTTCTGTCCACCTATGCGATGGCATATCCTTGACCATTTTTTCGGTTTTTGACATGCTCCTGACGAGAGTCCTGCACTTTAGTGTAAAGTTAGCAGAAGTGTCTCTTATTGAATCAGGTCATGTGCTCCCGTATGCGCTGACGTCGCACAAGTCGATTCCCAAGGAACGCATCCTGATGGCCTCACGCCAGTTTAACATCATCCTGATTACTTGCCGTCACCAGCCTGCTTGCCGCTTACTTTGGCGGCGCCTTGGGCTGGCTAAGGGATTGGTATGATCCTGATCCAACAGCAAAGCCCAACATCCTGCTCATTATGGTGGATGATTTGGGCTTTAATGATCTGGCAATCAATAACGGGAATACCGGCATAGACACGCCGAGACTGGACCAATTGGCGCGAGAAGGGGTGCGCTTTACCAGGCACTATGCGTCTATGGTGTGCTCGCCGGCACGAGTGTCGCTTTTGACAGGGCTCTTTCCCGAGCGCATTTTCCCGGTTGGCAAGGGCATTTCGCCGGAGATAGTAACCTTGCCCGAAAAATTGCAGGAGGAGGGTTACACTACCTGGCACATTGGCAAATGGCATATCGGTGATCTGCTGCGCGAATCGTTGCCCGACCGCCAGGGGTTCGATCACTGGTTGGGTTTTCACAGTCAGTATCTTCTCGCCGGTACCCACCAGAATGGCGAGTTACAGTATGACATGCCAACGTACCTTAATCCCTGGTTGGAAGGTGACACTGAACCTGGAAGAAATCATCAGGGCCATCTGGAGACCATTCTTACTGCGAAGGCGATTCAGGTGATATCTGACCTGAATAAGGCCGCGCGCACCCTGGTTTGTCAATTTATGGTTCTACGCGCCTCACCACCCCTGGATGCCAGCCAGCGAGTTCGCAAAAAAGTACCCCAATGATCTCGCAGGCCGGTACAGGGCTCTGGTAAATCAACTCGATACCAATATTGGCCAGATTCTCGATCATCTTGAAACAATTGGCGCGCTGGAAAACACCATTGTCGTGGTGGTGAGTGATAACGGTGGCACCAACACATCGATGGATAATAATGCGCCGTTCTATGGCGCTAAGCGTTGGCTGTTTGAGGGTAGTTTAAGGACACCGCTCATCATCCGCTTTCCTGACGAGTCGATCAATGGGCAGGTTTTTTCACACACCATCAGTATCGCCGATCTGTTCCCCACGCTTCTGGCCGCAATTGGTGTTGCTATACCTGAGGGACTGGATGGGGACAGTTTCTATCGTACACTCCAACATCTCGAGCCGGCGCCGCAAAAAGAGTTGTACTGGGAAATTGAAGGACTTTCCTCTTATGGGGGACTTTCCGCTGACGGTCGCTGGCGTTTTTATAAAACCCCGGTTGGATTTATGGGAGGTATTGAGCTCCTGTATGATCTGGAACTCGATCCCACGGGCTCGCAGGTAGTTGCGCCAGAGCAACCGGCGCAACTTGCACAGATGAGGGAGAACTATCAGGCATGGTTTAAAGACATCCATACAGTGAAAACGGTTTATACACCGAATCACGATGGGAGCGGCACGCTCACTGGCACGAGCTTCTTGCGCACGCCCGGGTACGGGCCCTATACCTTTGGCATGGCAGTTCCCGACGGTTACAGCGGCTCGATTGTCGCGCAACCGGGTGTTTGGAAAATGAGTCAATCGGGTAATACAGTCACCGCGCAGTTTGGATCGATAGTTCTTTCCGGAGATATTCAAGAGAAGCGCAGCTGCCACAGCATCGTTGTGGTAGGAAATTTCTTACGCCGGGCATCTACCAATAGTAAAGACAATATAAGGCTGGCGCTGTATTTGGATGGCGTTATGGTCCAGCAGACCGAAGTAGACGCATTTCTGGATGTGCCTGATGTATCCATCGAGACTATTATTGGCGATCCAGTTCGTACCGCGAGTTCGGAAGCACTTTCACCACCGGTGATTTTAAATACTGTCCTTAGTGCATCGTCGCCCTGGCTCCTGGATTCTTTCAGCCAGGAGCTGTGTAAGACTCCTTAATGGGCGACGCAATGTCTTGTCACACTGGCTTTAGTTACAAAAGAGGTATTCTATACGTCTATGCGTGTAGGGACAGCTCCGGCCATCACGCGTGGCTCCGTCTGGGCAGCTGGCAAGGAAGCAACCGTCATGAAGCGCTCTAACCTGACCAGATTCGCCGCTGCATGCGTAGTGCTGGTCGCCGCTGTGGGTAGTCTGTCTGAATCCCGCGGCGCAGAATCGGCGGGGAGAAGCAAAACTCCACCCAACATACTTTTTATCGGCGTCGATGATTTGCGGCCGGAACTGGCCTCCTACGGGGCGACATATATCAAAAGTCCGAACATTGACCGGATTGCCGCGGAAGGCGTGTTATTTGATCGGGCTTATGCCCAACAGGCAGTATGTATGCAGTCAAGAGCAAGCATGCTGAGCGGATTGAGGCCAGACACTTTCTCGGACAACGCATTTTTTCGCAAGTTTGTCCCCGATGTGGTGACCTTGCCCCAGCACTTCAAAAACCATGGCTATTTCACCCAATCATTCGGAAAAATATTTCACGGGGAATGGAAAACTGCCTATGTTCGAGAGGCATTCCAGGATCCGGTGTCCTGGTCAGAAGAGCGCTGGACGCCGGGCCCACAGTACTATTTTTCCCCTCATGGAATGACAGTTGCACGGGAGGTTTTTGCCACCGCTTCACCAGAGTACGTGTTTCTGCGTGGTGCCACGCGCGACCCACACAATCCGGATCAATGGAAGGACTTTTTTGTTCGCGGTCTGGCGACGGAAGCTCCTGATGTACCCGACAATATTCCCGGTGACGGCCAGATCGCTGACGCGGCAATAGCAGCGACTGCGTGAGCTGTCCGCGCGCCGCGAATCAATGCCGTTTTTCCTCGCTGTCGGCTTTATGAAACCGCACTTGCCTTTCGTGGCCCCGAAGAAATACTGGGATATGTATGACCCTGCGGACATTCCGCCGGTTGCGTATCCCGACCGCCCACAGGGGGCGCCCGAGTTTGCGGTTATTTCCGGAGCCAACGAACTGAACCAGTATTTCGAAAAAACCACTGGTCTCGTTTCCCCGGAACGAACCCGCCATCTTCGTCACGGCTACGCCGCCTGCGTCAGTTACGTCGATGCCCAGATCGGCCGACTGCTCGACGAATTGGACGCACTGGGAATCCGCGACAATACCATCGTCGTCTTGTGGTCAGACCACGGGTTCAAGCTGGGTGATTTTGGAGCCTGGGGCAAGGACACCAACTTTGAACTCGATACCCGTGTGCCACTGATCATCAGCGCGCCGGGCCTGTCGCGCGGTGAGCGCAGCGAGGCCGTGGTAGAACTTGTTGATCTTCATCCAACCCTGAGTGAACTGGCCGGATTACCGTTGCACCCCGGCGCGGAGGGTGAAAGTTTCGCCGTTAATGTGCGCAACCCGGGCGACGCAGGTCAGGACGCCGCGTTCAGTCAGACTCAGAAAGGAGAGCTGATGGGTTACAGCATTAGAACTGCCTCCCATCGCTACACCGAATGGCGCGATGTGGAGCATGGGGACAAGGTGGTAGCCCGCGAACTCTATGAGTACGGCAAGGACGGCATTGAAAGGGTGAATGTTGCGGACCGGCCAGAATACAGCAAGATACAGCAGCAATTGCAGGAACGGCTCTGCACTTACTCCTGTGGTCCGACATAGCGCTTCGACTCTGCGCTGAACCTCAATATTCTGACACGGTGAATTAGTCGGATGATCAAGGGGCCGTTGTGAGGTAAAGGCGTTGAAGAAGGAGGCTGATAAAGATGGAAGGCCGCCGGCTGACGTCACTCAATTGGTGGTGTTACTTTTCGAGACGCGTCGATGCGGGCTTTTTCTTTGTCCTGGACTTACTTTTAATTTTAGATTTAGTTCCCGCTACGGGGCCAGCGGCAGCCAGTTGCGCCGCCAACCGCAGTTCCTCATAAGCCTCCTGTAGGCACGCCTTGTAAAACTCCGGGTCCGGCATCATTTCGCGGCAGGAAATGAAGGTGATGGTGATTAGTCCGACGCCACTCAGGACCGCGTGAAACAGCCCCATCAAATCCAGTAGCGGTCCCAGTCCCAACATCATGTGCACCCTGGCGCCCGCCAGGTACAGGGGAAACTGCGGTCCCGGTACATTGGAAATCACTACATGGCAGGGCATGGGCTTTGCGGTCCGCGCTGCCGCCAGGGTGACAGCCCGGAATCCCCACCCCAGTACCTGCGGTATCATGATTTCACTGATATCCATCATGACGCTGGAGCCCACGGCACTGGAAAAGGCCTTGGATTGCTCCGCACTGTTATGGATGGTTTGCAGGCGCTCCACGGGATCAGCGATATCGGTGCCCATGCTGATGGTCATCAGGCTTATCTGGTTGCCTTTGGACTCACTGTTGCGTTCACTGCGGACATTGACCGGCGCCCCGGCAATCAGGCTGTCTGCGGGCAACTCGTCCTTGCTCTGCAGGTATTTGCGCAGAGCGCCACCCACAATCGAGACAATAATATCGTTGATGGTGACATCGCCAAGAGCCTTGCGTATGGCCTTGACCTCGGACAGATCCATGACCAGGGCGTCCACGACACGGTTGGAACTGATACGGGTGTTGAAGCGCGTCTTTGCGGTCAGTGGTTTCCTGCGTTCAATCGGTCCGGGTCGGCGCTCAGCTTTGCCGCGCACGAATGAGAGCCGGTACCAGACTGCTGACTGTCTCCACAAATTTAACCGGGCGTTTCAGGTTATTGACGTAGGCGCGCGACCAGACCTGCCACGCCGACGGTTCGCTTTCCCCCGCCCAGTCATCAGCGACCAGTGGTGGCGCAATCTCGTTGGTCAGGCTGTGAATCGCGGTGATGATTTCGGCGCCGGAAATGCCGTCGATGGCGGAGTGATGGATCTTGATCATGATGGCGAAACTGTTGGCGGGTAAGCCCTGCGACCCCGTTGAGTCCCTCGATCACGTAGGCCTCCCACAGCGGGCGCTTCATATCCAGTCCACGCGCCTGCAGTCGCGCCAGCAAAATGCAGAATTGCCGCCAGTCGCCGGGTTTGGGCAGGGCGAGGTGGCGCACGTGAAACTCCAGGTCGAAGTCCGCGATCCTCCACCCAGTAGGGCGTATCCAGACCCATGGCGCCGCCTGCCAGTTTGCGCCGGAAAATCGCGGACTTGTGCAGGTTGCGCTCAAAAACGGTGAGAATCTCCTTGAACCGGACCTTGCCTCCGTCGCGGGCGGACTGGTCGTAGATGATCACCGGGCTGATGTGCATCGGTGTCCGCGCGCTTTCCTGCTGCAGGAAATTGCTGTCCATTTCCGTGAGCTGCTGCATGATGGGTGGTCTCGCAAGTTGCCGAAAGAGCTACTTTGCACCGAAGCATTTGCCTCGGCAAGTGCTGGATGTCAGTATCCAACGGCAAGAGAGGGAAATACTGATTCATGACAAAATTTATTCTGTGGGGCCTGACTGCCTCACCGTACCAATTGAAGATGCAGTCCCTGCTCGATTTTGCCGGTCACACCTGGGAGCGCTGGCCAGAGCAGGCTGGCCGTCTGTCTGCGCTGTCGATGGCGCTGCGTTTGGAGAGGGCGAAGCGGCGGCGCGCGGTCATGCGCTTCCCCGCGATGTCGCCGGACTTGGACGAGTATCCAGCAGTGCCTTTCTATACAGAGGATGGCCGCTGTTTTTACTACGATTCGTCATCCCTGGCGCGCCACCTGGATGAGCATCCGGCAGCGTCACCCGATACCGTTGATTCCGCAGGACCCGCAGCAGGCATTCATCTGCCAACTGCTCGACGAGGCCTTTGACGAATTCGGGCTCTACATGGTGCATCACATGCGCTGGGTAGGTTCTGCCCGGACCACGCCGATGGGGGACATGACGGCCAGCGAACTGCGTCCATTGTTGCCGCCGGGCTTTGCGCCACTGGTGGCGCGACGGTTGTACCGGCGACAGGTGAAGCGCTGCCCCTACCTGTTCAGCGTCGCGCCCGAGAGGTATGACGCGGGAGTAAGTCGCGCCAGAACACCCCCGTCGCGCGCCGGTTTTCCTCCCACGCATGCTCTGCTGGAGCAGGCCTGGCGCGGCTACCTCGCGGCCATGGAACACCTGTTGACGGCGCAGCCGTATCTATTGGGAGATCGTTTCACCCTGGCCGATGCCAGCGCCTACGGACAACTGGGCATGAATCTGGTCGACCCCGAGGCCATCGCGTTACTGGAACAATTGGCGCCGCGCACATTTCGCTGGTTGTGCGCCATCCGCGCTGCTGAGCATGTTGAAACACGCGGGGAGCTGGCACTGACGCCGGCCCTGCAGCCGCTGTTGCGGATGATCAGCCAGACATTCATGCCATTGATGATGCAGAACGAAGATGCTTACGAACAGGCGCCGGGCTGCGGGCGAAACACTGTTCAACGAGGCGGCATTCGAGCGCCATCGCGCGCTCTATGACGGGCAGTTGCTGGGGCATCCGTTCCGCGCCGTGGTGAAAACCTTTCAGGTGCGGGTCTGGCGCGAACTGAAGGCGAGCTGGTGGGCCCTCGCCGCGCAGGACAGGGCCGCGCTGCAGCGAGAATTTTTGCCCGATGCCACTGCAGTGTTCAACGGGCCAGGCGACGCAACCAACGGTCCATCGACATACCTTGGCGGGTAAATTTTCAGCTTCCTCGTAGTACACGTTGGTAGTACCTGTTCTTGCACAGCGGGCTCTTTTCGATGTAAGTTTGCAATTCCTTTCGCCAGTGTAGTCGGCCTGCGCCATTTATGAAGACGGGCTCTACCACCTTTAACTCTAGCCACCTTTGTATTGCGGCGATTCTTATCGCCGCCTCGATCGGAACGGTTAGCGCTCTTGGTTTGACGTATTATTTTGGTAACGGCGCTTTCCAGGCCGATTACTTCCGCCATTTTTTATACAATGTTATGCCGATATTGGATGGCACCGGGTCGCTTACCCGGCTTTTCACGAACCATCACGCCAGCCCGCTGTTACATCTTCACCAGATCTTCACGAGCTATGTACTGAAGACCTCCTTGCGCGTTGATGCTTACGTAGGAATCACGCTCTTTTTTATCATGGCAGCCTACCTCTCAGTAGCCGCTTTTCATGAGCTCTCATTACGTACTGGTTCGAAAATCTATGCGCTAATAGTTGCAATTTCGATTGCCCTCGTGATGACTGGCCTAACTACCGCCGGACCCATTTCCTGGCCGCTGATTTACCTTCAGGGTTACTTTCTATGTCTGGGACTTCTGGTAGCAATATCCACCTATCTTTTAGCTATGCAGCCTCGTTCGGGCAACCGCCAGGTCTTGTATGTCGGTAGTGTGATTCTCATGGTTATACTGCACTCCAGTTATGGCGTGCTTTTTTTTATGGCGAGTATTTCTGCTATTGCAATAAGGGCTATTCCGCAGCGCAACTATAAATTGCTTGTGCTACTGCTAGGCACCGCCATGTTTGTCTACGGTTGGAATGCGTACATCCTGACTTTGTTCGGTCAAATGGAAGCGCGTGATTCCAGTGATGCGGCGCGTAATCTCGCTGCACTGTTAGCACAGATTCCACTATTACTCGCTGTTTTTGGTAAGGCTGTCGCGGGTGGCTTTCATGGGGATGCCTATACTTACGTCATAGTCAACAATTCCCTGCAGTCCTGGCAGATGATCAGCTTCTTTGGCATTGCAGTGGCCTATGCGGCAGCTACCTTATGGGCATTAAGTGCGCAGCGTAAAGTTCTGATAGCAGGGGTAGTAATGCTCGCAATAGGATTGGGCGCTGTGACTGTCGTGGTATTCCGTGAAAATGCCACGCTCCCATTCACCATTGATGCGCCGCGTTATATTCTCCTTTATAAGTTTGCGGCGGCAGCTTTCGTTTGGTCCAGTGCGGATGCTTTGGCCAGTCTGTTCCGATTTGTTGCCCCGGGAGTGAGCAAGGACATCCGAAGCCTTCTGCTTATTGTCATTGCACTGGGCTTTCTCGGTGCGATTATTGCGTTACAACTGGTAGCGTTTAAGATTATTTCGCAAAGACAATCATCCTTGGCGACTCTCGCGGGATGGAATGATCTCTCTGTTTATATGTTGGGTGTTGATTCAGCTAATACATTTAGCCTGCAAAACTGGCAATCCGGTAATAATGGTACAAGGGTCAATGCGCCGGTGATCAATTGGCTGGTAAGAAATGAAGTTAACGTCTTTTCCCCTGACTATCGCGCATCCGAACATCTCGCAAACTATATACAGGCGCGAGCAATCTACCAGTCCAGTGGAGATGATCCATTGCCGCTGGAGATCGACCAGAATAATTGTATCCAGCACCCTGGCTTTACCGATAAGCAGGCGTGGAATGTCAGCATCGAATCCTCGATTAACGGAAGCTTCTCACTGACGCATCCCACATCAGGGAAGCCGCCACTGCAGTACTTTATTCGCGAGGGCAGCCAGAATATTTATGGTACTTTGCCACCAGGCACACCATTTCATCTGTGTTTTCCGGCTAATGTAACCGTGAATTCGTTCACCCATCTACAGGCTGTCGGCCAGTCCGCAGAATGAAGCTGGTGCACCTGTCGACAATTCAGGCGGGTTTTTTTCACCTGTGCCATATGACCGAATTTAATTGCTTTTGGGGCTTGCAATCCGGATTCAAACCACTGAGTATATATACAGTAGTTTTGCTTTATGACGGAAACCGTCTGGAGCAAGCCGAACAGGAAGCAGGTCTGGATCAGGCCGGGAATACATCTCGAAATCCAGCTGACAATTAGCATAAATAGAGGGACTACTATGGACGCCAACAAGACTAAAGCACTGGATGCAGCACTGAGCCAGATCGAGCGACAGTTCGGCAAGGGCACTGTAATGCGTATGGGAGACCGGGAGCATGTGGCTATTCCCGTTATCTCGACCGGATCTCTCGGGCTGGATATCGCGTTGGGCATAGGCGGCCTGCCCAGGGGCCGTATTTGTGAAATCTACGGTCCCGAGTCCTCTGGCAAGACCACCCTGACCCTGCAGGTGATCGCCGAGGCCCAGAAGTTGGGTGGCACCGCCGCGTTTATCGACGCCGAACACGCACTGGATCCCGCCTACGCCGAGAAACTGGGTGTGCGGATGGATGAACTGATCATGTCCCAGCCCGATACCGGCGAACAGGCGTTGGAAGTGGCGGAGATGCTGGTGCGCTCCGGTGCGGTGGATGTGCTGGTCATCGATTCCGTGGCGGCGTTGACACCCAAGGCGGAAATCGAAGGCGAGATGGGCGCCTCTCACGTGGGCCTGCAGGCCCGCTTGCTCAGTCAGGCCATGCGCAAGCTGACCGCCGCTATTAAACAGACCAACAGCCTGGTCATTTTCATCAACCAGATCCGTATGAAAATCGGTGTGATGTTCGGCAGCCCGGAAACCACCACAGGTGGTAATGCCCTCAAGTTCTATTCATCCGTGCGTCTGGACATTCGCCGTATTGGCGCAGTCAAGGATGGCGATGAGGTGATCGGCAACGAGACGCGGGTGAAAGTAGTCAAGAACAAGGTGTCGCCACCCTTCAAACAGGCAGAGTTCCAGATTATGTACGGTCAGGGCATTTACCGCATGGGTGAAGTCATCGACTGGGGCGTAAAGCTGAATCTGGTAGAGAAGTCCGGCGCCTGGTATGCCTACAAGGGCGATAAAATCGGACAGGGCAAAGCCAATGCCGCCAAGTTCCTGGGAGACAATCCCGCGGTGGCCAGTGAAATAGAAGGCCAGATCCGCACGCAAATGCTCAATACAGGTGCTCCGGCAAAGCTTGCTGCATCGGTTAATGTTGACCAGAGTGTTGAGGAGATTGTACCGGAGGAGTAACACTGCCTGGCCACAGCATTGCTCTTGAATGTTTTCCACGGGCGCCGGGATCCCACTTATCCCACTCAAGTCCCCGGCGCCTTTTTTTACTATGCCTGAATCCATCCTGCCAGCGACCATGCCCGATCACGATTCGTCCGATGAGGTAGAGATCAATCCTGCGGATATCCGCCTTGCAGCAATGAACCTGTTGGCGCGTCGCGAACATTCCGTGCGTGAACTGCGCAATAAACTGAAGCGCCGATTTCCCGATAGCGATAAGATAGACGAACAGCTGTCCCGGCTCATTGCACAACGCCTGCAGAGCGATGTCCGCTTTGCGCAAAGCTATGCCCGGCAACGCATCAGTCGCGGTTATGGGCCGCTGCGCCTGCGTGAGGAACTGCGCGAGCGCGGGGTATCAGAAGCGGATGTCGCCGCGGCCATGGATGAGATGGAGATTGACTGGTGTGCAGTTGCGATGGATGTCATGCTCAAAAAGTTTGGTATGCGTGACGCGATTGATCTGAAGGAGAAAGCCCGGCGTGCCCGCTTTATGCAGTATCGCGGCTTTGCTGCGGAGCACTACCAGAGGCTACAGAAAGACTGACCTTGTCCCACCACACACCCTCTTGCCCGACGTACCAAATCTTAGTACCGTCTAAGCGAGAAGAGCCACGGTTACGCCGCTCAGTCAGGGAGTATAAGGAATGGAGCAGGACAGGCTGGAGGGTGAGTCGATCATTCACCATGAATTATCGCTGGATTACCATGATCCCCTGATTCGTGTTTTGCATCGTGTCATCAGGGCATCTATCAAGGTGATGGCCATTTTGATGGCGTTTGTTATCGTTCTCGGTGTTGTCGATGTTGGCTACAATATCTATGACAGTTTGAAATCGCCGCCGCTGTTACAGTTGAGCGTCGGCGAGATATTTCAGATTTTCGGAGCTTTTATGGTAGTCCTGATTGCAATCGAGATATTCATCAATATCAGGTTGTATCTTGGTTCCAATACCTTGCCGATCAAAATGGTGGTGGCAACGGCGCTGATGGCGATTGCGCGTAAGGTCATTGTGCTTGACCTTGATAAAACGTCTTCAAACGAAGTGTTGGCGATTGGCGTGGTCACTCTTGCTCTGGGCGTGACATATTGGCTGGTCGGTAAGAGCGACAGGATGCTGTCGCAGGAACCAGCATCACACTAGGTCACCAGATACCCGGTTTACTGGCGGCATATCGAATCAGGTCCGGTTACATTTTCTCTGGGTTAAGAGACCCTATTCCATGGCGACAGTAACATTTTACGGCGCGGCACAGGAGGTCACAGGTTCCTGCTATCTGCTGGAAACCATTGGCGGTGGACGCGTCTTACTCGATTGTGGCATGCACCAGGGCGGAGATGCGGTAGAGCGTATCGGGGACGAGCAATTTCCTTTTGCTCCGTCCGACATCGACGCGGTTATCCTGTCGCACGCTCACCTGGATCATTCAGGCTTGTTGCCCAAGTTGTACCGTGAAGGATTTTCCGGTCCGATCATTTGCACCCGGGCCACGGCAGAGTTGCTGGACATTATGCTCAGGGATTCGGTGGGGCTTTATCTGCGCGACCTTGAGCGCACGAATGTGCGCAATTCCCGTCGGGGCAGGCCTACCGTTGAACCTGCCTTTGATATGGAAGATGTAGAGGGTTTACTCCTGCTTTGTGAGGGACACGCCTACGAAAAGGAAGTTGCACTGGGTGACAGCGCAGTCATTGTGTTTCATGACGCGGGTCATATCCTGGGCTCGGCCATCGTCGAAGTGCGGCTTAAGGAGAAGGGGCGGGAGAAGACCCTGGTGTTTTCTGGTGATCTGGGTAAACACGATTCGGTGCTCATGAATGAGCCGAGCACATTATCCAGGGCTGATGTATTGCTGGTAGAGAGTACTTATGGTGACCGGGAACATCGGGGAGAGGAAGATTCCATGGTGCAGTTGCGGGATATCCTGCGCGAAACCTGGAAAGCCGGCGGCACCGTGATGATTCCCGCGTTCGCCGTGGGGCGCACCCAGGATATTCTGTTCCATCTGGGCTGCCTGCATCACCAGGGGGAATTGGATAACTGGGAGGTCTTTCTGGACAGCCCCATGGCGATTGCCGTCACGCGTGTTTACGACTCGTGGTTGCATGCGCTCGACCGGGACGATGTGCGCCAGCTCAGTGACGCACACAAAACGTCATTGGAAAAATTCCTGCCCAAGCTCAATATGGCGGTAGATACCGAGCAATCCATGGCGATCAATCGCATCAAGGGCGGCGCCATTATCATCGCCGGTAGCGGTATGTGCACGGGCGGTCGAATCCGGCATCACCTGAAACAGCGTGTCTGGGATGCGCGCAATACGGTCATTTTTACCGGCTACCAGGCCAGGGGTACCCTTGGGCGTGTTCTGGTCGACGGGGCAAAGGCGGTAAAAATCTTCGGTGAGGAGTTCATAGTAAAAGCGCGGATCGAGACGCTGGGCGGTCTCTCCGCTCACGCGGGGCAGAGTGGACTGCTGCAGTGGATTAAGGCATTTAATCCGCCGCCCAGAACTTTTCTGGTGCACGGCGAGCCCCGCGCCCAGGATGCCCTGTCCGACTGCCTGTGGCGCGAGCACCAACGCCAGGTGGAGATCCCCGCCCGGGGCGACAGCATTGTATTCTGAGCCCCGCCACCCGCTTAGCGCAGCAGCAGTATCAGGCTGATAATTTGTGTGAAGATCAGCATACCGCAGATAGTTTTCCATACTCGCAGTGGGTCGCGCGCCACCAGCGGCCGCTGGTGATACTCCAGGCTGCCGCCAAAGGGCAGTTTCCCGGTCAACATCTCGTAGCTGATAACCGCCAGGGAAACAAGGTCGGCTCTGTAGTTGGCTTGGAGCCCTAGGGTGTATTCATGTGCGGAGTGGGTGGCGGTGCCCCGGGCGATATCCCGTTGTAGCGGGGTCGCAATCTCGACAATTCCCGCCACGTGACGGGCGCCGAAGTCGATAATTTTTACCTGGCCATGGTTGTCGATCAGAATGTTGTCTGGCTTGATATCCTGGTGCAGGGTCTCCCGCCGGTGCATGGCGCGAATACCTTTGGCGATTTGGTCGATAAGAAACACCGCGTCGCCTACTGCGGGTTGTGGATTCTCCCGCATCCATTGTGAGAGCGTCATGCCGTTGACATACTCAGTCAGGTAATAGAGGCAGCTTTTCGGGCGATGGGGTGGCGCTGCTGTGCGGGCCTTTTTATCTGGGGGACGCTTACGGCCTTGTTCTATGGTGAGTGTGCGCTGTGGCAGCGCTGCTAATCGCCACCGTTGGTCGCGCCCTGTTTTATGTGCTGGTGATACCCACCACCATGCCCGGCGCCTTCTTCTAGAAGAATAAAGGCTTCGAGCAGCACGCGAGGGATATCAGCCTGGCGGACATGCCGCAGGTGGGCGTGGTGCCTTAAACGCATTGAAGGTGCGATCACACCCGGATAGATGAACACCGCCCGGGTAGATGTCCCGTACTTCTCAGCGATTTGATAATGACTGTCCCAATGCGCTCGCCCGCGCAGACAGGTCCTTGGCAATAAAATACAGTACTGGCACCAGCACCAGCGTGACAAAGGTGGCAAACAGCACGCCGAACGCAATCGAAATCGCCATGGGTTTGACGAACTCGGACTGGATGGAGGTCTCCAGTTGTATCGGCACCAGACCGAGAAACGTCGTCAACGACGTCAGTATCACCGCGCGAAATCGCTGCGGTCCCGCCTGTACCACCGCCGTACGCCAGTCGTGTCCCTCATCGATGTAGTGGTTGATGAAGTCGACCAGTACCAGGCTGTCATTGACCACCACGCCCACCAGACCCACGATGCCGATGACCGACAGTATGCTGATGTCCTTGCCCAGGATCAGATGGCCCAGTATGGCGCCGACGATGCCAAAGGGAATCACTGACATGATCAGCAGCGGTTCGATATAGCTTTTCAACGGGATGGCCAGCGCACCGTAAATCATCAGCAGCACGATGACGAAGGCAATGCCCAACACCGAGGATGTATCCTGCTGCGCTTCGGTCTCCCCACCAAACTGGTAGTGTATACCCGGATACCGCTGCAACAATTGCGGCAGTACTTCCGCCCGGAGCAATTGCGTGACGTCGCCGGGTTCGACCAGCATTTTATTGATATCGGCTTGCACCGTCACCACACGTTTACGATCGATGCGATTGATGACACTCAGGCCGGTACTCTCGCGCACCTCACCCACCACGGAAAACGGCAGCTTGCGGCCATCGGGAACGCGTATCCACAGCGCATGCAGGCTTTCAAGCCGGGTGCGGTCGACCGCCGGCAGGCGGACATACACCCGCACCTCGTTGCGCCCGCGCTGCACGCGCTGCACCTCGGCGCCAAAAAATGCCTGCCGCACCTGCCTGGCGAGATCGACATCGCCGAGGCCCAGCGCCTCGCCCTCGGCGGTCACGCGAATATCCAGCTCCCGGCCTCCGGCATTGAAACTGTCGCTGATATCCTGCACGCCACGCATCAGCGTCAACGATTGCTTCAGGTCCTGCGCGGCCAGGCGCAGGGTCTCCAGATCCTGCCCGCTGAGTTGCAGTTCCAGCGCGGCACCCGGGGGGCCAGCCACGGCATCCACGTGTAGCGCCCGAATGCCCTCCAGTTCGCCCAACGCCTCGCGCAACCACTGCGCCATGACCACCGAGCTGATGGTGCGCTGCTCGCTGGGCACCAGGTCGATGTCCACACTGGCGTTGGTATCGGTCTCGGAAACCACCAGCAACTGCCGTATGACATCGACGGTGGTACCGGCTTCCTGCCGGTAGCGCTCGTTCATTGTCCGCGCGGCCACTTCGATGCGCCGGGCATACTCGTGAGTTTTCTCCCAGGAGGTGCCCTGCGGCATTTCCAGCGTCACGAAAATCTGGTCCGAGGGCACGTTGGGGAAAAATACAAACCGGACCAGGCCGGACGGTATCAATGCCACGGACAGGACAAGTACGGCGATGAAAGTCGCCAGGGTGATATAGCGATGATGCAGGCAACGCTGCAGAAAGCGCAGGTAAGGGCCCTGGGCGAAACTGACCAACCCCGCCGAACAACGCCTCTGCAGCTTGTCGATGGGGGCGCGCCAGCCACCGGCAATCTGGTCACCCGTGCGAAGGTACCGCAGGTGTGACGGCAGGATGAGCTTGGTTTCGACCAGGGAAAAGAACAGGCAGAGTATTACCACGGGGCCGATATGGGTCATCACCCGGGCGAAACCCTCGGTTAACAGCAGCGTCGGCCCGAAGGCGATCATCGTCGTCAGGGCGCCGAACACCGTGGCCGTGGTGACCCGGCGCACGCCGCGCAATACACTCGCAATACCCTGGCCCTCAGCCTGCACATAGGCATAGGCGCTCTCCGCCGTGACAATACCGTCGTCCACCAGGATCCCCAGCACCAGGATGAAGGCAAACACCGACAGCACATTGATGGAAATCGGCAGGTTAAAAAAGTAGATCGTCGCCAGTGTCGCCATCACCGCGAACGGCACACCCATTATCACCCACAGTGCCAGGGTCAGGTCGAGAAACAGGGCGAGCGCAATCACCACCAGGATTGCACCCTGTGCGGCGTTGCGCAGCATCAACTCGATGCGGCCGCGCAGGATATTGCTCTCATCTATCCAGCCGACGACGTAGACTCCTTCCGCCAGGCTGGCCTGCTTGGCCGCGATATAATTGCGCAACTGATCGGTCATCTGCAGCACGTCCTGATTGCCGACCCGGTCGACAATCAGGGTGATCGCGCGGCGACCGTTCAACGTGCTCAGCACCGGCTGGTCCTCGAAGCCATCGACCACCGCGGCCACTTCGCCCAGCATGATGGAAGTGCCGTCCGACCGGGTCAGCACATTCAACGCGGCGAAGTCCTCGCCGGTGTAGGCCTGTGATATCGAGCGCAACTTGATGGTGCCATGCTCGGTGCGCAGGCTGCCGCCGGGCAAATCGCGGGAGCGGCTTTTCACCGCATTGACCACCTGGTCGAAATCCAGGCCATAGCGCCGCAGCGCCTCATCCGATACTTCAATGGAAATCTCGTAACTGCGTTCGCCCAACACGCGGATCTCGCTGATGCCCTCCAGGTCGAGGATTTCCTCGCGGATCTGCTCCGCCAGCTGCTTCAGGCCGACCTCGTCGAGATCGCCGTAGACGCTGACCCGCATGGCGAAGCCGCGGCTGATGACCTCCTCCACAATCGGTTCCTCGGCATCCAGCGGAAACGCGGGAATGCCGTCCACGCGCACCTTGGCCTGGTTCAGCGCCTTCGCTATATCGCTGCCCGGTTCCATTTCCACGGTGACTACGCCCACACCTTCCATCGCCGTGCTGCGGATTTCCTTTATACCGACGATATCGCGCAGCTCCTCCTCGATCTTCAGCACGATGCCCTGCTCAATTTCCTCGGGGGAACTGCCGGGATAGGGCACGGTGACGGTAAAGGTATCCGTGGGAAAACTCGGGAATACTTCCTTGCGAATGCCCTGGATGGCTACCAGGCCCGCCAGCAGCACAATGATCAGCAGCAGGTTGGCGGCAATGGGATTGGACGCCATCCAGCCGATGATGCCCCGCTCATTCTGGTAGCGGGACTCAGGCATCGCTGCGTATTACCTTCATACCCTCAAACATGAGCTCAAGGCGGGTGGTGACCACCAGGTCACCGGTTTGCAGACCCTTGTTGATGATGACGGAGTTGCCCTCGCGGTAGACGACATTCACCTGGCGTCGCTGCAGCGCGTTGCCGGCCAATACGAACACAGTGTTGTCAGCGTGCAACACGGACCCTGGCAGGCGCACGGCCGCGCTCACCGGCCGGCCGGGCAGCGTCGCCGTGACAAACAGGCCGAGCGGGAGGCTGTGTCTATGGGTGTCGAGGTCATAGGGCGAGTCGACCTCCACTATCACTGGAATCACGCGCGCCGCCTGCTCCACACGTGATTCGATGCGCGCCAATCGGCCCTGCCACTGCTGTTGCTGTTCCCCGAGTTGCGCACTGAGCACCACGCTGGCACCAACGGCGGAGGTGAGAAAGCCCGCTTCATTGGGTGTCACCGGCAGGCTGACTTCGGCCATGCTACTGCTCAGCAGGCGTGCCACCGTGCGGCCGGCGCTGATAAACTGACCGTATTCCACCAGTTGTTGGTCAATGACCGCATCAAACGGCGCTTTTATCTCGGTGTAGGCCAGGTCCTGCTCAGCCTTGACGATACGCTGGCGCGCAGCCTCGATATTCAACTCCGCCTCGCCGGTCGCGGCCGTGCGTTTTAGCGCCCTGGCATCGGCCAGTGCGATATTGGCAGTAGCCAGAGCTGCTTTGGCTTGCGCCAATGCCAGCTGGTAATTGACGGGGTCGATACGCAACAGCACCGTGCCGGCTGCAACCAGTTGACCCGGCTGGAATTCCGGCGCAACCCACACCACCCTGCCGGTAACCTCGGTGGCCAGTTCCAGTTCGTAGCGGGAATTGACGTTGCCATGGGCGACAATGGCAATGGGCACATCAGACAGCGTCACCTCGATTGCCTGCACATGGGGCAGCAGCTCGGTGGTATCGCTGGTCTTGAACTCTTCACGCGAGCCAATCAGGATAATCGCTGCTACCGCTGCTGCAATCACAATACCCAGCGGGATAAGGAGTCTCTTCACTTTTGCCAACATTCAAAGTGTCTCAAGCGACCAGGAGCGGGAAGATCAATGTCACAAAGCCCCGGCCATTCTATAACAATTGGCAGGTAGCGGGCTGTTAAAAATCCGGGTGTGCATGCGGCTCTCTCAGCAGCCGTTTTCCCTCTCTACCAGTACGCCATCAACATAATTAACCTCCGCCAAGATCTTGCCATTTTCAGCCCAAACGATTCTCTTCCCGTGGAGTTTCCCATCTCTATAGTTTTCCTCAAGCATCTTCTGGCCATTCTCATACCAGCGTTCATACTTGCCGTGCTCCTGCCCGTCCACATAGTTCTTCTCAGACCACTTCTGGCCACTCTCGTACCACTCCTCCTGCTTACCATGCTGTTTCCCATCTACATAGTTTTTCTCCAGCATCTTCTGGCCATTCTCATGCCAGCTTTCCTGCTTACCATGCTGTTTCCCATCAACGTAGTTCTTCTCAGACTGCTTCTGGCCATTCGCATAAAAGCTCTCCACGTTTCCCGTGTAGGGGTATGGATTATTAACTTCGTAAATAAGTCCATCTCTCTGCTGTAGCTGTTCAGAATTAACGCTCCTGGAACAAACTGCAAGCAACACAATCGCAAACATAGCGGCCACTGTTCTAGTCACTTTCATAGCATTCCTTATTTCTTGTCGCTAGTGTCTGCCGCCTGCAGGTCGGACATCTTATGCGTTTTACGACGTCAAACATGTTGGGAGTGTATCCTATCAGGATCGACTGCGCCGGTTTCCAGCGCAGTAGAAGTTGATCTTTCAGGCATCGCCCGCCTGCATTTAATTCAGGTGGAGGCCTGGCACGGCGGCATGTGGAATAGTTTCGTCATCCTGGGGATGAAAGGAAGTATCGTTGCTGCCCGAACCCGGTATGGCTAGACTGCGATCAGGCAAATTGTGGGATGACCCTGTGCAGGAATTTCTGAAAAACGATCTTTCGCTATTTGCGGTACCGTTGTTCATCGCCGCGATGCTGCTGGAGGCCCGGTGGTCACACCGCCGTGGCATGGCATTGTATCGCGGCGCGGATACCAGGGCGTCGCTGAGCATGGGGGTATTGGCGCTGCTGGTGGAAATTGTGCCGCGCCTCGTGGCCCTCGCCATCATGGTGCGGTTGCACGACATCAGCCCACTGCGCGATGTCGTAAACCATCAGTGGTGGGCCTGGTTGCTGTTGTTTTTCCTGGAAGACTTTACGTTTTACTGGTTCCACCGTTCCAATCACGAGGTGCGGCTGTTCTGGGCCGGCCACGTCAATCATCACTCCTCCCAATATTTCAATTTTGGCACTGCCCTGCGTCAGGGCGTCGGGGAGCGCCTGCACAAGTTCCTGTTCTGGTTGTGGTTGCCGCTGCTGGGCTTCGACCCGGCCATGATTATCACCATGATCAGCTTTAGCCTGTTCTACCAGTTCTGGATACACACCCGCGCTGTCAATAAGCTGCACCCCTGGTTCGAGGCGGTGTTCAATACGCCGTCCCATCACCGCGTGCATCACGGCTCGAACGTGCGCTACCTGGATCGCAATCACGGCGGCGTGCTGATTATCTGGGACAAACTGTTTGGCACCTTCAGTGCGGAGCGCGATGACGACCCGGTGATTTATGGCCTGACCAGGAATATCGAGTCGGACAATATCGCCTGGGTGGCCCTGCACGAGTATGTCGCCATCGGACAGGATTTGAAACGCGCCCCTAACTGGGGTGATCGCCTGCGCTATCTGTTTCTGGCGCCGGGCTGGAGCCATGACGGCGCGGATAAGCGCGCCAACGTCCTGCGCCGCGCGCTGGGGTAATCAGCCGGCCTGTTCTGCCAGCAGTGGTGCCAGCACCTGCTCGGTGTACAGATGAAGAGCACTGCCAGGCTTTGTCCAGCGGCATGCCGCCGATGAGCGGGTGGATGGCGGCGAAGAAATCGCTGCGTTCCCGGTGCCGTTGCATACATTCCTGCGGCGTGATGATCTCGTAGCGTTGTTCAGCACGCAAGGCTGCTATGGAGTCGCTGCTGAATTCCAGTGGACGATTCACGCCGGCCGTTTTCCAACTGCTGTATTCGATAACCTCATTGAGAAAGTATTGTCCCAATTCGTCCCAGGCCTGGTCGGGGTTCTCGTGGATGAACAGGATGGAAAAGTCCGCGGGAGGCGAATGCGTGAAACCCTGCTTGCCATACTTCTGCAGTTGCTCGTAGTAGTAGGCATTCAGCACCGGGTCGGCCACCGGTGGCGCAAAGGGCAGGCCAAGACGCGCGGCCCGGCGCGCAGCCGGCTTGCTCATGCCGCCTACCAGGAACATCGGGTGGGGACGGCTGAACGGTTTGGGCGTGACGTTGACCATTTTTCCTTTGTACTCGAACGGTTCGTCCGACCACGCCTTGAGCAGGGTTTCCAGGACATGATCCATCCACGCGCCGCGCTCGGCATAGGGCTTGTTGGCGATATGGAATTCCACCTCCCGGTACCCCATGCCGGCGATGAAGTTGAGACGTCCCTGGCTGAGCAGGTCAACGACGGCGATATCTTCGGCCAGGCGGATCGGATCGTACAGCGTCACCAGTAGCGCCATCACACCAATACTGCAGCGCTCGGTGCGCGCAGCGATGGCGGCGGCCATGGTGAGGGGGGAGGGCAGCCAGCCGTTATCCGCCACATGGTGTTCCTCCACGTTGACGCTGGAAAAACCCTGCGCATCGGCGTAGCTCGCCATCTCAATGGCAGTGCGATAGCGCAGGGCGCGCAGGGCGGGATCGGCTTCCGCCCCTGTCATGTTGAGACGCAGGTTGCTGCTGACGGTTGCCATGGAACGTGCCGGTCAGGCTGCTTTGGGCGCTGCCTGGGTACCGCGGATCAGGGTACCTGGTACGGCGCCCGTATATTGGCCGTTTTCCATAATCACTTCGCCGCTGACGATTGTGGCAACGTATCCGCGTGCGCCCTGGAACATGCGGCGCCCACCGGCGGGCAGATCGAAAATAATATGCGGGGCTTCCACCTGTAACGCGTCGAAGTCGATGAGGTTGAGGTCGGCCTTCATGCCGACTTCCAGCGTGCCGCGATCCTCCAGCCCTACGCAGCGCGCCGTATCGTGGGTCTGCATCTTGACGACATCTTCCAGCTTCAGGCGATGGCCGCGCTGCCGATCGCGCACGTAGTAGCTGAGCATCTGGGTGGGTACACTGGCGTCGCACAGCACACCGCAGTGGGCACCCGTGTCCGCGAGCGAAAGCACGGTGCTCTCGTCCTCCAGCAGTTGCACCTGGCGGCTGAGATCATTCGCACCGTAGCCGAAGCAGGGGAAGTACACGACGCTTTTGCCGCCGTTCTTCATCATCAGGTCGTAGCAGTATTGCTGCGGCGGGACACCCGCTTGTGCCGCCTGCGCCGCGATACTGTCCTGCGGGCCCGGCTCATAGTTCGGTGGGTTGCCCAGTTCGTACAATTTGTCGTAACCGCCGATGATGGTGTCCATGAACGCATCGCCCATCAGCGGTAAATCCTCGGCCAGAATCGCCGCACGCACTTCCGGCTTGCGCAACTCGGCCAGGCGCTCCTCGTGTGACATGATGGACAGGGGGGCGTAGTGGGTGTGAAAGCTGAAGGGATTGATAGTGCCGTCCCAGCTCAGCAAGATATTTACCGGGCGGGCGCCGACGTGGGGAATCAGTAGCGCACCCTCGGCCCTGGCCCGACGACAGTAGTCCAGTTGTTTGAGTACGCGATCCCAGTCCTTTTCCTCTCGGAAAAACAGCACGAAATTGACCTGGCAGTTATTCTCTATCGAGAGGCGCTTCATCCAGTCCATCTCCTGCTCCCAGTTATGGAAGTCAGACACCAGGCCAAAAATTCCCTTGCCGTCCAACTCGCCGATCACTTTACCGATGCCAAGCAATTCCGCCTCGTCGGCATAGGTGCCGGGCATGGCCTGATCGCCGCCGGTGGTGTGCAACTCGGTACGCGAGGTGGTGAAGCCCAGGGCCCCGTGTTCGATGCCCTCCTTGACGATGGCCGCCATGGACGCCACGTCCGCTGGTGTCGCCATCTCGTTCTTGCTGCCGCGCTCGCCCATTACATAAGTGCGCACAGCGCAGTGGGGAACCTGCGCCGCTACATCAATAGCCCGCGGAAATCGTTCTACCGCATCCATATACTCGGGGAAACTTTCCCAATCCCACTTCACACCTTCATGCAGTGCGGTGCCGGGAATATCCTCGACGTCCTCAACCACGGTAATGAGGCGCGCCTGTGCCTCTTTGTTGGGTTTGCAGGGCGCGAAGCCGATACCGCAGTTACCCATGACCAGCGTGGTAATACCGTGATTGGCGGCGGGGCTGCACAGCGGGTCCCAGGTCGCCTGGCCGTCCATGTGCGAGTGCACGTCCACCCAGCCGGGTGTAAGCAGTTTGCCCCGGGCATCGATTTCCTTTTTGCCCGTGGCGCTGACGGCGCCCACGGCGACAATCTTGCCTTTACTTATCGCCAGATCCCCAGGGAACGCGGGCCTGCCGGTGCCGTCAACTATCTGCGCATTTCGAATGACCAGATCGTACATACTCATTTACTCCCATCGCTATTGCCGCACAGTGTACTTAACTTCCCGATTGGTCAGTTAGTGCAGGGGTGCGAAATGCGCTTGCCGGTTCAAATTTGGCGACTTTGGCCCATCCTGTACCGGATTCACGGAATTCTTCGACGCCGCAGGCCGCGGCAGAGACAGACTATGGAGACTGGTCTATGGTTAGTCTCCGGGCATAGACAAAATAAAGGAGCATTTCCCATGAACCTGAATCGTCGCGATTTCACCCTGGCTTCCCTCACTGCGTTAAGTGCATTTGCGTTGCAACCGGTGCAGGCTGCCGCGCCACCGGTTAATCGCCGCATTGTGTTGGCTGTACGCCCCAGAGGTATGCCAACCACGGACAACTTCAAGCTGGAAACGGTTCCCGTGCCGCAGCCGGGGGACGGGGAGGTGCTGCTGCAGACCCGGTTTCTGTCTCTTGATCCCTATATGCGCGGGCGTATGAATGCGGGCAAGAGTTACGCGCAGGGGGTTGCACTGGGGGAGGTCATGGTCGGCGGTACCGTCAGCGAAGTGGTCAGCTCGCGCAATCCTGCTTTTGCCAAAGGCGATCTGGTCACTGCCTATGCCGGGTGGCAGGACTATGCCCTGTCCGACGGCAGCGGTTTGATGAAGCTGGACCCGCGCATCACGCAGCCCTCCTGGGCACTGGGTGTACTGGGTATGCCGGGCCTGACGGCCTACGTGGGCCTGCTCGATATCGGCGAGCCCAAAGCCGGGGAGACCGTGGTGCTGGCTGCGGCCACTGGCGCGGTGGGGTCTGTGGTGGGCCAGATTGCCAAACTCAAGGGCTGTCGCGTGGTCGGTATCGCCGGTTCTAAAGAGAAGTGCCGGTATGCCGTGGAAGTACTGGGCTACGACGCCTGTATCAGCCATTACGACAAGGACATGGCCCAACAATTGGCAGCGGCCTGTCCCGCAGGCATTGATGTGTATTTTGAAAATGTCGGTGGCAAAGTATGGGACGCGGTGATGCCGCTGCTCAACAATTTTGCCCGAGTACCTATCTGCGGCCTGATTTCGCAGTATAACGAGACCGAATTACCTGCCGGGCCTGATCGCATCAGCCTGCTACAGGGTCTGATATTACAGCGCAGTCTGAAAATACAGGGCTTTATTGTCAGCAATTACCAGGGCCGTATCCCGGATTTTATCCGCGATATGAGCAGCTGGCTGGCTGCCGGAAAAGTAAAATACCGGGAGGATATTGTCGATGGACTGGAAAACGCACCCAAGGCATTTCTTGGACTGTTCAGCGGCGACAATTTCGGCAAGCTGGTGGTGCGTGTGAGTTGAGGGCCCGCCATGCGTGCAGGGTGCGCCTGGCCATTGCCGAGGTCTATACAGTGTGCCGAAACTCTGCACCCTCCGACCGGGCAATGAATGCCACGACTTTGCCCCACACTTCCTCAAACTGTGGTGTGCGAAAATTGCTGCGGGTTGCCAGCCAGTCATAACGCTGCTGCGGGTCATCCTCAGCGCCGCCATGGTGTCCGATGATATCCAGGTGATCGGCCTGGGCCACGGCAATGCAACGGCCCCAGGGTTGTGAGAGCGTGGGGACGATGCCGTCATTGGCATTGGAGTCAGGTACCTTCCCGAGACGCTGGCACAGCGGCTTCCGGTACTGCGCACCGGGTAGCGGAAAGGCGTAACCGCTGGCCAGTCGACTGAGGCTATAGTAAAAGGCCTGCTGGGCCTGGTCGACCAGGTCCAGGCCAATTTCCAGCGAAGTGTCCAGTCCGGGTGGTCGCGCACACGTGACGACTGACCCGTAGGCGACGCTGTCGCGATCACTGACGGTGGCGTTGAAGACATCCATCGACTCCACAGTCAGCTGGGTCAGTAGTGACTGGTCTTTTTGTACCTCGCCCAGTAGCTCCTCGACCTGTGTGCGCCGTTCGGCATTGAAGTCTGCCAGAAGTTGCTGGTAAAGCTGGCTGGCCAGGGAACCGGTTGCGTCACCGAAAACAGGGGGCAGCGCGAACAGCCCCGCGATTTCTACCCACGCCGAGAGCGGCAGCTGCGCACCGCGCAGGGCCGCGATGGTGACTATCGATAATAGTCGCAGCAAATGGTGGCCCAGCACACTGGCAAAAAAGGACGCTATCGGAGCACCCCGGTGCGGGGTCGCCACGCTGATGCTGGAGCGCACCTTGCCGGCAATAGCTTCCACTTTTATTTTCGACTGCAAATCCACATTCGGTGTCAGCAGCAGTCGCGCATCCAGCCCACCCGTTGAATGGCCGATCAAATGAATTGGCGTGTTGGCGCGAGGCCGCACACGCGCAATCGTCTCCAGCAGGAAGCGGGTGCGCGCGCGCAGACTGGCGGTGGGAAGGGATTTTACGCAGTGAATGTCCGCTGGCATGCCGGCGTCGTCGAACAGCTGCTGCAGTTTGTGAAGCACCGGTCCCCAGTAGGCAAAATCTCCCAGGTTGGCGAAGCCGAAAAAACCCGGAATCAGGAACACCTGCCGCTTCATTGTCACGCCCTGCAAATAAGCACAATTGCATCATGTCATAATACGGGCACGGCAGCACAGGCGATTCATGCGTACCGCGCTTATAGAATTTACTTGAAGGCCAGGACGGGTTCGCCGAAACTGGCTTTACGCCGAATCAGGGAGGTCCGATATGACGGACATGACGATACACACCAGCGTTTCCGGAGAGCTTCAACCAATCAGGCCGGGATTTTTCGAAACCTTGCGCCTGATGCGCAAGAGCTACGTCAATCCACTGCGGCACGCCCAGGAACTGCAGGCGACCTATGGCAATGCTGTCATGCAGAAGTTTGCCGGCAAGACCTTTGTGCATCTTTTCGGTGCTGATGCGCACCGCCTCGCGCTGGTGAACGAAGGACAGGTATTTTCCAACAAGGAGGCCTGGGACCTGATTATTGGCCGAATATTTCCCAACGGGCTTATGCTCAGGGATGGCGATGATCACCGCTATCACCGGCGCTTGATGCAGGCGGGGTTTAAAAACAAGGCAATGCAGCGTTACCTGCTGGAGATGGAACCGCAGGTGCAGCAGGCTATCGCCAGCTGGCCGTGCAGTCCCGGGCAACCAATGCTGGTATTCCCGGCGTTCAAAAAACTCACCCTGGACCTTGCAGCAAGTATTTTCCTCGGTATGGATCTGGGTGAAGAGGCCAGTCGAATCAACCACGCCTTTGAAACCACCGTGGCTGCATCGATGCCACGAATCCCTCTGGCAGTGCCAGGTACATTGTTGTGGCGGGGCATTCGTGCGCGCAACTACATGTGCCAATACTTCCAACGGCTGCTTCCGGCAAAGCGCTCCGGCAAGGGTACTGACATGTTTTCACTGCTGTGCACTGCAATCGATGAAGAGGGCAACCAGTACACGGACCAGGAAGTGATCGACCACATGATCTTCCTTATGATGGCTGCCCACGACACCACAACCAGCACCCTGACCAGCATGACCTATGCCCTGGCGCGTCACCCCCAGTGGCAACAGCGTTTGCTGGAGGAAATGGAGTCTCTGGGAGTGGCGCACCTGCGTTATGAAGACCTGGAGCGCATGGAGCAGACCGAGTGGGTGATGAAGGAGGCGCTGCGTATGTACCCGCCGCTGTCGACACTACCCAAGTACAGTCTGAAACCATTCGAATTTGAAGGGTTGAAAATTCCCGCCGGGGCGTTGGTGGCAACCTATCCTATTCACACGCATTATATGGCAGCGTACTGGTCGGAGCCGGAGCGGTTTGACCCGTTGCGATTCAATGAGGAGCGGGCGGAACACAAACACCACCCTTATTGTTGGGTGCCGTTTAGCGGGGGTGCGCATATGTGTATCGGCCTGCATTTTGCCATCATGCAGGTGAAGCTCGTTATGTTTGAAATGCTGCGTCGGTACCGTTGGTCGGTGCCGGAAGGATATGCGATGCCGGTGCAGCAATCTCCCATATCCAAGCCGCGCGATGGCTTGCCGGTGTATTTTGAGGCGCGACCGGGCAGTTCGTTCAGGGACTGCTGAGCAGGAAGGCTTTTTTCAGGAAACTGATCCGCTGGAGCATTGATCGCCTGGATATCTCGCTTTTTGCCATGCCGTCATAGCCGTGGACTGTTTGCCGCGTGGCGTTGACGATCACCTCAACACCGGCCCGTTGCAAGGCGCTGGCGTGGTTCATGCCTTCGTCCCTCAGTGGGTCGAATTCTGCCGTTTCCACATAGCTCAGGGGCAGGTTATGTAATTGGCCATGCCCTGGCGCAGCATACGCGGGTGCCTCACTTTTTGGATAGCTGCTTAGATACACTTCCCACATATGCCGGTTGGAGACGGCATTCCACAGTGGCACATCGACAAAGTCAGTGGCAGAGGGTGTTGAGCAGCTGTTGTCCAGCACCGGGTAAATGAGAAATTGCGCACAGAGATTAACGAGTTGTTTGTCCCGGGCTTTTTGCGCCACGCCCGCCGCCAGTGCGCCACCGGCGCTATCGCCACCCACCGCTATACGACTGGCATCAATACCCAGGCTATCGGCCTGTCGCACGACCCATTCCAGCGCGGCGTAGCAATCGTCGAAGCCGCCGGGGAAGGGATATCGAGGCATCAGGCGATAATCGACGAAGACCACGATGCAGCCCGCTTCATTGGCATAGCGCGCGCAATTGTGCAGGTGCAAGGTGGCATAGGTGATGGCAAAGCCACCACCATGGTAATAGATGAGGGCAGGAGCGGGTTTTGCCAGGCCGTGCGGTGTCATGGTGGCAACCTTGAGGCGACTGCCGTCGGCTCTGGCAATGTGGTGATTATCGACCACGAGTTTGAGTGAGCGCCATGCAAAGAAGCACATAATTTTCGTCAGCGTGTTGATGAACCACAGTAGCAGTGCGTTGAACTTAAAGGTCAGCACCGGAAATCTGGCGAAGTCGGGGTGGATATCGTATTTCGTCTGCATGCGGATCTCTCTTGCTGTGTGTGTATTTGGATGAAAGGGTAGCAAACGCGTTGTGTTGCGATAAAAGAATTTTTGTTGTGCAATGATGTCGACCGTGGATTCGTTGTTAACGCTATTCAGGATCAGTTTTCACAGGTAGCATTCCTCAATCAGGAAATAGCTGGCACCTGTGCTCGTCGCTTTTTGATCTTGCCTTGCAAAAACGATGTCACCGGCTTTTCGATTACCTTGTGAATAACCACACCCATGATCGTCGCTATAATCATTTGCATGCCGAAAGCGAGCACCATATTCATGGGTGATGGGTCACTGAGTTTGAGCAGATGCCCCAGGTACACTGCAAACTCCAGGGCAAAAAGATGGGTGATATAGATTGAATAGGACGCATCCCCCATCAGCCGCAGTAGCGGCAGGCGCTTGTTTTCAAACACGATGATTGCCGAGCCGACGATGAAGACGGCGGGGATACCGTAGGTCAGGAAGCGACCAGGAGACGGGATTTTCATTGCCAATAATGCGAAGCCAATAATCAACACCACGATGGCCGTGTTTCGGTTAATCAAGCCGGTATAATAACGCTGGACTTTATAGAGCACGATGCCAAACAGAAATTCCAATGGCAGAGGTGAGGTATAGAACCTGACCAGTGCATTGTCCGATTGGATAAATAGTCCGAGCGTGGCAAGGGTCAGTAAAATCATGGATAAGACAGCGTACCTGGCTTTTCCGGTCAGCATGGCAGCGCCAAACAGGACATAGAAAAACATTTCATAATTGAGCGTCCAGCCCGGCACCAAAATAGGCCATATATGCACGTAAGCCGGTGGACGAAAACGAGGGATGAAGAAAAAGTCGCCGACTAGCCCGAGGGTAATTGCGCCGTTGATAATTTCGTCTCTTGCTGCCCACAAAAGTGCCAGCCAGTACAAAGGAACAATGCGGACGATACGGTTTTGCAGGAAGCGTGATGCCTGTAGTGCAAAGCGCCCGTTGATGTCGAAGTTTCGGGTTGAGTGCGCCATGACAAAGCCGCTGATGACAAAAAAGATGTCCACTCCGGCTGTGCCAACGTTGGTCAGTTCATGGCCGTAACTGCCGAAAAAATTTCGGGAGTGGTGGAAGACAACCATCAGCGCGGCTATCGCCCGAAGGTATTGTATGCCGAGAATCATTATTGGTCCTTCGTACTTTGATCGCGTCCAGCGCCATTTTTCTTGTAGGCATCCAATACCTGGTAATAGGGAACAGCGCCGTGCTGCCTGGCCCATGTCTGATAGTTAGCCAGCAGACGAGCCGCTATATCCTTTTCTTTGCCTGCCAGGTTTATTGATTCTGTTGGGTCGGACAACAGGTCATAGAGTTCAAGCACGGGTTCTGCCTGACTTTGTTCCCGTTTCTCGTCGTAGCCACTGTTAGTCAGTAACTTCCACCTGCCATTATGGAGCACAGCGGAACTGCCATGTAGATTCCAATAGAAATATTCCGGCGGTGATATTTTTTCACCGCGAAATACGGGCAGCAAATTACGTCCCTCCAAGGGGCTCAACGGCGTATCAGTGTGCCATCTTGGGGGATAGGCGACTCCAGTTGCATGAAGAAACGTTGGCATCAGGTCGAGATAAGTGGTCACCTCGTCCGTCATTCCATTGACTTTTAGTCCTCCCGCCGGCCACCTCGCGACAAGCGGTGACAGTACGCCCCCTTCATAAAGGCTTGCTTTGGCGCCCCTATAGGGTGCATTTGATAACTTGTAAGTCGTGGTGGTTCCTCCATTATCAGAAGCGACAATGATCAGGGTGTTCTCCAGTTTGCCGCTCTCTTCCAGTAGCTGTAAGAGCTTTCCAAATGCAGTATCAGTTGCCTCAATCATCGCTGCCCGAGTCGCGGCCGTTGCACGCAGGACATCCACGTCTTTACCGCTAAATAGCGGAATCTTCGCCGGGGAACCTGGTGGAAAAAGACCCATCTGCCGCATCCTGGAAACACGGTCGTTCCAAATATCCTCCAAGGGTTTCTTATAAATTTTGCGGTATTTTTCAATCAGGACTTCAGGCGCCTGTAGCGGACCATGTGGCGACTGCGAGGCGAAATACACGAAGAAAGGAGTCTCTGGTTCTGTTTGAAACTGGAGCTTGAGCCGCTGCATCATTTTGTCATTCAGGCCCGCAATGGAAAACCAGCCCTCTTCAAACTCGATAGCATGCTGATTGTGTTGATAGGGTCGATGCCAGACTGGCGGATACGGCGCTGCCATGCCGCCCAGGAAACCGAAGAACTCATCGAATCCCCTGACATTCGGTGCAGGTTCCAGGGCGGCACCCGTCTGCATCCCCGGAACACTTCCCAGATGCCATTTGCCTTGCAAATAGGTTCTATAGCCTGCCGTTTGCAGTAACTCGCTAATCAGGGGTATTTCCAAGGGTAACTGACCTTGATAGGCACTAAAGTCTGTCTTGTATGACGGACCGGCCAGATCCGCCATTCCTACATCATGCGGATAGTGACCGGACAATATCCCGGCACGTGTCGGACTGCATCTCGCTGCGTTATAAAAGCGCCTTACTGTTATCCCTTCTCTTGCAATGCGTTCGACATTTGGGGTTTGAATTTCACCACCAAACGCCGACATATCGGAATAACCGGCATCATCGAACAGCAATAGCACAATATTTGGCCGAGTCGTTTGAATTTTGCCTGGCAACTGTTGCGCGGACGGATTCGCTTCGCCGTTGCTACGAGCAGAGAATAGGGTGACGGCTAACAGCAGAAAAAATAGCCCGGCGAACAATCGAGCTAGTTGTAAAGTAGAATTAGACAACGGTTCCAGTGATAGAAAACAGCGGTCCCAATGTTTTGAAAGTTGACCCAAAAAAGACCCCTGCTTGTTTTTATTGCTTTATCATACTTGGCAGTGCATGCCGACCAGATGTTGAGTACAGAGAATATAACTGCTTGTCTGGTTAATCCACCCCTGCCTTGTTTATCTTTCACCGACCACAAGAAAAGGCGGGACGGTAGCATTTAATTCGGTATGGGCGTGTGCTGTTACACTAATCTCGTCCACCTCCTGTCTGGAAACCGTCCGCATCAATTGGAAGGGGATCGTAGCAAACACTCGGCATTGCTCCAAAGAATTGTGCATCGGTAGCGCACGATGCAAGGCAGGTGGCCCGCACTCAGAACACAAGGCCGACAATGGCGCCCGTCATGCAGGTTGCCAGCAGCCCGGACCAGATCGAGCGTGGCGCCAGGCGCAGTATGTCTGCGCTGCGTCCTGGACACATGGCAGTCATGCCGCCGATCATGATGCCGAGGCTGCCGAAGTTGGCGAAGCCGCACAGGGAGTAGGTCATGATCAGGCGGCTGCGCTCACTCAGAACAGCCGGTTCCAGCGCCGCCAGCTGCAGGTAGGCCACCAGCTCGTTGATGAACACCTTGGTCGCCAGCAATTCCCCCGCCGCACTCGCTTCGCGCCAGGGTATACCGGTCAGCCAGGCCAGCGGCGCCAGCACCCGGCCGAACACCCCGACCAGGCTGAGGGGCTCGGCGCCCGATGGAAACAGCGCCAGTATCCTGTCGGCCATGTACACCAGCGCCACGAACACGATCAGCATGCCGATAATATTGGCCAGCAGGCGCAGGCCCTCGCCGGTGCCGCTCACCAGGGCATCCATGCTGCCGCTGTAGGGTGAATGCATCTGGACGGGGCCGTCGTATTCGCCACCATCGGGCGGCAGCATCACGGCGGCCAGCATGATGGCGGCGGGGGCGCTGATCAGGGAGGCGACCAGGATATGGCTCAGGGCATCCGGTACTGAATTGGCCAGAATGCCCGCGTAAAGGCCCATCACAGTGCCGGCGACGGTGGCCATGCCGCAGGTCATGAGCATGAACAGTTCGCTGTTGGACATGGTCTGCAGGTGCGGCTTGATCAGCAGGGGCGATTCCACCATGCCCACGAAGATCGAACTGGCGCTGCCCATGCTGATCGCGCCGCTGAGCCCCATGGACTTCCCCAACAGCCGGGCGAGGCCGGAAATAACAAACGGTATGACGCGCCAGTGCCACAGCAGGGCGCTCAGGGCGGCGAATACGATCACGATGGGCAGGGCGCGAAAGGCCAGTACGAAGCTGTGCTGCGGCGCGGTGACCGCGAACGGTGCCGGCGCTCCGCCGAGATAGCCGAACACCATGGCGGTGCCCGCCTGCGTGGCGGCCTCGAGCGCCAGCACCAGTTGATTCACCAGCATGAGGGCATCCCGCAGCAGGGGTACTTTCAGCAACAGTCCCTGCCAGCAGCAACTGCGCCAGCAATCCGGTGACCACCAGGCGCAGCGGAAAGCGGCGGCGGTTGCTGCTGCTCAGCCACGCCAGCAGGATGATACAGGGGAGTCCTAGCAGGGCCTGGGGCATGGGGAGAGTCTCGTCACGGCGAAAAGCCTGACGGTAGGGGAGCTGTGCAAAAAAGTCCATCTCTCCCGGAGAGTGGCCGGTTTCGAGTTTGCGCAAAATCTGCGTGGTTCGATTTAGCATACATGCGCACACTGATTCTCATTCCGTCTTGTTGACCGAAACGATGTGGTCCATGCTTGCGTGAATTACGGACAGGGAGTTAAAAACACATGCTATCCAAATTTGATGATTACCCCATCCACCAGACGCCAGAGCCCGTTTATCACACCGCCAGCAGCGATCGCTTTTTCTACGATCGTTACTGGTACAACGGCCACGCCCGCGACGGCAGCTTTTATTTTGGTGTGGGCCTGTGCCGCTACGCTAATCTGGGTATCCTCGATTGCAGCCTGAGCCTGGCCATAGACGGGCATCAGTATGCGTTTCATGGTTCGCGCCGGGCGCCACACGAACCCACGGACACTTCCGTCGGACCATTTGCATTGCAGATACTCGAACCCATGGGTCGCCACCGCGTGGTAATAGAGGCCAATGAGACTGGTATTGACGTGCGACCTGGTGTTCACGCCGCGCACGGCCTGTATCGAGGAGGGTCGCCAGACGCTGCGCAACGAGCGGCATATCGTGATGGACGCCACACGACTGGACCAGTTTGGCTTCTGGTCCGGCTGGATTCGCTACGACGGCCGCGAACTCAAGGTCGATGGGCGCACCACCTTTGGCCTCAAGGATCGCTCCTGGGGCATCCGCCCGGTAGGAGAGGCCTATACCGGCGGCGCGCCGCTGGCTGAGTTTCAGGCCCTGCATTTCTGCTGGATGCCTATTCACTGGGAGAACGAGTGTAGTCTGGCCGGTTGGTTTGAAGATGGCGCCGGACATCAGTGGCATAATGATCAGGCCTTTTTACCCCACTATCCCAGTATGGAGGCGATACCCGGTACCGTTGATCCCAATGCCCGCGTGTGGCACGGCAAGGTGGAGCATCAACTCACGATGATTCCCGGTACCCGACGGGCCCGTGCTGCGGTCGTAACCATGCATGACAAGTCGGGCGAGAGCATGGCAGTGCATCTGGAACCGGTGCTGGTGCACCGCATGAAAGGCCTGGGCTACCAGCACCCCCAATGGGGACATGGCAAGTGGCAAGGGGAGCTGGCGATCGCGGGTGAGAGCTGGAAGGACAGTGACCTGGACCCGCTGGCGCTGGAGAATCTCCATATCCAGCAGATCGTAAAGGCGACTTGTGGTGACCGGGTGGGCCACGGCGTGCTGGAGCAGATGCATATTGGGCCGTCGACCGTACTGGGATTCGACGACTGGTTCGACGGCGCCAAATAGCCATAGCCGCCTGGAGGGTGCACAATAGCCACGTCGTATGTTATTAAATTGTTCCCATCGAAGACGTGGAGGTGTAGGACACAATGGCCAGGCGTAGAGGTTTACTGTTTAGAATCCTGAGGATGGTCCTGTTCATCGGTATAGCGGGCGTTGTTTTGGCACTGGTGAGCGTTTGGCGAGCAGGTGCCTGGAACCTGATTTTTCCCTCCCATCAACACGATACCGTGGCACCTGCCATTCCCGCAGACCTGGGTTCTCCCGCTATTCTGGTCTTTAGCAAGACCAACAGTTTTCGGCATGAGGAGGGTATTGCCGGAGGCGTAAAAGCCCTCCAGTCCATTGCTGCGCGCCGCAAGTGGGGAGTATTCCATACGGAAAACGGCGCGGTGTTCAACGAGTCGGACCTGGCGCGTTTCGCTGCAGTGGTATTCCTCAATGCCTCGGGAGATGTGCTCAACGAAGCACAAGAGGGGGTGTTCCAGTCCTGGCTAAACAGCGGCGGCGGTTGGCTGGGTATTCACGCGGCGGGCGATGATTCGCACCTGGCATGGCAGTGGTACCGGGACAATCTGATCGGTGCAACCTTCACTGCCCATCCCATGAACCCCCAGTTCCAGCGCGCCACCGTAGTGCTGGAAAACCACGATCACCCGGTGCTGCGTGGTTTGCCGGATATCTGGCAGCACGAAGAGGAATGGTACTCCTGGGAAAAGAGTCCACGAGCAGAGGGCTTCACCATTCTCGCCACCCTCGATGAAGATTCCTATTCCCCGGTGCAGAAGTTTATGGGTAAAGAACGTGACCTGCACATGGGTGATCACCCGGTGGTGTGGATCAATTGTATCGGGGAAGGTCGAAGTGTTTACACCGCCATGGGCCACAAGGCGGAAGCCTTCGAGCAGTCGCAGGTTCGTACTATTAATCGAGAATGCCCTGACCTGGCTGATCGAGGCCTCGGAGGAGGGTTGTCAAGCGGAGGCAGGGCCAACTCACGACAGCGTAATCACCTCGGTTTCCAGCGGTGGGATGTCTCCTTCCGGCAGTTGAAAACGCCAGAACATGATGCCGTAGGGACGCCCTTCGGTATCCAGCCAGTTGGGGCGACCCGGATCCCGGTGTGCCACAATCATTTCAAAACTGCCATCCTCCCGCAGCACGGTCTGCGCCCGGTTCAGTGAGATGCTGCGCTCCTCGTAGTCCAGGGTCTGCAGGAAGCGATTGAACAATACCACGTTGGAAAATCGGCACGTGGGGAAACGGCCCCGGATCAGCAGTGCCTGGTCGGGGCCCAGCACAAATGGCGCCATGCTGTAGACGTTGTCGCGGGCGGCATAGGTAATGGCATCGTGGGAAGCGTCTTTTTTCGGCGGGTTAAACTGATTGGGCGTGCGCGACACCCAGGGCGGACTATTTTCGCTGGTCATCGCTATCACGTTGCCCTTCACAAACGTCGTGACACGGCGGATCCCCGCGGCGATATCTTCATCATTGGGTGAGCGTCGCGGCGGCACCTTCTGCAGATTGTTTATGTCCACCGGAATGTGGTGCAGGCGGTCATTGTTGATACACAGCTTGCGTTCGTAGTAGTGGCGTGTCGTGAGGCTGGCTGGCGCCCTTGCTCATCGGCATCCAGTTGCCCTCCGCCTTTTCCGCGCTGATTATGATTTCGTAATCACCGTTTTCGTCCGCCTTGAACTGGGTGTCGTTCAGGGTGGAACCGATGCCCGCACCGTCGGAGCTGGCACCCAGCTCCAGGGTGAAGCTGGTGTAGGTGGCCCCGGCCAGATTGCCGCGTATACGATAGCTGTGCTGGTCATCGATCACGGCAGAGTAGTAGCGTGCATCGGGATTGTCGCCCAGCAGTTTCTTGTGCTGATTGATAAACGCTGTGAAGAACGGTCTGGCGGGGTCCGCCTCCAGCCAGCATTCCAGGCCATGCATGAGCGTGTGCAGCATGACACGGCGCGCCTCGGCGAAATCCTGTGGCGTACGCAATTTCCACGCGGGACTGGCGAATGCGATTTCCAGCTCATCCAGGGTGTGTTGCAGTTCCGCCAGCGCCTGCGCGGCCGCGCTGACGCCCTTTTTCTGCGCAACTGCATCCTGCGCCACCGCAGCCACTGTCTGGCGCCAGCAGTCCACCGACCAGGCCACTCAGGGCCACTCCTTTCAATAAATCGCGACGCTGCATGGTAATTTCTCCTGCTATCAGGTGACTGGTTTGCTTGATGATTCTTACTCGCCTGTCACAGTGCCGGACGGCGGACGCTGGCCACCGCACAAGACATCGGTGACGCGCTCGGTATCCATGTACTCTTTTAACCGGAGCAATTTACCGCCGCGAAATTCAAACAGGAAGTGGTATTCGTTGGTGTAGATCTGTCCGGAAATGTGTTGCCCTTCGCTGGTCGCTTCCACGGCGACCTTGTCCCCTTCGCCCACCATACTCAGTGCTGTAAACTTCAAGTCCCTCGGGAAAGACATCGAATATTCCCCCGGCGGAGGCCGCGATCTGCTCCCGCGAAAATAGTACCGGATATCAGCGTGTTGCCCATGGTTTGCACGCAACCGTCCGCGGCGTAGGTATCGACGATGAAATCGACGTCACCCTTGTTCAGGGCGTCGAAGAAGCGCGTGACGATGGCCTTGTTGGCTCTCACTCTTGTTCACACTCATGACCGGGCTCCGGTTAATGTGGGATTGCAGTCTTTCAGACTTCTACTCTGGCGCGCTGGGATTTGAGTTGTCCGCGTTTTGTTTTGCTGTCCACCCGCTTTTTCTGGCTGCTGCGGGTGGGTTTGGTGGGTTTGCGTCTTTTGCGCGGTGCACCCGCGGCCTGTAGCAGCTCCCGCAATCGGTCGAGCGCATCCTCGCGATTTTTTTCCTGGCTGCGAAAACGCTGTGCCTTGAGGACAATAATCCCTTCGCTGGTAATGCGCTGGTCACGGCGTTTTCGCAGGCTTTCCTTGTAGCTGTCCGGCAGCGAGGATGCTTCGATATCGAAGCGCAGGTGCACGGCCGAGGAGACCTTGTTAACGTTCTGGCCCCCCGCGCCCTGGGCGCGTATGGCCTGCAACTGGATCTGCGCCAGTGGAATGCTGACCTGGTTCGATATCTTGAGGCTCATAGACTCATTTATTTCGATATGGCGCGGCAGTGTTGAAGCGCTAGCGATTGCGCCCCAGCCGTTCATGGGCATCTACCCACTCATTGGTGCGTGTCTTCTGGTCGATACTTGGCGGCCGCGCCCAGGGAGAGTTCGCCGGCCAGCACCAGCGCCGCGGCAATCTCTGCCAGCTTGAGTGCCTTGCCGGGGCCAAGGCAGTCCATGATCTGCAGGCATTCGCGCTGGGTCGGCAGGGCCGTGCCGCCGCCGTACGTGGCCAGGATCAGGGCCGGCAGGGTGATGGAGAAGTAGTAATCTCCCTCACGCGTCACCTTGTTGTAGGTGGTGCATTGGTTGGACTCGCCGATATTGGCGATGTCCTGTCCGGTCGCCAGATAGAGCGCCGCGAGACCGTTGGCCGGGTGGGCGGCGTTGTTGGATGAGCCGGAGAGAAACGCACTCAGGTTGCTGATGCCCTGACCGTAGTGCATTTGCTGTGGTGATATGCGCAGGTTGTTTATCATTACGTCCCGCGGAATGGTGATCTCGGCGGTGACTCTCCGGCCGCGTCCCTTGAGCAGGTTGACGGAGGAGGTTTTCTTTTCGGTATCGAAGTTTCCCGACAGCAGGTAGTGGGACAATGACTTGTATTCCTTGTTGATCCATTCACAGGCGACGAAGGTCGCTTTGCTGGTCATGTTCTGGCCGGCGGCGTCTCCCGTACTGTAGTCGAAGCGGGTGAATATCATATTGTGGGCGTGATAGTGTTCGATTTCGTTCAATTTGCCCACTGAAGTGCTGGATTCCGCCACGGCCTTGATGCGGGCAAAGTTATCGTCCAGCCAGAGGCCGAAATCCCGTGCTTCCCTGGCACTTGGGAAGACAAATACCGGTGCTCGCTGCATGGCCTCGCCGGACACGGTAGTGATCACGCCACCACTCTCCCTGATCACGCGCATACCCCGGTTGTAGCTGGCCAGCATGGTGCCCTCGACGGTGGCCATGGGTACATAGAACTCGCCCCTGGCATGCTCACCGTTGACCAGCAGCGGACCCGCGAGGCCGATCGGAACCTGGGCCACTCCGAACATGTTCTCGATGTTGCCCGACATTACCGCTGGGTCGAATGAAAATTGTCTGGTGTGATCCAGTTTGGCCGGCGTGTTCGCTTCGATAAAATCCTGACGTTCTCGTATGATGTCCAGACTGTAGTCGTCTTCGTTGGAACGGGGTATTTTCTTGCTCACAGTCGTAGCCTTATCAATAATGAGGCGTTGAAATTACGCGCTTCGCCGCAACAGGTCAATCCGCTGTATAGGCGTTTACAGGTCGCTATGGGGCCTGGGTAAGCGTAGCTGTACGAGCACGACGTCAAGGCGATACCGATCAATTACCTGTAAAAAGGCCTCGCCATACTTGTCCAGTTTACGCTCGCCCACGCCGGTGATCCGTCCGAACTGCATTAAGTTGCGCGGTAGGGCTGTACACATTTCTTTCAGGCTACTATCGTGAAAAATGACATAGGGCGGAACACCTTGTGCCTCAGCCAATGTCCGCCTGCACTCTCGCAGTGCTTCCCACAGTGAGATGTCAATATCGCTGGATAATGCAGTTTTTGTTTGCTGCCGTGCGGTCTTGGTGCCGATGTCACGGCGCAACTGGATGCCTTGTTCGCCGCGCAACAGTGGGCGACATTTCTCTTCCAGGCGCAGAGCACCAAATTGCGCCAGATCCACGCTGAGGTGGCCACTGGCGACCAATTGCCGGAATACCGAGCGCCATTGCTTATTGTCCATCTCCTTGCCCACAGCATACGTCGGCAGATGTTGGTGGCCAAACTGGAACACCTTGTCGTTATCCGCACCGCGCAGCACGTCAATCAGGTGATTGACCCCGAAGCGCTGGCCAGTGCGATAAACTGCACTCAGTGCCTTGCGCGCCGCCTCGGTACCATCCCAGGTATCCACGGGCTCCAGACAGGTGTCGCAGTTTCCGCAGGGCCGGGGCAGGGATTCGCCAAAATAGTTCAGTAGGCTCTCACGGCGGCATGTGGTAATTTCGCACAGGCCCAGCATGGCGTTCAGGCGATGCTGCTCGGCTCGCTTGTGTTCCTCATTGCCGTCAGAAGCGGACATCATCTGGCGCAGCTTGATCACATCCTGCAGGCCGTAAATCATCCATGCGTCGGCAGGTTCGCCATCACGCCCGGCGCGCCCGGTTTCCTGGTAATAGGACTCCACCGTTTTCGGCATATCCAGATGCGCCACAAAGCGCACGTCCGGTTTGTCGATGCCCATGCCGAAGGCGATGGTAGCCACGATGATGACGCCATCCTCGCGCAAAAAACGCTCCTGGTGATTGGCGCGTACCGCAGCGGGCAGGCCGGCGTGGTAGGGCAGGGCGTTGAAACCCTGCCCTTGCAGCCAGGCAGCGACTTCTTCGGTCTTATTGCGCGAAAGACAGTAGACAATCCCGGCGTGCTGCGCGTGTTCCTCCTGCAGAAAACGCAGCAGCTGGGCTTTCGGATTGTGTTTGAGCGTGATGCGATAGCGGATGTTGGGACGGTCAAAGCCAGCGATAAACTGTCGGGCACCCTCGAGGTTCAGGCGCAGGATGATCTCGGCGCGCGTACGGGCGTCTGCTGTGGCAGTTAGAGCAATGCGCGGGACTTTGGGGAAATGCTCTTGCAAGAGGTTCAGTTTCAAATAATCGGCGCGAAAATCATGGCCCCATTGGGATACACAATGGGCCTCATCAATGGCAAACAGTGCTATAGACGCGCGCCCGAGCAGCGCCAGGCAACGCTCCTGTGTCAGCCGCTCCGGGGCGATATACAGCAGGTCAAGAGCACCAGCCAGCAGTTCCTCTTCCACGGCCCGCGCTGCCACAGGGTCCAGCGTCGAATTCAAAAAGCTCGCCCGCACCCCGATTTGCCGCATCGCGCTGACCTGGTCCTGCATCAGCGCAATTAGCGGTGAGATGACGACCCCGCAGCCGGTCCGGGCCAGAGCCGGAATCTGGTAGCAGAGGGATTTGCCGCCGCCTGTCGGCATCAGTACAAGGGCATCACCACCGTCGATGACGGTCTGGATTATCGCGTCCTGTGGCTCGCGAAAGGACTCGTAGCCGAAGACTGATTGTAAGATGTGCTGGGCATCGCTCATGGCAAAGCAGTATACCCCAGCACGGGCACCTACACTCTCGGAGGAAACGAGGGTGACCTTACTGAATCGGTGCTGAGTTGATCTGCTGGAGTTGATCTTTGAAGTGGCCCGGAACCAGCAGGCGCTTCAATTCATGCAAGGGAACAGGTTTGCTGAATAGATACCCCTGAATGACACTGGCGCCGTTATTCCTCAGGAAATGGTATTGCTCATGGGTTTCCACCCCTTCGGCTACCAGATGCAATCGCATGCTCTTGGCCATAGCAATAATGGCGATTACCAGGCTGGCATCGTTTTCGCTCTTGTCAAAATCAATGACAAAACTTCGATCTATCTTGAGTTCGTCCAGCGGGAATCGACTGAGATAGCTCAGAGAAGAGTAGCCGGTACCAAAATCATCTATGGAAAGCCGCACACCCAGGTCTTTCAGATGGGACAGGGCGCGGATGGTGGCCTCCGTGTCGTCCAACATAATACCCTCGGTGAGTTCCAGCTGCAGCCGCATGGGGCGCAGCCCGGTCTTCGTCAATACTTCGGACACCCGCCCGATAAACGCCGGGTTGAATTGCAGGGCGGAGACGTTCACCGACACCTTTGGCAGCTCCAGGCCCAATGCTTGCAGTTCCACAATCTGGCGACAGGCCTCTTCTACGCCCCATTCTCCCAGGGCACCTATCAAGCCCATCTCTTCGGCCAGTGGAATGAACTTGAACGGGGGAATCAGCCCCAGTTCCGGATGCTGCCAGCGCATCAGAGCCTCCGCACCTACCACCGCGCCAGTCAGTGTGTCTACCTGCGGCTGGTAGTGTAGTACCAGTTCCTTACGTTCCATCGCCTTGCGCAGGTCGGTTTCGAGGGCCAATCGGTCAACGTCGGCAGCGTCCATGCTACTGTTGTAGTACATAAATTTGTTTTTGCCCGAGGTCTTGCAGTGGTACAGGGCTTTGTCGGCTGCCTTGAGCAGGCCTTCTACGGTGTCAGCATCATCAGGTGCAATAGCGATGCCTATACTCGGTGTAATCACCAGTTCGTGTCCCTCAATGGTCATTGGCTGGGTCAGCATGTCGATCAGGCGACTGGCGACTACGCCAGCCGATTCAGTGCTATCCAGTTGATTGAGAACCACGGTAAATTCATCGCCACCCAGCCGGGAGACATCAATTCGTGAGTTTGGCTCCACATAGTGGGCAACCAGGTCACTGTCCCTCACGCAGCGGACAAGGCGCTTTGCCACCTCGCGCAGCAATAAGTCGCCCGCACTGTGGCCCAGGGAGTCGTTGATGCGTTTGAAGTTGTCCATGTCCACAAATAACAGCGATAGCATTTCCTTGTTGCGCTTGGCCAATCGGAGCAGCAGGTCAAGTTGTTCTGTGAACAGGCGCCGGTTGGGTAGTGTGGTCAGGCTGTCGTAATACGCCAATTGCCGCAGGCGATTCTTTGTTTCCGTGACCTCTTTTACCGCCCGGTTCAATTCCTCATTGCGCCGGGATAACTGCGAGGTGCGCTCCTCTACCTTCATGCTCAGTAATTGGTGATCTACGTCCATCCGGGTTTTGTAGGTATGGAGGCCACCGATGATACTGTTGAGCAGGACCACGATTTCCCTGAATTCGCCGCTGCTTTCGAGGCCCCGGGACTTCACGGCGTTACCTGATGCAATGTCACCCGCCATGCCTTTTATGATGGAAAATGGCGCTGTAATCCTGCGCGTCATGTACCTGCTGAAAATCACACACAGGAGTATAAAAGTCAGCGCCATACCCACCACTATTCCCAGGGAGGGGAGAATTTCCAGCAGCAGCATGGTACGGCTGATCCCAAGGTGTACATAGCCGATGACGTGCAGACTGCTCGCTGTACGCGACTTGGCCAGTGCTGCACCGAACTCGCTGCGACTGATGTTTTTCTGCAGCGGATTGATAATTGAAAACACAGGAATCGTTAAGTCCCATATTATGTCTCCAACTATTGGTATGACCGGCTGCTGCATACCTGTCGTGGCAAACTCACGGTGAGTAGTCATGCCCACTTCGACTACAGAAGTGTTGCCCCGTATCTGGTCAAAAGGCGCCAGTTGATATTCCGGTGTGTTCGGTTGCTGCAGGCGGCTCAGCGCGCTGCCCTCGGCGTCGCGAACAATGGCGTAAAGGATCGTGGGTGAAGAATTGATGAAGCCCTGCAGCGCGGCCAGTAGCTCGGGCTGGTCCCGCAGATAAATCGCAACTTGTAACTGTGGTTGGCTCTGTACGCTGTCTTTGGATTGCTGAATCAGGCGTTCACGGGCGAGGGAGTACTCCCGTTGCACCGAGGTCGCCGTTAGCATGCAACCTGCCGCAATGGATATGGAAAGGACTAACGCATTGATCTTGCCCGCAATAGTCATAGATTCTGGGTCTCAGTCTCGGAACTGCACACTGTGTCCCTGGCCCCTAATGATGCCACCCGTTAACACCTCAGTTCCTTGACACGGCGTCTAGTGGCTCGTCTATCGGTAATTTTTACTTCGAGACGGCAGTCTTCACCATAATGCTTTTTCAGTTGAAAACAAGCACTTGCGTGAAAAGTAGCATGAGTGAGTTCAGCGGTGCAATGGTACAAATTGCAGCAATACAAGAGGTCCTCGGCCACTCGTTGGCTGACTGATTCAGATCATTATTCGCCGATCGGCAAGAGTGCGCCGATCACTGGCGATCAGAATACCATTAACAGCAAGAGGAAAGGTGACTGGCCTGCCGCTCCGGCGATCGGAGGGTTTGCGCGCAACCAGTTGATGTGGCGGGGCAGGTTCTGACGAATTTTCCCGCGAAGTTCTATTATCGTCGGAGACATAGTTACGGGCCGCCACCAGGAATACGTAGGTCGATACCGTTATAGCCCCGAAGCCCATTATGCCGAGGGTAACCAGTACTACATCCATGATTGTTACAATCCCCTAGCCAGAAAAAAAGCAATTCACGCCTGACAAGCAAAATCCGCGCCGATTTTATAAATGCTTATTATACAATTGCTTGCAGCATGTTAACGCCGCCAGAAAGCGCCTACAACTTGGAAGTGTATAATTTTCTGACACATTTGGGTCAGCGGGCACCCTTTCCGAAAAGTACAACTTCTACGGTACTGAGGGTAATCATGAAGTCCAGAAAGAGGCTCTGGTTTTTCACATAGTAGAGATCAAATTGTAATTTCTGGCGGGCGTCATCTTCGGAGGCACCGTAGGGGTAACACAGCTGTGCCCAACCGGTGATGCCGGGCTTTACGGCGTGCCTGGAATTATAGTAGGGAATTCGCTCGGTCAGCTGCTTCACAAACTCGGGTCGTTCCGGCCGCGGACCGATAAAGGCCATTTCGCCCGACAAAACATTGAATATCTGTGGTAATTCGTCGATTCGTGTGCGGCGGATGAATGCGCCAACTCTGGTAATACGGCTGTCATTAACTGTAGCCCAGCGCGCTTTGCCATCGCCTTCTGCATCGACGCTCATGCTGCGAAACTTGAGTACTCTAAAGGCTTTTCCGCCCAGACCCACGCGCTCCTGACTGAAAAAAATCGGTTTCTTGAGTCCATCCTCAAACCAAATGGCCAGCGCTGTTATCAGCATCAGAGGCCAGGTCGCCATCAACAGCAAGAGACTCGCGCAAATGTCGAAACCGCGTTTAGTAAAACTGGTAGAAGTATTGCTGCGCAGGTCTTCGGTAAGGGTCATCCAGCCAGGGGTTGCAAAGTCCACCAGTATTTTGCCCGCTTCCCGTTCAAAAAAGTTCACCAGATTCAATACTTTGACACCTTGCAGACGACATTTGAATAACTCATCCGTGGGTGTCTGGTCCCGCCTGTTGTCCAGCGCGACAACAATTTGGTCTATTTCCGTTTGTCTGGCATATTCAGCAAGAGGCTGACGTAAGTTGATGATTCGCTCACCCGTTACTTTAGGCTCTTCGCCATCGACCCTGACAAAGCCCACGATGGTAAAACCCTGCCGATCTGTTTTGCGTCGCATGGCACTGGTAATGGTAGAGGCCGCCGAGCCGGAACCGTAGACAAGCAGCCGACTTTTGAATTGGTCCATATCAGTCACATTACTGAAAGTCAGTCGACTGATCAGGTTGGCGCTGAAAGATAGAAGAACCGTGTATAACAGTACACCGCGCCACACTTGGAAATCCGGTAGGAGAAAGAATATGACCACTGTAACTGCGCTCGCCAAGGCAAAACCGCCGAGGGTGCGCACCAATACCCCCGATCTGCCCTCGCGCATGCGTGGCTCGTAGAGCCCCATGGCGAATAGACAGACTGTGGTTGTCAGCCCGGATATCAGGGCGCGGCCTGGTAGTTCCTGCATGTACCCTTGAGAAGCGCCGGGTGCTGACTCAACGAAGCTGTAAATGTACGTGCCGGCATATAAGGCCATTACAAACAGAGATGTATCTACCAGAGCAAGCCAATAGAACGATCTATGAACATGGTGGTTGAATACACTGACCGTAGCCATTAGTGCCTTCCGTTATACTGCTCTAACCGTATGCATTGACCGGCCGTAAACAGGGACTCGCCAATATTAGACGACAAGCCTAGGTTTTATTATTTGATCCCGTGCTGCCTGACTCAATAGCATGGGGATGCTATTTAACGCTCATACGTCGCAAAATACCAGACCTACCCATAAAAGTTTTACACTGTGGCCCAGTCTAACATGTGTTTTTTACGGACTGACGCGAAAACTATAAGAACTGTGAATCCGTTCGCCACGCTCTCACCGTGCCCTGACCGCTGTATGACGACTCCCTGATGTTGGCGGGTGTGCCGGCTTGGGATTCCGTGCCTGATCATAAAAATTATTAATAACAAAGGGATACGGAATCTTCGACGCTCTATGAGTAGGTTCACGTGACGATTTCAAGGAAATGCTCTCCGGGCCCCCAGCGATGCTCATGCTGACTCGTTATGGAACATATTCTGATACTCGTCCGCCAGCATGCGCCGGTCAATTTTGCCGTTCTGATTGTGGGGCAGGGTACTGCGCGCGATGATTGCGGTGGGCACCATGAAATTGGGTAGTTCCCTGCGACAATGAGCTAGCACCGATTCTTCCAGGGCGGCATCCACGACGGCGTCTGGCCCCGGCGTTATTACCAGCAGTATGGCCTTGCCCAGGGCGGCGTGGGGCAGTCCCAGTGCCGCCGCACCGGCGACCATGCCTGAGGCGTAGGCGATTTCCTCTACCTCGGTGGGACTTACCCGATAGCCGGAAGTTTTGATCATTTCGTCTTTCCGGCCGATGAAGTACAAGTAGCCCTCCGCATCTTTCATCACCTGATCACCAGACCAGACGGCCAGTTCGGTGTTCGGAATTTCCGGGGGTAGTGCGGGGCAGGGCTTGAAACGTTCGGCAGTTTTCTCCGGGTCATTCCAGTAGCCCAGACTTACCAGCGCGCCGCGATGGACCAGTTCACCGGGCTCGTTGGGGGCGCACTCTTTACCGTCTTCATTAATCACCAGGATTTGGACATTGGGAATCGCTTTACCCATTGACTGGGGACGGATATTCAACTGGTCCGGCGGCAGATAGGTCGAGCGAAACGATTCGGTAAGGCCATACATCAGGAATATAAGGGTGTTGGGGAGAATCTGTTGCAGGGTACGGGTAGTGGATACCGGCATGGCGCCACCCGTATTGGTAATATAGCGCAGCGACTGCACGGCCTGCTCCGGCCAGTCCAACACTTTGAGCTGGTTCCACAGGGACGGAACCCCTGCCAGGCCAGTGACCCTGTAGCGCGCTACCGCCCGGACAACGTCGCGGGGCAGGAGATAGTCTATCAACACGACGCATGCGCCCACTGAAAATGCCGTGGTTAGCTGGCTGAGTCCTGCGTCGAAGCTGAGCGGTAATACCGCGAGAATTCGGTCAGCAGGGCAGTTGCCCAGGTAGCTGGCTACACTGCGTGCTCCCGCCACCATGTTGCGATGGGACAGGACCACACCCCTTGGGTTGCCGGTACTGCCAGATGTATAAAGAATGGCGGTCATGTCAGTGTCAATACGGCGGTGTGGCATCACTCCACCACTTGGTAAACTACAAAATTCCCCGTAGCTCAGCAGCTTCTGTGGAAGTGCTCGCGCGCTTTGGGGTATTTCGTCCTCAACCAGGATGATGGTGTGCAGGTCGGGGCAGGTTGCCAGTACCGACAGCAGTGTCTCCAGCCGCGGGACAGACGTAATCAATACCCTGACATTGCAGTGCGGCAGGATATGGGCCAGCTGACGTGGTTTAAGCAGCGGGTTGATCGGCACGAAGCAGGCCCCGGCTGCCGCCGCGCCAAAGAGGCTGAACACCGTTTCAGGTTGTTTCGGCAGATACACCGCAACCCGTTCGCCCGGACCGATGCCCAGACCCAGCAAAGCGTTGGCTGCCGCATCGATCTCGTATTGCAACTGCGCATAACTGAAGGACTGTTCCTTGAACAGCAGCGCGGGTGCATCCGGTGTGACCTGGGCATTGTGCTCGATAAATTGGTGTATCAGATCTGGCATTGCAAGGGAATCAATTGGCTGCGGCTCATCGGCAAAAGAGTGTTAGTGTAGCCCATAAAATGCAAGGTTAAGGCGAGAATGTGCGATGGACATCTGCCGGGTACAATGGCAGTTCCCGTGATCTGTGGATCAATGCACATGTAAAAGCAGTCTCCTTGCCGGTAAGGGCGGTAGTTCTGGTTTGTTCCTTGATGGTGCAATTCGGCTGCTCTTGCATACTTCCAGGTCAATAGATGGCGGTGCAGATCGGCTGTGGTCTGGTCGGGCGCAAGCGGGAAATTTATACTGGCGCGGTGCCATGCGGATTCACCTATGAGCATTTTTAGCAAGCCTTCCGTTACCATTCTCATGGTGTGTACTGCCAATATATGCCGATCTCCTATGGCTGCGGCACGTGCTGCGCGAGGAGCTGAAACTGCGCGGTTTGCGCCGCAAGGTAAGCGTGGAGTCAGCCGGTACTGCGGCACTACTTGGCCATACTGTCGATGGTAGGGCGCAGCTGGTGTGTGCGCGTGAGGGTATCGATTTGCGCAATTCTCGGGCCAGACAGGTCACTGTGGATGATTTTCTGCGCTTCGATTACATTCTCGCTATGGATCAGCGGAATTTATCACTGGTTGCTCGAATACTGTCCGGCATCGCATAGAGATCGAATTTCGTGTCTGGGTTCCTGGGCTGTGCAGGGATCAGATTGATGACATTCCTGATCCTTATTTTGGTAGTCTGGTTGGCTTTGAGCAGGTCCTGCTAACATTGCATGTATGTATAGATGGATTTCTAGTGCACCTCCTTGAAAAATTGAAACAATTCAAAGAGTAATTGCGGCGCTGGCGGAAGACCAAAATTTTCAGCAGAACCGAACTATTTTGCGATGATGGTATGCTTTCTGTCGCGATTCCCTGATTGAACACAGTTATTGCATGACTCTATTCGTCGAGATAATTGAATTAAAAAATGAACCAATTTTTACGTAGCCTGTCCGTCCTGCTTTTTTACGCCATGCTTCTGGCGTGTGGCTATGAGCTCGACCAGTGAAGATCATCTCGCTAAAGCAAAGATATTTCTCGAACAGTCTGACCCAACCTCGGCCATTGTGGAGCTGAAAAATGCGCTGAAGAAAGACGTGAATAACTCGCGTGCAAGCTCTCTTCTGGGAAAGCTTTATTTCGAAGCGGGATCATATGAAGATGCAGACAAGGAACTATCGCGAGCGCTGTCAACGGGGGAAGATGCAACTGTCATTGTTCCTATACTGGCTAAAGTACTGTTGAGTTTGGGCGAGTTCGACAGGCTCGATGCTCTTGCCCTCGATGGCCTCGACCCGGAGAGTCGCTCTGTGGTGCAGGCGGCGAAGGGGCTATCCATGATTTACCGGGAAAATCCGGTAGTGGCGGCGGAGATCATGGATGCCGCGTTGCAGAACGAACCGCACTCGCCCTATGCCGAGGTAGCAGCGGCGCGGCTTTCGATGGAGCATGCGGCCTTTGACGAAGCCCGTAGCCGATTGAATGAAGTTATTGCCGAGTTCCCGGAGTATGCCCCTGCGTGGAATCTGCTGGGAGACATTGAAAGTGCGCAACGGCGGCCAAAAGAAGCGGAGGTTGCTTACACCAACGTTATCGAGTTCTCAGGTGACAATTTTAACGCGTTGCTGAATCGGGCCTTGATGAGCATCTATCTGGGAAATTTCCCGAGTGCACAAAAGGATCTGGCAACAGTGGGGACGGTGTATCCCCTGGCGCGTGACCACCCCGGCGTGCAATTCGCCAATGGCCTGGTTCATCTGCAAAATAAGCAATTCGATCCGGCCAGAAAAGCCTTTTTTCAGGCCTCCGAGTACTCCGATAACTATCCTCAAACACGGTATTATCTGGCGACAATTGATCTGGAGCAGGGTCTGGTGGCGCAGGCCTTGAGCAATGCTTACAAGTTCCTTGGCTTGGTGCCCGGCAGCGTAGCGGGGGCTAAACTGGCTGCGAAACTTGAGCTAGGACAAAAGGGCTTACTTAAAAAGGCAGAAAAACTGTTGCTTGCCGGTGGTCGCTACACGTCCTGATGATACAGAGGCACTCAATCTCCTCGCGAGCGCCATGCAGGCACAAGGCAAGGGTGCAGAAGGAGTCGAGTTATTGGCTAAGGTTGCTGCGCTACAACCTGACTCGATAGAAGCGAGGGCACGACTCGGAGCGATCCTGCTTCAAACGGGGTCTGATGAACCGGGTATGCAAACACTGCGCGACATTTTGGCAAAATATCCCGGTTACGAACAGGCAGATGTCCTGATAGTGTTGAATTATCTGCGTCAGGTGAATCTGGCAGGGGCGATTCAGGCTGCGCGGGAGTATCTGGAGCGTAATCCTAGCAGCGCGACAGCCTACTACCTAATGGGCCGCGCGCACCTCGCGAGCGAAGATCGTCAGAACGCCATGACCGCGTTTAACAAAGCACTTGAACTTAGGCCAGGCGACCCTGGCGCGGGCAGTAGCCTGGCGGATATTGCATTGTCGGATGGTGATTATGAAGCGGCACGCAATTATTACAAGCAGGTGCTGGAGCACTATCCAGATCATATTCAGACGCGGTTAAAAGTTGCTGCTTCCTATGCTGTCGAGGGTAAGGAGCAGGAAATGCTGGATAGCCTGCAGAGTACATTGACGGCGTATCCGAGAGCCATGGAGCCGCGTTTGGTCAAGGCGAGGTACCACCTGGCTAAAGGTCAGTTGGAAAAAGTCATGCCGTTGATTGATGAACTTACAGAGGATCAAAAGGAGCATCCGGATGCATTGTTGACCGTGGCAGCCTTTGAGTTGGCAGTAAGCCGATATAATCAGGCGCTGGTGACTCTCGGAAGGTTGCTCAAAGATCGCCCGGATGTCAGCCAGTATCACTATATGAAATCGAAGGCTTATGCGGGACTGGGCGACCTGGGGAACTTATCTGCTGCGCTTGAGCGGACGTTGGAGTTGGACCCCAATCACTTTTACGCCAGGATTGCACAGGCGCGATTGGCACTGCTGACGAACCGGCTTGATACATTTGAGAAGCAGCTTAATGGGCTGATGACAGTCGGCACCTGATAATCTTGATGTTATGAAGCTTCAGGTCGTAGCCGCGCAAAGAAGTGGCGATAATCAATCTGCGCTGCAGTTGTTGGAGACGGTGTTTGCATTGCAGCCAACAACCAGCAATGTGATAGCGCTTGCCGCACAGCATCAGTTGGATGGTAATGTCAGTAGCGCTATTGAACAGCTGCAGCGCTGGATTAAGGATCATGCCAATGATGTCAAGGCGCGAGAGAAGTTGACAGAAATATATGGCAGCAATAATCAAGTGGGTGAAGTCGTTTATCAGTACCGTGAGATCCTGCGGCTGGATCCGGAGCACGTCATGGCATTAAATAATCTTGCATGGCATTTGCTCGAAGACGATCCGCGGCAGGCTCTGGACCTTGCCGATGAAGCTAACAGATTGTCGCCGGATTCAGCGCCAATACTTGATACTTTGGCGATGGCGCAGATGAAAAACAACAACTTTATAGAAGCGAGGAGATCGATTGATCGCGCCCGTACTCTCGCTCCCGAGAGTCCGGAAATGAGCTTTCATGAGGCTCAGGTCAGGGCGGCCGAAGGTGACACGAATGGCGCAATCAATGCGCTGAACTCACTGCTTGAGAAGCACGCAATAATTTTCGAAGTAGAGCGGAGGCTGAAACGTTTCTCAAAAAACTGAAGTAGTTTTATGGGTGCAATATCTGGATTTAAAGCTACATGCTACGGGCACGCTTATGTTCTCAGCTCCAAATTTTTCCAGTAAGCTGTAAAGGGTAGGCCTGGTAATTCCCAGCGCGTTGGCTGCGTCGGTTATATTCTGGTTACTTGCACTCATGGCCCGAATTATCGCTCTGCGTTCAGCCTCTTCCCTGACTGCTTTCAGGTTTAGCGGCAAGGGCTCCATTGCGGCGATCCCCGGTGTTGTGGCATCTCCCAACTCTAGATCATCCGGGCTGATCCGGTTACCCTCAGCCATGATGACTCCTCGTTTTACGCGGCTTTCCAGTTCACGCACGTTACCTGGCCAGTTATAGGCTTCCATGGCTGCGATGGCTTGTGGGGAAAAGTCCAGTGGCGAACTATTATATTCCTTGCTCCATCGGACCAGGAAAGATTTGGCCAGTACGAGAATATCTCCCTCGCGCTCCTTGAGCGGCGGTATCTCCAGCACCATATCACTGATTCGGTAGAATAAGTCCTCGCGGAACAAGCCCTTTGCGATCAAGTCTTGCAGATTCTGGTGCGTGGCACACAGGATTCGCACATCCACAGGTATAACCTTGCGCCCCCCTATTCGTTCAACGACTCGTTCCTGCAGGAAGCGCAACAGTTTGGCCTGCAGTTCTATTGGCAGGTCGCCTATTTCGTCGAGGAACAGCGTTCCCCCGTCGGCGTACTCAATTTTGCCCGGGGTCTGCTTGGCCGCACCTGTAAACGCGCCCTTTTCGTAGCCGAACAGTTCGCTTTCCAGCAGGTTCGCAGGTATGGCTGCACAATTAATGACAACCAATGGTTTATGGGCACGCGGGCTTAAATCGTGCAGCGCCCGGGCGCAGAGTTCCTTACCAGTTCCGCTTGCTCCCAGCAGTAGTGTAGTAATATCCGAAGGTGCGATTTTTTCGATGGTGCGACAGAGTTTGAGCATCTGCGCGCTAGCTGTGATAATGCCCTTGAGAGGCATGGTTTGCTCATGCTGCTGTAGCCTGTAATTTTCAAGCTCCAGCTCATATACGTGGTAGGCGCGCTGTACCAACAGAGCCAGCAGTTCCGGGTCTGCCGGTTTCTGGTGAAAGTCATAAGCTCCCCGCGCAATAGCCTTTACCGCGTTGGCTCGGTCGTCATCACCAGTCACAATAATTACTTTGGTTGCTGGGGTTAGTGACAATATCTCACTCAATGTGGCCAACCCTTCGGTAACGCCCCCTGGGTCCGGGGGAAGACCCAGGTCCAGCAACACCACTCCCGGCTGCATGCGGCGCAGTTGCGTAATGGCCTCAGTGCGGTCGCCAGCGATTGTCACTTCGAAGCTATCAAATGCCCAGCGCAATTGGCTTTGCAGTCCCTCGTCGTCTTCTACAACCAGCAGGTGTTTTTTCGCGTTCTTCACTGAATATTGCCCCTGAGCGCTATGTTGGCATGCCCGATGCCCGACGCCTCCAAGCAGGGCATGTGTACGCGAAATACAGAACCTCGCCCCGGTGTACTTTGTACGTTTATATTTCCTCCGAGACTGCGAATGAATTCGCGGCTTTCAAACGCGCCTATACCCATACCAGTGAGGCCTTTGGTGGAATCGAACGGCTTGAAGAGCCGGTGCTGGATGAAATGCTCGTCCATGCCAATGCCGTTGTCTTCGATTTCCACTACTGCAGAGCCATTGCTACTCAACAGACGGACAGTTACATGCCCGCCCTTGCCGGTTGCTTCCTGTGCATTTTGTACCAGGTGTTCGAATACGGTTTGCAGGCGTTCCCGGTCACATATTAGCGTAAACTTGCCGTCCACCAGAACGAGCTCAGGGATGGGAGTTCGAAGCCTGCAATCTGCCAACACGTTTTTGAGCAATTCTGCCAGTTCAACTTCCGACTGCTCCGTTTGCCTCGTGCCGCTGCGCAACTGTATCATCAATCTAGTCATGCGATTCACAGTATTGCTAACGGTATTGACCATATCGTCAATAAACTCAGGATTGTCTTTGTGCTTTTGCGCATTCGAGACAATCAAAGAGAGTTGCGCGAGAATGTTCTTCAGATCATGAATAACATAGGCAGAGAGGCGGTTGAATGCTTCGAACTGGCGCGACTCGATCAGCGCCTGGTCCGCCTGAAACTGGGCCAGATGGCTACCGGCCTGCTTGCCAGCCAGCTTTAGAAGGTCCCGATCCTCCCAATTGAGGTCGCGCAGCAGGTCGGATTCGCGAAGTAACAGGATGCCCTGAAGGCGATCGCCGAATAACAGGGGAATAATTAACCAGGCTCGTGTAATGGCAGTCAATTCTTTGGGTAAGTGAAGATTTCGATACACGTCCGGCGCACTACGCCACTCTCGTATATCAATTATCCACCCGTGAGTTTGCAGCCACTTGGACAGTTCGCGCAGATCGATATCCTGTGGCGGGAGACGGCATTTCCCAATGGGCCACAATATTAAATCTCACGTCCTCAGCTCTGCTCCAAAGAATCCCTGCCGGGCTCTTGGCAAGATTGGCTACAGCGCGGATGATGTTTTGCGGAATATCGTTACCGCCGCTTGCCAGCATCTGTGTGAATTGCAACCACTCGAGGCGGTAATCATATTTGTAGCTGAAAAAAGTTTTTACTTAGCCACACCCGGGTGCGGGCCCGAATTTGTCCGGAAAATAGCAACACAATCAAGGTCAGGCCAGCGGCGCACAAAAACACGATCTGCAATACGCCGCCCCAGCTCCCACCCAGATAACGAATGAAGTAGGCCACCAGGGACATGGTGATCAGGTATATTCCTGAAGCCATCAACGTGAGTGATTGAAAGGCGAAATGCCGCGAAAGGTGAATACCTTGTCTGCTATCGGGCGTTTCGCTGAGCTCAGTACGACTGATGCTGACGGCAATCAGGATTGCAGCCATCGCGCTAACAAGCCCTCGTGCTTGCCACAAATTCTGATCCAACTGGCGAAACAGGAGCGCTTCGGCGTACATAAAAAAGTCGTAAAAATAAATTATGCCCAGACCCAGGCACAGGTGCTTGGTGGGCCAGAGTTCCGCTTCGTTACTGTTGCGGAAAAATTGTTCCAGCAGCAGTAAGCCCACGATAGGCATGGCGAGCAGGACACTGAAGTTCGCATACGAGTACAAATCGTAGCCAGAAGTCAGTAGCCCTGCCAGCGTTTCAGCACTTAGCAGGGCGACGAGAATCAGGGTGACCGCGAAGCCAAACCAGGGTATCCAGCTGTTGGATGCCAGTATGTGATTTGTGCCCTGTAATCGAAGGCCAATGAGTTTTAGCAACACGAAAATCCAGGCAGCGTTACGAGTTACCTCAGTCAGCTGGATGAGCATCAGCAGAGGTTCTGCCATCACGGTTGACAGCGTAACTATTGCGGCCCACAGCGCGGAGAGACCACTCGCAGCAAAAACGGCGCCACCCAGTAGATTGTTGCGTCTGGCAATAAGCGCCAGGATTGTCAACATAATATAGGCGAGCAGGGCTGTACTGTAGCTGTACAAGCCAATATTGCTGAGTATGTTGGGTTGAGCCTCCAAGTACTAACTCACTAAATATTGTGTAACAAGTCAACGTTCCTGCGATGGCGATGCCATTCGAGAAACACTATACTCCCCCGTCATTAGTGTAAATGCCGTCAGAAGGGAAGTGGGATGCGCTGCACATAATAAATGGCGCACTCATTCAAGCACGGTTGGAAGGTACTATTCATTGTCTATGTCCCCCTGCGATGCGGTAAAGCTGCGGCTTGAGCAGCGGCCATCCAGATGGTTGGTTACCGGTGCTGCTGGTTGCACAGGGTCACATCTGGCAGAGAGGCTACTCACGCTGGGACAGGATGTGATCGGATTGGACAACTTTGCTACGAGCTAACGTACTTATGGCATGGACTGTATCGGCCTGTGCAATTTCAATCAGGGGCTGGCAGTTACCAGCGAGTGGTTTTTGGGGAATCAGAGATAAGGGTTTATAGGTAATGGAAATATTGGACACTGTAGCAATCGTGGGACTGGGGTATGTCGGACTGCCGCTAGCGGTGGCTTTCGGTCGCTTGCGCCGAACTATCGGTCTGGATCTGAATGAGGAGAAACTCGCCCATTACAGGGCCGGTAGAGATCCCAGCGGCGAAGTCGAGCCGCAGCAACTGGCTCAGGCGAGTATGCTCGAATTCACCAGCGATGCCAGTAAACTGTCCGCGGCGCAGATTATAATCGTGGTTGTTCCCACGCCAATCGACCAGGCGCGACGACCCGATCTTGCGCCGCTGGAAGGCGCATGTCGCGCGGTGGGTGCACATCTGCGACCGGGCACCACGGTGATTTTTGAATCGACGGTTTACCCCGGTTGCACGGAAGAAGTTTGCGTACCGATACTCGAGAAGGCATCCGGATTACCGTGGGCAGGCAGAACTGCACAGGGTACCTTGGATGGATTCTATGTCGGTTATTCCCCGGAGCGGATAAACCCAGGTGACAAGGAGCATCGATTGGAGACGATCACCAAAGTCGTCTCTGGCGATACGCCGCAAACTCTCGAAAAAGTCGCCATGCTTTATGGTGAGGTAGTCAAGGCGGGCACACACCGGGCGCCGAGCATCAAAGTCGCTGAGGCAGCTAAGGTCATTGAAAATACACAGCGCGATCTCAATATCGCACTCATGAACGAACTGGCGCTGATTTTCAACCGATTGGATATTGATACTCTCGATGTGCTGGAGGCCGCGGGCACCAAATGGAATTTTCTCCCATTTAGGCCTGGTCTGGTTGGAGGTCATTGCATCGGAGTTGATCCCTATTACTTGACTTACAAGGCAGAGGCAGTGGGGCATCATCCCCAGGTTATTCTCGCGGGACGCAAGACTAATGACAATATGGGCAAGTTTGTGGCGGAGCAAACCGTCAAGCGCATGGTGGAGCAAGGCCACCGGGTGAGTGGCGCAAAAGTGGCAGTGCTGGGCCTGACCTTCAAGGAAAACTGTCCTGATCTGCGCAACTCCAAAGTGGTGGACATTATCGATGAGTTACGGGAGTACTGCTGTGAGGTGGTGGTGCACGATCCCCTGGCAAATCCAGCAGAGGCGCAGGCGGAGTATGGCATCGAACTGTGTGCATTGCAGGATTTGAGGAATTGTCAGGCCGTAATTTTGGCTGTTCCGCATGTGCAGTACTTGCAATTGAGTGTCGCTGAATATGGCGCGATGATGGATAAAGGTGCCACCTTGATAGATATCAAGTCTGTTTTGGAGAGGGCTGAGATGAAAGAGGCCAATCTGAACGTGTGGCGATTATGACGCCTACCGCGAAATAGGGCGGGCGTCTACAATTCCTTGTTCTTCGGACTTTCACGTGAATGGCCGTCATCCTCGAACAGCCTCATCCATGCTTTTCTGGCCAGGTGCGGTAGCAGCAAGTATAGCGGCATACGCAGCAAGTGAGATCGCACATACAGAATGCTGAGCGCCAAATCGGTATACGGCAGCTTGCACTGTGGATGGTCCGGACGAAATGCCCGCAAAAACAGGAAATCCATGACTGGTTTGCGCAACGATGTCGACCAGTTACCAGCATCTTCGACAATACCCTCCGGAAGAGGCGTTCCGAATAGCTGTTGCGCATAGGTCAGACCATGGAAAAGAGATACCTGCAGCTCAAGTTCCCGCGCCCTGGATACTAATCCCTCCCAGAATTGTGGGTCCCGGCCAGGGAAATCCCGCAACATACGATCCAAATCCCACAGGTCTCGCAGTCCGTGATGGAATTCACCCTCGTGAAAGAGATGGGTCGCACTGTGAATTACCATGTCTTGCCAGGAGAGTGTGAAAATACCTGGCTTAACTTCGATCAATCTATCAAAGAACAGACTTGCATTGACGTTGGGCCCGGCGGTTGGCGGCAGAACATTGTGATGCACATCCAGCGTTGTTCCGCGTTTTCTATTGGTAAGCGGTGGAATCTCATGACTCCATTTTCGATAGTAGCGTTCATTGTAATTATTAACATAACCACTGTTCCAGCCGAATTTATTGAAGGCCCTTTCTACCTCGTCAATACGCTGTTGCGGAACGAGGATATCGATGTCGGTGATGAGGCGCCCACGGCCTACCGGGAGTTCTGCGAGCATATAGGCCGCGCCCTTCAGCAACACGAGTCTCTCACTGATAGAATCGAGAACCAGTTTTATTTTTTCGCTATCGTAGGCAAGATCCCTTTTCTGTTTGTCATGGATCAGTAACGCCGACTTCAAATGGCGACTGACAGTCGTGGAAAGTTGGGAGTCGACCGCCGCATGTTGCAGTTGGTGAGCGAGGGATGCCAGTAGTCTGGTACTGCGCGCCTGGGATAGTAATTGGTTTAGTTGGTCATTGTTCAGCTCCAGGGCGCGACGGGGCTCGAGCAATATTTGCTGTAGTAGAAAGCTCATAGGCCGGCCTGCCAGCCAGGCAGGTCGTTCACTGCATTAACCGCCCAGTCCAGATCGTGATAGACCAGATCAAAGCAATCGATATGTGCGATCAGGGTTTTCATGGCCTCAAAGCCCGCTTCACAGAGCAGGCTGTAATTGAACGAATGGTAAGCGGCCAGGATAAAGCTATCGGTCCGTCGTCGTGGACTAAGCCGTTGTGGTTCGTCCCTGGCATATCTGGGAAAAACCATCGCTCTGGCCAGCAAGTGCTTAGTGTCATGGCTGTCTGCTTGTAGATCTGCCTTCATATGCGCCACGACACCCTTATGAGTCTCGTTGCTGACAGGGCCAAATATTGCATCTGATGAGAAGGACTTGATCACCTCAATGCTCTCATTTTTCAAGCTTACCGGGCGACACAGGGGAATTATCTGTGTGGTATTAGGCCGGATCATGGCGTGCTCATCGGATAGAATTCGCCAGCCACTCAAGCCCAGTGCAGCGCAGAGAGTACTTTTGCCGGCTCCTGGTATGCCGGGCATGATGATGGCCCTGTCGCCCCGGGAGACTGCCGCAGCATGTAATTTGAGATATTCGTTAGTGTGCACGGATACACACCAGTTCATGCCCCATTCCAGAAAAGCGTAGGCTTGCCCGGCCGGTATGGTGTCAAACGGGCTCTTTTTATCAAAAAGAAATTTAGCCTCTGCCTCGAATGCGCTGCAGGAGCCCGCTGTGCAACATAGCGACGTTATAGTCTACAAATTCTCCGGGGTCAGCGATCCGGAAATCTCCGTATAGTGTCGCAATGCCCGCAGCAACCGTTGGCAAATTACTTTGGACGTTGTAGATGTAAGGGCCTACACGTATAGGTAACTCCCCGCGCGCCAGTCGTTGTCTGAAATCGTCCGCTGCCAGGTGACGGAGCAGCCGCATCTATTCTCGCTTCAGGATATCGAGGGCGACCAATTCCTCAAGTACGCCCGATACAGCCATCGTCAACTCCGGGATATTACTCGATCCGATAGCGGGTGAAATCTTATTCACCAACTCCTCGGTGGTTAGGGGTTGATCGTCAAGTTGCTGCATCACATACGCAGCAAAGTCGCTAAGAAGGTGGGTGTCTCCGCTGTGTGAATCAAAATACACTACTGTGTCCTCAGCTGGGTCATAAAATCGGCCCATGGAGTCAATTCGCCACTTCATAGTCACAGTAATTACCTTGCGCAAACAGTCAGGGCGGGCAATCACCCTTAACGAGGCAAATTCCATCGAGGGAGTCTGGGTCCTGGCAGGTAGAGTAGTTTCCATCCGTGCCCAGGTAGTCAGGCGGTTGTGAAAGGCGGTGTATTTCAGCGGCAAGGTTTTCGTTGTGATCTGGTCTGCCAGCTGGCGCTGAGGCGAACATTCCTGTCGTTGGGTTAAAAGAGTTTATGGTTGTCAGTGACATGCAGTCGACAGTCTGGCCCCAGGCCGACCGATTTCCCAGAGACAGTAGCACTGCACTGCCGGCGAGTGCATTACGGGAGAAGTGGCGTCGATGGGGGTCCTGCAGCTGGCCGGATTGTACCGGTGCGCTCCCCTCTGTGTTTTCATCGCCGTTGTTGTCCATGAAACTACCCACGTTTTCTTCCAAAGTGGTGCTGTCTAAACCTATCGTCAGCTGGCGCATGGTCAACGTATCACCTTTAAAGCTAACTGACACCGCAAACTTTACCATCACATGACCACGATATGCACTTGCCTGGATGGCGTCTGCCAGGCGCTTAACACCAATGCTCCGGAAGGGGCTGAATAGACGACAGGCAATATTTATAGCGATGACTAATTTATGTAATAAAGACAGTGAGTTAAGCTAGCTCATCCGGCTATAGCGTGGTGCTCACAGGGGGCAGCTAACGCTGTCCCGGTGGTTATCTCGCTACTCCCTACGCTGGGTCGACAGTGAATCCAGTTTTACCAGGCATGTGAACACCATCATCCCCACGCCCACATTGAACAAGGTAGTGGATTGGTATCCCGCCAGATAATAAAACCCCGCGATACGGGCCAATCCAGCGATAAAGCAGATCAAAGCACCCAAAATCCCTGTGATCGAACCAGCCAAGGCAAGATTTTTGTACATATTTTACTCCGAATAGTCTGCGCTCCCCTGCGCGCGAGAATCGGGCCTCTTGGGCGCATTTTTGGAGCGGTGCGACCAGTTTATGACAAAAAAGCCTGTCTAGGTAACTGTAAATGTGCCTTGCAAAGGATATTGAAGTCTGTGAAGCTGACAAGCGATTTAGGTGGTATTTCTGTATGTACGAAGTCTTTTACAAACTGAAGGCGGAGCCGTTCCGGCTCAGTCCTGATCACAAGTTCTGCTTTGAGCACAATGGCTATGCGAAGGCGCGGGCCTATATGGTCTATGCCTTCAGGCGGGCGGAAGGGTTTGTGATGATTACCGGTAGGCCCGGTACAGGCAAGACGACCCTGATTGGCGAATTGGTTGAGAGCCTGCCAAGGGATGAGGTATTTACCGCCAACCTCGTCTGTACCCAGCTGCAGGCTGATGATCTGTTGAAAACTGTGGGCTATAGTTTCGGCGTCGGCTCAGCAAGGATCGATAAGGCCGAACTGTTGCAGCGCCTGACCGTCCTGTTTCACCGATGGCATCGGGAAGGTCGCCGGGCACTGCTGATCGTCGATGAAGCACAGGATCTCACTCCCTCGGCCATGGAAGAGTTGCGCCTACTTACGAATATCCAGATCGGCGGCCAACCACTGTTACAGATTTTCTTGCTGGGGCAGCCCCAACTGCGCGATTTGATTCTCTCCCCTGAAATGGAGCAGGTACACCAGCGCATAGTGGCAGCAAGCCACATCGAGGGGTTGCAGGCAGACGAGACCGAGGCCTATGTGATACATCGACTGCAAGTGGTTGGATGGCAAGGTGACCCCGCGATAGACAGGGCTATTTTTCCGCTAATACACAAGTTTAGCGAAGGGGTTCCTCGGCGGATCAATCTTATTTGTAGCCGCCTGTTCTTGTTGGGTAGTGTAGAGCAGCGTCATGCCATTGATGTAGAGGATGTGCGCGTCGTTATCAGTGAACTACAGGCCGAGCATCTGGCTGCAGGAACGGGTTTTTCGCCCGATGATTTCGAGGTTAGCGGAGAGACAGAATGGGTGCCAGTTCCTGCAGTAGCAGTGGCACAGGAGCGGTCAGAGGTCCACCTGCGCCCCGTCAACACTGAGTCCTTCGCGGACATGGACTTGGCTGCGGGCGCTGTCGAGCAAAAAAAAACACTGCCAACGTAACGAGTGTTCCACAGCCGGCTCCAGCTAGTTATTCATTTGGCTCCGAAGTTTCCAGTGCGCCTCGTGAGAGCACAGCTCATGGATGAGCAGAGTGGCGACGGCGCACCTGCCGATCTGGCGGTGCCTGCCAAATCTCCCGAGGTGAATTCTGGCGGCGGGGAGAGCGTCGCCACGCCGGAGGGGGACATATCCGGTAGTCCGCGACTCAGATGGTGGCGAGCGCTTGTCCCGGGCTCTATTGTACTTCTGATACTCGCACTGATTTTTCTCATTAAGATTGTTGGATTACACCGGGATTGGTGGTCGCTGTGAACAAGCGGGCCTGCGGGAATCAAAGTATCCATGTGACGTTGTTCACAATGTTTGTCCGGTAGCTGATTTCTCCATTAGCTGCATGATAAAATCGGGCGATCAAAACGGGTGTATGTTTGACCCAATGGAGGTATAGATGATTGAGAATTATTATGCACGGTTCAATTCGCTCCCGTCACTCCGAAGAATTGCTGCGGGTATCGCAGTCCTGCTGTTTGTCCTTTGTGCCGGTTGCAGTGCCAATCCTTTTTATTCCAATCCTTACCCGCCCGTGCCGGAATCGCAACGGAGTATTGATGTCGATTACGACTATGTTTTGGGTCCTGGTGATGCTGTCACTATATTCGTGTGGGGCAATGAGGAGCTGAGTACGCTAGCTACGATACGCCCTGATGGTAAACTTACTACGCACCTCGTGGAAGATATTCAGGCGAGCGGCAAGACATCAACACAGTTGGCTCGTGATATTGAAGTTGCATATTCCGATTATGTTCGTGCGCCTGTGGTCAGCGTGACTGTCAGTGGTTTCGTCGGCGTGCCGGATCAATCGGTCAGGGTGATGGGTGAGGCTACCACGCCCAAGCGCATAACCTACACGAAATTCATGACGCTGCTTGACCTTATGATTGCAGCCGGTGGCCTCACTGATTACGCAGATGGTAACAATTCTGTATTGGTGCGCATGGTTGATGGCCAGCAGGTGACTTATAGCGTGCGTCTGGATGATCTGGTCAGGGACGGGGATATTACGGCAAACCTGTCCGTAATGCCGGGTGATATTTTGATTATTTCCGAATCCTGGTTCTGATCCGGCAATGAGAATGGAGTAAGGGGAAGGAACAGATGCAGGAAATTCTTGCACAGGTATTCTCGTATGTATGGGGTGTCTGGCGCCATCGCTGGCTGGCGCTTGCCATCGCTTGGGTGGTTTCCATCGGCTGGCTGGATATGGGTATGGCAATTGCCTGAATCCTATGTGGCCAGTGCCCGAGTCTATGTGGACACCAACAGCCTGTTGGAGCCGCTGATGGCGGGCCTGACTATTCAGCCTGAAAGTGTGGATCGCATTGGCCTGTTGAGTCGCACACTTTTGAGCCGCCCAAACCTCGAAAAACTGATGCGTATGACGGACCTTGATCTGCAGGTGACTACCTCGGAAGAAAGGGACAAGATGCTGTCGGATCTGATGCAAGCAATCAGCCTATCGGGAGGACAGATAGACAGGTCTCTTTACTCTATTAGTGTGCAAGATCCTGATAGAGAGACAGCGAGGCGCATTGCGCAGGCACTGATTACGGTCTTTATTGAGAGTTCTTTAAGTGGTAAGCGTGAAGATTCGTCTGGCTCCCTGGAATTTGTGGATGCACAGATAAAAGAAGATGAAGCGCGCCTGATCGAGTCGCAGAATCTCATAGCAAACTACAAGCAGGAACATTTCCGTTCATTTGGCAGCGCAGGGGATTATTACAAAAACCTCACTAACGAGAGGGCAAAGCTTGCTCAGGCACGTCTGATGCTCAAGGAGGAGCAGAATAGGGAGGTTGAACTGCTGCGACAAGTTGAAGGAGAAGATCCTCTGTACGATCCCCTTTTTATTCCGGAAGCGCCGACAAATAATTCCAAAGAAGAGTGAAGCCAGAGAAGGCACCGAGAGTCAGCCCCACAATGAGACTGACGGAATTGGACAAGCAGGTAGCCGCTGTACGAGATACTCTTAATAAACTGCAGGTCAAATACACGAGTCGCCATCCCGAAGTGAGGCAGGCGGAGTCCATGTTGGATGAGCTGCTGGAAGAAAAAGCCGTAGAGGAAGCAAAAAGGGACGAGGAGTATCGCGCTCAAATCGCAAGATCGAAAGTGGAATCGAAAACTACCAGAGAGCGATTCCCCTCCGATACCCAAAGGTGAGACCAGGTTCCGTATTCCGGACTTACCAGCAGCCCTGTATATCTTTCTATGCGCAAGTCACTGGCTGAAACCAGAGGGAAGATCGCAGCGCTCAAGGCGCGTGTGAAGGAATTTGAAGAGCGCCTGGTTGAATTGGAAGAACAAGTCGGAACCATTCCTCAGGTGGAGGCAGAGCTGAAACGAATGGAGCGAGAACAGGAGATAATCAGCAGTCGCGTTGCAGCCTTGACGCAAAAACGTGAATTGGTTCGTATGGGGCAGGTTGTAGGAGAAAAAGCCAGCGATGTGACTTTCCGCGTTATTGATCCACCCTACGTTCCTTTAAAACCGAGTGAACCGGATAAACTGAAATTAAATGCCATGGTTTTAGGGGCAGGAGTCGCTGCCGGGCTGGGTGTCAGTCTGCTGCTCTCGCTGATTTTCCCGGTCATCTTTGACGTGCGTACACTCATGGCGATTACTGGTTTGCCGGTGTTGGGTTCAGTCAGCATGAATATGGATAGTGGGCAGACGCGCAGGGAGCGCCATGGAATCCTGGCATTTGCTTCTCTCAGCCTATGCCTGTTTCTCGTCTTTGGGGGGTTGGCCGCGGGACAGAGCGGCTTGCTTTCGATTTGAGGGGTTTGCCCCAATGAAAAATATAGCGGCAACCTGAATGAACAAGAGCGGGATTCGTCATGAGTATCATTGAGCAGGCAGTCAACGCACTTGGGAAGGGCAAGGGGAAGGATGCCGAGCGTAAAAAAGCTGTGGAAGCCAGTGTCGACAGCCAGTCGTCGGAATCAGAAGCTGTCAATACGGTGCAGCGTGTGGAAGGCGGCAGACTCGGTCCGCATCAGACCGCTGCAGCCGAAATCCAAAACGAACGGGTAAACCCATACGCGTCTGAAGCACCACCAGTAAACAACTACAGGCATTGTGCAAATTCCTTTCAGGGAATTGCGAAATTTGGGTATGTTGACTCCTGATAATCCGCGTAGTGCGATTGCTGAAGAATACAGAACCATAAAGCGACCATTGTTGATTAACATCGCGGGAGACTCGGTGACAACGCCGATTCCGCATGGCAACCTGATAATGGTCACCAGCGCTCTGGAGGGAGATGGCAAGACATTTTGCGCTATCAGTCTGGCCCTGAGTATTGCCATGGAGCAGGATAAAACTGTGTTATTCGTTGACGCAGATACTTCCAAGGCTGATGCCGGAAAAATGTTAGGTGTCGCCGCGACCAGCCCCGGCCTGATTGATCTACTGCAAAATACGCGTGCCAGTGTGGCTGATTTTATTTTGTCTACCAACGTTGAGAAACTTCGGATTCTTCCTGCCGGATCTGTGCACACTCATGCAAATGAATTGCTGGCAAGTGCAAGGATGCAGCAGTTGATGTTGGAGTTATCAGAAGAAGATCCAAATCGGGTAATTATTTTTGATTCGCCCCCGTTGTTACTGACGACCGAAGCGACTGTATTGTCGGATTTTATGGGACAAATTGTCTTCGTTGTCAGTGCCGAGCTGACGCCGCAGCATGCCGTCAGGCAGGCTATTGAGCAGATCGGTGAAGAGAAAATGGTCGGCATGGTTCTGAATCGGTCCCGCAAGCGAATGAATCCTTACTACCATGCCTATGGATATGGGGGCGAATCTTACGAAAGCGGCCCTCATGACAGACGGTCTGCGCCACCGTCCGAGCAATAGGAATGCGTCCAGGCCGCTTGTGCTTACAGGTCAGCGTTGTTGATGGCCCTTGGCTGGACGTTGGCTGAATAGCGCCCTGGCAGTTGAATGGATTGGCAACCCTGGAGTTGTCGCCAGCGTTAGTACCATCTATACCGACAATGTGTGCCAGAGTAGCGAGAACCAGCGGGGGCAATGGCTTGGTGGAGTTGGTTTGTCGACGGCGCCTTCGGGCTCGATCCGGGGAAAGGGCAGTCGATCTGAGTTTAATCTGGGTGGATCTGTTCAAGTGAACACGCTCACCGATAGTCAGCTGAACGATGACGAATGCGCCGGCGAGTCCATTGGCGATAACGAGCAGTTTGCGCCCGATCTTTATGCTAATGGCTCGGCGACGCTGGTGGATAACTTGCTCAAGGTCAATGTAACCGGCAGGGCCGCCCAGAATGAGGTCTCGCCCTATCTTGGAGCGGGAGGCGACCCCTATGGTGGCAACGGCAACACCAATACCTTTTACCGTTATTCGATTAGCCCCGTGTTAAACAGGCGCTTGAAGAATACATCCACGGCTAACCTGCAATATACCTACGATGAGATACTCAATTCGTCGGATGCAGTTAGCGACAGCACCAGCGATGCATTGGTGGCTACTCTGACCAATGATAAGTCGTCGCAGATATCCTGGCAGTGGCGGGCTAATTACCGAAAAATCCAATACAGCGACCCCGACTTCGTCTTGGTCAACGATGGCAATAATCGCGCTGTGGTACCACGCCAGGATACCGAATTGAAATCAGCCGGATTGAATATGGGCTACCGGATTGATCGCCGTTGGCAGCTCACTGGCACCTACGGTTGGGAGTGGAATGACTACCAGACCTACAATAATGCAAACACCGGTGGCAATGCCTGGAACTTCGGCGTGAACTGGACGCCTTCAGCACGCACCAGCGTGAGTGTCGGGATGGGCGATCGTTTCTTTGGCAAGACGCCGAATCTTAATATTTCCCACACGCGCAAGCGTAGCGTATTTACGGCCTCTTACAAAAAGGACATTACCTTTGCCCGCGACATTCGTACCGAGGACAATTTAGTCAACCCTGCATTCGGTTTCAACTCATCCCTGAATACGCAGAGCGCTATTATTGAGGAGCGGTTCAACCTCGGCTACACCTATAACGGGCGTCGAGCCATCCTCAGCGCTTCAGGAAATTATTCCAATCAACTTCAGGAGGATAACGGCGAAACGTCTGTCTACAGGGGACTCGCTGTCACCGTCAGCCCCATGATTTCAAGTGTCTATACGCTGTCCGGCACGATTGCCTGGAATGAAGATGAACCGGAAGGATTTTTTGGAGTTTCGAATATAGGGCCTTCGATTCCTGTCGAGAGCTTGACTACCACTGTGCAGGTAGGACGACAGTTGAGTGAGCGAATGAACATGTCCCTCGGATACCAGTATATAGATCAGCGATCGGACGACTCATTTAACGAATATCAGGAAAATAGAGTCATAGCGACTGTTGATTATAGCCTTTAGGGGATACCACCATGGGCGCAGTATTGCGGTCCGGACAAATTCTTTGCGTTGTTGGCGCCCGACCAAATTTCATGAAAATCGCTCCCATTATGCGGGCCTTCGCGCAGCTTGATTCCGCTCTGTCCGTCAGACTATTGCATACCGGGCAACACTACGACGCAGGCATGAAACACGCGTTTTTTGAGCAGTTGCATATCCCAGAGCCCGATGTCGACCTGGGGGTTGGCTCCGGAACTCACGCTCAGCAGACCGCTGATATCATGAAGCGCTTCGAGCCGGTGCTGGATGAAGTACCTCCACTTGCCGTGCTGGTCGTCGGTGATGTCAATTCCACAATTGCCTGTGCGTTGGTAGCAGTGAAAAAAAGTATTCCGGTCATTCATGTGGAGGCTGGATTGCGAAGCGGTGATCGGTCCATGCCAGAAGAGATCAACCGCATTCTTACCGACCAGCTTTCCGAACTGCTCTTTACCACCGAAGCAAGCGCACTGGATAATCTGACGCGGGAAGGAATTGCAGCGGAAAGGGTTCATTTTGTGGGTAACGTGATGATTGACACCTTGCGTTACAATCTCAACGATGCGATACCTTCGCAATCCACGCTGGCCAAACTCAACGGTAGCAAGATGTCGATTGTGGGAGGCGATTACGGTTTGGTGACCCTGCACCGGCCGTCCAATGTAGACGACGCGGTGGTGCTCGCCAGATTGCTCAAGGTGCTGGGACAAATCAGCCAGCGCACGCCGCTGTTGTTTCCCATCCATCCACGCACGGCGTCACGCATAGCCGCCGCTGGATTAGAGGGCGTGTTGGCAGATTCGGCGATTACCACGATACCGCCGCAGGGCTATCTGGAAATGTTGGGTCTGATGAAGGATGCACGTGTCGTCCTGACAGATTCCGGCGGCATCCAGGAAGAAACTACAGCCCTGGGTGTTCCCTGCATCACATTGCGCGAAAATACCGAGCGTCCTATCACGGTGAGCCAAGGTACCAATACTGTGGTCGGCACCGACGTAGACCAGATTCTGGCCTGCTATGAAGATGTCATGAAAACAGGCGGCAAGGTCGGCCGCGTGCCTGATTTGTGGGATGGCAATGCGGCTCAGCGCATTGTCCAGGTCATTAATCAATGGGCGGCGAAACGCACCTGATGCATACCCAGGTCCTAACGCACGGTAGTGCACCTGTCGTCAATGCCATGACGGTGGATGTGGAGGATTACTTCCAGGTATCAGCTTTTGAAGCGTATGTCGATAAAGCGCAATGGCAAACCTGGCCCCTACGGGTGGAGGACAATACGCTTCGAATCCTCGATTTATTTGCTGCGCATCAGGTGCGGGGAACGTTCTTTACCCTGGGTTGGGTGGCTGAGCGCTATCCGGACCTTGTTAAAAGAATTGTCAGTGGCGGGCATGAAATTGCAAGCCACGGCTGGGACCACGTGCGTGTCAATACGCAGACACCAGAGGAGTTTCGCAAGGACATCGAGCGTACCCGCAAGTTGTTGCAGGATATCAGCGGTGAGCCGGTGTTGGGTTACCGGGCCGCCAGCTACTCTATCGGGGCCAGTGAAGCCTGGGCATGGGAGCAATTGGCAGAGGCGGGACACCGCTATAGTTCCAGTATCGTCCCGATACGGCATGATCTGTATGGAATTCCAGGCGCCCCACGATTTGCCTTTGATGCTGCCGGTGGTCGTCTTCTTGAGATACCCATAACCACCGTGGTGTTGGCGGGCCGCAATGTCAATTGTGGTGGTGGAGGGTGGTTCAGGTTGTTCCCCTATAGCTTCTCCCGTTGGGCGATGGCGCGTGTGAACCGGCTCGATGGCCAGGCGGGAATCTTCTATTTTCACCCCTGGGAAATCGATCCGCTCCAGCCAAGGCCCCAGGGCATTGGGCTGCGAGACCCGGTTTCGGCATTACCTCAACCTGAATCGAACCTATGCTCGCCTGGAGTGGCTGCTCGAGGATTTTCGCTGGGGACGCATGGACGAGATATTTTTATCAGGGGAGGGACGGTCGTGACGCTGATTGTCAAAACCCTCGACGCGCAGGCAATGGATCGTTGGGATGCTTATGTGCAGCGCGCTGCTATGGCGACCTTTTTCCACAGGGCGGGTTGGAAAACCGTGTTGGAAACAGGCCTTCGGGCATAACACCTATTTTCTCTACGCCCAGGATGAGGATGTGATCGTTGGTATCCTGCCTCTGGCGCAGGTGAAAAGCGCATTGTTTGGCAACACCCTGTCTTCCCTGCCTTTTTGCGTTTACGGTGGGATTGTTGCGGAAACCGAGCAGGTTGCCCAGGCACTGCGCCAGGAGGCCTGCCGCCTTGCAGAATCGCTCAAGGTGGGTGCGCTGGAGTTGCGCAACCGGGAAGCCAGCGACACGAATTGGCCGGTCAAGGAATTGTATTACACCTTCAGCAAAGCCATTGACCCGAATGACGATGTGAATCTGAAGGCCATACCCAATCGACAGCGGGCAATGGTGCGCAAGGGTATCGAGGAGGGCCTTCTGAGTGAGTGGGATGAAGGAACCGAACGGTTGTATCGGGTTTATGCTGAGAGTGTGCGTAATCTGGGTACGCCAGTATTCTCGGCGCAGTACCTGCGTATCCTTCGGCAGGTGTTTGGAGACGATTGCAGCGTACTGATGATCACCCATAACGAGCGCGATGTGGCAGCTGTTATGAGCTTCTATTTCAGGGACGAGGTTATACCCTACTATGGCGGAAGCACAGCGGCAGCTCGTACTATCAAGGGCGCCAACCACTTCATGTACTGGGAATTGATGCGTCGTTCCCGCGAGCAGGGCTATCGCCTGTTTGATTTTGGACGCAGCAAGGCCGGTACCGGACCCTATAGCTTCAAGAAAAATTTCGGATTTGAGCCGCAGGCGCTGCCCTATGAGTACTATCTGGTGACATCCGATGCCATGCCGGACGTGAATCCTTTGAACCCCAAGTATCGCCTGATGATCAACGTGTGGAGCAAATTACCGTTGCCTGTGGCCAATTTTATCGGTCCATTTTTAGCCCGGTCGCTGGGGTAGACATGGTGGACTCAACGACAGCCATGGGTCGAGTATCTGTGCGTGGCAGTCTATGGGCAGCCGGTCTATTCTGTCTGGCCGTGTTGGTCATCTACCACGAGACGGTCTGGTCCATGGTCTATATCTGGTCGCGTTCCGACACCTTTGCCCACGGCTTTTTGATTTTGCCCATCTCTTTGTGGCTGATCTGGACGCGACGTGATCTGCTTGTATCCGTTAGACCCAAACCGGCTTTTTGGGTTGCGCTGTTTGTCATTCCCCTGGGTGTGGTCTGGCTATTTGCCTGGCTGGTAGATGTGGCCGTGATACAACAGTTGGCTCTGGTCGCAATGATGGTCACCGGGGCCTGGGCGATTATGGGACATCAGCTCGCCAGAGTACTGGTTTTCCCGCTGCTCTTTCTCTTTTTTGCAGTACCCATGGGTGAGGCATTGATACCCCCTATGCAGCAATTTACCGCACGGTCCGCCGTGTGGATGATAGAGATGACGGGCATACCTGTTTACCGGGAAGGACTCGTTTTTAGCTTACCGTCGGGCAGCTGGGAGGTTGTACAGGCTTGCAGTGGCGTGCGCTATATCATCGCCTCGGTCACCATAGGAACGCTGTATGCCTATCTGACTTATCGCAGTTGGACACGACGGGTACTATTCGTGATTGTCTCTGCCATCGTGCCGGTATTCGCTAATAGCGTTCGAGCTTATATCATCGTAATGCTGGGACACATGAGTGGCATGACGGTTGCCGTTGGTGCTGATCACCTTGTTTACGGGTGGTTTTTTTTCGGACTGGTGATTTTTGTGCTGTTCTGGTTGGGCGCTTTTTTTCGTGAAGATCATCCGGTGCAAGCTGCCACGCAACTGGGTACAACTGCGCAAAAAAGTAACATGGCTGCATCAAACCTCATGCTGTTGTTGACGCTGTTCACTACACTGTTGATGGTCTCTTTGGCTCCCTCTGCTGGCCCGCACAGCGCTCGACAATTCGGGATACGAAGCGCGGGAGCCTATAACGTTTCCCCCGCCACAGGGCGCCTGGCAAACGTCGGCAGCAGCAAGCTGGCGTTGGTATCCTCCCTCCAGGGTTTCCGGCCTGCAATCTGCAGACTATGAGCACGATGGCCAGACTCTGCGGCTTTACTTGCAGTATCCTGATGGCAGCATCGACGGCACTGACGTTATCGGCAGCAGCGCACGCTTTGATCGGTGGCACAGCGGCTGGAATGTTGCCATGCAGGACAAGGTCAAGGTACAGGGGCCAGGTGGCGAACTAACCGTGGATGAAGCTCGGCTGCGCGCAAAGAATGTCGAGCTGCTGGTCTGGTCCTGGTATCTCATCGGTGATTTCAGTACATCCAATGACTACCGGGCCAAAGTGCAACAGGCACTGGCCCGATTGGGCTTGGGTGAGACCGGCTGCCACTCGGATAATAGTGGCAATACCCATGCAATCTTCCCTCGCCGACACGCGCGCACGGTTGCAGGATTTTCTTGATGAGTATGCCCCCCTTTTGTATCAGGAACTGCGTCAAACCGGTGTAACGGCGCCCTGATGGCTGGTCCGCCACTCGTTGCCCATATCATTTACGCCCTGTCCACCGGTGGATTGGAGAATGGCCTCGTAAATATCATCAACCGGTCACCGCCTGATCGTTATCGACATGTGATCATCTGCCTGACTGCCGCGGATGAATTCGTGCACAGAATCACTGCCGGGAATGTGCAAGTTATTGAACTGCATAAGCGAGAGGGTCATGACCTGCGCTGTTACTGGCGATTACGTCGCTTACTACAGGAACTTCGTCCGGCTATTATCCACAGCCGCAATATGGCTGCCCTGGAATCCCAATTGTGCAGCATCGGATTGCCTGACGTGAAGCGAGTGCATGGAGAGCATGGTAGGGAGGTGAATGACCTGGACGGCAGCAACTGGAAGTATCTGATCTTCCGCAGATTCATGCGGATTATTGTGCATCAGTATATCGCTGTAAGTAAGGATCTGGAGCGTTGGCTCATCTCCAGCGGTTGGCGTAAGCACGGACAGGGTTCAACAGATTTACAATGGCGTCGATTACCACCGATTCACTCCGCAATGTGTGAAGCCAATGGCATTATTGCCGACGCACTGGCAGCAGCTTGATGGTATCTTGATAGCGGGAACGGTAGGGCGACTGACACCGGTAAAGGATCAGCAACTTCTGCTACGGGCAGTGGCACATTTGCGCGCCGGCCATCCTGAACTGGGCGAGCGGCTGCGTCTGCTGATCGTTGGCGATGGGCCGTTATACCCCTTATTGATACAGATGATCGAACAATTTGCTCTGCAAGAGTTCGTTTGGCTGGCGGGCGACAGGGACGATGTGCCTGAGCTGCTGCAGGCGATGGACATCTTTGTGCTGCCCTCGCTGGGTGAGGGCATCTCCAATACGGTGCTCGAAGCCATGGCCAGCGGCCTGCCGGTTGTGGCCACCGCAGTCGGTGGCAATATCGAGTTGGTTGAGGAGGGTTTCAACGGCAGTCTGGTCCCGGTGGGAGATCATGAGGCCTTATCGAAAGCCTTGGCCGCTCTGCTGAATAATGACAGGGAACGGGCCAGGCAGGGTAGCAATGCGCGACACCGCGTCTGCCAACACTTTGACTGGGGTCGTACGGTGGATGCCTATCTGCGCCTTTATGACGAGCTTTTAGGGCGGTCCGCTGTCACACCTCTGGAGAGTACAGGATAGGCTATGTGTGGTATTGCCGGGCTTTTTGATATTGTCGGTCACAACGAGTTTGACCCTAAGCTGTTGCAGGCCATGAACCAGACCCAGTTCCATCGCGGCCCCGACGAGGGCGGCGAGTTCCTGGAGCCTGGTGTGGCCCTGGCGCATCGACGTCTATCGATTATTGACCTTTCCTCTGGCCAGCAGCCCATGCACAGTGCCGATGGCAAGGTCTGTGTCGTTTACAACGGCGAAATATACAATTTCCGCGAGCTGGCGCGGGAACTCAAGCAGGCCGGTTACCAGTTTCGCACCCGCTGCGATACCGAGGTAATTCTGTACGCCTGGCAGGAGTGGGGCGAGGCCTGCGTGGAACGGTTTCGCGGGATGTTCGCGTTCGCCCTTTACGACAGGACGCGCCAGTGCCTTTTTCTGGCGCGGGACCGTCTGGGTGTCAAACCCTTGTTCTTTTCCCTGGTAGATGGCTGCACCCTGGTCTTTGGCTCCGAGCTGAAAGTGCTTAAGGCGCATCCGGGGCTACCGCGCCAGCTGGAGCCGCAGGCGGTGGAGGACTATTTTGCGCTCGGTTACATCCCTGAGCCCAAAACGATCTACCGTGGCGTCTTTAAACTCCGCCCCGGTCATACATTGCTGATTGAGCGTGGCAAGCCGGTACCTGCTCAGCACGAATACTGGGATGTGCCGTTCGCGCCGGTTGCTGTTGGTGCGGAAGCTGAACTGTGCGAAGAATTGTTTGCCCGCCTGCGCGAGGCGGTTGAAATCCGTCTGGTGGCGGAAGTGCCTCTGGGGGCATTTTTGTCGGGTGGCGTCGATTCCAGTGCGGTGGTGGCCGCCATGGCGCAATTGCAGCATGCCCCCGTCAATACCTGTGCCATTGGCTTCGACGTACCCCAGTTCAACGAGACTGATTTCGCCCGACAGGTGGCGCAGCGCTACCGCACCAATCACCTGGAGCGAGTTGTCGCCAGTGATGACTTTGACCTGCTGGATACGCTGGCAGCGCTCTACGATGAGCCCTATGCCGACAGTTCCGCCATTCCCACCTATCGCGTGTGCCAGCTGGCACGTGAGCGGGTGACTGTGGCGTTGTCGGGTGATGGCGGTGACGAAAATTTCGCCGGTTACCGGCGCTACCGTTGGCATATGAATGAGGAACGCCTCAGGAGCGCATTGCCACTGGGCGTGCGCAGGCCCGTGTTTGGAGCGCTGGGGCGCTTGTATCCGAAACTGGACTGGGCGCCCCGGGTTTTTCGCGCGAAGACGACGTTCGAGTCGCTGGCACGCAATTCCGTCGAGGCCTACCTGCATTCCGTCTCGCTGACATCCGAGGAGCAGCGCAGGGCCATGTTCAGCGCCGCACTGCAGCGGGACTTGCAGGGCTATCGTGCGGTAGAGACATTTGAATACCACGCCCGGCGCAGTCCCACCGATGACCCGCTGTCGTTGATTCAGTATCTGGATATGAAAACCTATCTGGTGGGGGATATATTAACCAAGGTTGACCGCGCCAGCATGGCCCATGCATTGGAAGTGCGGGTTCCATTGCTGGACCACAAGTTCGTGGAATGGGTATCAGGGCTGCCAGTGAACTACAAGCTGCGGGGTCAGGAAGGCAAGTACATTCTCAAGAAGGCGCTGGAGCCTCATCTCCCGCGGGATGTGTTGTACCGACCCAAGATGGGGTTTGGCGTGCCACTGGGCAAATGGTTCCGGGGGCCGCTCCGACAGCGCTTGCGCGAATCTCTGCTGGAGGGCGGCCTGGCCCAGACCGGTTTGTTCAACCAGGGCTATCTGGAGCAGCTGGTGAAAGACCACCAGTCGGGCTTGCGCGAGTACAGCGCACCCCTTTGGTCCCTGCTGATGTTTCAGGCAGCGACTGCCAATGACGACTTCACGGTGAGGTGAAGGACATGCGTTTAGGGCTGGTAGGGCCACTGCCGCCGCCCAATGGCGGTATGGCGATGCAAACTCTGCAATTGGCCCGGCTGCTGGAGAAAGAGGGTGTGGTCGTGGAACTGGTGCAGACCAATGCGCCCTACTGGCCGAGCATAGTGGGACAGGTGCAAGGGCTGCGTGCGCTGTTTCGTCTCCTGCCCTACCTGTGGCATATATGGCGTCTCGCCGGTAGAAGCGATGTCATTCATCTTATGGCCAACTCAGGGTGGTCCTGGCAGTTGTTCGCGGCGCCGGTGATCTGGATGGGCTGGCTTAGAAATACACCCGTCATCGTCAATTACCGTGGCGGCGAGGCGAGGGAGTACCTCGCCGCGTCCGCCAGATGGGTGATACCCTCAATGGCCAGGGCGGCACGCCTGGTGGTGCCCTCGGGTTTCCTGCAGCAGGTGTTCAGTGAGGTTGGCCTGTCCGCAGCGATCATCCCCAATATCATCGACCTGGACACATTCTACCCGGCGGATGAGCCACCGCTTGAGGCGGGATTTACCCTGGTCATAACCCGCAATCTGGAGCCTATTTACGGGTTGGATACGGCCATACGGGCGCTTGCTCTGGCGCGGAAGGCAATCCCGGATATCCAGCTAAAGATTGCTGGCAGTGGCCCGCAGCGCGCCGAGCTGGAGCAATTGGCGGAACGTTTGGGCCTGCGCAGTGCCGTGGCATTTTTGGGGCGCCTGGATCGTTCCCAGGTCGTTGACCTGTACCACAGCGCGCACGCCATGCTGAATCCAAGCCGGGTCGATAATATGCCGAATTCGGTGCTCGAAGCCCTGGCGTGTGGACTCCCGGTGATATCAACCAATGTGGGCGGGGTACCCTATATCGTGGAGGACGGGCACACAGCCGTCCTCGTGCCGCCCGATAATGCACAGGAGATGGCGCAGGCGATCATCAAGCTGTGCAGTGACCGCGAGCTGCGCAGTCATTTACGAGACGGTGGCTCTCGGGCAGTAGCGCAGTATGCCTGGGATCAAGTCCGGCCCCAGTGGCTTGCACTTTATAACACGTTGGAGGCCCCCGCATGAGCCTCTATACCAGGTTTGTCTCCGGGGCCTTGTTTCCCCTGCATGAGCGTTTGAAAGGGCATAGTACGGTAGCAGCCTTGCGCTCCATGGAGCGCTCCCAGTGGCTCACTCCGGCTGCAATGGAGTCCTTGCAAACCCGGCGCTTGCGGGATTTCCTGATTCGAATTGGCGTTGACGTGCCGTATTACCGCGAACTTTTCCATGCACTCGGCTTCGATCCCGCTGGGCTCAGATCGCTGACTGATCTGCAACGACTACCACTGACCGGCAAAGCTGATATCCGGGCGAATACGAAGCGTCTGAAAGCACAAAATGCCGGAACCCTGGAGAAATTCAGTACCGGCGGCTCCAGTGGTGAGCCACTGATTTTCTACCGCGGCAAAGAGCGAGTCAGTCACGACGTGGCGGCGAAGTGGCGGGCCACGCGCTGGTGGGGCGTAGACATCGGTGATCCGGAGATCGTGGTGTGGGGTTCTCCCATAGAGCTGGGCTCCCAGGACCGGGTGAGGGCGATTCGCGACAAACTCCTGCGCACTGAACTGCTGTCTGCATTCGAGATGTCCGATGCCAATTTACGGCAGTTCACCCAGCGTATAAAGACATTCAAACCACGCATGTTGTTTGGCTATCCGTCCTCATTGGCGCTGCTGGCTGAGTACATTATCAACAATGGCTATAAAGTTGATAATGTCGGCATAAAAGTCGTCTTCGTAACTTCTGAGCGTCTTTACGAACATCAGCGCACAGCGATTGAGACAGCATTTGGCGCTCCGGTAGCGAACGGTTACGGCGGCAGGGATGCTGGTTTCATCGCGCACCAGTGTCCTCACGGCGCCATGCATATTACCGCCGAGGACATCGTTGTTGAGATCGTCGATGAGGACGGAGAAGTATTGCCGTTTAAGGAGAAGGGAGAAATTGTCGTCACGCAGTTGAGCACAGGTGATTTTCCCTTCGTGCGTTACCGAACCGGTGATGTAGGCAGCTTGTCTGAAGACACCTGTCCCTGCGGGCGCGGCCTGCCGTTGCTGGCAGAGATTGAGGGGCGCTCTACTGACTTTGTCAGAGCGACTGATGGCACGGTAATACACGGTCTGGCGTTGATTTATGTGTTGCGTGAAATGCCGCAGGTGGAGGCATTCCGGATCGTTCAGGAGTCCCTCACCAGTATTACCGTGCAACTCGTTACGTCTTCCAGGGATACAGAGTCGCTGGAGAAAACAATTACAGAGCAATTCCGGCGGCGACTGGGAAATTCAGTGGTGGTCAGCTTTGTCTATGTGAGTAGAATAGAACGCGAGGCGTCGGGTAAATTTCGGTATGTTGTCAGTCAGATTACAAGCTAGTGCAGGGGCGAGGGGGGGAGCCTGATGCGTGACGTGCTGATCACCCTGATGGTTTTCGCTACCCTGCCCTATATTTTTCGCAATCCCTGGTATGGCGTGCTCGTCTGGTCATGGTTGAGTTATATGAACCCGCACCGTCTGGCGTATGGATTTGCCTATACCATGCCGTTCGCACAGATTGTGGCGCTGGTACTCCTTGATCTCACTGTTGAACAGCCGCGAAAAGAAGGTCCTGCCCTCAAATCCTTTGTTTAAATTGTGGGCGGTCTATCTGGTGTGGTTGGCGATTTGCACGTCTGTGGCACTTGTCCCTGACTGGGCTTTTGATGCGTTTGTCAAAATACTCAAGATACAGGCTATTACTCTTGTGACCATGCTGCTTATGAAGGACTTCCAAAAAATAAACCAGCTGATATGGGTGATCGTCTTCTCGGTCGGTTTTTACAGCGTAAAGGGCGGGCTGTTTACTCATTATGAGCGGGGGCAGCTTTCGCGTTTACGGGCCAGAGGGCAGCGACATTTTTGAAAATAATGCGCTGGCTGTGGCGGTACTGATGATCATCCCTTTCATGGTCTATCTGAATAAATTTCCTCCACACCCCTGGGTGAAGAAAATTATGCCGTTCTGTATCGGCCTGAGTCTGGTCTCGGTGATTGGCTCCCAGTCGCGAGGCGCTTTTCTGGCGATTGGTGCTGTTGGCGTCTTTTTCTGGTGGAAGACCAAAAACAAGGTGGTCACAGCGCTCGTATTTGTTGTTTTCTGCCGTGTTTGCGTTAATGTTCATGCCGCAGAGTTGGCAGGACCGCATGGGAGGTATCAGCGACTACAAGCAGGACTCGTCAGCTATGGAGCGTCTGAATGCCTGGCAATACAGTTTTAATGTTGCGAGTGCTCGACTAACGGGCGGCGGATTGAATTCCTGGACATTGGAGAATTACGCCCGATATGGCGTCCCGGTAAATGAGCCATTTGCCGCACACAGCATCTACTTCGGTGTTCTGGGTGATACTGGTTGGCCGGGATTGATCCTGTTCCTGACACTACTGCTTCTTATCTGGCGACAGCTCGCCAGTGTGATTAGAGTAACAGAGGATCATCCCGAGCATGCTGATTATAATTTCCTGGCGCGAATGCTACAGATTTCTATTTTGGCCTTTATGGCTGGAGGCGCTTTCCTCAGTCTGGCCTGGTTCGACCTTGCGTGGCACCTTATGGCCATCACCATCGTAATGACGCAGTTGGCCCAGGGGCTGTCGCAAGAAGATGCTGGTCGTAAGCAGCTGCAAGCGCCGCGCACCCGGGCAGGTGTTTATCGCCGGCGTCGCAGATTGCCAGGCAAGTTGTGAGACGTCTGTCAGTCAGTCTGGTCGTACAACTGCTGCCGTGGTTGTTGAATACGCACGGTAAACAGCGATTGTCCATTTTGATCTACCATCGTGTGCTTCCCGGGCATGACCCGATGCGTCCGAATGAGCCGACCGATCGCTGAGTTTGATTGGCAGATGCGACTATTGCGTGACAACTTTAATCCGCTCCCTTTAGTGGAAGCGGTCGAGCGGTTGCGATCGGGGACTCTACCCCCTCGAGCCGTTTGCGTGACTTTCGATGATGGCTATGCTGACAACGAGTTGCATGCCTTGCCCATCCTGAAGAAATACGCCATTCCCGCAACGGTCTTTGTCAGTACAGGATTTCTCAATGGTGGTCGTATGTGGAACGACTCCGTTATTGAGATCTGCAGAAATTTCGACGCAGGGATCGCTAGACCTGAGTGAACTGGATCTGGGCTGTTACGAAATGGACTCGACGCCACTGCGCCTGACAGCCGTCGACAGTATCATTCACAGGATTAAGCACTTCGACCCCGATATCAGGGCGGCACTGGTTCATGAAATCGAAAAGCGGGTAACGGAACTGCCGGATGACCTGATGTTGACCGATACCCAGATACAGTCCCTGGCACGCAATGGCGTTACCATCGGCGCACACACCGTAAACCATCCTATTCTGTGCAGTGTCTCCAGCGAGATCGCGCGCAGGGAAATCCAGGACAGTAAATCGTATTTGGAAGAACTGTTACAGGAACAAATCGAAGTATTCGCCTACCCCAATGGCAGACCGGGCCTGGATTATAATGAAGAACACCGTGATATGGTCAAGGCGCTGGGGTTTAAAGTAGCCGTGTCGACGCACTGGGGTGTGAGTACTAGCCAGAGTGACAGATTTCAACTGCCACGCTTTACACCCTGGGACCGGCAAGAGCTCAAATTTGCAATCCGACTACTGGCTGGCTACCGACAGGTCGATCCACTCAGCGCCAGTGTACACTGATTTATCGAGTGAACATGCCTACGGTGCTGCAGCCACCGGTGCGGCTTCCTTTCGTGCCTGCTTGATCCTGCATGGCTTTCTCTAACGCGTCCTTCTGTGCGGGTGTTAAATTCTCCATGGCTTTTTTGATCGCGTCCACCTGTGCGGGTGTCAATTCCTGCTTCGGATTGTTTGACGCCGTTTCTTCGGCTTCTGCTTTCCAATGTCCAGCCGCTATCAATTTGTTTTTCAAAGCCGGCAGAGGAAAGCCCGTACTATAAACTTTCTGCGCCAGCTGCGCGGCCTCTTTGTATTTCTTCAATGCCACCAACGTCATTCCCATATTGTATTGGGTGACAACATCATTGGGCAGCAGACGATTCGCTGCTCGATAGGCAGTCAGGGCCTTGTCGAATTGCTTCACCTTTTGCAGCAATACACCGTACATCATGTAAGGTCTGGGATCTTTGGGGCTAAATTTGATTGCTCTTTGAAGGTAACATTCTGCGGGAGGCACTCCGCTATCTATGGGCCAATTGCGCAGTCTCTGCAGCCGGTACTGGAGGGCGCTGTTGAGTGCACGGTGATGGTTTGGCCATGCCTGAAGCGTATAGTGAATATCATTGATGGCCTCAGACGTCTGCCCGGATATCAGGGCTTCCACATCGGTAGAGAAGTGAGTTTCCTCAACTACCTGTAGTTCAGCTTGCAATGTATCGCGCTTCAGATAGTCATAGGGACCAAAGGCGACCTGTGCTGACTTACACAATTTCCCGTCCAGCGTCTTTCCCGTCCACGGTGCCAGGGTATCGGCGAGCCATGCCTGGGTTGCAGGACTTATGCTACAAAATCCCAGCACAGTAACGACAAGCGCTAAAGTGCGCAGAGATTGCATGGTTTTATACATGGCATTGATCAAAATAAACATCAAAAACATTTCCAAATATACTATGAAACTGTTCGGCTGTCTGAGTGTACGCATGCGTTTTCTATGCGGACGCTAAACGAGGCGTGGCTCTTCACTGCAAAGAATCGACTACTTGGAGATACTATTCGTTCCTACACTTGGCCTTGAAAACAAGGTATAAGGTGTAGGCCAGCCAGCGGAGATTGAATCCATCTATCAGGGCTGCCTTGGCATAGTGTGCCGCACCTGTATATTGCTTATCACGTGCCAGAATGTGCGCAGCATTCTTCTGTTCGTACACCTTGGCCTTGCAACAGAAGCGCACCACCGCAATATTCTTACTGAACGAGATGCCTTTGTCATAGACCCGCATCTGGGAGATTTTTTTTTCAATCGCCGAGCTCACCGTCGACATATTGCTCTTCTTGGTCTCGTCCGGAATATTGTGCAAAGACATGTATCTCGTGCTGAACAATATGACATTGGCGGCATCGATCGACCTTATGTACATGTCCCTGTCATTTTCATAACGGATGGTTTCATCCATACCGCCAATGGCCAGATAGAATTTTCGTCTGAATACACTGCAGTTAAGATGGGCGAAGCCCCCGCTGGAGAGTAAAAATGTCACATCCACAAAATAGCTGTCACCGTGATTATGTTGTTGAGATACAACCGCAGGTCTACGGTCCTCAATCCAGAGTGTTTCATTCTTCGCAACACCATTAGCATAAATAGCCTTCTGATTACTGTAATGGACATCGACGGGATTCCTGGAGGCAGTCAGGTTGTCGAATAGTCGCATAAGGTAGCCACTATCCGTTCCAAAGGTCATCGTCGTCGAGAAAGCACAAATATTGCTCCTGATGATTTGGACACTCCATAATTCATAGCATAGCTTTGACCGTGACCAGCGGGTCGGTCTTGCAGTTCGAAAAACAGGACATCGTCAAACTGCCGCTTGAATTCCTGATACCGGGCCAGATTGGCAGCGGTAGATCCATCGATAACAACAATGATTTCCCTGTCGCAAAACGACTGTTCGAGTACGGATTGCAGGGCCGTCAGAAAAAGGTCGGGCCGGTTGCGTGTGGATATGATGATGGAGAAGAAAGGGAACTTTATCCTTCGGAACCATAGCTAACTCGATACAAATTTATTTGGGAGAATGTGGTGCATCGTGTTCAGCGGCAATGGGATATTTTATCCTGCAGGCCTGTCATGTATCGCATCCGGCATTATTGTAATGACTTACTGTTCAACATGCCCTCGGTATTTTTACATGTACGACTTGCCACATGGGAAGATGCTCACAAATTGAAGTGAAAAGTGTGTAATATTGGTACAATCGCCGGGCGCAAAGAATAATACCGCCAAAACAGAGGTAGTTTTAGTTGAAGATTGTGATGTATAGCCTGTTGTAATTGTCTTTTGTTAACTGCATGCACTCAGCCCGCTTCCACTATAAGTTGTCAAAAATGCCTGTAGAAGAAATTGATCAGTCCAATTTGGTAGACCGGGCCATGTCGGCATTTCGCTGGGTCGCGGCCCTGCGTTTTATGGGACAGATGGTCAGTTGGCTATCGACTATTTTTGTCATCCGTTTTCTTGCGCCTGAAGACTATGGTGTCCTTAGCCTTGCGGAGGTTTTTCGGACCTTTCTGGTGTTGTTTTCCACCGTGGGACTGAGCCAGGGTTTGATGAAGGTTGAATCTCTGACCCGACCGCTGATTCAGAAAACCCTGGGCCTGCTCGTTATCATCAATACGATGCTATTTGTCCTGCAGTTTTTCCTGGCGCCCTATGCGGCGCAATTTTATGGCAACCCCGATCTGGAAATGGTCCTGAAGGTGCTGGCTTTTACCTACCTGCTTATCCCATGGACGTCAGTGCCATCCTCACTGGTGGCGAGGAACCTGGACCACAAAAAGACATCGAAGATTACCTTTGTCACTGATGTCCTTGCCTCTTGTCTGAGCCTGACCATGGCCTACCTGGGTTATGGTTATTGGTCTTTGGTTGCGGCCATAGTGTTTACTGCGCTGTTTAACTGCTTCCGCTTTAATCGCCTCATTGACTACCCGAAATTGCCTTCCTTTATACCTCGGGGCACAGAAGAGTTATTCAAGTTTGGTGCCTTTGTCGCGTTATCAGAGGTCATTTTTGTCGCCTACAACCGGGTGGATATCGTCGTAGTGGGCAAGTTTTTTGATATCGCGCAGGTGGGCTTTTATGGAGTTGCCATCCAGTTGGCCACCATGTTGATGATCAAAAGTGTGCCGCTGTTCAATGTGGTGGCCTTTCCAGCCTTTGCCCGCATGAGTGCCGCGACCGGTGACAGGAATGAATACCTGATAACCACCCTGGGCTTTGCCAGTGCCCTGATTTTCCCGGTTTTCCTCGGCGTGGCGATGGTGGGGGAGGAGCTTATCGAGCTGGTGCTGGGAAGTAAATGGTTAGAGATATCGAGTCTTTTTGCCGTTATCGTGGTGAGTGTGCCTTTAAGAATTCTTGCCTATGTCATATCTCCGGCGATGCTCGCTGCCGGGGGAGCTCGCATTAACATGACGAATGCTTTTATTACGCTGATATTTCTGACTGCCGCGATCTTTGCGCTGCTGCCCTTGGGCTTGTTCGGCGTAGGGATTGCCTGGAGTCTGGGCTCGGTCTGTATTTTTGTCCTGACGGCAGTGCGGGGAGGGCGCCTTCTTGGCCTTAAGTTAAAAAGCATCCTGCTATCTATCTTCCCTGCATTATTTGCCGCGCTGCTCATGTGTGCTGTGATACTTGTGGTCGATTTGTCATTGTCGAACGTGTCAGGACTGCTTGCCTTGTATAAAATACCCCTTGGAGGATTAGTCTATGCCCTTGTCTTCTGGTATTTCTTCAGAGGCAGAAGCGAGGAATTGATCCGCGTACTTATGAGGTTGATGGGGCGTCAATGATGGCTAGTAGCTGTGCGAGGCCGTCAGGTCCGGAGAGCGTGTCGTACTGCCATGCACCCCATGGGAGTGCCACGGCTAGTGTTTAAGCTTTCAAAATGACAAGCGGAAAACAGCCTCGCGTTCTGGTATTGGACGCGGATATGGTTCCGGCACTGACCATCTCTCGATCGTTGTCGCGTCGTCTTTGCCTTGTCGATCTTGCCAGCCACACTTCAAGGCCGTTGAGCAGCTTCTCAAATACAGTCAACTCATTCATTCAGTATCCTGACCCGCTCTGTGCTACTGATCAGTTTGTCGAATGGCTCAGTGAGCATGGTAGTCGCAGCGACTACGATCTCGTAATACCAGTTACAGAACGGACACTGGTGCCTCTTTCGAGAGAGCGTGATCGCTTGCAGCACGTGAAAATTGCCATGCCGGCAGCTCATAGTCTCGCAGTGGCGCTTGATAAGTCCCGGACGCTGGCGCTGGCTGCAAAGCTCGGGGTACCCGGACCTGTTGGAGTCTCTTTGGCTTCACTGGATGAACTTTTCGAGCTGAAAAAGACCCTCAGGTATCCGGTGGTGATAAAGCCGGCACGTTCCCTAAGTTCTGGCGAGGGCGTAGCCAGTCAGTTGCAGGTCAGCTATGCATTCGAAGTGACAGAACTGGAGGCTGGATGTGCGCATGCCCTGCGGTTTGGACCAGTTCTTCTGCAGGAATTTTTTCCTGGACAAGGTGTTGGCATCGAATTGATCGCCCGACAGGGCAAGATAGCCTATGCTTTTCAGCATCTGCGACTTCACGAAGTACCGCTTACGGGAGGCGGTAGCAGTTTGCGTAAGAGCCAACCCGTGATGCCCGAGTTGCTTGCAGCTTCCGAGCGGCTTATAGCCGCGCTGGAGTGGAACGGCGTCGCCATGGTCGAATTTAAGCTGAATCCGTTAACACGGAAATTTTGCCTGATGGAAATTAATGGCAGATTCTGGGGGTCGCTGCCGCTGGCAGTCGCAGCCGGGGCTGATTTTCCATCGATGTTACTGGATTTGGAACTGGACGAGGAAATAATGCCCTGTCGCCCTTATCGCAACGACATATATTGCCGGTTGTTGTCCCGGGACGTGCATTGGTATGAAGCTGTCCTGCGTGGCGGTGCTGATAAACGCCTTGTTGAAACGCCTTCTCGTTGGGAAGTGTTCAAGGATTTACGGCTATTTTTCAATCTCAGGCACAACTTCGATGTGCAGAGCATCCGTGACCCTTTGCCAGGACTGGTCGATGTGGGCAGAATTTTTAGTTCATATCTACAGCGTATCCTTGCTCTGGCGCAAGAGAGAAGATTTTTTTCACGACAGCAGATGGCCTGGAAACGAGGAGAGGTTTCCGTGGCAGTCTCTCGAGCCAGATCAATGCTCTTTTTGTGTTATGGCAACATTAACCGCAGCGCACTGGCTGATGTGATGATCAGTACGTACGCAAAGGACGCGGGTATCTCGGTGGCGTCGGCGGGCTTTCATCACGTAGTCGGTAGACCAGCGGACCCGGTTATGGTCGACGTTGCCAGGCAATTCGGTATAGACATGAATGGTATTCGTTCGAGCTGTGTAACGCAGCGGATACTACACGAGAGTGATATTATCTTTGTGATGGAAAAGAGCCACTACGACCGTTTGATCGCCATGGATGCAGGCGTCGCTGATAAGGTGTATCTGTTGGGTGCACATCAGCGCAGTACTACTTGTCCTGTGGAGATAGAGGATCCCTACGGTCGTTCCAGGGAAAGCTATGTGGCCTGTTATAAGCGTATAGCGGATGCAATGGATTCTATAAAGGCAGTGATCGCGGTCAAAAACGGTGACCAGGGCGGAGATCAGTTTTCGTGAGTGATGACATCGATAGCAAGAGAATTGTGATCGGGTTGGGGTCGGGTAGATCCGGCACGGCCTCCCTCACGTCACTGCTGGACCGGCAGATTGGTGGTATCTGCTTTCATGAGATGAACCCTTCTTGTGCTGTTTTCAGCGGAAATCCCCAGCCACATGTGAACGCCATTTTGGAGTTTCGAAAATTACTGCGCGGTGGTGACCGGTCCTGGTTAACAGTTGATTATTCACGCCCGGCATCCGTTGCGACCTACAACAAACTGCAGGATATGCGTGAGCTAAATCTTATCGGCGATATTGCCTTTTATTACTTGAATTACGTCGAGGATATTCTCCATATTGATCCAGAGTGTCGCTTTGTTTGTATCAAGCGTGATAGGGGACAAACTGTATCGAGTTGGTTGAAGAAGTCCTCGATCAAGCGCTGGCGCTCGCTGTGGTTGGCAGACAGATTAAAATCCTGGCTCACGCGGACGCCATTTTATACTGAATACAATTTCTGGCAGGATCATGATGGAAGCCGTTGGAAAAAGGATCCGGTGTGGGACAGTTGCTTTCCGAAGTTCAAGGCATCGTACGAAGGAGGAGGCCATCGGCATGTACTGGGACTATTACTATCTGGAGGCCGATAGGTTGCAGAAGAGGCACCCGGACAGATTCAGGATATTTCGATGTCGAGGACCTGAGCAGTCCCGAAGGGCAAAGAGACATTTTGACATTTATTGGACTAGAACAATCCCGGATGGTCTACGGTGAGGAAGTACACAGGCATAAGTCGAACTGAGTACATTTTGGGATAATATCGTCTGGATGCGGAGTCAGTCACATAGATTAACTTGCTGACACTATTGCGGGTGATGTTGTCGCCCATTAGGATAGTCAGTTATAAAAAGTCTGCCAGCTACGTACGATAGTTTATAAGAGCAAGCAAGTGGTCGGGTTTATAGTAGTTCGCCCAATAATATCAAGGACAGTAAGAAGTGAAAAATATAGCTGAAATGCTGCGTCTGCGCGCGCTTTCGACCCCGGATAAAATCGGCGTTAGTTACCTTGAGCACGATTCGACATGGCGTGATCTCTACAATCAGGCGTATTCGCCTGAGTCTGAGCCTTCAAAAGGCTAACATCGGTAAAGGCGATGTGGTGGGAATTTATATCACACACAGTCTTGGGCAGGTAGTTGCCCTGTTTGCGGTGGCTATGCGAGACGCAATCTTCACCATTATTAATCCGCACCTAGTGCCGGATCAGGTGAAGCATCAGATCCAGGACGCCTCCGCAAAAGCAGTAATCGGCTCCGAAGAACTTCTTTCACCAATGACGGAGTTCTTTTCCAACCGGCAGATGCATGTAGAGACCATTGAAGCGACGGGGTATTCCGGGGGCGATACAACCCTGGTTAGTGACCTTAACACCTGCATCACTACCAATATTCCTGCCGATGTTTCCAATTACATTTACACGTCAGGCTCCACGGGGCTTGCAAAAGGTGTGGTTGTGCCGCTACGCACACTGCTGGATGGCGCACGAATTGTTAGCCAATACCTTCGAATCAACCAAAATGACAATATTCTGAGTATATTGCCATTCAGTTTCGATTACGGCTTGAATCAGTTGATGACGTGCGTGTATACGGGGGCCAGAATCGTCCTGCACCAATTTATTTTTCCGAAGGATCTGATCGAAATTCTGATTCGAGAGCAGATTACCGGCATGGCGGTAGTCCCATCGGTATGGCCAAAGCTGTTGAAGCCAGGCCTGAAGAAAGATAACGATTTTAGACATTTGCGCTATGTCACCACTGCGGGTGGGTTTCATGCACCTGCGCTACTTCACAGCGTGTCCGAATTTTTCCCTGACACCGAAATTATCGTTATGTATGGGCTGACGGAATCTTTCCGTTCGACCTATTTGCCATTTTCGGAAATGTTCAATCGTCCCGGCTCTATAGGCAAGGCTGTGCCGGAAGTTGAGATACTTGTTCTCAACGCTGATGGAGAGCGCTGTCAGCCCGGTGAAAAGGGGGAGTTAGTCCACCGCGGCGCGTTTGTGACGTACGGATACCTTAATAATCCGGAGCTCAACGAGAAAAAATTTATTCGACTTCATATGGCAACGAAAACGTGTCTCCCCGAAGTGGCAGTTCGCTCAGGGGATCTGGTGTCGACCGATGAAGATGGTTATATTTACTTCCATGGTCGTATGGATATGCAGATCAAAAGTAATGGCTATCGCATCAGTCCCGACGAGGTAGCGCAGGCCGTCCTTTCTACCCCTGGAATAGCTCAGGCAGTTGTTTTCGGATTGCCGGATGAAGCCCTCGGAGAGGCAATTCATGTTGCGTACGAAACCTACGATGGTAAGAAGATTGAACCGATCGAGATCAAGCGACATGCAAAGGCGTCTCTGGCTGGCTATGCCATCCCGCACCACTATCATTTTTACGAAAAGATAAAGCTCAACGCCAATGGCAAGATCGATTTCGCAGTTCTTAAGCGAGACGCCTCATCAACTGACCACAGCTCCGATTTGAGTGCCATGCACGGAACTACAGCCGAATGAGTGCAAAGCAAAAGCTCACGATATTGCTAGGCGGTATCGGTGGCGACTCTCATTCGGTGGGGTTGAGTATCCTGCGTCAAGCCTTGTCCGATCGTTATCAGGTATTCTATCTCGGCACACAAAACCCGCTTGACAGTTTTTTCGAGTACGCGCCACTGTGCAATGCAGTAATGGTTTCGTGCATGGACGGTCACGCGCAGCGTTATCTTACACAGTTTCCAGAGATGCTCAGGGTTCGACCAAATATGCAGAACAACTGGTATTTGGGTGGAAATCTCACGATTGGTGATGGCGTGGGTTGTGAGGAGATGTTTCTGCGCATGGGCTTTAAGGGTGTCTTCCCAAAATTTGTCGATTTGCAGGTCGTGCTTGATCTCTTAGAAAGAGACTTCCACGGCGCTAAGCCGGTGCAAAATAACACTGAAATATGGCACCGGGCGCGAGATGTTTATGTCACCGCATTCGTCGATCAATCGGAGGATAAAATAGCTGTAGAAGCATTTGAAAAAATGCGTAAAGACGTACTTCCGACCTGGAAGACCGGTCAGGCAGCTAAGGATTTGATGGAGAATGCCGCTTTTCTTAAGGATCAGCCTTCCTTTAGCGCGTCTACAGCGCAAGGTACTTGAAGGCAGTAGGGAGATGCTTGTTCAGCCCCGTTGTGGGGTTGCTTTGGTCGATCAGCAAATTGAGTTATTCAAGTCATTTAAAGCAGTGGGGGCATCGGTTCTTTCATACCAGGTGGATTCCTACACAAGGAACAATAACTACGCAGCGGCGGAAGAGGAAATTCGCCATAGCAGTCTGTTCGAATGTTCCATTAACGGATTTCCGGTAATCAATCACGGTGTACCGGCACTCAGGCGTGTCATCTCCGAGTTGAAGATTCCGCTACAAACACGGCACAGTACGAGGGAGCCCCGATTGCTTGCGGAAATATCCTATGCTGGTGGCGTTACGGCGTTTGAGGGTGGAGCAATTTGTTACAACATACCCTACTACAATGACTATCAGCTCACGGAATCAATTCCAGTCTGGCAGTATGTCGATCGACTCACTGGTTTGTACTATGAGCGCTTCGGTATTGTATTGGACCGCGAGTTTTTCGGTGTGCTGACGGCCACCCTGATCCCTCCTTGCCTGGCTATTGCTACTGGCATACTGGAATCATTGTTAGCCGTGCAACAAGGCGTGCGTTGTGTCAGTATCGGCTATGCAGAGCAGGGAAACCGTATTCAGGATGTGGCCGCCATCAGGACAATCAATAAAGTAGCCCCGGAAATAATACAAAATGCGGGATTCGATGGCATCCAGGTAAATTCTATCTTTCATCAATATATGGCCGCTTTTCCACCTTTGCCACATTTGGCGGAGGAAATGATAAAAGAGTCTGCGGTCACCGCTGCCTTGTCCGGTGCAACACGAATGCTTACAAAAACACCTGTTGAAGCGTATAAAATCCCGACGATGCGGGACAACATCGAAGGTTTGCTGCTCAATTTTTCGGGCATTAAGGCAGCTCAAGGTCAAACGGTTGATGAACGTCGGGTGGCGGAGGAAAGTGCAATCATCGAAAGGGAAGTCTGGGCGATTATTAACGGGGTGATCCAATGCGGAAAGGGCAATGTTGCCTCTGGAATCGTCAAGGCGTTCCAGGAAGGTGTATTGGATATTCCATTTGCTCCTAGCGTGCACAATCGAGGTACTGTAATGACCGCACGCGATTGTGATGGCGCTGTACGTTTCCTTAGGCTCGGCAATCTTCCCTTTGACAAGGACTTGATATCTTTCCACACCGACAAGATGAATGATCGTCGGCGTCAGGAAGGCCTGCTTGTTGAAGGCAAGACTGATAATGTGCTGGTCGAGAGAGATGTGCTTAGCATTGCGCGTGGGCAGTATGGTGGATGGCCGCTTTGTAAGTAATGAACACTAATCAGGAGTTATAGAATGTCATTGTCTAAAGATATCAAGAGGGTTCTTCGAGATACACTTGTGCTGGGGGATGAGGTGGATACCCTGCAGGCGACTTCACCCTTGCTGGGATCTATTCCTGAACTGGATTCGGTCGGTGTTGTTTCAGTTTTGACTGCCCTTGAGGATGAATTTGACATTGTTGTCGAGGACGATGAGATTTCGGCTGCGGTATTCAAAACGTTGGGTAGCCTTACGCAGTTCGTTCAAGAAAAAATTAAGTAATAGCATTTTTTGTCGACTACACTGCTCTATCCATACTGGAAAATCGTTAAACCAGAATTTGAGCAGGCGGTGGATGACCAAGGAACGCGATAGGGCTCGTGGTATAGCCGTAGGCACCTGACTGGTACACCCCGATTAGATCACCCGGTTGTGCCACTGCCAACTCCATCTGTGCGGCTAGAATGTCCAGCGGGGTACAAAGTGGTCCTACAACATTTGCTATTTCTCGCTCTGACCCGACCACGCGATTTGCGACGACAACCGGAAAATTCTTGCGCAGCACCTGACCAAAATTACCGCTTGCAGCCAGATGTTGGTGCAGGCCACCGTTGGTAATGATGAAGACCTCACCTCGGGATAATTTACGATCCACGACTTCGCAGACATATAAGCCGGCTTCACCCACAAGATATCGACCCAGTTCGATTGCGACACGCGCTGTTGGCATTCTCTTGGCAACGTCTCTCATTCTGGCTTCAAGGTTTTCTGCAATCGGTCCGAGATCGAGATAGTTATCCCCTGGAAATAAAGGTATCCCAAACCCGCCACCTATATTGAGGACGCTGACTGGTTGTGGCGCAAATTCTGCAAGTCGAAAACCCAGATCAATCGTCTTGTTTTGCGCTTCAATGATACTGTCGCAACTCAAATTTTGTGAGCCACAGTAAATATGAAAACCGCGGAAATCGAGGTCCAGCTCACCAAGCCGCTGAAGCATATCCGGGACGCGCTCGGCATCGACGCCGAAGGCCTTCGGTCCGCCCCCCATTTTTACGCCAGACGATTTAAGTTCGAATTCCGGATTTACACGGACAGCCACATGGGGCTGAGTGCCCAGCTGTTGGCCAATTCTTGCCGCTCTTTCCATCTCATTTTCGGACTCCAGATTGAGCGTTGCACCTGCAGCAATTGCCTGCCTGAGTTCCCAATCCATTTTTCCAGGACCGGCAAAACTCACGTTAATGGGATCAATTCCGGTATCCAGAGCCACGCGTAGCTCACCGGCGGAAGCAACGTCCAGGCCATCGACAAGAGATGACATATGGTGAACAACTGCGGGCATTGGATTTGCCTTGATGGCATACTTGATAATCAGGTTGTCAGGCAGAGTGGTGCGGAGTTCGTGCATCCGCCGGGTCATTAGCTGCACGGTCATAAACATAAAATGGCGCACCCCCCACTTCAGTAGCAATTTCCGTGACAGGGCGGCCTCCTATCTGCAGGCAGTCATTCACCACTGGAAATTGGTTCATTGGAGCATGCTGTGGATTTTTCATGATAATGCCAGACGGTCGAAATTTCTGATGGAGTTATCGTAACAGTATGCCAGAAAAGAAACTCCGCAGCGAAGTGCTATATAATTGCCTGGGTGAGGCAGCTCACAGAAGAAGTATTATAGCGCTGCATGGTCGACGATTTTATCGAGCTAGCTGCAAAATTAGCTTGCTAGCAAAGATAGGAACTGTGAGAATAATTTTCCAGCGCTTTGGGAGCTACCCTGATACGTAGCTGCTCTCAGCCAGATGCAACTACAAGACGGTGTTGTGCGCATTCCCGGATTGGTGGGTATGTGAGCGGTTTTTAGCAGTCTTGCCAAATGTGATCTCCCGAAAGTATGACAGTTTCAATCAATCCAGTGTTTCTAGATGGAGAAAGAGGTCGCATTTTTGCGCTACATTTCTGTCCAATAGCTCCCCCTCATGCACATTTCGTTTTTTTGCCCCCGTTCTGTGAGGAAATGAACCGTTGTAGGCACCTCGTTGCTGACCAGGCAAAACGATTCGCCACTGCCGGTTACTCCTGTCTGATTCTTGATCCCTTTGGTACGGGAGACAGTGAGGGAGAGTTGGCCGATGCGAGTTGGGAAGGTTGGCGTGCTGATGCGCTTACAGGAGTGCAATGGTGCCAGCAAAAATATTCGATTCCGACTGTACTTTGGGGCCTGCGTTTGGGTGCACTACTGGCGCTGGATTTGGCTACTACGTACGCGGGTCAGTTCACGAAACTGTTGCTGTGGCAGCCAGTGACAAATGGCAAGACCTACCTCACCCAGATTTTGCGAGCGCGTATTGCCTATCTTTCGGGAAATGCACTTCCCCCAGAGACCACAGAAGAGATGCGGCTGACTCTGCAGCGCGGAGAAAACGTTGAGGTAGCGGGATACGTTCTGGGTGGCAAGCTCGTCGGTGATATTGACGATATGACAGTGACATCTCTTACATCGCTATCAGGAGCAGATATCCACTGGCTTCAACAATCTTCTCGTCCAGACGATTCGCCGTCAGGTGCCGTACAAAAAGTGGTTGATCAATTAGTTGCGCAAGGTAATACTGTTGCGCTTACTTTGTTTCAATCACCGCAAATATGGCAACTGAGCGAACGTGCTGATTGCCGCCAGCTACTCGAAAAAACAAGTACACTACAACTGCTATAGATTATGAAAGTGCTAGAGACGCCAGTTGTATTCGAGTGTGAAGGTGTGCAACTGATAGGCATCATACATATTCCTGAGCGCACCCATGCCGCGGGTATTTTGGCCGTTGCAGCGGGCGGCATACAATATCGAGCGGGCTGTGGCCGCCAGCTCCTGTCTCTCGCCCGTGCCCTGGCCTCTCAAGGGACGCCTGTGATGCGCTTCGATCACCGGGGGATGGGGGATAGTGTTGGAGAATTACTTGGCTTTCAGTACATGGATGCAGATTTGCAAAGGGCGATAGATATATTTAAGGAAAGACGTACCTGAGCTAAGGCATATTGTACTTTTTGGTGGTTGTGAAGCAGCATCCGGAATAATGATAAGCGCTTATCAATTGGCTAGCGTAAAGAGTTTGATTCTGGCAAATCCATGGGTCAATGATTCCATGCAAGCGGTAGTATCTAGTCGACATTATTACCGACGTTTGGGCGATGCCCAGTTTTGGAAAAAGCTTATTACTTTTCAGTACAATCTACTGGAGTATATTTCTGGATTTTTTTCCTACGCAAAAAATAAAATTGTAAGTCTTATTTTCCTCGCAGTAAGGACTCCTTTGACGAAGTGAACTGAACCAGCAGTTCCGTTTCAAGAGCGCATGTTGTCTGGCTTTCAGAATTTCAATGGCCCTGTTCTCTTTTTGAGGAGTGGATTAAGCCTCATCAGTGAAGAATTCGATCATCTGGTTGACAGTTCAAAGCCATGGCATAAGGCATGCAGTAGAGCCGGTGTTAAGCGCTTAGAATTGCCGTCCGCTGATCAAACGTTTTCAACTGCTGCAGCTAGGAAGGAGATGTGCGAAGCTGTCGCTAACTGGATGAATGAAGTGAATAATAGTCACACCGCTGATCAAAAGCGTTAATGGCGTAAATTATGGATATTCAGTCAGATGTCATCGCAATCCTGCAATTGAAATTAGGTGTGCCCGCCGGCGCCATCACGCCGCATCCGGACACCCCGGTTTTGGGAGCGATTCCGGCGATGGATTCAATGTCTGTCGTTGGTATTCTGGCCAGCCTGGAGGAGCAGTATGGAATCATGATTGATGACGATGAGATCGATGCTGATATCTTTGAAACAGTAGGCAGTCTGACCGCTTTTGTTAAGTCAAAACTCGAATAGCCAACGAGTCAGTCAAATGAAAGCACGTCCATCGTCTTCAGTGTCCGGAGATTTTGCGTGCATATCTATCAGAGTGCGCGTCCATCCATAATTCAAATACAGTAAAGATCCACACCAGTTCTCCGTAGTAGGCCGCGTGTTCGCTTTGATGCATTTTTATAGTTTTATCGATAAATTCCGGGCGAATGAAATCCCTATTTTTCAATTTTAGTAAGTTGTCGTAGGCCAATTCGCGCAGTGGTTTGTAGGATTGCATCCACACGCCAAAGGGCAATCCAAACCCCTGTTTCTTTTTCTTTATTGTTTCCTCTGGTAACCAATCCTTTAAATGCGTGTTTAAAGAAATGGCGTAGATCGCCACCTTTGATTTTCCATGCGCTGGGTACCTGACACGAAAACTGCACCAGCGCGTCATCCAGCATTGGATAGGCGACATCCACCCCGGCAAGTGCACACATATGGCTCACCTTGCGCAGGTCGTTGTCTGCCAGTGTTATCTGCCAGTCAAGGTACAGCATTCGGTTCAGGTCTGAAGCCTGCTGGGGTCGGTGATAGATAGACCGCAACATTTCCAATGGTAATGCCTGATTGACCTCTGCCAAAAAAGCATCTGAGAAAATGTCTGAAGCAGCATGTCGGTGTAGAAAATTATAGCTTTGTAGCCGGTCCGGCAATGGCGTCTTGGCTTGATCGATGTAACTGTTGGCCTTTGTTATTAATGGCAGACTGCGAGGCATCGCGTTTACGAGTGGTTCAAGCAGGCCCCTGCGCAGAGTGCCTGGAATTTTGGTGTAGTGTTCGAAAACGCGCTGCTTGACATAACGTTCATTCCCGCCAAAAATCTCGTCTCCACCGTCTCCCGCGAGCAATGTGGTTACCCCATTTTCGACGGCCATTTTGGCGCAAAAGTAGGCCGGCAGTGCCGATGAATTACCAAAAGGCTCATCATAACTGGTGGCGATCATGGGGAGTGCAGCAACCACATCCTGGGGGGTGACATAATACTCATTCAATTTGACGTCAAAATGGCGTGCGGTGATACGTGCATAGGCCATTTCATCGTAGCCCTCGGCGGAAAATCCGATTGAGTAGGCCTCAGCCTCTCGCTTGCTGGCTTCAGCCAGCAGACCCGTCACAGTGGAGCTATCGAGTCCACCGCTGAGAAACGATGCCAACTTTTCCCGCACCCGAGAGACAATTTTCGACTGAAGTCCGCAGTGTCTCCTTTAATTGCTCCGACAGTTGCTCAAATGACTGATCGTTGGTTGTGTCTGAAAACGCGGGCTGCCAGTAATTGACCAAACGGCATTGGCCATTGTGATAATCAACATAATGGGCGGCCGGTAGCTTATTGAGTCTGCTATAAACAGATCCCGGACTAGGCACCATATGAAAATACACATAGTTGTATATGCCCTGTTTCAGTAAAGCAGGCTCGCCTTCTTCGCTGGCCAAAACAGTACTGGCGAAACTGCCAAAACAGAACTCCTCATCAGTGGCACGGTAGTACATGGCTTCCTGACCCAGGCGGTCAATGGCGATGAGAACCCGATTTGCCTGGGTATCGATGATGGCGCAGCAAAACGAACCGAAGAGTAATTTGAAGATATCTTGTGAATGTTCTGCATAGCCACTGGCTAGGGCGGAGGCGATGCCCTGTCGCTCCGCCAGGTGCTTCAGCTCCTTGCTGCGAAAGTAGGGTCGCCCGGCAATGATGACTGCAGGCCCGTCGGATATTTGGTGAGAACTTCCCGTAGTGGCTATCTCAAAGCCGGGTTCAACAAGGGTGTTGATGGGCAATTGCGTCTGGAGAGCATCTCGCATAGCGCCAATGCGATTCACAGTGCGCATAGAGCTGTCGGCAGATGCGTGCCAGCCAAGAATTCCATGGCGCCGGAATCTATTGCTGGGCGAGCTATATTCGCCAGTGCTGTGCATCTTCAACGTGAACCCATTCACCTGCTATAGGGCCGTTAATACTACCACCCTGTCCGGGTTGACGTAAGTTAACCGGGTCAAATCTCCGAAAATTGTTTTGAGGTAACTCACTGTCGAACGTGCAGGAAAATACTGTATAAGTGCGGTAATATCCATGTCGTGCACAGCTTGTCTCGTAATAGCAGATACTGGATAGTAGCATTGAAAAATGCTGATAGAAGATCGTAGGTATGAAACGGCGAGCTCTACTACTGCTAGCACCGCTGCCTGTATTGTGGATTGGCATAACACAGGCGGCTACCGTCTGGGATCCTTTTGAACCCATCGACCCGGCAAAGATGGTACTAGAAAGTGATGTGGCTTTAGATGGCAACCCCGATCTTAGATTTAAGACGTATATTCACCCATTGGGGGCGCCAGGCAGTAACAAGTACAACAGACCAGATGCAACGACTGCCTTTAAAACGGCCTTCATCCTGCCAACCAATCCCCCTGGAGATGCCAGCCTTAAAATAGTCACTTATTTCGACGGGTATACTGCTGATCCAGGGGGTGCGGGTATGCCTGATTGGTATTATGGAGCGCCAGGATTTATATCTATAAAGACCCACCCGGGACATTATCCCAATATTGCCAATTACACAGTTAATGGCATTGAGCCGTTTGATATTGGCGCTTTTGCAAAAGGCGACAGCAATAGATGGCGCTATGGTGTTGGTTACGCAAAAATCAAGGAACTTATGGGTAGCTCCGTCGACTGGAATGCCGGGTTTCGCCTTGAGGGCGTTTCCTGGGGCGGCTTCACCGCTATTTTGCAATCATTCCTATTGAAGGACCCCTGGGCACAGGGGTTTGTTACCATCGTAAACGTTGCGCTCCCTGGAACGTTGGTCGTTCGACGAGACACTGATCCAAACGATGGCATAGACAAAAACGGGTATTACTATCTGAACACACCTGCTGTGAAGGCGGCCTGGACTCGCCCAAATGATGTTCTGAATGCAGATATACTTACACACGCCTACCTGATTAAAGGAAAATACTATTCCGTCCACGGGAATAGTAAGGACACCGGTGTTGGCTATGACATCGACTTCTTTAAACTTCTTTGTGAAGATAAGAAAATTGCCTGTATGGGAACCTGGATAAACGGCGATCATGGCGATACAGATCCAGGCGTAGTCAATAGGCCTAATACATCGAGCGCTATTGGACTACCAGGGTTTAGATCTGCGGACGCTGGGCATAGGGAAGTCTTCTCCGGGCCGGACTCTGATGTGAGACTTGATAAAATACTCCCTGTATTTACCCACAGCACAGCAAACCATTGGGGCCCAGTTCGGGGCCATTACAATCTTGGGCTGGAATGGAATAGCGATATCGGAAACGTCAAAACTACGACTACACTGGCATTACCTATCCGGTATCGCCGGCATACAGGATTTGGGACTGGCTCAGTTTATGTAAATGGAGTGCCTCGCCCGGATACAAACCGTGCTAACTGGATTCCCGACCAGCCAATTAGCGCTACCTTTGATCTTACGCTTCGTCGAACCGGGAGTTTTGGTCTGCCATTGGGTAAGGTAGTTAGCTACTCGCTTCCTGCACATGGCGCACAGCCAATACAGTCAGGAACGGCAAGAGTAACGAATGCAGACGAAATCACCATTACCGATTTGACGCTTGAAAATGGGACTGATTATAAAACCCTGGAAATAACCGCGGCAGCGTTAGAGACCATAGATTAGACGAGAGTTGGCCTTTTGGTCCGCTACCGGTGGGCAGGGTGAGTACAATATGATAGCTGGAATATACCTGTTAAGACAAAATGCAGGCGTAGTTAATAGGAGTATTTTTATCTTCAGGACCTTTATTGTCGAAGACGTTCAAGACTAACTCCTTTTCAATATTGAAATGGGGGCGAATCATTTCTCGAACTTCTTCAGATGATCGAAATAGGTAGATATGATCGATTGCAGCAGCCCAGATCGCAGTTGTAAACATCATCTTTCCTTCTGGTTTTAGAAGCTTTCGCATTTTTTTCAGAAGGGAGACGGGATCCTCCAGATGTTCTAGCAACTCGCCACAAATAATACGATCAAACTGTTTTTCTTCAGAAAGTTCAAAGACATTTTGGACGTGTATTGGAATAGGTGTCATCCCTCTTGCAAGCATTAATTCTTTAGAAAATTCCACAGCACCATCACTCAAATCAAAAGCAATGGCTTCCCATGCGGGGTTTTGTAAGCAAAACTCTGAAATGAAGATCCCGGTACCAACGGGAACTTCCATTACTGTTCCCGTTACATCGTTATATGAACAAAACTCTCTTATAAAAAAACTGAAAATCTTTGTATGATTAACCCAAAAAGCTTCTGTCAACAAAAGTCCCTTCATATAGACGTCGCGCATAAGTTTTGTATCCAGATAAACATCGTTTGCGACTTGCTCGAAGGTCTGATTTCGATAATTTCCTGACTCCTCGAGTTCCACCTGCAGTCGCAAGAAATCATATGAAAACTCGATAAAGGCTTCGATTGCGCTTTCATACGCGACAAGATCGCAATTTTGCATCCTATACGAGATTTCACAAATTAGTTCACCAAGATCACGATCGTAGCCTTGTCTAGTCAATTTTTGTGCGACTGCAGAGGTAATGGAACTATTTTTGATCTTGTCAAAGGTGTATTCAAAGAGCTCCTTTCTATTCACAAACGAAATCCTCCAAAGATGAATTTTCAAAAGTCCCAATAAAAGGTGGTTGCGTCTGTCTCCAGTTCTCTATACAAAAAGCACTACCGCCTGCCATGTTCTCAATTCAATTGCACGGCCATTTTACTTCAATCAAGAACCTGATAAGAAAAAAATCTAGCGCGTGTGGCTGCATTTTCTAGCTGCAATCATAACATTCGGAGGAGTCAAATATCAGTCTGCCGCATTTCAAATTTAACGCATCTATAAATCCATATTTTTCCCCAGTAGTTGCTTTGTAGACCATCCTCTAAGAGGTGATTGTGTGCTGCTGCGACTTCTGAATCAAGTTTGGTCACTTGTTTAGTTCGTGCAGTCTCAATCAATGTAGGAGAAGTTGTCATAGCGAGCCAGGTAATCCGCAAAAATTAGGCTGACGGTGTGATTTCCGCTACAATACCGGCTGTCTATCCTTGTCCGGGGTTGCTTTTCTCTAGTAAAGTACATGCGGGTTGGAAGCTCGCAAACTCAAAGAAGTTGAATTGTAGTTTGGTTAAGGATTTATATCGCGCTTATTAAATAATGGACTTAAAAAGGCGATTTGCAGGCACTCACAATTCGCTGGTATTAGCTAAAATAAGTTTTCTTTTGGCGGTGTTGGAATGTGAAGTGTGCAGGGATTTTGACCAGTAAATTGAATCCAGTATTGCTAAGGAGATAGATTTGTGGAAGGAGACGGTAGCACAGTTCCTCAGGAAATGTATGAAGAACTGACGGAAATTCTTCGAGATGTATTTGACAGCGACTCGATAGTGGCCAACCCGGATTTGACAGCATCCCATGTCGAAGGCTGGGACAGTCTTGGTAATGTCCGATTATTTCTTACAATTGAACGTGTATATGGAGTCCGCTTTAGCGCCGGAGAGATTAGTGGGATTGATAACGTTGGTGAACTTGCTGAGTCCATCGTAAACAAGCGAGGGCAATAAGGGCAATAGAATGATTATTAATTCTGATTCTGTGTATTTTGGACCAGAGCAGTAGCTTTAGTGTGTCTCTGAATATTCTTGATATGCCGTGGTTGCCTCCAGTTGGGCGCGAGTTTAGAGAAAATGTACGGTCATTGCGTGAAGCGCTGGAGTTTGATCCGGCAAAGGCTCGTTGGCTTTCAAATGGCCGTTTAGACATAAGTCAGTTACATTCGCTGGCGCGCGCCCTAGCAAAGCAAACCAATGTGGAAGGCGACGCGCGCGTAAGTCTGTCAATTCTTTCAAATTCAACAGCGGATTTGTTAGTGCCGTCAGTTGTGGCTACGGCACCTCGGCATGGTCTGTGGATAGATGCCGTGGCTCCGGCTTTTGGAACCTTTGCCACAGAAGCACTGGACGCAAATTCCCAAACGAACAAGCGAGGTGACGATTTCGTCTTGCTAGCGCTTGATCACAGATGCCTTAACTTTTTAACTTGTCCAGGTGAGCAGCTAAAAGCTGAAGAGATTGTTGCTAGTGCAGTTTCTCAAGTACAGAAATTCATTACTGCGATTAGTGGAGCAGGAAGGTCAACCATCATTGTTCAAACGCTAGCGCCACCAGCGACCACTATGTTTGGAAGTCTTGATGCTCAAACTCCAGGCACCCTGAGGTCTTTGATAGAGCACTTCAATATAAAGTTGCGAGAAGTAGCTCCCCCTGAAACCCTAATTCTCGACGTGGCAAGTTTGGCAGAGATAGTTGGTCTTGGTGAGTGGCACGATCCAGTTCAGTGGAATCTTGGGAAATTTTCGTTCTCGCAGAGGGCCGTTCCACTTTATGCTGAATGGCTTTGTAGGCTAATCGCCGCGAGCAAGGGAAAATCTAGGAAATGTCTTGTATTGGATCTAGATAACACGCTTTGGGGAGGCGTCATTGGTGACGATGGTTTGCATGGAGTCGTGTTGGGGCAGGGGAGCCCTGTTGGAGAGGCTTATCTCGCGATACAGAAAACCGCATTGATGCTTCGTGATCGAGGAATAATATTGGCAGTATCTTCAAAAAACGATGACGAGACTGCTAGGAAGATGTTTCGCGAGCACCCGGAGATGCTCTTGCGTGAAGATCATATAGCAGTGTTCCAAGCAAATTGGCAGGACAAGGCTTCGAATCTTTGCGCTATTGCTGAGAGTCTGAATATCGGTATTGATTCTTTGGTTCTCTTGGACGATAACCCAGCTGAGCGGCAGCAGGTTCGACTGGCGTTACCGCAAGTCGCTGTACCGGAGTTGCCAGAGCATCCGGACCTCTTTTCGGAAATTCTGCTGTCGGCGGGATATTTTGAGACTACTCAGTTCACCCTCGATGATCGGCAGCGGGCAAATCACTATACAGCGAATACAGCTCGTCGTGCCGTATTGGGAGTTGGAACGGATTTGGAGGACTATCTCAAGTCTTTGGAAATGGAAGCGCATGTATCACCATTTGATGAAGTCGGAAGATCTCGTATCACGCAACTGATTAACAAAACTAATCAGTTCAACCTAACAACGCGGCGTTATACGTATTCTGATGTTGCTCAATTTGAATCTGATCCTTCTATAGTTGATTTGCAAATCAGGCTTAAAGACAGGTACGGCGACAATGGAATGATCTGTGTCGTTATTTGTAAAGTTAGTAACCAGGATCTGATAATTGATACATGGCTAATGAGTTGTCGAGTACTCAATCGGCGTGTTGAAGACATGATACTGAACTTGTTAATAGGCATCGCCAAAAAGCGTAAGTTGGTTCGAATTATTGGAACCTATTATCCAACGGACAGAAACCGGATAGTATCTGACTTATATTCTCGTCTTGGATTTCAAAACCAGATTGAATTATCTGATCTTGGTGAGTGGCATTTTACCGTTTCAGAACACACTGTTTCCAATGTGCCGATAAAAATTCGCTTAAGCGAAAATATTGAGATAGACAAAACCGCCGCAGGTATGGATCGATAGCAGAGTATGCTATTTAACTCGTTGCCATTCATTTTTCTCTTTGTGCCGGTATTGCTTACTGGCTTTATGATTTTGAGTTTACTAGATTCTCGATCAGCGTCATTAAGATGGATTGTCGTTTGCTCCATGATATTTTACGGCTTGTGGGCTCCGATAAATCTTGCGTTCGTTATGTGTTCGATGGTCTTCAATTATCTATTGGCTGTCCAAATTAGGAACTGTATCAAGCAAGAATATCGTAGAGAGAAATTGGCAAATGTGCTGCTTGCTCTCGGAATTGTCGCAAATTTATGCTTTTTGGGCTATTTCAAGTACAAGAATTTTTTTGCAGACAACTTGAACGAAGTATTCGGACTCAGCCTGGAGATTACGAAAGTTGTGCTGCCGTTGGGCATCTCATTTATCACATTCCAAAAAATTGGATTTTTAATTGATGTCAGATCGAAGATAGTTAAGGATTTTTCGCTGGATAATTTTTTTGTTTTTGTTTTCTTTTTTCCTCAGCTAATTGCTGGACCGATCGTACATTATCGCGAGATGATGCCGCAGTTTGACAGGTTTAGCCTCAGATTGAGTTCGGAAAATTTTGTTATTGGTATTTGTCTTTTTTCGCTGGGATTATTCAAAAAAGTCATTTTGGCGGATGGAGTCGCATCATATGTATCCCCTGGATTTTCAGCAGCAGCCCAAGGGGAGCCAGTGGAACTTTTTGTCGCTTGGACGAGCGCGCTTGCTTTTACATTTCAAGTTTATTTTGATTTTTCTGGATACACAGACATGGCATTAGGCCTTGCCCGTGTTTTTGGAATTACGTTGCCGATGAATTTCAATTCACCGCTAAAGGCGTCGAGTATAATCGAGTTCTGGAGTCGATGGCATATCACTCTCACTCGATTCTTAACGGCCTATATATACACGCCATTAGTAATAAGGCTGACTCGCACACGAATGAGTAATGGAAAGTCGGTATTGGCGACAACTTCGTCCGCCGTGGGAGCGTTTATAATATTGGTTTCCTGGCCAACCATGTTAACGATGTTGATATCGGGTTTATGGCACGGCGCTGGTTTTAACTACATACTTTGGGGCGGATTTCACGGAGCTTTACTAATTATCAATCATGCTTGGCGTCAATGGCACCCGAAATGGCCGGTGATAATTTACGAAAAAGTTATGAACCCAATAGGTTTTGCTCTCACATTCATTTCAATTGTTTTCACTATGGTGGTTTTTCGAGCCGGCACAGTTACTGAAGCTTATGGGGTTTATCAAGGTATGCTGGGTCTTAATGGGGCAAATGTTCCCGTTGCTATTCTGAGCCAAATGGGTCCCTTGAGCGAAGTCTTGCTTTCGTTGGGAGTCACCTCTGATTTCGGTTCCGGGCGCAACTTCATATCTTCGTTGTTCTGGATTCTAGCATTGTTTATCATTGCCGTATTCGCGCCCAATTCAATGGAAATTATGCGTCGCGTTGAGCCGGCGCTGTATTTTGACGCAGATATTGATCACGGGAATAAGTTACGGTTTTTTGCTTGCAGGCAGAAGGCTGCTATTTTTTCGTTGTCTAATCGTTGGGCGTTTTGTATAGCACTAATTTTTCTGATTGGTGTGTTGGGCCTTAGCAGGCCTAGCGAATTTCTTTACTGGCAGTTCTGATTGATGCTGCCCTCGCACTTTGTAATTCGTTTCGCAATTTATTTGATCGCACTCTGTATGTTGGTCGCTGCCATTAATATTGTGGTTGACCCTTACCTATTGTTCGATGCTCCAAAAATCAACGGGCTGAATGACAGGAAGCCTTCCGCCCAGATTAATGACAGAAAAATGAAGCAGTACGATGCAGTTAGGCGTCCTGCTAATACTTTGGTGATGGGTAGTTCACGCGTCGAAATTGGTTTCAATCCCCTAAGCGGTAGTTGGCGTGCTGAAGACCAACCCGTGTACAACCTCGGGTTGGCGGGTAGTGATCCTGCAGTTGACGCGCATTACCTGCGGCATGTAATTGCTTCGCAGTTGTCAGTTGATCTACCGAATACTTTGATCATTGGGCTGGATTTTGAAAGCTTTCTTTATCCGCCGTCTCCTGCAGGGGTTCAGTTTGAAGGTTTGTCTGGTGCTCCCGCGACCAGTCTTAAAGTTAATGCTAACGGCCAGAGAAATCCGCACAGGACCCTGCAAACCATCAAAGATTTTGTGCAGTCTACTCTATCGGTTGATGCTTTTTTGGCTAGCGTCACCACAGTGTTCTATAGTCATAGTCGTACTGGAGTCACTATTGATGAGCGAGGGTGGATGAATGAGAGTGTATTCGATGAAGCTTCACGAGCAAATGGAGTTGCAGCGCTATTCTTGCATAAGAATGTTGAAACTGTCAGACAGTATGGCTCAAGTAATTTGGCCCTGCGGCAGACGGCTGATGGATCCCTTTATGATCTCGGCGCTATTCGTGAATTAATTGGTATTGGTAATGCTATAAATGCAAATGTCATTTTTTTCATTCAACCCGCGCATGCCGATAGGTGGGAGATTTTTGACAGACTAGGCTATTGGGACGATATAGAACGCTGGAAAAGTGGACTTGTTGATTTGATCGATGAAGAGCAAAAGAGCGGCGCTAAAGTCGAGCTGTGGGATTTTGCCAGCTATCAACCATACGTCCAGGAATCTCTGCCATCGGACAGCGATCTCGCTTCAAATCTAACGTGGTTTTGGGAGCCCGCGCATTATCGGACAGCTCTAGGTAACGTTATGATTGCAAAAATGCGTGATGTAAATTCGCCAATTGAATTCGGCGTAAAACTCACGCATGGTAACCTTCGCGAGTGGTTATTAAAAATACGCGCCGACCGCGACAAATATCGAAGCAGCAAACCAGAGGAAGTGGCGAGAATCACTAGCATTCTGTGCAGTGCCTCCCACTGTAGCCCCTAAGCCCGATAAGCACGGAACCCTGGAAGTGACTTGTGGTGGCGCAGGTCAATGTGGCTCAATAAAAATTTTGACCTCATACTCAATGAAAGACGGATCAATTTTTTTGCTCCGTAATCCCACCGCTGCACCAGCTTCAACATCTTTGTCTGAATCACCCAGCATGAAGCTACGTGATAGGTCAGGATGCCACTGCTCGATCAGGCTTGTTAACATTCCTGTCTTGGGTTTGCGACAGTCGCAAACAATGGATAGTTCGGGCACAATACCCTCAGGGTGGTGAGGACAGTAGCGAATGTCGTCAACATGGGCGCCCAAGGAGGCCAACTCGCCCTGCATCCAGTCGTGAAGATTGTCCACTGCCGCAGCGTCATAGTAGCCTCTGGCAATGCCCGCCTGATTGGTGACGATGAATACCAGATAGCCGGCGTCGTTTAACTGCCTGATGGCTTCTTTTGCTCCCTCAATCCATCGAAACTCCTCAATCCTGAAGGTATAGCCTTGATCGTGATTCAGTGTGCCGTCTCTATCCAGAAATGCAGCAGGCTTTTTCAATTCGTCCAGTAGGTGGTCTCTGGCCCGCTGCAAATCTTCCGGAATGCCTATATCAATAAAAAATCCATTGTAGACGCGGCCGATCAAGCGACCCTCAGCCACGAGTTTCGGAAATACCTGCTGTTCGAGAGAGCAAGGGGTGTCTTGGATGTAGTTCAGGATCTCGGACTTTAGCCAGTACACCCCGCTATTTACCAGTCCGGACTCGGGTACAGCGGGCTTCTCACGGAATGCGGCTATTTTCGACCCATCAAGCTCCACCAGCCCGTACCGTGAGGCATCCGCCACCGGCAGTAGAGCGACCCGGCCAAGCCAGTCACCGGGTTCCAGGTCATGTACACAGTTGGTCAAATCCAGGTAGTTGACGTCAAAGATAGAGTCTCCATTGAGTAACAGGAACTCATCTCGCAGGTAGGGCTCAGCATTCTTGAGCGCGCCACCAGTTCCCATTGGGTAGGGTTCTACGAGTACTCTGATGCTGGCTTTCAGTTCCCGCGCAAAAGCAGAATCCGCTCCAAATGTCTCATGCACAACGTCGGATTGGTAGCCCGCCAGAAGGATAAAGTCCTGAAAACCGAAACGACGCAGGTTCAGCATGACGTGCTCCACAAACGGGCGGCCACCAACCTCCAGAAGAGGCTTCGGTGTTGTGCGCACCGCGTCACCCAAACGGGTTCCCTTGCCTCCAATCAGGATGGCGGCTTGTTTCACAGTTTCCATATAAATGTTTTCCACAGGCGTGGAAGCGCTTTATCTATGCCTGTTTGAGCTTTAATATCAGGAGGCCAATATAGCGGTGCCATCGTGGCGGAGCAAGGGCATAACTTGCGACAGTTATTTTAGAAAGAAACAAAATGAAAAAATTGTTGTACCTGGTGCACCGATTGCCTTTTCCTCCGAATAAGGGCGATAAAATCTCTTCCAATAACATGCTCAACTACTTCGGTGCTCGCTGGCGCGTTCATCTGGGTACTTTTATCGATGACCCAGATGACTGGCAATATGCGGATTTGGTCCGGAACAAGTGCGAGGACAGTTGCATTGTTGATTTGCCCAAATCGAAGCGGTTGACGGGTAGTCTACGCGGCATGGTGACAGGGCAGGCCTTGAGCCTCAGTTATTATGGCAATACTGAACTGCAGGAGTGGGTGCATGCATGCATTGAAAGCGAATGCCCCGACGCAGTGCTGATCTTCAGCGGCGTCATGGGACGATTCGTGAAAGGTCTGTTACCAGCGCACGTCCCCGTAGTGTTCGATGCGGAGGATGTCGATAGCGAGAAGTGGCGAAGTTACGCGAAATCGAAGCACTGGCCATTATCTTGGCTGTACAAGCGGGAGGCCGACAAATTGCTGGCCTATGAACGCGAGATGGCTGCATCCACACACGTGAGCATTTTTGTATCCAGGGAAGAGGCCGCCCTGTTCAAGCAACTCGCACCCGAAAGTGCTGAGAAGACTCACTATCGGACGCAAGGTGTGGACAGTGCGTATTTTGACCCGCAGTTGCCGTTTGAAAACCCCTATCAACCTGGACAGAAGGTGTTGGTTTTCACCGGCGCGATGGATTACTGGCCCAATGTAGAGGCAGTAATATGGTTCTGTGAGTATGTGCTGGACGCAGTTCGTAAGCAGGAGCCGAATTTTCTTTTTTGTATAGTAGGGATGAAACCCACCGATGAGGTCAAGAAACTGGGCAATCTTCCGGGTGTGCGAGTCACCGGTGCGGTCCCGGATGTGCGCCCCTATCTGAGCCATGCGCTGGCCGCCTGCCTCCCACTGCAACTGGCACGGGGCATCCAGAACAAGGCGCTGGAGGCGATGTCCATGACATTGCCAGTGCTTGCCACACAGGATGCTCTGCTGGGTATTGTCGACTATCCAGGAGTACTTTCCATTGTGGCGAATGATGCTGAAACCATGACAGCCGCTGCCCTGGAGATTCTGGCGCGTCCACGGCAAACCAATAGCGCAGGTCGAGCATGCGTATTGGAACACTACAACTGGGATACCAATCTGAGGCGAATGGAAGGTTTTCTGGTCAGCGATGGAGAAAGCCAGTAATGCATGTGCTACATGTACTGGACCACTCCATTCCCTTGCAGAGCGGCTATACGTTCCGAACCCGGGCTATCCTCGAGGAGCAGCGTGCGCTGGGTTGGCACACAACCCAGCTGACGGGTCCCAAACATAATCAGGGCAAGGTGGTGCCGGCGATCGAGGAGGTCGCTGGACTACAGTTCTATCGCTGTCAGGAGGCAGAGGGATTTTTTGCCAATTTACCCGTAATCGGACAGTGGTCGGTTATACGCGTGCTCACCAAACGCCTTATAGAAGTAGCGCGCGAGGTGCGTCCTGATGTTATTCATGCCCATTCACCCGCATTGAATGGTGTTGCAGCGATCAGGGCGGGCAGGGCACTGGGTCTGCCGGTGGTGTACGAGGTTCGTGGATTCTGGGAGGATGCTGCGGTCAGTCATGGCACAAGTAGCGAGGGCGGCCTGCGCTATCGACTGACCAGGGCTATGGAAACCTGGGTACTCAGGCGGGCTGATGAAGTAACCTGTATCTGCGAAGGCATTCGCAACGACCTGATCTTGCGCGGTATTGATCCCGGGAAAATCACCATAGTCCCCAATGCAGTGGATGCGAGTCGCTTCCAGCCGGTGGGAGCACGTGATAGCGACCTAGAGCGCGATTTGAATCTGGCGGGAAAAAAGGTGATCGCGTTCATTGGATCGTTCTATGCCTACGAAGGTCTGGATCTGCTGGTGGCCGCTATGCCAAAGCTGTTGTCCGTGCGCCCCGATATACGGTTGTTATTGGTCGGCGGCGGTCAGGTCACTGAGGCGATCAGGCAGCAGATCGTACACTTGGGACTACAGGACGAGGTGATTTTGACGGGCCGGGTTCCCTATGAGGACGTTGAGGCCTACTACTCGGTTACGGATGTTTTGGTATACCCGAGAAAATCCATGCGCCTGACGGAGTTGGTCACCCCGCTGAAGCCGTTGGAAGCGATGGCACAGAAAAGTATGTTTCTCGCCTCTGATGTGGGTGGACACAGGGAGCTTATTCGCGATGGTATAACAGGTACATTGTTCAAGGCAGATGATATGGACGATTTGGTTCGCTCGCTGCTCGCATTACTCGATCAGGAAGACAAATGGCCTGCTATCCGCGACGCGGGGCGCCATTTTGTGGAAAATGAACGTAATTGGATCAACAGTGTGGCAAATTTGAAACCAGTCTATCAGCGCCTGGTCCCGGGGGAGTAACAGCAATGTTAATCAGATCAAAAGCGCCGCTCAGGTTGGGGTTGGCTGGCGGTGGCAGCGATGTGGCTCCCTACTGCGATCTCTACGGCGGTGCAGTGCTGAATGCTTCGATAAATCTGAGTTCGTTTTGTACTATCGAGCCCCGCGATGATGGCACCGTGACTTTTGTGGCTAATGATAGAGAGGAAATTTTCAGCGCGCCCTGTGCGCAGTCCTACGCCTATGATGGACTTCTGGATTTGCACAAGGGGGTGTATAACCGGGTCGTTCGGGATTTTAATCATGGTGAGCCACTTTCCCTAAAAATAAGTACCCATTCAGATGCGCCGGCGGGCTCAGGTTTGGGTTCATCGTCCACCATGGTAGTCGCCATCCTGACCGCCTTTGCCGAATTACTCCATCTTCCATTGGGCGAATACGATGTGGCGCATCTGGCGTTTGAAATTGAACGACAGGATATCGGGCTCAAAGGTGGCGCGCAGGATCAATATGCAGCCACTTTCGGCGGTGTTAATTTTATGGAGTTTCACGAGCACAATCGGGTCACTGTCAATCCGTTGCGTATAAAGAAATGGATTTTGAGTGAGTTGGAGGCATCCACCGTACTCTATTACACTGGAGTCTCCCGCTCATCGGACAAAATCATTGCGCAGCAAATTGAAAGCTTTAAGTCCGGTGGAGGAAAATCCGTGGAGGCGGTACACCAGTTGAAGCGCGATGCGAGCGCCATGAAAGAAGCGCTGCTGCGTGGGAATATCCGCAGTTTTGGCGAGATTCTTGGTCGCAGTTGGGAAACCAAGCGCAATCTGGCAGACCAGATCAGCAATCCTGAGATTGAGGAGATCATGCGTGTTGCGCGTAAAGCAGGGGCTTGGTCCGGAAAGGTCTCCGGTGCCGGGGGCGGTGGTTTTATCGTGTTTATTGTTGATCCGGTTGATCGCGTGCGGCTGATCAGGGCCTTAAATCACATGGATGGTGATGTCGTTTCCTTCCAGTTCGAATCACATGGAGCATCCGCATGGATCGTCCCGACCTGAGTTACGTAGTTAAAGAATTTCAGGCCTCAGTGGCCGTCAAGCAGCGCATTCTGGAGGACCCCCGGTTTATACAGCAGGTAATGGACATGGGCCATCTGCTCATCGACTGTTATGAGGCGGGACACAAGCTGATGGTTGCCGGAAATGGCGGTAGTGCCGCGGATGCCCAGCATATTGCCGCAGAGTTCGTTAGCCGATTTAATTTTGATCGCCCCGGGCTACCGGCCCTGGCGCTTACCACCGACACATCAATCCTCACTGCGGTCGGCAATGACTATGGCTATGACCAGCTGTTTCGTCGCCAGATAGAGGCCAACGGCGTTGGTGGCGATGTCTTTCTGGGTATTTCGACCTCTGGAAATAGCCCCAACATATTACAGGCCCTGGAAGCAGCGCGGCTAAAGGGTATTACAACATTTGGGCTGACCGGGAAGACCGGGGGCAAGATGCGTGAGCTTTGTGACCACTGTCTGTGTGTTCCAAGCGAGGATACTCCCAGGATTCAGGAGGCACATATCCTCATTGGTCATACACTATGCGCCATGGTCGAGCGGGCGCTGTTTGATGCCCCCAATATTTCTTAATATCGCCATATCAAATCATTTAACTTATTGTGCAGTTTCCGGCCCACAGCGTAGATCGAAGATATCTCAATCGATTTCTGATTCAGTTCTGATTCTACCCAGGCATGATGTTGACTGGAAAAGTCAACCGACACGAAATCCTGGGAATGTTGCTGAATAAACGCACACAACTTTTGCAAACGTCTCTGGTTAACGCGGTTCCTCGTTAATCTGGTGTATTGAAAGTCGGACTTTTTTATATATTCAAACGGATGAGTAAGGATCACAATGTTCTCGATTCCCGATCTTCCTCGCTTTCCACAATAAATGCTTCATTTCAGGCCATGAGCAGCTGGTTATCTGGAGTGATTTTTTGTGCGTTCTTCCAGCAAAATTGCTGTCCTGGTAGCTAAAAACAGGAATTTCCATAACCCCGTGAATTAGGTGTCGGCCAGAGTCGTGACAAAGCAGCGCTTCTTTGGGTTGAAATACGCCCAATGCAATATTAGAGCTCAACAGAATGCCCAACTCATGCATTACCCGATAGACATTTTCGTCGGCGCGCAAACTTCCGGTTCGGATCGCCAATGGTTTATGGCCTACCCAGCGTTCAAAAATCGCAATGCACGCACTGAAGGCGTTCTTCAGTTCGTCAAAGTCCCGCCCTGAACAGTCATCCTGGCGCGGGAAAATGCCAAACTCGGGCTCTTTGTTAAAGTTTAGCCAAATTGGATGAATATGAAGCTGAATGTCTTGCCGCGCTGCTTTGAGTCGATTGATGACGCCCTGCATGGGCTCATCACCGAAATAGAAGTAGTTGGCACACTCAACAAAAAATGAAGCGCTGATATTATAGCGATCAAAAGTCTCTAGAAGAAATCCCAGCGACTCTTCTTTACCATCAACAAAGCCATAAACTGCGGGGCCAGCTACAGGCCGGTATATTTCAGGGTGCTCGAAGTAACCAGCAATACTGAATTCAGTATCGATGGAAATACAAATTTGAGTTGGGTTCTGTGGCGTCACGTTCTATCTGATTAGTATTTGTTTCAAGGATCATACAAGGTGAAGCCTCGATGGGCTGCATTAATCAGCGCATCTGTGACTTCCTTGGCTTGGGCGGCAAACATCGGGCAATTATGGAAACGCCATTCCCTCAGGTTTTCGCTCGACATTATCTCTCGCAACTTCCAGATATTGAAGGTCCATTGTTGCTGGCGTCCCCCAATCTCCATTTCGATTTCGTCCTGCTTTGTCGATCAGGATAACTGCTATATTGGGCAGCAAGTACTTGTGGTGCGGGCCAATCGCTGCCCAGTAAGCTTTCAACATGATGCGTTTGCGTCATCACCTGGAAGGTTTTACCAATACCGATGATCCGTGCGTTGTGTTGCGCCATATAATCAAAGGGCGTGCCTTTCCCCATGCCGCTTGGTGCATTTTCATGGCCGCGAATCAGTTCTTGGGCGTGTGGCCCGAGAGCCGCTACCCGGTAAACCGGGTGCCGACTCTGCAGAACGCCTTTTGAGCGACGAAAAAGTTCGGTCAGCAATCCCATTTGTGAGGGAGTTCGTCGAAGGTCAAAACGCGGGTTTCGCTTTAGCGTACCACGCGCGCCTTCTCTGGCTTCGCCGAAATTGAAAGCTGGCATTACCAGAGTTCGATTGGGGCCGCAGTATTCAATCAGTGCCTTTAGTAGTTCTAATGCATTGCCCTTATACATAGGCAGCAAGCCATTGATAGAGCTGTGAACCATCAAAATTTGCCAGTCTTTGTCCAGACGTTTGTCAATCTCGATAATGAGATCGGAGGTTGTAAACGTACCGTGGATCAGGCAAAGGAGTGGGCTGGTCTTTTTTTTGAGTTTAAAATAGGCCGAGCGTATCTTAAGAAAGTACTCGCGAGGCAGGAGTCTTAGTAAAATAGAGGAGAAACTTTCGATGAAATTCATTGAAGCAACACCCTAGCCTACATTCTCTGACTCCAAATACTGCAGAATCGCTGGCACGCTATCGAGTTCAGCGAAGTCGTCCACGTTCATATATAGATCAAAGGCTTGCTCAAGCGCAACCATAATGTGCACATGGCCAAGTGAGTCCCACTCTTCGATCTCGTCCATCGTAGCGTCCTCCCGGATAGCACCCGCTGGAAGTTCAAGTGCCGTTGCCATGATTTCCTGCAATTTTTCGAAAACGCTCATTGCTAAAAGGGTCCTTCAATATCTATGGGAAAGTCACTGCCCAGATCATGCGTACTTGTTAGCACATTCTTGACGTACCTACCGTCAGAAGTCTGACAGAATCCGTTGTTCGGTAGGAACGTTTCCACTAAAACATTTTTACGGGTTGGAATATAGTCGGCCGACAGTTCATCAACACCTCTGGATTTCAGATAGTGCAAAATTGTATTGAGAAAGGCTTTTTCGGCCATGCGCCCAATTACACGGCATGACATCAAAAAGGTATCGAGTCGTGCATTACTTCCTGAGTCCTTTTCTACGATTGCCATGCCGACGATGCCGCTGTCACCGAAATTATCAGCTAATGAAAAATGAAAAACACAGGTATTGGCATCATTGATTTTTTCAGCGATGTCCTTCTCGTTATAGCGCCGAGTGGTGAGATTGAATTGATTCGTTTTCTGGGTAAGTTGCGCCAATCGTGTGACCAGTGAGAGGTCATCAAGCCCAATCGACATCTTCATGTTGAGTGACTTCAGATAATCGCCAATGCTGCCACCGGTTTCGGCCAGCTTTTCGTGCTGCGATCTTCGAAGTCGCTCTTGCGCATACATGGCAGTCTTTTCGAGGTCCTCCCTGGTGAGCGAGGCAATCTCCAGTCGCGCCTGCGCATCGAGACATGCTGGTATTTCTGCGAGCCTTGAGGGCACCTGGATTACCTCGACTTCCGGCAAATCGTACCTTACTGCAGAGCACTCATGGTCGCTGTCATCGACGAAGATAAAGGAGTCCAGTCCCAGATTCAGCTCCTCCGACTAGGGATCTCAAATTATCAGTTTTTGGCAGCCAATTTATGCGTTGCGCGGCGAAGTGCTCATTCTTCAATAATTGGTGTGGATGGCTGCGTAAGACCTCATTGACATCCTCAGGATTATTCTTACGAGCACAGGGCGAGGATAAATCCGCGTTGCTGCAGGCTCAATATGCGTTTCTGGAATTCCACATAGACCTTGCCGGGGTAATCCTGGCCGAGTGCGATGCCATTGATGCCATCCTCTCCGATAACGCCGCCCCACAATGTATTGTCGGCATCCAGCACGATGACTTTGGCCTTGCTGAGATGAATCGTGGCTGCGAGAGTCGTGACCGCGTTCGATACTGCAAACGCGCCGTCTGGCGAAAATGGAAATGTCGATGAATACCACAGACGCAGGTCGAAGAAGTTGTCGCGCCCGATTTGCATCACCAATTGGTCCAGATCAAGGTAACTGACTCCGCTGAAGTCCTCTCGTAGATTGGTGGCGAGCTCTGCCTTGATCTGATTCCACCAGTGCGTTTCGGAATTCTCTGCCATCCCGTCATATAAACCGAGGCTGGGGGACACAGGACTTGGCAGGAATGTCACAATGATGCGACCTGCTACAGTGTCACGGAATCGACGGACCAGTCGATTCACAGCATAGTTGGAACTGCTCACGTATGTCCGGTTTATCTACCAGCTTGATACATGCTGCAGGCATCTGCAGTGCTGGATGCAGGTCTTCCTTTGTTAGCAGTAGTAGTGTGATATCGGGAGAGTGCTCGGCCAGGCCCGAACTCGCCGCCGCTTCCTGTAAGGTCACGCCGTAGGGTGCGTGATAAATATCCAGGCTGAGCTGGTTCAATGCCGCGGAAAAATGCAGCCATGGGTCGAGTAACTCACTGGTATAGGTATGCACTATACCCAATCGAACTGGCCGTTGTACTTGCTGAAATGTATTGATGTGCTTCTGAAGTTTACTCGCTTGCGCCAATGATGGCACCAGGTTGCGCTGCGCAAGGAGACCTTTCAGCGCCTGGGCAGACCGCGCAGTCAACAACGTTTCCAATTGGTTGTCTGATATTTTCATCTTGGGTCAGCGACTTATCGTCAGGTGTTCGCTATAGCAGCTTACACCCACGAGTGGGATCCCTAATGGCTACCGTTTCCAGAATGCGAATTGACTCGCAAAAAGCACTGGCATGGCGCAGTGTGCCGTGAGATTCTAGCACAAAATTTTACGTTGGAATCGGTACAGGCGAGCCTAATGTCCCGGGCATTTTCACTCTATCTTGATGCGGTAAGGTTCCTGGCTGCACTGCTCGTCCTTTTTTACCATGCCAATTGGATTTATCGCCCTGAGATATTGTTCACCAGTCTTGGGCATGAGGCCGTGGTCATCTTCTTCGTGTTGTCCGGTTTTGTTATCGCTTATGTTGCTGACACGCGTGAGCAGGATTTTCGCGGCTTCATGGTGGCACGGGGTGCTCGTATTTACTCGGTAGCAATTCCGGCCATTATCCTGACGGCAATTCTGGATACTGCTGGATTTCACATCGACGAATCGGTCTATCCTGAAGGATATCGCGCCTGGGACCTGCCACTTATACGGGTAATGACCAGCAGCCTTTTTCTGAATGAAATATGGACTTTGGGCATTCAGCTGTTTACCAATGTGCCTTATTGGTCACTGAACTATGAAGTTTGGTACTACGTGCTCTTTGGCATACTTTTTTTCGTAGAGGGTAGGCGGCGTTGGCTGTTTTTCCTGTCGCTGTGTTTGCTATTAGGTCCAAAGATTCTCCTGCTCATGCCTGTGTGGTGGATGGGTGTTTGGGTCTATCGGTCGGACTACCTGGCACGTCTACCGGTTCACCTGGCCTGGCTGTGCCTGGCCATCTCGCTGGTAGGTGGGTATTGGTATGTTCATACAAACATGGGCCAGTTGGGCTGGGATTTTCTTAGAACTCTGTTAGGTGACGAATTGCATCTACAGCTTTCCTTCAGCCGCCAGTTTATCAGCGACTATTATCTGGGTGCGATGTTGTCGCTGCACTTTATTGGATTGCGGGTTTTGCTGGCGCGCCTGAACAATGTGCCCAGATGGTTAGAAGCGACTATCCGCTATCTGGCGGGGGCAACTTTCTCCATTTATCTCTTTCATCAGCCACTTCTTTGGTTTTACAGTGCGGTTTTTTCCACTGTAGAAGATGAGATTCTACGTTATCAGATTATTGTGCCTTTAACGCTGGTGACGATTTATATTCTGTCCATTTTTACAGAGCAAAAAAAGGACGTGTGGAAGGGTTTGATCGAACAGCTTCTGGTGTTAATAGCGCAAGTTAGATCAAGGTTTCGCCAGGCTATGGCCCGTTAGCGGATGGATTTTCGGCGCTGTTGAATGCCAGCCGCAGCTGCTGAATCATGACATCGAGTGTCTTTTGTTCATTAGTATCTTTTAGGCTGCTGGTCTGGTCGGTGTGTAATCTTGGTAATCGCGGAGCAACCACCCGCCAATTCCGGTGCGCTTTTTCATAGCATCGAACATAGGCCTCTGCCGCGGCTTTAGCGGCAATATATTCCTCAAACCCTTTCATGCTGGTATCTAGAAAGACGCTGGACGGGATGAATAGCTGCAGCTTGCGGTGTTCCGACCCCCTTGCCTGGACGTGCTGTAGCAGCGACGCCAGACCCTCGATGTAGAAGGCACAATAGCGGGAGAACAGGGATTGGTCCCACTTGTTGCTATCGCCCTTTGCGATGAGGGGTGAAGCCAGATAATAAATATGCGTTACTGAAGAGCAAAACTCGGCCATCTCAGCGCAGAGTGAGCCTTCAAGTACGTTATAAAAGCAGACGGCTGGTGCTGTTCCATCCTTTCCAATTTCCGCGGACACGCGGGCAGCGTCGTCCCTGCCAGCGGCGTAAGTCATCATGACATTTGCGCCGCCAGCCGCGAGAACCTTGGCGATGACTTCGCCCAAACCTCTGGACGCCCCGATAACCAGCGCATTCTGCTTGTTGAACTCGCGGCTCGATACCCTCTCTGCTATCTGCCTGAAGTCAGCCTGCCGTGTGGGGGGAGGGCGGAAGAACGCCTCTATAGTGCCCTGCGCGAAGGCATTGTCCACGCCCAGTTCCACCCGATCAATGCGCTCATCGACACTGAGAACGGTGTACTCCAGCTGTGAGGTGTTGTTCGAGCCAGTGACTGTGCAAAAGCGCATGTCCAACTGGGCGAATATGGAATGCAGGCCCGGGCATCGCATGCCCACAATCTGGGTGCTGGCGACCAGAGTGGCCAGCTGTCGTTTGGGTAAATACCGGACTGCGCTTGGGAACAAGGCATGCATGATGTCGTTGTCCCACAACAGATCGACCGCACCTGACAATCCCGTACATGCCTCGATCGCCAGTTCCACACACGCGCCAGCAGCGTCTGAGCAGGCGGTTAACACAGGCTCATCGTGGGGCACTTCTTCAGAGGTCTGGGCAAGCTCAAGATCGATAATCTGGCATCGAATACCGTCCGCGAATAATTCCAGACGAGTTCTGGCGCCCGTCGTTTCGCCAAAAACGATCAATTCCCGGCCCTGGCTTACGGGCTTGCTGTATCTCACCTTGATCTCAAGCAGGGCGACGTCAGTACTTTCCTGTTGCAGCAGCAGATCAAGCGCTTTGATTGTTCCGCAGACACCGTGAATCAACGTTTGGCCAAAACGCGTGCGACGCGCGGCCACAGGATCAAGATGCAGGGGATTAAAGTCACCGGAGGTGCGGGCAAAGTCGCGGGACTCGGTTGGTGTTAGAGAGAAACTGCCCAGCTTCTTCATCGTTATTCCTCATCCTGCGCAAGGCACAATAAAAAGCCCGCGGGATTTCTCCCGCGGGCTTGGTCGAGCAAAGCTACAGTGTTACTGGGCGTCGCAGTCCGTGCGACGGATTACGACGCGACGGTTCTCGGCGCGACCTGCTTCAGTATCGTTACTCGCAATCGGTTTGGCTTCGCCGAATGCTTCGGTAGCGAAACGGCTACCCATGTTCACGCCTTGTGAAGCCATGTAACTTGCCACTGACTCGGCGCGCCGCTTGGACAGGCCCATGTTGTACTCTTCGCTACCAATGCTGTCGGTATGGCCTTCAATTACGCCACCCATAAAACCAGTTTTAGCGTTATTCAGGACGGGTACGAGCTCATCAAGCTGCGCCATATCAGCGGCAGTGAGTTTGGCGGAGTCAAACGCGAATTGTAACTGCAGGGTGAAGTCGCAATCGCAACCCTTAGGTCCAACGCGCTTGCCCGGTGGTGTGCTGGGACACTGATCAACAGTGTCGCAGACGCCGTCACCGTCTCCATCAGCACATTTAGCGGGTGCGGCGGCGACCGGTGCGGCGGCAACGGGTTCAACCGCGTCGCTGAAGAAGCGATAGGTTAGACCAGCGGACACGAAGTAGAAGTTGTCAACTTCGTCGTCATCGTAGCCTTCGGCTTCCACGCGCAGGCCCCAGTGACCTTTGCCGAAGTTATAGGCAGCGCCCACGCCATAGGCCAATTGCGTGTCATTGTCACTATCGGTTCCGAAGTTTTGTGTGTCTACTTCTGCTTGTATATCGGCCGCACCAACTTTGGCGAACAAATCAACAGGTCCTATTGGCAGTGTGCCGACAAGGAAGCCCTCCCAGGCTGACAAATCCAGGTCAGCGTCGAAGCGGCCACCCACGTTGTTGTTGCCCCGGACTTCGAAGCCATCTCCCGTGAACTCGCCGAAATCGACATAGCCCGCTTCCACGCCCAACCAGGGCAGGAATTGATAGCCGATATAGGCTTTCCAGCCGGTCTCGTCATCGTCGTACTTGACATCAAGATCATCCGCTTCATCATCGATAAATGTTTGACCGCCGCTGGCGCCGAGGTAGAAACCAGGCTCCGCAGCGTAGACTGATCCAATTGCCAGCGCGGGTGCCAGTAAGGCCGCAAGCGCCAAATTTTTGTTGATAAACATAAGGTATCTCCGTGAGGTTCTCATAGTTTCTTTTTTTGAACGATGTGCTTCGGTTACCATGGGCATCGCCTGCACTGTGCGCCTACTCTGAGATAAAGCCGCATGAACTATAGCCCACAAAAAGTGTTTTGGCCAAAAAAACATACTTTTGTCCCGTTTTTTGTTGATTTTTAACAAAGAAATAGAACAGGACCTCAGCGACAGGACGTAATCTGCCTAACTTATTGATATTTTAAAATATATAGCGGTTGTTGGTACCGGAGGCCGGACTCGAACCGGCACGCTTTTAAGGGCATCGGATTTTGAATCCGACGTGTCTACCAATTTCACCACACCGGCCTGGAGGGATTCAGGAGGTTGTCACAGCGTGACGCCCCCTTGGAGAGCGCGCGATTATAGCAATCGGGGTTGAAAGTTCAATAAATTTCCTTAACCTGCCCGGACTTTGCCTGTACACTTCGCGCCGGTTCCATTGTTGATCCAAATCGTGACATAATCCCCACGCCCCGTGCGGGCGAGTGATCTGAGTCCCCATAGAGAAAAGAGCATGCCCATGAAATTAGTAAAAAAGACAGAGCAATACAGTATTTACCAGCGTGGCGATGAGCGTTATGCGGTCAAGGACGCTAACAAGAAGCCCGTGAACGGTGAAGAAAAGGCGCGTATTCTGGTAGCGGAAGACCTGGTAAAGGTAGTTCTGCCTGCGAAACCTGCAGTTGAAGAAGCCCCGGCCGTTGAGGCTGCTGCCGCAGCAGAGTCGCCAGACGCAGCCACAGCCCCGGGGGAGATGCGGCCGAGGAAGAAGACAAGTAAGCTTTCGAGCTTACACCAGAGCCGGCCTTGAGCCGGCTTTTTTATCCATGAAACGCAGCGACTTCAATTACCATTTACCGCCGCAGCTGATAGCCCAGCATCCACCGCCTGAGCGGAGTGCGAGCCGACTCCTGGTGCTGGACACGGCCAACGGTGCTGTCAGCCATCACCGCTTTTGCGACCTGCCTGATTTTCTCAAATCCGACGGATTTGCTGGTGCTCAACGATACCCGGGTCATACCTGCAAGGCTGTGGGGACGCAAGGCAACGGGTGGGAAGGTGGAACTTCTCATCGAGCGACTTACGGGGACCCATACCGCGTTGGCGCATATTCGATCCAGCAAATCTCCGGGCTCCGGATCGGTAATACAACTTTGCGAGAGGGCCGCGGCTGAGCCAGGCCCCTATCAACTGGTTGTCACGGGGCGGGAGGGTGACTTGTTTTGTATTTCCTCTGAGCATGGCCCGGCGCTGGCTGAGATTCTCCAGGATATCGGCCATATGCCCCTGCCGCCGTATATTGAGCGCGAAGATGTGGGCGCGGATCGCGAGCGCTACCAGACAGTTTATGCCCGGCGCGAGGGGGCCGTCGCAGCACCCACTGCAGGCCTGCATTTTACCGAGGCCCTGTTGGCGCAGATCGATGCGAGTGGAATTCGGCAAGTGGCGGTGACCCTGCATGTGGGCGCGGGCACGTTCCAGCCAGTGCGGGAAGATGACATTGAGCGACATGTGATGCACAGGGAATTTGTCGAGGTAAATGAGGCCGTCTGCTCTGCCGTGCGCGACACGCGGGCGCGTGGCGGGCGCGTGATTGCGGTGGGCACTACAGCGGTACGTGCCCTGGAGTCTGCCAGTCGGGCCACCGGAAAGTTACAGCCCTTTAGTGGTGATACCGATATCTTCATATACCCCGGCTATCGCTTTCGCAGTGTCGATGCGATGGTTACCAACTTTCATTTGCCTGAGTCGACGCTGTTGATGCTGGTGAGTGCGTTTGCGGGCAGGACACATATAATGTCTGCTTACGCGCAGGCTATCGAGGCAAAATACCGTTTTTTCAGTTACGGCGATGCCATGTTTATAACGGCTAACCCACAGGAGCAGGACGGTACATGAGCCAGCAGTGTGATATGCGCTTTGAGCAACTGGCCAGCGATGGCTCGGCCAGGCGTGGACGCCTGCTGTTTCCCCGCGGTACCGTGGAAACCCCGGCATTCATGCCAGTGGGGACTTACGGGACCGTAAAGGGCATGTCACCGCGGGACATACGCGCCAGCGGCGCCGAAATTATTTTGGGAAATACCTTTCACCTGTGGTTGCGCCCGGGCACCGCGATCATTGAGCAGCACGGTGATCTGCATGATTTTATGGGTTGGGACGGTCCCATCCTCACAGATTCCGGTGGGTTCCAGGTGTTCAGCCTCGGTGAGATGCGCAAGATATCGGAAGCGGGCGTCGCGTTTCAATCGCCTGTTGATGGCGCCAAAGTGTTCCTTGACCCTGAGACTTCTATGCTAATCCAGCGCAGTCTGGGCTCGGATATCGTGATGGTCTTTGATGAATGTACGCCTTTTCCGGCAACGGAAACCGAGGCGCGCGAGTCCATGGAATTATCGCTGCGCTGGGCCAGTGCGCAGTAAAACTGGCCCACGGAGAAAGTCGTGCGGCGCTGTTTGGTATCGTGCAGGGAGGTATGTATCCGCAGTTGCGTCTGGAGTCCCTCGCTGGTCTGGTAGATATCGGCTTCGACGGCTATGCCATTGGTGGACTTTCTGTAGGAGAACCCAAGGAGGAAATGCTCAGCGTACTCGACACTCTCGGTCCGGTTATGCCCACGGATAAACCCCGTTACCTGATGGGTGTAGGCACGCCTGCGGATTTATTGGAAGGGGTGCGTCGGGGAATCGACCTCTTCGACTGTGTGATGCCGACGCGCAATGCCCGCAATGGTCATATCTTCACATCGCGCGGGGTACTCAAATTGCGCAACACCTGCCATAAGACCAGTACCTTGCCGCTCGACGAGGAGTGTGACTGTTATACCTGCCAGAATTTCAGCCGCGCCTATCTGCACCATCTGGACAAGTGCAATGAGATTCTGGGTTCGCAGCTCAATACCATTCATAATCTGCATTTCTACCAGCAGCATATGGCGGCTATCCGGGGTGCCATTGAAGAGGGACGGCTGGAGCAGTTTTCCAGCGATTTTTACGCGCGGCAGGCCAGGGGGGTGTAATGTACAAACTGTGCTTTTATGTACCTGAGTCTCACGTGGAGCAGGTCAAGAGCGCGGTATTCAACGCAGGTGCCGGGCGGATTGGTAACTACGACAGTTGTTGCTGGCAAGTGCTGGGTCAGGGCCAGTTTCGGCCGCTGCTGGGCAGCAAGCCCTTTCTTGGTCGACAGGACGCTGTTGAAGCCGTGCCTGAATACCGGGTGGAAATGGTCTGTTCGGCCCAGTTTGTCGGGGCTGCGGTGGCCGCGCTGCTGGATGCGCACCCCTACGAAGAACCCGCCTGGGATGTTGTGGCCCTCGTACTGGAGTTGCCTGATTGTTAGACGCGGAAAGCGCCATTTTACAGCGCATCGAATCGCGCCTGCCCCTGGGGGAGAATGTCTGGACGTATCCCGTGGGTTCCGGACAGTGGCCACAGGCTTCCGTATTGGTGGCGCTCACCACGGAAGCGGAGCCCTGTGTGTTGTTGGGTCGCAGGGCCATGCATCTGCCATTACATCCCGGGGAGATCGCATTTGCCGGAGGCAAACGCGAGGCAACAGACCTTTCGCCCTGGCAAACTGCGACGCGCGAGGCGCTGGAGGAAGTGGGTTTGTCTGCTGAGTTGATTAACCCCCTGGGTGAGCTGGAACCGTTGATCACGCGTACTGGTTTTGAGGTGTTTCCCTGCGTTGCCAGCGTGCCTGCCGCACCCGTCCTGGTCGTTGACCCCGGTGAGTTCGATAGTGTGTTTTTCACGCCCCTGGCACTCTTTGCCGATACCGCATTGTTCCGCCTGGAGACCATGTCCGATGGAAATAGAACTCGCAAGGTGCCGCATTATCAGATAGGCAGGGACAGTGTCTGGGGCGTCACTGCGGCAATACTGGTGCAATTGGCCAATGTCGCCTACGATGCGGGAATTGACTTGCAACGCGACTGGAAGCAGCAGCCATGAAGTACAGTCTTGGCGATAAACGGGTAACATTGGTGGGCAAGGGACAATTTATTGCCCCTAATGCGGTGCTGATCGGTGATGTCGTCCTGCATGAAAACGCCAGCGTGTGGTTCCACTGTGTATTGCGCGGTGATGCGGACCGTATAGAAATCGGCGCGGGCAGTAATATCCAGGATGGTACCGTCATGCACGCTGATCCGGGTTTTCCCCTGACGGTGGGACAGAACGTGACCGTGGGGCACAATGCGATGTTGCACGGTTGCACCATTGGCGACGGTTCTCTGGTGGGAATCGCCGCCGTTGTGCTTAATGGTGCGCGGGTAGGCAAGGGCTGCCTGATCGGGGCTAATGCCCTGGTGACCGAGGGTATGGAAATACCCGACGGCTCTCTCGTGTTAGGGTCGCCGGCCAGGATCAAGTCGCAGTTGTCCGCAGAGCAGCAGTTGGGCCTGATGCACAATGCTGATCATTATATCCGCAACGCTTTGCGCTACAACGCACTTCTCGAGGTACAGGAATGAGTGACGATGCGCCACGCTCACCCTGTATCTCGGTGTGTGTTCTGGACGAGGCATGATATTTGTATGGGCTGTTATCGCTCCGCTGCGGAAATCACCGACTGGTTCATGGCCACGGACGAACAAAAACGTGAGGTCTTGCGCAGGGCGCGCGAGCGTATGCAGGCAAGCGCTATCATCCGACTGATCTAGTTAAATTGCCGGATGACTTGTTTGACAGCGTGCGGGATACGCTGCGAAATCGGGGTGAATCAGCCGGCCAGGTGGGCACGGACTGACTGCACTACATTGCCTTCCAAAGCCAGGATTTCCAGACAGTAGCTTTCGATGGCGAGTCCTGCAGGGGCATCGGGGAATGCCTCGAGGTGTTCCAGCATCAGGCCGCTGAGGGTTTTGGGGCCATCCGTGGGCAGAGTCCAATTCAGGGACTTGTTGATGTCGCGAATATTCGCCGTGCCGTCTATGATGTAGCTGCCGTCGCGTTGTGGAAAGATGCTGTCCGTCGTCTCTGCCATATTGGAGGTAAATTCGCCGACTATTTCTTCCAGGATATCCTCCAGCGCTACCAGACCGAGCACCTCGCCATATTCGTCGACCACGATGCCTAGAGGCGTCTTCCTCTTCTGGAAATTCATCAGCTGAGTGTGCAACGGTGTGCTTTCGGGAACGAAATAGGGTTTATCCATCTCCCGTTCCAGTGCGGACCTGTCGAGCCCCTGTTTATTTATGACACGGCTGATATTGCGCATGTGCAGCACGCCCACGATATTGTTGATGTCATCGCGCCAGACCGGAAGCCTCGTGTGGGAACTGGATTGGATGCGAAGCAGAATGTCTTCATCGCTATCGTCCAGGTCAATGCCAAACACTTCGCTGCGCGGCACCATGATGTCGTCGACGGATATATGTTCCAGATCAAGAATATTCAGCAACAACTCGCGGTGTCGGGCGGGTATCAACTGGCCCGCGTCGGTTACGATGGTGCGCAATTCACCGGCGGAGACATGTACTTCGCTTTTTTTGTTGGGATCGAATCCGAGCATGCGCGCCAGGCCATTGGTGACACTGTTCACCAGGGCGACCAGGGGATACATGATTTTCAGCAACGGCAGCAACACCAGGCTGGCGGGAAATGCAATTTTCTCCGGGTGCACTGCGGCGATGGTTTTCGGTGTGATCTCGCCGAAAATCAGAATTACCACAGTGAGCACGCCAGTGGCGATGTATACGCCGGCATCGCCCCACAAACGGATGGCAATGACTGTTCCGATAGCCGAGGCAAAGATATTCACCAGATTGTTACCGATCAGGATCACGCCAATCAGGCGATCCGGACGCTCCAGCAATTTACCCGCTCGTACGGAACCGCGGTGCTTCTGTTTCTGCAGGTGCTTTAGTCGATAACGATTTAGCGTCATCATGCTGGTTTCTGCGCTGGAGAAAAACGCGGAGCAAAAGATAAGTGCAGCAAGAATGGAGAACAGTAAACCCAGCGGTGCTTCGTTCAAAGCCGGTTTGGACCTCGGAGGTGATAACGATTTCTATCTTGAAGAAAAAGCGCAGTGGGGGCAAGCCCTGTGGGTTGGTTTATGCGCCTATTTACGCTCGATGCAATATCAGCTCCAGTACAAGTTTCGAGCCAAAAAAAGCCAACATCAGCAGCGCGAAGCCCGCAAGGGTCAGGCGCACCGCTGTTTTGCTGCGCCAGCCCAGTTGATAGTGCCCCCACAGCAGCGTGGCAAACAGCAGCCACGCGGCGATGGTCAGCACTGTCTTGTGTACCAGATGCTGGGCGAAAAGGTTGTCGACGAATACGGCTCCTGAAACGATGGCGATAGTAAGCAGTGCCAAGCCTATCCAGAGCAATTCGAACAACATACTTTCCATCAGTTGCAGTGGCGGCAGGATCTGGACAATGCCGCGGGTGTGGCGCTGCTTCAATTGGTGGTCCTGCAATGCAAGTACTGCAGCCTGAATCGCGGCGAGTGTGAGTACAGCATAGGCCAGAATGGAACTGCTGATGTGCAATATCATGCCGCCACTGAGGTGGCTCAGCATTGGTGCGGTATCCGGAGCAAAGGCGGATACCAGCACGGCCAGTGCCGACAGGGGAAACAGCACGATCAGCAATTTCTGTAAGGGTCGGCGCGTCAGGGACGTAATGCAGGCCAGGTTGATCACCAGAAAAAGCAGCGCTGCAACTTTAAAAAATCCCAGGTCAACGCCATCGCTGGTGAAGGCGATTTTCCAGACGATAAGTGTATGTGACAGCAGGGCCAGCAGTCCCAGTGCGAAAACGCTGCGATCGATTTGCTGGCGTCGTTGTGAGAGATGCAGTAATTGCAGACCGGTAGCGGCCAGGTACAGCAGTGCGCAAAGCAGGGCAAGTAAAGCAATCGACATCGGTTTGGGGCTTGGGCCCGGGTAAAGTATACTGCGCCCTTTGTACCGGCTTGTCACACCAGAATCAATAGCGACCAACGTCCCGGCCTGCCGCGACCCTGGAGAGATACACGATGTTTGAGAGTTTGAGCGATCGACTGTCCCACAGCCTGCGCAGCATTACCGGCAAGGCGCGGTTAACCGAGGAGAATATCCAGGACACGATGCGTGAAGTGCGGATGGCCCTGTTGGAGGCCGATGTCGCGCTACCGGTCGTCAAGGAATTCGTGGATTCAGTCAAGCAGCGCGCCCTTGGTCAGGACGTAATGAAAAGTCTCAGTCCTGGCCAGGCATTTCTCAGGATTGTACAGACTGAACTGGAGACCGTTATGGGTTCGGCCAACGAGGGGCTGAATCTGGCGACGACACCTCCGGCCGTCATCATGATGGCGGGCTTGCAGGGTGCCGGTAAAACCACCACGGTGGCCAAGTTGGCCAGATTACTGAAGGAGCGTGACAAGAAAAAGGTCACCGTCGTCAGTGCCGACGTGTACCGGCCGGCGGCAATCCGGCAGTTGGAAATGCTCGCGGCAGAGGTAGGCGTTGATTTCTTTCCCAGCGATATCGGGCAAAAGCCGGTGGTCATTGTGCAAGCGGCGTTAGCGCACGCCAGGATTCAGTTCAGTGATGTATTGATCGTGGATACTGCGGGCCGATTGGCAATCGACGAGGAAATGATGGCCGAAATCGCCCAGCTGCACGACGCGGTGAAGCCGATGGAGACACTGTTTGTAGTGGATGCCATGACGGGTCAGGATGCGGCCAATACTGCCAAAGCCTTCGATGCGGCCCTGCCGTTAACCGGCGTGATTCTTACCAAGGTGGATGCGGATACGCGCGGAGGGGCTGCCCTGTCGGTGCGCTCCATTACGGGTAAACCGATCAAGTTCCTTGGCGTTGGCGAGAAGACCACGGCGCTTGACCCCTTTCACCCGGACCGTCTGGCCTCGCGTATCCTGGGGATGGGTGATGTGCTCTCCCTGATTGAGGAAGTCGAGCAGAAGGTTGATAAGGAGAAGGCCGCCAAGCTGGCGCGCAAGGTTAAGAAGGGACAGAAATTCGATCTTGAGGATTTTCGCGATCAATTGCAGCAAATGAATAATATGGGTGGCATTGCCGGCATGCTGGACAAGCTTCCGGGCATGGGCAACCTGGCCCAGATGGCGCAGCAGAATGTCGACATCAAAATGTTTGCGCGGATGGAGGTTATGATCAACTCCATGACCCCTAAGGAACGCCGTAACCCTGACTTGATCCAGGGCACCCGCAAACGTCGCATTACCCAGGGCTCCGGTACGCAGGTGCAGGACCTGAATCGCCTCCTGAAGCAGTACAAGCAGATGCAGAAGATGATGAAGAAGATGAAGGGTGGGGGTATGGAAAAGATGATGCGCGGCTTAGGCGGCATGATGCCGCCCGGAGGTCCCGGCGGCGGTTTTCCATTTCGTTAACGCAATAAGTGGCGGATTTGGCTAAAAAATTATTTGGCGTGGGGTTTAATATCGGGCACATTTTCCGTATGATACGCCACCTTTGCGGCTTGCCAGCCGTCTTTTGTCGTGGGTGTTGATGCAAAATCGCAGCAGTTCCCCGCTCATTTCTAGGAAATAACGCAAAATGGTAACAATTCGTCTTGCTCGAGGTGGCGCCAAGAAGCGCCCTTTTTACCACCTTACGGTGACCGATAGCCGCAATTCGCGCAACGGTCGTTTTATTGAGCGCGTCGGTTTCTTCAATCCGACCGCGCGCGGCCAGGAAGAGCGCCTGCGCATCGATACCGACCGCGTTGAATATTGGCAGGGCCAGGGTGCTCAGGTTTCCGAGCGTGTGGCCAAATTGCTCAAGGATGTCGCTGCTGCGGCTTGATAGAGCGGGCCCAGCAGGACACGGACCGTGTTCATGAAAGGGTCTGCTGTCGATGGGATGCTGGTGGTCGGAAAAATTACCGGCTGCTATGGGCTTAAGGGGTGGGTCAAAATCCATTCATACACTGAAACACCGGAAAGATTTCCTGGGATTTGGTGTCTGGCAGTTGAAACGACGTGGCGTTTTTGAACCTGTCGAATTCGACGCGGTTAAGCGCCAGGGCAGGGGCCTCGTGGCCCACATCGCGGGGGTGGATGATCGCACGCTGGCGGAGTCGTACAGAGGGTTGGAGGTTGCGGTTCCGGAAGGTGCCCTGCCGGCACTGCCGGAGGGAGATTATTACTGGCGCGATCTGCAGGGTTTGCAGGTGTGGTGTCAGGTCGGGGGCGACAGGGTGCTGCTGGGAACAGTGGACTACCTGATCGAAACCGGCGCCAACGATGTGTTGGTGGTGAAAGCCTGTGAAGGCAGTATAGATACGCGGGAACGCCTGATTCCCTATTTGCCCGGGGTATCAGTGATCAGGGTAGATCTGGAGCAGGCGCTTATTGAGGTTGATTGGTTCGTCGACGACGAGTGAGGAGCCAGGTGATAGCCCCGGGCGGGACACGATGCGAATTGCACTGGTGAGCCTGTTTCCCGATATGTTCGCGGCAGTGAGTGAGCATGGGGTAACTGGCAGGGCGGTCAGGCAGGGCCAGGTGAGCCTGAGCTACAGCAATCCGCGCGATTACACTGCGGATGTCCATCGTACGGTGGACGACAGACCCTACGGCGGCGGCCCGGGTATGTTGATGAAAATTGATCCCTTGCAGCAGGCGATCGCCGCAGCAAGAAAGGTGGCGGGGCTGGATGCCAGGGTCATTTACCTGTCGCCCCAGGGGCAGCCATTCCGTCACAGCAGAGCGATGGAGTTGGCGCAACTGCAAGGGCTGGTGCTGGTCGCAGGTCGCTATGAAGGTGTGGATGAGCGCCTGATAGAGGCTGAGGTGGATGAAGAATTGTCCATCGGGGATTATGTATTGAGCGGCGGCGAACTGGCTGCCATGGTGGTGGTCGATGCTGTGATTCGCCAATTGCCCGGTGTGTTGGGGCACGAGTCTTCGGCACGTGAGGACTCCTTTGTGGATGGCCTGCTGGACTGCCCGCATTACACAAGACCGGAGACGTACAGGGGCATGGACGTGCCGGCAGTATTGCTCAGCGGTAATCATGAAGAGATTCGCCGCTGGCGCCTGAAGCAGGCACTGGGAAGGACCTATGAGCGTCGCCCGGAGCTACTCCAGGGCAGAGCCATGCAGGCCGAGGAAGAGACATTGTTGGCGGAATATATCCGTGAACGCAAATTATCAACAGAACGCTAGCTGTGAAGCTACAGAGTTATTCAACAGGAGTACCACATGAGCACTAACAAAATCATATCCCAGCTTGATGCAGAGCAAATGGGCAAGGAGCTCCCTGAGTTCAGCCCCGGAGATACCGTGGTCGTGCAGGTGAAAGTAAGTGAGGGTACCCGCGAGCGTTTGCAGGCATTTGAAGGTATTTGTATTGGCAAGCGCAATCGCGCACTGAATTCCGCTTTCACCGTGCGCAAGATCTCGCACGGCGTTGGTGTGGAGCGTACTTTCCAGACCTACAGTCCGATGGTGGAGAGCATCACAGTCAAGCGTCGTGGTGACGTACGTCAGGCAAAACTCTACTACCTGCGTGATTTGAGCGGCCGCGCGGCGCGTATCAAGGAAAAGCTGTAGTCTTCGGCTGTATCGTTTGCAAATGTTGGAAAACGGCCCTGTTGGGCCGTTTTTTGTTCCTGCTGAAAGGTATTTGCCGGATGGAGCGCGCAGCGCAATCCGCAAATTCAGCGCTAATCCCCGCCGGAAAATCGTGCTAGGGTAGGCCAATGTCTGTGGATGCCCTGATACACCCCGATATTGAACGTTTTGTCGATGCGATGTGGATGGAAAAGGGCTTGAGTAACAATACGCTGTCCGCCTATCGCCGTGATCTCAGGCAATTCAATGATTGGCTGGTAACCAGTAAGGGCTATACGATCACCGAGGCAACGCGTTCATGCCTTCAGGGTTATCTGGGTACCCGCCTTGAGCAGGGGCAGTCCCCCCGTTCCAGTGCGCGCTTCCTGTCCTGTGTCCGAGGCTTTTATCACTATCTTTTGCGCGAGGGGCGGCTCACCATTGACCCCACGCTGGATATTGACAGTCCGCGTCTGGGGCGGCCTCTGCCAAAGTCGTTGTCCGAAATGGAAGTGGAGCGCCTGCTACAGGCGCCGGATCTGGCGCAAGCGTTGGAATTGCGTGACCGTACAATGCTGGAATTGCTCTATGCTTGCGGTTTGCGCGTGACGGAGCTGACCAGCCTGCAACTCGTTCAGCTCAGCATGAACCAGGGTGTGGTGCGAGTATTCGGGAAAGGCAGTAAGGAGCGGCTGGTGCCCGTCGGAGAGGAAGCCCTGCGGTGGTTACAGCGGTATTTGGCCGGTCCGCGGGGAGAGTTACTCAAGGGGATTCCGTCGGATGTGCTGTTCCCCAGTCGCCGTGGTACGCAAATGACTCGCCAGACCTTCTGGTATCGTATTAAAATCTATGCGCAGCGTGCAGGGATCAGGAAACACTTGTCACCGCATACCCTGCGCCATGCATTCGCCACGCATTTACTGAATCACGGTGCTGATCTGCGGGTGGTGCAAATGTTGCTGGGGCACAGCGATCTTTCTACAACGCAAATTTATACGCATATAGCTCAGCAGCGCATGCAGGAACTACATGAGCAACACCATCCTCGCGGGTGAGGAACTAATGGGCCGAATATTGCTCCAACGGGGCATCGGTTTTCGAATAATGAAGGTGGGTCAGCCCACGATGACAGAGGACAGCAAATGACTTACCGAGTTTTGAAGTCGGCATTGATGGCGCTACTGATAACAGTAGTCGCACCTGTTGGAATGGCGGGCGAGCCGCTGGACAAGGCGCAGCTGGATAAGTTGCGCGCCGCGCTTGAGGTTCCAGGTGTGGGACTTAAGGTGGTCAGTGCCCAGACGAGTGAAATACCGGGCCTGTACGAGGTGCAATTCACCAATGGCCCCCTGATCTATTCGACCCTGAAGGGTGATTTCTTCGTAGTGGGCGATCTGTACTCCGTGACCCCACAGGGCTATGTCAATCTGGCAGAAAAGCGCCGCGATGGCGAGCGTGCGGCAAAAATGGCGAAAGTGAATCGGGACGACATGATTATTTTTTCCCCCGAAGGCGAAACACGAGCCTATATAAATGTATTTTTTGATACTACATGTTATTACTGCCAGAAGCTCCATGCGGAGGTAGCGCAGCTTAATAAGAACGGTGTCGAGGTGCGCTATCTGGCTTTCCCGCGCGCTGGTTTAGGTTCGGACACGTTCAAGCAACTGGCCAGCGCGTGGTGTGCTGACAATCCCCGGGAGGCATTTACCAAGCTGAGCAGCAAGCAAGCGATTCCCGAGAATGTCTGCAAGGACAACCCTATTGCCGCGCAGTATCAGCTGGGCCAGGAACTGGGGGTGCAGGGTACACCAGCAATGATCACGCAGACCGGGCAAATGATCCCCGGTTACCAGGCAGCAGACGAATTGATGGCAACCCTCGGGTTGAAGTGAGAATCCAGTCAATATTGGCGTTGTGCCCCTTGCTGCGTTGACAGTATGGGGCTGACTCAGTACTGTTTGCTCCCTTTTTTGAATCGCGGCACCGGTGCCTGCGCGCCCAGTAGAGTTGGAATATCGTGGACGATCAATTTCGGCGTATTGAGCGCCTGCCGCCATACGTGTTCAATATTATCGGTGACCTCAAGCAGCAGGCGCGGGCGGCGGGAGAGGACATCATCGACTTCGGTATGGGCAATCCGGATCAACCCACACCGGGCCATATCGTGGATAAACTGGTGGAGACAGCCCGTCGCGGTGATACACACGGCTATTCGCAGTCCAAGGGCATACCGCGCCTGCGCAAGGCGATCTGTGACTGGTATCAGCGCCGCTTTGATGTGTCACTGGACCCCGCCTCTGAGGCAATAGTTACCCTCGGTTCCAAAGAAGGCCTTGCGCACCTGGCGTTGGCAACGACAGGGCCCGGTGACGCCATCCTGGTGCCGAATCCGTCCTACCCCATTCATCCTTATGGCTTCGTGATTTCCGGTGCGGATATCCGACACGTACCCATGGGTGACAGACGAGGATGAGTTTTTCGCCGAGTTGGAAAAGGGCATTCAGACCAGTTGGCCGCGGCCCAAGATGTTGGTGCTGAACTTTCCCTCGAATCCGACCGCGCAGTGTGTCGAATTGGAGTTCTACGAAAGGGTGATCAAAATTGCCCGCGAACATTCTATCTGGGTGATCCAGGATCTGGCCTATGCTGATTTGTGTTACGACGGCTATGTAGCGCCGTCGATCCTGCAGGTCGAAGGCGCGCGGGACGTGGCGGTGGAATTCTTCAGTATGTCCAAGAGCTACAATATGCCCGGTTGGCGAATCGGTTTCTGCTGTGGCAACAAGGTACTGGTGGCAGCGTTGGCGCGCATGAAGTCCTATCTGGATTACGGCATGTTCACGCCGATACAGGTGGCTGCCATTACTGCGCTGGAGGGCGACCAGACGTGCGTAGCGGAAATCTGTGCCATGTATCAGTCCCGTCGGGATGTGTTATGCAGTGGACTTAACGCTGTCGGGTGGCCGGTCACTCCACCCAAGGCCACCATGTTTGTCTGGGCCAGGATACCGGAGTTCTATCGGGCGATGGGTTCCGTGGAGTTCGGCAAGAAGTTGTTGGCCGAGGCGCAGGTGGCGGTCTCCCCGGGCATCGGCTTTGGTGAGTACGGTGAGGGTTACGTGCGTTTCGGCCTGATCGAGAATGAACACCGTACCCGCCAGGCGATTCGCAACATCAAGCGGATGATAAAAAACGATGGCTTTGCCTGAGCGACGACAGGCACTCCGTTAACCGTGAAAGCAGGAACGAGCTTGAAACCAGTAAAAATAGGCATCTGCGGCCTGGGCACCGTAGGCAGTGGCACCCTCACGGTGTTGCGCGACAACGCTGAATTGATCGCCGCGCGGGCGCAGGCCCATCTGCAGGTGATCCATGTGGGCGCCCGTCGCGATAAACCCGCACTGGACCTGTCCGGTATCCGTGTCAGTCGCGATATTTTCGCCGTGGCCCGCGATCCGGAGGTGGAGATTCTCGTCGAACTGATCGGCGGCACTACTGTGGCCCGGGAGTTGGTGGAGGCGGCGATTGTCGCCGGCAAGCACGTGGTTACTGCCAATAAAGCCCTGATCGCCGAATTTGGCAATGAGATTTTCGCATTGGCGCATGAGCACGGCGTGGAGGTGCGCTACGAGGCCGCGATCGCGGGCGGCATTCCCATCGTCAAAGCGCTGCGCGAAGGACTGGCGGGCAATCGCATCGAGTGGCTGGCGGGTATTATCAACGGCACCGGCAATTACATCCTGACCGAGATGCGCGACAAGGGCCGGGAGTTTGCCGATGTGCTGGCCGAAGCCCAGGCCCTGGGTTATGCAGAGGCAGATCCCGCCTTCGATGTGGAAGGTATTGATGCCGCGCACAAGCTGGTGATCCTGGCATCCCTGGCGTTCGGCATACCGTTGCAGTTTGACGCGGTCTATACCGAGGGCATCACACAGCTGACAACGCTGGACGTGGGCTATGCCCGGGAACTGGGCTACATCATCAAGCATCTGGGTATTGCCAAGCAGAGTGATGAGGGCGTGGAGTTGCGCGTGCACCCCACACTGATACCCGATTATCTCCTGCTGGCCGATGTCGATGGAGTAAAAAACGCGATACTGGTTGAGGGTAACGCGGTGGGCTCTACGCTTTATTACGGCGCCGGAGCCGGCGCGCTGCCCACTGCCTCCGCCGTGGTGGCTGACCTGGTCGATCTGGCGCGTGACTTTGGCGTCGGGCAAAGCGGGCGGGTGCCGGCCCTGGGCGTTGCGCGCTCCAGTCTGCGCGACCTGCCCATTATTCCGATGGCAAAGGTGAAAACACCCTGGTATCTGCGCATGGAGGTGGAGGACAAACCCGGCGTACTGTCCAGGGTAGCAAGCATTTTCAGTGAGCAGGGCATCAGCATAGAAGCATTGATTCAGAAGGCGCCGGCGCAGGGGCAGACCCTGGTGTCACTTATTGTGTTAACCAATAAGGCGCCACAGGGCAGTGTGGATACGGCAGTGCGTGCGATTGAGGCGCTGGACACGATTAATGGCAAGGTCACGCGCATTCGAGTTGAAGCGCTGGACGGCTAGTTGTCCAGGGCATGGACAGGGGCAAGCGACAGTGAAATACATAAGCACCCGAGGACAGGCGCCAGCACTCAATTTTGAACAGGTCCTGCTGACGGGACTGGCTGCAGACGGTGGTTTGTATGTGCCACAGACGCTGCCCACGTTCAGTCGTGAAGAGATCGCGTCAATGGCCGCGCTGGATTATCCGCAGCTGGCCGAGAAAATAATCACCCCATTCGTGGCGGATTGCATACCGGCAGACGAGCTGCGTGCGATCCTTGCAGACACCTACGCCGAGTTCCGCCATAGCGCCGTAGCGCCTCTGGTACAGCTGGGCCCTAATCAGTGGGTGCTGGAGCTGTTTCACGGGCCGACGCTGGCCTTCAAGGATTTCGCCCTGCAGTTGCTGGGGCGACTGCTGGACTATGTGCTGGAGCGCAAACACCAGAAGGTGGTCATTTTGGGCGCCACCTCGGGCGATACCGGGTCTGCTGCAATCGAGGGCTGCAAACACTGCCAGAACATCGATATTTTCATCCTGCATCCCCATAACAGGGTGTCGGATGTGCAGCGGCGGCAGATGACGACTGTGCCGGGCGACAATATCCACAATCTGGCGATAGAGGGTAACTTCGACGACTGCCAGGCCATGGTGAAAGCCAGTTTTAGCGATCAGGGTTTTCTGCCGGGTGACCGCGCTCTGGTGGCGGTAAATTCCATCAACTGGGCGCGCATCATGGCCCAGATTGTGTACTATTTTTATGCCGCGCTGGCGCTCGGCGCACCGGCTCGCCCAGTGGCGTTCTCGGTGCCCACAGGAAATTTCGGCGACATTTTCGCGGGCTATCTGGCACGGCAGATGGGATTACCCATTGAACGCCTGATTATCGCCACCAATCGCAACGACGTGCTGCATCGGGTGATGACGAGCAGTACCTATGGCCGCCAACCTCTCGCGCACACCTTGTCGCCCAGTATGGACATCACGGTGTCGAGTAATTTTGAGCGACTGTTGTTCGATCTCTATGATCGTGACGGTGCCGCCATCGCCGACCTGATGCAGCGTTTTGACAAGGGAGACATCGGCTTCACCGAGACCGCCATGCAGCGCGCCAGGGCCTTGTTCAGCAGCCACTGCGTGTCCGATGAACAGACCTGCCAGCAGATCGCCAGTACCTGGCATGAATGCGAGTACATGCTCGACCCGCACAGCGCGATCGGGGTACATGCGGCACTGGCGAGCGACGTCGCACCCGGAACTCCGATAGTTAGCCTGGCGACGGCACATCCAGCCAAGTTTCCTGACGCGATAAAAAAGGCCGGTCTGGAGCGCGATGTTGCTCTGCCTGCGCACTTGCACGACCTGTTTGAGCGCAGAGAGCGCATGACTGTGCTGCCCAATAATCTGGCCGCGGTCCAGGCATTTATCGCGGCCAATATCAACGCCTGACGCGGTCCTCTGCGACGTGCAGAAACTCATTCGCCGACGGCAGCTATCTGCTGGGGATCCTTCTCCACTTGGCGCAATCCACCCGGTGTTGGCACGCGTCTACCGCGGCCGCGGCATCGAATTCCCGGGGCAGCTGGACCTGTCTCTTGAGCATCTGCTGGCACCGACGCTGTTGCTCAATGCCGACCGCGCCGCCGTCCTGTTGGCAGATGCGCTGGCCCGCGACGACAGGATTGTTGTCATCGGTGATTTCGATGCCGATGGTGCCACCAGTACAACTGTTGGCGGTGGCTGCCCTGCGGGCGTTCGGCGGTCGCCACGTGGACTACCTGGTGCCCAACCGCTTCGAGTACGGCTATGGCCTGACCCCGGAGATCGTTGCGCTTGCCGCCGACAGTAAGCCCGATCTCATCATTACGGTAGATAACGGTATATCCAGCCTGGAAGGTGTGGCCGCCGCTCGGGCGTTGGGCATTGCCACGCTGATTACCGATCACCATCTGGCAGGTCGGGCGCTTCCCCTGGCCGACGTGATTGTGAATCCCAACCAACCGGGGTGCGGGTTTCCCAGTAAGAGCCTGGCAGGGGTGGGGGTGATTTTCTATATCATGCTGGCGCTGCGGGCAGAGCTGCGCGCAAGAGGATGGTTTGCGCAGCGCCCGGAGATCAATCTGGCCCAGTACCTGGATCTTGTCGCACTGGGCACTGTCGCCGATGTCGTGCCCCTGGATCGCAACAACCGTATTCTGGTGGCGGAGGGTTTGCGCCGTATTCGCGGGGCTCACTGCCGCCCCGGTATTCTCGCCCTGCTGGAGGTGGCGTCCCGCCAGCCGCAGTCAGTGGTGGCTGCGGATCTGGGCTTTGCGGTGGGGCCGCGTATCAATGCAGCCGGGCGTTTGGAGGACATGTCCATTGGTATCGAATGCCTGCTTTGCGAGAATCTGGCATACGGCGCGGGCTCAGGCTTCCAGACTGGACCAACTCAATCAGGAGCGCCGGGTTATTGAGCAGGACATGCAGGCGGAGGCTATTCAGATTCTTGCAAAGCTGTCACTGAACGAGCCGGCAGACCCTCCCATCGCCATGACCCTCTACCAGAGTGGGTGGCACCAGGGTGTGATCGGTATTCTGGCGTCGCGCATCAAGGAACGTCTGCACCGTCCCACCATCGCTTTTGCCGATGGCGATGCCGGCGAACTGAAGGGTTCAGCCCGCTCCATAGCCGGTATTCATATCCGCGATATCCTGGATGCAGTAGCCACCCGCCATCCCGGCCTTGTCACCCGCTTCGGGGGGCATGCCATGGCTGCGGGTCTCACGCTGCAGCGTGACGACCTACGCGGATTTTGCCGCCGCTTTTGTGGCGGAAGTCACACGCCATGCCCAGGACGTGCACCTGCAGGCGGTCATCGAATCCGACGGTGAATTGTCGCCGGATGAATTGCAACTGGCACTGGCCACTGAGTTGCGCTTTGCCGGACCCTGGGGACAACATTTCCCCGAGCCGATCTTTGACGGGCAGTTTGCAGTGGTGAGTCAGCGTTTGGTGGGTGCGAAGCACCTGAAACTGGTATTGACGCCAACCGCTAGTAATACCTTACTGGATGCTATCGCCTTTAACGTCGACCTGGATATCTGGCCAGATCCCACGATCGAGCACGTTGAAATTGCCTATCGCCTTGATGTGAATGAGTTTCGCGGACAGCGCTCGCTGCAGCTGATGGTTGAGCACCTGGTTGCGCTGTGAATTCTTTGGGCGGGCCAATACACCGCCCACACAGTTCCCCAGAAATAGTTGCTGGGGTAGAATGCCCCGCTTCGCTCCCGGCGGGTTGGTGACATGCTCGAGATAAATCCTTTTCTTACACAACTAAAAGACATCGAGGCGCGCACCGGCGTGCTTAGGGGGTATCTTTGACTTTGACCTGCGCAAGGAACGCCTCGCCGAAGTAGATCTGGAGCTGGCTGAACCCAGCGTCTGGGATGATCCTGAGCGCGCCAGGGAGTTGGGACGCGAACGGGCATCTCTGGAAAATACGGTGCACACCATTGAGAAGCTGGATGCCAGCGCCGCAGATGCGCGCGATCTGCTGCTGATGGCGGCGGCGGAGGACGATGAGGCCACCGTTGCAGAAATAAACGTGGAGATCGCCGGACTGGTCACGTTGCTGGAGCAGTTGGAGTTCCGGCGTATGTTTGCCGGTGACATGGACGCCAACAATGCCTACCTGGATATTCAGGCGGGCTCGGGGGGGACCGAGGCCCAGGACTGGGCGGAGATGCTGTTGCGTATGTACCTGCGCTGGGGCGAGCAGAAGGGGTTTCACACCGAGTTGATCGAAGCCTCCGGCGGGGAAGTGGCGGGGATCAAGAGCGCCACCATCAAGTTTGAGGGGGAATATGCCTTTGGCTGGTTGCGCACCGAGACGGGCGTGCATCGCCTGGTGCGCAAATCCCCGTTTGATTCCGGCAACCGGCGGCACACGTCCTTTGCGTCGGTATTTGTGTCACCCGAAATCGACGACAATATCGAAATCGATATTAATCCGGCGGACCTGCGCACGGATACCTACCGGGCCAGCGGCGCCGGCGGCCAGCACGTCAACAAGACCGATTCAGCGGTGCGCATTACCCACAACCCCACGGGCACCGTGGTACAGTGCCAGACCGAGCGCTCCCAGCACCAGAATCGCGACAATGCCATGAAAATGCTGCGCGCCAAGCTCTATGAACTGGAAGTGCTCAAGCGCAACACGGAAAAGCAGATCATGGAGGACAACAAGGCGGATATTGGTTGGGGCAGTCAGATTCGTTCCTATGTGCTGGATGATTCCCGCATCAAGGATCTGCGTACAGGCGTGGAGACGAGCAACACCCAGGCAGTGCTCGATGGTGACATTGACCGGTTTATAGAGGCGTCGCTGAAGAGCGGGCTATGAGAGACACTATGAGTGAGCAGGAGCGGGGGGCTGAATCCAAGCGCAGAGGCAGGCGAAGCGCCCGATGACAATAAGCTGGTGGCGGAACGCCGCGGCAAGCTGTCCGCGCTGCGTGAACACGGCAATCCTTTCCCCAATGATTTTCGGCGCACGGCCATGGCCGATGACTTGCAGCGCGAGTTTGGCGATTGCTCCAAGGAGGAACTGGAACAGGCCCATCGTGTGTACGCGGTGGCGGGTCGCCTGATTCGCAACCGCGGCGCTTTCCTGTTGCTGCAGGACGGCTCAAACCAGATTCAGCTTTACGTCAATCGCCAGGGTTTGGGCGAGGAGACCCTGGCGCAGATCAAGGGCTGGGACCTGGGGGACATTGTCGGTGCCAGCGGACCGCTGCATAAATCCGGTAAGGGCGACCTCTATATCAATATGGAGGAAGCGCGCCTGCTGACCAAGGCGTTGCGTCCCCTGCCCGATAAATATCACGGGCTGGCTGACCAGGAGTTGCGCTACCGCCAGCGCTATGTCGACCTGATTGTAAACCCCGAGTCGCGGCAGGTTTTTCGCACGCGCTCCAGAATTATCGCATTTATCCGCAATTACATGAGTGGTCTTGACTTCATGGAGGTGGAAACCCCGATGATGCAGGTTGTTCCGGGAGGCGCAGCCGCCAAGCCCTTTGTCACCCACCACAACGCTCTTGGCCTGGACATGTACCTGCGGATTGCGCCGGAGCTCTACCTCAAGCGCCTGGTGGTTGGCGGATTCGAACGCGTGTTTGAAATTAACCGCAGTTTTCGCAATGAAGGCCTCTCCACGCGCCACAACCCGGAGTTCACCATGCTGGAGTTCTACTGGGCGTATGCAGATTATGAGGACGCCATGAACCTTACCGAGGATATGCTGCGCCAGCTCACGGCATCGGTGTTGGGGAATACCTTGGTACAGTATCAGGGCAGTACACTATGATTTTTCCCGGCCATTTGAGCGCATAACCGTATTCGATGCAATTTTGCGGCACAATCCGGGCATCACCGCGCAGCAGCTGGCTGATGCCTCTGCGGCGCGGATCATCGCGAAAAACCTGGGTATTGAACTGAAGGAGAGCTGGGGACTGGGTAAAGTCCAGATCGAGATATTCGAAAAAACGGTGGAGCATTTACTGGATCAACCCACCTTTATCACTGCTTATCCCACGGAGGTCTCGCCGCTGGCACGACGCAGCGACGCGGACCCATTTATTACCGATCGATTCGAGTTTTTTGTCGGTGGACGCGAGTTAGCCAACGGGTTTTCCGAACTGAACGACGCGGAAGACCAGGCCGCGCGGTTTGTGGAGCAGGTGGCACAGAAGGACACTGGAGACGAAGAAGCGATGCACTACGATCACGATTATATCCGCGCCCTGGAGTACGGTTTGCCGCCCACGGCGGGCGAGGGCATTGGTATCGATCGTCTGGTAATGTTATTTACAGATTCGATCTCTATTCGCGACGTTTTGTTGTTTCCGCACATGCGCCCCGAGTAGCGCTCCCTGGTTCTGGAGACGAGTATTGTGGCGCGCTTCAAAGCAGTTTCCATGGTGCAGTGCCAGCAGGTTTTGAATGCGCTACACTGACCATCATTGGCCCTGCAAGAGGAAACACCATTGCTCGCGACCCGTTTTACACTGATTGCCGCTGGCGGCCTGGCTTTGCTGCTACAAGCCTGCGCGGTAGCGCCCCCTGCGGGCGATCCGCCAACTGCTCCACCAGCGGCGCCATCAGAACCACTACCGGTGGCATCGGAACAAAAGCCGGCTGCGGAACTGACCCTCAACTTGCCCGATCAGGCCGGCTACTGGCGACTATGCCCCGGTGACCGGGGTCGATCGTACCTTTTTGGACAAGGGTTTCAGCGCTTTGGCGGCAGGCGATCACAGGGAGGCGGTGAATTATTTCAGGCGTCATCAACGCCTGGAATCATCCCCCGGTGCCGATTGGGAGGCAGGCATTGCCATTGCTTATGACAAGATGTTGCCCGAGAGCCCCTATTACAATTGGAGGGCGGCGCGTGAATCTTATCTGCGTCTGATGAGAGAGCAGCCCCAGGGAATGAAGTTACATCAGCAAATCCAGCTGATGCGAGACGCTTTGGCAGTATTTGCGGAGCTGCATGTGCGCATCAACGACCTGCAGAAAGAGAAACGTACGCTGGCGGAGAATCTGGAAAAACGCGATGAAGCCCTCAGGCGGCTGCGTGAGCTCACTCTGGGTCAGAAGGAATCAGCACCGTAAAGGTTGATCCCACGCCAACTTCGCTTTCGACCTGGATCGTTCCACCCATCAGGTCGCAGAACTCACGGCAGATGGCCAGTCCCAGCCCGGTACCCCCGTAGTTTGCGCTGGTCGACGAATCCGCTTGCACAAACGCATCGAACACTCGCGAGAGTTGCTCGCTGGTCATGCCTATGCCGGTGTCGCGTATGGCAAACTCCGCCCAGCCGGGGCGGTCAGGTAATTCCCGTGCGCTCACGTTAATCTGTCCGTCCTTGGTGAACTTGTTGGCATTGCTGAGCAGGTTGGTGAAAATCTGCCGAAACTTGGCGGCGTCGTTATACAGAACAGGCAATTCGCGCAGGTCATCGATGCTGCAATTCATTGTTATTGTTGCGTAACAGCGGCGCCAGCACTTCGCACGCCTGCTTGATGATTTCCGTCGGACTGAAAGTTTCGCAGTGCAGGGACATTTTCCCTGTTTCGATTTTCGACAAATCCAGAATGTCATCGATCAGGGTGAGCAATTGCCGTCCTGATTTGATTATGATATCCAGATCCTGTTGAAACTGCGGGCGATTTAGTTCGCCTGCATCGCCAAGCTCGTCGTGCAGCATCTCGCTGTAGCCAATGATTGCATTGAGCGGCGTGCGCAGCTCATGGCTGACATTGGCCAGAAAGATACTTTTTGCCGCGTTGGCCTCGTCGGCGTCATCCCTGGCCTTGCGCACATCGTAGATCGCATTGCGCAGTTTGTCGGACATGTCGTTGAACGCATCGGCCAGATCGCCCAGTTCTCCGGTATCGTCGATATCGTCTATGCGATAGTCAAGATCGCCACTACCAAATCGTTCAGTACCTTTCTTCAGTCTCTTCAGCGATCTGTTGGTATAACTCACGAGGTAGTAGCCCAGGGTGGCGGTGAGAAATATGGAGGCGAAAAAGGCAATTATGGTGATCTTGTCAGTCAGGGAAATGGTGCGATCGATAATATTGGCGCGCTGGGCTGCTATAAATGCCTGGCGCTGCTCCAGTTCCTTCAAGCGCTGGCTGACCTCGAGGAACGGCAGCGGATCATTCATGTCCAATTCAAAATCGGGATTGTTATAGTTGCGGTAAAAATTCAGCCAGCGTTTCAGCAGGTGACTACTGCTCTCCCAGAGCTGCTCGTAGTTCAGCTCCGTAACACCGTGGCTCAGCTTTCCAAGTTGCTGAATGCTGGCATTGATGGTAACTATGGCGTCTTCAGCCCGCTGCTAACTCTACATCTTCGAGCTGGTCCTCGGTGGTATCGCGCAGCGTGGCGAGTATGAGTATTTGCTGCCGCTGATCTTCCAGCAGTTGCTCGACTTCCGTGGATAGCTGGGCAGCGTCAACCGAATTGCGGTAGGCATCCATGCTCTGCGTTGCGCGCATAACTGCCCCAGAAATGTGTGCCCACGTTGATCGCGAACAGCAGTCAGTATGGTGACCAGTGAAAGGGTGAGTTGGCGACGTAAGCTCATGCGCTGGTAAGCGTTTTAATCTTGATCAGCAGGCCGGGAAAATCCACCGGCTTGGTGGCGTAGTCGTCGCAGCCGGCCGCAAGTGCGTACAGCCTGTAGGCTTCGGTGGCGTGGGCAGTCAGGGCAATAATCGGAATGTGACGAATGCGTTCATCCTCCTTGGCCCTGCGACTGGCGGCCCAGCCGTCGAGGATTGGCAGGTTCATATCCATCAATACGATGCTGGGCTGCTCAGCGTGCATGATATCCAGCGCCTGCTGACCGTTGCCGGCCGTTGTGACTTGCAGGCCGGCACGATTGAGACGCCGGACCATCATATCGCGATTGAGCTCATTATCCTCAACCAGTAACACAGACTTCCCGGCGGTCATGCATTGCCTCCGGTGATCTGGTGAACCACGATGGTTTCGTCTATGCCTTTAACGTTCAGCTTCCTGGCTGCGGCCCAGCGAAAAGTTGCCCTTGAGGCTTTGCAGCGTGCTGTCGGATATCAGGATTTCGCCACCAGCGGTGATATCCTCAATGCGGGAGGTCACGTTCATGGGGTGGCCCACGAAACCGTACTTACTGCGCCGTTCCGAGCCGATATTGCCGGCAATCACATCGCCCGTGTTAATGGCGATGCCCGTGTTGATGGCAGGAAAACCATCTGCTTCGTTGCGGGCGTTGATCTCGATCATGGCGACCTGCATGGCCAGAGCGCACTGCACAGCACGGTCCGCATCGTCGTCCCGGCGCTGGGGAGCGCCGAATACCGCCAGGATCGCATCGCCAATAAACTCGTCGATAGTGCCATGGTGGGCCATGATGATGTCGGTCATGGCACCCAGGTAACGGTTGAGCATGGTGACAACCTGCGCCGGCGCCAGATTTTCACTGAGCGAGGTGAAGCCGCGTATATCGGATAGCATGATACTGACCCTGCGCAGGTCGCCGCCCAGCTCCAGTCCCTCCGGTCGCTCCAGAATGTCGGTCACTATCTCGTCGGAGAGGTAGCGTCCAAAGGTCGCCCGGATAAATTTCTCATTGCGTTCCAGCTGCTGGCGATACTGTTGTTCCTTGTCGTGCCAGCGCTTGCGCTCTATCCCGGCCTTGATGCGCGCCTGTAGCAGTACCGGGTTAAACGGCTTGAACAGGTAATCGTCGGCCCCGGCCTCAATGCACTCGATGATCCCATCCATATCCTGGCTCCCCGAGATTACGATCACCGGGGTGGCGCGCCAGTCGGGATGCTCCTTGATGCGGCGCAGTACCTCGCGGCCATCCATGTCGGGCATCAGCAGATCCAGCAGCACCACGTCGACATCGCTCTGCTCCAGTGCCCGCAGCGCCTCCTCACCGCTGGCGGCGGTAATCACGATGTGCCCGCTACGGGACAGGTTACGGGCGACTAACTCCCTGTTTTCCTGCTGATCATCGACAGCCAGGATGAATCCTGGCTCCGATTGAATCATGCGGCTTTCAGTCGTGGATTGCCCGGCGTTGCCCGTGTGTGCAACCTGTACTGCTGCCAGCAGTGCTGCAAGCGTTGCATCGAGGTCGGCGTGCGCCGCGCCGACGTCCTCACGCACCAGTTCTGCGTAGCCCCGTAACGCGCTCAGGACATTCATTAAATCGTGATTGCTGACGGTCTGGCCCGCCGTGCCCAGCATCTGCTCCAGGCGGCTGGCGGCATCCAGGAGGTGGGAAAAGTCATCCACTGTCTCCGCGCCAAGCTGCTCCTGCAGGTTGGCGAATTCTCGCCGCAGCGTCCCGATCTCGCGTCGCAGGTGGTCGCTCCAGTCCGGGGTGGTATGGCGGGTGTTGGTGGTCATGGGTTAGTGTATCGGGCGATTGTGCATGGGTGGAGCCAGAGCACCATCGATTGTGGGTGTCCAGAGTGTACCAATATGAGTGATGACGTACACTGCTCTTCCCCTTTCATTGTGCGGTGTAATTGGAGTATAACGAGCTGCGTGGAACTGTGGAAACGTGGAATTTCGCGTCGAAGGCCAAGAGTTGAGGCAAATTTGCAGACATGGGTGCGCTTTCCTGAAACTTTGGGGTACTATTATTGCCAAGGCTATGGGTATCGGGCTTGAAAGGGATCGGGTGTTCTGATGTTGCAGCAAGTTGAAATATTTCGGGGTCTATTGCCAGAGGAGCTGGATGTCCTGGCGGCCAGTAGTACCAGTCGGTCGTTTCCCAAAAATACCGTGGTCATTCACGAGAACGATCCGGCTGACTCGCTCTTCATCATTGAGAGCGGCAAGGTCAAGGTTTACTGCAGTGACAAGAATGGCAAAGAGTTCATTATGAACACGCAGGGCGCCGGGGATTACTTCGGTGAGTTGGCCCTGCTTGATGACTCCACCCGTTCCGCCTCGGTACGCACTGTGGAAAAGTCGACGTTTTGTATCATCTATAAAGAAGATTTCAACCGCGTGCTGGATCAGCACCCCAATATCGCTCGCCAGCTGGTGCGCAACCTCGCCCAGCGGGTGCGAAAACTGACCGCTGATGTAAAGAGCCTCGCCCTGCAGGATGTGTATGGCCGGGTGGCCAATGTGTTGATGGACCTGTCCGAGGAGCGCGGCGACGGCTCGCTCTATATCCCCGAAAAGCTGACGCAGCAGGATATCGCCGACCGGGTGGGCGCCTCACGCGAGATGGTGGCGCGCATCCTCAAGGACCTGACGATTGGCGAGTACATCCGGTTTGAGGGGCGGCATATCATTATCAATACACGGTTGCCGGCGAAGTATTAGATCTTCCTTAACGTTCCGTCCCCGCAGTCGCCGCTAGGGTAAACCCCCAATCGGTTGATACCCCACGCCCTCTTGGGGGTTTACCCTGGCGGCGACTGCTCTCATAGCGCTACGCACCGATCCAATCGAACCACTTCACACTAGCCGGATTTCGCCGCTGATCCCGTGGTGTCACCGACGAGGGCGTGGGGTTCCAACCGAGCGGTGACACCACGGGATCAGCGGCGAAGCGGAATCAATGCGCGAATCTATTCGACTTTCGTTACAGTCAGCCCAAGCTGACCATGAGCTAATCGGGCCGCAACTTCATCACCTACAGCGACCTCACGGGCGTCCCGAATTACCTTGCCGCTGCTGTCGGTCACAATCGCATAGCCGCGCTGCAGGGTGCCCAGGGGGCTCAGCGAATCCAGCATCTGGGCAAGATGGGCCAGGCGGTCTGCGGATTGCTGTAACCGCTGGTGCATGGCAGCGTCCAGGCGTTTGCGCCATTGCTGGGTGTCGCGCTGCAACTGCTGCAGTCGGGGCAGCGGCGAGCGGGCCATGAGCCGGCTTTCCAATAGGTCCAGCCGTGCTGTGATGCCGCAGCAGCAGGTTCTTCTGCGCCAGCAGCAGGCGCTGCTCCAGGTCATCCACGCGCTGGGCCTGTTCCCGCAGTTGTGCTCCCGGATGCTTCAGACGCTGCCGCAGGTGGGACAGCCGGGTGGTCGCATCTGCCAGTTTGCGCTGGATCAGGCGTACCAGGCCCTTTCTCCGCAGCCTGCAGGCGCTGTTGCCATTCGCGCTGGTCGGGGCTCAATAGTTCCGCCGCCGCGGAGGGGGTGGGCGCGCGGAAATCGGCCACCATGTCGGCAATGCTGAAGTCCACCTCGTGCCCGACGGCGCTGACGATGGGCAGTTCGCTGGCGGCGATGGCGCGTGCCACGATCTCCTCATTGAATGCCCACAGATCCTCCAGCGAGCCGCCCCCGCGACCGACGATCAGTGCGTCCAGGTGTATCTTGCCCTCGCGCTGCCAGCGGTTGGCGCGCTCGATGGCGCTGGCAATCTGGGCGGCCGCTCCCTCGCCCTGCACGGCCACCGGCAGCAGGAATACGGCAATGGTCGGGCAGCGCCGGCGCAGCACGGTCAGTATGTCGTGGATGGCGGCGCCCGTGGGGGAGGTGATCACACCCAGCTGCGATACGGATTCCGGCAGGGCTTGTTTGCGCGCGGGGTCAAACAGGCCCTCCGCCAGTAATTTGGTCTTGAGCTTTTCAAAGGCGGCCTGCAGGGCCCCGGCCCCGGCGTGTTCGAGGTGTTCGACAATCAACTGAAACTCGCCCCGGCCTTCATACAGCGACACCCGGCAGCGCAGGCGTATCGCGTCGCCGTTTGCGGGCGTGAACTTCACCCGCTGGTTGCGCGTGCTGAACATGGCGCAGCGCACCTGGGCAGTGCCATCCTTGAGGGAGAAGTACCAGTGTCCGGAGGAGGGCTTGACGAAATTGCTGACTTCGCCCTCGACCCAGACAAAGTCAAAGTGACTCTCCAGCAGGGTCTTGACCTGCCGGTTGAGCTGACTGACCGTGAGCAGAAGCGGCGGCTGCTCCGAAGCGAAGGGGTTGTTCAATGGAATAAGGGCCCCAGGAGTAAAGTTTGGACTGATAGGACAGTGTACTGTTATCCGGCTTTAGCGTGCATTCAACAGGCTTTCTTGGGGTGTTCGTAATTGTGCCGCAGGGCACTTGGATTTATACTCGTCGCGCTTTATCCACGCTCACCAGCTGGAGAATTGCCCGCATGCTGCGTATCGCCCAGGAAGCCCTCACGTTTGACGATGTTTTGTTGACTCCAGGCTATTCCGAGGTGGTTGCCACCGATGTGTCGCTGCGCACACGACTCACCCGCTACATTGACCTGAACATTCCCCTGGTCTCCGCCGCCATGGATACCGTTACCGAATTCCGCCTGGCCATCGCCATGGCCCAGGAGGGCGGCATCGGCATCATCCATAAGAGCATGACGATTGCCGAACAGGCGGAGCAGGTACGCAAGGTCAAGAAGTTCGAGAGCGGGGTGGTCAAGGATCCGATTACTATCCAGCAGGGGGCCACGATCGCCGAACTGATCGAACTGACCAGCGCGCACGGCATCTCCGGTGTGCCGGTACTTAATGGCAAGGACCTGGTGGGTATCGTGACCCGTCGCGACGTACGCTTTGAGTCCAATCCGCAAAAACTTGTCTCCGCTATCATGACGCCGCGGGACAAACTGGTGACAGTCAAGGAAGGCGCTGAACTGGCACAGGTGCAGGAGCTGTTGCACCGCCATCGCATCGAGAAAATCCTGGTGGTGAACGATGCCTTCGACCTGTGCGGCATGATTACCGTGAAGGATTTCGACAAGGCCGAAAGTTTTCCCTACGCCTGCAAGGACTCCTACGGCCAGTTGCGCGTCGGCGCCTCGGTAGGCACTGGCCCCGATACCGACGACCGCGTGCACGCACTGGTCGCCGCCGGTGTCGATGTGCTGGTGGTGGATACCGCCCACGGCCATTCCCGCAATGTGATCGACCGGGTCAAGCTGATCAAGCGCAGCTACCCCTCGGTGCAGGTCATCGGCGGCAATATCGCCACCGCTGCCGCAGCAGTGGCGCTGGCCGAGGCCGGTGTGGACGGGGTCAAGGTCGGTATCGGCCCCGGCTCGATCTGCACCACCCGTATCGTCACCGGCACCGGGGTGCCGCAGATTACCGCCATCGCCAACGTCAGCGAGGCGCTCAAGGGGACAGATATTCCGATCATCGCCGACGGCGGTATCCGCTTCTCGGGGGACATCGCCAAGGCCATCGTGGCCGGTGCGCATTCGGTCATGGTGGGTAGTATGTTCGCCGGTACGGAAGAAGCGCCGGGCGAGGTTGAGCTTGTACCAGGGCCGCACCTACAAGGCCTATCGCGGCATGGGTTCACTGGGCGCCATGGCCCAGACGCAGGGCTCCTCGGACCGCTATTTCCAGGACACCAGCCGGGGCACTGAAAAGCTCGTGCCCGAGGGGATTGAGGGTCGCGTGCCCTACAAGGGCCCGGTCTCGGCCATCGTCCACCAGTTGATGGGCGGGGTGCGCTCCGCCATGGGCTACACCGGCAGTGCCAACGTGGAAATCATGCGCACCCGCCCCGAGTTCGTGCGGGTGACCAGCGCCGGTATGGCCGAGAGCCATGTACACGATGTATCCATCACCAAGGAAGCGCCGAATTATCCGGTGCGCTAGGGCCTGCCCGACATGAGCGCAGACATCCACGCCCACAAGATCCTGATTCTGGATTTTGGCTCCCAGTACACCCAGTTGATTGCGCGGCGCGTGCGGGAAGTCGGTGTGTACAGTGAAGTGCGCGCCTTCGACCTCAGCGATGATGAGGTCCGGGCCTTCAATCCCAGCGGTATTATCCTGTCCGGCGGCCCGGAGTCGGTGGCCGCCGCCGCATCGCCGAGAGCGCCACAGAGTGTGTTTGAACTGGGTGTGCCGGTGCTCGGCATCTGCTACGGCATGCAGACCATGGCCGAGCAGTTTGGCGGCAGGGTGGCCGGTTCGCACGTCAGTGAGTTCGGCTACGCCCGGATCACGCAGGTCGGCAATGGCGGCCTGTTGCACGATATTCGCGACCACATCGACGAGCAGGGCAGGGGCCTGCTGGATGTGTGGATGAGTCACGGCGACAAGGTGGTGGAACTGCCGCCGGATTTCGAAGTGATCGCCGCGACACCAAGTTGCCCCATTGCCGGCATGGCGCACAAGCACAAGCCCTTTTACGGTATCCAGTTTCACCCGGAGGTGACGCACACCCTGCAGGGCGTGCGCATCTTTGAACACTTCGTGCTGGAGCAGTGCGGCTGCGAGGCGCTGTGGACTCCGGCCCATATTGTCGAAGACGCCATTGCGCGGGTGCGGGCCCTGGTGGGTTCCGACAAGGTGCTGTTGGGCCTCTCCGGCGGTGTGGACTCCTCCGTGGTGGCAGCCCTGCTGCACCGCGCCATCGGCGAGCAACTGACCTGCGTGTTCGTGGACAACGGCCTGCTGCGCCTGAACGAGGGCGATCACGTGATGGAGATGTTCGCCCGCAACATGGGCGTGAACGGTCCTGCGCCGGGACTGCGAGGCCATGTTCCTGGCCAAGCTGCACGGCGTGTCTGACCCGGAGGCCAAACGCAAGGTGATCGGCAATACCTTCATCGACGTGTTCGACGAGGAGGCGGGCAAACTGACCGGCGTGAAGTGGCTGGCCCAGGGCACTATCTACCCCGATGTTATCGAGTCCGCAGGCGCCAGCACCGGCAAGGCGCACAACATCAAGTCCCACCACAATGTGGGTGGCCTGCCCGATGACATGAGCTTCAAACTGGTGGAGCCGCTGCGCGAACTGTTCAAGGACGAAGTGCGCCGCATAGGCCTGGAACTGGGCCTGCCCTACGACATGGTCTATCGCCATCCGTTCCCCGGCCCCGGCCTGGGTGTGCGCATCCTCGGGGAGGTAAAGAAGGAGTACGCCGACCTGCTGCGCCTGGCCGATGCGATTTTCATCGAGGAATTGCACCGCGACGACTACTACCACAAGACCAGCCAGGCCTTCGCCGTGTTCCTGCCGGTCAAGTCGGTGGGTGTGGTGGGCGATGCCCGCCGCTACGAATACGTGATCGCACTGCGCGCAGTGGAGACCATTGATTTCATGACCGCGCGCTGGGCGCATCTGCCCTACGAATTGCTGGAGCGCACCTCGAACCGCATTATCAATGAAATCCCCGGCGTGTCCCGCGTGACCTATGACATCAGCAGCAAGCCGCCGGCTACGATTGAGTGGGAATAAAATTCCTGCTTTTGCCCTGCTATCACGATCCCGTGTTTGCGGTGAGGGCTGTCGGCGTGCCGGGATGAGTTACGCGGGCTGGTGTTCGGCGGCGACGAAGAACTCAAGATCGGGCACGGAGTTCCGCGGCGGGTTCGGATCCTGTAACAAAGCCACTGCCGCCTCTTTGTTGCGGGCGTCAAACGGTAGGATCCAGCAGCACCACTCGAGCAGGTTTCCATTGGGGTCTTCAGCGTAGATGGAGATGGCATTGCCGTGATCCATTCGCGCAACGTCGAGTCCGTGCGAGAGCCAGCGATCGCGCGCGGCGTCGAGCGCTTCAAGGTCAGGCGCGTCAAACGCCAAATGGTTCACGAAGCTGGGGAGTCCGAGCCCGCGGGAGATCGCCAGGTCGAGGTCGGCAAAGCGGTCGTCGTGAAGTTCGAAGAACGCCAGCAGCGAACCGTCGCCGGTGTCGTAGAATACATGGCGGAACCATGATCCGGCGACGTCAGTATCACCCGCTTCGACATGGACGAGTTCAAAGCCCATCGCTGAGGTGTAGAAGTGGTGCGTTGCGGCCATGTCGGCGGTCGCGATGGCGACGTGGTGGAAGCCCATATAGCCTCTCCTTCGTGGGGTCCGTATAATTAGCTACAGTAGGACTGTATCAGAATGTCGAAAAGTGTCAAGCCCGCCCGCTCCTATGTATCGCCCTCCCGCGACCGTCAGCGTGCCGCGACGCGTACCACAATTGTCGTCGCTGCGACTACCTGCTTCGTCAACGGGGGGTACGCGAGTACCACCATCCCGGCCATCGCTCGTGCCGCAGGTGTGTCGACGGAGACCATTTATGCCGTGTTTGGTGCGCGACGCGGAACCAAGCGGGAGCTGCTGCGGGCCGTCATAGAGATGGCAGTCACCGGCGGTACCGATCCCACACCGGTGATCTCCGACGACTGGGTGGAACGCATTCGGGCAGAACCCAACCAACGCCGACGACTCGACCTGCTAACCGGTGCTACCCGCGACGTGCTTCGCCGGGCAGCGTCGATCGACGAGATGGTGCGTGCCGTCGCTACGACGGATTCCGAGATTGCCCAACTCCGCCGCGAGCTCGAACGGCGTCGCCGACGGGACGCCCAACTCGTGGTCGAGCTGCTCGCAGAGGTGGGACCGTTGCGAGTGCCTCCAAACGAGGCGGCTGACCTCGTGTGGGCGCTCAGTCGCAGCTCCGATCTTTACTCCGCACTCACCGTCGACCGGCGATGGAGCGACAGGCGGGCGCGCGCCGCACTCGCCGACATTCTCGCTCGTGTGCTCCTGCCTGACGCAGTCGGCCGAGCTGTTTAGTGTCAGTGAAAAATTCCGAACTTTTTACTCGGATCCAAATTTTCTTTTATCTTAATCGTCTGCTAATTTTTTCGAATCAACAAGGAAAGTCACGTGAAAATTCTGATTGTTCTTACCTCGCACGACCAGCTCGGCAACACCGGCAAGAAAACGGGTTTCTGGCTGGAAGAGTTTGCTGCCCCTTATTATGTGCTGACCGATGCTGGCGCGGTTATCACCCTGGCTTCACCAGATGGCGGGCAGCCACCGCTGGACCCGAAAAGTGATGAGCCTGGCGCCCAAACGGCTGCAACTGAGCGCTTCAAGCGAGATAGCGCCGCTCAATCCGCGTTGGCCAATACGCTGAAGTTGTCAGACATCTCACCCAATGATTACGATGCGGTATTTTATCCCGGTGGGCATGGGCCGCTGTGGGATCTGGCAGAAGATCGTAACTCCATCGCGTTGATTGAAACCATGTATGCCGCTGGCAAGCCGGTTGCAGCCGTGTGTCATGCGCCCGCAGTGCTGCGGCACGCAATGGCCCCGGATGGTTCTTCACTGGTAAAGGGGAAGTCTGTCACCGGCTTTAGCAATACTGAAGAAGATGCCGTGCAACTTTCCAATGTTGTGCCCTTTATGTTGGAAGACGAGTTGAGGGCGAAAGGCGCAACCTATTCCAGGGCCGACGACTGGCAGCCCCATTCGGTAACGGATGGCAACCTGATTACCGGCCAGAATCCGGCGTCATCAGAACTGGTGGCGAAGGCTGTGCTGGAAAAATTGAGATAACCAGGGTGCCCTCACTTATGACTCATGAGGACTGGATGCGCCGCGCCATAGCGCTGGCGGACTGCGCCGCCGATGAGGGCGAGGTGCCGGTGGCCGCCTTGGTGGGTGTGGTGGGCGACGGCCGCCGTTATGAATACGTGATTGCGCTGCGCGCCGTCGAGACGGTGGATTTCATGACCGCGCGCTGGGCCCACCTGCCCTACGAATTGCTGAAGCGCACCTCGAACCGCATTATCAATGAAATCCCCGGCGTGTCCCGCGTGCCCTATGATATCAGCAGCAAGCCGCCGGCTACGATTGAGTGGGAGTGACTGGCACCCACCGGTAGCGGCTGTACCAGCAGATGCAGCGGCGATAATTGCCCTCACCCTCGCTTATCCTTTTCCTCCTCTTCTTCAATCACAGGCTTGTAATCCCAGTCCCGCACACCCTGCAGGATCAGGTCGATGTCGTCGTCCGGCACTGCCAGCATCTTCAGCGCGGTGGCACCCAGGCGCAGGCTCGCTTCGATCGCCTCGGGATAGGCATGCGTGGCGCCGGCGGCAAGCAGTTGCGAACTCGATTCAAGATCCCGCGCTCGCGCGATTACCGGCACATGCGGGCAATAATTGGCCAGCACCGTCACAGCGGTCAGCGCGGCGGCGGAATGGTCCACGGTGATGATGACGAGCGCGGCCTGCTCCGCGCGAACCGAGGTCAACAGTTCGGCATCGGCAATATCGCCGTACACGACCTGGTGGCCATCGGCGCGCCCCTGGACCACCCGGCCCGGATCCGTGTCGAATGCTATAAAAGGCACCGCTCGCTCATGCAACAGCACGGCCAGCGTGTGACCCACGCGCCCATAGCCGCCGATGAGCACTAGCTGTTCCGGCACGCCCATCGACAGGTCGGGAAGGCCCTGCGCCTCGCTGTCGCGCTTCCCGGCCAACCGCGCAGCGATTACATGGTTGAATCGGATCAGCACGGCGCCCGCAATCAGCGAGAAGAAGACCGCGGTCAGCGCGATCTGGCCCAGTTGCGTGTCGATTACGTCGGCCTCGAGCGCAATGGCCAGCAGCGCAAAACCGAACTCCCCGCCGACGGCAACCAGCAGCGCCACGCGCCACGCCGCCAGCGCATCGATGCCGCTGCGACGCACGATCACCACGACGATCAGGATTTTGCTCAACAGCAGGAGCAGCGTGCCGAGCAGGGCCCAGTGCCAGATGCGCGGCAAATTCGCTGGTTCGAACAGCATGCCGATACCGATAAAGAACAGCCCGAGCAGGACATCGCGAAACGGCCGTATGGTGGACTCCACCTGGTGGCGGAACTCGGTCTCGCCCAGCATCATGCCGGCCAGGAACGCGCCAAAGGCCAGCGACAGGCCGAAGCTGCTGGTGGACCAGGCCGCCAGCAGGGCCACCAGCAGCACGGTCAGTGTGAACAGCTCGGCGGAGCGGTGCCGGGTCACCAGGCGAAACAGCGGGTGTAGCAGCCAGCGCCCGGCAAAGACCACGAGCACAAACGCCACCACCGCCTTGGCGACGGCCCATCCCACCGCGCCGGCAAGGACATCGGCGCCGACGGCCATTCCCAGCACCGGGATAATCACCAGGAAGGGCACCGCCGTGACATCCTGGAACACGGACATGGCGAGACCGAGTCGGCCGGGGGGGCTGGCGTCCTCTCCCTGCTCGGTCAACTGGCTGCCGATGATAGTGGAGGAGGATTGTGCGAAGGCCGCGCCGACGACGAACGCTGCGGCGGCATCCAGCCCGGCCAGCCACATCACTAACGCGACCGCGGCGGTCGTCAATACCACCTGCGCGGTACCGAGGCCGAGCACCTGGTGGCGCAGCGCGTGCAGTTGCGGCAGCGAGAAATTGAGGCCGATGGTGAACAGCAGGAACACCACGCCGAACTCCGCCAAGGCCTCGAGTTCCGGCACATGCACGGTCGGCCCGATGGTATGCGGCCCGAGGATGACGCCCACCAGCAAATACCCGAGACTGGTAGGGATGTGCAGGTGCCGGAACGCGACCACCACCGCGACCGCCACGCCCAGCATCATGACGATTTGCGCAAGATGCTCCATCACGCACTCTGCTCCTGCACCGCGGGTACCGCTCGTTGGATGAAGAACAACGTCGCTGCCATGATCAAACCCTGTTACGTCTCATCAATCTGCTGGAGTGTAGCGGCGAGCCTATAGAAATTTGGTTGACCTTTCCATAAGTTAAATATATGGTTATTCGTATATACGTAAATGAGGCACTAATACAGCCAGGCCAGGTTATGAAAAGTCGCGTACGGTTTTTCTGCAGGGACAGCTCAGTCCACCCGCCGCCCATGCATTTTCATCTGGCGATCAAGGACCTCAAGACCCGTCTCGCATACCTCGTGATAATTGAAGAAAAGCGCCGCAAATCCGGGCAGGGGACCGTGCCATGAAAGGCGACCAATTTTACAAGTGCCTGGCCAACGAGACTCGACTGCGTTGCGTGATGTTGTTACTCGCTCGGGGGGAACTCTGTGTCTGTGACATCGCGGATTCCCTGGGTGCCTCACAGCCAATGATTTCCCGCCATCTGGCCCAGCTGCGCGCCTGCAACCTGGTTAGCGATCACCGGGAAGGGCAATGGGTGTACTACAAACTCCACTCCACTCTGGAACCGTGGCAACGCAGTGTACTCGCTGCCACGCGGAAGGGGCTCGGATCGCAAATGCCGTACGGCGAGGATCTGTCGCGCCTGCAGGAGATTGAGCGGCACAAGAAGGAGGGTGACTGTCGCTGAGAGTGAGTGGCTGGGACTGCTGTCGTTGGCCAGCGTCTGCGGCCAACAGTCCTCGTTCGCTACCACCACATGTTTCCGGAGTTGGTTATGGGTATCAAAATTGGCATCAATGGCTTTGGCCGCATGGGCCGTCTGGCATTACGCGTCGCCTGGGATTGGCCTGAGTTTGAGTTTGTGCATATCAATGATCCCGCCGGGGATGCGCCAACCCTGGCGCATTTGTTGAACTTTGACTCAGTTCACGGGCGCTGGTGTCACGAAGCCAGCGCCGAAGACGACGCCATTGTGGTGAATGGGCAGCGTATTGCCACCAGCCGCAACAGCCGCATCGCGGATACCGACTGGTCAGGCTGCGACCTGGTTATTGAAGCCAGCGGCAAGATGAAAAAGGTCGAGGTTCTCAACGCTTACCTGTCCCAGGGTGTCAAGCGTGTGGTGGTCACTGCACCGGTGAAGGAGCCGGGGGTGTTGAATGCGGTGATGGGCGTCAACGATCACCTCTATGATCCGCAGTCCCACAGGATCGTCACCGCCGCCTCCTGCACCACCAACTGCCTGGCCCCGGTGGTCAAGGTGATTCACGAAAACCTGGGCATTCGCCATGGCAGCATGACCACCATCCACGACCTGACCAACACCCAGACTATTCTCGACGCCCCCCACAAGGATCTGCGTCGCGCCCGTGCCTGCGGCATGAGTTTGATTCCCACCACCACCGGTTCGGCAACCGCGATTGCCGAGATCTTCCCTGAACTGAAAGGGCGACTGAACGGGCACGCGGTGCGGGTTCCTCTGGCCAATGCCTCCCTGACGGACTGTGTGTTCGAGGTGGAAAAGACGACCTCGGTGGAGGAGGTGAATGGCATGCTCAGGGTCGCCGCCGAGTCCGGTCCCCTCAAAAATATTCTCGGGTACGAGGAGCGTCCACTGGTGTCCATCGACTACAAGACCGACCCGCGCTCCAGCATTATCGATGCCCTGTCCACCATGGTGATCAACGGCACCCAGGTGAAAATCTATGCCTGGTATGACAATGAATGGGGATACGCCAACCGTACCGCCGAACTGGCGCTGAAAGTCGGGCGCTCAGACTGCGGCGCATGACCATGTTGCGCCAACTCTCCCCGGCGATCAGGCAGTATCTGGTGGTGACTGGCAACTACTGGGCCTTCACCCTGACGGACGGCGCCCTGCGCATGCTGGTGGTGCTGCATTTCCATGGCCTGGGTTACGCGCCGCTGGACATCGCTCTGCTGTTTCTGTTCTACGAGATTTTCGGGGTGATCACCAACCTGGTGGGGGGCTGGCTGGGCGCACATCTTGGATTGAATCGCACCATGAGTATCGGGCTGGCGCTGCAGGTCATCGCCCTGGCCATGCTACTGGTGCCTGCGGCGATGTTGACCGTGCCGTGGGTCATGGCGGCCCAGGCGATGTCCGGCATCGCCAAGGACCTGAACAAGATGAGCGCCAAGAGTTCAATCAAACTGCTGGTGCCTGCCGAGGCGCAGGGCGCGCTCTTCAAGTGGGTAGCCATCCTCACCGGCTCAAAAAACGCCCTGAAAGGCGCGGGATACTTCCTCGGCGGGGTGCTGCTGATGTGGCTGGGTTTTGCTGGCGCGGTAGGAGCGATGGCCGCAGCGTTGGCGCTGGTCTGGCTGGCGAGCCTGGTACTGCTGAAAAAGGATCTCGGGAAAGCGAAGAACAAACCGCGGTTCCGCGATATTTTTTCCAAAAGCCGTGCGATCAATATTCTCTCCGCCGCGCGCATGCTGCTGTTTGGCGCCCGGGATGTCTGGTTCGTGGTGGCCCTGCCGGTGTTCCTGTCGCAAAGCCTGGGCTGGAACCACAGTCAAACCGGTGGCTTTCTCGCCCTCTGGATCATCGGCTACGGCGCGGTGCAGGCCATCGCTCCCCGTATTACTACCAGCGCCAGAGGGACGGTTCCGGATGGGCGGTCGGCCACGGCATGGGCAGCGGGGCTGGCTCTGTTGCCTGCGGCGATCGCCCTGGGGCTGGGAGCGGGAATGAATCCCGCGCCGGTTCTTATTGGCGGGCTGCTGCTGTTCGGTGTCCTGTTTGCGATCAATTCCTCGCTGCACAGCTACCTGATCGTCAGCTATGCTGGCAGTGATGGCGTTTCGCTGGATGTCGGTTTCTATTACATGGCCAACGCCATGGGGCGATTGATTGGCACCCTGCTCTCGGGCTGGGTGTTTCAGTTGGCCGGCCAGGGCGCGGCCGGACTGGAGGCCTGCCTGTGGATTTCTTCCGGCATGCTGGTTGCAACCGTGATAATTTCGCTCGGCTTGCCCGCAGGAACACCCCCTGCGCACCGAGGAGAAGTGCAGTAATGACCCGTTTGCTTGAGCTGTACCGCAGTAACCCCCGCCAGGCGCACCTGCTGGTGACCATGCTGGCAATTTTTTTGGTGATTTATTTCATTCCGGCAGGCACCGAGCGCTTTGATAATGCGGTGCTGGAAGCCGTCTACCTGACCAACTGGTATGCACGCGAACACGTTGTTCTGTGTTTGCTGCCGGCGTTCCTGATAGCGGGTGCAATGGCAGTCTACATCAGTCAAGGGGCGGTGATGCGTCATCTGGGGCCGCAAGCCTCAAAACCCGTCGCTTTTGGGGTGGCATCACTGTCCGGGACGCTGCTGGCAGTATGCTCATGCACGGTGTTGCCGTTGTTCGGGGGCATTTACAAGCGAGGTGCTGGCCTGGGCCCGGCCATCGCCTTTCTCTACTCAGGTCCGGCCATCAATATCATGGCGATTGTGGTGACTGCCAAAGTCCTGGGCGCAGAAATGGGTTTCGCCCGGGCAGTCGGGGCAATCAGCTTTTCCCTGATCATCGGCGCCATCATGCACCTGATTTACCGCAAGGAAGAAGCCCAGCGGACTGCCACCAACAGCCGTGGCTTTGGCGGTGATGAAACGGAAAAGCCGATCGGTGTGGTGACCACGTTTTTTTCCCTGATGGTTGCAATTCTCGTCTTCGCCAACTGGGCAGCTGCTGATAGCGCTGCCTGGATGCAGGTCTATCACTGGAAGTGGGAGATTACCGCCCTTTTGTCCCTGGCCCTTGGAGGCCTGCTCGTCTGGCGCTGGCAGTGGCCACTCTCACAGCTACTGCTACTGACGGCAGTTATTCTTGCCGCGGCACTGGCAGTGCCCGGTGTGCCGGAGTTGCCTTTCGCTGTTGGGATCGCCGGCCTGATGCTGATCTCAGCGCTGCGCGACAATGATCGAGAGTGGTCCGCGCAAAGCTGGGATTTTGCCAAGCAGATACTGCCGCTGTTGCTGGCAGGTGTATTCGTCGCCGGCTTTGCTCTCGGCCGGCCTGGGCACGAGGGCATCATTCCGTCCGCATGGGTTGCCGCCGCAGTTGGCGACAACTCCCTGAAATCGACGGTGATTGCCGCTGTGCTGGGTGCACTGATGTACTTTTCGACACTCACTGAAGTGCCGATAGTCGATGCGCTGATGGGCGCCGGCATGGGCAAAGGCCCCGCTCTGGCGCTATTACTGGCCGGGCCGGCACTGTCGCTACCCAACATGCTGGTTATCCGCACGGTACTCGGCACACAGAAAACACTGGTGTACTGTGGCCTGGTGGTGGTCATGGCAACAGTAACAGGCGTGATCTATGGCAGGTTCTGGTAAGACACTGGAACAATTCTTCGACAACAAGACAGGAGCAATAACGGATGAAATTCACGATCTATGGCTCAGGTTGTGCCAAGTGCAAACAGCTCACCGCCAATGCCGAAGCGGCGGCCACTTCACTGGGGCTGGCTTATGAGGTAGAAAAAATTACTGACACCAATGCCATCATCGATGCCGGCGTCATGCGCACACCGGCACTGGCCATCGACGGTGACATTGTCATTGAGGGTAAGGTGTCGTCGGCGGATGAACTCAAGCCATTGCTGCGCTGAGGTGGTATCAGGAGAAAATTGCCCACAGGCAATGCGGCTGGAAAGCGGTGATCACGATATACTCTAACCCAATATGAAAGGCTTTCTTAAAGGCATCACTACCAATGTTCAACGAGACCAGGATCGCGTATGAATGTTGTAGATTCGTCGGCTTGGTTGTTTATGACGCTTGCAACTATGGAGTGCTGCATAAACTTCCGCTTGCAGATAGCACCGTTTTCGCAACGGCACAAACATACAACGCCACGGTTTGGACGCATGATATTGACTTCAAAAATTGCCGAATGTTAAGAACTACCCCACTAAAAGCACATGACAAGCCGACTTGCCTTCGCCCATGAGCCATGAAGACTGGATGCGCCGCGCACTGGCACTGGCTGACCGCGCGGCCCACGAAGGCGAGGTGCCTGTGGGTGCTGTCGTGGTGCGCGATGGGCAATTGCTGGGCGAGGGTTGGAACCAGATGATTGCCACACAGGACCCGAGCGGCCACGCGGAGATTGTCGCGCTGCGCGATGCTGCGCGAGTCGTGGGCAACTACCGGCTGCCGGGCGCCATACTGTACGTCACACTGGAACCCTGCACCATGTGTGCCGGGGCGCTGGTGCATGCGCGGGTCGCACAGCTGGTGTTTGGCGCCATGGAGCCACGCGCCGGCGTGGTGTGCAGTACCTGCGCGCTGCTGGACGAATCCTGGTTCAATCACCGCGTCACCTGGCAGGGTGGTGTGCTGGCAGAGGAGTCCGGTGCGCGCCTGCAGGCTTTTTTCAAGGCGCGACGCTAGCAGCGCTTGTTTGCAGGGTGGAGATACGACGACTGCAAGTGACGCGCTAAAGCGCTAGTAATTCGATACCGCGCAGCACTGTCCGGAAGATAATCCTCTGCTCGAATAGGCGGCAGGGGCTGTTGGTCTGGAATCTCCTGCAAGGCCAGGATGCTGCGGTAGTGGCGGACATTCTGTACCAGGGTAAGGGCTTCCACTCCCCGCGCGTAGCCGTAGCGGGTATCTTTGAAGTATTCGGTTTTTTGCAGCAGGGGCAGTCGCTGCATGACATCCTGCCACAGGTTCGGGTCCCCGCCCTGGCGTTGCGTCAGCACCCGCGCGTCTTCCAGGTGAGCAATGCCGATGTTGTAGGCGGCCAGGGCCATCCAGGTGCGGTCCGGTTCCTGTATACGCTTGGGCAGGCGTCGCACGATGTCCTTCAGGTAGCGGGCGCCGCCGCGCAGGCTCTGCGCCGCATCGAGGCGGTTATCCACGCCGAACTGCCTGGCCGTGGGTTCGGTCAGCATCATCATGCCGCGCACGCCGGTGGGGGAGGTGGCCTTGGGATTCCACTGCGACTCCTTGTACGCCAGGGCCGCCAGCAACTGCCAGTCCATCTGGTACTCGTTGGCAACCTGTTTGATGAGCGGCTCATAGGCGGGCAGGGTTTCCTTCATGTTCAGGGCAAACTCATCGGCACGATTCAGGAGATATACCCACTGTGTGCCGAAGTACTGATCGCGCAGACGCACTAGCGTGCCGTCCTTTTGCAGTCGTTGTATAAAGTTGTCGATCAACGCCAGCAGCCGTGTGTTGTCGATTTGTGGCGGTAGGTACCAAACCAGTGCCTGCTCTGTGGTCAGTTCGAAGGCGACTTGCAGGCGTGGGTAGAGGCTCTGCTGGGCAGTAAATTCACTGGAGTCGATGATGGCCAGGTCCGCCTGCCCGTTGTTGAGTCGCTCCAGCAATTGCAGCGTATCGGCCTCGTCGATTTCCTCCCACTGCAAGTCTGGAGCTTCGTTTTTTTGTAGTGAGTGCAGCATCTCTGCGTGACTGGATCCTGCCAGCACCACGATTTTCAATCCCGCGAGGTCGGGGATACTGCGCGGTTGGACGCTGTCCGCCACAGACACCACCAATGGTGTGGAGTTCAGGTAGGGCGTTGTATGGGGGTAGCTGGCTTGTTCGTTGTTCCGTCAGGGTCAGACCTGCCGCCGCGATATCCGCTTGATGACGCTGCAGTTTGGTGAAAATATCGGGCAGGTTGAAGGCCGTTTCCATGCGCAGGTCGACGCCCAACTCCTGTGCCAGCCGTGCGGCCAGCGCATACTCAAATCCGACCGGGCCGTTCTTGTCCAGGTAGTAGGTGGTGGGACCATTACGGCTCACCACAACCAGTTCTCCCCGCGCAAGGATCTGTGCAAGGGAATCGGGCTGCTCACAGCCGCATAACAGGGACAGTAACGCCGCGAAAAGTAGCAGTGTGCGAAGTCTCATGGCTGTATTCTAGCGGCGCTCATCAGCCGCTCACAGGCATAATTACCATGGCAATCGGGCGCAATTTCGGTTAACGGCTGGGAGCGCAGATACAGTACAATGTCGCCTCCCTGAAATACCTCCTCCTGGAGCTCTTCACAGCATGTTATCCCTGCGCGGCGCTCCCGCTTTGTCCGAATTTCGCCTGGAAAAACTGGCGCAAAAAATCTCCGACATCCACCCTGACATCCTGCTTCTGCACACCGAATACGTACACTTTGCCCAGTTGCGGCGGCCCCTCGCAGCACAGCGCGAAACAATACTTGCCAGCCTGCTTGCCTACGGCCCGCAACTGTCGGGTGCAAGCGGCGATACGCTGGCCGATGCCACCCTGTTGCTGGTGGTGCCGCGACCGGGCACGATTTCCCCCTGGTCCAGCAAGGCGACCGACATTGCCCACAACTGCGGTCTCGATGAGATCGAGCGTCTGGAACGCGGCGTTGCGTGGTATGTGCGTTTGCCTGCGAATCTGGCGAACTCTGCGCGGCAAGCGCTTGAATCTCTGCTGCACGACCGGATGACGGAGACTATTTTGCCAGCGCTGGAGGCGGCGCAGCAATTGTTCGAGCACGCTGCACCGCGACCCGTCATGACGGTGGATGTGCTGGTCGGCGGTCGTCAGGCCCTGGTGAATGCGAACCAGTCCCTGGGCCTGGCCCTGGCCGAGGATGAAATCGACTACTTGCACGATAGCTTCACCGCGCTCGGTCGCAATCCCAACGATATTGAACTGATGATGTTCGCGCAGGCCAACTCCGAACACTGTCGGCACAAGATATTCAACGCCCAGCTGGACCATCGACGGGCAGCCGCAGGCGCATTCGCTGTTTAACATGATTCGCAATACCCACGAGCGCGGCGGCGAGAATGTCCTCTCAGCCTATTCTGATAACGCCGCGGTGGTGGCCGGGCCGGTCGCGGGACGCTTCTATCCCGATCCGCAGTCCGGTGAATACGCTTTCTCCCGTGAGCCTATTCACCTGTTGATGAAGGTGGAAACTCACAATCACCCGACCGCGATCGCGCCATTCTCCGGAGCGGGCACGGGTGCTGGCGGGGAAATTCGCGATGAGGGCGCCGTGGGGCGCGGTTCCAAACCCAAAGTGGGCCTGACCGGTTTTTCCGTATCCAACCTGAACATTCCCGGTTACGGCCAGCCCTGGGAGTTGGCTTACGGCAAACCCGATCGCATCGTCAGCGCGCTGGACATCATGCTGGAAGGGCCGATCGGGGCGGCGGCGTTCAACAATGAATTCGGCCGCCCCAATCTTTGCGGCTACTTCCGCAGCTTTGAAATGGCTGCACCGGGCGCCAGCGGCACAGAAGTGCGCGGCTACCACAAGCCCATTATGATCGCCGGTGGCTACGGCAACATCCGGCAGGAGCACGTGGAGAAGGGCGGCTACCGCCCTGGCGCCAAATTGATCGTGCTGGGCGGCCCGGCGATGCTGATCGGGCTGGGCGGTGGAGCAGCGTCCTCCATGGCCAGCGGACAGAGTCACGCGGACCTGGATTTTGCCTCTGTGCAGCGCCAGAACCCGGAGATGGAGCGCCGCTGCCAGGAAGTCATAGACCGTTGCTGGCAACTGGGTGCGGACAATCCCATCGCCTTTATCCACGATGTCGGCGCCGGCGGTTTGTCCAATGCCTTTCCCGAACTGGTGAAGGACGGCGGCCGCGGCGGCCGTTTTGAATTGCGCAAGGTGCCTAATGACGAGCCGGGCATGTCGCCGCTGGAAATCTGGTGTAACGAATCCCAGGAGCGCTATGTGATGGCGGTAGAGCCTGAACATCTGGCGCGCTTCGAAGCCATTTGCCGGCGGGAACGCTGTCCTTTCGCTGTCGTAGGTGAGGCCACTGAGGCAATGCACCTGCAACTCAGCGACAGCCAATTCGGTAATACCCCCGTTGATATGCCGATGTCTGTGTTGTTCGGCAAGCCGCCGCGTATGAGTCGGGAGATTCATCGAAAGTCAGTCGCGCGCCCGCCACTGCATCTCGATATTACTGTGCCGGAGGCGGTGGAGCGGGTGCTGCAAATGCCGGCTGTCGCCAGCAAGAGTTTCCTGATCACTATTGGTGATCGATCAGTGACCGGCATGGTGGCGCGTGACCAGATGGTCGGGCCGTGGCAGGTGCCGGTGGCGGATTGCGCGGTGACCACGGTGTCCTACGATGCTTTCGCCGGAGAGGCCATGGCCATGGGCGAGCGGACGCCGCTGGCCCTGATCGACGGCCCTGCTTCCGGGCGCATGGCGGTGGCCGAGGCTATCACCAATATTGCCGCCGCCGCGATTGCGGATATTCGGGATATCAAGTTGTCGGCCAACTGGATGTGCGCCGCCGGCTACGGCGCAGAGGATGAGGTCCTGTTCGACACGGTGCGGGCGGTCGGAATGGAATTTTGCCCGGCACTGGGCATCACCATTCCTGTGGGCAAGGATTCCATGTCCATGCGCACCGCCTGGCGTGAGGGTGACCGGGAGAAATCCGTGACTGCGCCTATGTCCCTGATTGTCTCCGCATTTTCGCCGGTGGTCGATGCCCGCCTGTCAGTGACTCCGCAACTGCACCCCGAGGCGGATGCTGTGCTGGTGCTGCTGGACCTGGGGCGCGGTGCCAATCGACTGGGCGGTTCAGCCCTGGCCCAGGCCTGTGGTCAGACCGGCGCCACGGTGCCGGATATGGACAGCGCGGCTGACTTGAAGGCATTGTTTCACTCTGGTGCAGGAGTTCCTGGTACGGGGCGCAGTTGCTGGCCTACCACGATCGCTCTGATGGCGGCCTGTTGGTGACCCTGCTGGAAATGGCCTTCGCCGGTCGTTGTGGCCTGCAGGTCGAACTGTCCGGGCTACCCGGCGCTGCGCTGGATAAACTCTTTAATGAAGAGGTCGGCGCCGTACTGCAGATCGCCGTATCGCAGCTGGCAGATATTCCGATCTCGCGCAGCCGCACTGGGTCTGCAGGACTGTCTGCACGTGATCGGTCAGGCACAGAGCGGTGACACGGTGTCTGTGATGAATGGTGCGCAGGAAATACTGCGTGATAGTCGCGCGCGCCTGCAGCAATTGTGGGCGCGCACCAGCTATGAAATCCAGGCGCTGCGTGATCATCCTGATTGCGCGCGCGAAGAGTACGAGCGTCACACAGAGGACGATCCCGGACTTTCCGCAGCATTGAGCTACGATCCTGCGGCAGATATCAGCTGCCCCTTATATCGCCACCGGCGCGCGCCCCACTGTGGCCATACTGCGCGAGCAGGGTGTTAATGGTCATGTGGAAATGGCGGCTGCGTTTCACCGCGCGGGCTTTGCACCGTTTGATGTACATATGAGCGATATTCTCAGTGGCCGCACTGATCTGGCACAGTTCCGGGGTCTGGTGGCCTGTGGCGGTTTTTCCTATGGCGACGTGCTGGGCGCCGGTGAAGGCTGGGCCAAGAGCATCCTGTTCAATGAGTCGGTGCGCACGCGCTTCAGTGCCTTTTTCCAGCGTGAGGATACATTCACACTGGGTGTGTGCAACGGTTGCCAGATGGTTTCCGCACTGAAAGAGCTGATTCCCGGTGCTTCACACTGGCCCCGCTTTGTGCGCAATCGTTCTGAACAATTTGAGGCACGCCTGGCGCTGGTCAGGGTGGAGTCCAGTCCGTCCATATTGATGTCGGAAATGGCGGGGTCACACCTGCCCATCGTCGTGGCGCACGGCGAGGGTCGCGCCCAGTTCGCTGATGCGCGCGCGCAGGCCGCCTGTGACGCCAGTGGCACCGTGGTGTTGCGCTATATCGAAAACGACCTGTCGCTGGCAGAGCGCTATCCTGCCAACCCCAACGGCTCGCCCCATGGCATTACCGGGCTGACCAGCGCGGACGGGCGCGCTACCATCATGATGCCGCACCCGGAGCGGGTCTATCGCACAGTGCAGCACTCCTGGGCGCCCACGCAGTGGGGTGAGGATGGCCCCTGGCTGCGGTTGTTCCGCAATGCCCGGCGTTGGTTGGGTTGAGAACTGCCGTGAATCCGGGCTTGTGGCCGCAGCGAGTTTATTTATAATGGCGCACTTTTCATGCGGGGCCGATGGTGTTCCCGAATCCTGTTTTCCAGTTAGAGCGACCCTATGCTGAATAAGTACCCGCTGTGGAAATACCTTCTCATTGTGTTTGTGCTGCTGCTTGGCCTGTTCTATGCCGCGCCTAACCTGTACACACCCGATCCCGCCCTGCAGATTACCGGGGAGAGCAGCGCCCAGCTGATCGATGACAAGACCCTGGGCAAGGCTTTAACAGCCCTTGATCAGGCGGGCATCAAACACTTTGGTGAAACCATCGACGCAGATGGCCGCAATGCCCTGCTGCGTCTGTCGGATGTGCGAGCAGCAGCTGATGGCGCAGGCTATGGTCGCCCGCGCCCTGGGCGATGGCTTTATCGTGGCACTCAACCTGGCGCCCACCACCCCGGACTGGCTCAGCAATTATGGCGCACAGCCCATGAAGTTGGGGCTCGACCTCAGCGGCGGGGTGCACTTCGTGCTGGAAGTGGATATGGATGCCGCCAGTCGAGCGCCGCATGGAATATCTACTTCAATGCGACCAAGCGGGCGCTGCGCGAACAGCGTATTCGCGGCTTTGTCACACAAAATCCGCAGGGTGCGATAGAGGCACGTTTCCAGACCGAGGCCGTGCGCGAACAGGCGCGGGAGCTCATCGCCAAGGACAGTCCGGAACTGCTCATCGAGCGAGTTGATGAGGGCGATAGCTGGAATCTGGTAGCGACCATGTCCGAGCGTACCCGCAAGGAGATCGCGGATTACTCGGTAAGCCAGAACCTGACCACGTTGCGCAATCGGGTCAATGAGTTGGGTGTGTCCGAACCGTTGGTGCAGCGCCAGGGCCAGAACCGCATCGTGGTTGAATTGCCCGGCATCCAGGACACGGCGGAGGCCAAGCGTATTCTGGGCAAGGTGGCCAACCTGGAGTTTCGCTTGGTGGCTAACATGGATGCCGCGGCGTCTGACAAGCAGCGCTTTGAATACCGCAGCGCGGATCGTGAGGGCGCGAGTGAGTGGCTGGAGCGCGATGTCATTATCACGGGTGAGCGCGTCTCCAACGCCCAGGCCAGTTTTGACCAGAACGGGCAGCCCAATGTGCAGATCAGCCTGGACAGTGAAGGCGGGACGCTGATGTCCCGGGCCACGCGCAACAATATCAAGCGGCGGATGGGGGTGCTGTTCATCGAGCGCAAATACCGTACCCGCTATGAGGTCGGTGCAGACGGCGCCGAGGTCGTGGTCAAGGTGCCCTATGATGAGAAAAAACTGCTTACGGCGCCGGTCATCCAGTCGGCCCTGGGTGCACAGTTTCAGATCACCGGATTGGACAGCCAGCCGGAGGCATCGGAACTGGCGCTGATGCTGCGCGCCGGCGCGCTGGCAGCGCCGATCAACTTTGTTGAGGAGCGCACGATCGGACCCTCCCTGGGGGCTGAAAATATCCGCCAGGGCCTGCAATCGTCCTATTATGGTCTGGCTTTTGTGGTCCTGTTCATGGTGGTTGTACTACCGATTTTTCGGTGTGGCGGCCATTGCTGCGCTGGCCTTCAACATGGTGCTGCTGGTGGCGGTGATGTCCATGCTTGGGGCAACGCTGACGCTGCCGGGAATCGCCGGTATCGTGTTAACGATGGGTATGGCGGTCGATGCCAACGTGTTGATTTTCTCGCGAATACGGGAGGAGTTAGCCAGGGGAGTCGCACCACAAATGGCGATTCACGCGGGATTTGAACGTGCGTTTGTGACTATTCATGGACTCCAACCTCACTACGCTGATTGTTGCTGTGATCCTCTATGCCGTGGGCACCGGACCCGTCAAGGGCTTCGCGGTTACCTTGTCGGTCGGTATCCTGACCTCGATGTTCACGGCAATCATGGGTACCCGCGCCCTGATCAACCTTTTTTATGGCGGGCGTCGTGTGCAGGAAGCTATCTATCGGGGGCCGTCAGCCATGAAAGTTATTAATTTTATGGGCCAGGCCAAATTGGCAGTGTTGTATTTCAGGGCTGTTGATACTCGTTTCCATCGGCTCCCTGGCGACCCGCCAGCTCAATTGGGGCCTGGATTTTACCGGTGGCACATTGGTTGAGGTTCACTACAGCGAAACTGTAGACCTCGACACTATTCGCGGCACCCTGGAAGCCAAGGGCTTCGCCGGCGCCATCGTGACCGGCTACGGCAGCGATCAGGACGTGCTGATCCGTCTCCCTAAAGGCTATTCGGATGAACAGGGCGCGGCGCTGCTTGGCGTCCTGCAGGAGGCGTTCTCCGGGTGAGGTGGAAGTACGCCGTACCGAGTTCGTTGGTCCGCAGATCGGCGATGAATTGCGCGAGCAGGGTGGTCTTGCCATGCTGCTTTCGTTGTTTCTGGTGACGCTCTACGTCGCGTTTCGTTTCCAGCTGCAAATTTGCCCTGGGGGCGGTAATCGCCCTCGTGCATGACGTGATCATTACTCTGGGTTTTTTCTCGGTGACTGGTATGGAGTTCAACCTGACCGTACTGGCGGCGGTAATGACGATTATCGGTTATTCGATTAATGACACTATCGTTGTATTTGATCGTATCCGGGAAAATTTCCGCAAGCTGCGCCGTGCAACTCCTGTCGAAGTGGTGAATATCTCACTTACCGAAACCCTGGAACGTACGATTGCGACCGCCGGGACACGTGATGCTGACAGTGATTGCGCTGGCATTGTTCGGGGGTGATATGCTGTTCGGGTTTGCCATTGCCATGATTGTGGGTGTTGCTGTAGGTACCTATTCGTCAGTCTATATGGCCGCTGCCGCCACGCTGATGCTGGGTGTGACCAAGGAGGACCTGATACTCCCCGTGAAGGAAGGCGTCGAGCAGGACGACCTCACACCCTAACACTATTGCCAGGACACACCCATGGAACCAATGATCAATATCGCGTTGCGCGCCGCCCGCAAGGCGGGTGAAAGCATCGTGCGGGCTTCCGATGAGCTGCATCGCTTTGAGGTCAAAGCAAAAGGCGTCAACAACTTCGTCACCGAGGTCGATATCAACGCCGAGCGGGAGATTATCTACCACCTGCAAAAGGCCTATCCGGACCACGCCATTCTCGGTGAGGAGAGCGGCCTCATAGGAAATGCCGAGGCGGAGTACCGCTGGATCATCGACCCACTGGACGGCACCACCAATTTTATTCGCGGTATTCCCCATTACGCGGTGTCCATTGCCTGCATGTACCGCGGGAAGATTGAGCACGCGGTGGTGGTGGATCCGGTACGGCATGAAGAGTTCACCGCCTCACGCGGTCGCGGTGCGCAACTCAACGGCCACCGAATTCGAGTGAGCGATCTGGGCAGTCTGGATGGCGCGCTGTTGGGTACCGGTATCCCGTTCAAGAATCACTGTGACGACAAGCTTGAGCCCTACAGTAAATCCATTGCGGTGCTGGCCTCGCAATGTGCCGGTATCCGCCGTGCTGGCGCGGCAGCGCTGGATTTGGCCTATGTCGCGGCGGGTCGGCTGGACGCGTTCTGGGAGATCGGCTTGGCGCAGTGGGATATCGCTGCCGGTGTGTTACTGGTGCGCGAGGCTGGGGGTCTGGCGGCGGATATCGATGGGTCTGACAATTATCTGGACTCGGGCAATATCGTGTGCGGCAATCCCAAGTGTTTCAAAGCAGTGTTGCAGGTGGTTAAGCCTTTATTGGGCTGAGTCCTTTTCTGCTAAACTGCCACGCCCGCTGTGGCAGCCTCGAAACCCGCCAATGAATTTGGACAATATTCGCATCGTACTGGTCAATACCAGCCATCCCGGCAATATTGGGGCTGTTGCGCGCGCCATGAAGAACATGGGTCTCACCCGGCTCTACCTGGTGGCTCCGCGGGATTTTCCGAGCGCTGAGGCCGACGGGCGCGCCGTAGCAGCGACGGACATCCTGGACGCGGCAGTGGTTGTACCCACACTGGATGCCGCAATCGGGGATTGTCAGTTCGTAGTGGGGACCAGCGCACGCGGGCGACGTATACCGTGGCCGCTGCTGGATGCCCGTCAATGCGCTGCGCGCGTGGCGGTGGCGTCGTCACAGGAACAGGTCGCTGTGCTGTTTGGCCGGGAAGACCGCGGCCTAACCAATGAGGAACTGCAGGTGTGTAACCTGCACCTCCATATCCCCACCTCAACTGCCTACAGTTCGCTAAACCTGGCCATGGCTGTGCAAATTGTTGCCTATGAGTTACGCATGCTGCTGGCACCACCAGAAGTGCCGGGGAGATGAGCTTGAATACTGGGATACGCCCTTTACTTCCCGGGACAAAATGGAGCTTTTTTATACCCATCTTGAAGAAACACTGACCGATATTGAGTTTCTCGACCCTGCCGCACCACGCCAATTGATGTCTCGTTTGCGCCGCTTATACAGCAGGGTACGCCTGGATGAGATGGAGCTGAATATTTTGCGCGGTATCCTTACCGAGACCCAAAAATGGGTTGCAAGGGGGCGGAATCGGGGTGCATAGTTCTTCTTACCCGACAAAAATACTAGGTTTTATAGTTGACCAATTTAGTAGGCTATTGCATACTTAAGCCTTGATTGATACAGGAGGCTAGCCATGCGACTCACAACGAAAGGAAGATATGCGGTAACCGCTATGCTGGATCTCGCCCTGCATGGCGCTGATCGCCCCGTCAGCCTGGCGGATATTTCGGGACGGCAGGATATCTCGCTGTCCTATCTGGAGCAGCTTTTCGCCAAGCTGCGTCGCAACAATCTGGTCAGCAGTGTGCGCGGTCCGGGCGGCGGTTATCGTCTCAGTCGCGGTGGCCATGACATATTCGTGGCACAGATCATCGACGCGGTGAACGAGGCTGTTGATGCCACGGGATGCGGCGGCACTGCCGATTGCCAGCAGGGCGAAGTGTGCCTGACACATCATCTGTGGTGTGACCTGAGCGATCAAATTCATGGCTTCCTTAGCCAGATCAGTCTGTCCAACCTGGTGGAGAGAAGGGAAGTCCAGCACATTTCAGCACGCCAGACTGCACGCAGCCATCAGGGCACTACACTGGCCCTGACAGAAATTTAGCCGGGCGGCGCATGCAACAGTACACGGAGCGATGAGCAGTATGCAAAAACCGATCTACTTCGACTATCTGGCGACCACACCGGTTGATCCGCGTGTGGTGGAAAAGATGGTTCATTGCCTGTCTATCGAGGGGAATTTTGGTAACCCCGCATCGCGCTCCCATATCTATGGCTGGAAGGCGGAGGAGGCGGTGGAGAATGCGCGTCGTCAGGTCGCCGACCTGATCAAGGCAGATCCCCGGGAGATTGTCTGGACCTCGGGTGCTACCGAGTCAGATAACCTCGCGATCAAGGGTGTGGCGCACTTCTATGGCAAGAAGGGCAAGCATATCGTTACCTCCAAAATTGAACACAAGGCGGTGCTGGATACCTGTCGTCACCTGGAGCGTGAGGGCTTTGAGGTCACCTACCTGGACCCCAGTCCCAAAGGTCTGATTAGTCCGGAAGCGGTCGCGGCCGCCCTGCGCGAGGACACAATCCTGGTGAGCATCATGCATGCCAACAACGAGATTGGCTCGGTCAATGATATCGCCGCGATCGGTGAAGTCACGCGCAACGCCGGCGTGTTGTTCCATGTAGATGCAGCCCAGAGCGCGGGCAAAATCGACATTGATATGGAGCGGATGAAGGTCGACCTGCTGTCCATGTCCGGCCACAAGATGTACGGACCCAAGGGCATTGGTGCGCTCTATGTTCGACGCAAGCCGCGGGTGCGGTTGGAGGCCCAAATGCATGGCGGTGGGCATGAGCGCGGCATGCGTTCCGGTACCCTGCCTACGCATCAAATCGTCGGTATGGGAGAGGCCGCCGAGGTGGCGCGTGAGGGGATGGCGCAGGAGGCGATAAAACTACAGGCGCTGCGCCAGCGATTCTGGGATGGTATCAAGGACATTGAGGAAGTGTATATCAATGGCGACGACGTACACCGTCTGCCGGGTGCATTGAATGTCAGTATCGCTTTTGTCGAGGGTGAATCACTGATCATGTCGCTCAAGGACCTGGCGGTATCCAGCGGCTCAGCCTGCACGTCAGCAAGCCTGGAGCCGTCCTATGTGCTGCGGGCGCTGGGCCTGAATGATGAATTGGCGCACAGTTCCCTGCGCTTCAGCTTCGGCCGTTTCACTACCGCAGCGGATGTGGATGCAGCGGTCGAGCAATTGCGTGGCGCAGTGGAGAAATTACGGGAGCTATCCCCCCTGTGGGACATGTACAAGGATGGCGTAGACCTGAACAGCATTGAATGGGCTGCCCACTAATTCCAATTGGAGGAAGAAGACAATGGCTTACAGTGACAAGGTATTAGACCACTACGAAAATCCCCGCAATGTGGGCAAACTTGACGCAGAAGATGAAAACGTAGGTACTGGCATGGTGGGTGCGCCGGCTTGCGGAGACGTCATGCGATTGCAGATCAGGGTCAATGCAGAGGGCATCATCGAGGACGCCAAGTTCAAGACCTATGGCTGTGGTTCGGCAATTGCGTCGAGTTCGCTGCTGACAGAGTGGGTGAAGGGCAAGAATCTCGACGAGGCCGAACAGATTCGCAATACGCAGATCGCTGAGGAGCTGGCGCTGCCGCCGGTGAAGATTCACTGTTCCGTACTGGCCGAGGACGCTATCAAGGCGGCGGTCAAGGATCTGCGAGAAAAAGGAGCCTGCGCTAGTATGGGTGTCAGCATAACGCAATCTGCCGCTAAACATGTCGCGGGCCAATTGCATAGCCGGGGCAAGGGCTTGGGCATACGGCTGGGCGTCACCACATCCGGTTGTTCTGGTATGGCTTATGTACTGGAATTTGTTGATGAAGCGCAGCCCGAAGACCAGGTGTTTGAAGATCACGGCGTGAAAGTATTTATCGATCCCAAGAGTATGGTTTACCTGGACGGTACGGAACTGGATTTCGTGCGCGAGGGTTTGAACGAGGGTTTACAGTTCCGCAATCCCAATGTCTCGGCCGAGTGCGGTTGCGGGGAGAGTTTCACCGTTTAGTATCGGCGGTGTGACGCTCCCGATATGTCTCTAGCTGATTTTCAAAGAAACTATTTCCAGCTGTTTGACCTGCCAGTGGACTTCGCGGTGGATTTGGCGCAACTGGGCGCTCGCTACCGACAGTTGCAGAAGGAGTTACATCCGGATCGCTACGCTGGAGCGTCGGCTCATGAACAGCGGTTGGCGGTGCAGTACTCTGCGCTGATCAATGAAGCCTACACCACATTGCGCAAGCCGCTGTCCAGGGTGCTCTACCTACTGGAACTGTCTGGTATGACCAGCGAAGATATCGCGGGGCAGCATATTGACGGCGGCTTCCTGATTACGCAGATGGAACTGCGCGAAAAGCTCGAGTCCATGGAAGGCCTGATTGATCCGGAATCCGTACTGGAGCATCTGGTCACCGAAATCAGCGAGGACATCATGGTGCTGCAAAAGCAGTTTTCCCAGGCGTACTCAGCGGGGGAGATGTCCTCCGCGGCCAGTGCTTGTGTCAAAATGCAATATCTGGACAAACTGCTGCAGGAAGCCGAGCAGATCGAGTCCAGACTAATCGATAGATAGGATTACAAGGTCAAGCATGGCGCTACTACACATCGCCGAACCGGGACAATCGCCCCTTCCGCACCAGGTAAAACGGGCCGTCGGTATTGATTTGGGCACGACCAATTCCCTGGTTGCGACGGTGCGTGGTGGCCGGTCAATTGTGCTGCCTGACGAGAGTGGGGAGGTGATGTTGCCTTCCGTGGTCAACTATACGGATGCTGGTGCACCGCTGGTGGGCGCTGCGCGCGCTCGCGCTGGCGGCGCAACATCCGGCCGATACCCTGATGTCAGTAAAGCGTTTTATGGGGCGCGGCAGTAAAGATGCCAGTAACGATGCAAGGCGCTCTCACTATCGTCTCGCTGAGGGTGAAGAGGGACTGGTGCGCTTTGTAACCAGTAGCGGAGAGCTCAGTCCGGTCGAGGTCTCGGCAGATATTCTGCGGGTCCTGCGGCAGCGCGCGGTGGCAACGCTGGGCGGCGAGATCGACGGGGCGGTGATCACGGTACCGGCTTACTTCGACGAGGCACAGCGCCAGGCCACCAAGGATGCGGCTACCCTCGCTGGACTGCGCGTGTTACGTCTGATGAATGAGCCCACCGCAGCGGCGGTTGCCTACGGACTGGATAACGCGGAGCAGGGTGTGATAGCCGTGTATGACCTCGGCGGTGGTACGTTCGATATTTCCATATTGCGTTTGCACAAGGGCGTGTTTGAGGTTCTTGCCACAGGTGGTGACACCGCCCTGGGCGGGGATGACCTGGACGCAGCACTGGCAGATTGGGTAGTACAGCAGTCCGGTTCGCCTACCCTGGCCGCTGGCCAGTATCGGCGGTTGCAGGCCGCAGCGCGCGCTGCCAAGGAGCGGCTGTCCGATGCGCTGGCGGTTGACGTTGACCTGACAGGGGTGCTGCCCTCGGGTGGCGCGATTCATGTGACACGGGAGACTTTTGAAAGTCTGATTCTGCCTCTGGTAAAGCGCACGCTGCGTTCCTGCCGCCGTTGCCTGCGCGACGCCCAACTGGAGGCCGGCATCGACAATATTGTGATGGTGGGCGGTTCCACCAGGGTCCCACTCGTGCGCGAGGCGGTGGCTGAATTCTTTCAGCGCTCCCCTCTTGTCGACATCGATCCCGATCAGGTGGTGGCGCTGGGGGCCGCTATTCAGGCGGACATCCTGGCGGGTAACCGTCCCGAGGGTGACCTGCTGTTATTGGATGTGATCCCGCTATCACTGGGGATTGAAACCATGGGTGGACTGGTGGAAAAAATTGTTCCGCGTAATACCACCATCCCGGTAAGCCGAGCCCAGGAATTTACCACCTTCAAAGACGGTCAGACGGCACTGGCCTTGCACATCGTCCAGGGTGAACGGGAAATGGTCAGCGACTGCCGTTCGCTGGCGCACTTCGAGTTGCGCGGCATTCCACCCATGGTGGCGGGTGCAGCCAGGATTCGCGTGACTTTTCAGGTTGATGCCGACGGGCTGCTCAATGTGGCCGCGCGGGAGGAGATTACCGGCTCGCAGTCCAGTGTCACGGTGAAACCCTCCTTTGGATTGAGCGATGATCAGATTACCGGTATGTTGCAGGCATCGTTCAGCCATGCCGCCGAAGATAAGCGGGCGCGCCAACTGGCGGAACAGCGCCTGGCAGCCTGGCAGCTGCTGGAAGGGCTGAAATCGGCCCTGGCAACGGATGGCGACGCACTGTTGAGCGCCGGGGAGCACGAGGAGATTGTCGCTCAAATGACCGATTTGCAGGCCCTGCTTGAGGGTGCTGATACGGATGCAATACGGACGCAGACCGAGCGACTGGGGCGCCAGAGCGAAGCCTTTGCCACCCGGCGCATGGACAGGAGCATTCGTGGCGCGCTGGCCGGAGTATCCCTGGATGCGCTGGATGGCAGGGTGTCGCAATGACAACAATCGTAGTGCTACCCAATGAAAAACTCTGTCCTGAGGGGGCTGTGGTTGAAGCCCGGCCCGGGGAGAGTATTTGCCGTGCGCTGCTGCGCAATCATATCGAAATCGAACACGCCTGTGAGTTGTCCTGCGCCTGCACCACCTGCCATGTCATCGTGCGCGAGGGTTACGACTCGTTACAGGGGCCCGATGAACTGGAAGAGGATTATCTGGACAAGGCCTGGGGACTCGAACCGGACTCGCGCCTGAGTTGCCAGGCCATCGTAGGAGCGGATGACCTGGTGGTGGAAATTCCGCGCTACACCATTAACATGGTATCCGAGCAACATTAATGGGGAGAGGTCGCATGCAGTGGACCGCTATAAACGATATTGCCATAGAGTTGCTGGAGGCCCATCCTGACGTGGATCCCCTCTCCGTAAACTTCGTGGATTTGCGCGATTGGGTGCTGGCACTGCCGGAATTCGATGATGATCCCAAGCACTGTGGTGAGAAAATTCTCGAGGCAATTCAAGCGGCCTGGATTGAAGAACGGGCGTAGATTTTCTCCTTCCAGTTGGCCTACTATTTTTTAACCCACTGATCTAAAAGAAAAAGAATCTGCCGGCGAACCGGGTTTGCAGGTGAAACAGTGGCTCAAAATCCGTATAATTGCGCGCTTCCCAAAGTGAGCCTGTCTGGAGATATCGCATGGCTGTAGAACGTACCCTGTCCATTATCAAGCCCGACGCAGTCGGTAAAAACATTATTGGCAAGATTTACTCGCGATTTGAGTCCAACGGACTGCACATTGTGGCTTCCAGGATGCTGCGCTTGAGCGATACCGTTGCCGGAGGATTCTATGCTGAACACAGGGAGCGCCCATTCTTCGCCGCCCTCATTGAGTTTATGACCTCCGGCCCGGTTGTAGTTCAGGTACTGGAAGGCGAAGGTGCCATCGCCAAAAACCGTGAACTGATGGGCGCGACCAACCCCAAGGATGCCGCCGCGGGGACCATTCGCGCAGACTTCGCCTCATCCATTGACGCCAACGCGGTACACGGTTCCGATTCCCCGGAGTCTGCTGCCCGCGAGATCGCCTATTTCTTCGCCGCCTGCGAACTCTGCGAGCGTTAGGCGCACGACGACTGGAATCTGCCCGTGACCACTACACCCGGCATCTCTTTTCAGGTTGGCCCGCAACAGGGCAAGGTCAACCTGATGGGCTTGTCCCGGGTGCAGATGGAACAGTACTTTCTGGATATGGGCGAAAAGAAATTCCGGGCACACCAGGTCCTGAAGTGGATACACCACGGCGGCGTCACGCGGATCGAGGACATGTCTAATCTGGGTAGGTCGCTACGGGACAAATTACTGGGAGTTGCCGAGGTTCGACCGCCTGAAATTGCCAGCCAGCAGGATTCCAGCGACGGCACGCGCAAGTGGGCGGTGCGGGTCGATGGCGGCGGACTGGTTGAGACGGTGCTGATTCCAGCCGGTAATCGCGCCACGCTGTGTGTGTCTTCGCAGGTGGGTTGCAGTCTGGATTGCAGTTTCTGCTCCACCGGAAAACAGGGCTTTCAGCGTGATTTGAGTGCTGCCGAGATCATTGGTCAGCTGTGGTTGGCGATCAAATCCTACGATGCCTTTCAGTCTGGCAATGGCCGTATCGTCACTAATGTGGTGATGATGGGTATGGGTGAACCCCTGCTGAATTTCGATAATGTGGTGGCCGCCATGGACCTCATGCTTGAGGATCTGGCGTACGGTTTGTCCAAGCGTCGGGTGACTCTGAGCACCTCTGGTGTCGTGCCCGCCCTGAACCGACTGGCCGAGGTCAGCGAGGTATCTCTGGCGGTGTCCCTGCATGCGCCTAATGATGAATTGCGCAGTCAACTCGTGCCGATCAATCGCAAATACCCGATTGCCATGTTGCTTGAAAGTTGCCGTAACTATATGGCCGCCCAAAGTGATAAAAACCGTGTAGTGACGATAGAGTACACCCTGATCGCGGGGGTGAACGACCAGTGCGAACAGGCCCGCGAACTGGCTGAGTTGTTGCGGGACGTGCCCTGCAAGATCAACCTCATTCCCTTCAACACCTTTGCACAGTCAGATTATCGACGGCCCAGCGGCAATGCGGTATCGCGCTTCTGGCAAGTGCTGGTCGATGCAGGCTATATTGTCACCGTTAGGACTACACGTGGCGATGATATCGACGCAGCCTGCGGCCAACTGGTCGGCGAGGTTGTGGACCGCACCGGACGTAGTGGTCGGTACCGCGCCGCCAATGATATCGATGCGCAGATAATTACAGTGGGGTAGGCATGTTATTCAAACCACAGACCAACATGAAAAGATATGTGTCGCCGCTATACCTGTTGCTGTTGCTTACATTACTGGGCGGATGTATTACCACTACCACCGGCGGCTTCACCGAGGACGCCTCGCCCGAAAAAGCGCTGGAAACGCGGGTATCCCTGGCGCGGGAGTATCTCGGTAAGGGCAACTGGGAAGCTGCCAAACGCAATTTGCAGCTGGCCGCAGATATTGATGCCAATAACGCTGAGGTTTACGAGGCTTACGGCCTGCTCTACCAGAGCACTGGCGAGTATGAACTTGCGGAAGAAAACTACAAGAAGGCGATCACGTCGGACAATAAAAATATTTCCCGGGCCCGCAATAATTACGCGGCTTTTCTGTACACCCGGGAGCGCTACAAGGACGCGGAAGAGCAGTTGAATTATGTGATCAAGGATACCCTGTACAGCGCTCGACCCAATGCGTTTGTGAACCTGGGCATGTGTCGGCTAAAGCTGTTCGACACACAGGGGGCCGAGGAGGCCTTTGTGCGGGCGTTGGCAATGGACCGGACCAATCAGGTTGCCCTGGTGGAAGTCGCTCAGATTCGCTTTGATGCGGGGGATTATGCAAGCGCGAGCCAGTTTTATGCTACTTACCGCGCTGTGGCGCAACAGCAGACGGCGCGGGCACTCTTATTGGGTACCCGTTTGGCCCGGGTTGAAGGAGATCGTGATTCCGAAGCGAGCTATGCTTTGGCCCTGAGCAGTCGATTCCCCAACTCTGCTGAATACCAGGCCTATAAGCGGACCGTGAAAAGTGACTGATGAGGCTGTGCAACTCGATGCCTTTACCACGCCTGGATCACTGTTAAAAAAAGCCAGGATGGCGCAGGGTATGTCTGAACGGGAAGCGGCGGATCGTCTCAATCTAATGCCTAACTATGTTGCTATCCTAGAGCGAGATGACTATCAAGCCTTGCGCAGTCCGCCCTTTGCCCGCGGCTACGTGAAAGCTTACGGGCGGTTGCTGGGTCTGGACGAAAGGGATCTGATGTCTGTGTTCGATGCATTGAATATGGCGGAGCCGGCGCAGCAGGAAAAGCGCATGGAGCCCAGGCCTTTACAATTGCAGCGCACGGGTCTTGGTGTGGTAATTGGTCTAGGTGTTTTAGTACTTCTGGTAGTGGCGCTCTGGTGGTGGGAAAAGGGTTGGGATGGCCAGTCTTTGCCCTTGTTAAATGAAGGCACGCAACTACACCTTGGTGACACACCGCAGACCACGGGAGGTGAGGGATGAAGTTTGAGTCTCCAATCAAGCGCCGCATTTCCCGGCAGATATTCGTGGGCAATGTTCCCGTGGGTGGCGACGCACCGATCAGCGTACAGAGCATGACCAATACTGACACCTGTAATGTGGTGGCGACGGTAGCCCAGGTGCGTGCCATCGCGGACGCGGGTGCGGATATCGTGAGAATATCGGTACCCACCATGGATGCAGCTGAGGCATTTCGACAAATTCGCGCACAAGTTTCGGTACCGCTGGTGGCCGATATTCATTTTGATCACAAGATTGCGCTCAAGGTTGCCGAGTACGGGGTCGATTGCCTGCGCATCAATCCGGGGAATATTGGCCGTGATAGCAAAGTTCGCGCGGTCATCGACAGCGCGCGGGACAAGGGCATACCGATACGGATCGGGGTGAACGCCGGTTCTCTGGGCAAGGACCTGCAGCGCAAGTACGGTGAACCCACGCCCGAGGCACTGGTGGAATCGGCTATGCGCCACGTCGATATTCTGGACAAGTTTAACTACCCTGAGTTCAAGGTTAGCGTAAAAGCATCTGGCGTATTTATGGCAGTCGCGGCCTACCGCCTGCTGGCCAGGCAGATTGAGCAACCTCTGCATTTGGGCATTACTGAGGCCGGAGGCTTGCGTGGCGGTACTGTGAAATCGGCGGTAGGACTGGGAATGCTGCTCATGGACGGTATCGGTGATACCCTGCGCGTCTCTCTGGCGGCAGACCCGGTCGAGGAAGTAAAGGTCGGCTTCGATATCCTGAAAAGCCTGCAGTTGCGCGCCAATGGCATTAATTTTATTGCCTGTCCCAGTTGCTCCCGGCAGAACTTTGATGTCGTGGGGACAATGAACATGCTGGAGCAGCGCCTCGAAGATATTCGCACTCCCATGGATGTGGCTGTCATCGGTTGCATCGTTAACGGACCTGGTGAGGCTCGAGAAGCGGACGTGGGACTAACCGGCGCGACTCCCAATAACCTGATCTATGTCGATGGCGAACCGCACCACAAAATCAGCAATGTGGACTTTATTGATCATCTTGAAGAGGTGATTCGTAAGCGCGCCTCAGAACTGGAGCAGGCGCGCGCGGCGCTGGAAGAACAATTGATCGCTAAATCATCCACATGATTGATGGCGTCGTGCACTGGAGCGTATGTGAGTGAAATAACTGCCATTCGGGGAATGAGCGATATCCTTCCGGACGAGACGTTCTGTTGGCAGTTTCTGGAACGAACTGTCGCCGCTGTTATGGGCAGTTACGGTTACCGTGAGATTCGTCTGCCGGTGGTGGAAAAAACCGCGCTGTTCAAGCGCTCGATCGGGGAAGTTACCGATATTGTCGAAAAAGAAATGTACACCTTCGATGATCGCAACGGTGACAGTATGACGCTACGCCCGGAAGGCACCGCTGGCTGTGTCCGGGCCGCCGTGCAACAGGGTCTGCTCACTGTTCCCCGGCGCTTGTGGTATGCGGGCCCAATGTTCAGGTACGAGCGGCCACAGAAAGGCCGCTATCGACAATTTCACCAGGTGGGTGTGGAGTCATTTGGCATCGACACGCCGGATATGGACGCCCAGCTCATCGTGTTGTGCGCCAGATTGTGGCGGCAGTTGGGCATCGCAGAATGCGTGGAATTACAGCTCAATTCCATTGGCAGTGCGCAGGCGCGCAGGGCTTACCGTGCGGCCCTGGTCGATTACCTTCAGGGCCATGTAGATGCCCTGGACGAGGATAGTCAGAGACGGCTGCTCAGCAATCCACTGCGCATTCTGGACAGTAAGAATCCGGCCACGCAGGCGGTGCTGGACGGCGCGCCGACTCTGGAGGATTTCCTGGACGATGAGTCGCGCACCGATTTCGCGCGACTGTGTGAGCTGCTGCAAGCGGTGGGAGTGACTTTCACGATCAACCGGCGGCTCGTGCGCGGACTGGACTATTACAACAAAACTGTATTCGAGTGGGTCACCGACCACCTTGGCGCCCAGGGCACAGTCTGTGCAGGCGGGCGCTATGATGGCCTCGTGGAGCAATTGGGCGGGAAAGCGACTCCGGCCGTTGGCTTCGCCATGGGCTTGGAGCGTCTCGTTCTATTGTTGCGGGAACAGGGTGTTGTAGCGGACACGGCTGCAGTTGACGTGTATGTTGTCGCGGTGGGAAACGCAGCCGAGTGTATGGCACTGGTAACCACTGAACGCGTTCGCGATGCGCAGCCCCGGCTGCGCATCGTGCAGCACACCGGTGGTGGAAGTTTTAAAAGCCAGATGAAAAAGGCGGACAAGAGCGGTGCCCGGCTTGCCCTGATTTGGGGTGACGACGAAGTGGCGGCGCAGGTGGTCACGATCAAACCCCTGCGCGCGGATGATGGCGAGCGCACCGGGCAGCGCACCGTACCCCTGAATGAATTAGTAACGACCTTGTGCGCAGTATTTGCGCCCCTGGATTGAACAAGAGGACAGAACGACGTGGATCAATACCGTACGGAAGAAGAGCAGGTCGAAGCGCTAAGTCGCTGGTGGAAAGAAAATGGTCGTTCCATGGTAGTGGCCGTGGTTGTTGCACTGGGGGGGGTCTTTGGTTGGCAGGCGTGGCAGGCTAACGAACTGCGTCAACAGGAGCAGGCTTCCGATTTGTATCAGGTGCTGTTGCAGTCTATTGGCGCTCAGGACGCGACCCCCGCGGCACAGCTTGCTATGGCACCAGCGGAACAGCTAAAGAGTGAATTTGGCAGTACGACCTATGCCCAGTTTGCTGCCCTGCATCTGGCGGCACTGGCAGTCAATGAAGGCAAGTTGCCGGATGCCGAGGCGCAGCTGCGCTGGGTGCTGGGCAAGGCCGATAAGGGCAGTGATATAGCGCAGGTCGCGCAACTGCGCTTGGCCCGGGTGTTGGCTGCATCGGGTGCAACCGATCAAGCACTGGCGATCCTGGCCGAGGCGGAACCGGGTGCCTATGGCGCTTCCTATGCAGCTGCCAAAGGCGATATCCTGCTGGCCGCAGGCCGCAATGACGAAGCGCGGGACGCCTACAGCCTGGCAGTAGCAGCGGCTGCCGGTGGTGGAGAAGGGTTGAGTTTGACCGCCTTGCAGCAGAAGTTGCAGAGTCTCACGCCAGTACCAGCACGGACCCTCGATACGACCGCAAATCCAGTGCCGGGTACTGTGGATGCAGCATCGGCCCCAAATGACACCGTTGACGCCCCTGAGGAATAGGCCCATGCGACAAATCTCGCGACACTCACTCACACTCGTCATGGTGCTCGCCCTGGCCGGTTGTAGCACGATTTCGGGCTGGTTTGAGTCCGATGATGATGAGGCAACGGCGCCAGCAGAACTAACGGACATTGAAGAAGCGGTCAATATTGAGGAGCTGTGGTCAGTGGGGATTGGTGATGGCCAGGGTGGCAGCCTTTACCGGTTGCGACCAGCTATTGGTGGACAAACGATCTATGTAGCCTCCGCCGATGGTGAGGTCGCTGCATTGGACCGCAATTCTGGCGATACTCTGTGGGAAACTGATGTTGAGACCTCCTTGTCCGGTGGTGTCGGCGTGTATGAAGATGCCCTGTTGCTGGGCAGCAGTGACGGCTTTGTCCTGAAGTTGGACGCCAAATCCGGCGCGCCTACATGGTCTGTTCCAGTGCGAGGAGAGATTCTGTCCCCGCCGCAAAGCAACGGCAAAGTGGTGGTTGTCCAGACCAATGACGGCAAGCTACAGGGACTTGATTTCACTACGGGTAAATTACTGTGGGCCTATGACAGCAATATCCCGGTGCTGACCGTGCGCGGCACCAGCTCGCCGATTGTGCACAATGACCTGGTCTACGCTGGTTTTGCCAACGGCCGGGTTCTGGCGCTGAATACGAGCACCGGCGCCATCGTTTGGGAAGTGCGCGTGGCGATACCTCAGGGTCGCTCCGAGATTGAACGTCTTGTCGATGTTGACGGAACGATGGAGCTGGCAGGTAGTGAGCTCTATGCCGCCAGTTATCAGGGGAACCTGGTAGCTATCGATGTGGACACTGGCACCAAGATGTGGCAGCAGAAGGTGTCATCGTACTCGGGTGTCTCCCAGGGCTTTGGCAACATTTATGTCGCCGACGAAGACGGCACTCTCGCAGCCTATTTGCGCAATGGCGAGGGAGCGCGCTGGACCCAGGCTGCGCTGGCTTACCGCGAATTATCCAGGCCGACCCCGGTGGGCAGCTATGTTGCCGTGGCCGACTTCGAGGGCTACGTGCATGTACTATCGCAAGTGGACGGTGAATTTGTCGGGCGAGTTCGGGTCGATGACGACGGGGCACGAGCGGATATGTTGAGCGAAGGGAACGTGCTCTACGTGTTTGGCAACAGTGGTGAACTGGTCGCGTATGAGATTACCGCGAAAGAATAATGATACCGGTGATCGCCCTGGTCGGGCGCCCCAATGTTGGTAAATCTACACTGTTCAACCAGTTGACGCGCAGCAGGGATGCCCTTGTCGCTGATTTTCCCGGCCTGACGCGTGATCGAAAATACGGTGAGTCCAAAATAGGCAATCGCCCCTTTGTCGTGATCGATACCGGAGGCATTACCGGCGAGGAAGATGGCGTCGATTCGTCCATGGCCCAACAGGCGCTGACCGCCATCGACGAAGCCGATGTCGTACTGTTCATCGTGGATGCCCGAGAGGGGCTCAATGCCACGGACGAGGCTTTAGCCAATCAGTTACGCCAGCGCAACAAGACCTTTCATGTCGTGGTGAACAAGATTGATGGCCTCAATGAGGATATCGCCACCGGTGATTTCTACGCGCTGGGTGTGGACACCATGTACGCTATCGCCGCCTCCCATGGTCGGGGTGTAAGCAGCATGATAGAGAGCATACTCGAGGCCTTTCCCGAGGACGCAGAAGAAGAGGGGCGCGAGCGCTACCCGGACAGCATTCGCGTCGCTATCGTGGGGCGCCCCAACGTCGGCAAGTCGACGCTGGTCAATCGTTTACTGGGCGAGGAGCGGGTTGTTGTTTTCGATCAACCGGGAACAACCCGGGACAGTATTTATATCGACTTCGAGCGCGAGGATCAGAAATACACCCTGATCGATACCGCCGGTGTCAGGCGGCGCAAGAATGTGACCCTGGTGGTGGAAAAATTCTCCATCGTGAAAACCCTCAAGGCGGTGGACGATGCCCATGTGGTAGTGCTGGTCATGGACGCCCATGAGGGTATCGTGGATCAGGATATGCATTTGCTGGGGCACTGCATGGATAAAGGTCGCGCCCTGGTGTTGGCGGTGAACAAGTGGGACGGTATCGATGCCGACCAGCGCGACTGGATCAAGAGCGAACTGGATCGACGACTGCGCTTCGCCGAGTACGCGGATACGCACTATATCTCGGCATTGCACGGTACCGGGGTCGGCCATCTGTACAAGTCAATCAACAGCGCCTACGCCTCGGCCACCCGCAAGCTGAATACCAATGCGTTGACTCGTATCCTGGAAGGTGCGGTGTTTGACCACCCCCCGCCCATGGTCAATGGTCGACGTATCAAGCTGCGTTACGCACATGCCGGGGGCCAGAACCCCCCGCTGATCATCATCCACGGCAACCAGACTGCCGATGTTCCCAACAGCTACAAGCGTTATCTGGAAAAAATCTTTCGCCGCGAGCTTGAACTGGCGGGAACGCCGGTGCGCATTGAGTTTCGCACCAGTGAAAATCCCTTTGCGGAGAAGCGCAACAAGCTGACCCAGCGCCAGGTGCAGCGTAAGCGGCGCCTGATGGCGCATGTGACCAAGGCGAAGAAGAGTAAAAAGAAGAAATAGTATTATGAGTACTGGCGAGAGCAGGCCAGACATGGATTCCAGGGAGAATATTGAGTTCTTCGTGGACCGCTTCTACGAGCGCCTGCTCGCCGATGAGCAGCTGGCGCCGATATTTGTCGACGTGGCCGCTATCGACCTGGCCGTGCACCTGCCCCATATCAAGGACTACTGGTGCAAGTTGTTGCTGGGCGACAAGCGTTACCAGCGCCATACCATGAACATCCACCGCCAGCTTCATGGCAAACGGCCCCTGCAGGCACAGGATTTCCAGCGCTGGTTGGCGTTCTTCACCGCTACCGTGGATGAGCACTTTATGGGAGAGCGTGCCGAGCGTGCCAAACAGGTGGCGGCGTCAATAGCCGCCAATATGGAGCACAGTTTGCCTACCTGATCGCGTGGTTAGTATCTCCCCATCAGAACGAGTAGCGCAGGTCCACACCGTAGGTGAGCGGATCTTCTATGCTGGTTCTGTAGGCCCCCAGGTTGCTGGCTACAAAGCCGCCCGGGTTGTCGGCAATTTCGTTGTCCTGCAGGTTTCTTCCCCACACCGCGACCTCAAAGTTCTCGGCCTCGTTGGTCCAGGCGATACGGGCACTGAGTATCTCCCTGTCCTGGAAATACCAGGGTCCCGTAGTGTAAATCGCGGCATCGGTATCGCTGGGGTCTTCCGCTTCCTCGAACACATAGTCAACGTGCACCAGCAGGAATCCCACGGGAATATCAGGTGTCCAGTCGAGGCGCAGGGTGTAGTCGGTGTTGGTGCTGTCACTTTGCTTTCTGCCTCCCACTGGTTCCCCATCGCCATTGAAGTAGGCCTGGGGTGTTGTTTCCGCGTCACGGACCGTCGTCAACCCGGTCAGCAGCAGACTGTCGAGGGCATGCCACTGCACAACGATTTCGACGCCGTTGGTAGTCACATCCTGGCTGATGATGGTGGGCTGGGCGGTTGGATCCTGTTCGTTGCATTGTTCTTGCGTAGAACCTGCCGTACATTGCTTGGTCTCCGTGGAAGTTTGCTGGCCGTCCAGATCCTGGTTGAACAGGGAGCCTTCCACGCGCAGGACGTCCTCGAAGAAATCGCCCTTCACACCCCACTCGATGCTGGTCATTTCCTCCGGTTCAAAGGGGCCGGTCACGTAGGCCGAAAATACCTGGCCATCGTAGCCCCCGGATTTGTAGCCGGTGGCATAGGACAGGTAAGTCATCGCGTTGTCAATAAATTGCCAGTCGTACACCAGGCGTCCGGTGGTCTTGCTCCAGTCGTGGGAGTCCTCGAATTTGTCGTAATAATTGGCCGGAGCAGCGCCGGTTTGCTCCGGATAGTAGGCGACGCGAGCGGGTGCATAGGGCCAATTACCGATCTGTTCGGGAAACGTCTGCCAGGAGTATGTTTTATCGTCGAAGCTGTAGCGCAGTCCCGCCGACAGCCGCATTGTATCGGTCAGGCTGTACGTGACATCGCCAAAGATACCCGCGTTGGTGAAATCCCCGGTGTTGTCCATGGTTTCGGTAAAGTACTGGCCCGTGTAGCTTGGAGGAAGTACTGCTATTCCTGGTAACGGGGGAGTTACGAATGATCCTGCCAGCTCCGGATAGGCTCAGCCAGAATGCTTCACCCTCATCAGGAAAATGTCCCAGGGGTTGCTGCCCGGCGGCAGGCTGGTATTAATCCGAGGTTAGCGGCATCTTCGGCAACGGGGGCTGACGAACTGCATGTAGGAATCCGCCAGCAGGCCGATATCGGTGCGCTGGTAGACATCCTCCACGCTGTAATTGCCACCGGCGATGGCGTCAAAACGATCATTTACGAAGTGGAAGCGCACCTCGCTGTACCAGATGTTGGACTTTTCAATGTTGTTGGTGTCGAGGTAGCGCGTGGGATCTTCGGTGCCGTCCTCGTCCTGCTTGTTCCAGGTTTCCCAGTCCCGGTAACTGACGATACCGAACAGCGACATCTCTTCGTTGAAGCTGTGGTCGCCCTGCAGGGACACGCCGTACATATCACGATTTTCTTCGCGATCGTAGACGTCGTTGGCGGCCTTGCTGTTGTAGGGATCTGTGCTGTAGGCGTACTGGCTGACGCCGATAGAGTATCCGGGGCTTTCGCTGCGGTCTTCATAGTCGCCAGCCAATTGAATGCTGGTGTCCTCCGACAGATCGTAGAGGATGGACGTCCTGGCAGCGATAAAACCCTCCTCGCGCAGATCATCGCCGATACCAACATTTTCGATAATGCCGTCGCGCTGGTGGGAAAATACATTGGCGCGCACCGCGATATCATCAGTCACCGGTTCATTGACCATGCCTTCCACATTCAGCAGGCCGTAGTTGCCGACCGAGCTTTTGACGAAACCCTCAGACTCCTGGATAGGTTTGTTGGGCACGATATTGATAACGCCGGCTGTGGCGTTGCGACCGAACAAGGTGCCCTGGGGGCCTTTCAATACTTCGGTGCGGGCGATGTCGGTAAAGGGGATGGATGTGGCGGCCCTGGGCATATAGGCATTGTCGTAGAAGGTGGCGACCGAGGGATCGCCGCCGGAGCTGATATTCGGGCTTTCTATCCCGCGGATGGCGATGGTGACCTGGGTCGCGCCGCCCGCGCCGATTTCCACGCCCGGCATAAAATCGGAAATGTCCTGGATATTGTCGGCGCCGGTGTTGGTCATGTCCTGCGCAGTGAAGGCGTTGACGGTGATGGGTACCGACATGGTGTCCTGCTCTCGCTTCTGGGCGGTCACCACAACTTCTTCAATTTGTGTGCTGTATCCTCTGGGCTGTGCATCCTGGGCAAGGACACTGCCACTGGCGATGCCGATGGCAGTTACCAGAAGAAGTTTTCCCGGGTGCGCAGACTCGCGGCGCAGGCCTTGTAATTTTTTTAATTGGCATCATTCGGGTCTTCCTTGCTGTTATCCATTATTATGGGGCTGATTATCGAACCTAGAATAACTGAAAGTCATCGGAATAAAAACAGTAGTCATAATTAACATTACTGTGGTTTACTTGCCCGCTTCAGTTTCCCAGCCCGCCTTTTTTGATCCTGTACACAGGAGCGACTGACCATGAAATACCTGTTGGCAATACTAATGTTGACGTGCCTGTCATGGCAGTCCCCGGCGGTGCAGGCCGCAGGCAGATGCGCCAGCGCAGTACCAAGTCCTGCATCGCCTGTCATGGGGATGCGGCGCAGGGCAATGCCGCATTGGGCGCGCCGGCCCTGGCGGGCCAGGGGGCGGCGTACCTGGAGCGCCAGCTCAAGCATTTCAAAACCGGCGTACGCGGCGCTGACCCCCGCGATACACAGGGTGCACAGATGAAGCCGATGGCTGGCACGCTGGACGATGCCGCTATTCCCCTTGTTGCGAGCTACCTCAGCGCCTTGCCGCGGCCGGTACCGAAAACGGCGCAGGCGGGTGACCTGAAGAATGGCAATAACTACTACCAGTCGAAATGTGGCGCCTGTCACGGCGGCCAGGCAGAAGGAAATCCAGGCCTGAATGCACCGGGTCTGGCCGCTCTGGACGCAGCCTACCTGAAACACCAGTACCAGAATTTCCAGCTGGGCATACGTGGCACCCATCCTGAAGATACCTACGGGCGGCAAATGAAAATGATGGCGACCAGTCTGCCCACGGATAAAGACCTGGATGATGTCATCGCCTATATCCAGTCCCTGGCCAAGGCGCTTTAGGTTCGGGGCAAATGACAGCGCGCGCACTCCAGCTGGTATCCGCTCTGCTGTTCCTGTGGGTTGGCGGCTGCCAGCGCCGGGTCGGCGGAAATTGTGTTGCGCGATAACTGCCCCCCCAGTTTCGAAAAAACCGCGGCCGGACACTGCACGCTGCGCACGATGTACGAGTTCTACGATTCCGTGCAGGGCGCGGGGCTGGGTGGCACACAGACCTCCCTGCCGCAGCACCGGGATGGATTTACGCCGCAGCAAATTGATCTGGGTCGTTACCTGTTCTTCGATCCGGTGCTCTCCGGGGATGGCTCCATCTCCTGTGCCAGTTGCCACCATCCCGATCTCGGCTTTAGCGACAGTCTGCCACGGTCAATCGGTATTGGCGGCCAGGAAGTCGCGCGGGCTGCCCCACTCGCTGTGGAATGTGGCCTTCCTGAACAAGCTTCTTCTGGGATGCCCATGCCGACACACTGGAGGAACAGATGCTTGGCCCATTGTTCGCACCCAACGAAATGGGTAACACGCCGGAGCGCTTGCTTGCTACTCTCAATGACATTCCCGCCTACCAGTCGCTGTTTCAGCAGGCGTATCCGCAGCGCGAGGGCGACGGCATTTCGCTCGATGAGATTTACCAGGCGACTGCAGCATTCCAGACCTCACTGATCTCCCTGAACAGTCGCTACGACCGCTATGCCCAGGGTTACCACGCTGCGCTGTCACAGCAGGAGATCGAAGGACTGAATGTTTTCCGTTCCTTTGTGGCGCGCTGCGCCGAATGTCATACACCACCCTTGTTTACCAACCAGCAGATTGCCGTGATCGGCGCACCGGAGCCGGATGGCCGGCCTCTTGATATCGGGGCGGAGAAAACCTTTGCAGCCGCCCAAGCTGAAAGCGGGATTCAAAGTGCCTACCCTGCGCAATATCGACAGGACCGCGCCTTACATGCACTCCGGTATGTTTGACAACCTGCACGCTATCGCCGAGTTTTACAACGGGGGTCGGGGTCATGCCGTGCCCCAGGGTGTCGACCTGCACCTGCACTGGCATATCTCATCGCCGGACCTGACCGACTATGAGCTGGACCGGCTGGTCGATTTTCTGGGCACATTGACTGATGAGAGTTTAAAGCCTCAAATACCAGAGCAGCTGCCATCGGGCTTGACGCCCGTCGCACCGCGACCGACAGCACACATCGAAAACACAAAAATGATTCCTGGAGAGTCCTCATGAAAGCGGGAAAAATTATCGGTCTGATCCTGGTCGCTGGCTGCATTTGCAGCGGGGCTGTCGATTGGCAAAGGCAAAGGTGGGGCTGGCGCGCCAGTCGTTACTTCCGGTAGTGGCGGCGCCACCTACACTGGCGGCTTTAGCGCCAAGGACAACGCGCTGACACTCAGCGGTAACAGCAAGTCTGTGGCCGGGCCCCCGATGACAGATGTGGTGGTCGTGGTCAAGGACGGTGAGTCCATCCAGCAGGCGGTGCAGAATGCCGCGCCCGGCACGACGATACAGGTCATGCCGGGAATCTATAAGGAGACGGTTTATATCGATAAAGATGGCATTCGCCTGATCGGTGTGATCGAAGCGGGCAGGCGCGCTGTGCTGGATGGCGAGGACAAGTTGAATGATGCCATCCTTTTTTCCGGGAACAATATCGTTATCGAGAACTTCACCATCACTCGCTACAAAGGCAACGGCATCATGAGCCAGGCCGGCAACAACTGGGAGATACGCAATAACCTCATCATCGATACCGGCATCTATGGTATTTTTCCCCAGCTTGGCCAGAATGGTGTCGTTGAACACAACGTGGTCTCCGGCATCGAGGACGCGGCGATTTATGTTGGCATGAGTGACAACGTGCATGTCGCCCACAACGACGTCTTTGACAGCGTCGCGGGTATTGAAATCGAGAACAGCCGCCACGCAGTCGTGGAAGCGAACCGTGTGTATAACAACACCGGCGGCATCCTCGCTTTCATTACACCCGGACTGCCCATTAAAACCACTTTCGACGTGATTATTCGCAACAACTTCATTATCGCCAATAATCACCCCAATTTTGGCGCGCCGGGTTCCACGGTGGCCGGTATTCCGGCGGGCACGGGCATACTGGTGATGGCGGCCGACGACGTGGTGATCGAGGGCAATATCATCAGGGACAATAAAAATATTGGCATCATGATCACCGATCATGGGCACGCCACTAATGTCACCGCCGACCCGGAGTCTGATCCCAATTCGGATCGCGTAAAAATCCTGAACAACACCATGATCAACAATGGCACTGATCCCATTCCGGAGATCAAGGCGTATATGTTGACTGAGCTGAAAACGGGCAATCCCGATATCGGCAGCATTGGTCCCACGGCGGACAGCTGCATCATCAACCGACATCAGTACGTCACGGTGGGTATCGACGATTTTGCCGAGTGTGGCTTCACGAATACCCACGCTATTGGTAATTATTTGCTGGCGCCGGTACCGCCGCGGGAAATAAAGGCAGAGGACAAAGGCAAGATCGCCTACCTCGGTATCTGCGCCGGTTGCCACACCTACACTGGACGCATGATCGGACCGCCCGTGCAGATCATCCAGGCGTTGTATATGGACAACCCACAGGGCATTGCAGACTTTATCGCCAGCCCGACCAAGAAGCGGGACGACTACCCCGAGATGCCGCCACAGGATTATCTTGACGCGGAAACGCGGCTGGCGGTAGCCAAGTATATGCTTGGGGTTACAAAATAACGGCTCAATAGTTTTGGATGGATAATCATTATGGGGCAACTTCAGGACAAGGTCGCAATCGTCACCGGTGCTGCTCGCGGACTGGGTCGCGCCTATGCGCAGGCTATGGCGCGTGAGGGCGCGGCAGTTCTCGTCTGCGACGTCAATAGTTGCGATGAAACCGTCGCAGCGATTGCAGCCGCTGGTGGCCAGGTTAAAGGCGTGCTGACGGATGTCTCCAGCATGGCCAGTTGCACAGCGATGGCGCAGCGGCGGTCAGCGCCTTCGGCAGGGTCGACGTGCTGGTCAATAACGCCGGCCTCTACGGTGGACTCAAGGGCGCGCGCTTTGAGCATCTGGACGAGGCGCAGTGGGATGCAGTGATGAATATCAACGTAAAGGGCCTGTGGCAGTGCTGCAAGGCGGTGGTGGAGCCGATGCGTGCCGCCGGGGGTGGCTCCATCATCAATATTTCTTCGCTGGCGGCGGTCTATGGCCTGCCTTACGGCCTGGACTACGTGGCATCCAAGGCGGCGGTGATCGGCATGACCCGGGGCATGGCGCGCGAGTTGGGCAAGGACCGTATCCGCGTCAATGCAGTGGCGCCTTCGGCGGTGATGACCGAAGGCACCGAGGAATTCTTTGGCGAGAAGCTGGAGAAAGCCAAGCAGGTGATTGCGGCCGGGCAATTGATACAGCGCAACCTGCAGGTTGAGGATCTCACTGGCACCATTATTTATCTGGCGTCAGACAGCAGCGCGTTCGTCACGGGGCAAACCCATATGGTGGATGGCGGCTCCTGGTTTTTGTAGCGCTGACAGTGCGATTCGCGCAAGGATGATTAACGTGGCTACCGACCAGACCTACCCTGAAATTCGCGCGGCGGTAGCGGCATTGTGTGCGCACTTTCCCGGCGAGTACTGGCGTAAGCTGGACAGTGAAAAGGCGTATCCCACGGAGTTTGTCCAGGCTCTCACGCAGGCAGGTTACCTCGCGACCCTGATACCCCGTGAATACGGCGGCTCGGGCCTGCCGCTGGGTGCAGGCTGCGCAGTGCTGGAAGAAGTACACCGCAGCGGTGGCAACGGCGCTGCCTGTCATGCGCAGATGTACACGATGGGTACCTTGCTGCGCCATGGCAGCGAAGCCCAAAAGACTGCAATTTTTGCCGGCCATTGCCGATGGTTCGCTGCGCCTGCAGGCGTTTGCCGTGACAGAGCCCGGCAGCGGTACCGATACCTCCCGCATTCGTACCCATGCCGTTCGCGACGGCGACGACTATGTGGTCAACGGGCAGAAGGTGTTTATTTCCCGCGCTGAACACTCCGACCTGATGATTCTGCTGGTGCAGGACCACGCCGCGCGAGCAGTGTGTCAAGCATACTGACGGGATGTCGGTGCTGCTGGTTGATATGCGCGACGCGGTAGGACACGGCTTAACCATCAAGCCCATCGCCACAATGATGAATCACGCCAGTACCGAATTGTTTTTTGATGACCTGCGGGTGCCTGCACGGAACCTGATCGGAGTCGAGGGACAGGGCTTCAAGTGCATTCTCGATGGCCTGAACGCCGAGCGCATACTGATCGCCGCCGAGTGTATCGGTGACGCGCGCTGGTTTATCGCCAGGGCGACTGACTATGCGCGTGAGCGCAAGGTGTTTGACCGTCCCATCGGGGCCAACCAGGGGATTCAGTTTCCCATCGCCCGGGCGCATATCCAGACCGAGGCGGCGGCCCTGATGGTGCAGCACGCCGTCGATCTCTATGATGCTGGCCAGCCTGCCGGAACGCAGGCCAATATGGCCAAGCTGCTCGCCTCTGAGGCGTCGTGGGCTGCTGCGGACATGTGTATCCAGACGCACGGTGGTTACGGCTTCGCCACGGAATACGATGTCGAGCGCAAGTTCCGTGAAACGCGGCTGTACCAGGTCGCGCCGATCTCGACCAATCTGATCCTGTCTCATGTGGCCACGCGGGAACTTGACCTGCCACGGTCCTTTTGATGGCGCTGCCCACTGGAATGGACACAACGTGGGCATTTCGCGCTTGAGTGTCGTTGATATCGAAGCATTACAACGCTGGATCGGCAAGAAAGAGACGCGTTGTGATGTGCTATCCACTGCGCCGGTGGCAGCGTTGTCTGCGAGCCTGGACTATGAACATCCGCGCGCCCTCATTGGCGACCCACTGCCACCGTGCTGGCACTGGCTGTATTTTCAGGATGCGGTGGCCGCTTCGGGACTGGGCGTTGACGGGCACGCCCGGCGCGGAGGTTTCCTGCCACCGGTGTCATTGCCGCGCCGCATGTGGGCCGGCAGTCGCCTGCGCTTTGTCGCTCCATTGACAGTGGGTGAGGCGGTGCGCCGGGTATCGACCATCGCCACTATTACGCATAAACAGGGTCGCAATGGCGAGCTGGTTTTTGTCACGGTGCGCCACCGGATTTTTCAGGGCGAGAATCTGGCCATTGAGGAAGAGCAGGACCTGGTGTATCGCGAGCCGGGTGCTGCCAATGTCGTCCCCCTGCCCAGGCCGGCACCCGCGGTGGCGCAGTGGTCGAGGGATTTGCGGCCCGACACCGTGCTGCTGTTTCGCTATGGCGCCCTCACCTTCAATAGTCACCGCATCCACTACGACCGCGACTATGCCACGCGCGAGGAGGGTTACGCCTCGCTGGTCGTGCAGGGGCCGCTGACCGCGACACTGCTGCTGGATTTGCTGCACAGAGAAATCCCCGAGGCTGAGGTGGCAGCGTTTGAGTTTCGTGCGATCCGGCCCTTGCTGGAAGGGTTGCCCCTGCGATTGCAGGGACGGCGGGACGACGGGGAGGTTCGTTTGTGGGCGCTGGATGCCTCTGGAGCACTGGCCATGGAGGCGCAGGCGCGCCTGAACGTCGAGTAAGTTTCCGGCGTCCGGCACTACTTAACGGGCGCTGTGGGCAATCTGGTATTTGTCCTGTCATTCTTCAAGTTGTTATGGCATTTTATCCCCATAATAAGTGCTGTGGTAAAGGGCCAGCCCATTCGCCTGTTGAACTCTGTCGACAATGGCACCGTGGACGCTCTCTACAGGGATAGACATGACGCAATCGATCCGATTTGACGACTGGGTTTGGGACCCGAATACCCTTGAACTGCGCAACGGGTCGCACGTCGCCACCCTGGAACCGCGTGTCGCCAAATTGTTCGAATATATGGTCGCGCACCCGGGCGAGTTGCTGAGCCGCGACCGACCTCGTCGACGCCGTTTGGGATGGACGCATCGTTTCCGACGAAGCCGTGCGACGTGCGGTGTTCAACCTGCGCCAGGCGCTTGCTGCCGGAGGGTCGGATAGCTACATTCGTACCGTTCACAAGAAGGGATACGTTGCAACGTTCCCGAAATCTGAGTGGGAGGACCTGGAGGCGCTCAAGGACTTAACCGTACCGACATCCAGCACAACAACCCATGAATCCCTTGTTACGACGATTCCGGTGATACCCGGCGGAGAGGGTCCCACACACGTTAACACCTCAAGGCGCCGGCCAATCGTTTTCGGCATCGTTGGATTGGTTGCGCTGGCCGCTGTCGCGTTAACGCAGTTCGATGCCTTGCGCGAACGCGAGCCCTCATCAAAGCACTCTGAGGTCCCTGCCAAGGCGCCGGCCACCATCGCGGTCCTGCCGTTTATTAACTTGAGTGAAGCAGCCGACAATCAACTCCTTGCGGACGGCCTGACCGAAGAGCTGTTCGGAACACTGGAGCGCAATCGCGAGCTGCGCGTCACGGCCCGTGGTTCGGCGTTTCAATTCAAGGAAAAAGCGCGCGACGCGCGCGAACTCGGCGGACGCCTGGGTGTCCGCTACGTGCTGGAGGGCGACATACGCGGGAATGCGGAACACGTGCTGGTCCAGGCCAAGCTGGTCGATTCAGAGACGGGCATGCAATTATGGGCTGAGACCTATGATCGCGCACTGGCGGATTGGTTCGCACTGCAGCAGGACATCGCCTTGGACGTGGCGCAGTGCGGTCCAGCGCATTCTGCAAAGAGACGTCGCGGCCATCGCTCCTCCTGGCAGGGCCGTCAATGCGGAAGCGCAACTCGAATTGCTGCGCGCGCGCCAACTCCTTATCACGCGGTCCGTGGCCGATGCGGAGCAGGCCATCGAGCACTTGCAGCGCGCGCTCACGCTGGACCCGAATTATGCGTTGGCCTACGCCAGGCTGGCCGATGCCATCCTGATCCAGGCCGAGTCCACCACCGGTATCAAAGCCGCCCGTCCCGTGGTCGCGCCACTGCTGGAAAAGGCGTTGGCGCTGGATCCGGGCCTCGGCGAAGCCTATGCCTTGCGCTCCATGCTGACCGATGATGCTGCAGCGGCTGAGCGCGATCTGCGCCGCGGCCTGGAGTTGAACCCCAGCTACGCGCGCGGGTATGAGCTGCTCGCGAATGTGCAGGCCCGATCCGCGCTGCAAATCCCGGAGGCGATCTAGACCGTCGACAACGCCATTGCGCTTGACCCGCTCACCCCCGGCAATTACCACGCCAAGGCGATACTGATGATGGGGCTGGGCAAGTGGCAGGAGGCTGCCGAGCTGGATCGCCGCGCCCTGGCGCTGAACCCGAATTACCGCGCTGCGCTCACGCAATTGTCACAGGTGTATGGCGTCCAGGGATATTTCGCCGATGCCATCGGCTATGCCCGCCGGGCGGTGGCGCTCGATCCGCGCGCCGTGCCGCTGCGCGAGCATTTGATCCTGATGTACCTGGCGGTCGGTGACATCAAAGCAGCGCGCATGGCTGACAATCCTCCCACAATGCTCGGCAGTTTGGCGATTCCCTGGGCCGAGGGAAATGTGACGGAACTGGCTGATTCGTTCTACGACGGGCGACAGCTACCGGCTTTCGACACGGGCACCTTTATGAATTCGCACGTCCTGCTGCGTCAGGCAGTGTCCGACGGCGATTACGGCCGCGCGGTAGCCTTGCTCTCGCCCCTGCTGTTAACGGACGGTGCATTGCGGCCGGACGTGAGCGGCTGGGGCCTGTACGCTTATGCCAATCTCGCACAGTTGCTCAGGCTGAGCGGTGACATCGCCGCGGCCGCGCGTCTGGAGGAGAAGTTAGAGGGGCGGATGGTCACAATGGAGTCGCGCTTTCCTCCCCATCGATTCATTCATGAACAGGTGCGAGCGACACTGCTGGCGCGTGCAGGCCGCAGCGACGACGCCTGCGCCGCCCTGAAATACAGCTACACACCCAATCCCCGACCTTTCTGGGGAGTGATACTCGACAATCCGGCCTTCGATGGCATGGTCGATGCGCCCTGCCTGCGGGCCCTGCGAAAGCGCATTGACCAGTACATCGCGACGGAACGCGCACGTATCGCTACAATGAGCGACGGCGGAACGTTCCCCGATCGCTCGACGGTGAAACCGGACCTCACTGTTGACGCGGCGCCTTGAATCAGAGGAAACCAGGAGTGGCTCAACTGTCTTTTCATGACGACAGGTGGCACGTCCTGGCAGGTACCCTGGCAGCAATTCTTTCAGGTGGACCTAACACGGGCTGGTGCGCGGTGACTGCGGCCCACGCAACAACCGGTGTCCTTGAGGAGATCATCGTCACGGCACGGCGGCGGGACGAGCCTTTGATGGCCGTACCCATGTCGCTGACCCACCTCGATGGCGCAGCCCTGGAGAACTTGCAGTTCCGTGACCTGGACGAAATTCTGAGCCTCAGTCCGGGTGTAATGGCCTACGGCGGCGGTGATGGCGTCAGCCCGATGATCACTATTCGCGGCGTGGTCAGTCCGGGAGAGCTTATCGAACCGGGTAACTCGGTCTATGTCGACGAAGTGTACGCCTCGGGTTTGCGCACCGTGCTGCCGCGTTTCTACGATATCCAGTCGGTCCAGGTGCTCAAGGGGCCACAGGCCGGTCTGTACGGTCGCAACACCATGGGTGGCGCCGTTCTCATCACCACCGGCCAGCCGACGGACGAGCGTTTCGCGCGCCTGGACGCGAGCTATGCGCAGTTCGGCACCCAGGATGTGAACGGCACGGGCAATATTCCGATCTCGGATTCCGTCCTGCTGCGGACGACAGCCTGGTACAACGACGTCGACGGCGGCTACTACCAGAGCGGCATTGTCGACGAGAACCTCGACGCCTCGAGCGAAACTGGCGGTCGTGTCACCCTGGCCGTCCTGCCAAACGAGCGCACGGTGTTCACCTTGACCGGAGAATTCTCCGAGACCGATGTTCCCGTGCTGACCGGCTTTTCTGGTGTGGTGGATGGCGCCCGGCTCGGTCCGGCGCCACTGCCGCCCGAGTCCCGGCGCAACGTGCTGCGCGATGACCTGGGCCAGATCAAGCAGGACGCCGCCCGTCTCAACGGCAAGGTTGATGTCGATACGAACGTTGGCAACTTCGTTGCAGTGCTTGGCTGGCGCGAGGTCAAGGTGGAAGACCCAGGCTCCGACTACGATGGTACCGCCCATGCCGCATCGTATGCGGATTACCTGGCCGACCCATCATCGGACCCGTTGGCGACTCCATCACCCTGGATATACACGCGGGACGACCACGATAGGAGCCTGATCGGCGAAGTGCGCTACCTTACACCTGATAACGGTGACCCCGTGCGAACGCAGGTCGGCGTCAGTTACTACGAGGAAACCGTAGAATTCATTAACCAGGTTCTGCCAGTGCGCGATTTCGCGCTGATTCTTACGGACGATGACCAATTTCGCAATTTTTTGCGGCGCGTCGACCAGGACAGCGCCTCCTGGGCTGGCTTCACGGAGCTGATCTGGACGCCCACGGCGACTGTCGAGATCACGGCAGATCTCCGTTACACCCGCGAGCGCAAGGATTTCGATTTCGAGCAATCGACGGTCCGTGTACTCTCGTATCCGCAGACTCGCCAAATATCACGCTCGATACCAGTGAGACTTTTGAAAACTGGTCGCCGGGTATCACCATGGCGTACAAGCCCGACAGCACACTCACTGTCTTCGGCAAGTACGTGCGCGGATTCCGCGCCGGCGGCTTCAATATGCTGGTGAACGACCCTGCACTGCTGCCGTACGATTCCGAGGAAGCGGAGAACTATGAGCTCGGGTTCAATGCACTGCTGCTGGACCAGCGGCTGCAACTGGGCGCCAGCGTATTTTATCTGCGCATCGATAACGCGCTGGTGCCGCAGCCTGACGTCGGAGAGCTTGGGGTGTTCTTCCCCCTGCAGAACGTGGCAGTTGGGGAGACGACAGGGCTTGAAGTTGACCTGGCAGCACAGCTTACCGATAAGCTCTCGCTGACTGCATCGGCGGGCGCCTACCGCAACAGCATCACAGACGGTGGCGTGGTGGGGGGCGATAAGCGCGCGTATGCGCCCGATTACACGGCGGCTCTGGTAGCGAATTACGAACATCCCCTAACGCCAGCGATCACCGGCATCGCCACGCTCGGGTTCCGGCACCGCAGCGGCGGCCGGGTGCCAGGCTCGATTGAGATCGACATGGATTCTTACCACCTGCTCGACGCACAAGTCGGAATCCGCGTCGGCCAGGTGGAAGTCGCCGGCTTCGTCCGCAATGCGCTCGATGACAACTATGTGGTAGGCGACTACGCCCTCGCGGAGGGGCAAAAGGCCTATGTGGCCAATCCGAACACCACGCGCGCGATCGTGCAGGACCCGGGATCGGTGTTTGGCGTGCGCATGACGGTGACATTCTGAGCCGGGACACCGCCGAAGGGCTTTCACCAGTCCGGATATTGTTCGCCCGCCCCGCATAGATCGATCTGATACCACCAGTTCCACGCCACTCTATGTCTGTAACTACATGATTTTTAAGGCATAACAAAAGCCCAACGGATTGATAACGGTTTCCTCCTGTACGATCGAAACCGATCTGCTTTCATTACTTTGGAAGACGTTCCAATGAACGCCAACAAGAGGAAGTTATTTATGACTACGAATAAACAAACTGTGCGTTACCTCGCCCTGGCAATTACGATGTTGCTGGGTTCCACTCAGGTGCAGGCGGCGGTGTGTCATTTCGCGCCTTGTGTGGACGAACCGTGGCGGTCTCTATTTCTGAATACCTACTATGGTCCAAGTGCACTCAGTAGTGTGACCACTGGAGGCAGTAACGCGGCTTTTGGCGAAAATGCGCTCAGGTTCAACACCACAGGACCTGGCAACACGGCCGTCGGTGCCAATGCGCTCGTTTTTAACACCACTGGTATGGACAATTCTGCCACTGGCCGTTTTTCACTCTATTACAACACCACCGGCATCTACAACACGGCCAGTGGTGTGAAGTCGCTCTTTCAGAACACCAGCGGAGGGTTCAACACGTCCAGTGGCTCCTATTCGCTCACGTCCAATACCACCGGCTCGTACAACACGGCCAGCGGTAGTAATTCGCTCTATTACAACACCACCGGCAACAACAATACGGCCAGTCGGTTTCAATTCGCTCTACCGCAATACCACCGGTATCGAGAACACAGGTGCGGGTTACAAGACGCTGCATGAAAACACTACTGGCAACTACAACGCGGCGGTAGGGTCGTGGGCGATGTATAAAACCACTACGGGAAAATACAACACTGCCCTGGGCAGTTCAGCCCTGTACCAGAATGTGATTGGCGAAGGCAATGTGGCGGAGGGTCATGGGGCGCTTTACAGCAACACAACGGGCTCGTATAACGTGGGTATTGGGCAAGTGGCAGGCGCACTTAACTCGACCGGCAGTTTAAATGTCTTCATTGGGCGATCAGCCGGTTTGAACGAAACGGGCAGTAATAAATTGTATATCGCCAACAATCCAGTGACACCGCTACTGTACGGTGTGTTCAGCCCAACCCCGGCAGAAAATAAATTGGGAGTAGGCACGGGGACTGTCGCCGCAGGTGACGCCGTAGCGGTCTGGAACGGCGCACACCTGACCACGGGGGGCGTTTGGACGAACGCCTCATCACGTGAACTCAAGGACAATATCCAGACACTCAGCAGCGAGGATGCGAATAGAGCACTCGCAGGTCTGTCACCGGTACGCTATGTCTACAAAAACTCTCGCGACGAGGAATATGTGGGTTTTATCGCTGAGGACGTCCCGGACCTGGTGGCCACAAACGACCACAAGTCGTTGTCTCCGATGGATATCGTTGCAGTACTAACGACGGTGACCAAAGATCAGAAAGCCGAGATTTCAAAGCAGCACGCAGAAATAACTGCTTTACGAGAGTCCCTTACCACTCAGGACGAGCGGATGTTGCAGATGGAAATGGTGGTGATGGAATTGAAGCGTCATCAAGCGGACGAGGTTCAGGTCAGCTTATCGAACTGATCAAGTGATTTGAGTTTGCGGCGTTCACTGAACGACTTAACATTATGAGGTGATGTATGAAAACGATTTTGGCACTGCATATAGGAACGCTACTGTTCCTATCAACGACTTGCATTGCGGCCACGGTAGAGTACCAACACCCCGACCTGACAATTGTCGGCCAAGGAGGAGCCACTTGATTCGGTGTTGAAATCTCTTGGCAAGGAAATGCGGATATACGTGACAATCCCCACGGGACTAAATCCCGTGGTCAATTGTGATATCCAACGGCAACCTATTAGACAAGCCTTCAAGACCTTGTTAGGGGAAGTGAGTTATTCTCTGGAGTGGGCAGAAAACACTGGGCAACTGGCGGGTGTGACTATACTCGCGGGCGGCGAAGGGGCAGCAATGGAGGCCGAGCGATCTGAAGGGGACGCTCGGATGGCTGATGCGCAAGATGAAAGTCTGCAGGAGGAGCTTACACGCCACGACGACGAGATGGCGGATTACCTGAAGTCCCTTGGTCTGGAAGTGCCTTAGTAGAAATACTCCTTTTCGTGCCGCACTCTACGACTTACCACGTCCAGCGAACTGAGCATACACAGACGGGACACCCTGTTCGCCGCTGGCGCGGCGTTGCCGGATGAGATGCTTGCGCTCTGTATTTCAATGGCTTTGACTTACAGGAAGGCGCGTTAAATCATGATGCGCATGACGAGGAACTGACGCTAATAGGCACGGGAGAGCAAGATATGTCATACGACGTGATCGCCACGATCCAGGCCATTATTGATGGTACCTCACCTGGGCAAGCACCGCCGTTTGCACAGACTATGGGCCTTAATATGGACATGCGCTTTACTGAGGTGAGCCATGGCCGCTTCGTGCTTGTATGGACGATTGGCAAGCAGCTGTCGCATCACGACGGGTTTGTTCAGGGCGGCATCGTCTCGGTTGTCGCTGACACCGGGCAGAGCATGGCATTCTGGTCAACCAGCACGGAAGCCGAAACCTACTCCACCGCGGATCTATCGACGCGGTTTTTCCGTCCCATGAAAGTGGGTGAGAGCTTTCGGGTCGAGAGCATTGTCATCAACCGCTCACGCCGCATGGGCGTTGTTGAAACCCGGTTCATCGGCGTTGACGATGGCAAGATTTATGCGCTGGTGACGGGAAGCTGGATGCTCGCCAAACGCAATACCTAAATGCATGCTGGCGCGGCACAATCCGTTGCGTCAATTGCCTGTAACTCCATGAATTTTAAGCTGTAACAAAAGGCTAACGTATTGGTAACGGTTTCCTCATACACCCGTGGAGCGTATCTGCTTTCATAGCTTATGGCGATTACCTGGCTAACCCCATAGCGCCTATTTGCTAACCTCAATGAGGACATGATGATGAAATCAACAATGAATGAGATAAGCCTGTTGGCCGCTCGCTACCTGCAACGCCTGGGAGCGGTTTTTATCACAACCCTGGTACTGTCGTGGACTGCCGCCACGCATGCCGATGTCGTTTCCGACTGGAACGAAACAGCGGAGTCGATCATAGCGACCAAGCCGGGGGCACCCGGCACCTACTACGCACTGGTCCATCTCGCTATTTACGATGCGGTTAATGCAATCGATGGCAAGCACGCGGTCTATGCAATCCACCCGACATCACCCACGACTAACGCATCTAAGGCTGCCGCTGCTGTCTCAGCCGCTTACACCATGTTGAGCCAGTTGTTTCCGGACAAGGCGACGCTGCTCGATCAGGCCTACGTTAATTCGTTGGCGACCATTCCTGATGGCACCAGCAAAAAGCGTGGGGTCGCTGTCGGAAAGGAGGTAGCCATGGGCCTGTTTAAATTGCGTAAGAATGACGGCCGCAACGTGTTTGGCAGCTATACCTACAAATACGGCCCTGCTGATTATATGAGCACTCCGCCCGCATTTTCGAACCCGGTACTTCCAACACTCGGAAGTGTTCAGCCCTTTGCCATTCAACGTGGCATGCAGTTTCGAGCCGAGGGCCCGCCCGATGTAACCAGTAGTAAGTACAGAGACGAATTCAGGGAGGTAAAGCAGTGGGGTAGCGCTGCCAGTACGGTACGGACACCGGAACAAACCGCAATTGCACTATTTTATTTTGAAAGTCCTGCGACATTCTGGACACGTAACTACCGGACGTTTATCAAGGGAAGGAGCCTTTCAACAAGCAATGCAGCGCGGCTGTATGCGATGCTAAGCACCGCCTTCGCTGATGCTTCTATCGCCTGCTGGGACTCGAAGTACTACTTCAACGCCTGGCGACCCGTTTCGGCGATTCAAAACGCCGACAGTGATGGTAATCCCTATACCTCAGGAGATCCAAACTGGGTGCCACTTGCAGGGACACCTCCCCACCCGGAATACCCTTCCGGTCACGCGTGCAATACGAGTGCGATGAATGAAGTACTGCGGGCATTCTACGGCACCGGCGACCTTCCAATGACATTGACTAGCCTGATACCTGGGTCCAGACCCCGCCACTTCACCAATCTGAGTCAACAGACCGCAGAAGTCATTGAGGCGCGTATATGGGCCGGTTTTCATTTCAGGTCAGCGAATGTTGCGGGTGCCGACCTCGGACGCAAGGTGGGGCGATACGTTGCCGCGAAATATTTCCTGCCGGTGGAATAGGTCCAGTGAGCGGGGCAACCGTCATCTGTAAGCAGCCAATGCTGAGGACGTTCCGAACGTCTAGCGGATGGGTGGCGGCTTCTTCCAGTGCGGTGGGCGCGGGTTAGTTTTCACTGTCAATACCGCCACCACTGTCAGTTTTCGACTGCTCTAGTGATGGCCCTGTACAGGGATCAGATCTGGACACCTTGCCAGGTGGAGTCTTCTTTGGCACCTTATTTGATTGCACGACTAATACTGCCGAGTACGTTTATACGGTGGTCAACGATCAGGGGGACTTTAGCATTGTTTCGTCCATGGGACAGACAAGTGCCAAGTAGTTAACTGGATCACTACACACTGATGGCGATGTCTTCCACGGTTCCGGGAACCTGTACACGGGGCAAAACGTTTCTTCTCACTTGTTGGTTGATGGGTATATTGCTGAGCGGACGAGTCTTGATGGTCGCTGGGGTACGGAGTCTGGCAGCTATGGCTTTTTCAAGGTGACTTCTTCTGCGGAAGATGGGTGGCACTTTGAGCCACCCTTGGATGCGCCAGTTACAGGATTCAAGGACGATTATGGTACCACCGTGGCCTGGACCTTTGCGGCAGGCGGGCGCGTTAGTGCCGAGGATACGACCGGTTGTAAATATGCCGGCCAGATGACGCAAAGCCTCCCTCAATTCAATGTTTTTGAGCTTAAGTTAGTGCTTTCAGATTGCGCGCTTGCGGGGACTTACTCGGGATTGGCCGCGGCCTGGCCGGGCTGGGAACAGCCGTTCGTCCTGGGGATTTCTGTGGAGGACGGAGCAGGGCGAGCGTTGAATTTCATTGTGGGCGGTTAGTTGTCTGTATGTATTCGCTAGTGCAAAGGGAGCCCTCCCCATATTCGCGAGGCAATTTTGGTAAGGTAGTTCAAAGAGGCTTTGCGCCCCCTTCAGTAATGAAAGCGGGACCTGATGCCGGGCCAGATATCCCTGCTTGTTAACGGTCAGCTCCAGCTTCGTAACCTCGCCAAGCCCTGCCCGGTATTTTTGATTTGTTCTGTGAATAGTAAAAATCCCCATCATTGATTTCAATTATGGAGCTACGGTCTCTACACTAGCCCGGTCTTGACCAGAGGGACCGTGCCCGATTCGACACCCTCTTCCAACTAATTAGATTTCCCGCAACCCAGTATCCAGAGGTACTACCATGACTACGTTTCAGAATGAACTTGCTGAATTGGCCCGGCTGCGTCAAAAGAACGGCAGCGCCTGGGATCACATCAACCCCGAGTCCGCCGCCCGCATGCGCCTGCAGAACCGCTTCAGGACCGGCCTGGATATCGCCAGGTACACGGCGGCGATCATGCGCAAGGACATGGCGGAGTACGATGCTGACAGCAGTCAGTACACCCAGTCCCTGGGGTGTTGGCACGGCTTTATCGGCCAGCAGAAGCTGATTGCCATCAAGAAACACTTCGGTGACACCAGCAAGCGCTACCTGTACCTCTCCGGTTGGATGATTGCAGCATTGCGCTCTGAGTTTGGTCCTCTGCCCGACCAGTCAATGCACGAGAAAACCTCTGTGTCCGATCTTATCGAAGAGCTGTATACCTTCCTGCGCCAGGCTGACGCCCGCGAGCTGGGCGGCTTGTTCCGCGAACTGGATGCCGCGCGCGAATCCGGCAACAAAAGTGCAGAGCAGGCGGTACAGAAAAAAATCGACAACTTCCAGACGCACGTCGTTCCGATCATTGCTGACATCGACGCCGGTTTCGGCAACGCTGAAGCAACCTACCTGCTGGCGCGCAAGATGATCGAGGCGGGTGCCTGTGCCATCCAGATCGAGAACCAGGTATCCGACGAGAAACAGTGCGGTCACCAGGACGGTAAGGTCACCGTTCCCCATGAGGACTTCCTGGCCAAGATCCGCGCCGTACGTTACGCCTTCCTGGAACTGGGTGTTGATGACGGGATCATCGTAGCCCGTACCGACTCGCTCGGCGCCGGCCTGACCAAGCAGATTGCTGTGACACACACGCCCGGCGATCTGGGCGATCAGTACAACAGCTTCCTCGATATGGAAGAGCTTTCCGTCGCGGAGATGAGTCACGGCGACGTTATCATCAAGCATCACGATCAGTTGATGCGTCCCAAGCGCCTGCCGTCCAACCTCTACCAGTTCCGCAAGGGTACCGGTGAAGATCGCTGTGTACTGGATAGCATTACCTCTCTGCAGCACGGCGCTGATCTGCTGTGGATTGAAACCGAGAAGCCGCATATCGGCCAGATCGGTGGTATGGTCAAGCGCATCCGTGAGGTCATTCCCAACGCCAAACTGGTGTACAACAACAGCCCCTCTTTTAACTGGACGCTGAACTTCCGCCAGCAGATCTTTGATGCGTGGAGCAAGGCGGGCAAGGACGTATCAGCCTACAAGCGTGACGCGCTGATGAGCGTCGACTATGACGGTACCGAACTGGCCGCTGAAGCCGACGAGAAGATTCGCACCTTCCAGGCTGATTCCGCGCGCGAAGCAGGTATTTTCCATCACCTGATCACTCTGCCGACGTATCACACCGCAGCACTGTCTACTGATAACCTGGCAAAGGAATACTTTGGCGAGCAGGGCATGCTGGGCTATGTGGCCGGCGTGCAGCGCCAGGAAATCCGCCAGGGTATCGCCTGCGTCAAGCACCAGAATATGGCAGGCTCTGACCTCGGCGATGACCACAAGGAGTACTTCGCCGGTGAAGCCGCCCTGAAAGCTGGTGGTGCACATAACACCATGAACCAGTTCGGCTGAGTCTGGCGCAGCCTGCGCTTAGCGCGGCCAAGCCATGGCGAGGGCGGGTTTTCTTCCCGCCCTTTTTTTTGCCCGTTATTCGAGGGTTCCAGAGAGGAATGGATGTGGTACATTTTAGCCGAATATCCAGTGCTGACGGCATGAGGGTAGCGGGGACTGTATGCGATGGGATGATATCGATAAACAGGTGTGTTCGGTGGCGCGCGCGCTGTCCGTGGTCGGTGAGCGCTGGACCATGCTGATTCTGCGCGATGCGTTTCTCGGTACGCGCCGTTTCGATCAGTTCCAGAGCAACCTGGGCATTACACGCCACCGTCTGTCAGAGCGACTGACCATGCTCGTGGAGCAGGGTGTGCTGGTGAAGGTGCCTTACCACCAGCGACCGCTGCGCTACGAATACCGCCTTACCCGCAAGGGTTTGGGACTGTACCCTGTGCTGATGAGTCTGGCGCGCTGGGGCGATGACTGGATGGACAAAGGTAAGGGCGCTCCTCTGGAATACGTACATCACTCCTGCGGCAACAAAACCCGTCCCACACTTACCTGCAGTGAATGTGGTGAGCCACTACGACCGGAGGAGGTCGGGGCGCAACTGGGTCCCGCACTGCGCGATCCTGCGCATCCTAACGAGGCCGCGTCTTTGAAGGATATCCCCACGCTAATGAAACGAACGGTATAGAGCTATGGTGATACGATGTCCAACAGATTACTTGCAGCAGTTCATGATCCCGAACTTGTAGCTTTCCAATATCCCCGATTACTGGAAATCTGTACTCAGTGTCATTCGGCATATGCCAAATCAAGGTTTCCAGAGTTCGCTTTACCTGATCAGCAGGACCATCATCACTGAGCGAAACATAACGATCCAGGTTATGCCGAGAAAACTCCGGAAGAATTTTTAGGTATCCGATGGTAGCTATGCCCGTGACACTGGCATAACGGAACATACTTCAAAAATATTGCTCAGTCAGAATCTGCCCAGGCTTGTGATGCAAGTGTTTTTGCATACCACGCGCCGCCAGGATCGATTGAATATCCTTAATCATATTGTGGTTACCGCACAACATTACACTGCTTGTCGCTTTACTTATGGGAAAACCAACGCTCCGCTCCAGGTCTCCACGATTTAATGTGTCCGTAATACGCCCATTTAATCCAGTAGGGTTCTTTTCTCGGGAAACACACGAGAGGTAACGAAATCGTTCAGGATACTTCGATTGAACCAAATTGATCACGTCCTGGTATACAAGCTCTTCACAGTAGGGGACACCATGCACCAGTACAACATTCTCATATCGCTCCCAGAGTTGGCCAGTTCGTAGGATCGACAAATAAGGCCCCAAGCCAGTACCCGTAGCAACTAGCCAGAGATCTCTCGCAGAAGGTATTTCGGCTAGAATGAAAAAGCCGCTAGCCGGTTGTGATACTGCCACGGAATCATTCTTCTGTAACGCTGCAAGTGCGTTGGACAGTTTGCCACCCGGGACGGTATTGAAGAAAACTTCCACTACGGGATCACCAGGTATATTCACCAGTGAATAGGGCCTTGCTACCTTTTCACCATCGATGTCGAGTTCCAGTCGTACAAACTGCCCGGCCTCAAATTGTAATGACTCGACGTCCAGACGAAGCGCGTACAAGCGCTTTGTCAGTGCCTCATTGCTCAATACACGCCCATCAATCATTCTGGAACGCTGGATCTGTCTGAGAACTGACATATATTTCTCCTCAATAGAGGCGCTTAAACTCCGCTTTTTAGTAGCATGCGCTTGATGTGAACTATAGCTCTTTCCGGGTCGAGGTTCTTGGGACAGGTATACGTACAATTTTGAATTTGCCGACAACGGAACAGGCTGAAGGGGTCTTCCAAATTTCTAAAGAACGAAAAGTATGCAACCACGATAAAATTCGCACTCCACATAACACCCGCGGTCCCCAGCAAGATCTCTCTATACAGCGGTATCATCGATGCCAGGAAACGGCTGATTGTTGCGAATCCAATCAATAAAACCACTGCGCAGTAAACGCTTGCGTGAATTTGAGATCGCTTGCTTGATAGCTTCAAAATTATGGTGGAAGACAGTGTACCGAGTGCACCGATTGTGATGACATGAAGACTGGCGGTCGTGGAGAGACCTGCGGCCAGGGACATGCTAAAAGCCATCAGTCCTGTTGCCAGCCACAGATACCCCACGCCCAGTGCCCTGAGGTCTGCGTGGCGCAAATTCAGCCTGAAGATCCGCCAGCCATAAAGCAACCAGGGTGAGCATGTAACCGCGCCGCTGTTTCCCCACGAGGTAACCCGCAATTAATGCGCCTACGAATCCAAACAGCATGCCCCGTGCAGGAGTGGGCACATCAACGATTAATCCGAATTTTCCAGATAGTGATATCAACAAGAGCCAGGGCGCTACCGCGGCGAACACAGCGGCAATTGGGAAAAACACCTGCTGCGCTAACAAACCAGCCTGTGGACTTTGGGTTACATCTCCTGCATTGAATACCGTGCTCATCTAAATCATCTCGATACATCATCAGACTGCTTTAGCAATCCAGATGGAACTTACGGCTAACAGCACCTCTACAGAATAGAAGGAATTTTCGCTAAATCACGGGAATTTTCTCGCCCGCTAAGATATTCAAGTGTTTAATTCCCAATTGTCTGGTAGCAGCTCTGCAGAGTGCCAGAAAAACCGTGTTTTCACTCGCAATCACTTGACTGCCTCGCACCTGAAAAGGATGCTGCTATTTCGCCGCCGCGAGCGCCTGGTCGATATCGGCCAGGATATCGTCAATGTGCTCAATGCCAATGGACAGCCTGACCATGTCTGCACTGACACCCGCCGATTCCAATTCGCTGGCGTTAAGTTGCCGGTGGGTCGTACTGGCGGGATGACAAGCCAGTGATTTGGCGTCGCCGATGTTCACCAGGCGCAGTATCAACTGCAGGGCGTCGATAAAGCGCATGCCCGCCGCGATGCCGCCCTTGATACCAAAACTGAGGATGCCGGCCGCCTTACCCTTGCAGAACTTCTTGCTGTTCTCGCGGTAGGGGCTGTCCGCCAGCCCAGCATAATTTACCCAGTTGACCTGCGGGTGCTGCTGCAGGTGCTGTGCCACCTTTTCCGCATTCTCGCAGTGCCGCTCCATACGTAAACTCAATGTTTCCAGTCCCTGCATGATCAGGAAGGCGCTGTGCGGTGACAGGGCCGCCCCGGTATTGCGCAGCGGCACCACGCGGCAGCGACCGATGTAGGCGGCCGCGCCCATGGCCTGTGTATAGACCACACCGTGATAAGACGGGTCGGGGTTGTTCATGATCGCAAAGCGTTCGTTGTGCGCAGCCCAGTCGAACTTGCCGGAATCGACGATGGCGCCGCCAATGGTGGTGCCGTGGCCGCCGATGTACTTGGTGAGCGAGTGGACTGCGATATCCGCGCCATAATCGAACACGCGGCAAAGCATCGGCGTCGCCACGGTATTGTCGACAATCAACGGTACCCCGGCGGCATGTGCGATGTCGGCCCAGCGCTGTATATCGACAATATTCCCCGCAGGGTTGCCAATGGATTCGCAAAACAGTGCCTTGGTGTTGACGTCGATCAGTGCGGCCACTTTGTCGAAATCATCGGCAGCGGCAAAGCGGGTTTCAATACCCTGGCGCGGGAAGGTATGGGCGAACAGGTTGTAGGTGCCGCCATAGAGCTGTGAGGTGCTGACGATATTGCTGCCAACTTCGGCTATCGCCTCGATGGAATAGCGTATGGCCGCCATGCCTGAGGCCACCGTCAGTGCACCCACGCCACCTTCGAGTTCGGTCAGGCGTTGCTCCAGTACGGCATTGGTGGGATTCATGATGCGACTGTAGATGTTGCCGGGAACTGCCAGATTGAACAGGTCGGCCCCGTGCTGGCTGTCGTTGAAGGTAAAAGAGGTGGTCTGGTAAATGGGCGTTGTGGCCGCGTTAGTGGTGGGGTCGCCCGCATAGCCGGCGTGCAGGGCAATGGTTTCTGGTTTCATGGTGGTGTCCTTGTCGCAAGAGAGATCAGTCATTTTCTGGAGCAGAGAGCTTAGCAAAGGCGGGGCGAAGGGCAAGCACTACGGCATCGATCCGGGTCGATACACTTGCCTCGGCGCAGAGTATCAACCTGGCGTTAGCGTACTTGATCCAATTGTTGGCACAGGCGCTGTGCACCTAGCAGTATACGGGCGGTGGGGCGCTGCAGGTGATCCGGGTTGATAAAAAAGAGGGCATCGCCTGCCACGGCCTTGAGGGACGGATAGGCCCGCCACTGATCCAGCCACTCAGGGCGAGCTTCTCCCATGCCGCTGGCAACGATGGCGTCTGGGTTGCGCAATAGTACCGACTCAACACTGATGCGCGGGGCGAGTGCGCTGGCATCACCGAAGACATTGCGGCCACCGCACAGCGCGATGACCTCGCTGATCAGGTGCTCGCGGTTTACGGTTTGCAGTGGATCGTTCCATATCTGGTAGAACACACCCAGCGCTCGGCTCCGACCGTAGCGGTGGCGCAACGACTCAATTTCACTCTCGATGCGGCGGGCTTCCGCGCCGGCAACGCGGGTGGTTCCAGCCAGCTCGCCCAGTCGCCGGATGCTTTCAGGCACATCGGATAGCTTCCGTAACTCGCTGACATATACCGGAATGCCGAGTCCTTCCAGCTTGGACAGCGTTTGCATGCCATTACCCGATCCCCACATGACCACCAGGTCGGGTTGCAGGGCGAGAATCTGCTCCACACTGAAGGCGTTATACGTTCCCACTTCAGGAAGGTCTTTCGCCTGTGGCGGATAATTACTGTAGCTGACGACACCTACTAGCCTGTCACCGGCGCCTGCGCTGAACAGGTTTTCCACGATATCCGGCGCCAGTGCCACAATGCGCCGGGCAGGCTGCTCCAGTGTCACCTCACGCCCGGCGAAGTCCTGCACGGTGATCGCCAGTGCGGGGAGCGTCATTGTGCAGAGCAGCAGCGCGAGGTAGCAGTTTCTTCATAAAAATTGTTGGCACGGCGTGATCAGGGGGAAATCTCCCTGCGGATGGCTACTGATGATGACATCAACATCAAACACCTCTTTGAACAATGCTTGCGTGAATACCTGATCTGGCGTTCCCAGGGCTGCCTGCTGGCCCTTGTCCAATACCAGTATCTGGTCTGCGACACTGGCTGCCAGGTTGAGATCGTGTATCACCAGCACCACGCTGCAACCCCGCTCGGGCCAGCTGACGTATTGCCAGGAGCACCTGTTGCTGATGGGCCAGGTCCAGGGCCGAGGTGGGTTCGTCCAGTAGTAGGAGTCTACCCGATCAGGGACTTCTCGCCACAGACCTGCGCGAATACTCTGGCCAGTTGCGTGCGCTGTTTCTCGCCGACGGAAAGTTGCGTGTAGAGCCTGTGCCTCAGGTGCAGTGTGTCGGTAAGTCGCAGCGCCTCGCTCCACGACTTCCCTGTCTGTCTGATGGCCGCTGCTGTGGGGTATGCGTCCCAGCATGACCACTTCATCAACGGTATAGGGGAAGTTAAGCAGGGACATCTGTGGCAGCACGGCCATGTGTTGTGCGCGGTCCTGCGGTGACCACTGCGCCAGTGATCGACCACCGAAGGTCAGTTGGCCCGGTGCTGATCCGGATGTCACCTGCGATGAGCTGCAGCAGGCTGGACTTACCCGCGCCGTTGGGCCCGGCGAGTCCGAGTACAGCGCCGGGTTCGAGGGTAAAGGTAATGTCCTTCAGCAGCGCCTGGCCCCAGGGTGCAGCATGGACACCGGCAAGTTGTAAGGTGCTCACGGGTTAACACCGTTTCGAGTTGCGCTGCGCTTGCATTACTGCATTCCATAATGGTGGCGTTTGCGCAACAGCGAGATAAAGAAGGGCACGCCGACAATGGTGGTGATGACCCCAACAGGTAATTCGGTGGGTGCCACCAGGACGCGGGCCAGAGTATCTGCCACGACCAGCAACAGCGCACCGGCCAGCGCCGAGGCAGGCATCAGGTAGCGATGATCGGGTCCCGCCAGCATGCGGATCATATGCGGCACTACGAGACCCACGAAGGCGATCGTGCCTACCAGGGCCACCGAGGTGCCAACTCCGATAGCTACCCAGGTAATCAAGGCCACCTTGATACTGTCAACCCTGATACCCAGATGCCGGGCCTCGGATTCACCGAGCAACAGCGCATTCAGCGCCAGGGCGTAGCGGGGCAGTGTCACCAGCAATGCGGAGCTCACCACCGTGGCCAGCAGCAGTCGAGGGTAGTTGGCCCCGTCCAGCCCTCCCATCTTCCACACGCTGATGCGTCGCAACATGTCGTTGTCGGCGAAGAACTCCAGCAGGCTGCCGATTGCCCCAGACAGGGCGGTGATCGCGATGCCAGCCAGTAACATGGTTGCCACCGATGTGCCATTGGGTGATGTTGCCAGTCGGTACACAAAAAGCACAGCGATCACACCGCCTGCAAAAGCACCGGCGGACACCAGGGTGAGCCCGGTATAGCCCTGTAGCAGGTTGCCTCCGGTTACGATGACCAGCGCCGCGCCCAGCGAGGCCCCGGCAGTGACGCCAATCAGAGAAGGGTCCGCCAGTGGATTGCGAAACAGGCCCTGCATCGCGGCTCCGCTAATCGCCAGTGTCGCACCCATGACCGCCGCCAGCAGAACGCGCGGCAAGCGTATCTGTCCGACGATCAACGCGTTCTGGTTACCGGTCTCTCCCGACAGCGTATCCGTCAGTCCCTGCACGACGTCGGACAGCGGAGAGGCTGACAGCGCCGCTGGCCAGGCTCAGCGCCATGGCGCAGGGCAGTACGGCTGCCAGTGCGACAATCAGCAATCGCGCGCGCTGTTGTCGCTGTGAGTACAGGCCGGTGTTAATAATCGACGCCCTTGCGGGCCTTGATGCCGGCCTTGAACGCGTGTTTGACCTCCCTGACTTCCGATACGGTATCCATAATCCTCTGCAGCGCTGTGCCACCGCCGCGACCGGTGACTGACCACGCTTTGCGTAGCGGGGCGCTCGCTGATGGCGTGGATGATCTCGTCCTCGGGCAGATAGTCGTAGGCAATCATGTAGGTCAGCTCATCCAGCACAACCAGATCGAAGCTGGCATCGCGTAACATGCTCCTTGGCCACTGCCCAGGTCCTGATAGCTGCAACGATATCGCCGCTGCGGTCCTGGGTGTCCCAGGTAAAGCCGGTGCCCATCTGGTAGAAATCTACCTGCGGGCAGTGTTCCTTCAGGTAGATTTCCTCGCCGGACAACTGTTCACCCTTGATGAACTGCACCACGCCGACCTTCTGGCCGTAGCCCAGGGCGCGCATCACCATGCCGAAGGCAGAACTGGATTTACCCTTGCCATCGCCTGTGAGTAGAACGGCGACACCACGCTCGGTACTGGCAGCGTCAATGCTGGCATCGACGCTGGCCTTCTGCTTTTGCATGGCTGCCTTGTGTTTGGCGTCCTTACGACTGTCACTCATGACGCATCCTCTAAAAGGAATATCTCAGACCGGCGTAGGCGGCGGCACCACTGGTATTGTAAGTGGGAATTTCCTCGTAGTCTTCATCCAGCAGATTTTCAACTCGCCCGTAGACATCCAACCCGTCGACCAGTTCAGTAACTGGCGGTGAAATCCAGCACTTCGTAATTGTCCAGATCCTCGCCCTCCAGTCCCTCGGCATCGCGCGCCATGCGTACATAGAGTGCCAACACCAGCCGTTCAGCCAGAGGCTTCCAGCTCAATCCGAGGTTTGCCAGATGCTTGGGGCGGAATATGCGGTTGGTACCGCTGTTGGTCTCGGTTTCGTTATAGGTATAGTTACTGCTGAGCCACACAGGTATCCAGAAGCGGCGCCTGCGCTGTCAGCTCTACACCGTTTGACTGCGTATCACCATTGCTTTGCAGGTAGCCCGAGAAGTCCACGATGTCGAAATAAATCTCGTCGTTGACAGTCTGGTCGAAATAGACGGCTTCCAGGTACAGGCCGGCTGCGGTTGACCAGGATAATCCCAGGTCGAAGCCTTCACTCTCCTCCTCCGAGAGCTGAGTACCCTGCGCGGGCGGGTAGGCGAAGGGTCCCTCGTTGAAGGCAATTTCATACAGGCTGGGCGCACGAAAGCCAGTGCCGTAGGTCCCTTTTAACTTGAGTTCGCCGTCAGATACATCGAATCAGGTAGGCACCACTCACGCGGTAGGTGGCGTGCGTGCCGAAATCATCGTTGTCGTCATAGCGCGCACCAGTGGTGACGAAAAAGCGATCATTGAAGCCGCCCTGGTATTCCAGGTAGTACCCATCCTGGCTGCGGTCGGTGTCGAAGCTGCCGTCATCCATCGATTCGGTTTCCAGGTCAACGCCGTATACCAGCTTCAGTGCGTCGCCCCCGGCAAAGCTGCCCAGGTAGCCGCTGCGTTCCAGGGTGCCCTGGGGCTTGAAGCTGGATACACCGTCTGAGTAGAAATTGCGCTCTGTGTCGCTGTCACTATAGAACAGCTGGTGATTGAAGCGACCGAGTTCATAGTCACCCTGAGCGCGCCAGGCCTGTTGTTCGTAATCATTCTCGCAGCGATCAGTACGTTCGAAATTGGAGTCGGAGCACTCGTCATAGTCGTTGGTGGCGTCGATATCGTGGACTGCCAGTCCCAAGTCGCAAATTGTCGCTGGCGTTCCAGCCGAAACGACCGTGCACAGTGGTGTTATCGTAACCATCGTCATCTGCGAGCGTATTGTCGTCGGTGCGCGCGTTGAATCCGTCGGTCGAAAAATCTGCGGCGGAGAGGTTGAAGTCCACAGTTTCATTGCCGCCACCCACATTGCCAGCGAATTGTTGTGTACCGTAGCGGCCGCCCTCGGCACTGACTTCACCGCCGAGGCCATCCCGGGGCGCAATGGTTGTGATATTCACCACGCCGCCGGCGTCAGCTCCGTACAACAGCCCCTGCGGACCGCGCAGGATCTCCACCCGCTGTATTCCGGAACTGAGCAGTTGCTCTACCCGCGGACCGATCTGTGGCGAGGATGTGTCGGAGATGTCAATGCCATCCAGCAACATCAGGGTACGGTAGCCTTCCTCACCGCGAATTCTCAGCGATGTTGGGCTGCCCGCGCCACCCGCGTTGCTGACGGCTACGCCGGGCTGCGTGCGCAGTATCTCGTACAAGGAGGTAAAACCTGATTGCGAGATTTCCTCCTCTGTAATAACCGATACCGAGGTGCCGATCTCGCGCAATGGCATTGGCACACGGGATGAGGTGACAATGATTTCTTCCAGCTTATCCCTGGATGGAGTGCTTTGTGCAACTGCTTGCCAGGGGCTGGCGGCGGCAAGTGCCAGTAAAGTAAAAACTGATAGCTTGTTCATGTGGTGTCCTCAATTGCCGTAAGATCAATGGCGATTGAGGGAGGGGATCTGGAAACGCAATGCAAGCATTGAGCAACCGTGTATGAAGCCCTCCGCTCCATCGTTGCGCATCACCAGGCAGGTGTCGGGCTCACAGTCGTCGACTGTATACCGTTGCGGGGGCAGCGGTGGATTGGGCAATTGCCGTTCCACACTTCCCATTTAACCCACCCAGTGAACAACTAAAATGTGCACGGTGGGCACCTGGTTACGGGGTGGACTCTAGAGATACGGAGTGATCTTGTCAACCGAGGAGGGCCCCGCTCGCTGCCAGGTGATTCTTGCGGCTTTTGCAAAAAGTGTATTTGCGCGCCTGCGCTGCTGCCAAAATTGTCGGCGATTTCGTAGAATGCTCTCATCAGAACAAACAGCGGTACCAGCGTTTGAGTCTAGCTCCCCATGTTGTTGATCAGGTTGCGGTCCTGCTCGGCAGGCCGCCGCGTGGATTGGAAGAGATCGCTGTCATGGGCCCCGCCGGTGAGCCGGTGGTCATCCGTGTTGCTTCCCTGGTGGATGACAGACCTTTCCCGACCTTGTTCTGGCTGATTGATCCCGGGCTGTGTTACCGCATCGATCAGCTTGAGGCCGCTGGCTTGATCCGGCAGCTGCAGCAGCGCATCGATGCAGATCCTGATTTACAGCGTCGCATGCGCAACGATCATCTGGCGCATATCGCGTTGCGTGATCGCTGTATGCCTTCGCTGGTTCGCCTACGACTTCAGGAATTGGGCTTTGCAGAGGCACTGGTCAACAAGGGTATCGGAGGTATTGCGGATTTTACCCGTATTCGCTGCCTCCACACCTGGTATGGCGCCCATCTTGTGGTACCCAATACCGTGGGAGGCCTGCTGGACGACTGGTGGTGTCAGCACAGCGGCGGATAGCGCTGGCTGGCGTATCATTGTGGTATATTACACGCCCCCTGATTCAGGACTTTTCCTCCTGAAAGAAACAAATTGGAATAGAGCATGACAGCGAGAACCGATGATCTTCGCATCCAGCAGATCAATGAACTGATTTCCCCGGAACAGTTGATCAAGGATATCAGTGTCAGTGAGCAGGCGGCGGAAACGGTGGCCCGGGCCCGGCATACAATCCATCGTATTCTTGAAGGTGACGATGATCGTTTGCTGGTAATTGTCGGGCCCTGTTCGATACACGATCCGGCTGCTGCCCTGGACTATGCCGCCCTGCTGAAACAGGCTGCGCGGGAGTTGTCTGAAGAGCTGTTCGTAGTCATGCGCGTCTATTTTGAAAAACCGCGCACTACGGTGGGCTGGAAGGGGTTGATCAATGACCCGGACCTTAACAACAGTTTCCAGATCAACAAGGGTTTACACCTCGCGCGGCAGTTGTTGTCAGATCTCGCTGACATGGGCCTGCCCTCGGGTACGGAGTATCTGGACCTGATCACGCCGCAGTACTGCGCCGATCTGGTGTCCTGGGGAGCCATTGGCGCGCGCACCACTGAGAGCCAGACGCATCGGGAATTGACCTCCGGCCTGTCCTGCCCCGTGGGTTTTAAAAACGCCACAGATGGCGATATACAGGTGGCCATTGATGCCATAAAGTCAGCTTCCCAGCCGCATCATTTCCTGTCGGTGACTAAACAGGGGCGCTCCGCTATTTTCCAGACCACCGGTAACGAAGACTGCCATATCATCCTGCGCGGCGGTAAACACCCCAACTACGATATGTTTTCGGTGGAGGATGCGCAGGCGATGTTGGCGAAAGCGGGGCTGCCCGCGCGTATCATGATCGATGCCAGTCATGCCAATAGTCGCAAAGTACCCGCCCGCCAGGTTGATGTAGCCACTGATGTCGCCACGCAGGTGGCCCGCGGTAGTCGCAGCATCTTTGGATTGATGCTCGAGAGCAATCTGGTGGAAGGGCGGCAGGACGTGGTGGCGGGCCAGCCACTGACCTATGGGCAGAGCATCACTGACCCCTGTATCAACTGGGATGACACCCTGCCTCTGCTGCAGAAACTGGCCAGCGCGGTGCGACAGCGCCGCTCCCTGTAGTACCGCCCACATCTTACTAGCGAGGTAGACACCATGTATTTGGGATTCAGCTCCATGAACACGGCGGATGACCCCGCCCCGCACCTTCTGGCAAAGATTCTGGAGGAGGCCGGTTTTGAGTCTCTGTGGTACGGCGAGCACAGCCACATCCCGGTCGAGCGGCGCACGCCGTATCCGCCCGGGGGCGAGTTACCTGAGCCGTACAAAAAAATGATGGACCCTTACGTCTCACTGATGGCGGCTGCAGCCGCTACCACGACCCTCAAACTGGGCACGGGCATTGCCCTGCTGATGGAGCGCGAACTGTTTTCCCAGGCCAAGACGATCGCCACACTGGATAGGCTTTCCAACGGTCGTGTGGTGATCGGATGCGGTGTGGGCTGGAACCAGGAGGAATTCGAGAACGCAACCGATTTGCCGTTTAACCGCCGGTATCTGGCGCTGAAGGAAACGGTGTTGGCCCAGCGTGCGTTACTTACGGATGCGGAGCCGCAGTTCCATGGTGAACTGATCGACTTCGATCCGGTGTGGTTCGAGCCCAAGGCGATGCGTCCCGGCGGTCCGCCGGTTACCCTTGGGGCGATGGGTCCCCTGGGTATCAAGCACGCTGCACAGTGGGCAGACGGTTGGATGCCGGTGGATGTAGCGATGGGGGATATCGAGCAGGAGATAAAGAATTTCCGCCAGATGGTGCGGGACAATGGCCGCGATCCGGATGCTGTGGAAATCACGCTGGTGGTAATGGCACCGGTGACCGCTGAGCTGCTGAAGTCCTACCGGGATATGGGTGTCGATCGCTGCAACATCGGCGTGGGCATGCAGAACTGGGACAAGCCGGAGATCGTGATGCCCATGATCGAGCAATTCTCCAGAATTATTCCAGAGCTCTAGCGTTTGGGGAGCGGTTCAGCCAATTGCTCACTGCGCCTCCTGTGCCAGCCACATACCGATCAACTTGTACATGATGGACAGTATGACCGCCCCGACAAACAGCCCAATAAGGCCGGACATGATCATGCCGCCGATGGCGCCCACCAGGATTACCGGCATGGGTATGTCCAGCCCGCGTCCCATCAATAATGGCTTCAGGACGTTGTCGCTGGCGCCCGCCAGTAACTGGTAGACAGTGAAAATCACGGCCGTAGTCGTATCCGCGGTTGTCCATATGTAGACCGTGATAGGCGCTACGACCAGCAATGGAGGCAGCTGTGCGATGGCCAGCACCAGGATGATGCTGCTCCACAGCGGGGCTGCGGGTACACCTGCCACGAACAGCCCGATAGCGATCAGGGTCGTTTGTATCACCGCCACGCCCACGACACCCAGCAGGACGCTTCTTACCGTGGCCACGGCGAGAGGTGCCCACTCGCCGCCCGGATTGAGTCCGCCCACCCGCACGAAAAAACGTTTAGCCGCGGTGCCGCAACCGTCGGCAAACGTCATGAAGCCTCCGGCGATGACTATGGCGACGACAAAATTGAGGACACCCAGCAAACTGTTGCCGAGCCGCTTGAGTAAAAAGCCGCTCAACTCCTTGATCTGGTTCGCACGGGCCAGGAGAAATGTTTCCAGGTCACTGCTGGCGCTGCTCCAGGCACTGTAGAGTCTTTCGCCGATCACCGGCCATTCCTCGACCTTAGCGGAGGGCGGAGGCACTCTCAAGTCGCCATGTTCCAGCGCCGCGGAAACGTGTTTGATACCGCCTACGGCCGCCTCAGTAACCGACAGGGCCGGTATCACCAGGATTAGCAGGAAACTGAGACTGACCAGCGCAGCGGCGAGGCCGCGCCGTCCACCGACCTTCGGCTCCAGCCACCGCACCAGCGGAAATGCCGCTATGGCAATGATGGCGCCCCACAGGATGGGTACGGTGAAGGGCCTGATAATCTGGTAGGACACAGACAGCAGCAAGGCCAGCAGAGCGATGCGCAGGGTCGATTCGATCATGTTTCGTACAAACAATGGATCGTAATCTGCCATGGGGTTTTTGTTGTCCACGATGTTCTCCCGTTCCATTCAAGTTTGCTTTGCAACCCTGCTGTTAGTACCTGCCGGATTAGCGCCTGCCACAGCCATTTAAAGGTACCGTTAATGGCCTGCATGCAGGCCCGTAGTCCGGGTGACCGGCGGCGCCGGAGTGATATCGCCATAACCGCTCGATGTCATGGTGATTACGCTGCAATATAACGCTGTACCCAGATTATCATGCCACTTCCTGTAGTCGATACCACCGGTGAAAAGCAAAAGCCCGTGTGACCCCCGGGCTTGCATGCTAGACTTCCTGGACCTTTAACGAGCGGACGCTCGCAAGGGAATGCAGTCAGCCGTGGCAGCGGCTAAGATAAAAATAACTTATGCCTGGATCGCCAATTGCGTCACGGGCAGTGGTACAGGAAGTGAGAGTATGGCGCTTGCACACGCAATCATGACCGCCCTGATCGATGCTGACCTCTCGGGCTTTGAATTGGCCCGCGATTTCGAGAAATCCCTGGGCTTTTTCTGGCATGCCTCCCATCAACAGATTTACCAGGAGCTGCATAAGCTCGCGGAGAAATCCTGGCTCAACAAGCGGGAAGTACACCAGAGTGGCAAGCCCAACAAGATTGTCTACGGTTTGACCAAGGCAGGCCGGGACGCTCTGGCTGAGTGGGTGTACGGCGCGACCAAAACCCAGTCGGCCAAGGATGAACTGGTGATCAAGTTGTACAACCTTAGCGCTGACAATGCTGCGCATCTGGCGGCTGAGATTACAGACCGCAGGGAGCAGATGATGCGCCTGCTGTACGTGTACGAAAAAATACGCCTGCGACACTATAACGATCCGCACTCCCTGCCAACTCGCAGCAAGGGAGCGTACCTGGCGCTGGTCCGCGGTCTTGGACATGGTCAGCAGTTCCTGGCCTGGTGCGACGAGGCGCTGGAGTTGATTGCCAGTGTTGATGATGCGGCTCACTGAGCGTATGAGCCGCTCCCGCGTTAGGGATATCCCCGTCAATCCCCGATCTGGGTAGCTGCCTCGCTTCCCCATAGCTGTTGCAGTCGCTGGTCGCGCCCGCAGTTCCAGCGATAGTACTTGTAGCGTACCGGATTCTTCAGGTAGTAATCCTGGTGGTAATTCTCCACTGGCCAGAACGCGCCCGCATCGAGAATCTCGGTGTACACAGTTCCTGACCGCTGAAGCGCGCCGCGACCGCCGTCTTTGATTGTTCGGCCATTTCTCGTTCCGCAGCACTAGCCGGAAAAATGGCGCTGCGGTAGCTGGAGCCCTTGTCACAGAACTGGCCTTTATCGTCGAAGGGGTCGATATTGCGCCAGAACAGGTCAAGCAGTTCCTGATAACTGACCACAGTGGGGTCGTAGGTGACTTCAACGGCCTCGAAATGACCCGCGTGGTTCCCCGAGTAGGTGGGGTTTTTCAGAGTGCCGCCGGTAAAGCCGGAGACCACGCCCGTGACTCCTTCCTGCTCTTCATACGCGGACTCCATACACCAGAAGCAACCCCCGGCGAATAGCGCGGTGGCAGAGCCCGCCATTGCCGGGGTAATGAAGGCGAGTAGGGTGATCAGGAGCAGGGGTATGTGTCGCATGGAACGGAGTTCTCAGTAAGTGCCTGTATTGATAGATAGTTATCCAAAAAATTAGTTCATCTATGGCTAAATAAGTCAACATAATGTTAAAAGTTGGTTTAAATCTCTTAATTTTTCGATAGCACCCATTTTTTTCGGTTATCTGGAGAAATCTCCAGTTTTTGGTCGCCTATTGGTTATGGGAGTGGCTATTCTGTATGCATCCTGAGATATAACTCGGGCAAATAGGGAACAGGGACAATGAAAAAGTTAGCTTTTACTGCACTGCTACTGCTGGTACCGCAGCTCGCTGCGGCGCGGGTCTATATGTGCGTGGATCAGGCAACGGGCCAGACCAGCTTTACCGATCAGGCCTGTGATACAGCCAGCTGTGCGTGAAGAAGTTCGAGTGCCGACCGCCAACCTGGACTCAGGTCAACATTATGCCGCGCCCGCAAAGCGCAAGACATGGCGCAGCCAGGCAGATATCAGGAAGACCGGTACAGATTACAATGCCGAACGACGTCAGCTGTATGAAAGTAATGCTACAGCCGCTGCCGCGCGATAGCAGGACAGCTAACCTGGGCCATGTAGAAGCGATTTATTAATTCGCACACGCCATCCTTTTCGATTCTCCTCAGCATCTAGAGTGCTTTCTCCTGTTTGACGGAAGGCGCAACATTCGGCTGTGGATGTGGTCGCGCAGGCGGGTTGTAAATGCCGAGGGAAACTGCAGTTGTGACGATTGAACGGGTTTCGTTCTTTGTCGCCCCGAGAGCCCAATACACCCCTCGATTGTAGCCAACTACCCGCTTTTCCAGCATCTGTTGCAGACTTGGTTGATACGTATTAAATGACGATCCCCAATATAAGGCGCACATAAGGAGAATAATCGAATAGGTGATCAGGTTTTGCCGGCGTGCTGGTAAATGATAAGCGAGTCCGGCAATTATTGTCATCAGTAGCAATACCGAGGGCAGTGCGTAGCGAGAGGATAAAGCATATTCAACTTCCGTCAGTACAGCGCGACCGAATGTCACTGCAAGCAGTGAAAGGATAAGATACCAGGCGTAGAACTCCAGAGTGAGGTCTTCCTGGCTGAAGCGGCGAACAGAGGAGTAGCTGACGACACACAACATGACACCACCAGCGCTTGCGGCCAACAAGACGCTGCTGCCGCTGACAGCGTTACCCATTAGAGTAAGAAAATAGGTTATCGGGTGCAGCGGCGCTGAGAGTAACGCCTGCAATATATTCGGTACTGTATAGCCCTCCTCAAATCCAATGTGCCAGACAATTAAGATAACCAAAGCGCTAAGGAGCCAACCAAATGCATAGATCAGCGATGTGCGGCGTAGAATGAGCGACTGATGCAACAGACTGCCAAAACCAACCAGCCAAATTAACTGCCCGTTAGCGAGGGTAAAAGTGCCAAGCGAAGCAAAAATCAGCGCCGCCACGAAGCGCACCAAGCGAACCTTTCGCAAGCAAATTAAACTGGCAAATCCATAAACGTAGACATACATATCGTCCATGGGTGCGGCCCAAAAACTCAGTTCATAGGTTCGAAGCCCAAACAAGATCAGCGCAGCAGAAAAAAGCACCAACCAGCGGTGGGTCTGATGGCGGACTGTGAGATAAAGCAACATCAGCAACAGAGGAAGCACTAGGTTCGCCAGGAATACGGTCGTGCGAAAGTTGACTTCCCCCGTTGCCAGAAGCACCAGGTAATAGAACAGGCGGTTTGACAGGGTGCGGTGATTAAAGTATTGCGCGTAGAGCAGCCCGAAGGTTTCTTGCCAGTCGTTTGCATGCACTGTGAGATTCAGGACCTGCAGCATGTCCAAGATATCGTCGGCGTACGGTATGTTCACCGCATGCTGGTAAACAAACAGCGCGTAATGCAGCACCACAGCCACAACACCAACGGAGGGCACCCATTGGGTGACAACCTTATCCAGTATTTTTCTAGACATCACCAGAGCCTTAGTTAGGCATGGATGGAAAATCAGCCAGGAATTCTAGCAAGAAAGTGTTCTTATCCTTCGAGACGGCAGTAAATTTCACTTCGCAATCGCCGCTTGTAGAGGAGCACCATGGCCTGGATCTTTATTATTTTGATGCGATCGTTCCTATTCGGAGTGCGGCTTTCTTCGTCCATGATATCAGCTTTTGAGAATACCCCAGAATGCGTGGTGCAGACAATAATCCGGACAGGTCGTTCGCCAGTTCACCGTGATCCCGCAAAAGTAGTATGGTGCTTTTGGCAACGAATGCTGTCTTCAGGCGCACGATATCAGGACGACAGAGTGGGCTGGTCTTGATCCCGCGCCAGGTAAATCGTCAGCAGGGCGCCGGCAATGACCAGTGCGCTTCCCAATAGCGACCAGCGATCAGGGACCTGATTCCAGAACAACCAACCCCACAGCCCGGCCAGCACTACCGAGAAATAATTGATGGGTGCGATAGCTGCCGTTGGCGCCATGCCATAGGCCCAGGTGTACAGCACCAGGACCAGATAAATGGCAATCCCTACATAACAAAGTGCAATCCAGTCCAGTGTGGCGATACCACGGAAGTCATGGAGACTGAAGGGCGCCACGCAAGCCAGCGAAAGTGCGCAGTAATAAAATAAAATTCGCGCTGTCGGTTCGGTGCTGGCAAGTTTGCGCGTGCCGACCATGGATATGGCCAGCCCCAGGGCGGATAAAAATCCACCAAGGTGCCACCAGCTGAGCCCAAGTGGGCTAGGCCGGAGGATGATGGCAATGCCGGCAAATCCGATGGTCAGCGGCAGCCAGGCACTCGTCGCGATCTGTCTCGCGACTCCAGATCCACATGACCAGTGGTACTGCCAGTGGTGCGCTTTGGCGCAGCATCATGGCATCCATCAGTGAAATGTGCTCGAGCGCCGCATAGAAAAGGTAGAAGCTCGCCACACCGGCCAGCCCGCGCATGAGGTGGAGTCCAAGGCGTTCGGTGCGCAGTGTCCGCACTCCGGAGCGCAGTATCCGGGGCAGGCACAACAGGGTGCATATGAAGTACTGAAAGGTGACGATAGCCTCAGTCGTGACATGAGCAGAGACGTATTTGGTGGCCGCCGCAGCGGTGCTGCCCAGCATGACCATCAGAACGGAGAGAAAGATAGCGCGGTGTACAGCATGCCGTTCAGCGGTCATTGATTTTGGCTCAAATATGTAGGGCAGCGCGACAGCATTTTATGTCGAGTCGCCATGATCGATGGCGCCGCGCAATGGGCTGCAGTGACCGTGATCCAGTCCAGCGGTACGGATCACTGCAACAGTCTTGAAGGCCCCGATAGTATTCGCGACTATTTTTCCGCTAACAGCCGCAGTTGAGCAATATCGGTAAACGTGGACGCTGCCACTTGTGGGTTGATCACGTCGGGTGACAGGTCGCCTCCTAAATCGGTGTGCATGATATAGGTAAGTTCAACCTGCTCAGCGCTGATCGTTTTTATCGTGTACTCGCCGCTGGATTCAGCACGTACATAATCCTTGGCAGGGTGCCTGGAAGAAGCAGGCGCCAGCTGCACAGTTGCTGTTCTGGATGCTGGGTCAATTTGGGCAGTCGAATGTATCACCATGTCACGATCCGATAATGGCCACGGCAAATCCAGTACCAGGTAGACATAGCGCTCTGTGTCCGAAACCGTGCTCAGGACCTCGGAGGATTTACACAGGGCGCGCCATGCACTGCAGCCGTCACCGTCACCGAAGGCGTCCGCTACTTTTGTCATTGGCGCGTTGATCAAAGTGATCGCCTTGACTTCAAGGAAAGGTGAACCGGACACGGGGCGCGTATAAAGCTGAATGTGTTCTTCGTCTTTTTCAAGTGTCCACTCTGCCTCGGTGGATACAGCCGTGGAAGATGCGGCCAACGACGCTGATAACAGCAGCAGGCGGGCGGCCCTGTCCAATTTTCCGAGCCTTTTGTTCGATACTCTCGACATAGCGGGTCTCTCGTAGCATGCGTTGATCGTGTTGTTATCAATTGGCATCATTTCATCCTTGGCCTGGCTAACAGTTGGCCCCGTTATCCCAGCTTCAGGTAGGCCATTTCTCCAAAGTTCGAGGAGGGGTCCAACTGGATGACCTTCTCGAAGTACTGACGGGCCTTTATACCATCGCCACCGGCTTCGTGCAGCTGTCCCAGGTAGAAATTGGTATACATCTGGTACACCACGCGCGCACCCTCAAGCGGCAGTCCGAGGTCTTCAATGCTGCTGCCTTCAAGGCTTTGCAGCATGGTTTCAAGATCCCTGATCGCCTCCGGTCCCTTGCTGATCGCATCCGGGAACAGGGTGTTCGCCCTGGCTTGTAGTAAGCAGGCTTCAAACCGGTCAATTTCGTCTTTCGGTGGTATTACTGGGTCGCGGAACAGCTCGGCGGCGTCTTTTAGCAGGCCAGTTGTATCGGATACGCCGCCCAACTTCGCTGCTTGCATAAGCAGCGCCAGTAAACGCGCTTCCAGCGCGACAGGGTGGCGACTATCCGACGCTTCAAGTCGCCTTGCATAGAGCAGGGCCTGCTCCAGATTCTTATCCATGCTGTACGCGAGACTCTTGCAGGCAAGCGCGAGCTCGTTATCGGGCACGAGCGCCAGGGCGGCGTCCGCAAATGCAATGGCCCGCTCGAAATCCGTCAACAGCAGGCAGGCGCGACATGCGTCATGGATGCTATGCAGGTCCCCGGGACGCGATTCAAGCCTTTTTCCCAGGAGTGCCAGTTCCTCTTCAATCCGGAACCGCTTGTGAAACACCTTGCTGGGAAAATAAATTGCATCATGGATGGTGGACAGCGCTTTTTCGGAATTGTCCATGATGCGCTGGAACATGCGCCTGGCCTGCCGGGTTTTCTCACTGATCATCCAGCGATTGATCACGCGATCAGTGTTTGTAACACTCGTGGCCACCGCATCGAAATCCAGCCCGGGCCTGGGTGTGGCAATCAGTGCTTTTACTTCAAGGTCAGCCAGTGTCCGCAGCTGCTTCCCGGCGGCCTGAAAAAAGGCAAGCGGTACCCCCTCATTGCGAGCCGCCCACAACAACCCGGCTATTTCGATCTGGCTGGCATCAATGGGACCCTCTTTTTCCAGTAGCCCATGACTGTAAAGTTCCTCAATAAATTCCTGCGGGAAGCTGAGGCTGACGTTGTTTTTGGTCTCGGCCGCAAAGGGAATAATGAAATCACGTCTGCCAGCACTGTATTTATCGGACAGTAGTTCGATCTCTATCGTATGGGGGTCAAAGTTTGCCGCCATGAATACTGCGGCAATCTCCGGCAGCGACAACGTGGTCTGCTGCTGGATGCGCAGTATCAGTCGGATCAACGACAGGTGATTTTCAGTGTAAAGCGACAGATTCGGCCTGGGCTTGATTGGTTTCGGTAGCAGGTGAGCGCGCAGGTAATACTTGATCATGTCGCGGGAGACGCCAGACGCGTCAACCAGTTCGGAGATGCGGTACTTCCTGTCACCCGTCGCGGGTGCTTTCAGTCGGTGTTTGGCCATACTGGTTTCTTATCGGGTGTGGGGTCAGGTTATTATAGATAATTTATTGACTCACTCAATGGATAATACTATTATCCAACATAAGCTTCACTTAAACTCTTTAATTGTTGGAAACCATTCAAATGGGTGCTGCAGAACACATTAGTCAATCCAACACACCGGTCAACATAGAAGTCAGGCAGTTTGATCCGGAGGCGACTCGGGCTGCCGGGGAGTATTTTTTTGATAACGACCCCTTCAAAACGCACTTTATGAATGGGCTTTCCATTCTGTTCCCGGAAGGCGAGCGCTTCTTTATTCGCTCTGTGCTGGCCTACCGGGAACAGATCAGTGATCCGAAATTGCTTCAGGAGATCAGGGAGTTTTGCGCGCAGGAGGCGCAGCATACGCTGGTGCATGAGGCGATGAACGCTCTCGCCGCGCGTTACGGGTATCCTGTGGCAAAACTGGAATCCTGGGTGCGTCGTGATCTGCGCCGCTTCAGCAACCGTGGCAAGAAGAGCAGGGCTGCACGCCGGGCAGCGCTCGCGATGACAGTGTGTATGGAACACTTTACCGCGATCCTCGCTTTCCAGGTGCTGACCAATGCAGCCGCTACCCAGCAGGGGCTTGATCCTGCGGTGCAGGCCCTGTTCAAGTGGCATGCCCTGGAAGAAACTGAACACAAGGGAGTCGCCTTTGATGTCTACCAGGCAACTAAAGGCAGCCCCTTCTTCCTGCGCTTCGCTATGATCTTCTCGACCTTCTTCTTCCTGCTGGGTTTGTTTGTGAATGTCACGGTGCTGCTTTTCAAGGATGGCAGCATCCGCAAATGGTCAACCTGGAAGACTGGTGCACAGTTTGTGTTTGGCCCCAGGCAGGGCTTTCTCGTGCGGCCGTTCCGCGATTGGCTGGCATTTTTCAAGCCGGGTTTTCATCCCTGGAAGCAGCACATGGACCTCGACATACAGCCCACCGTCGCAGGAATCGGCGCCTACATCGTGTAAACACCCGTCATAGCTTTGCTGCCAGCGCTTGGGCATAATGCCAGCAGATCAAAACGCACAGGCCACTGGCTCGCGACTGCATGTATTATCAATATTTCGGGCTGACTGAAGCACCCTTTTCGATAGCGGTAAACCCGCGCTACCTGTTTATGAGTCCGCGCCATCGGGATGCCTTGGCGCATCTGCTCTACGGGGTGGGCGCAGGCGGTGGCTTTATCCTGTTGACGGGCGAGGTGGGCACAGGAAAAACCACGATCAATCGCTGCCTGTTGGAGCAACTGCCCCCGGACACGGATGTTGCGATCATTCTCAACCCGGCACTCAATGCCATTGAATTGCTGGCCAGCGTTTGTGATGAATTGGGGATTCAGTATGATTCGCAGCAGCACACCCTCAAAGCGCTGACGGACAAGCTGCACAGCTTTCTCCTCGAGAATCACGCCAGGGGACGCAAGACCGTACTGCTGATCGACGAGGCGCAGCATCTGGACTTTGACGTGTTGGAGCAGATCAGGCTGCTCACCAATCTGGAAACCAACAGCGAGAAACTGCTACAGATCATCCTGATCGGCCAGCCGGAACTGGCCCATATGTTGGGGCAACCAGAGCTGCGCCAGCTGAACCAGCGCGTTACCGCGCGTTACAATCTGGAACCGCTGACGCTAGATGAGACCGGGACCTATATCCAGCACCGCTTGCAGGTGGCGGGTATGAGCCCGGAGCGGGTGATTTTTTCCGCTTCCGTGGTACGGGGTATCTACAAGGCCACGCGGGGCATCCCACGTGTGATCAATGTGCTGTGTGACCGTATGCTCCTGGGTGCCTATGGCCGCAAAAAATCCCGTGCGGACCACGACATGCTGAGATTGGCGGTGCGCGAGGTATTGGGCGGGCAAGACCCGGCCCCGGCGGTCTGGCGCTGGCTGGCAGTGGCTGCCGCTGTGCTGCTGTTGGTGTGGGCGGGTGGCTGGCTGCTGGGAAGCTACACTGCCGCTCCTGCTGTAGACATCGCTTCGAGTGAGGAAATAGCCGCGCCAACGCCGGACGTCGGCACCGTCCCTGCCCCGGAGGCGCTGCAGGAGGTCCCAGTCACACCCACCGAAGCGGTGGCAGCACCTGCGGCGGAAGAACTTGCGGTAGCAGCGACTCCGACTGGCGCGCCGCAGGCAGAAACGGTGAGCATAGCCGGCGCCATGCATGCTCCGGGCGACGCCATGGCCAGGCTGTGGATGCTTAATTCTGCACAACCGGCCCCGGAGATTCCCTGTTCACAGAATGTCCAACACGGCCTGGCTTGCGTCGAAGGAGAGGTCTGGACCTGGAATGAACTGGCCGTGTTCGACAGGCCAATGGTATTGCAGACGATTAATCCGGAGCGATTTTCTGCCGAGATTCTGCTGTTGGGTGTCTCGGATACAATGGCCTGGCTATTGACGGAGGCGGGTCCTGTACAAGTCGGTCTGGCCGAGCTGGCGCCCTATTGGACGGGGCGCTATCGCTTTCTCTGGCACCCGCCAGCGGGTTTTGAAAAACCGCTGGCACTGGGCGATGACAGCGAGGTAGTTGCTGCGGTCGCGCAGCTATTTGCGTCGCCTCGATGCACAGCCAAAGCCTCTGGCAGGCCGGCGCTTCAACGCGGCACTGCAACAGCGGGTGCGCCTCTTTCAGCAGCAAAATGCATTGGCGGACGATGGCGTGGTCGGGGTGCAAACACTGCTTAAATTGAATGAACTATTGGGTATCGATGTAACCGCGGCCCAGTCAAGACAACAACTGCAGGCAGCTGCAGTGGAGCCCTCACCACCATGAACCGAAACAGTTCTCTGCCAGCCGCTGAGGAAACGTGCCTGTGTCGTTGATTCTTGATGCTCTGAACCGCTCCCGACAGGATGCGAATCCTGTGCCTGGTTTGGGCACACATCACCCGGTGGACCCCAACCCGGCAGACTGGCGTCAGTATCTCGTCTGGGTGGCCCTGGCAGTGGCGCTGGTGGTGATTGCCTGGATGGTGATGGAACGCTTCAGTGCGCCGCCAGTACCCGTCGCAGATATCGGGGCCCCCGTGGCTGAACTGTCGAGTAATTTCGGCAGTGCTGTCACGTCCGTCACAACCGAGCTCAAAGCACGCGCCGCCGCTTCGGCACCGCAAGCGGCGGTGGCGGCGCAACCCGCAGTAGAAGTTACCCGGTCTCAAGCCGAGCACAACGGCGCCGGTAGCGGCGGCACTCTTCCGCTGCAGATCCCGGAGCCAGCGGCGGCGACGCCAATCTGAGCCGAGTCCGACGCAGGACTCTGCTGACGCCGCAGCGCAGACGATGAAAACTCCCTCCCTCCGTGCAGCGGAAAATGCCGCAGTAGCGGAGCTTTACCAGAATCGTGAATTGCAGCAAGACCCTGTAATGCCGGAGCCGGTATCGCGATCGGACTCACGGCCAGCGCAGGCCAGCGAGCGAGGCGCCACAGCGGAAAGTTCCAGAGTTGCTCCGCTAGAGCAGTCTGTCGATATCGACCAGATTCTGCAGCAGGCGCGGGAGGAAGTTGAAGACGCCAGCCTGGATGACCATCCCGTGCCGTTCCTGGCCGACTTGTCGCAGCAAACCAAGGATGGCATTCCTACGCTGTATTACCAGCGTCATGATTATTCAAGTGACACGAATCTATCCACGATTGTGTTGAATGGCACGCCAGTCAAAGCAGGAGGAAGTCCACTGCCGGGGATGAAGGTTGAAGAAATCCTGCCGGATTCGGTGGTGTTAAATTATCGCGGCACGCAATTCAGGCTGCGCGCGCTGAATAGTTGGATCAACCTGTAGCTCTGCGGACGCACCCGTTCAGAGCCCAAGATAGTCCCGGGTGATCGCGAAAATTTGCGGTTGTTGAATAAACGGCGGTATCCGTCCCAGGCTCTCGCTATTGCCGAACAGCGGGACAGCCGCTCCCGTGTGTTCCTCCTGTTTGAAGCTGTTCGTGGCGTAGTTGACCGCCATGTGACCGCCCTCGGGTGTCATTATCCGGGCCAGCTTACCCGGCGTGTAGATGGGAATGGGGAAAGCCGCGTAGAGGCTCTCATAGGGAACCAGCTGCGCCGCCTGGGCGTGATCCGCGGTCACCAGGATCAGTGTATGCAGATGTGTCTGCGCAAACGCCAGGGCGCTGGCCAGGGCCTCTTCCAGCTGCGCCACCTCACCGATCGAGCCACAGGGCTTGCGCTCGTGGGACTGTTTATCGATGGAAGCAGACTCGATCATCAGAAAGAAGCCCCTGTCGTTTTCGCGGCTCAGGTGGTGCAGGGCAGCGTCGGTCATTTGTTGCAGCGTTGGAACCTTGCGGAAGTCCGGATTGGGTTCACAGGCCATGGGTGCAGGCAGCGTCACGCTGCCCAGGTAGGGGTGTAGTCGATTGAGCCAGCTCGGCTTGGGTGTTTCCGCTTCCCGGCCACCTTCACCCTGTAAACGCACCGGCAGGGTGCTCGGGGCAAACAGGCCCAGCAGCCTCTGGTCCGGCGCTGCCGCCGCCAGCGCCGCCGCATTAGTGACCATCTGGAAACCGTGCCGCTGGGCCAGCTCTGCTACCGTCACGGTCTCGCCCTCGGCGGTAGGGGTAAAGTGTTCGCTGCCGCCGCCGAGTATCACGTGCAGGGAAGATGCCGCCAATTGCTCGGCAATTGAACCTTTGCCACCGTTCGCCTTCAGGTCGTTGGAGCAATCTCCCAGGGGAACATCTTTATAGCGGACGTTCACCATGGTGTCCGGGTCTTCGCACAGGCGAAAGCTTATGTGTGTAGCAAAGGCCGCGGGCGTGGCGTCAGTAACGCTGGCCGTTGTGACGATGCCCGAGCGCAGCCCAGCGGCAGCTGCCAGTTCGACGATGGTGGTGAAGTCTTTATCCGTGCCGGCGCTGGTGCTGATGCGCCCGGTACTGGTGACTGCCCCGGTGGCCATACTGGTGGCGGTATTGGCAGAGTCCGCGACATAGACAGGCTTGCCGTTCGGCCGTTCCTCGGTGGTGAGAATCTGCACCGCTGCGCGTAGCGGCATCTGGTCCAGTAGCAGCTGTCCGGCAGCGCCTTTGAGATAGTTGCGGGCGATTGTAATCTGCTGTTCGTCCATGCCATCGCCGATAATGAGGATCACCTGGCGGGGTTGCGTGGCAGGACTGGCGTTGGCCGTCAATGGGTTGTCCTGGGCCATCGCCAGCGCGGCACAGAGCAGGAGGCTGCCCAGCAGGCCGCGTGTCATTAACAGATTCATAGGATTATTCCATTATGCAGAAGCAGAAATCGCGTATTGATACCATGCCATTGGGGCCGATGCACGAGAACATCCGGCTTTGATCTACTGTAACAGGACGCTGTAGGCTGCGCCAAACTGTGGACGTTCCAGGGGGTACTACCCGACGCCCGGCAGCGGTCAGTATTGGCCAGTTAGCCTCTAAAACTGTGAGCAAAAATACTTAGCCACTACACCTTACAGACACAAAGATCAGGAACGCCAAGCCCCAGGAAAAGTCCTACCGCCTCTTCGATGAGCGGGGCCTATATCTGGAGGTTTCGCCCACGGGTGGCAAGTGGTGGCGCTTTAAGTATTCATCCGACGATTCTACCTAATCCAGCTAGTTAAGTTGTCGGCACCAGAAATAGTAATCATTTATTGATCGTGTGTTATTCCTATACTTGACCCTCGTAGGGTGATCCTTTATTGTCCGAGAAATGGATGTAGATAAAAAATCTTCGGCGCCTGCCGCTGCGCCGAAGAAGCGTGTGATTCGCGCTTTCGGAACCTATCAGGCCGGTCTTGACGGCCTTCGCGGATATACCATCTTTTGTACTCTGCTTTTTCACGCCCGCTTGGGCCCCTACGAAGGTTTTTACCTGTCGTTGTCGCTGTTCTTCTCTCTCTCCGGTTTCCTGATAACAGCGATCCTACTCGATGACAGCGAGCGTGCCGGCCGACTCGATCTCGTGCGTTTCGGCGCCCGTCGCCTCCGCCGCATCACTCCGGCCGCGCTCGCAGGCGTCGTGCTGGCCATAATCTTCGGCGCGACCATCGCGACCCGCAGTCAGGCCGAGCAGCTTGTAGGCGATCTCATTGGCGTGGTCTTCTACGTGGTCAACTGGACCTTTATCGTCACGGAGCAATCATATATTGATGTTTTCTCCCCCCCTCCCCAGTTCAGCATTATTGGTCGCTCGCTGTCGAGGAGCAGTTTTACGCGGTGATCCCGTTGTTTTTGGGGATTCTTATGTGGGCCAGGGCTTCTCACCGTGTCGTCGTGGGCCTGCTGAGCACCGTAGTCATTGGCTCGACCTTCTGGATGTATTACCTCCACAGCACAGGCACCAGCATCGATCGCCTTTACTACGGGACCGATACGCGTATTGCCGAGGTGATGGTGGGTGTCCTGCTCGCCGTCGTCATGCACCACCGCAACGGCGCGATCAGTGAGAGGGTGCGGCAGATACTGTCGTGGGCAGGCTGGCTGGCGATCCTCGTCCTGGGCTACATGTGGACCAACTTCAGTATCACTGAGTCGTTCGCGTATCGGGGAGGGTTCCTGCTCAACGCGCTGCTCACCTCACTGGTGATCATGGCGATCATCTCCCGGCGTGGAATAATCGACCGTGTCTTCAATTGGCCCCCGGCAATCTGGGTCGGTGTCCTTGCCTATGGGCTCTATATCTATCATTTCGTGATCTTCCTCTGGCTGACGCCGGAGCGAACCGGGCTCGATCCGTGGCCAAACCTGGCCCTGCGGCTCGCGGTAACGTTCCTTTTCGCGTGGACCTCTCACCGTTTCCTCGAAATGCCCATCCTCAAGGGCGCGACGTTCGGCCTTCCCAAGGCTGGCCAACTGATGCTCTATCCGGTCGTGGGGCTCACACTTATTGGCATCGCCAGCCTGACTGCCAACACAGGCGGCGCGGATCCCCTCGCGACACTGCGCGATGACGGGCGTTCGCAGCGAGCGCCGGTGGCCGCCGCGGACGGCGTACTCGATATTCTCGTTATCCACAGCGCGGAGCACGCAGCGATCGTCGATGAACTCGAAGCTAAGCTAGCTGATGACCCTCAGATTCGCGTCAGCGCCCGCTCCGTATTTTCCTGCGACGGCGGGTGGGTGGACGTCGACGGCTCTCCCACGTGTGCGAACTGGGCCTCTGAATGGCCTGCTCTTATCGCCGAACACGACCCCGACAGTATCGTGTTTTTCGTCGACGACTGGGCCGGCGATGACATCAGCAAGTTCGCCATCGAGGGCGCGGGGAGCAAACGGGCGATCGGCAGAGCCCTCCTCGGTACCGGATTCGACATACTCACATCCCAGGGCGCGTCCGTCAGCCAGATCGGATCGGGCCAGGCGTTTGCAACGGCCTTTGCCCGCGCTTTGTCGTCCCCCTTTTACCAATCGCTCGCCGACCTGAGTATGCGCCCCGACGTCAATCGGGGGAGCGATGGCTCCATGCCTAACCCGACCGAAGTCGACGCGACTGAGTATCTCAGCGCGTCCGCCGATGTCTTGCTCGAACTCGCCGTACTCTACCAACGTGCCGACCGAGCGGGTATGCCGCGGGTTCTCATCATCGGCGACTCCCAGGCGCGCTCCCTCGGTTATGGCTTCGAGCGATGGGGTGTCGATCATGGTATTTGGGTGTGGAATGCCGCCACCAATGGTTGCGGTATTGCCGACGAGGGCTACGTCTACTACTGGGGTGAGAACAAGGAGGCTCCCCTCCGGCCGGAGTGCATCACGGCAGTAGCGGCGTACAAGGACCAGGTCGCGCGCTTCGAGCCCGACCTCGTGCTCGTGTTGTCGAGTGCATGGGACATCGGCCTGCGCCGACTCGATGGATGGCCCGAGCCGCTACACGTGCAGAATCCGGAGTTCAAGGCCTACCTCACCCGCGAGTATCGCGAGGTCGCCGAGACTCTCACCGAACGCGGCGCGAAGGTCGTGTGGATGCAGGCGCCTTGTGTCGATAGGAGTACCGAAAATGCAACTCATATCAATTGGTTCACCCGCGACGACCTCGATACCCTCAATCTGGAGATTCTGCCGTCGATCGCGGCGGAGTATCCGGACAATATCGTGCTCTACGATCTCGACGAAATCCTGTGCCCTAGCGGTGAGGCTCTAGGTGAGATCGACGGCATCTCGCCCATCCGCGGTGACGGCGTGCACTTCGGCCCCGAATCCAGCGGCTGGTTTGCCGAGACCTACGGCCCCTCAATACTCGAGGCAGGTGGCCTCGGCCCGTCACCCTGATCCCCGTCAGACTTCATATCAACATTCGCGAACTCGTGGTCGTTTTGGGTTAGCTAAGGCCACTGTGGCCTTAGCGTGGATGGGGATGGCTCATTACCTTAGAACTCTTTCTGCTGCTTGAAGCTCAACCACCCGCTTCTAAACCCCCGGACCGACAAAATGGCATAGATTCCGATCAGCCCTGCGTAGGTGTCCGGTTGGCGGTCCTGGTACTGCCAGATGTTGCCCGCGCGCAGGCTCTGTAATCCTGAGATCAGGTATTACTTGTAGTCTCGCGCTTTCGCGGGATCAAATCTCAAACGATTCAATGTTTGCTCTGATATCGTTCATGAACCTGGCCGCGCCGATACCATTGACGATGCGATGGTCGAAGCAGAGTGTCGCATTAGCCATTGTTACGAACCGGAAAGAATCACCCTGAGGAAACGGATGTGCAAACGTTTCGCCAATAGCAAGGGTGGCTGCTGCAGGGGCGACGATGGCGGGAATTCCCACGTGCATCCTGCCCATACCAATGTTCGAAACGCTGATAGTTGTGGCTTCATCGGCCTGGTCCTTGCCGTTGCGTGCCAGATCGACCTGTCTGTCATATGCCGCAAAAAATTCATTGGCTGAAAGCTGGTCAGCGTTACTGACTACTGCAGTGACCAATTCGTCGTTTGGTAATGCGACCGCAACCCCCAGGTTGACGTGGTGGAAGACTTTTAATGATTTTCGTTCGACATTTATGACACTGCGAAATTTCGGGCTATCTTGCAATGCTTGAACGACCGCCCAGCACAGCATGGCGAACTCTGTTGGCCCGCCGCTCGAGCGCACTTTATTACGCGCGCGCTCTAAAGAAGTCCATTCAATGTCGGTCATGATTGTGACCGGTATGCATCCTTTAGCACTTTGTGCGAGGCGGTAATTCAATACGATCTGGGATTTTGGTAGCGGCTCGATGGTATAGCGATCTGACAAAACGCTGGCAGCGGCTTGGCCGGCAAGGTAGGCGTCGACATCTTCGGGCATCAGCTTGCTGCCGGCGCTGGGAATGTGGTCCGCGATGTCGAGTAGATTGTGCTCTTTCAGATATTTTCTCGTCTTTGGAGGGATGAGAGTCCTGGTCGCGTGTCGCTGTACGCTCACGATTGGCGGTATACGTCCGCCACTGCTCCGGGAGGAAGACCCGTCCTGATCCGGCTGGTGCTCCGCGGAAACTTCCGCCACGCGATCGGCGACATCTATAGTCGCGATTACGGCCCCGATCGCCACGACTGAATCGGGCTCAAACAGCCATTCAACGAGGGTGCCGCTGTAGGGTGACTCCACTTCCGTTGTGGCCTTGTCGGTTTCCATGGTGTAGATCGGCTCGTCGCGCGCGATCTTGTCCCCGGGTTTTTTAAGGCACTCGACAAGCAGTGCTTCGCGCAGGCCTTCGCCAAGTTGTGGAATTTTAATAGCAATGACGGCCATGGCCCTTCAGTCCTCCAGTGTAAGTCGGATTGCATCGATCACTTTATTCGTGTCTGGTAATGCAGCGTACTCGTAGTTCGGGTTGTAACCGATATATACGTCAGGTGTCGCGACCAGTTGCGGCGCGCTGACAAAATAGCAAAAGCTTTCCGGGTCGCCCATGATCTCACTGATAATCATCTGGCCGACGCTACACGAGCGATTGTCTTCCTGGACGATGACCAGCCGTCCGGTCTTTTCAACGGATGCCAGGATCGTGTCCTTGTCCCAGGGTTGGATCGAGCGCAAGTCAATGATCTCAATTGAGGCCTCCGGGGCCAGAAGGTCCGCCGCTGCGAGAGCCTGTTCAATGCAGTTCCCCCAGGCCACGAGGGTGACATCGTCACCCTCCCGACGAATTCGCGCCTCGCCAAACCCAACCGCAGGAACGTCCTGCGGGACAGTCATTGGTTGGCGTAACAAGTGCTTTGGAATCAGGAAAATGGTGGGGTCATTCGCGTGCATTGATGTCCACATCAATGCCGCCGCATCTTCCGGTGTACTGGGTACCACGACGCGGACTCCGGGACAGTGAGCGAGCAGGGATTCGTTAGCCTGGGAGTGCCACAGTGAACCGCCGGGAAGGTAGGCGCCGTAGGGCGCGTACAACACCATAGGGCAACACCACTCACCGTTGGACCGCCAGCGAAGTGTGGCAAGATTTTGTGTGATCTGGTTCATTGCCGGCCCCATGAAATCGACGAACTGGAGCTCGAAGATTGGTCGTTTTCCGAAACAGGCCATGCCAATTCCGATGCCTGCAATCGTGGCTTCGGCAAGCGGTGAGTTGAATACTCTGGCGGGGAAATGGTGTGACAGTTCGGCGGTCAGCCCGAATACCCCGCCCTTGGGGGCTTCTATATCTTCCCCGAAGAAAATGAATGATTCGTCTGTCTCGAGGCCGTGTTTAAAGGTCTGGTTAAGGGAGTCGACGATGCGCCAGGTTCTGTTTCCATCGATGGGTGGTTTCTCCGCAGCAGGAGGCTCGTCCAATAGTTGTGTCATCAGGTCGGCAGAAGTTGGATCCCCTTCGGCTTCTGCAGCGATGTATTCCTGTTCGATTTGTTGATCAATGTCCGCTTTGATAGATTCCCACTCTTGCTCGCTCAGTTCGCCCGCCTCGATCATTTCCCGGGCGGTGACCAGAATCGGGTCCCGATCAAACATGGCGTCTATTTCTGCCTGGGGTCGGTAGACGCGGTGGTCATCAGAGCTTGTATGGGAACAAAGGCGGTCCAGTTCGGCGATGATTACAGTGGGTCCGCCACCACTGCGTGCTTTCTCCATTGCAGGTCGCGTTGCATTGAACACACGATCAGGATGCCGGGCGTCAATTCGCAGAAGATGGCTCTCGCCAAAAACTCCGAGCTTGAACGGGTTGAACCGGTCGGTGTTAGTGCTTATCCCGTAGTTATTGTCTTCAACAACAAACACCACAGGCAACTGCCGCTCGATTGCAAATGCGACGGCTTCGTAGAACTCCCCCTGCCTGGAGGCGGCGTCGCCAATCGTCGCAATAACAATATTGGGTTCATTGTCCAATTGCATGGACCAGGCAACACCACAGGCAGGGAGAGCATTGGCGGCGGTGGGCGTGAGTACGCTCCAGATGTTGCGTTCTTTGTCCGAGTAGTGGCCGGGCATTTGCCTGCCGCCGCTAGAGGAGCCGGCTTTTGCAAAATAGGCGCTGGCCAATTCGGCGTTGGTAACGCCTTTGGCCAGGACCATCGCGCGATCTCGATAGTAGGGAAACAGATAATCCCCAGAATACATCTGAATTGAAATGGCGACCAGCGCTTCGTGTCCCATGCCTGCCACCTGAAACCAACCCTTTCCCTGGCGATGCAGAATACCCTCCCGGCGGTCGCCCTCGCGACTGAGGTACATCAATTTCAGAAGCTCCAGTCGGTTACACGTTATGTTTGTCTGGGAGTTCATTAGTTTTATCAGCTCCGCGGCGAGTTTCCCCCGGGGGGATCCTGCAACAGTGTAAAAAACAGTAAATGCAAAAATCAGGTCTATCAGGATACCTGATCGAGGTATTTCGCGGGCAGATGATAGCTCTTTGCGCCACGATAATGGGAGATAACTCACACTTACTCCCCGATGATCTCCCACAGACGCTAGTCAGTGGGACTATTACGCTGCATGAACTCGGGCACTTGCTTCACCGGGGTTACCACGTTAGCTTTAGTCCCGTCACTTTTGGAGCAAGGCTGATGAGTAAAATCAGGTATCACGATTTTATGCCAAAGGAAAAACAGCGGGGCGGCTTGTTTGGCGGGGTGGATTTTTCCGGGTTTGACAGCTGTGTTAGTGCCATGAATGATTGGCTGGCGCAGAAACCGGTGAATGTTATCCGCGTGGAGACGGTTACCCTGCCCAATATCCACAATGTAAAATTATAGGAAATATTAAGGCCCTGTTGAAAGTAGATCCCCCCGCTGATTCTGTTACCACGCGCCTGTCAACTGGGCTTGCTGATCTGTCGATTTTCCCGCCTATTGACCCGAAAATTCTGTTCGCGGCGTTAAGCATGCCATTCAAATCCGTTCATTCCTGAACGGGTGCACGCGACAGCCCATGGCATGTGGTTTTCACTGGCTTTCTTGATAGTGGAGTGCTGTTGTGCTGGAATCCTTTCCAGCGAAAAGAGCCAATGTCTCAGGTGGTGCCCAAGGGAAGCTCTGAAAAACTCCAGTAGTCTGGCATACTTTGAGGAACCTGATCCAGAGATAGAATGCTATGGGCCAGCTGACCTTTGCCGAAGCGGAATATGCCAATAAGAAGCGTAAAACTCGTCGGGAGAAGTTTCTGGAGAAGATGGATGAGTTAATGCCCTGGGCGCGGCTGGAAAAAAAGATTGCCCGGTATTATGTGAAGCCGGGTAACCAGGGAGGAAGACCGCCCTATCCGCTGTCGACCATGCTCAGGGTGCACTGTCTGCAACTGTTCTACAACCTGAGCGATCCCGGCATGGAGGACGCCCTGTACGAAGTGGAGTCGATGCGCCGGTTTGCACGAATCAGCCTGGACCGCGTGCCGGATGAGACCACCATCCTGAACTTCCGGCACCTGCTGGAGCGTCATGAGTTGGGTAAAAAGCTGTTCAAGGAGATCAATGCGCACCTGCATGACAACGGCCTGATGCTGCGCGAGCGCACTATTGTTGACGCCACCATCATTGCCGCGCCCACCTCGACAAAGAACCCGGAAGGCGAACGAGATCCGGCTATGCACCAGGTGAAGAAGGGCAATGAATGGCACTTTGGCATGAAGATGCATATCGGAGTGGACGACGCCCTGAGCCTGATCCACAGTGTGGAGACCACGCCAGCCAACGAGCATGACATCACCGTGGCGGACAAATTGCTGCACGGGGAGGAGCGGCGAGTCTGGGGCGACGCGGGGTATGTTGGCATCGACAAGCGCAGGGAACATGAGGACCGCGAGACGGACTGGTTGATAGCTTTGCGTCCTGGGCATCGTCGACTGCTGGAGGCGGGCAGTGAGCTTGCTGAGGCGGAGCGGATCAAAGCCAGCGTGCGCGCCAAGGTGGAGCACGCATTCTTCTACATCAAACGGATGTTTGGTTATAGCAAGGTGCGTTACCGGGGACTGGAGAAAAACACCAATCGGCTGTACGTGTTGTCGGGGCTGTCCAATCTGTTGCGCAGCCAGAAATACCTGCTGGCGTGGGGTGAGTGCGCCTGAATTCTGCGAAATGGCGGAATTCAGGAGAAGAAACGAACACTACGGACAGATTCGTTGCCGGAATTTAGGCTTTGCCGGGGCGAACTCGGGTTGAAGCAAGAATCGAGAGGTTAATCAGAGCTTCCCCAGAAAATTCAATATTGATTTGTGGTACCTGGTTGGGGACGACAGGGACGAACGACAGCCTTTCCCAAGCAGGATTTCTCCCATTTGGGTGCGCATGGCTGTTAACCTTTGCACCACAATGTGGCAGGATGCGGGTTCCGCTTCGTCCCGTGACGGAGGAAGCTGCCCTGTACGCCCCGCAGATCCGAAAAGACATAATTCAACGGGGCAATATAATGGTGAGGAACCAACATGAAAATGATGACTGCAATTATCAAGCCGTTCAAGCTTGATGACGTTCGCGAAGCGCTGCAACAAATCGGTATCAATGGTATGACCGTCGAAGAAGTGAAGGGCTACGGACGCCAGAAGGGCCATACCGAGCTGTATCGCGGCGCGGAGTACCAGGTGGAATTTCAGCCCAAGGTCAAGATACAGATCGGGATCAGTGATCACCAGGTCGATGCTGCCATCGAGGCGGTTTGCATCGCTGCCAGTACGGGCAAGATCGGAGACGGCAAGATTTTCATTGCTCCGCTGGAGCAGAGTATTCGCATCCGTACCGGCGAGACTGGTGAGGAGGCACTCTGACTATGCTGAAATCAAGCGAGGCACTGCAAGGAAATGTGCTGCTGGCAGCGGCTTTGGTGGTGTTTTCGGCCGGCGCCAGCGCCGATGATCTGAACGGTGCGGACACGGCGTGGATACTGACCTCCACTGCCCTGGTGTTGTTTATGACGATTCCCGGGCTGTCGCTGTTTTATGCCGGCCTGGTGCGAGTCAAAAATGTGTTGTCGGTGCTGATGCAATGTTTCGCCCTGACCTGCCTCATGTCAGTGCTGTGGTTTGCGGTGGGCTACACCATTGCCTTTGGCAGCGATGGCGTTGAACAAGGCAAGTATATCGGCGACTTTGGCAATGTGTTCTTTGGCGCCATGACAAAAGATTCAATGAAGGGTACCATCCCGGCCAGTTTGTTTGCCATTTTCCAGATGACTTTCGCTATTATCACACCTGCCCTGATCGCAGGTGCTTTCGCCGAACGTATGCGTTTTTCGGCCATGCTGATCTTCAGCGCGCTGTGGCTGGTGGTGGTGTATTCACCGGTGTGCCACTGGGTCTGGGGTGGCGGCTGGCTGGGAGCGATGGGTCTGCAGGATTTTGCCGGTGGTACTGTGGTGCATATTACGGCGGGCGTTGCGGCGGTGGTCGTGGCCCTGCTCATGGGACCGCGCAAAGGTTTCGGCACCGTGGCCATGCCACCGCACAATCTGACCATTACCGTCGCCGGCGCCGGTATGTTGTGGGTCGGCTGGTTCGGCTTTAACGCCGGGTCTGCGCTGGCCGCCAATAACGCCGCCGCGATGGCCATGCTGGTCACGCATCTCTCCGCCGCCTGCGGTGCACTGGCGTGGATGACCATGGAATGGGTGCGCCACGGCAAGCCGTCGGTGCTGGGTATTGTTACCGGCATGGTGGCGGGACTGGGTACCATCACGCCCGCCTCCGGTTCAGTGGGACCCGCCGCCGCAGTCGTTATTGGGTTGAGCGCTGGTGTCATCTGTTACTTCGCCACCACCTTCCTGAAAAACGCTATGAAAGTTGACGACAGCCTGGATGTCTTTCCGGTGCACGGTGTCGGCGGTATCCTCGGCACACTGCTGGCGGGCGTTTTTGCCTCCACGCAGCTCGGGATATTCAGCGGCCACGGCTTCTCGGCGGGAATCGACAGCATGGGCGGCCAGCTGGCAGTGCAGGCCACCGGCGTGGTGGCGACCTTTGTCTACTCCGGCATCATGACCTTTATTATTCTCAAACTGGTCGATATGCTGGTTGGTTTGCGGGTCGACAGTGACGCGGAAACCCAGGGCCTGGACCTGGTGCTCCACGACGAGCGCGGTTACGACCTGTAAACTCCTGTGCTGCAGACCACAGGCCACCGCTGGTGGCCTTTTTTCGTTAGGGGAGCCTCATTGTGAACTGGCAACATCACCATGCCACCATCAACGGCATACACATGCACTATGTGGAGCAGGGGGAGGGCATGCCGGTGGTGCTGTGCCACGGCTTTCCCCACCTGTGGTTTAGCTGGCACCGGCAAATCAGTGCACTGGCTGATGCGGGCTACCGGGTAATTGCCCCGGACATGCGCGGTATGGGACAGACCGAGGCACCACCTGATCCGTCATCCTACGACATTGATCACATCACTGGCGACCTGCTGGGGTTACTCGATCATATCGGCGTGGAGCGCGCAGTATTTGCCGGCCTGGATTTCGGCGCCTTTGCTATCTACGACCTTGCCCTGCGCCACCCCGAGCGCGTCATCGCGCTGATTGGCCTGGAGAATCCGGCGGCGCCCCATAATCCTGCACGAGCCTCCGCTCACCGAGTACCGGCGCATGGGGCAGGCGCATTTTCTGCATATCGAGTACTTTCGCGTGCCGCCGCGGGCCGACGAGGAACTTGCAGCGCAGCCGCGCCGCTTCCTGCACAAGGTCTTCCATACGCTGAGTGGTGCGGGTAATTATTTCGATGTGTTCAATTACCCGCCGGGTACGGCCTATATCGACGCCATGGCCGAACCGCCGCCGCTGCCCTGGCCATGGTTGTCCGAGCTAGAGCTGGAATTTTTTGTCAGCGAGTACAGCCGCAGCGGATTTACCGGTGGCCTCAATTGGTACCGCTCATTCGACTTGAAGTGGGCGCAGCGCAAGCCCTTCGAAGGCGTGCAAAGCGCGGTGCCCGCGTATTTCCTGGGCAGCGAGCACGATGTGGACCTGGAGGGTTTTCACGGCGATGATCCCATCGCCCAGATGCGGGCGATTTTTCCCGGAATTGCGCGAGGTGCGCATGATTCCCGGTGCGGGTCATATGGTGCAGTTGGAAGCGTCGAGTGAAGTGAATGCAATTCTGCTCGACTACCTGCAGGATATTCGGCAGCGCCTTTAGCAGTACACCTTTTGCGCAAATCGGCGTCGTGGCTCAGCTTATCGACAGTTTCAGCCCCGCCTTGCCCAACACCACTTTCTCGCTCTCCAGTGCATGGGCGGTGAGGGGGTGATCCTCCAGCCAGCCCTTGGGAAAATCCAGGGTGAGGGATTTCTCCTTCGCGGCAATGGAAAAATCGGGCAACTGCTCCAGCTTCTCCACGTACTTGAAACAGCTGGCCAGACGCATGATGGCCAGCAGATACATTACTCTCGTCAGATCCGCATCCGCCGTGGCCGCAAAGAAATCCGCACCCAGTTTGCCGCGATGACCGAGGGCAAGTACCGCCAACAGTTCCTGCTCATCCTGGGAGAAGCCGGGCAGATCGGCATGGCGCAGCAGGTAGGCAGTGTGGCGATTGAAATGCTTGTGTGAAATCGCCATGCCGATTTCGTGGGTGTGCGCGAGCCAGTGCAGTAATTCCCAATCATCGCTGGTTAGCTGCCAACGGTTGCGCGTGGCAGCAAAGAGCGTGCGCGCCCGGCGTTCCACGATGTCTGCTGTATCTGCATCCACGGCATAGCGCTGCATCAGCGCGTTTACCGTGCGCTCGCGCACATCCTCATGGTTGAGTCGTCCCATCAGGTCGTAGATCACGCCTTCCCGCAGAGCCCCCCTGGAGGTGCGCATGCGGTCTATGCCCAGCACATCGAACACGGCGCTGGCGATGGCGACGCCGGGCAGGATCACATTGCGCCGCTGGGCGACCAGTCCCTCCACCTGGATATCATCCATCAGTTTGTATTTGATCAGGTTCTTTTCCAGCGTCGACAGGCCCTGGCGATCAATGCCACCTTCACTCCAGCCGTTTTGCGTCAGGATGGTCTCGATGGCCTGCAGGGTACCTGATGAGCCTACGCACTCTGCCCAGTGCTTCGAGCGGAAACTGTGGCGAATTGGAACGGTCTGGGCGCGTGCCTGGTTATAGGCATTGCGGAAATTGTCCCGGCTGATCCTGCCTTTGGGAAAAAAGGTTTTGCCGTAGGAGACACAGCCCATCTGCAGGCTTTCCATGAACTGCGGCTCAAAGCGTTGCCCGATGATGAATTCGGTACTGCCGCCCCCGATGTCGATGACCAGGCGTGAGTGTGCATCGTCAGCCAGGGAATGGGCCACACCCAGATAGACCAGGCGAGCTTCTTCCAGACCGTAGATCACGTCGACCCGGGTCCCGAGAATGCGCCTGGCGGGCCCGGTAAATGCCTTGCGGTTTTTCGCCATGCGCAGCGCATTGGTGCCCACCACACGCACGCGCTGGATAGCCACGCTGCCCAGCAACTGGGCGAAGCGCGACAGGCAGTTGAGGCCGCGCTCAATAGCCTCATCAGAGAGCAGGCCGTCTTCCAGTCCGGCACCCAATTGGACTTTCTCCGCCAGCGCCTCCACCGGCCTGATTTCTCCGTGCTCGATTTTGGCGATGAGGAGATGGAAGGAGTTGCTGCCCAGGTCTATGGCTGCCAGCAAACTGCCCTCGGGTAGTTCTTCCTGCGCGACTGCACTCAAGTGTTGTTAGTTCCCGTTGCGGTATATCTTCGAGCCATGTTAAAGGATTCTTTGCTTCGGCGCACATCTGCAAGGGATCTTAGACTTCTGCGGATTGTTGCAGTTTGCCGGGTCTGCGCTGGCACCATCCTCTGGGGCACTTGCGACATTGAACAATGCCTGGTGACCGCATAGCGCTGCCAGATGAAAACGTCGTAGGAGGTCTTGAGATATAGCGCCACAGAAGTTTCAACTTCTTCCGCTTGTGTGCCAGACAGGTAGTGGACGTCATTTGCGCCAGAGTATAAACTGCCCTCCTGTTTTGAGCGCCGTTGACAGACCTGTACTAAGGAGTCTTTGAGTTGAGCAAAGAAGTCGAAGTTATCGAAATGATAAAAACCATACTCAAGCATCAGGCCATGCCAGAAGTCGCGGTAGAGTTGTCCTCGGAACTTTACGATGACGGTATTGGACTGGACTCCCTGTGTGTCGCTGAGCTGTCCGCCATGCTGGAAAAAGCCTACGGGAGGGATCCTTACACCAGCAAAATCATGCCCCGCACGGTTAACGATATTGTAAGTTTCTATGGTGACGACTGACGGTGATTGCGGCCCGATTTAGTGGTGCGCTCGAGCGTTGTCCCGAACGCCCCTTTTTACTGAGTGCTGCCATCGAATACAGCTATTCCGATTTTTTTCAATACTGCCGCAAGCTGGGTAACGGGTTTTCTAAACTTGAGGGAAGCCGACTGGCTTGCCATATGGCTGATTCACCCGTGTTGGTCGCCGTGATGCTCGCTGCGGGGATGAGCGGTAAGTCCCTGCTAATGCTGAACCGCGACTTCACAGATCAACAGTTGCCCGACTTGTTGCAGCGCTATAAAGTGGATGTGCTGATCAGTGATTCAGTGCCAACAGTCGCAATTCCCGCTAGTTTGCAGAGCGCTGATACACTAGATCGACTGTCCACTGGTGCGCCACTGCATAACTACAGTGAAGGCGAAATACTGATTTTGACATCCGGAACGACGGGGCAGCCCAAATGTGCTCGCTACACATGGGCCGATCTTTTTGCTCAGGTAAGTGAACGGCATGCACCGGCGGATGAGCGCTGGCTGCTGGCCTACCGCCTCAATCACTTTGCTGGCTTGCAGATGTTGGTTCACGTTCTGCAAAACCGCAGCACCCTGGTTCTGGCAGAATCGACGCGAGTCGCCCATGCACTTGACACCATGCAAGCATTTGCCGTCACACATGTCAGTTCCACCCCCACTTTTTGGCGATATGCGCTGGCAACTCTGCCCGCAGCGGGGCATAAGTTGAAACTCAAGCATATTACACTTGGCAGCGAAGCGGTTTCGTCGTCCTTACTGGAACGGCTACACCATACATTCCCCGATGCCCGTATTGTCCATATTTATGCATCTACCGAAGCTGGTTCCTGTGTCTCTGTTAGTGATATGCGTGCTGGGCTGCCAATTTCAATATTGCATCGGGATGCTAATGCAGATGTGCAGTTCCGCGTGGTACAGGACGAGCTGCATATCCGCAGTGCGCATGGAATGCGCGGCTACGCAGGCCCGGGAGAGATTGCCAGTAAGGATGAGGATGGTTGGCTCGCTACGGGGGATCTTGTGCGAATCGAGGATGACCGAATACTCTTCATGGGCAGACGATCAGAAACTATCAATGTCGGTGGTGTCAAGGTACATCCAATGGAGGTAGAGAATGTGATTTCTTCTCTCCCTGGAGTAAAGCTGGCGCGTGCGTTTGGAAAAGACAATCCTGTAGTGGGTCAAATTGTAGCCGTGGAAGTGGTAATTAATTCAGGCTGTAACGAACCGGAAGTCGAGGAATCCATCCGCGAAGCCTGTTTGGTGCTGACCCGCCATGCGCGCCCACGAATCATCACTTTTGTTGATACAATAGAAACCAATAATTTCAAACTAAAAAGGCAATAGAGCGCACAATGAAAGTAGTGCTTATCAGCGGCGGCAGCAAGGGTCTTGGTGCAGGCCTGGTGGACAGTTTCCTAGGTCGCGGGTTCAAGGTTGCTACCTTTAGTCGCGCTGCAACTGACACGACCAAACAGTGGCAGCAGCAATATGGTGACAATTTCTATTTTGAAACCTTGAGCTTAGCCGACAAGGCTGCATGCAAACAGTACGTAGAAAATGTTCAGCGGCAACTGGGCGATATCAATATCCTGGTTAACAATGCCGGAGTTGCACATACAGCGTTGTTGGCACTGACCGACGACGAAGCCATTGATCGCCTGATCGACACCAATCTCAAGGGCACCTTTTACCTGACCCGTCTGGTCTGCCGCCCAATGCTTTCTTTGGGTTGGGGGCGCATCATCAATATATCGTCTATTGTCGGTCTTTCTGGTTATCGCGGCCTTTCAGTGTACAGCGCCACCAAAGCTGGCTTGGATGGCTTTACGCGTTCTCTTGCCAGGGAATTGGGCTCTCGTAATATTACTGTCAACTCTGTCGCGCCAGGTTATCTCACCACGGAAATGACGGAGGAACTGGGTGCCAGGCAGCGTCGTCAGATAGTCGGGCGCACACCGATGGGGCGCATGGGCACAGCCGAGGATGTTGCCGGCGCAGTTCAATTTTTGGCTGGTGACGACGCTAACTTCATCACAGGCCAGGTACTTGTTGTCGATGGGGGCATTACCTGCTAATGGCCGATTTGCCCGTATCTCCCATTTCCCCCGGCAGCGAACCGGTGCACCACTACGATACCGTGGTGGGCGCCTGGGGCGATCTGCTTGAGGAAGACCTGCATTACGGCTATTTTCACAGTGGCAATGAATCACTCATTGAAGCCACCAATGAACTCACCAACCAGATGCTGAACCTGGCTGAGCTTCGATCTGGTCTTCATGTGCTAGATGTGGGCTGCGGTACTGGTAAAGCCGGCTGCCGCTTGGCGGGGGAGTACGCTGCGAGGGTAACCGGCATTTCGCCCAGCAGCGCCTGCGTAGAAAGAGCCCAGGCGTTGGCGAGGGAAACGAGGCAGCAGGATCTCGCTATTTTTTGTCACGGCGATGGCACATCTCTGTCCTTCGATGACAATACCTTTGATTGCGTTTGGGTGATGGAATCCTCACACCTGATGCAGGACAAGAAGGCGCTTATCTCAGAGTGCACGCGGGTACTTCGTCCCGGCGGACGTGTTGTACTTTGCGACATCATGGTCAAACGCAAACTTACTTTGGAAGAAGTTATCGAGTACCGGGACGAATTTCTGCTTCTTAGAGACGTCTTCGGTCGAGCGATCATGGAGCCATTGCAATTCTATCGGCAGCAGTTCGAGTCCAAAGGGTTAAATGTTGCTGCCGCGTCAGATATTTCTGCGCCCACATACCACACTTTTGCGCGGTGGCGCCAGAATGCCTATGAAAACCGGGAGAGCGTTTGCAGAATGATTGGCGAGCGTGCCTGGGAGCAATTCATATTATCCTGTGATGTGTTGGAGCAGTTTTGGCAGAGTAATATCCTTGGCTATGGAATTATCTGCGCGCACAAATACGCGTAGCGACTCAAAACTGGAAGTACAGAAATTCGCTGACTTCCGTCAGGTTTACAATAGATGCAACGGCCAGAACAGCAATACCAACAGACCAGCCCCGACTGGCCTGCCACTGCAGACTGATCACTGGTTCCCGACCCGCCAGCGGTTTGTCAATGGCAACCTCGCAGTGGCGAAAAAGCTGGTAAGTGCTGGGCAGTATCCAGCAAGCTGCCAAAGCCATTGCAAGAAGCAGGAAAACCACACTGACTGCGTAGCTTTCCCCGAATAACATGGAAGTGAGTTGAAGGTTTTTATTACCCTTCAGTGCGGCCATGTACTCAGGCACAAACTGCAGCCCATCCCAGTTAAGGATCGCGTTATACACATGGCCAGCTGAGGCCAGATTATCTGCGCGAAAAACCACCAGGGTTAACGCCACCACCAAAAACGTAAGCAGCTGTGCCGCTGCCTTATAATCTCTTCTGCCCACCAGTCCCAGCGGCCCGGAAACCTTGATCCGCCAGAGTTGATGGATCACCACGTAACTACCATGACAAAGTCCGTATACGACAAAGGTCCATCCGGCGCCGTGCCAGACCCCACCGATGAACATCGTGGCGAACAGGTTAAATCTTTGCCTTGCAGGACTACAGAAAAATCCGCCCAGGGGAGTGTAGACATAGTCCCTGAGGAAACGAGAAAGAGTGGCGTGCCACATACGCCAGAAATCGCTGATATTCAATGCTCGATAAGGCGAAAAGAAATTTACTGGAAGTTTGATTCCGAACATGCAGGACAGTCCAATAGCCATATCGCAGTAACCGGAGAAATCAAAATAGAGCTGGAAAGCGTAACTGAATGCTCCGGCAAGCGCATCGAGTGTAGAAAGATTGCTGCCCTGCGACGCCAGAGAAAAAACTGGCGTTGCGAACTTGGAAAAGCCATCGGCAATAACAACTTTCTTAAACAGGCCAACAACCATGATAGATAGCCCAATACTTAGATTAGTATAGGTTCTTGAACGGTCGGTGAGCGTTCTGAACTGTGACAACATCTCTCGGTGATGCACGATTGGACCAGCAATCAGCTGCGGGAAAAAAGCAACAAATAGGCAGTATTCAAGGAATCCGTGGTCTTCGGTAAGCCCTTTGCGGGAATCCACCAGATAGGCAATCTTCTGGAAAGTGAAAAAAGAAATCCCAAGGGGCAAGATGATCTTCTCGAACTCGAAGCTCCAATCCATTGCCACCCGGAAATTATCAATAAAGAAATTAGCGTATTTAAAATAGCCCAGCAGGCCGAGATTGAACAGCACTCCGAGCACCAGCCAATGACGACCCTGATTTTTCCCGCCCTTGGCAAGCAAGGTGCCCAGAAAATAATTCACGCAAGCGGAGAAGATCAGCAGCAGCAGGTAGACTGGGTTCCACCAGCCATAAAAAAACATTGAGGAACTAACCAGCCAGATCAAGATCAGGCGAAGATTGCCGACTTTTTGCAGAAACAGGAATCCCGCCAACACCACGGGTAGGAAGAAAAAAAGAAACTCACTGGAATTAAATAGCATAGATTGGCCGTGTTCATCTCGGCTGCTAATTCGTTGACGTCCTTGGCCCGAAAGTATATCTTCTTTTACGATAAGTCAGTAGGGATAATGCGAGTCAGAATCGGTAGCTAGCTATCGGTTTGCAGCATATTAGCTATCTGCGGATTGATATGCTGGTTTCCACACAATCAATACCCAGCAATACATGCGGTATCAACATCGAGTTATCGAAGACGGTTATCCTGGCTCTACCGGATTGCGTGGTATACAGTGGCAATCCCGCTGGCTTACTGCCGGTGTAGCGGGGCTATTGCTGAGTATCAGACTGCCCAACCTAATCGCCGTCAATGAATTTATATACTTTCAGTTCTATTTATGAAGCAATATCTTTTCGGCACTTTAGTACTCATATTTGGCTTCTGCTTGTTGGTAGCCCTGTTCAATTACCGTGTCGACCCCTACGCAATTTATCACTACAAACAGGTGAATGCAGACTGGCTGAGTCGGATTGATCAGTTCCTCCATTTACGGATAACAAAACCTTGGCACGTTGTGCAAATAAAACCTACGGCGATCATTGTGGGGACATCAAGATCTGCATCGGTGAACCCAATGCATTCCACCTGGCCCCAAAACGCTAGCTACAATCTGTCAATTCCCGGCCTGACGTCGTATGAAATGCTACGATTTATCGAGCATGCCCAGGCTAATGGACCTGTCAGCAAGCTGATGATTGGGTTAGATTTTGAGGCTTTCATTCATCCGGAGCCACGTTTCCAGTTTGGTTTTGAGGAGTCGCGGATGGCCCGTGATCCCGATGATCTGGCTTCGGCACATTTTATCTGGCAGCTCATGAGCGATATGAGAAACACATTGTTATCGATGTCGGGTATTAGCCAGAGTGTAATGGCGCTCACCGGCAGTGCGGAAGTGGGTCGTCGCTATTTTTCGGACGGGACTTGGGAAAGTACCCAATCAAGATTCACGGGTAGACCAGGTTATATCTATATTGGTAAGGAAACTGTATTTGATCAGCGAAATGAGAAGCTGAGCCTTGATAGAAATCTGGACAATTTCGCTGACATATTGCGCTTTTCCCATCGACAGAAAATAGAAACACGCCTGTTCATCACACCCCAACATGTATTCATGATTGATCTTTGGTGGCGTCTGGGTTACAGAGAATTGTGGAAAGAGTTCCACCGCCGTCTGGTAGAGGTAAATGATGCGGTAGCTATTGAGATGGGAGTTGAGCCTTTTCCTATATTTGGATTTAATCATCTACGGGGGGTTGTCGATGAGCCTATTAGCAGTGCTCAGAATTCCACTCGTTCCTTGTTCAGCGATGGCTTGCACTTTCGACCACGACTCGGGAAGCAAATCATGGATGCAGTGTGGACTGATGGTGCTGAGTTGGGAGCTAAACTGGATGTCAATTCAGTTAATTCCTATCTGTCTCAGGTAGAACAGTTGCATCATACATTCGAGTCTGCCAATACAGAACTCACTGCAGCGTCTACGTCGGGGGATTTCCCCCGAATTGGAATAGCTGGCGGCGGTATTTGTGGCCGAAGCTAATGACTTGATGCCAGAATCTTTTTGCCGCAAGGGCTCGCCCGCTGGTTTTCGCAGAAGCGCCGTTGAGTAGCGTATAATCAACTTTGTATACTTATAGGAGAAGAGTATATGAACAAGGGTGTGTTGATTGGAACCGTGTTAGGAGCTGGTCTGGCAACTGCCTACGGTGGTTTTGCAGGTTACCGGATGTTGAGCCAACCCGAGTACGCGCAGGTGGTGGATGTCACTACAGTCACCGAGAGCGTCAAAACGCCGCGCGAGGAGTGTCGTGACCAGGTCGTGACACGGAAAAAGCCGGTCAAGGATACGCATCAGGTTACCGGCACCGTGCTTGGTGCAGTTGCCGGCGGCTTGCTAGGCGATGCGATCGGCGGCGGGGGCAAGAACACTGCAGCAAAAATTGCTGGTGCGGCGGCGGGTGGTTATGCCGGTAACAAAACGCAGGAAACAATGCAGGAAAATGACACCTACCAGACAACGGAACGCGTGTGCAAGACGGTAGTTGATGTCAGCGAGCGCACCGTGGGTTACGATGTTAAATATCGCATCGGCGATGTCCCCGGTGAAGTGCGTATGGATCACGATCCCGGTGACACCATTCCACTGGAAGACGGAAAACTGGTGCTTTCCCGTGCCACTGCAGCAGCTGATTGAAGGATTAGGTAAATTGGAGTTGAATCAATGAGCACTATTGCGTATCGCGACTTCCTGCCACAGGAGACCCCGCGCAGTGGATTGTTTGGCGGCGTGGATTATTCCGATTTCAACAGCTGTGTGGCCGCCATGAATCACTGGCTGAAACAGAATCCAGTTAGCATAGTGCATGTCGAGACAGTTACCTTGCCTAATATGCACAGTGTGTATGAAGATGGCTCCAACGATACAGAACTGCACACCACAGGTCGTACGGTCTGGTACCAGTTTGTGCGGCTGTGGTATTCGGTCGCAGCGATATAAGCAGGTAACTATGAGCGCAGACTCGATGCCGTTGGCTGCGCCAGCCCAGTGCGGCCCCCTAGATGAGTTTTTTGGGATCTAGCAACGAGGCCAGTTTTTGCGGTGACAGATCCGTCATTTGTGCAGCTACTTCAATGATCGGGCGGCTTTCCTGGTAGGCGCGTTTGGCGATTTCAGCTGCCGTACTATAACCGATCTCACGATTCAGGGCGGTCACCAGGATGGGATTTCTCGCCAGGTTGGCCTCAATGTTTGCGCGATTGACCACAAAGTCAGCGATGCACTTATCCGCCAATGCTGTGCAACTGTTGGCGAGCAGGGTAATGCTCTGCAACAGGTTGTAGGCGATTACCGGCAGCATTACATTGAGTTGGAAATTGCCTGACTGGCCGGCCACGGTGATGGCAGAGTCGTTGCCAATCACCTGCGCCGCCGCCATTGCTACCGCTTCGGGAATGACCGGATTGACCTTGCCCGGCATGATACTGCTGCCCGGTTGCAGGGGTTTGAGGCTGATTTCACCCAACCCGGCCAACGGCCCGCTGTTCATCCAGCGCAGGTCATTGGCGATCTTCAGCAGTGCCACTGCCAGCGTCTTGAGCTGCCCGGAGAGCGCTACGGCAATGTCCTGGCTGGCGAGGGCGGCAAAGAAATTATCTGCCGGTTTGAACGTGGCTGCGCAACTCTCGTTGAGATAGAAACAGAAACGCGCGGCGAACTGCGGGTCCGCATTGACGCCCGTGCCGACGGCCGTGCCGCCCTGCGCCAACTGGCGCAGCTGTGCGCGACAGGCATCGATGCGCTGTGCGGCCTGCACCAACTGTGCGCGCCAGCCAGAGAGCTCCTGCGCCAGGCTCAGCGGCATCGCATCCATCAGGTGCGTTCGCCCCGTCTTGATACAGTCGGCCAGGCCTGCTTCGCGTGCGGCGATGACTTCCGCCAGGCGGTGCAGGGCAGGCATGAGTGAATTGGCCAGCGCCAGCTCGGCACTGACGTGAATTGCGGTGGGAATCACATCGTTGCTGCTCTGGCTGCAGTTCACATGGTCGTTGGGATGCACGGCCTGTCCCGACTGGCGGGAGGCGAGGGTGGCGATCACCTCGTTGGCATTCATATTGGTGCTGGTGCCCGAACCGGTCTGGAACACATCGACGGGAAACTGCTCCAGATGCTGTCCGTCGGCGATGGACAGTGCGGCAGCGGCGATGCTCGCCGCCAGTGCGGGGTCCAGCAGACCCAGCTCGGCATTGGCGCGCGCAGCAGCGGCTTTGATCAGGCCGAGAGTGGCAATAAAACCTGCTGGCATGGGCATGCCGCTGATCTGGAAATTCTCCACGGCGCGCTGTGTTTGCGCGCTATAAAGCGCTGTTGCGGGCACCTGCACCTCGCCCAGGCTGTCCTGTTCTATCCGCATATCACTCATCGCGATGGTCCTCGTCACGTTTGGCTGGCAATCCGGTTGAGCACATAGTTCAGCACCCCTCCGGCGCGGTAGTAGGCAACATCCACCAGCGTATCGAGCCTTGCTAGCAACTGGATTTCACGACGCACGCCGGACGGGTAGTGCACGACCGCACGCAGTTTCTGCTGCGGCAGCAGTTCGCCGTCCAGGTCGAGAATATCGAAGGTCTCGTCGCCCTGCAGCGCCAGCGTCTTGCGCGTTTCCCCTGGCATGAATTGCAGCGGGAGAACCCCCATGCCGACGAGGTTGGAGCGGTGAATGCGTTCGAAGCTTTCGACGATGACCGCCTTAACGCCCAGTAACAGCGTGCCCTTGGCTGCCCAGTCACGACTGGAGCCGGTGCCGTACTCAAGTCCGGCGACCACCACGGTACCTATTCCGCGCGACTGGTATTCCATGGCAGCATCGTAGATGAACATCGGTCGGGACTGGCCGTTGAGCCGCGTGTAGCCACCTTCCAGCGTCGGGGTCATCTCATTGCGGATCCTGATATTGCCGAAGGTGCCGCGCATCATCACCTGGTGGTTGCCGCGGCGGGAACCGTAGGAGTTGAAATCTTCCTGCGTGACGCCGTGCTCGCGCAGATACTGCGCGGCGGGACTGTCCGCAGGAATCGCGCCAGCCGGGGAGATATGGTCCGTGGTCACTGAGTCGCCCAGCATGGCGAGCATCGGGGCAGCGAGAATATTGTGCCGGTTGCCCTGGTACTGTGCCTCGAAGAAGGGCGGCAGCTGGATGTAGGTAGAGTCAGGAGCAAAGGCGTAGGTGGCGCCGCCGCCCGTCTCGATGGACTGCCAGCTCCGGTCGCCATCAAACACGGCACTGTACTGCTTTTTGAACATGTCCTTGTCAAGCGTCTGCACCAGTGCCGCAATCTCGGCGTTGCTGGGCCAGATGTCGCGCAGGTATACCGGCTGGCCAGTCGGGATCTTCACCCAGTGGCTCCTGGCTGAGGTCGATGCGAGTGGTGCCGGCCAGGGCGTAGGCCACGACCAACGGTGGAGACGCCAGCCAGTTGGCTTTGACCAGCGGGTGGATGCGGCCTTCAAAGTTGCGGTTGCCGGACAGCACCGAGCAGGCGACCAGGTCGTTATCCGTAATCGCTTTTTCCACCGCTGCCGGCAATGGGCCGGAGTTGCCGATACAGGTGGTACAGCCGTAGCCCACCAGGTTGAAACCCAGCGCATCCAACGCGGCCTGCAGGCCGGCCCTGGTCAGGTAGTCGGTGACTACTTTCGAGCCGGGTGCCAGTGACGATTTTACCCAGGGCTTGCGCTGCAGGCCGCGCGCCAGCGCCTTTTGCGCCACTAGTCCCGCGCCGATCATCACGGCGGGATTGGAGGTGTTGGTACAGGATGTAATCGCTGCGATCACCACAGCGCCGTGGTGCAGGGATGCTCGTGCCGCCTTCGAGCGGAAACGCTGTGTCCAACTGGCCTGCTTTGCCATCCAGTGTGATGTACTCGTCGGTGGCACGACGCAAGTCGCGCACGGCCACGCGGTCCTGGGGCCGGCGCGGTCCCGCCAGATTGGGCTCCACCGTGGACATATCGAGGTGCAAGGTGGCGGCAAAGTGCGGCGTGACGTAATGCTCGTCGCGCCACATGCCCTGTGCCTTGCAGTAGGCCTCCACCAGCGCGACCGTGTCTGCGTCGCGACCGGTCAGCCGCAGGTAGGCGAGCGTCTGCGCGTCGACCGGGAAAAAGCCGCAGGTAGCGCCGTACTCGGGCGCCATGTTGGCGATGGTGGCGCGGTCAGCCAGCGGCAACTGGTCCAGCCCACTGCCATGGAATTCCACAAACTTGCCCACCACACCATGTGCCCGCAGCATCTGTACCACCTGCAACACGAGGTCGGTGGCGGTAATGCCCTCGCGCATGGCTGCCCGGTGAGTTCAAAACCCACGACGTCGGGTAGCAGCATGGAGATCGGCTGTCCGAGCATGGCCGCTTCTGCCTCGATGCCGCCAACGCCCCAGCCGAGAACACCCAGGCCGTTGATCATCGTGGTGTGGCTGTCGGTGCCTACGAGCGTGTCGGGGTAGGCCAGGACGCCGTCGGCGCCGGGTTGTTGCCATACCACCTGCGCCAGGTACTCCAGGTTGACCTGGTGGCAGATGCCGGTGCCCGGTGGTACCACCCTGAAATTGTCGAAGGCGCCCTGGCCCCATTTCAGGAACTGATAGCGCTCGTGATTGCGCTGCATCTCCAGGGCGACGTTCTGCTTCGAAGGCATTGCTGGTCGCCGAACTTGTCGATGCTTACCGAGTGATCAATGACCAGGTCGACCGGTGACAGCGGGTTGATCTTCTGCGGATCGACGCCGCGCCTGACCAGGGCATCGCGCATGGCGGCGAGATCCACCACGGCGGGCACACCGGTGAAATCCTGCATCAGTACCCGCGCGGGGTGATAGGCGATTTCCTGGTCGGAGCCATGACCGGCGCTGGCCGCCAGGGTCTCGATGTCCTTGCGGGTGCAGCTGATACCGTCCTCATGGCGCAACAGGTTTTCCAGCAGAATCTTGCTGCACACCGGGAGGCGGCTGACCGTGGGGTGTGCTGCCCAGTTCGCCCCGATTAACGGCGTGTACGCGGTAGGTCTTGCCGTTCACGTCGAGCGTGGACAGGGTGTCGAAGGAATTTAACGATGAATTCATGGTGGCAGTCCTGTTCCGACAGTAGCGCACCGCAGTATAGAGGATAAACATGCTCCCCGCTGTCACTGTAATCCGGACGCGCCGACATGGCAGCGGGTACAGTACATACACCCCCGCCAATACCAGAGCCGCCCGGAGAGTTGGCCCCGGGATAGGGGATGTCCTAAACGGTCGCAAGCATTTCCCGTTGCCGTCGGTCCAGGGCACTCGTGCCAGATTCACGGGCCAACCAATTACCCCGTGATGTTTAGGGGAGCAGCAGACCGCTGTTGGGTACGACAAAGAGTCGGAGTCTAAACGGATACGTTTGAGTGTCAACAAGGGAACCAGGGAAGCTCGGCTGAGTAGGGTAGTCGCACAGCTAGGCCGGTCTTCGGACCGACCGAAGCACCTACCGATGAGGCAGCCGAGTGGCGGAGCACCCGTAGTAGTCGGAGACGTGAAAGACGTTCACATGGCGAAGGGGTGCAGGATGATTCGTGTTTGGATGACTGAAGTGTTCTTTAATTTGGAGGCTTCCAAATGAACATCGAAGAAGTCCAGCGTAGGCTCTGGGAGCAATCGCAGGCCCACAAGCAACACAGGGAGTCAGGAACACCGCTCTTTCCGACCAACCCGTACGGTGGCCGGATTCGGAACCTGATGGACCTGATGCACAATCCCACGTGGATTGCGGCAGCTTGTGACCGCGTGCTGAAACGCTCCCGTGGCAAAGCAGCAGGCGTAGACGGGGTGACGGCTCGCGAGTTCGCAAGAACCGTGAGTCCCGCCTCGAACAACTACGCCTGGAGTTGAAACGCGGTACGTATCGGCCTCTGCCGCTACGACGGGTGGAAATTCCCAAGGCTAACGGCAAAATGCGCCAGCTTGGAATCCCCTGTCTGCGGGACAAGATCGTCCAAGAGGCAATACGTATGGCGTTGGAACCCATCTTCGAGGTCGAGTTCCATGACAACTCCTACGGGTTTCGGCCCAACCGGAGCACACACCACGCGGTGGCCCGTTGCCGCCATATGGCATTGACGGGCTTCACCTGGATCATCGAGGGCGATGTCAAGGCTTGCTTTGACGAAATCTCGCACAAGGCGATCCTGCGGTGCGTCAGGGAAAAGGTGATGGACAACAAGTTTCTCGCTCTGATCCACCTCCTGTTGAAGGCGGGCGTGGAAATCGACGGCGTCGTTCATCCGACCGACCAAAGGGGTTCCTCAGGGTGGCGTGGTCTCACCGCTCCTGGCCAACGTCGTGCTGAACAAATTGGATTGGTTTCTCCATTCCAAGGGGTTCCACGGCAACGGCCAGCGAGAGGCGGTGCATCGCCACGGCCTGCCAAATGTCCGGTTCTGCCCGCTACGCCGACGATTGGTGCGTGTTTCTCACGCGCTGCAATCGGCAGCATGCGGAACGGCTACGGGACGAGATCCGCGACTTCCTTCGGGAAACCTGCGGGCTCGAACTGTCGGCCGAAAAGACCCGGATTACCCACGTGAGAGACGGGTACGACTTTCTCGGATTCAACATCTCTGTAGGTGTTGGCAAATCCGGGAAGTTGGTGCCCAAAGTCAGGGTAGGCCGCAAGGCAATCACCAACATCCAGACTCGCTTGGGCGAGGCCCTTCGCTATCGCCCAATGCAGGAAAGCATCTCGGTCCGTCTTGTTCGTGCTTCGGCAGTCATTCGTGGCTGGTCGAACTACTTCAAGATTGCCCACAACTTCTCGCAAGTTGCTCACGGGCTGGACCACAAGGCTTTCTGGATCGCGGTGAAAGCGATATGTCGGAAGGAAGACATATCGACTGCCCAAGTGTCTCCGCAGGTACCGTCTTCGGAACACCATTGGGGTTCACGAAGACTGTACCCTGGCCCGCTTCCAAGATACGGCGTCGACGTACTACTGTCCGTCACCGGAACCGTATCAACCCGGCTGCAACCAGCCGTACCTGGAAGACGACGAATGGGAGGCGGCTTTCGTCTTCCACGAACGTCAACGGCCTGGTTGCGGAGACCTCAAGTGGAAGGCTTTGGTTCGCGACGGCTTTCATTGCCGTGGCTGCGCGGTCGTGGTCACATCCAAGACCTCGCACGCGGACCATATCGAACCTGTCAACCGCTTTGCCAACCTCGCAATGGCGAACGACTTGGACAACATCCAGACGCTTGTGTCTGCGATGTCACAAGCTCAAAACTGCGAGGGAACAATGAGAATAGAATCATCTGGAAAGCCGGATGCTTGGAAACTTGCACGTCCGGTTTGGGGTTGGGGCCGGGGTGAAACTCCCCGGCCTACACCACATGCCCTGGCGCTGCCGTCGAGTTCGAGCCCCCGGGCACATTCCCCGAGGTGACCGGCTATCGGGGCGGCGGCCCGCACGGCTTGGCCCCGGGCGAATGGACCGACGACACCAGCATGGCGCTGGCCGACCCCCCTGAGCGGCCCCATCCCGCAATCGCCCGGAGATACTTGGTCGGTACTTCACCATGCGCTAGTGCGCGGAACGCGGGGGCTGCCAGGCGGATTGACCCTTTCCAAGTTGCTCACGAAACATGGGCTAAAGTGAAGCAGCGCGATCAACATAGCTCGATGGGCTATCGAGCACGCCCGGGACGGGTTGGCCCGCCGATCTTCATCCCTCGCCCAATCGCAGCCGCTCCAGAAAATCGGACCGAATCCGGTCCCGGACGCCTCCCACAGCAGCGACTCCGCGAGGGCCTGCCCACGCCGGGCCTCCAACTCCGCCAGCCGGGCCGCATGGAACGGAGCACAGCATGGCTCGACCGATGGCCATCCAGGCAAGCTGGTACGACAATCCACAATATTATGACCTCGCGTATCGCTCAGGGCATGATCCGCGGAGGTGCCGTATCGGGTGGATTGATCGGCTATTGCGGAGCCTGTTGCATTGCCGATGGATGGACCCGGCGTTGGACGTCGGGTTCGATAACACCGAAGGTGGCCTCGTACCGCTGGATGGTCATCATCAAGGCTTGCAACATCCGTTTCGCCGAGAAATAGTTGGTGACGATCCGCTGGGTGATAGCAATCGGCACAGTCGGCACCCCGAACGGCTGGGGATTGACGCCAAAGTCGAGGATCAGCTCCTCCGGCGTGCCGGTGACTCGGCAGAAGTTGTTGTACATTGGGACGGCCCTTGAGTCATCAATCCGGATCTGCGGTTGCTGCGCCTGATCCTGGGCAGGGGCCTGCGGGGAGGTGTCAGGATTGCTGCCGGGTTCGACCATGAGTTGGATCCTTTATGTGAAGGTATTGAGTTTGACCGCCATCCATGGGCGGCCCCACGTATCGCGCTCTCATTGTAGACAGACCGCTTTGCGATGAGAATGGCGTCTACGGGGCTGACACTGGTAACCGATTGGCCGACCGGCTGTGGTACCGAAAACGGCAGAGCACGGTTCTCGGGGGTCGGCCTTGACTGCGCGAAACCAAAGACCGTATTCTCCCAACCCACGAACCACACCATCCGCGGCAACCGCGCTGCCGCAGCGCGTCCAATCGCTCCCGAAGAAGCGAGTCTCCTTACCCCCCTTGGGATACTGGCTTTTCGGGAGCCTTTTGTTGCGCCCTTCGGTCGCAGGCGGGGCGTGCTTGTCTAGCAGAGTGCATACGGCAATCCATCCAGGGCGGTACGGCGATTCAGTCCGCCGGAAGTCTCCCGGCTCTCCAGACCAGCCACGCGCCAAAACCAACGGCGCATCCGCCCAGATGCGCCAGGGCGGAAACATGGCCGATTCCCAAAAGCTGCTCGACGGCTAACCAGCATTGCAGCAACAGCCAGAGCACCATCGCGACCCAAGCGGGCAGGTAGATCCAGCGGAACCAGAACCAGAATCCGCCACAGGAAGCCCAATCGGGCGTGTGGGTACCGCAAGGCGTAGAAGGCGATGGCCCCAGAAATGCCCCCGCTGGCACCGACGCACGGGACCGTGGCCCATGGATCGGCCAGGATATGCAACAGATCGCCGAACAGCGCCGCCCCTGCAATCAACAGTGCATAGCGCCACCGGCCAAGGTCGTCTTCCACGTTGTCGCCGAAGACCAATAGGAAATAGGCGTTGCCCAGCAAATGGAGGAAGCCCCCGTGCAGAAAGAAACTCGTCAGCAGCGTCAAGCCCCCGTGCCGCCCAAGCTGAGCGGGCACCAGGCCCCAATCGTCCACAACGGGCTTCAAGTTCCACGCCGTCAGCGCGAACACCAGCGCCATGGCGGCGGCCAGCCCCCACGTCAACCAGGGCCAACAGCGGATCGGGTTGACGTCGAACTCGACGGGAAAGCCAAACAGAGCGGGAATCCACTTCCACTCCTCGTCCGGCGATTCCTCGCCAAGGCATGAGGCGCGTTCCTTGGCTTCGAGGGTCTTCAGTTGCATCAGGGCGATTTGTTCCCGTGCCTTCTCGGGCAGCCGCTCCCGGAGGCTCGGCTCTCGCTTGACGGAAGGGAGTTGCCCCGATTCCATGGGATCGAGCCACACGAATTGGCAAGCGGGGCACACATCGAGCGCCACTGAACCGACAGACGCGGGGACCGGCACCTCAGCCATCGCGCGGTGGCAGATCGGACATTCTTTTCCCGGCCAAGCGTCCTCCTGCCGTGCCCGCAGCCATAGGTCTTTCACCAATTTTTCGGGAACGAGTTTCCGCAGTACGGGAATGCCGATGGCACGGCCTTTACACTTCGGACAATCGAAGGCAACTCCCTGCGGAATCGCTGTCCGTGCCAGCCGCTGATTGCAACGAGGGCAAAGAGCCATCGCCGGTCCTCCGCTGCTATTTCTCTGGGGAGCACCATGATTGTCTTCTCCGCCCGGCCGCCGCGTCCGCTCTTGTCCCAGACGATCAGCGTCACGCGGTACTTGCCCGGCTGGTCGAAGGTGTGCTTCGGTTGGGCCGTGACTTCCGGGATGCCGTCGCCGAAGTCCCATAGCCGCTCGACGATCGCCGCCCGCCGGACGCGAGTTGCACTGGAACTGAGCCGGCTCCCCGGCCCGGATCGTCTCCGGCACGACGGAAGTCGGCCACCGGCGGCGGACTGGGCAAGCGGCTTGGCCGCCGGGAGCCGGTCGTTCTTGTTCCCCTCGACCTTGCAGTCGGTGAACTCCAGGGCCGTGTACTGCGGAGGGCCGACGACGGCGGCCTGCCCGTTGCCGGTGATCGCGCAGCGGAGGAAGGCCAGAGCAATCGACGTCCCGTCCGCCGAGCTGCACGCCGTAGCCGCCGTTGTTGCGGAAGGCGCAATCCTCGAAGACCAGTCCCCGGCAGGCGCCGTTGGTGCGGAAGCCGTGGCCGCTGTCCTGGGGATACCGGGCCTGTGGAGTCGCCGCGGACCGTGTTCTCGAAGACGCAGCGGTAGAAGTAGTGATGGGCGATGCCGCCGGTCTCGCCCTGGAACTGGGCACCCCACTGGGCGCAGTCGCGGACCGTGTTGTAGCCCCAGTAGACGTTGTTCTTGACCGGCTTGTTGGAGACCGACAGGCCGATATGCGCGCCCCGCTTGACGACGTTGTCGGTGACCACCACATCGCGGGCGATGATCTCGATGCCCAGGAACTTGAGCGTGCCGTCGTCGGTGCCGATCACGTTGCGCCGCACGGCCGATTGGTCGCCGCTGGTCGACGCTGAGCCAGTGGTCGACGACGTTGTCCTCGATGAGCGATCGCGGGCAGCCGCCCCAGATCTCGATGCCCAGCCCTTCGCCGCCGGAGCCGCTGACGCGGTTGTTGCGGATGACCAGCTCGGCCGAGTGGTCGCCGAAGATGCCGCCCCGGCCGGTGTTGTGGATCATGTTGCCGAGCACCTGGTTCCGTACCGAGCCCCAGGCCAGGCGGATGCCGCCGCCGTACTCGGCCTCCAGGCCGATGTTCTCGATCCGGCAGTCGGTGATGCGGCTGTCGGTCACGCCGCCTTCCATGCGTCGGGTTGTGGCCGGAGAAGAGGATGCGCGTGCGGGCCCCAGGTCTCGGCCTTGCAGGTTGCGGATCGTCAGGTGGTGGAGCCAGAGCCGCCGCGAGTCGCTGCCGCTGATGCCCTGGTGGACCAGCGGATTGTTCTGGCCGTCGAGCGTCATGTGGGCGATCTCCACGTCCTCGCAGCCGCTGAGGCTGATGAGGACGCCGGGCTTGGTGCCCTTGTAGACCAGCCGCGTCTTGTCCTGCCCGGCGCCGAGCAGCTTGATCCCCGACTTGGGCCGGATCGGCTCGGCCAGCTCGAACGTGCCCTCCGGCAGGCGGACGGTGTCGCCCGGTGCAGCCTGTCGAATGGCGGCGGCGATGCTGTGGGAGCCGAATCCCTTGGGCTCAATGACCGCTGAGGGCTTGGCCGCGACAACGAGACGCAGAACATGACTATGGGCAGCATCCCTGCACTCTAATGAGGGCAGCTCGCGGTGTCAAACAGCCGGCCATCCGCTTCGGCGAGTTCCTGCCGGACCTCCATGCGAATCTCCGCAGAGCTGGTTCCGTCCCTTTCCCCGGCATATCCCCCAGAAATTGGTTTCTTGGCCGCCTGGAAGGCGTGCTCCACGGTCGGGTATTCGATGCGCTCAAAGGTAATCGGCGCAGGGTGGAAGTTCGACAGGAAGCTGTACTCTCCCTGGAAACGGTCGATTACTTGCATCGTTGGCTTCACGGAATTGACGGGAATCGAACCGCGGGCACCGCTATTGTACGAAGATCGGCGTTGGAAACAGGAAGCCCGGAGGCCGGGATCGCTCCCAGCCTCCGGGCATCGCATTCGATCAGAGCAGGTTCACGACCCGCTCGGCCAGGCCCTTCTCGCCCAGCACGACGTTCAGCTTGCCGCTGGCGGCGACCTTCTCCAGGACTTCCAGCTCCCGGAGCCGCATCAGCGTCGGGTTGTCCTGCCAGCAGCTTGGCCGTGTTGGCCTGGCTGCGCATGGCCGCCGTCTCCTCGCGGCGGACGATGAGGTTGGCCTCGGCCGCCTTCTTGGCCTCCGTGACCTTGTTCATCAGGTCCTTCATGTCGCCCGGCAGGATCACGTCGCGGATGCCGACCGAGACGATCTCCAGACCCAACTCGGCCACCCGCTGGCGGACGATCTCCTCCAGCTCGCTCGGCCACGGCGTCCTTGTCGGCCAGGAACGGGTCGAGTTCGCGGGCGCCGACCACCGCCCGCAGGGCCAACTGCGCCTCGCGGTACAGCGCCTGGCGGGCGTCGTCGGCCGCGCTGACCGCCTTGCGGGCGTCGACCACGCGGTAGGTGACCACCGCGTTCAGGCGCAGCGTGACCTTGTCGGCCGTCATGATCTCCTGGCCGCCGACGTCGAGCATCGTCTCGCGCAGGTCGACCGGCACGAGCTTGACCTCGGCCACGTTCTTCCAGAAGGCGTACTGGCCCGGCGGCAGCGTCTCGACGTAGTCGGCCGTCCACGAACAGCACGCCCACGTGGCCCTGCTCGACCGCGCAGACGTCCAGCACGCGGTCGGCCATGCGCCGAGCGGACGATCACCTGGAGGTCCTCGTGCTCGAAGCGGACCTTGCGGGCGTCGACCACCTCGACGCGCCACCTCGCGGAAGCCGGTCCAGTAGGCGTACAGGCCCGGCGGCAGGATGTGGCTGAAGCGGCCGTCGATCCAGACCAGCGCCCGCTCGTAGTCCTTCAGGTCCAGCACCACGGCGCGGTCCTCCAGCGCACCCGACTTGACGATCACGTCGAGCTTCTCGTGGACCAGCCACGGGTCGCGCTGCGAGACGACCTCGACCTTGACCTTGCCCAGCGGGTCGAAGAACCAGTGGCGGCCCGCGCCGAGCAGGCCCTGGAACTCGCCGTCGCGGAAGTACAGGCCCATTTCGTAGCTGCGGATCTTGATGGTCTTCAGCACAGCACAGTCATCCTTCACCTTCCTTCCTGCGGCCTATTGACGGCCGTCTTCGTTTCGTTTCAGCGTCGTGTCAGGCAACGCCGTCGGGCGGCGGAACCAGCGGCGATCACACGGACAAGTGCGGAGTGTCGTTTGAGCATCCACGTAGCCTTGCGGCGGCACGGCAGCTTCCGCTCGGCTCGTCGCCGCCGGGGCAAGCCCCGACGCGAGTCGCCGGACATCCGCTGCCGCTTGCCGAAGGCCGGTGGAAGCGGTATCCACGCACTGCATGGCACTCGGCCGTGCTGCCACCGGCAGCCGCGTGCCGGTCGGGCGCCGATTCCTCCGGGAGCCGCCCATGGGCGGACTGCCCGGAATCCTCGACGCCGCCGGTCGCTCGCCGCCGGTGGCCGATCACACGTTGGCCCGCCTCCCTCGGGCCGCTTGGAGCAGGTTTTCAGCCTGCGGTGTTGGTACGGGAGTCGAACCCGCGACAGCCAGATTCATGGTCTGGTGCTCTACCACTGAGCTAACCTCGGTTGACACGACCATCGGTCAGAACCCATGTACGGAACACACGTCGCCAACCGCCTCGTTGGAGGACAGGGCGACGTGCGCCGCTGGCCCGGCCGTATCATTGCTTCCAAAGAGACGCCGGTGGGAGTCGAACCCACTTGAAGCTGCTTTGCAGGCAGCCGCCGTGCCGTCTGGCTCCAGCGCCACGTTGTCAGTGTCCTCGCCAGGAATCGAACCTGGTCTTCGACCTTCGCAGGGTCGCGTGCGAATCCGGCACACTCCGAGGACGTATTCTCGTTCAGCGCCCCGCCGAGGAATCGAACCTCGTCTTGCAGTTTCGAAGACTGCCGTGCTGATCCGGCACACTCGCAGGGCATGTCAAGTGTCTCGACCAGGAATCGAACCTGGATCTGGACCTTCGGAGGGTCCTATGCGATCCGTTACACCATCGAGACATTCAGCATCCCGACCTGGAGTCGAACCAGGACCAGGACCTTAGGAGAGCCCCGTGCGATCCGCTACACCATCGGGACATACACACCAGAGCCGACGACTGGATTTGCACCAGCATCGATGCGGTTTACAAAACCGCCGCCTCTCTGTTCGGCCACGTCGGCAATCAAGCAGGAGCGCGAGGAGTCGAACCCCGTCCGGCGGCTTTGGAGACCGCCTGCTCTCCCAGGAGCACACTCCTGTATCGGCCCCCGGCCTTGCGGACCGGGGGCTCTTGGCGTAACGACTACTCTCGCAGCGTCACGTTCCAGTACGCTTCGCTGACGAACTTCGACCAGCTTTCGATCCGCACGTCGTGGTCCGCGTACAGCGGCTTCCACGTCGGCCGGACCGGCTGCTTGCGCAGCCGCATCCGCGCCTGCTCCGGCGTGCGGTCGGCCTTCCGCTTGTTGCAGGCCATGCACGCCAGCACGCAGTTCTCCCAGCTCGACACGCCACCCTGCGACACGCGGCACGACGTGGTCGATCGTCAGTTCCTCGCTGCCCGGCTGCGCACCGCAGTACTGGCAGGTGTAGTGGTCACGCTTGAAGATGTTCCGCCGGCTGAAGGTCACTGGGCCACCGGCAGCCGGTCGTAGCCGCGTCAGCGCGACCACCTCCGGCACCCGCAGCCGGAACCGCACCGCCTGGATGAACGGCTCGCCGTCGCGCGGCCGCAGCTTCGACCAGTCCTCCCAGGTGTAGAGCTGGTAGTCGGCCGGGTCCACGACGCGGGCCGACTCGTTCCACAACAGCACCAGCGCCCGCGCCACGGTGGCCACGTTCACCGGCTGCCAGTTGCGGTTCAGGACCAGCGTCGGCCGCTGGAGTATTCTCGGGGTCATGGTCACGTCCTTTCCATCAAGGGTGTCCGGGCGGAGTCGAACCCCCACCTTCTGGTTCACAGCCAGCCGTGCAGAAACCGCTACACCACAGACACCATATGCGGGCCGCCGTCCTACCGGGCGACGGCCCGCTCGAATCAGTCGAGAAACGCCAGATGCCGCATGGAGGCCGCCTGGCTCTCGGTGTTCGGCACGACCCGGTGCCACCCGTTGAGCTTGACCGTCTTGTGGTCCGGGTGGCGAATCTTGCCGCGAACGTACACTCCGGCGTCCCGCCGCATCACGCGCCACGGCAGCCGCTTCTTGGCCGGGTTCTCGGCGATCAGTCGCCGATACGCCGACTCGCTGATTCCCTGCGGGTACTCGAAGCAAACGTAGACGTTCACTCCGCCGCTCCGGTACAGGAACTCAGCCCAATGCGGCTTGCCGCGTCCGCGTGCCAGCGGTTCATTGCTCAGCACCAGCTTCGGGTCCACAACCAGGTCCGGCTCGGGGATGAAGAACCATTCCCCCTGCCGGATGAAAGCCTTGTTGTGGCGCCGGTTGCGGTGCCGCGCCTTCAGTCCCTTGCGGGCCTGGGCCGCCAGCACCTCCGAGGGCTTGAGGGCCTCCATGGCGGTGCGGACGGTGGCCACGCCCGACGTCTCCGGCACGGCCGCAGCGAACCAGTCCCGCTCGTCGTGGCCGCAGAGGAACTTGTGCTTCTCCTCGCGGTGGCCGTCAGGCTCGCGGACGAGCAGCAACAGGTGCCGCTGGCCGGGCTGGATGTCCAGGACCTCCAGTTCCCGCTCCGCGTCTTCGCCGAGGGTGACATCGAAGAACGGGCCATGCCCGTCCCGGCCGATGTCCACGGCGAAGCCGGTGAAGCGGGAGCGCCGAATCGTCGACCGCACGTTCACCTTGAGCCGTGCGCCCATGCGGGCGAACTGCTTCTCCAGTAACGTGGTATCCATAACCTTTCCTTTGTGTTGAGGATCATGGCGGCGCACGACGCCGCCATGAACGATTGTCAGTCTCGAACAACAGACGCAGGTCGGATTGTTCTGGGCATCAGCATCGCAACACTCCTTTCGCCATAGGGACACGTCGTCCCACGCAAAGGTTCTCCAGCACCCCGACCAGGAGTCGAACCTGGAACACCTCGTTAGAAGCGAGGCATGATTTCCGTTTCACCATCGGGGCACATAATCCGGCACACCAAGCGGAAGGCAAGGGAGTCGAACCCTCATCTCCACGGGGGAGAACCGCGTTAGCAGAGCGGCCCGGCCAACCGTATCCGGCTACCTTCCGTAATCATCGATCCATTTCGATCCAGTGGACCGCCGGGGAATCGAACCCCGATTTCCTGGGTGCAAACCAGGCGTCTTCCCGTTGGACCAGCGGCCCGTATCATCCGAGAGGTCCGTCCGGGAATTGAACCCGGTCTTCCTCCTTACCACGGAGGTGTGCTGCCAAAACACCTACAGACCATTCGCAAGTGATCCCGGATGGAGTCGAACCATCACTTTCCTGGTTGTCACCCAGGCGTCTTTGCCGTTGGACCACGGGATCGTTCACAGTGACCGAGGTGGGAGTCGAACCCACAGGCACGAGGCTCTCGACCTCGCCGCTTTGCCAATTTGCGTACCCGGTCAGTGGCGGGTCCGGGGGTCGCACCCGGCGGTCCAGGCTTATGAGGCCCGGCTGAGCACTGGCCCACCCGCGCAAGTTGCAGGCCCCGGTATCGAACCGGGCGCACCGGCCTTATGAGAGCCAGTTGGGCACCTGCCGCGCCTGCAATAAGTGGC
>CAVQGV010000027.1:0-95933 GCA_963712135.1 uncultured Gammaproteobacteria bacterium
CGGCAAACGCTGAATATATTGATACAGTTATCAAGGCAACAATCTGGGATACCGTCGAGAGTTACTTCTGCATATTACTGACTTTTACTAGTCACGTCAGCATCCGTATATCTTTGGTTCGATGTTGCCTTACCGCTATTGCCAAACTGGAGTGGATTTGCAGACGTTGTTAGTTATCATTTTACCGATCGGGGTGTCGGAGATAAGTAGCGCCGCCAAACCACCAAATAACTCTCAATTTGTGGTAAGGACAGATTATTTGGGCAACATAGTAAACTGGGATATTTTTGCAGTAGCTTTTCCTCAAGGTTACCCCGTTCCACTGTTACTCGGAGATGTATTTCAATCGGAACTCAGGTTAGTGGTCCCGACATGATAGACTACGCCATGTATTGCATGACGGAAAACGTCTATGGTGAATGCCAAACTACAGAATCGAATTTTAAACATTTAACCCAGGCACATGGAGTATTTCAGAGGTACCCGACCCCCGCGACTCTCCCCCCTTTATGGCCCTTGGACTAGCAGCCCTCGGCTACAGTCGTCGGAAACGCAAGCAACACAACCAGCCAACATATCATTAGGCGCAGCGGCTCCTTCGGTTGAGTCTTACTTGAAGCCAATGTCGCTTTTGTGTACCGCGTTGGCTATCGTCTTCGCCGCCAGTTGCAAGCCTGACAGGGTGGACGTCATAACCCAAAAATTAAAGCCTTCTCCGATATCCCCGATGAAGGTTCGAATATTACGCTACTCATGCCTGTTCAACGTTAGTACTGATGGCAGTGCGTGGCTACGTTTGACTTATTGATTCTGTCTGTGAATTAGTAATTTGCCTTGCACAGGCGTACTCTTGCGGCTGCTTACCGTGCCTCTACTTTATGTCCCGGTTCCAGGGAATCCAACCGGTTGGCCAGCGCAGCAAGGGTTACTTCGAGCTGCTGGAGCTTGCGAAAGGACCCGAACATTCACCTCGTAGTCCAGCTCGGCACGCAGTTCCGCATACAAGCTCTCCAGGGCCTGGCTGATCAGCAGAAAGCCCGTGAGCAGGATCGCTTCTACCGCCAGGATTATCCCCAGCAGGCTGTAGGAAAGGTATCGAACACCATCACAAAGCTAAGCATCCCGGAGTTGAGCGCGATCCAGGCAACGAACCAAGCGACGTGGAGGGTCACGAAGTGCCAGTAGGTGGACGCGTGCTGGTCGGCCGTCTTCTCGAGCCTGGTTGTGCTCGATTGGTCTGCTCGGCCGGCGTAGGGAAATTCGCCGAGTGCCTTGTGGCAATGTGCATTTCCACAGAAAACAGCATCTGCCGGATTCTCCATTCGGCAGGCGGGGCGGGTGATGCCCGGGCTCGGTACTTCGTTGCTCATGGCTCGGCTGCTCGGTCTTACTTCTGGACTCGCTTCTTCTACCTTGTGATAGTCTGATCTCCATGTCAAATACAACACCCAACATCGGATCAAACCCCCTGCCCTTGTGGCAGCGGGGTCGAGCATTCTCGATGCTGTGGTCGCTATATTAAATGGGGACGAAATCCCACAAACCGCCGAACAACTGATGCGCTCACGGTACTGCGCTTTTGTACTCTGCGATGAGTCTTTATTTATTAGCCACCTGGCATCCTGACGCGCGCCTAGCAAGGTGCGTCTGGATGGGCGGCGGCGTTTTCGGGGTTTCAGGGTGCCTCAGTATACGTGCCACCGAGGAGGGCTTGATGATCCTAATGGTATTGTTGAGTTGTGGCCCGCTTCAAAGTAGACGGTCGGGGCCATCGCTTACACGAGATTAGTCGGTTTGAAAAAATCGATGGCCGCTGGTTTGCCGTGATGGGAGACATCTGTAGAGAAGTCTGGGTGGCTTGTCATGAGTAAACCACCGACACCAAAAAATCGGCCTAAGCCACTTCAGCCTCTACTTCAGCTTCTGGCTCAACCACCGGCGGCTCCAGCTCAGCCACCCTGGCCTCCAACTCAGCGACTTTCTTCAGCAATTCCGCATTCTCACTCTTGGTCTTCCCCAATGACTTCTGCAGCACTTCGGCAGCGCTGGTCTTCTCTGCCAGTCGCTTCTTATTATCGTCCAGGTTCTTCTTCATCTTCACGGGGTCATACTTTTTCAGTTCATTGACCTGCTCGCGTTCCTTGGCCAGGTCATTCTGCAGGGTTTTTACGCGCTGTTTCATACCGGCGACTTCTTCCTTCATATTCTCGCTGCGGTTGTGCAGTTCGCGGTTCTGCTGCTCCAGCTTCTGGTTGACCGAGGCCTTGGCAGAAAGATCGGTAATGGTCTGCAGCTGGGTGGCGATGGTGGCTTGCAGGTCTGCCACTTTCTTGAGAGCGCTTTCTATCTCTGCGGATTTGGTATCCAGCTTTGACTGGTACTCAGCGCGGAGGTTAGTTTCGAGTTCGATGATTTTTTCCAATTGTTCGGCTGTCAGCATGTAGCAGTCCTGTGTAGTTGTAGATATATACAGCGGGATCTACGAACTCGGGGTGCTGACTTTATTGAAACGCGAGAAAGTCGGTGTGCTCCAGATACAGAAAATCATAGAAATCAATAAAAGATGGGCCTTTATCATTAACGGGGGACACTGGTATTCATCAAACTGATTTTGCGACGATTAATTAATGGAGAATACCGATGTCCCATGCAGGGCTCACCTACAGGCATACCTGGGCTAGAGAAGTTGTACGGGTAGAAAGCAGACAGCTGTAGATGTCTGGGCGAGGCCGTACCGTAGGCAAGCTAGCTGCTAGCATTGCGGGGGTCCCGAGCTAAGAATCAGGCCACCCAGAGCGCACGGCATGCAAGCATACCCAGCACAGTGTAGCGAGGTGACTGACTCTGGCACGTGAGGCTGCCAGATACCACTGCCAGTGCTGGGGTGCATTCGCGAGACCTTTCGGTCTTCAGGCCCGGCACTGCTCTCGGAGACATACGGATGGAGGTGTATGAGGCCCACGATGTGTGTGACGCAGGTAGCAGGCTGTCGCATCCCGACTTGAACGTGGCGCTAGAGTGGAGCGCTGGGTGTATCGGGATCATCTGGGTATCAAGCGCTCGGAGATGGACAGGAGGCTCTGTTAGGTGTGCTGGGACGATGAGCATTCCTTTATCCGCAGAAAGGCTTAGCACCACGTTGGTGGATGCCCAGGAACCACACCGTATTCGACGGAAAGCTGGGCTGCTCAGATACCAGCTTACGTGGTATTTAGAGGGTCTGCAGGGCCGTGGTAGGCAGTAGCTCGTCATGGATTGTTGGGAAACCTACCGCAGTATTGCCCGGCAGCACCTCCCAGCGCCACGGTCGCGTGGTCGACCGCTTTCCCATGTGGTTCGCCGATCGAACGAGCACTTTTTGAAGGTCTGGCAACAGCACGATCCTGAAGGCCGAAGAGAACCGGGGGTTGATCAGCTCTGATGCGCCGCCACCAATGGCACCTGAACGACGAGCAGCATGCCAATCTGATGAGTTATTGAACCGGCTATCCTGTGTCAGAGCAGCTCCATGCGGCCAAGCAGAAACTGGTGAGTCTCATGCTGCTCGAAGACGCTTACAGCGCGTCGCGCGAGGGCGAAGCTGCCGCAATTATTCGAGTTGCTGGACCAGCTGCGCGATAGCCCGTCACCGGGGTCCTGGCCAGGACGCTGAACAGCTGGCTGCAGCCCATTGTTGCCATGTGGCGATTCAGCAAAAGTAACGGCGTCGCGAGGGCTTCCGCAAGACAAGATGGAAATGATCTCGAGAAGGGCCTATGGTTTCAGAAACTTTGAGAATTACCGATTGAGAGTACTGACCCACTGTGGGTGGGATGGGATAATCAATCGGGTACGGGTGAATGCTCGTCCCCCGTTAATTGGGTAGAGCCATAAGATGGTGGGCCCAGAAGGACTTGAACCTTCGACCTGCCGATTATGAGTCGGATGCTCTAACCAACTGAGCTATGGGCCCCCAAAAAAAGAGACGCGTGATTATAAAGAAGAAAGCCGTGATGTCACACCTCTTGTGCGGCACTTTTCCCGCCGGGGCGTCTCAAGTCGGCAGATGTCCCACCTTTACCCAGATCAGTGTGTCCTCGTCGACAAAGGGCACGTGCCTGCTCATATGTGGGCTGCGAACCCAGGTACCTTGCGGGTAGCTGCCATGTTCGTCCCTGAGTTCCCCGCTGATGACATATATCTCCTCGCCGCCAAAATGGCTGTGCGCCTGGAAGCGCTCACCGGCGGGCCAGCGCACCAACGCCACCTGCTCGCTGCCGTGTTGGTGTAGCGGTAACACCTGCAACCTGCCTGAGCCAGGCCGGAACGGCGCGCTGTGGGTATCGATAACAACGTGGTGGGTGTCATCGGTCTGGAACTGGTGCAGCTTTACCAGCAGCACGCAGCCCTGGGTGCTGAACGGTGCATGGCGAAACCCCTCGGGGTTGCGAAAGTAGGTGCCGGCTGGGTAATCGCCGGTTTCATCGGAAAACACGCCTTCCAGAACCAGTATCTCCTCGCCTTTGGGATGATCGTGCGGGCTGAACCGTGCGCCGGGCTCGTAGCGGACTATGCTGGTGGCATGCCCGCGTTCCTTCTCTTCGCGCGCCAGTGGCTTGCGCCAAACGCCAGGCATAGGGCTTGCCACCCAATCCTGCTGCGCGGTTTCGATCACCACTTTCTGATTGAAGTCCATGTTTAGCATATCAGGGTCGCCTTACCTGTCATCGGCCACCAGCAGCTGGTTTAGTGGCTCGTAGGAATTGCGCAGACGTTGAAAATCATCGCTTTTAACCAGCAACAGTTTTGAATCTTCCAGCGCGGTGATCTTCCCCTGGGTCAGGCGTCCTTGTTTGAGGGCTCGCGATCCCCAGCTATCGCCGACGCGCAACTCGCGCCGCAGGTGCTCGCCATCCGACTTATCCAGTTGTTGTTCCAGACAGCCGCTTACCACGATGTAAAACCCCGCCGGCAATTCGTTGGCGTATTGCACCACTTCGCCTTTGCGGTAATAAAGGTAGCGCGTTGCCGGACGATTACTCTCAGCCATGTAAACGATGGTGCGAGGCATAAAATAGTCAAACAACCAGTCGAGCCCTACCCGCAGCCTCGTAGCCATTCCAGGGAGCATGCCGATATAGGCGACTCGCCAAATGAGCCATGCGGGCAAGCCGGTTACGCGTATCCCAAAAATTTCAGCGACGCCGCGGTAACCGCCCAGCGAAGCCATGCTCCCAAAAGCCCTATAATTAAAAGCGAGCAAGCGTTGGCCGCGAACACGATTAACAATATTTTGCGCCAGTATGCCGGCCTGGTGCGCCGCGAACTGGGCAGTGGGCGGCGCATAGACAGGATCAGCTGCGCCGGTGGCTAGCGGTACCTGCGCAGCGTCTCCAATGGACCACACATTCCTGAGCCCGACCACTTCCAGTTCCGGACTTACCGGAATGCGTCCGCGCTGCAGTTTTATAGGCAGTGACTTGACGAATTCCGAGGGGCCATTGCCGATGGTGGTGACGATCGTGCGGGTGGGCAGGGCCCGCCCATCACTGGTGTACACCGCGTGCTGTGTTGCTGATTCAATGCCAGTGTTCAGCCATACATCGACACCATGTTTCTCCAACTGCTTGAGCGCGTACTGGCTTAGGCGTTCGGGCATTTCTGGCAATACCCGTCTGTCGCGCTGAATCAACACCATACGTACTTCGTGGCGAGCAATATTGGGGTACTGGGGCAAAATGCGTTCAATCATTTCGGCCAATTCACCGATCGTCTCGACGCCGGAGAAGCCGCCGCCGGCGACAACGAACGTGAGGGCACTCTGCTTAATTTCTGCAAACCGTGTGATATCGGCCATTTCCATGCATTCAATGACATGGTTGCGCAGTCGATAGGCGTCGGACAAATCTTTCATGGTGAGACTGTGATGTTCAAAGCCTGGAAACATCGACAGGTTGGCGACTTGCCCGGTGGCAATGACCAGATGGTCGTAATCAACCCGTTGCAATATTTTCTTTTGGCCCTGCAGCAACACGACCTGCCTGGCCTCAAGATCAATGCCGGTGACCTCGGCCAGGCGTACGTGTACGCCTTTTAACAGGTTGCGCAGTGGGGTTACCGCGTCCTGGGGGTTGAGCGTGCCTGCTGCGACTTCAGGCAGCAGTGGTTGATAGGTGAAGTAATTGATCTTGCTGATCAGTTCGATGTCCAGGTCACCCCGGCAGATGTTCTGCAGATTTTTGGCGGTGAACATGCCACCAAATCCACCGCCAACAATGACTACCCTGGTCTTGTGCAACGACTGCCCCCAGTCGCCCTGGAATCAGGACTCGTCGAGGAAGCTGCGCAGGTAATCGGAACGTGTCGGGTGGCGCAGCTTGCGCAGTGCCTTGGCTTCGATCTGGCGGATACGCTCGCGGGTCACATCGAACTGCTTGCCCACTTCCTCGAGGGTGTGGTCGGTGTTCATGTCGATACCGAAACGCATGCGCAACACCTTGGCTTCCCTGCGCGGTGAGGCCTGCCAGCACTTCCTTGGTGGCTTCCTGCAGGCCCTGGCCAGTGGCGGCATCCACCGGGGAGTGAATGGTGTGGTCCTCGATGAAGTCGCCCAGATGCGAGTCTTCGTCATCGCCGATCGGCGTCTCCATGGAGATCGGCTCCTTGGCGATTTTCAGCACCTTGCGCACTTTGTCTTCCGGCATGTCCATCCGTTCGCCCAGCTCTTCCGGGGTCGGTTCGCGGCCCATCTCCTGCAGCATCTGGCGCGAGATGCGGTTGAGCTTGTTGATGGTCTCGATCATGTGCACCGGAATACGGATGGTGCGCGCCTGGTCGGCGATGGAGCGGGTGATCGCCTGGCGAATCCACCACGTGGCGTAGGTGGAGAACTTGTAGCCGCGGCGGTATTCGAACTTGTCCACCGCCTTCATCAGGCCGATGTTGCCTTCCTGAATCAGGTCGAGAAACTGCAGGCCGCGGTTGGTGTATTTCTTGGCGATCGAAATAACGAGACGCAGGTTGGCCTCCACCATTTCTTTCTTGGCGCGACGTGCCCGGGCCTCGCCCATGGACATGTTGCGGTTGATCTCCTTGATCTCGGTGATGGTCAGGCCGCTCTTTTCCTCAACCTGGGAGATACGGCGCTGCAGGCGCTGGATATCGTCTTTCACGGCAATCAGCTTGGGTCCGAAGTCCTTTTTACGGCCATGGCGGCTCACCCATCTGGCGTCCGTCTCGGATCCCTGGAACGATGCAATAAAATCCTTACGGGGCATGCCACAGACCTTGACGGCGCAACCGCATAATCTCTCGCTCATGGTCGCGCACGGCTACCAGGATGTTGCGCGGGGCGTCTGTCAGGGGATCGGAAACTGCGCGGCGTAAATTTGAAAAACTTGAACAATTCGCTCAGTTTTTCCATTTCCTTGATGGCGTTCTTGTCCAGACGCCCTTTCTGGCTAATGATTTTCTCGGTTTTGGTGTGCTGGCGCTTGAGGGCGGCGAAGCGCTTTTTTGCCTCAACCGGGTCTGGTCCGGTTTCCGCTTCCTCCTCATCCTCTCCATCAGCGAGTGGAGGGGCGGCATCGGCTACTTCCGCCGCGGAGGGCACGTTCTCGGTTGGATCCAGATAGCCTACGATAATATCCGCGAGGCGCCTTTCGTCCTTGGCGACCAGGTCATACTCGTCGAGAACGCTCTTTACGGCTCCGGGAAACAGGGCCACAGCAGACAGCATCTCGCGGATGCCTTCCTCGATGCGCTTGGCGATGACGATTTCGCCCTCGCGGGTAAGCAGTTCCACGGTACCCATCTCGCGCATGTACATGCGCACCGGGTCCGTGGTGCGCCCCGCTTCCGTCTCCACCGCCGCCAGTGCGGCCGCAGCTTCCGCCGCAGCGATATCGTCGGCGGAGGAGTCGCCTTCAGCCATCAGCAGCTCATCGGCATCGGGCGCAGACTCAAAGACCTGGATGCCCATGTCATTGATCATCTGGATGATATCCTCGACCTGATCCGGATCGGAGATATCCTGTGGCAGGTGATCGTTTACCTCGGAGTAGGTCAGGTAGCCCTGTTCCTTGCCCTTGGCGATAAGATCCTTGAGACGGGACTGTTGATGCGTGGCGTCTGTCATTGAGCGAAAACCCTAAAAAGTGGGGAAAAAATTAGCCGGCGATTATAACCAGAAAACACTGACTTACCTACAGGAAAGTCGCGAAACTTCTCGCCTGTGGCACCATTTGACCTACAACAACCCCAATAAGTTGCGTGTTGTTATATGGGGTTGGAGTCGCGTTTTTTCAACCGGGCCCCGGCGTGCTACTCGGCATGCGCTGGGTGCCAGGACGCAGTGGTAACGTTACTCACGGGGCTTATTGCGCAGCGTATCCCGCTGCAGCTTCTCCTGCAGCATCTCCCGCAGTCGTTGTTTTTCCAATTCACTCATCTCAGCGTAGTTGGTGAGTTTCAATTTGTCGACCTGTGCCGCCAATTTTGATTGGTGGGGCAGGTGCGCCAGGGCTGTCATGGTGTCTATAAATTGTTGCTCGATGCCGGTGGTGGGGATGAGTCGCTCCTGTCCCGCCAGTCGGCTGAGCAGTTTGCCCTCAGCTGTGCCATACCAGTGGCCCAATAGCATGGCGGTGCTGGAATCCGGCCGGCGGTGTAGCAGTTCCAGCAGTTCCCGCAGCAATTGCGCATCCTCGCCATCCACCCCGTCCAATAACTCGAGCCTGACCAGACGGGCGATGTCCGGTTGGTGCAGCAGCAGGGCGATGGCCGCCTGCGCCAGGTTAGAGTAGCCCCTGGTGGGGGGCTGGTGAGCGAAGTGCTGCCCGCGTCGGGGGGCCGGCCGCTCCTTATCTCGCCCGAGTGAGCCATCATTGTCGGGGCGTGGCTCATAGTCGTGCGCCGACCCGTAATCGGACTGGCCCTTGCCGGGAGGGGGTGCCTCCAGCAGCATCAGGCTGCTCAGTTCCAGCCCGGTGCGCTCGGCCAGCGCCTGGAACATCAACTGTCGGTAGACACCCTCGGGCAGCTGCCGAATATAGGGCAGGGCCAGTTTGCTCATGCGTGCGCGGCCATCCAGGCTGGTGATATCCAACCCCTGTGCCACGGCTTCGAACAGGAAGGTTTCCAGTGGCACTGCCTTGCTCAGCAGTTGCTCGAAGTGCGCCTGACCGCCACCGCGCACCGCATCGTCCGGGTCCTGTCCCTCGGGCAGGAACAGAAACCTGGCCTGGCGGCCGTCTTCCATGCAGGGCAGGGCGGCTTCCAGTGCCCGAAACGCTGCCTTGCGCCCCGCCTCGTCGCCATCAAAGCAGAACACCACTTCGGGGCACAGGCGGTACACGCGCTCCAGGTGGGCATTGCTGGTGGCGGTGCCCAGTGTGGCCGTAGCGTAAGTGATCCCGTGCTGCGCCAGGGCAATCACGTCCATGTAGCCCTCCACCACCAGGATCCGTTCCAGCTTGCGCGTGTTCTGGCGCGCCTGGTACAGGCCGTATAACTCGCGGCCCTTGTGGAAAATCTCGGTCTCCGGTGAGTTGAGGTACTTGGGCTTGTCGTCCCCCAGCACCCGGCCACCGAAGGCGATGACCCGGCCACGCCGGTCGTGAATGGGGAACACAACACGATCCCTGAAGCGGTCGTAGATTTTGCCGTCTTCGTTTTTCACCAGCATGCCGGCCTTTACCAGCAGTTCGCGCAGTGCTTCACCGCCGCCCAGCCCGCTGTGCAGGTTGTCCCAGCCCGGCGGCGCGAAGCCCAGTTCAAACTGCTTGGCGATTTCACCCGACAGGCCACGTGCCTTCAGGTAATCCACCGCGCGCCGGGCCTGCGGATGGCTGCGCAACTGTTGCTGATAGTAAAGGGACACCTGTTCCATCAGGGCATAGAGCGGCTTGTTGCTGTCTTCCTGTTGCCCGGGCTCGCGGCCGCTGCGGTCCGGTTCCCGGGGGACGACCATACCAGCACTGCTGGCCAGGGTTTCCACCGCCTGGGGGAACTCCAGATTTTCGTATTCCATGACGAAGGTCAGCGCATTGCCGCCGGCACCACAGCCAAAGCAGTAGTAAAACTGTTTGTCGGGGTTGACGCTGAAAGAAGGGCTGCGCTCTTCGTGGAAAGGGCAGCGGGCGGAGTAATTCTTGCCCGTCTTTTTCAGTTTGACGCGCCGGTCTATCACCTCGACGATGTCGACGCGGTCCAGCAGGTCGTCCAGAAAGGCTTGTGGTATGCGTCCGGGCATCCGTTAGGTTCGAGATGGCGTGGTACAGCTATTGAACCACGCCGTGGCGTAAAAGTTTAGATTCGATGATTGACGCTGACCAAGTGAATTGGACCGGCAGGCAGGGGGAGCACACACCCCGTACGCTCAGAAGGCTAAGATATTCGCTACGGGGTGTGCGCTCCCCCCGCCCGCCTCTGCAGTCGTTCGCCTGAATCCGCATGGCACGGAGGCCGTAGGCGTAAGCGACCGGGGCTGAGACCTCACATGCTGACCAGGTTAAGAAGAAATCTCAGCCGGCGTTCAACCGCTCTTTGACCAGTTTGCTGACCGCGCCGACATCCGCCCGGCCCTGCAGTTGGGGTTTGAGTTGCCCCATGACAGCGCCCATGGCAGCCATGCCTTTGGTGTCGCTCGCGGCAATCGCTGCATCCACCATCGCCATCAATTCAGCTTCGCTGAGCTGGGACGGGCAGGAATTGCTGGATCACATCGATTTCGGCGTTTTCCACATCAGCCAGTTCTTTGCGGCCTGCATTGGCGTACTGCTCGGCGGAATCGCGGCGCTGTTTGACCATTTTGTCCAGCACGGCAAGCGCCCGGGCATCATCGACTTCGATGCGTTCATCGACTTCAATACGTTTGAATTCTGCCAGGATCAGGCGCAGGGTGGACAGGCGATCCTTGTCTTTGTCTTTCATGGCGACCTTCATGGCCGCCCTGATGGATTGCGCGAGTGTTTCTTCGCTCATTGGTAGAGAGGGTGGTTCTAGTACAAGCGTACGCGCTTGCGGTTTTCGCGGGAGAGCTTCTTCAGGTGGCGTTTGACGGCAGCGGCACCGGCGCGCTTGCGCACAGTAGTGGGTTTCTCATAGTGTTCGCGCTTGCGCACTTCGGCGAGGACGCCGGCTTTTTCGCAGGAACGCTTGAAACGACGCAGGGCCACGTCGAAGGGCTCGTTTTCCTTGAGTTTGATATGGGGCATTTATTCCTGACCTCATTTATACGAATTTGGGGCACCAGTCTCGGCAACGACATGCAGTACCATTAAAGGGCGCGCAGTTCTATCCCGATACCGGATGTTTTGCAAAGCCTCCCAAAGTGGTAATTTGGTGCCGCGCGGCTGGTTTGGCACACGCCCTGCCAGTATTATGCGCCACTGCTTCAATAGGGTACCAACGATGTTAGTTCTGGGCCTTGAGACCTCCTGCGACGAGACCGGCGTCGCGCTCTATGACACAGAGCGCGGGTTGTTGTCCCATGCCCTGTTCAGCCAGGTCGATGTCCATGTGGAATATGGCGGTGTCGTACCTGAACTGGCCTCCCGGGACCATGTGCGCAAGACGTTGCCACTGGTGGAGCAGGTATTGCAGGAGTCAGGCTGTGTGGCCACAGACATAGGCGGCGTGGCCTATACGGCGGGCCCGGGACTGGCCGGTGCGCTGATGGTGGGCGCTACCCTCGCCCGGGCACTGGCCTGGGGTTGGCGGGTCCCTGTGCTGGGCGTACATCATATGGAAGGGCACCTGCTGGCGCCCATGCTGGAGGAAGATGCGCCGCAGTTCCCCTTTGTGGCACTGTTGGTGTCCGGCGGCCATACCCAGCTGGTGCGGGTGGATGGCATTGGCCGCTATCGACTGCTGGGCGAGTCCCTGGACGATGCGGCGGGTGAGGCCTTCGACAAGGCGGCGAAAATGCTCGGCCTACCCTATCCGGGCGGACCCCATATTGCCCGCATGGCGCTAGCAGGGTGATGCGCGACGCTTTGACTTTCCCCGGCCGATGGTCAATCGCCCCGGGCTGGATTTCAGCTTCAGTGGCCTGAAGACCCATACCCTGAATACGATTGCGGACTGTCGCCGCGCTGGTGAACTCAGCGAGCAGGACCGCTGCGACGTCGCCCGAGCTTTTGAAGAGGCGGTAGTGGCCACGCTGGTCATTAAGTGTCGCCGGGCGCTGCGCCAGGAATCCCTCAAAACCCTTGTTATCGCCGGGGGGGTGAGCGCCAATACCAGCCTGAGGTCCGCGCTGCAGGACGCGTTGGCGAAGGAGGGGGCCCGGGTCTTTTACCCGGCGCCGATGTTCTGCACTGACAATGGGGCCATGATCGCCTACGCCGGTGCCCAGCGGCTGTTGGCCGGACAGAGGGACGACGCGGATACCCGCGTGCGCCCGCGCTGGCCGATGGAAGACTTGCCGCCCCTGCGCGGTGCGCAGACGTGTGAGCGAGTCCTGAGTGAATATCGTGTATATCCGGGGTTTGCGCGCACAGGCAGTTATCGGTGTGTATGAGTGGGAGCGTCACATTCGCCAGACCCTGGTACTGGACCTGGAGATGGCCAGCGACACGGCGCGCGCCGCAGCCAGTGACCAGATTGCCGATGCACTCGATTATGCGGCAATCTCCGGGCGTGTAGTTGCCCTGGTCGAAGCCAGCGAATACCAGTTGCTGGAAACCCTCGCTGATGCTGTAGCGCGCATGATTACACGCGAGTTTGGCGTCCCCTGGCTGCGCCTGCGCCTGAGTAAACCCGGCGCCGTGGCTGCGGCCGAGGATGTGGGTGTCATCATCGAAACCGGCGAGTGCCCCTGAGCATGGCGAGGGTGTTCCTCGGGATTGGCAGCAATATAGAGCGCGAGCGTTACATCACTGCCGGGCTCGATGCACTGCACGGGCTGTTTCACGAGCTGGCGCTATCTTCGGTGTACGACAGTGCCGCCATCGGTTTTGCGGGACAGCCCTTTTTAAACCTGGTGGCAGCGGTGCACACTGATTTCCCGCTGGCCGAACTGGCCGCGAAATTACGCCACATCGAGATCGAACACGGCCGCCCCGCCAACGCCACGCGATTCAGTGCCAGACACCTGGACATCGATATCCTGACCTACGACGATGCCGTGGGTACGCTCAGTGGCGTGCAATTGCCACGGGACGAAATCCTTGAGAACGCCTTTGTGCTGTGCCCGCTCGCAGAACTGTCGCCCGACACGCTGCACCCAGTGGTCAAGCGCAACTATCTATCCCTGTGGCAGGCCTACGACCAGTCCTCGCAGCCGTTGTCCAGAGTGAATTTTAGTTGGCGCGGCCGCTCTATCTCACGCGCGGATCTAGCGTTGCAGCAACACGGCCTTAACCGGGGCGCAAACTCTCCAGCACCCTGGCGCGTTCTGCGTTGATGGCTTCTCCCAGCGCCTTGCCGCTCAGTCCGGAGTCGTTGAACTGTTCCGCGCTGACGGCCTGTGCGGCCGCCAGCGCCTGGCGCAGGTAGTTTCCCTGGGGATAGTCGCGCTGCTCCAGGCCCAGCCGGCCCCGGGCATCTGCTTCACATGCCAGTAAAAAAGCCTCGAAGCGGTCCGGGCGGCGCAGGGCATCTGTCGCGATGAGCAATTTCAGCAGGGTTTTACCGCGCAGTTCCAGTGCCCGGTGACAGTGGGTGTGGTAAAGACAGGCCGCCCGGGCCAGATCGCTGTGGCGCCGCGGTGCCCGCAGCCGCTGACAGATTTGCTCTACCAACTGGACCCCGCGCTGTTCGTGGCGCAGATGGCGGGGCCACTCGGCTCGCGGTGTGGTGCCCTTGCCCACGTCGTGCAGTAGAACGGCGAAGCGCACGTCGGTGTCAGCGGCGAGTAAGGCCGCCTGTTGCAATGCCATGAGGATGTGTGTGCCGGTGTCAATTTCCGGGTGATGTGCGTCCGGCTGCGGCACGCCGAACAGGGCTTCCACTTCCGGCAGCAGTTTTTGCAGTGCGCCGCAGTCCCTCAGCACCTGTTACAAAGACCTCCGGGTTGCGCTCGCCCAGGGCTTTCTCAAGCTCCACCCACACGCGCTCGGCGGGGAGGTGCGCCAGTTCGCCCTGCGCCACGATGTCTGCCATCAGGGCGACGGTTTGCGGCGCAACGGTAAAGTGCAGGTGAGCGTAACGGGCCGCGAATCGGGCAGTGCGCAGCACCCGCAGCGGATCCTCCACAAACGCCTCCGAAACATGGCGCAGTAGGCGTTGTTCCAGATCAGCCTGTCCCCCGTAGGGATCAATGAGGTTGCCTTCGGCATCCTGCGCCATCGCATTGATAGTGAGGTCCCGCCGCCGCAGGTCTTCCTCCAGGCTTACCGATGGGTCGCAGTCCACGGCAAAGCCGGTGTAGCCGTGCCCCCGCTTGCGCTCAGTGCGTGCCAGGGCGTACTCCTCTTTGGTATGGGGATGCAGAAAGACGGGAAAATCCTTGCCGACCTGCTGATAGCCCTGCTGCAGCATCTCTGCGGGCCGGGCGCCAACGACTACCCAGTCGCGCTCTGCGACCGGGTACTTCAGCAGTGCATCGCGCACCGCGCCGCCAACCAGATAAATTTTCATAAATCCAGTGTACAGCCCCAACTGTGCGGCGTCATGGCCGGGAGGTAACAGACTTGCCCAGGCACTTGCCGGCGCTACAGGCACAGCGTGTCCACTGGCCGCTGTCCAGGTGATAGAGAGACAGAGCGCCATTCCAGACACACCCGGTGTCCAGGGCGATGGCGTTGGGATTGTCGGTGTGTCCCGCAATGGTGGCCCAGTGGCCGAACAGAATGCGATCGTCGGCGGTTTTGCGCTCTTTGTGGCTGAACCAGGCGGTGACCTTCCGGTTGCCCAGGTTGGCCACCCCTGGTATTGGGGTGCTGCCCTTGCTCTGCAGGTCCAGTATTCCCTCTTTGGTGCAAAAGCGCATACGGGTGAGGTAATTGGTGATGACGCGCAGGCGCGCCATGCCGGTAAGGTCATCGGACCACAGCGCCGGTTCGTTGCCGTACATGGCGCCCAGGAACGTTACATGAGTCAGGACCGCGCAGTGCCGCCTCTACCTCCCGGGCATATCCGATGGCCTGCTGCACAGTCCACTGGGGAGGAATGCCGGCGTGGACCAGAGTGTGGCCGTGCTCGTGATGCATCAGGGGCTGTTGCGCCAGCCAGTGGAGCAGTTCCTCCCGATCCGGTGCCTTGAGAATTTTGTCGAAGGTATCCGAACGACTGGGCTGTCGCACCCCTGCGGCGACCGCCAGCAGGTGCAGGTCGTGGTTGCCCAGCACCACGACCAGGTGTTGCCGCATTTTATAGAGGAAGCGCAGGGCACTCAGGGATTTGGGGCCGCGGTTGACGATATCGCCCACGGACCACAACACGTCCTTGTCCGGGTTGAAATGCACTGCTCGCAGCAGGCACTTGAGGGGCTGCAGGCAACCCTGGATATCACCGACCACATAGGTGCTCATAACAGCGACCTAGTTGCAGCGCCGTGGGGGTATGCAGGGAGAAGGCGCGGATGGGTACCTCAAAGGTAGGTAGATCGTGAGGGTCTATGTCCATTGGTTCGCGCACCACCATGAAGTAGCTGCCCTCCATGCACCCTACCGGCGTGGCCAGCGTCGCGCCGCTGGTGTAGCGAAACGATGCGTGCGGCGGAATCACCGGTTGTTCGCCCACCACGCCCTCGCCCCGGACCTCCTGCACCTCGTTATCGGCGTCGGTGATGATCCAGTGTCGCGACAGTAACTGCACCGGCAGGTTCGATCCGTTGCTGATGGTTACGGTGTAGGCGAAGGTGTATTGGCTATCGTCCGGGCGGGAGTGACTGGGTAGATAGGCGGTGACCACATTGACTCCCACCAGGGACGAGTTAAACGGTATTCTGGGCATGGATGGCGTTGGTAATCTCAATAAACTGTGTCAGTTCCAGGGTCTCTGCCCGCGCGCCGGGGTCTATTCCCAGCGCTTCCAATTGCGTGCTATCTATAATCGCTTTCAGGTTATTGCGCAAGGTTTTGCGGCGCTGGGCGAAGGCGGCCTTCACCAGAGCGCGCAATAGCGGCGCACTGCAGGGCGGCCAGGGCGATTGTCGGCCAGGGCGTCAAACGCACAATCGCCGACTGTACCTTGGGCGGTGGCTTGAATGCGTGGGGCGGTACGTCGAACAGGTGCTCCACCTGGCACTGGTACTGGGCCATGATGCCGAGTCGGCCCCAGTGCTTGCTGCCCGGGGCTGCCGCCAGCCGCTGCACCACTTCCAGTTGCAGCATGAAGTGCATGTCCTGGATGATGGAGCTGTTCTCCAGCAACTTGAAAATCAGGGGGGTAGAGATGTTGTAGGGCAGGTTGCCCACCACGCGCAAGCGCTGGTCGCGGTGATCTGGCTCTACTGGTGTGCGCTTGACCAGGGAGGCAAAATCAAAATTCAACGCATCGGCGCTGTGCAGTGTAAAGCCGGGCGTGAGGCCGAATGAGGCTAGCAGTCCCGGCACCAGGTCGCGGTCCAGCTCGATCACATCCAGCGCGCAACCGCTCCCGAGCAGCGCTGCCGTCAGCGCGCCCTGGCCTGGTCCGATTTCCACCAGGTGTTCATCGCTTTGTGGGTGAACGGCGGCTGTGATGCGATCGATGACTGAAGCATCCTGCAGGAAATTCTGGCCAAAGCGCTTGCGAGGTTGGTGTTGTGGATGCTGTCGATGCATGGGCGACATTGTACCGATAGTGGAGGGTATTTATACCGCAGGCTGGTTCATTCGCTCCGGTTTTTGGTACACTCACCTGACATTCCAGCTATAATCACGGGCCAGCTTTTAGATGCCTTTCTCACAATATTTTCGCCTGATCGATGTCATGGCGCGCATGGCTTTACGTGCTGACGCCAGCCGATTTTTTCTTGGCTATATATGGTGGGTGCTGGAGCCGCTGCTGTGGGTGGCAGTGTTCTACGTTGTTTTCACGATGATCCTGGTCTTCGCGCCAGGCCGACTTTCTGGTGTTTTTGATGACAGGCAAGCTGGTTTTTGTCTGGTTTTCCAAATCTGTGACGCAGGCTTCGAGCAGCATCGTCAGCAGCAAGGGCCTGGTCGGCAAGATCAACGTCCCCAAGACCTTATTTCCCATGGCTGTCATTCAGGAGGGTCTGTACCGGCAGATCGCCGTCTTTGCCCTGCTGTTTACCTTTCTGTTGGGCAGTGGTTATGCGGTCACCAGCACCTGGTGGTACCTGGTGCCCGTGATCCTCGTGACCTATGTGATAATTGTGGCCTGTGCTTTCGTCGGCGCCTGCCTGGTGTGTCTGGCGCGTGACTTCATCCAGCTGATTTCACTGGGGATGCTGTTTCTGATGTTTACCTCGGGTATTTTCTGGGATGTGCGGTCACTCAGTGACCACCATAAAACCGAGATGGTCATGGCCGTGAATCCACTGGCTTTCATTGTGGACTGCTACCGCCAGATAATGATGCATAACACTCCTCCCGATATGTTGCACTTGCTGACTATAGGCGCCGGTTTTGGCGCATTGCTGTGCGCCATGGTGTTGATCATGCGCCACGGCAGCCAGTATCTGGCCCTGCGGGCGCTCACCGCATGAGGGACAACAAAAAGCGCGTTATGATCGAACTGGACAATGTATCGCACAGCTACCACTCCAAAAGAAATACCTTCGATCATGGTACCCATCACGTATTGAACCAGGTTTCCCTGCAACTCTATGAAGGTGAAACCCTCGGGATTATCGGCCGCAATGGCGTTGGCAAAACGACACTGCTGCAGCTGATGGCAGGTATTCTGGCACCCACCATAGGTGATGTGAGGATACATCCTGGCAAGTCGGCATCGTTGCTGACACTCGGACTGGGTTTCAAGCCTGACCTTTCGGGCCGCGACAATGCGCTGCTGGCGGCGATGTTGCAGGGCTCCACTCGAAAACGGGCAGAGTCCTTTCTGGACGACATTGCAGAGTTTTCCGAACTGGGCGATTCCTTTTATGAGCCGGTAAAAAATTATTCGTCGGGCATGCGCTCACGCCTCGCCTTCACCACGGCACTGATGACCCACGTGGATGTGTTGTTGATCGATGAAATTCTCAGCGTTGGCGACGCCCACTTTCGGGGCAAGGCCCAGGCGGCCATGAAAAACCGCATCACCGGTGAGCAGACGGTGGTCTTTGTGTCCCACATGGCTGACCAGGTTAAGGAACTGTGTGATCGCGTGATCTGGCTGGACAAGGGCAAGATCGTTGCCCAGGGTGATTCCGCCGAGGTGGTGGATGCGTATACACAACACGTTACCCAGGCGCGCGTGGATGGCGCCGGCGCACAACGACCGCCTTGCAGCAGCAATTCGAGGCGAAGCTGCAGGCCGACCCGAAGCTACAGGCGGCCTTTAAGCAACAAATCGAGGCGAAGCTAAAGGCTGACGCGCAGCAGCAAGCCGACACGAAGCAGTAGGTCTAGCTGCGCGGCCTGAATCGCTTACCTTCTGTTTTCCCGCACAATTCACTCGCAATGGCGAGGGCCTGCTCCAGGCTGTGCCAGTCGGCCTTGCCGGTTCCCGCCAGTTCCAGCGCAGTACCGTGATCCACCGAAGTGCGAATGATCGGCAGCCCCAGGGTGATATTGATCGCCCGGCCGAAGCCCGAGTATTTCAGCACGGGCAGGCCCTGATCGTGATACATGGCAAAAACCGCGTCGCAATTATCCAGCACCTTGGGGTTGAAGGCAGTGTCGGCGGGCAGGGGTCCGAGCAAGTCCATGCCCGCTGCCCGCAGCTGCTCCAGCACCGGAATGAGTGTGTCGATTTCCTCCCGGCCCATGTGACCACCTTCACCCGCGTGCGGGTTCAGCCCCAGTACGGCAATGCGCGGTGCTGCTATGCCGAATTTGCTTTGCAGGTCGCGATGCAGAATACCCAGAGTCTGATGCAGGAGTTCAGATGTGATGGCTCCTGGTACGTCTTTCAGGGCCAGGTGAGTGGTGGCCAGCGCCACGCGCAGCTCCTGTGTCGCCAGCATCATGACGACCTGGGCAGTGCCGGTCTCCTGGGCCAGAAACTCGGTGTGTCCAATAAACGGAATGCCAGCGTCGTTGATGACAGATTTTTGCACAGGCCCGGTCACCATCGCCTGATAGGTTTCGCAGAGACAGCCTTGCACCGCCTGTCGGAGGGTCTCTATCACATAGGCCGCGTTGGCTGGATCGAGAGTGCCCGCGATGGTCGGTACGGCCAGCGACACGGGATGAATTTTCAGTGTGCCCGCCCGGTGTGCCTGTGGCGGCGTGTCTGCCGTCCAGGGTTGCAACTCTACCGGCAGCTGTAGCGCCTGCGCCCGCTGTTGCAGCAGGGCCGGGTCGGCGATCACCACCAACTCCGCTTCCCAGGCTTGCTGCGCTGCCAGCAACACGATGTCTGGTCCAATGCCGGCGGGCTCACCTGCGGTGATGGCTATCCTGGGAACCGCCATGCTTAACCTACTTTATGTCGACAAAAGCTTCATCGCGAATTTGCCGCAGCCAGGCGTCGAGCTCTTCCTGGTATTTGCGGTTGTGCAGGTAATCCATGGCCTTGGCGCGAGTGGCCTCATCTTTCAGGTCCTGTTCCCTGCGACCCTCCACCTTCATGATATGCCAGCCGAACTGTGTCCGTACCGGATCGGATATCTTGTCCACGGGGGTGCCGGCCATGGCGGCCTCAAATTCCGGCACCATTTGCCCGGGGTTGATCCAGCCCAGTTCACCGCCTTCCTGGGCGGAGCCGATATCCTGCGAGTACTCTCTGGCCAGATCCGCAAAGTCCTCGCCCGCGAGGGCGCGTGCCTTGAGTGCGGCCACCAACTCGCGTGCCTGGTCGTCCGTCATGATCTCCGAGGGCTTTACGAGGATATGCCGGGCTTTGGTCTGGGGGACCATCTGGTCCTCGCCGCGCACTGCCTGCAGAAAGACCAAATGAAAACCGTTGTCCGAGCGCACCGGGTCGGCGGTTTGACCGGGCGCCAGTTTTGGGACAATGTCACTGAATAGCGATGGCAGTTCGTCCACTTTGCGCCAACCCAGGTCTCCGCCGCTAAAAGTGTTGGGACTGGTGCTGGCACGAACGGCCTGTTCGAAGGGCTCACCGGCGCGAATGCTTTTCAGTACTGCATCAACCTGGGTACGGGCTGCTGCGACCTCACTGTCGCTGGCCCCGGGGGCTATCGGCAGCAGGGCGTGGAGGAGGTGGTATTCTTGCTTTGTCAGTGTTTGGCCTTCCTGCGAGGCCATGAAGTTATCCACTTCCTGGTCTGTTATCTGGATACGCTGGTTGATGTTGCCTGCCTGCACGCGCTGAATAATCATTTCCTTGCGTACCTGCTCGCGCATGGCGTCGTAGGACTGGCCATTTTGTTCGAGCGCCTGGCGAAATTGCTCGAGTGTCATGCGATTCTGGGCGGCGATACGCTGCACTGCAGCGTTAAGCTGTTCGTCGGAGATGCGCACACCCGCACGGGTACCTTTTTGTAACTGGATACTTTCGAGAATGAGCCGATCCAGGGTTTCCCGGACCAGTTCATCCTCCGGAGGTATTTTGATGCCTCTGGCTTTGAGATTCTCGCTCACTGCGGCAACTCGCTCGCGCAACTCGCTGGCCATGATAATGTCGTCATCGACGATGGCCACCACCTGATCCATGACTTCGGTGGCAGCCTGTAAGGGGACCCCGATGAAGATGGCACTGGTCAGGCTTGCCAATAGCAGCAGTATCTTAATATTCACGCTCTTCGAAACCTCGAATCATGTCTTGCATGATGTTGGTAATCCGGTTGCCAAAACCACCCATGCCCTTAAGCACAAATTGAAACTGTATGGTACTTTCGCGTTCCAGGTCGGGATTACTAAAGTCGGGCACCTGCCCGGACACATTGTTGTAGTAACGCAACTGCACCAGCCGCACCATCCAGCAGCAGCTATCATATTCGACGCCGACCATATCTTCCACGCTGATGTTGTCTTCCACGGAGTAGTTCATGGCGGCGAACACGCTCCAGTTGTTGTCTAGCGGCAGGTAGCTGGAAATGCTGGCTTCTTCGGTCAAAGGCAGAGTATCAATATTAACCACGATGGGGTTGCGACGGTAGGCATAGCCCAGGTTGAAGATACTGCCATTATTGGTCGTGTAACCGGCCTGGAAGAAGCCTGAATCCAGGTTGTCTTCGTGGGGGTCCCAGGTAAGGCTGGTGCGCAGGTCCACTTTGTCGGTGGGCGTGAAGAGCAGATCTCCGGCGATGTTCGAGCTGGGTTCATCCTGTGGAGGCGCTGTTCTGCCCAGTCGCACTTCGCGGTCCTGGTAATAAAAGATTTGGCCGAGGCTGGCGCTGAGCAGGTTACGGCCGTTTTGGTCGTCAATAAACCGGCTGGTCAGGCCCACCGAGACCTGATTGGCATCATCGAGGCGATCATAACCGGCGAAGCGTGTCTCCCGGAACAGTTGGTAGTAGTTGAAGGTCAGTTCGGCAGTGTCAAAAATCGGCTGGTCGGTCTGGTCTTCGCGCTCGCTGTACAGATAGTACAGGCGTGGCTCCAGTGTCTGTAGCAACCCCTTGTCAGCGAAACTGGTCTGGCGTTCGAATACCAGGCCGCCGTCCACGTTGACCAGGGGCGCGCCGGCGGCGGGGCTGTCGTCGGTGAATACCGTGGTGGTGTCGGTCAACTCATAATTCACCTGACGGTATTTTACTGTAGGCTTGAGGAACCCGAAGCGCCATAACATGGGATAGCTCAGCCCCGTCTCGCCGTACAAGCGCTCTCCTGTGACAACATCCTCATCGGCGCCGAAATTCGAGTACTGGGCGAGGAGGATTGGTTGCAGGGTAAAGGGGGTGCCATCGCCGCGGTACCGGTTGGTGAGCTGCGGTAGAATCTTGTATTGCTCTCTGATGTCGTCCGCCAGGGATTGGAACTGTTGCGCCCGCAGATTTATCAGCCAGCTGTCCCCGAGATAATCCATGGACCCCAGCTGCAACAGGCTGGTGCTGCGCTGTGCGTCGATGTTGGCGGTTTCAAGGTCCCTCAGATAGTCAACGTCGCTGGCTTTGCTGTAATCCACCTTTGACAGCCAGCGCTCTTCAAACAGGCCGTCCTGTTTGACCACGCCAAGCCAGCGGTCGGTGCTGATCTGTTCCACTGCCTGATCCCTGTAGCGAGTATCGTTCCCCATGTAGGCGCCGCCGACTAGCCATTCACCGATAAGTGGGTTCAGGTAGCGAAGTTGCAGCTGGTGATCCAGGCCGCGGTCCTCGATGTACCGGGGGGCATACAGCGCGTCGTAGTTCGGGGCCAGGTTCAGATAGATTGGTACGCTGATGTCCAGGCCGCCGCTGCTGTCATTGCCAAAGTCCGGCCACAGCAGGCCCGTACGACGGCGGTCATCGATAGGCAAGCGCAGCCACGGGGTATAGAAAACCGGTACGCCCTCCAGTTCGACCCGGGCGTGGTGGGCTGTCGCCAGTCCTTCCGCAACGTCAACCTCCATGTCCTTGGACAGCACGCTCCAGTCATCTTCGCCCGGCGGACAATAAGTGAAGTTGCCGTTGTGAATGTGGATCAGACCTTCCTGGTCCCGCTGCAGGATATCCGCGGTGCCACGCATATGTTCCTGATGGAAGACGAACTGGGTGTCGTAGATAAAAGCTTCGCCGGTTATGGAGTAGATCTGCGCGTGATCGCCCTGCAGCAACAGGTTGGGCTCGCGCAGCGTGACGTCGCCACTCAGCGTGGCTGACTCTTGTTCGCGATTAATCACCACATTGTCGCTGCGCATGTGCCTATAGCCCTGTACGGCGTTTGCATTGCCTGTCAGTATGACCTCGTTGTCCTGCAACCGCGTGCTGTTGGCGTGCGCGTGGATATCTGCCTTTTCCGGCGGCGCGCTGGTATTTTCCTGGGCCAGCGGGTCTATATACCTTCCCTCACAGTTTATACACTGGCGGTCGCACAATGACTCTGGCACAGCCTCTGAAGGCACCCAGTCCAACGCAAAAGACTGCGCTTCGGCAACATTCGCATCCTGGGCAGAGCATTGCTCAGAATGGTTTTTTTCATTGGCAGCGTAGTCCCCCGGGTTGTTATTCTGTGCCTGTGCCGCGAACGATAGACCCAACCCCAGCGTGATCGCTGCCAGGCGCACAATGGCACGCGTGAGGCGAAGTCGAGGGCTGGCACAGTCAGGTGTCATCAAGCTCAGGGTATATGGCGGGCTAGAGGCGGAGTCTAAAGCATCCCCCCCGCCTTGTCCGTCAAATTTTGAAGCAGGAGAATACAGTGCCACCGCGACCCGCACCTGAAGCTCTTTTACCCTGGGCCCTGTCAGTTCTGGGTGTTTCTGCCAGCGACTCCCCGCCACTCCTGTCGGCGGTGGCAGGAGATGCCAGTCATCGTCGATATTTTCGCTTTTCCCACGCGGCGCACAGCTATGTGGTGGTGGAGGCGCCGCCCGCGACCGAGAAGAATGAAGCATTTTTGACGGTGGGCGCAGTGTTGGCCGATGCGGGAGTGAAGGTGCCCGCGCTCCTTGGTGTTGACCTGGCCCGCGGCTTTCTGTTGTTGGAGGATCTGGGCGATCTGCTGCTGTTGCCGGCGCTCAACCCGGCATCGGTGGACGGGTATTACCGACGCGCATTCGAAGTACTGGCGAAAATGGCGGTGGCGGATAGTAGTCACACTGGCCTGGGCGAATACGACGAGCGTCTGTTGAGTGAGGAACTGGACCGATTTCAGGAGTGGTTTGTACAAGGATTGCTGGGATACATGCCGACTGCGGCTGAGCAGGCCCAGTTGCGCCATTTTTATACGCAGCTGATCGACAGTGCCCTGGAGCAACCCAGGGTGCTGGTGCATCGGGACTTCCACAGCCGCAACCTGATGCTCGTTGGCCATGGAGAATTGGCGGTGATCGATTTCCAGGATGCGGTGGTTGGGCCGGTTACCTACGACCTGGTGTCCCTGTTGCGCGATTGTTATATCCAGTGGCCGGTTGCGCAGGTTCAGGAATGGGCGCGGATCTACCTCAGCCTGCTGCGTACGCGGGGCCTGTTAGCCGACACGGACGAGGCGTTGTTCCTGCGCTGGTTCGACTGGATGGGCCTGCAGCGGCATATCAAGGTGTTGGGCACATTTGCCCGTCTTTATCTGCGCGACGGCAAGTCCGCCTATCTGGATGATCTGCCGCTGGTGCTACACTACGTACTGGAGATTGTCGATAAATACGCGGGTGAGTCACCAGCGTTCGCTGACTTCAAGGCATGGTTTTCCTTGCGCTTGTCACCGCTGATTGTGCAACAGGATTGGAGTAAAAAACGGTGAGGGCCATGATTCTCGCAGCCGGCGTGGGTGAACGCATGCGGCCTTTGACCAATCACACACCCAAGCCGCTGTTGCGGGTGGCGGGTATTCCGCTTGATCGAGCACCATATCCGGCGGCTGGCGCTGGCCGGGATGTAGTGAGTTGGTGATCAACGTCTCCCATCTCGGACAGCAGATCATGGACTATTGCGGCGACGGCAGCGCGTGGGGCGTCAGCATAGTCCTACTCGCGGGAGGGCGAGCCCCTGGAAACCGCCGGTGGCATTATCAAGGCTCTACCACTGCTGGGAGATGCGCCATTTCTGGTAGTCAATGGCGATATCTGGATCGACTACCCCTTCGAGCGATTGGCAACTTATTCCCTCAGGACAGGATGAAAATGCCCATCTGGTCCTGGTTGGCAATCCGCCACAACATCCCGCAGGTGATTTCCAGTTGGACGATAACGACTGGGTCAGGGTGTTGCCGCCCGCTGCGGTGGGCTGGACTTACGCTGGCGTGGGAATGTATACGCCAGCGTTTTTTGCAGGTTATGGCGCAGGTAAAATGCCCCTGCGGCCGTTGTTGGATGCGGCAATAGGCCAGGGCCAGTTGGGCGGCGAGCGCTATCGGGGGCAGTGGCAGGACGTGGGTACACCTGAGCGACTGCGGGAGCTCGATGCCAGGGTGAGAGCACTTGTCTAGCTGCGGGACCCTGTGGTTTCGGAGCATAACCATTCCGATCTCGCCGTGTGCCACTCGCATTTAGTCGTTAGAATAGCACCCTGAACAAAGTCCGGAGTCCACCATGGCCGATTACCTGATAGCGCCTTCCATTCTTTCTGCCGATTTTGCCCGTTTGGGTGAAGAGGTTGATGCGGTGCTCAGCGCGGGTGCCGACATCGTACATTTCGATGTCATGGACAATCACTATGTGCCGAATCTCACCATCGGGCCGATGGTCTGTACTGCCCTGCGCAAGTATGGCATCACCGCGGATATCGATGTGCATTTGATGGTGAGCCCGGTCGATAAGCTCATCAGCGATTTTGCCGAGGCGGGCGCCAGCTACATCACCTTTCACCCGGATGCTTCCACCCATGTCGACCGTTCCTTGCAGCTTATCCGTGACGCAGGTTGCAAGGCAGGGCTGGTGTTCAATCCGCACCTCGGTCTGGATGTCCTGCGCTATGTGCTGGATAAGGTCGATATTGTCCTGCTGATGTCGGTTAACCCGGGATTTGGCGGCCAGTCTTTCATTCCCTCCACCCTGTGCAAACTGCGCGAAGCGCGCGATATGATCACGGCCTCGGGCTTCGATATTCGACTGGAAGTTGACGGCGGCGTGACGCCAAAGAACATCGCGGAGATCGCGGCGGCGGGTGCTGATACCTTTGTGGCCGGTTCGGCTATTTTCAATCAGCCGGATTATGCGAAGGTCATCAAGCAAATGCGGGCGGAGTTGGGTAAGGTGTCTGCCTAGCCCCGTGCGTTTGGTAGCCGTCTGGTGGCATAGCCTGCTCGCTCAAAAAGAGAGGGCATTCGCTCGGCAGGCTATGCCACCAGACGGCTACCAAATACTGTCCCTGAGTGAATTCGTACCACTGTCGGACCTAATTTTTAACGAACGATGTGAGGCGTCGATAGCTCTGGGGGCCTGAGCGCGAATGACTTCTGTTTTTGAGCGAACAGGCCCCCAGAGCTATCGACACCGACTACTGAGAGCCAGTATTTTCCAGTTAAAACGAGCATCGCCGACAGACTTTCTTCACATTATTAACAAGTTCAAGCCGTTGGCCAACTGCTAGCCTATATGTACAATAGACCGCCCAATATCCTGGAGAACGCTGTGAAAACAGCAACGCGTAATAGCATCGGCCTGCTGCCGATGCGCGAGGTCAACCGCTGGCGAGGGTAGCCAGGGCTTTTTTGCGACCTGATTACGTACCTTATTTCTCCGAGGACATCCCATGAAACAGCAGGATTTTGCTGCGCTTGCAGCACAGAACTACAACCGTATACCGGTCAGCCGCGAAGTACTGGCCGATCTGGAAACCCCCCTCAGCGCCTATCGCAAGCTGGCTGAAGGTCCCTATTCCTATTTCTTTGAATCCGTGCAGGGCGGTGAGAAATGGGGCCGCTACTCCATAATAGGACTACCTTGTCGCACCCTACTCAAGGTCTTCGGCCAGCGCGTGGAGATTTGGGTGGATGGGCGACTGAGCGAGAGCGAGGAAGTAGTCGATCCGCTGGCTTTCGTCGAGGCATTCCAGCAGCGCTATCGTACCGCACCACGCAATGATTTGCCGGTCTTTCACGGTGGACTGGTGGGTTATTTCGGCTACGACACCGTACGCTATGTGGAGCCGCGCCTGCAGGCGGGGACGCCGCCAGACCGTTTGGGTACACCCGATATATTGCTGATGGTGTCGGAGGAAGTTCTCGTATTCGATAATCTGGCGGGCACGCTGCGCCTCATTGTGAATGCAGATCCTGCCCTCGATCACGCACTGGAATTGGCGCATGAGCGATTGGCAGTATTGGTAGCGCGCCTGCGCGAGCCCATGCGTCCACTGCCGGAAGTGGTATTGACGGCGGCCGATAGCGCGGTGCTGGAACAGCAGGCGCAATCTGACTTTACCCAGGCAGATGTACGAAGCCAGCGTGGAAAAGGTCAAGGAGTATGTGCTGGCAGGCGATGTCATGCAGGTGGTGCCCTCCCAGCGCATGAGCATCCCCTTTGACGCGCCGCCACTGAACCTCTATCGGGCTCTGCGCAATCTCAATCCCTCGCCGTATATGTACTATCTGGATCTGGAGGATTTCCATATTGTGGGCTCATCACCGGAAATCCTGGCACGCCTGGAAAAAGGCGTGGTGACCGTGCGCCCCATCGCCGGTACCCGGCGGCGAGGACATACGGAGGAGGAAGACAAGGCGATGGAGGCGGAATTATTGTCCGATCCCAAGGAAATCGCCGAGCATTTGATGTTGATCGACCTGGGGCGCAATGACGTGGGGCGCATCGCCGAGATCGGATCAGTGGAGCTGACCGACAGTATGGTGGTGGAGCGCTACTCTCACGTGATGCATATCGTGTCCAACGTTACCGGCAGACTGAGATCCGGTAAGACCGCCTTTGATGTGCTGCGGGCTACGCTACCGGCGGGTACCTTGAGTGGTGCACCCAAGATTCGCGCCATGGAAATCATCGATGAACTGGAGCCAGTCAAACGCGGTATCTACGGTGGCGCGGTGGGCTATATATCCTGGGCCGGAGATATGGACACGGCGATCGCTATTCGCACTGCCGTGATCAAGGACGGCAAACTCTATGTGCAGGCCGGAGGTGGTGTGGTCGCCGATTCCATTCCAGCGCTGGAGTGGCAGGAGACGCACAACAAGGCACGGGCCATGTTTCGGGCGGCATCCATGGTGTTGGCGGGAGGCGAGTAATATGCTGCTGATGATCGATAATTACGATTCCTTCACCTACAACGTCGTGCAGTACCTCGGTGAACTTGGTGCCGAGGTACTGGTGGTGCGTAACGACGAGATTGCCGTGGGTGATATAGCGTCGCTGGCGCCCGAGAAGATCGTCATCTCGCCTGGACCCTGTACACCTAACGAGGCAGGTATCTCCATGGAGGTGATCCGCCAGTACGCCGGGGTTGTGCCACTGCTTGGCATTTGTTTGGGTCACCAGAGCATTGGGCAGGTATTTGGTGGCAAGGTGGTGCGTGCGCGCAAGGTGATGCATGGCAAGACCTCGCCGATTTATCACGACGGCAAGGGGGTGTTTCGCGGCCTCAGCCGACCTTTCGAGGCGACGCGCTACCACAGTTTGGTGGTGGAGACGGCACAGCTTGCCGGATTGCCTGGAGATTACTGCCTGGACCCAGACTGAGTCAGGCGAGATCGATGAAATCATGGGGTTGCGTCACCGCGAGATGGCGGTTGAAGGCGTGCAGTTTCATCCGGAATCCATACTCACGGCGCACGGGCATGACCTGTTGCGCAACTTTCTGGAACAGTAGGGCGGACAGGATGAATATTCAGCAGGCCCTGGCCAGAGTAGTGGAGGGTGGCAGCCTCAGCCGTCAGGAAATGCAGGACGTGATGCGGCAGGTGATGTCCGGTGATGCAACCGATGCGCAAATCGGCGGCCTGCTGGTTGCCCTGCGTATGAAAGGGGAGACGATTGAGGAGATCGCCGGTGCGGCACAGGTTATGCGTGAGCTCGCCACGCCGGTAAAAGTGAGCGACCCCCATCTGGTCGATCTGGTAGGGACGGGTGGTGACGGCGCCAATATATTCAACGTTTCTACTGGCGCCAGCTTTGTAGTGGCCGCCGCCGGCGCGAAGGTAGCCAAGCACGGCAATCGATCAGTTTCCAGCACCAGTGGCAGCTCCGACGTGCTGGAACACCTGGGGATGCCCCTGGACCTTACTCCCGAGCAGGTCGCGCGAGCGATTACAGAGGTAGGGGTGGGGTTCATGTTCGCCCCGGCGCACCATAGCGCCATGCGCCATGCAATCGGCCCGCGCCGGGAACTGGGACTGCGCACGATATTCAATGTCCTGGGCCCGCTGACCAATCCCGCCGGTGTAAAGCGACAGGTTATTGGTGTGTTTACAGCGGACCTGTGTCTGCTCCTGGCAGAAGTCCTCAAAGTGCTTGGGACCAAACATGCGATGATTGTGCACTCGGATGACGGCCTGGACGAGATATCCATCGCGGCCGCCACGCAGGTGACGGAATTGTGTGATGGCACTATTGAAAGCTACCACATCAGCCCGGAGGATTTTTCGCTGCAACGGCAGAGTCTGGACGGATTGTCCGTCAACAGTGTGGCAGCCTCTGCCGACCTGATTCGCAGAGCCCTGGCCGGTGCCGATGACGAGCCAGCGCAAAAGGCTGCCGCCATGCTTGCGCTCAATGCCGGCGCGACGATTTACGTCAGCGGCATCGCTGCCACTCTGGCGGATGGCGTGGCAATGGCCGAAGATGCCCTGGCCAGCGGTTTGGCCGCGGAAAAGCTGCAGCACTTTATTGCTTTCACGCAGTCGATGCGCGGTCAGGGTTGATGTGATGGCGGTGAAGCCCCCCACTATTTTGCGCAAGATTCTGGCGCGCAAGGCCGAGGAAGTGGCCGAGCGCCGTGCCACCAATTCCCTGGCCAGTCTGGAAGGCCGTATTCAGGAGCAGGGCGCGCCGCGCGGATTCTCCCGCGCTTTGCAGCAGCGAGTGGCCGCCGGTGAGCCCGCTGTCATTGCCGAGATCAAGAAGGCCTCCCCCAGCAAAGGCGTTATTCGCGAGAATTTCCAGCCCGCGCAGATAGCGCTTAGCTATCGCGACGGCGGTGCCTGCTGTCTCTCCGTGCTGACTGACCAGGACTTTTTCCTCGGCTGCGATGCCTATCTTCAGCAGGCCCGGTCAGCCTGCGACCTGCCTGTGCTGCGCAAGGACTTCACTGTAGACCCCTACCAGGTGGTCGAGGCCAGGGCCATCGGCGCGGATGCGGTACTGTTGATTGTTGCCGCTCTGGCGGATGAGCAGATGCGCGAGTTGACGCAGGCTGCGACAGAAGTGGGCCTGGACGTGCTGGTGGAAGTGCACGACCGCGCAGAGCTGGAAAGAGCACTTGAATTGCCCACACGACTGATCGGCATCAATAACCGCGATCTGCACAGCTTCGAAACGCGCCTGGCAACAACCCTGGACTTATTGCCGCATATTCCTGCTGACCGACTGGTGATTACTGAGAGCGGTATCCACACTGCCGCGGATGTGGCATTGATGCGTGGGGCAAGCGTGCAGGCTTTTTTGGTGGGCGAGGCATTTATGCGTGCGGAGGAGCCAGGGGAGAAATTGCGCGAGTTATTTTTCTGAGCTCTAGATGGCTGGCGGTATCACCTTGTTCCGGGTCAGGCATTTGCCGTCAGGTGCGGTGCTGCCCGTTCGCTCAAAAAGAGACGGCATTCGCTCAACGGGCAGCACCGCACCTGACGGCAAATGCGGCTCCGACGACAAAGTTTTTCCCTTGCTGAACTATTCAGGTTTCGAATTTCGCTTAGTGTGAGGCAGAGGTGGTCCGATTGCCCTGGCGGTGAATGCCCAGCCTTTTGAACAAGCCGGGGCAATTGGACCACATCTGCCGGCGCAGGGTGACGACTGACACGATAATGTTGCCAATGCAGCGCGACAATAAATCGAAACTGGTTTTCAGAAAATCAGGCATCACCCAACAACTATCGGGTTCCGTAAACCACCATTGTTTTTCCGGACACCGCGACGAGTCCATCCTGTTCCAGAGTCTTGAGCACGCGCCCGGCCATTTCCCGTGAGCAGCCAACAATCTTGCCTAATTCCTGCCGCGTGATTTTGATTTGCATGCCGTCCGGGTGAGTCATGGCATCGGGCTCCCGGCAAAGGTCCAGCAGGGTATGGGCGATGCGCCCGGATACATCCACGAACGCCAGGTCGCTCAATTTGCGGGTCGTCTGGCGCAGGCGCATGCCCAACTGCCTGGAGATGGCGTAGAGGATATCCGGGAACTGATTGCGAATCTGGTGAAAGCGCTCGTAGGAAATCTCGGCTACTTCACACTGTGTTTTGGCCACGACCATGGCGCTGCGCACCGGCGGCTCGGCATCGAAAAGGCCCATCTCACCGACAAAATCACCGGGATTCAAATAGGCTATCACCAGCATGTGCCCGGGTTCAGAGTCGTCCTCCACCATGACAGACACCGAGCCGTCGAGAATCAGGCAGAGCGAGCTCCCCGCTTCTCCCTGTTTCAGCACGGTGCTCTTGGCTCTGAAATCCTTGCGCTGGCAGTGTCGCAGGAAGTTCTCGACGTTTGGCAGGGTCTTGACTATCTGTGGCTTGAGCAAGGGTCTGGCTCCTTCATTAGGATTATTTGGCTGGATTCTAACCCGTTCCAGCGCTAAGTAAAATGTAACTTGTTGTGCTAAGCTGCGGCGCCTTTCAGGTAAGGTATACACGTTCTATGAAAGCGCTAGTCAAGTGGACGGATGGTGCCATGTTTGTCGGTGAGTCCGGCAGCGGGCATACCGTGGTGATGGACGGTCCAGAAGATTTGGGTGGCCGCAATCTTGGGATTCGCCCCATGGAAATGCTGTTGCTGGGTACCGGTGGATGTTCGATCTACGATGTACTTAGCATGCTGAAGAAATCGCGTCAGCAAGTTGTGGATTGTCGCGTCGAGTTAGATGCGCAGCGGGCCGACGCTGTGCCGGCGGTATTTACCCGGATCAATATGCATTTTGTTGTTACCGGCGTGGGTCTCAAGGAGGCTCAGGTGAAACGGGCAGTGGAACTATCTGCTGAGAAATACTGTTCTGCTTCCATCATGCTCGGTGCTGCCGGCGTGGAAATTACGCACAGTTATGCAATTGTCGAGTTCGCTCCGTCAGTATAGTTGCCAACTTTTTAACCATCGGTATGCAACTGGATGGTGCTGCGTGAGGTGCTTGCCTGTCGGCTTGCCCCACCCTAAGCGAACCGGGCCTCCCAATGCCCTGCTGCCCGTGTAGCAACAAAAGTCGTTAGAGTCGGTAACTGGTCCGGGTCATAAGCCTGGACACAGAATCCATAGCATCTTTGACGGGCTGCGGAAATTCCGTGCCGCCAGCTTCCAGCGCCTTTTCGCCATGGCGCTGCTCGTCTTCCAGCATCTGCTGCAGAATCAGCTGTGACTTGCGGTCTTCGTCCGGCAACTGCTTGAGGTGATCACGCAGGTGACTGCAGACTCGCTCCTCGGTGGCCGCCACAAAGCCCAGGCTGACCTTGTCGCTAATGGCGCCGGCCAGCGCGCCCAGCGCGAATGACATGCCATACCAGACCGGATTCAGGTAGCTGGTGTGACTGTCCAATTCCCGCAGGCGTTCCTCGCACCACACCAGATGGTCCACCTCTTCCTGCGCCGCTTGCTGCATCTCGTTACGCACGGTGGGCAATTTGGCAGTCAGTGCCTGCCCCTGGTACAGCGCCTGGGCACAGACTTCACCTGTGTGATTGACCCGCATCAAACCCGCCACGTGCGCGCGCTGTGATGCGGACAGATCAGAGTCCAGGTGGTCTTTGGAAGGTGATGGGCGGCTGGCGTGATGGCCCCGGCTGGTGATGGTTTTCATCACCGAGTCCGCTTCGCTGATGAGCTTGTCCAGCAGGGAGAGACGGCGTTTGTGCATCGTGGATTCCTGCTCGTGTGCCTACGTCAATTATAGCGCGCTATAGCGCGCCAACCTATGTCGCGGCGCAGGATCATGCCGTCCCAGCTGATTTTATCCGCAGCTTCATAGCAGGCCCGCTGCGCTGCGGTAATATTTTCACCCAGTGCGGTGACGCACAGGACGCGGCCACCACTGGTCACGATCTCCTGCCCGGCGCGGGTGGTGCCGGCGTGAAATACTTTAATGGCATCCCCGTGCACCGCGTCCAGGCCATGAATCGGCATGCCAGTGGCATAATCGCCCGGGTAGCCGCCGGCCGCCAGGACTACGCCAATGGCACAGCGTGTATCCCACCGGGCGTCGGCGTGATCCAGTGTGCCGTCCAGCGCGCTGGCGCACAGACGCACCAGATCCGATTGCAGGCGCATCATGATGGGTTGTGTTTCCGGGTCGCCAAAGCGGCAGTTGTATTCGATGACCCGGGGTTGCCCAGCGGCATCAATCATCAGGCCCGCGTACAGGAATCCGGTGTACTCATTGCCTTCAGCGGCCATGCCGGCAACGGTGGGCAGGATTACCTGTTCCATAATGCGCTGGTGCACCGTAGCATCCACCACCGGGGCCGGAGAGTAGGCGCCCATCCCGCCGGTATTGGGCCCGGTATCGCCGTCGCCAATGCGTTTGTGGTCCTGGCTGGTGGCCATGGGCAGCACGTGCTTGCCATCTACCATGACGATAAAGCTGGCCTCTTCGCCGGCGAGGAATTCCTCGATAACCACCCGGCAGCCGGCCGCGCCAAACGCATTGCCCGAGAGCATATCGGTCACGGCCGCTTCGGCCTGTGCCAGCGTTTCCGCCACAATGACACCCTTGCCCGCCGCCAGGCCATCAGCCTTTACGACAATCGGGGCACCCTGTTCGCGCAGGTAGGCCAGTGCGGGTTCCAGTTCGGTAAAGTTGGCGTAGGCGCCCGTCGGGATATTGTGCCGCGCCAGGAAATCTTTGGTGAACGCCTTGGAGCCTTCCAGTTGGGCAGCGCCCCTGTGCGGTCCGAAGCAGCGCAAGCCGCGCGCCTGAAAGTAATCGACTATCCCTGCCACCAGGGGCGTCTCGGGGCCCACGATAGTCAGTCCCACCCCGTTGTGCTCAGCGAAATCTGCCAGTGCGGTGAAGTCCATCACATCGATGGGCACGTTTTCAAGGCCGGCTTCCTGCCCGGTGCCGGCATTGCCGGGGGCAACATAGACCGTCTCCACGTCGGCGGACTGGGCAGCCTTCCACGCCAGTGCGTGCTCGCGGCCGCCGCTGCCGATGACCAGAATATTCATGCTGATTCCCTAGTGTCTGAAGTGACGCATCCCGGTAAACACCATCGCCATGCCATGCTCATCGGCGGCGGCGATCACCTCGTCATCGCGAATGGATCCACCGGGCTGGATAACAGCCGCAATGCCCGCCTGGCCAGCGTTGTCGATACCGTCCCGGAAGGGGAAGAAAGCGTCCGAGGCCATCACCGAGCCCGCTACCGGCAAGCCCGCGTGCTCGGCCTTTATAGCGGCAATGCGGGCGGAGTTGATACGGCTCATCTGTCCGGCGCCGACGCCGATGGTGCGGCCGTTGGCCGCATAGACGATGGCGTTGGATTTAACGAACTTCGCCACGGTCCAGGCGAACAACAGATCCTGTATCTGCTGTTCGGTGGGCTGCAGTTTGCTGACCACACGCAAATTATCGCGTTTAACCATGCCCAGGTCGCGATCCTGCACCAGCAGACCACCATTGACCCGTTTGTAGTCCAGCGCCGGACCCGCAGCTGACCACGTGCCACAGGCTAACAGGCGAACGTTTTTTTTGTCTGCCACAAGCGCTGCAGCTGCAACGCTAACGCTGGGGGCAATGATGACCTCGACGAATTGTCGCTCCACGATACGTGCCGCGGTGGCCGCGTCCAGTTCACGGTTGAAGGCGATGATACCGCCAAAGGCTGATTCGGTGTCGGTGGCAAAGGCCAGGTCATATGCTGAGCTGATATCCCCGGCTATAGCAACACCACAGGGATTGGCGTGTTTGACGATGACACAGGCGGGTTGCTCAAAATTCTTGACGCACTCCAGCGCGGCGTCGGTATCGGCCACGTTGTTGTAGGACAACTCCTTGCCCTGGATCTGTCGGGCAGTGGCGATACCTGCTTCCGCGGGATTGGCTTCCACGTAAAAAGCCGCCTGCTGGTGTGGATTTTCACCGTAGCGCATTTCCTGCACTTTGTGGAACTGGGTGTTGAAGGTGCGCGGGAACTTTTGCGAGCCGCCAGGCACCAGACTGCCGAAGTGATTGGCGATAGCACCGTCGTAGGCGGCGGTGTGTTCGTAGGCCTTGATTGCGAGGTTGAAACGGGTGGCTAGTGAGGTGCTGCCCCCATTGGCGCGCATCTCACTGATGATCTCGCCGTAATCGGCGGCGTTTACCACGATGTTGACGAAGCGGTGGTTCTTGGCTGCCGCGCGCACCATGGTGGGGCCGCCGATGTCGATGTTTTCTATGGCATCTTCCAGCGAGCAGCCTGGCTTGGCGACGGTCGCTGCGAACGGATAGAGGTTTACCACTACCATGTCGATAGGATCGATACCGTGCGCGGCCATCACACTGTCATCCTGCCCCCGGCGACCCAGAATGCCGCCGTGCACCTTGGGGTGCAGGGTTTTGACCCGACCGTCCATCATTTCGGGAAATCCGGTGTAGTCCGCCACTTCGGTGACGTCCAGCCCCAACTCCTGCAGCAGGCGGTAGGTGCCACCGGTAGACAGCAGTTCCACGCCCATCTCGCGCAGCGCGTTGGCGAACTCGCCAATACCCGACTTGTCGGAGACACTGATCAGGGCGCGTTTGACTTTTACCAGATCACGATCACTCATGCCGGCGCTGTTCCCCTAGTCCTTGTCCGAGATCAGGTTGTACTGCTTGAGTTTTTTCCGCAGGGTGCCGCGGTTCAGGCCCAGCATCAGCGATGCCCTGGTTTGGTTATTGCGGGTGTAGGCCATGATTTCTGTCAGCAGTGGCGCTTCAATTTCCGCCAACACCATCTCGTACACGTTAGTGGATAGCTGACCATCCAGTTCATCCAGGTACTTGCGCACCGCAGCGGTCACCGAGTCGCGCAGGTTGCTTGCAGGTACAGACTGCAGAATAGTGTCGTTGGCGGCGCTTCGTACATCTGCCGCTGGGGAGTGGAGAGGCTCAGCCCTGATCATGCTGCTAGTTCCTTATTGAATTCAAAATCGGATAACTGGTCTATGAAGTGTAGCTGTTCTGCGGGATGTGCAAGCCGATTGAACTGTCTGCGTTGTTCGCAGGCGTCGGGTCTGGCACTCCAGTACCAGCCCACGTGTTTGCGGGCGATGCGCACGCCCATGAAGTCGCCGTAAAACTGGTGCAGTTGCGTGACATGGCGACGGAGAATGGCGAACTGATGCGCAGTGCATGGAGGAGCCGTTATCACGCCGGTTTCCAGGTGTGTCGCAATCTGCCCACACAACCAGGGCTGGCCCTGGGCGGCCCTGCCGATCATGACACCGGCGGCACCGGTATGGGCGATCACCTGTGCGGCCATCTGCGGCGAGTCGATGTCGCCGTTGGCAAACACCGGAATCCTGGTCGCCGCAACGATCGCGGCGATAGTGTCGTACTCCGCGCGTCCATTGAAGGCGCATGCGCGGGTGCGGCCATGTACCGCCAGGGCAGCAATGCCAGCATCTTCGGCGATGCGAGCGATGGTTACTCCGTTCCTGTTGCCGGGCGCGATGCCGGTGCGAATCTTTAGCGTGACGGGCACATCCACGGCCGCAATTACCGCCAGTAAAATGGATTTCACCAGCGCTTCGTCGGCCAGCAGCGCGGAGCCGGCCGCCTTGCGGCAGACCTTCTTGGCGGGGCAGCCCATATTGATGTCGATGATCTGGGCGCCACGCTCCACGTTGTAGCGGGCCGCCGCGGCCATTTCCAGCGGATCGCTGCCGGCGATCTGCACCGAGCGGGGTGCTATCTCCTGATCGTGGCGGCTGCGCCACAGCGTTTTGGGCGAGTTCCGCAGGCGCGGATTGCAACTGATCATCTCCGACACCACCAGACCGGCACCAAACTCGGAGCACAGTCGGCGAAACGGCAAATCGGTAATCCCGGCCATGGGAGCCAGGGCGACGCGATTGGGTAATGTGTAGGGTCCGATTTGCAACATGGGGTAGTGTTTGAAAACTGGCGTCGAAAACGAGGCGGTATGATACTCGGTAGGTGTGGCACGGGAAAGAAAATCTGCGCAAAAAAACCGCGACTTTTGTGTCGTTGCAGTCTTTCGCTAGCGAGCGAAGCAGTTTCCTCGCAGGCAGACCCAGCCATCCCGTTCGCCAACAATGTGCAAGGGCAGTCGATCAGCGTAGTGTGCGCACAAGGTCTCGGCCTGGTTTTGCAACAGGCCGGACAGCAGCAGGGTGCCGCCGGGTTTTAGAAAATGCAGCAGCGTATCGGATAGGTCGATGAGTGGCCCGGCCAGGATATTGGCAATCACTACATCAGCCCGTCGTTCCCACGCGCGCTGGTCTACCTTTTCCGGAAATGCGACGGGAAAATTTTCCGGCGCAATATTATTGCGCGCGGCGTTGTCGCGGCTGGCCGCCAGGGCCTGTGGATCGTTATCCACTCCCAGTGCCAGGATGGCGCCCAGTTTTAGTGCGGCCACGGCGAGGATGCCCGAGCCACAACCATAGTCCACGATGGTCTGGCCAGCCAATGACATGCTGTCCAGTTGCCCAAGACACAGTGCGGTGGTGGGGTGAGTTCCCGTGCCAAAGGCCAGGCCGGGGTCCAGCAACAGGTTCACCGCGCCCGGTTCGGGTGGCTCCAGCCAACTGGGACACACCCACAGGCGACGCCCAAACTGCATGGGCTGGTAGTGTTGCATCCACTCCCGTTCCCAGTCCTTGTCCTCCAGGATTTCCACCCGCTGATTGGCCGTGTTGCAGCAAATTCGCAGGTATATCGCGCAGCACGCGCTTCATGTCCGTGTCAGCCGGGTAGAGACCGGTGAGTCGCGTCTGGTTCCACAGCGGGGTTTCCCCCACCCCCGGTTCCAGCAGTGGCTGATCGGCATTGTCTTCCAGGGTAACAGCGACGGCCCCGGTCGCGAGTAGTCGCTCCTCCAGTGCTGCCACGTCGCTGCGCCGGGCGTCCAGACGTAGTTGCAGCCAGGTCATTGTGGTCGCCAGAGAAAGGAACGAAGCCTAATCTTCCAGCCTGCTCTCGAGATAGTGAATGCTCACGCCGCCAGCCTTGAACGCGGTGTCGCGCACCAGATCCCGATGCAAGGGCGTGTTGGTGCGAATACCCTCCACCACCAGTTCGTCCAGGGCCTGGCGCATCCTGGCCAGCGCGAGCGGCCGACTCTCACCAAAGCAGATGATTTTGGCGATCAGCGAGTCGTAATAGGGCGGTACGGTGTAGCCATCATACAGGTGGGAGTCCACGCGTACGCCCAGTCCGCCGGGTGCGTGGAAGGTTGTTACCTTGCCCGGGCAGGGCAGGAACGTCTGCGGGTCCTCCGCGTTGATGCGGCACTCAAAAGCGTGTCCGCGAAACTGCACCTCGCTTTGTTTGAATGACAGTGGCTGGCCGCTGGCGATCAGCAGTTGTTCTTTGACGATATCGACGCCGGTGATCATCTCCGTGACAGGGTGTTCCACCTGTATACGGGTATTCATTTCGATAAAGTAGAAGCCCCCGTCTTCATACAGGAATTCGAAGGTGCCGGCTCCGCGGTAACCCAGATCGATACAGGCTTTGACGCAGGCTGCTGCCACGGCGTCGCGCACTTCCTGGGGTATGCCGGGTGCAGGCGCTTCCTCGAGTACCTTCTGGTGGCGACGTTGCAAGGAGCAGTCCCGGTCACCGAGGTGGATGGCATTGCCCTGGCCATCAGCCAGTACCTGGATCTCCACGTGGCGGGGTTTTTGCAGAAATTTTTCCAGGTAGACAACATCCGAACCGAAAGCGGCGGCGGCTTCGGCCTGCGTCACCTGCACTGAGGTGAGCAATGCCGCCTCATTGTGCACCACGCGCATGCCGCGGCCACCCCCGCCGGCAGCCGCTTTGACAATGACCGGGTAGCCGATGCGCCGGGCAACTTCAAGGGTGTGCTCGGTGTCTTCTGTCAGCGGTCCGTCCGAGCCGGGTACTGTAGGAACCCCGGCCTGTTTCATGGCCTGGATAGCGGAAACCTTGTCCCCCATGAGGCGTATCGTGTCTGCGGTTGGGCCGATGAAGATAAACCCGCTTTTTTCCACCTGGTCGGCGAAATTGGCGTTTTCGGCCAGAAAACCGTATCCGGGGTGGATGGCGGTCGCTCGAGTGACTTCCGCCGCACTGATAATGGCCGGTACGTTGAGGTAGCTCTCGGAGGATGCGGCGGGACCGATACAGACGGCTTCGTCGGCCAGCAGAACGTGCTTGAGTTCGCGGTCCGCCTTGGAGTGTACCGCCACCGTCGGGATATCCAACTCCTTACAGGCCCGCAGCACACGCAGTGCTATCTCACCGCGATTTGCGATGAGTACTTTTTCCAATATGGGCATGCTGTGTTCCTCTGCTGGTCGCTGGCCGGGCTGCGCTTACACGATGGAAAACAGGGGTTGGTCGAACTCGACCGGTTCGCCGTTTTCAACCAGGATGGCTGTTATGGTGCCCGCCTTGTCGGCCTCTATCTGGTTCATCATTTTCATCGCCTCGACGATGCAAACAACGTCGCCAACCTTGACCGCCTGTCCCACTTCGACAAACGCGGCAGAGGTGGGCGATGGTGAGCGATAAAATGTACCCACCATGGGTGAATGGAGTGCATGGCCGGCGCTCGTGACGACCGGTTGAGTGGGCGTTGCGGGTGGCGGTGGTGGCGGCGGTGCGGGCGCCGCGTAAGCGGGCGCCACGCGAGCCGCCATGGTCATGGCCTGGGCGCCGTTGCGACTGATGCGCACCGACTCCTCGCCCTCCTTGATTTCAATTTCGTCAATGTTGGACTCTTCCAGCAATTCGATCAGCTTCTTTACCTTGCGAATGTCCATAGTGCAGTCTCGATTGTGATATTTAGGGTTGTTCCAACTGTTGCAGCGCGGCCAGTAGTCCCAATTCATAGCCCTGCGCGCCCAGTCCGCAGATGACGCCCAGGGCGAGATCGGAGAAGTAGGAGTGGTGGCGAAAATCTTCTCTGGCGTGGGTGTTGGACAGATGAATTTCGATGAATGGAATAGCGACCGCGGCCAGTGCGTCCCGCAACGCCACGCTGGTGTGGGTAAAGGCCGCGGGGTTGATCAGGATAAAGTTAACGCCTTCGAGCCGCGCCGCCTGCACCCGTTCGACCAGTTCGTACTCGGCATTGCTCTGCAGGTGAACCAGGTGGTGGTTGCGCTCCCGCGCCAGATGTTCCAGGCGCCCGTTGATGTCGGCGAGGGTGGTACTGCCGTAGATGTCGGGTTCGCGCTCGCCGAGCAGGTTCAGGTTGGGGCCGTGCAGTACAAGAATAGTCGCCATTTGAATGGCTCTCCCCACTAGAGCGCGATGTGCACGAATTCTGGCGCAATTTTTGGGGACTGTCTACGAATTTTCACAATTGCCTGAATTTTGGCAGCTTATCGGCGCCGAATTGCAGAAGTTAGCTAGTTTTGGAGATTTTAGACCACTATAGAGGTTTGAGTCCTTGTGACGGACTTCAATGTGTCAAAAATAACTTAAATGTGGCCATCACCCTAGAAACCATAGGCAACATCGGAGTTCTTGTCTGACACTGACTTCAATGCCTCCAGCACGGTCTTTTTAGTCAATAACTGCGGCAATACCAGAGGCGCTACGGAGGTATCTGCGGCATACATCAGGTACAGGGGTATGCCGTTACGCCCATGCTTTTTGAGCAGGGCAGCGATGTCTGCATCCTGGTTGGTCCAGTCCGCGACCATGTAGACCACATCGTGGTCGGCAAAGGCCTTGAATCATGTCGTCCGTGAGCAACACGGCAGATTCATTGGCCATGCAAGTGATGCACCAGTCGGCGGTGACGTCCACGAATACCGGCTGGCCCGCACTGCGCAGTGCGGCCACATTCTGCTCTGACCAGGCCACTTTGCCCTGCGCTAGTTCGGTCGCGCTCCCGCCGCGGATATCCAGCCCGCGCAGGGAGCCCAGACTGATTGCGGTAACCAGACAGGCCAGGGCCAACGCTTTGCGCCACCAGTGGTGATTCCACAGCCACAATCCCAGCGCCAGCATAAGTGCTCCGCTCAGGGCGGCGGTCATGGTGTTCACGCCGGTTTGTCGTCCGGCCACCCACAGCAGCCAGATGGCGGTGCCATAGAGGGGGAACGCCAGTAGTTGCTTGAGAGTCTCCATCCAGACGCCGGGTTTCGGCATCAGGGCGCGAGCAGCGCCGCTGTAGCTGAACAGCAGGAGGGGCGCCGCCATCCCCGCGCCGAGCGCGGCAAACACCAACAAGCCGATCTGTGGTGGCTGGCTGGCAGCAAAACCCAGTGCGGTGCCCATAAAGGGGGCGGTACAGGGGCTGGCGACGACTACTGCCAGTACTCCCGTGAAGAAACTGCCACTCAGCCCTCCCCGATTTGCGAGCCCGCTGCCGGTATTCATAAGGTTGCTACCCATCTCCACCAGGCCCGACAGGGACAGACCCATGGCGATAAACAGGTAGGCCAGGGCGATGACGAAGCCCGGAGACTGCAGTTGGAAACCCCAGCCGATGGCACTTCCGGCCTGTTGCAAGGCAATGAGCAATGCTGCGACCAAAACGAAGCTGGCAACGACACCGGCGGCATAAACCCAGCTGTGCAGGTGTCGGTCGTGATCGGTGCTGCGAGTAAAGCTGAGCACTTTCAGTGACAGGATAGGAAAGACGCAGGGCATCAGGTTGAGGATGGCGCCACCCATAAAGGCCAGAGCCAGCATGTACAGCAGCGCCCCGCTGCCGGGCGTCTCCTGTGCAGGCGGCCGTTGGCTTGCCGCCTCGATTTCGGGTGGTTTGACCGGGACCACAGTGCCGGCTGTGAAATCCACTTCGTAGTACTGTTTATCGGGCGGGTAGCACAGACCCGCGTCAGCACAGCCCTGCGAGGTTGCTGACAATGTGGCCCGCTGGGTGTCGCGCTGCAGGGTCAGCGTGATATCAGCGCTGTGGTAATAAACCTGTACCTCGCCAAAGTATTCATCACTGCGGCTGAGGCCCGCCGGCATGTCACTTTCCAGGTCGATTCCGCCTTTGTCGTCTCGCAGATCGAAGGCGAAACGGTGTTGGTATAAGTAGTAGTTCGGAGCGATTTGCCAGTGCAGGCGCACGCTGTGCTCATCAAGTATTTCAACGTCCAGCTGGTAGGCTTGCTCCACCGGGAGGAAATCCTGCGCTGCAGTCGCGCCCGGCAGGCTGCGGTCGACGGCGGTGAAGGACTGCGCCAAACAGGCGCCGCTGATCAGTAGTAGCAAGCTTGCGAGCATTGCACGCATAACAACTCCTTGACGGGAACAGCGCCGTCAACGGCGTTGTTTCGGGGCAGAATTGTACCAACACCTGGTAGTTCAAGCCCAGAGGGACAGGCAACACGGCCTCCAAGGGTGGCACACTGATCAGACGCTGGTACAATGCAATAGTTTCGTGACTGGAGTCCGAAAGTGATCAGAGTATGGATGGCTGCCCTGGTAGCCGCTCTTTTGTCGCTGGCTGCAGTGGCAGAGCAGGACACGGCCCTCGAGATTGAGAATGCCTGGGTCAGGGCACTGCCTCCTTTCCAGCCCAATACGGCCGCGTATCTTACGCTGGTCAACCACGGAGATGTTGCAGTTGCCATCGTCGGGGCCAGCGCCGACGTGGCAGAAAAAGTGGAGCTGCACACCACCCGGAAGGTTGACGGCCTCATGCGCATGGAGCAGTTGCAGGCTCTGGCGGTAGCGCCAGGGGAACGTGTAGAGCTGGCACCCGGCGGCACGCATTTAATGCTGTTGGGTTTGGCCTATAGGCCAGTGCCGGGCGACGAGATTCGGCTGTGCCTGCAACTGGTTTCAGGAGACGAAGTGTGTACAGTGGCAGAGGTGCGCATGAGCGGCGACCTCCCCGGTACAACGGATCATCAACACCACCACACAACAGAGTAATACCCATGAACGAAATAACGGACACCCCCGCCCGCTGGCGTGACACCCTGGCCAACTATATTCCACAAGGCGGTACGCGAGGAGTATTGGTGGTGGTGCTCGGCCTGTACTTGCTGGTGGCGATCCTGCTCGGTATCTACTGGAGTGTGGCGCCCCCGCCATTTGATGTGCAGGCCAGGGCACAGGAGTTGGCAGCGGAGAAAGGCGGTACAGTTGTCACCGGCTCAGTCACCATGAGTACCCTGATCGGGGTGATGGAGACGCTGCTGCAGAAACCCGGCGGTTATACGCACAATGACAAGTTTCCTCCTGGAGTGTGGCTGGACAATATGCCGAACTGGGAGTACGGCGTCCTGATCCAGGTGCGCGATCTGTCCCGCGCCATGCGCGAGGTGTTCAGTCGCTCACAATCGCAATCAAAAGAGGATGTCGATCTGGTGGAGATGGAGCCGCGCTTTAACTTCAATTCCAATAGCTGGATATTGCCCTCTTCGGAGTCCGAGTACCGCAGTGGCCTGAAATATGCCCGCAGATACTTCTACCGGCTGTCCGATGAACAGGCGACCAATGCGCAGTTTTATGCGCGCGCGGATAACCTGCGCTACTGGTTGGGCACAGTGAATAGCCGGCTGGGCAGTCTTTCCCAGCGGCTCAGTGCCAGTGTGGGGCGGGTGCGTGTTAATACGGACCTGGCCGGGGACGCGGCAGCGACCCAGTCGACTGAAACGCCAAAAGAGCAGATGGTGCGCACGCCCTGGACCGAGATAGATGATGTCTTTTTCGAGGCGCGCGGTACGTCCTGGGCGCTGATCCATTTTCTCGAGGCGGTGGAAGTGGATTTTGCTGATGTCCTGCGCAAGAAGAACGCACAGGTAAGTCTCCGGCAGATTATTCGCGAGCTGGAAGGTACCCAGGAACCGATGTGGAGCCCCATGATCCTGAACGGCAGTGGCTTCGGGCCACTGGCCAACCACTCACTGGTGATGGCGTCCTTTATCAGTCGCGCCAACGCCGCGATCATCGACCTGCGCGACCTGCTGTCACAAGGCTGAAAACCTAGTCCCTGCTGTAGCGCAGACGGGTTCCAGTGTCCAGGGACAGGCGAATTTCCTGCGCGCTTAACTCAGCGGGAAAGTAAGTTCCCGACAGTTTGGCATCAAGCAGACTGGCGCCTTCCAGATTGGTGGTGCGAAAATCGATGCCGCTGAGATCGGCATTGCGAAAGTAGGAATTGCTGAAGTCCAGACCTGCCGCGTTCATGTTGCGCAGGTCGCGCCCGCGGTAGTCACCGTTTTTCAGTTCACTGGTATCCAGGTGGTCGCGCTGTTGGTTGAATCCCTTGATGTCTTCGGTGCGAAGTAGCTGGTATAACGGGTCCTGTTTGATGACGGGCTTGTCCATTGGAATACCTTCCTGATGATTGAGGCCCAGAGGCGACGGGTCGGTGTGGCGCACTGCGTACTGGCTTGTCAGGGGATAGCTTAAGCCAGCAGGAGGCCCAAGCCCAGCCCCTTGCGCACCTTTGCGCGGAAACAGAGGGTGAAGTTTGACAGCACAGACTTTTGAGGGATTTCTCCTGACGCGCAATTGGCGCGATACGCCGGGCGGCATTGAACTTGAATTCTGGTTCAGCACAGCGCAGGGGCCTCTGTGCGCGCTGGTGCGTCGGGAGCAGAGCGTATTTTTCCTGCTCGAGAGCGAGTTACACCGGGCACAGGACGCATTGGTTGATATGCCCGGTCTGGAGATCAAGCCGGTGCAGCTGCGTAGTTTCTCCATGGCGCCGGTCGTGGGATTGTACTTCAATCAGTATCGCCAGGCGCGCCGCGCCGCGGATGAGCTGCGCGCGCGTGGGCTGGATCCGCTGGAAGCAGATATCAATCCGGCCGACCGCTATCTGATGGAGCGTTTCGTCGCAGGCTCCGCGCGCCTTTACGGCGAGCCGCGTCGCCGCGGTCCGTACCTGCTGCTGGAAAATCCCGCTGTTAAGGCCAGCCAGTACCGGCCCTCCCTGAAAGTGGTTTCGTTTGACATCGAAACCGCGATGGAGGGCCTGCAACTGTACTCGATTGCGGTCCACGGAAAATCTGCCGAGAGTGAGGTGCGCCGGGTTTTTATGGTGGGGCCGGGCGCAACACAGGCGTTCGTGGCAACTTGCGCCACCCAGGAGGACCTGTTGCAGGCCTTTCTCGACTGGATTGCGGACTACGATCCCGACGTGCTCATTGGCTGGAACGTGGTGAACTTTGACACCCGGTACTTGCAGCGTCTGGCAGACCATCTGGGACGGCGCTTGCTGCTCGGCAGGGAGCGTCGCCCCGGCCACTGGCGCGAGCAGGATGAGGACGGCGAGCGCTACTCCGTGCAGTTTCCCGGACGGGTGATACTCGATGGTATTGAGTTGTTGCGAGCGGCATTCTACCGCTTTGAAAGTTTTTCCCTGGAGAATGTCGCGCGCCAGTTGTTGGGGGATGGCAAACTGCTGCACGGGAGTGACCGCGGCGTGGAGATTACCCGCCAGTTTCAGGAGGATAAAACCAGCCTGGCGGAATATAACCTCAAGGACTGCGAACTGGTATCGGATATCTTCGAGGCGACGGCCATGCTGGATTTCGCCCTGGCGCGCAGCGCGATGACCGGTCTCAACCTCGATCGCATGGGAGGTTCGGTCGCGTCCTTCGACAACTTGTATCTGCCCCGGCTGCACCGCGCTGGCTATGTGGCACCCAACGCGAGCAGCGAGCACATTGCCAGCCCCGGCGGGTTTGTACTGGATTCCATGCCCGGCATTTACGATCACGTGCTGTTGCTGGATTTCAAAAGCCTGTACCCCAGTATCATTCGCACTTTCCGCATTGATCCATTGGGTCTGGCACTGGGCGTATCCGGGCAGATGTCGGCGCAGCAGACGGTGCCGGGTTTTCTGGATGGGCGTTTCGCCCGCGAGGGACATATCCTGCCGGCACTCATCCAGCAACTCTGGCAGCAGCGGGACGCGGCCAAGACGGCAGGCGATGCGCCCTTGTCCCAGGCGATCAAGATTATTATGAACAGTTTTTACGGGGTTCTGGGCACGCCCGGGTGCCGTTTTTTTGACGCGCGGCTCGCCAGTTCCATCACCCGCCGCGGGCACGAAATCCTGGCCCGCACTCGCGACCATATTGAGGCGGCAGGTCACCGTGTCATTTACGGGGATACGGACTCCGTGTTTGTGTGGATCCAGGAGGCGCGCACCGATGGGCAGGCTGTGGCGGCCGGGCGGCAACTGGAGCGGGAGCTCAATACATGGTGGAGCGAGGTGATTCGACGGGAGTTCGATCTGGAGAGCGTGCTGGAGCTACAGTTTGAAACCCATTTTAAACGTTTCCTGATGCCCACTGTGCGCGGGTCCGACAAGGGCAGTAAGAAACGTTATGCAGGTCTGGTGGCGGGTAACAAGGGTGATCAGTTGGTATTCAAGGGACTGGAGAGTGTGCGCACCGACTGGACCCGCCTGGCCCGGGAGTTTCAGGAAGAACTCTACCGGCGTATTTTCATGCGGGAAGATTACGCGGATTATGTGTCTCAAGTGACTGCGCGTGTGCTGGCCGGTGAGGTAGACCAGCATCTGGTCTACCGCAAGCGCCTGTGGCGCAAACTGGGGGATTACCAGCGCAATGTTCCGCCGCATGTACAGGCGGCGCGTTTGTGTGCCGAGCGGGGCTTACCAGTGCCTTCCCGCGGCAACTGGGTAGAGTACGTGATTACCACCGCTGGCGCGGAACCTGCGACAAAAACGTTGGCTCCATTGGACTACCAACATTATGTGGACCGGCAACTGGCGCCTGTGGCGGATGCGATCCTGGGTTTCGTCGGCAGCTCCTTCAGCGACCTGACCGATAAACAAATTGGCCTGTTTTAATGCTAACAAGAACTACGGGTTAGTCGCAAAAAAATTCCCGACGCAGCGCACCGTACTCCGCAGCGGGCAGCCGGGGGCCATAATTGGCGACAATTTTTCCCGCCGCCAGGCTGGCGAAGCGGCCCGCTGTGGGGAAGTCCTCGCCGCGGGTGATGGCGTACAGGAAGGCCCCTGCAAACATGTCGCCAGCACCGTTGGTGTCGACGGCTTCCACTTTGTGCGGCGGTATTTTGGCCAGCTCCTTGCCGTCAAAGGTCAGCGCGCCCTCCCCGCCGCGGGTGATCACGAAGGTGTTGGCGATGGCCTTTAGCTTTTCTACGGCAACATCCATATCGTCGCTTTGCGCCCAACCCATAGCCTCATCCTCGTTGCAGAAGACCAGGTCCAGTCGCGTGCCAATCATTTCAGTAATACCGTCGCGAAAAAACTCCACCATGCCCGGATCGGAAAAACTCAGGGCGGTCTTTACACCCGCCTCCTCGGCGATTTCGCGAGCCCTGATCGCGGCGGCCCGACCGGTTGGGGATGTCACCAGATAACCCTCTATATACACGTATTCACTGGCGGCAATCGCCTGCGCGTCCAACTGATCAGTAGACAGGGTTTCGCTGATGCCGAGGAAAGTGTTCATACTGCGCTCGGCGTCGGGCGTGATTAGCACCAGGCATTTACCGGTGGTCCCGGTCGCGCGATCGCTTTTGAGACAGTGGTCAACGCCGGCGGCTTCCAGGTCAGCTATATAGATGTCGCCGTCTCGGTCATTCGCCACTTTGCAGGACATAAAGGTTGGTCCGCCGAACTGCGCGGTGGCGATCATTGAGTTGCCAGCGCTGCCGCCACTGGCGTGGCTGGCCTTGACCAGATGGCCGGCAAGGTGGTCGAGCAGTTCGCGCCGCCTCGCCTCGTCGACGAGAGTCATCAGGCCTTTCTCAATATTCATTTGCGCAAGCTCGGCGTCCAGCACCTTGATTTCGGTGTCCACCAGGGCCGCTCCTATACCGTATGCTACATACTTTTTCATTATTGGGTTCGCTCACTGCGTTGAAGTCAGTCGACTATTATCCTGATTCGCTGGTCGAAGAAAAGCGCTAGATGACAATACGGTGGATTTGTGGCGTCGGGGTGAATGTGAAAAGCACGGCAAACTCAATCCGAATTTTTCCAGGAAGCTGGTGTAAACTCCCACCCCATGTTTCGTACCAGCCATCTCCTGTTCAAACTAGCGCTCGTTGCCCTGGTAATGGTCGGCCTGTTGCTGGTTTACCTGGATGCCCGGATCACGGCGACATTCAGCGACAAGATGTGGGAGTTGGCGGCCAGAGTTTACGCGCGCCCGCTGGAGTTGTTTGCCGGTGCCGACCTGTCGCCGGAAGATCTGTCCTACGAGCTTGAAGTGCTGGGGTATCGCACGGTAACTACGCCGCACCGGCCGGGAGAGGTGTCCCGCAATCACAATCGCTTTGATCTCTACACCAGGGGCTTTGAGTTTCCAGGCGAGCGGGAACCCGAACGCCGGGTGCTGATAGAGTTCAGTGGTGATCGGGTCAGGTCTTTGTCAGCCGGGGGCAAGGATGTTGACCTGATGCGTCTGGATCCGGTGATGATCGGCGGGATCATTCCCCAGCATGGGGAAGACCGGGTGCTGGTGCGGTTGGCCGATGTGCCTGAAGAATTTCGCCAGGCTCTGATGGCGGTGGAAGATCGCAGTTTTTACCAGCACTGGGGATTTTCCATTGGCGGTATTGCCCGGGCAGCCTTCAACAATCTGCGCTCAGGGCAGGTAGTATCCGGCGGCAGCACCATCACGCAACAGCTGGTGAAAAACTATTACCTTACGTCCGAGCGCACGCTGGTACGCAAGGTGACGGAAGTATTGATGGCCGTGCTGCTCGAACTGCATTACGAGAAGGACCAGATCCTGGAGAGTTACATCAACGAGGTGTATCTGGGGCAGGACGGGCCGCGCGCCGTACACGGTTTTGCGCTGGCAGCGCAACATTACTTCGGTATGCCCCTGGACCAGTTGGGCCTGCACCAGCAGGCATTGTTAATCGGCATGATTAAGGGTCCATCCCTGTACAATCCGGAGCGCAATCCGCAGCGCGCGCTGGAGCGGCGCAATGTGGTTTTGGAGGTGATGGCGGTCCAGGGCGTGATATCACCGGAGCAGGCCGCTGGGGCCCGGGCCTTGCCGCTGGGGCTGAATAATCAGCGTCATATTCGGGACTCATTTCCAGCTTTCGTGGATCTGGTGCGCAGGCAGCTGCGCCGGGATTACCGGGACGAGGACCTGACTACCCGGGGACTCAGCATATTCACCAGCTTCGACCCGCTGTTGCAACGTCAGTTGGAGAGCAGTACTGCTGCCGTGATGGACCAGCTCGACCGCAGCGGCAAATTGCAGAGCGCCACCGTTGTCACGCGCTTTGACACGGGAGAGGTGGCGGCCCTGGTCGGGGGGCGCAAGGCGCGCTATGCCGGGTTCAACCGGGCGCTGGATGCGCAACGTCCGGCTGGTTCGCTGCTCAAGCCGGCCATTTACCTGACGGCTTTGGAACGGCCCGCGCAATACTCCCTGGCTACGGTGTTGTCCGACACACCGCTGACAATTAAAGCGGCGGGGGCAAAGCCGTGGCAACCGCAGAACTTTGACCACAAGTCACACGGCAACGTCCTGCTCTATCAGGCGCTGGCACAATCCTACAATCTGGCCAGCGCGCGGCTCGGTATGCAGCTGGGTGTTAATACTATCGTTGATACGCTGGCGCGTCTCGGGGTCGAGGAAGGTGTGCCGCGGTTGCCGGCGCTGTTGCTGGGGGCGGGTGAATACTCGCCCATGGACATGGCGGCGATGTACCAGACATTAGCAGCGGGGGGTTTTCGCATGCCGCTACGCAGCATCCGGGATATCGTCGACGTCAATGGCGAGCCGCTGCAACGTTATCCGCTGGAATACGAGCGCACTGTCAGCCTGCAAGCCGTGCATTTGCTGCACTTTGCACTGCGGGCCGTGGTCCGCGAGGGTACCGGGCAAGGCGTCTATCGGTATCTGCCGAAAGGGTTTGCCGTGGCAGGCAAAACCGGTACCACCAATGATGGTCGCGATTCGTGGTTCGCCGGCTTTTCCGGCGATCTGCTGGCGGTCAGTTGGATAGGGCGGGATGACAACGGCGTGACCGGACTGACGGGTGGTAGCGGCGCGCTAAAGGTGTGGGCACATTTCATGGCGCGCGCCAGCAAACAACCACTGGCCTACCGCATGCCCGATGGTATGCAAACACAGTGGATCGACGATCACAGTGGTTACCTGACTGGCGAGGGCTGCCCCAATTCCCGTATGCTGCCATTTATCACCGGTTCCGAGCCGCGCCAGCGTACCGATTGCGCGCCGCGCGACTCCGATGTCAAGGACTGGTTCGAGTCACTGTTCGGGAGAAACGGGTAATGGCGCTGTCACACGTGCTGTTGCGGGGCGCTGCCGTGGGTCTGGTCATACTGCTGGCGGCCTGCTCTACGTATACGCCGCCCGCCAGTGCGCCGGCGCCCGTTGAGCAGCCCCAGCCGGAGCCCAAGCCCAAGGTAGTCGCGCCACCAGCCAAAGTGCCACAGTCACCTCCACGTCCCGCCACACCGTCCGCCAGCGCGGCTTTGCGGCCGTTGCTGGCGAAAGCCGGACAGGCCACTGAGCGGGGCGATTACGAGCAGGCCCTGGCGCTACTTGAACGGGCGCAGCGCATCGACCCGGACAGTGCCGAGGTGTACCTGGGCATGGCACAGACCCACCAGGCCAGAGGTGATGTGGCGCAGGCCAGGGCAACTGCGGAACGAGGCCTGCTCTATTGTGCGACAGATGCGCAGTGTAACGCTCTGCGCGCCTATACCCGTTAGATCCTGGCAGAGCGGCGACACACCAGCTCAAAGCCGTCATCCCGCGGTTCGAAGCTGAGGTGCTGGTTGATGCACGCCGGAGTCTCCCCCGCCGAGTGACTGACAAAGATAATCTGTGTATCGCAGTTTTCGGCAATATGCTCAATAGCGCGCAGCATGAGTTTACGGTGGTGGCCATCCAGGCCCAGCGTGGGTTCATCCAGCAGCAGGATAATCGGTGATTTCACCATCGCCCGGGCCAGCAGGACCATGCGCTGTAATCCGAACGACAGCGCGTCAAAACTCTCGCGGCTGTAGTCGGCAAGGCCCAGGGCGCTGAGCCACTGCTCGGCGCGATTGCGCTGTGTGTCGCCCCATGCGTCGTAAAGTCCGATAGTGTCAAAGAAGCCCGATACCACGACTTCCACCACACGCATGCCGCGCGCAAATTTCAGCTGCAGCTGCGTGTCCAGCTGCCCGAACTTTTGTTTGATGTCCCACACGCTCTCACCACTGCCGCGACGGATACCGAACAGGGTGATATCCTGGCCGTAGGCTTTGTGATTGTCACCGGTAATCAGGCTTAGCAGGGTGGTTTTGCCACAGCCGTTGGGGCCGGAAACACAGCAGTGAGTGCCCCACTCAAATATCCAGTTCACATTGCGCAGCACCTTCAGGTCACCGTACTGTACCGCTACATCGCGCAGTTCCAGCAGGGGCTTGTCTTTTGGCAACTCGTAGGGGCGCGCGGCGGGCGGTGGCAACTCACCCAGCTGCGCCACAGGTGGATTCATCAGTGCCCGGACCGCCGTGTCGGCAATGATATTTTCCCGGCTATCGCAGGCGAGTATCTCCCCTGCCTGCAGTACCATTATATGCGTGATACCGCTGGGCACATCTTCCAGCTGCCGACACAGCAACAGCACCGTGATAGCAGCCGACTGCAGCAATTCATCGATGATAGTGCGCATTTCCGTCTGGCTGGCGCGGTCCAGTCCATCCAGCGGGCTGTCCAGGATGAGCAGGGCGGGCTCGCTCAGAATGGCCTTGACCAGCAGCGCCTTGCGCATCTCCCCGGTCGAGATAAAGCGCAGACCGCGATGCAGAAAATGACGCATGCGCAGACGCTCCGACCAGTGGTGAAAGCGATCATCCGGTTCCCGGCCGTCAAGAATAAGGGCCTGAACCGTTGTGCCCGGGTCGCTGGCATCAGGGCGAAATTCTGAATCATCCAGCTTCTGGTCCCGCTCACACAGGGCTTTGGCCTGCTCGAAGCAGACATAGGCGATACCACATGCCTGCAGTCGTGGCGAGCGCAGCAGCTCGCCCGAAAAGTGTGTAGCCTGTCGACTGAGGATCCTGGCCAGACTGGTCTTGCCGGCACCATTCGGGCCCAGGCAGGCCCATTGCTGGCCCGGCTTTACGGTCCAGTGGATGCGGCGCAATGCGGGCAGGGCGCGGTAGACCAGACTGACATCGCGCAGTTCCAGCAGGTTGTCATCCTGTGGTATTTGGTCAACCATGATTCCCCCGGGTCAATTGTGGCGTAACAGCTTGTCAGGCTCATCGCGCTGCTGGCTTAATCCCACAAGCGCCACAGGCTGTATGGAAATTGTTCGCACGTGTCGGTATCACTATTACAACTCATCGAAACCCGTCTCGCCGATCACACTCCGGGCAGAACCCTGTTGCGGCGGCTGCAGAAGCGCTCCGCAGTCGCCATGATACTGCAGGTGCGAGAGGGCGAACTGCATATTCTAATGATCAAGCGGGCCGAGCGGGAGGGGGATCCCTGGTCCGGGCACATGGCCTTTCCCGGTGGCCGCATGGACAAGACGGACGCCAACGGTTATGAGGTAGCGGTGCGCGAGACAGCGGAAGAAGTGGGGTTGATTCTGGGAGCACAGGACGAGTGTATTGGCCGGCTTTCTGACCTGAACGCCCGGCCCCATCGGGGTACCTTCGGTATGGCGGTCAGTCCGTTTGTTTTTCGTCTGGACCGCGAAGTAACGTTTACGCCGAATCATGAGGTGGCGGAAGTTGTTTGGGTTCCGCTGGAGTTTTTGTTGGACGCAGACAATAGAGAAGAAATGATCTGGGACTATAAGAGCGCCCATATACCAATGCCTTGCTACAGGTATGAAGGGCGCTGTATCTGGGGCCTGTCACTGATGATGTTGGATGAGCTGCTTGATCTTGTGGAGGGCAAAAATCCCAAACGGCTGGACTGGCGGCGCCCGTGATGCTGGAAAAGAGTTCGCAGTCGCTAGATCCGGTTTACCGGCTGCATGGCGGGTGTGGGGACATTGGCGGATTCCAGACTGGCCAGCGCGACAGGTAAACCGCGTTTTTTTGCCAGGTACATGGCCCTGTCCGCTTTCTCTTCCAGTTCCTGCTTCTGGCGCCCGTCAATCGGGAATATCGCCACACCAATGCTGGCGCTGAATTTCAGTATCAGCTGGCGAACGTACAGCGGCTGCTCTATGGCGTGCGACAATTTGTGGGCTATGCGCGTGATTTCTTCCGGGGAGTTTACATCCTCCAGCACCACGACAAATTCATCGCCACCAAGGCGTGCTACCAGGTCGGTCTCGCGGAGACTGTTCTGGATGCGCTGGGCAACAGCGATCAGGAGCTTGTCGCCCGCACCGTGCCCGTGGGTGTCATTAATTTTCTTGAATTCGTTCAGGTCGATAAACAGCAGGCCGGTCATGCCGTGATTTCTCGCCGCGCGACGCAGCGCGAGGCTGATACGTTCGTCATAAAAACGACGATTGGGCAGTCTGGTCAACTGGTCGTGCGAGGACAGGTGTGCCAGTTCTGAATTAATGTCTTGCAAGCTTTGCCGTAGCGCTTTGTTCATTTCCGCGTAAATAATGATGATACTTACCACGGCAATGGCAAGGCCGAGGTAGGCCATTGCCATTGCCATGCTGTGGTTCTGGGGCAGGATGATCTGTGTGAACTGGAAACCGCTGCGCTCCGCCTGTAGCACGCCCGCCCAGAATGCGAGCATTAGCAGACCCCAGGCCACGCTGAGGGAAATACTGCCGACGAGACCGGCCATTGCCGGAGCCAGTATCAGCAGGGGATAGGTTGGGGAGCGTGTCCCGCCAAAGATAAAGCAGGCACCGGCAAAGGCGCCTGCGTAAATGAAGAGCAACAGGTTGATCGCCATAATGCGGTCGCCGCGTAAGCGCAGGATAGACATGCTGAGCAGGACGCCAACGAAGGTGGCAACAAACAGGACGTTCGCGGAAGCAGCGCCTCGCGGGTTAAACTCGATGACCAAGGGAGTTACAACCGCAAGAAAAACCACCAGCAGTAACCAGAACGCGCTGGTCATAACCAGTATGCGCTGCCGGTGATTTTCCTCGTCGGACCGATCGTACACCGACCTGCCGGTGCACAACTGGAACCACCAGTTGCGAGCTTTCCGTAGCGGTACGGTTAACGAGTGCATGGCGACATTCTTCTGCTTTTATGGCGCATTTCTAGTTATTTATACCGCATCCGACCAGCATTTGTCGCTATCAATGGCGATAGATATGGTATTAGTTCTCGTTTCGCAAGAATAGAGAGGGTACGTAGCTATTGCAGGGCCTTGGCTGCTTCCAGGGCGAAATAGGTGAGGATGCCGTCACAGCCCGCTCGCTTGAAGGCCAGCAGGGACTCCAGCATAGCTGCTTCCCTGGGCAGCCACCCGCGTTCAAACGCCGCCATGTGCATGGCGTACTCGCCGCTCACCTGGTAGGCGAAGGTCGGTGCCCGCAACTCATCCTTCACTCGCCGCACGATGTCCAGATAAGGCATGCCGGGTTTGACCATAATCATATCGGCGCCCTCGGCGAGGTCCAGGGCGCATTCGTGCAATGCCTCGTCGCTGTTGGCGGGGTCCATCTGGTAGCTGAACTTATTTCCTCCTTTCAGATTGCCGGCGGAGCCAACAGCATCGCGAAAGGGGCCGTAATAGGCGGAGGCGTACTTGGCGGAATAGGCCATGATCAGCGTGTTGTGAAAACTGGCACGTTCCAGACTCTTGCCGAATGGCACCAATGCGGCCGTCCATCATGTCTGAGGGGGCCACCACATCCGCGCCTGCAGCGGCGTGCGACAGGGCCTGTCGCACCAGCACTTCACTGGTGACATCATTTAATACATAGCCGCCAGCATCAATGATGCCGTCCTGGCCATGCGTGGTGAAGGGATCCAGAGCGACATCGGTTATCACACCCAGTTCCGGCAGCGCGTCTTTCAATGCGCGTACCGCGCGTTGCACCAGGCCGTCTCCGTTGAATGCCTCCTCGGCCAGCAGGCTCTTGCGTGCAGCGGCGACAACAGGAAACAGCGCGACTGCCGGAATGCCCAGTTGCTGGACGAGTCTGGCCTGCGCCACCAGCAGGTCGATACTGAGTCGTTCTATCCCCGGCATGGAGGAGATAGCCTCGCGCTGCCCGCTGCCCTCGAGCACGAAAACGGGAAAAATAAAGTCGGCCGGATTCAATTCATTTTCGCGTACCAGCCGGCGCGAAAATTCATTGGCCCGCAGGCGACGCATGCGGGTGTGGGGAAACATGCCGCGCTGTGTGGTGAATGCCATGGGAGTACCCTCGATTAAAGACTGGCAAAGGCGGTTCTGGCCGTCGCAATGGTCTGGGCAATGTCGCCATCGCCATGGGCGCTGGACATAAAGCCCGCCTCATAGGACGCCGGTGCCAGGTATATGCCGTGTTCCAGCATCAGGTGGAAAAACCGATTGAATGCCGCGTTGTCACAGGCCATGACCTGGTCGTAACGTGTAACGCTCTTTGCGCTGGTGAAAAAGCCACCGAACATGCTGCCGGCGTGATTGGTGATAAATGGCACGCCCGCCGCTGCCGCGGCGTCTTGCAGCCCTTGGCACAGCTGTGCGGTGCGCTTGAACACGGGCTCGTAGAATCCAGGTTGGGAAATAATATCCAGCGTGGCCAGGCCGGCGGCCATGGCGATGGGATTGCCGGACAGAGTGCCCGCCTGGTACACAGGTCCCAGTGGTGCGATCTGCTCCATGATGTCACGCTTGCCGCCAAAGGCGCCCACCGGCATTCCTCCGCCAATGACCTTGCCCAGCGTAGTCAGGTCGGCCTCAATGCCGTAATAGCCCTGGGCGCCCTGCAAACCAAAGCGAAATCCGGTCATTACCTCATCCAGTATGAGTACGGCGCCACTTTCAGTGCAGGCAGTGCGCAACGCTTGCAGGAATCCGGGGGCGGGTGGTATGCAATTCATATTGCCGGCCACCGGTTCCACGATGACGCAGGCGATGCGCTCGCCGTGTGCAGCGAAAGCCTGACGCACACTGTCGATGTCGTTGTAGGTGAGCGTCAGCGTGTGATCGGCCAGTGCCGCGGGCACGCCGGGGGAACTGGGCACACCAAGCGTGAGCGCCCCCGAGCCTGCTTTCACCAACAGGGAATCAGAGTGGCCGTGGTAGCAGCCCTCGAATTTGACGATAGTGTCGCGGCCGGTATAGCCCCGGGCGAGGCGAATGGCGCTCATGGTGGCTTCTGTGCCGGAGCTGACCATGCGCACCAGATCCATGCCCGGCATGATGGTGCATATGCGTTCCGCCAGTTCGATCTCCAATTCTGTAGGCGCGCCAAAACTGAGCCCCTTTGCACATTGGCGGATAACCGCTTCACGCACTGCAGGATGATTGTGGCCCATGAGCATTGGGCCCCAGGACAGAACATAGTCAATATATCGTTTGCCCTGGCAGTCGAAAATGTAGGGCCCCTCGCTGCGTTCGATGAAGACAGGTGTGCCGCCCACGGCCTTGAAGGCGCGCACGGGAGAGTTGACCCCGCCCGGGATGTGCTTTTGAGCGCGTTCGAACAATTGTTCTGAGGTGTTCATGACGTACTGGTCCTGGATGAAAATAGGCCCCGCGACTGCGTCGCGCGTGACGGGAGTGAAATTATCAGGGCTGGAGCGTGGAATATCCAGTGGCCTCAAAACGGCTTGAGCACGGCCAGAATGACGATGCCAAAGAGAAAGAGCACAGGGATTTCGTTGAAAAACCGGTAGAACACATGATCGTGCTGGTTGCGATTGTCATTAATCGCACGCACATAGCGGCCGCACATGAGATGATACACAATCAGGAAGGCTACGCCGCCGAGTTTAAGCCACATCCAGTGTGACGCCAGATAGTAATCCGGATTTGTCGCAATCATGGCCAGGCCGATGGCGATGGCAATAATCATAAACGGGGTGACGAAGCGATACAGTTTGCGCGCCATCACGGCGAGCTGTGCTCGCACTACTGTGTGTTCGCTGGCGGCATAGTACACGAAGATGCGCGGCAGGTAGAAAAGGCCCGCGAACCAGCACACTACGAAAATGATATGAAAGGCCTTTAGCCACAACATCGCTGGCACCCCTGACGGTTCTGTCAAAAAAGACAATATTATCAGTTATTTTGATGCATATTGCTTTTATACTACGCGTCCGATGCGTTGGACGCCCCGCCCTCTTTTTTGCCTGACACTCTGATCAGGGCGGAACCAACAGAGCAGGTGGGATTCAAAGGTGTTCCGGGAGAGGTCTGGGTAGAGACATGGTAAGGGTCGGCATAGTTGGTGGCACCGGTTACACGGGAGTAGAGTTGTTGCGCCTGTTGGCTGCGCATGAGGACGTGGAGGTGGCAGTGATCACTTCGCGCGCAGAATGCGGCCGGCGCGTGGATGACCTGTTTCCCAACCTGCGGGGCCATTATGACCTGGTTTTTTCAGAGCCCGATGTGCAGGTGCTGGCAGCTTGCGATATGGTCTTTTTTGCGACCCCACACAACGTTGCCATGAACCTGGTACCGGATTTACTCGTCGCCGGCGCCCGGGTGATAGACCTGTCAGCAGATTATCGCATTCGAGATGCCGGCCTGTGGTCACATTGGTATGGTGAAGTCCACGCCAGTCCAGAATTATTGGCCGAGGCGGTGTATGGATTGCCGGAGCTCAATCGGGAGAAAATCGCGACTGCGCGTCTGGTGGCCTGCCCCGGTTGTTACCCCACATCCGTGCAACTGGGCTTTATGCCGTTGCTGGCGCGGGGGCTGGTGGATCCGGAGCACCTTATTGCCAGTTCGGCTTCGGGTGTCAGCGGTGCCGGGCGGCAGGCCAAAATAGATAATCTGCTCAGCGAGGTGTCGGACAGTTTCAAAGCCTACGGCGTGAATGGGCATCGACATCTCCCCGAGATTGAACAGGGCTTGTCAGATATCGCCGCGCAACAGGTCCACGTGACGTTTGTCCCCCATCTGTTACCTATCGTGCGCGGAATTCACTCGACACTGTTTGCGCGACTGCGTGATGACACTACGGATTTACAGGCCTTGTATGAAGACTGGTACGCCCAAGAGCCGTTTGTTGATGTGCTGCCGGCGGGTGTATTTCCGCAAACCCGCACCGTGAAGGGTGCAAACAGGTGCCAGATTTCTGTCGCGGTGCCCCAGCAGAGGAATACGGTGGTGGTCATGGCAACGATAGACAACCTGGTTAAAGGCGCCTCCGGTCAGGCGGTGCAAAACATGAATATCATGCTTGGCCTGGATGAGAGAGCAGGTTTGCAGCAGGTAGGCCTGTTGCCTTAAGAGCGGACTGGCGATGAATGCTATTCTCTCTCTGATCATTCGCTATATAGAGCGCCTTGGGCCGAAACTGGCTCTGGCAATGGCATTGCTTCTTGCTCTGACTCTGCTGGCTGGTATCTATCTGGGGCGGCACGCCGCCTACCAGGATATGGCAGTGGTCCCGCAGGCCGCGGGTAGAATGCAGGTGGAGTTGTCCGCTGCGCGCGAAGCGCTCAAAGTTGCGCAAGGTGATCTCCAGATGCTGCGCACCCGGCACGAAGTGGATAACCGAGCTATGGAATTGCTGCGTAGTGAGATGGCTGCCGAGAAGGAGCGCACAGCCGACCTTGAGGAGGGCCTGCGCTTTTACCGGAGCATGGTGGTATCGGAGGACATGGCGAGCGGCATAAGTCTGCGCAAGCCCGAATTGGTGCCAACTAAGAGTCCGGGCCGCTTGGCATACCGAATCTTTGTGCAGCAGAAAGAGCGTGAATACGAGATGGTAGAGGGAACTTTGTCGGTGGATGTGTTCGGCTTAAGAGGCCAAGCAGAAGTTAGCTACCCGCTGGCCGAGCTGTCCGAAGATTTTGACCGCGAGGCCGCGGCATTGCATTTCCGATATTTTCAAGCTATAGAGGGCGAGTTGGCATTGCCCGAAGGCTTTGAGCCGAAGGGAATGACGGCGGTCGCTCGTGTCAACAAGCCGCGCGAGACAGAAGTTCGCGAGCAGTTTCCCTGGGAGTTACAGGAGCGATTTATCAATGTGGGGAAGTAAGAAAACCGCGAGTGTGTCCGGGGGCACCACACTGATTTCCCATGAGACAGTAGTTATAGGGGAGGTGCATTTCAGCGGTAATCTGGATGTTGAGGGTCTGGTACAGGGAAACATTATCGCTCAGACTGGCAAGGACGCACTGCTACGTGTAGTGGGTAAAGGGCGGGTTGAAGGTGATATTCGAGTGCCCTGTGCCATTATCAATGGTGCGGTTCAGGGAAATGTGTACTCCACCAAGCTTCTCGAATTGGCATCGAAAAGTCGGGTGCAGGGGAACGTCTACTATACCCTGGTCGAGATGGCGGCAGGGTCTGAGGTCAATGGCAGCCTCATCCACATGGCAGATGCTGATGCAATCGCAGAGACTGTCCGGGACGGACGCGGAACAGGCTGAGTCCATAGAAAATTTGGCACCGAATATGGACTTGGCCACTAAAGTTGACTAAATTAGTCGGACTTAGGATAATGATCAGACCGTATGCTAACTTGAAGCGGTCTCTACCGACTCTGGAACACACTGATGTCTGTCGCTGAAACATTTGACCCCGCAAGTATTAACCTTTCGGCCCGTGCTATAAAAAAAGTGCGTGATTTGGTGGCGGAAGAGGAAAATGAGCAGTTGAAGCTGCGAGTGTTTATTACTGGCGGAGGCTGCTCCGGCTTTCAATACGGATTTACCTTCGATGAGCTCATCGCCGACGACGACACTGCCCTGGAAACCGAGGGGGTTACCCTGTTGGTGGACCCCATGAGCTTGCAGTACCTGGTTGGATCGGTAGTCGATTATACCGAAGGGCTAGAGGGCTCGCGTTTTGTGGTCAATAACCCCAATGCCACGGCTACCTGTGGCTGTGGTTCATCTTTTTCAATCTAACCTGTGTGGAGTCGCGGTATACCTTCCTTTGAGGTAGCTAGCAGCCCTATATTGAAACGGTTGCTCACAGACCAACTGCGGGAGAATGTCGACTAAAGGATAAACACTAGTTCGATTTCTTGACCTCTCCTGGGTATATGCCCCCTAGCACCCGTGCTCCCGCCGCACCTGTCACGGTCGGCGAATTTCCGGCGAGCCCCTCGAGTGTGCGACTGGCGAGCCAGGCAAACGTCGCCGCTTCCACCCAATCCGGGTCCATTCCGATGACCGAAGTACTCGCCACAGTCGCTGGTGCCAATTGCTCTGCCAGGCGCAGCATCAGGTGGCGGTTATGAGCTGCCGCCACCACAAATATAAATTTCCGATACATCGAGCGGACTGCTTCTAATGGCCCTTGTAATCGTGGTACAGGTAAGTTCCACCAGTGTGGCCTGAACGTCCGCAGCGGCAATTTTGTCGAGTCCGACGAGGTGGCTATCCAGCCAGGCAAGATTGAATTCTTCCTTGCCGGTGCTGCGCGGACCCACCTTATTGAAATAAGCATGCGCTAAAAGTTTCTCCAATAGCACCTGATTGACCTGTCCTGCCGCAGACCACTGCCCGTTGCGGTCATAGGATTCCCCCTGATGGCGCATGATCCAATGATCCAGCAAGGTGTTTCCCGGACCGGTATCAAAGCCCATTCGTAGCTCGGAGCCCTCCAGAAAGGAAGTGTTTGCGATCCCGCCGATATTCACAATAGCGCGATTCACACCTGGTTTGGCCAAGGCCGCCGCATGGAAGGCCGGCGCCAGTGGCGCCCCTTCCCCTCCCGCGGCGATATCCCTGCGGCGAAAGTCGGCAACGGTAGTTATGCCTGTGTGCTCGGCAATGGTGTTTGGATCCCCAATTTGCAGGGTGAAGCTTCGCGTGTCGCGTGGTGCTGCCGAAGGCGGCCGGTGACGTATGGTCTGCCCGTGACTGCCAATAGCCCTGACCTGCGCGGGCCGCGTTTTGGCAGCTGCCAGCAACTCATTTGTTGCCTCGGCAAACAACAGGCCGAGCTCTCGATCCAGTATTCCAAGGCGTTCTATTTCGTCGGAGCCAGAATGGCTTATGGCTGCAATTCGTCTTTTAATTTCGGGAGGAATGGAATGTTGGTGAGTAGCAATGACCGCCACACCATTACTGCTACAACGCACCAGAGCGCTGTCGATAGCATCCACACTAGTGCCGGACATTAAACCGACATAAAGCGGATCGTCGGTACTCAAGTTAGTGGGGAGTGGCGCTTAAATCGGCTGTATCGATCATTGCCAAATGATTACTGGGATCGCAGCACCGCGAGTTGAAAGTTGGCTTTGCTGATCGTTTGACGGAAATTCGCCAATTCTTTTTTCGACAGTACATTTGCCTTTGGTAGATCATTAGCGATGGTGCGTGGGTTGTGATGCACGCCGTTCACCAGAAACTCATAATGCAGATGTGGACCGGTGGCTGCGCCTGTGGAACCGACTGCTCCAATGACCTGGCCTTGGGAGACACGTTGTCCCGTATCCGACATGCGCTTTTGCAGGTGCAGATATTTGGTTACATATGCATCACTGTGTTGGATGGCTACAAAATTGCCCATGGTACGGTTGTACCCCGCCTGAATTACGCGGCCATCACCAGCAGCATATACCGGCGTGCCTGTGGGAGCTGCATAATCGGTTCCCCGATGCGGGCGGGTGATCTTATAGATGGGGTGCATTCGATGCATGTTGAAATCTGAACTTACACGGGTGAAATCTAGCGGGGCCATGAGGAAGGTCTTGCGCATACTTACCCCGTCCTCGTTATAGTAATTCGTATCGCCGTTGGCAGTCGGTGTAACGAAAAGCATTAAATGTTTCACCCTGGTTGGTGAAATGACGCTGCAATGATTTCACCGTCGCTGATATTTCTTCCCGTCCACGTACAGTTCTTCATACACCAGTTGCATGGTGTCACCCCGGCGAAGGTCCAGTGCAAAATCGACAACGCCGTCGAATATGTTGGCCATTTCCAAAATCATGCTCTGGGACATGCCCGCCTCCTGCCCGGCAAGAAACAGGGAGGAGGTGATCACACCAGTCGTCCAGGCCTCTCTGTGTTCGGGGGAGCGAGTCTCCACATGGCTTTCAAATCCGGTATCGGTGCGCGTGTAGGTAACTGGTTTCTAGTGGTGATTTAATGTAGCGCACACTAACCAGGTCGCCAGAGTCATCCGCCTGGAAAGCGATGGTTTGGCCTGGAAAAATTCGCTCGAGTGAATTCACCTTCGGCTGACTGGCTGATTACGTTATGTACATCTTCGTCGTTGTAGCCGGCGCGTTTGAATATCAGGGACAGGGTGTCACCGTTTTTTACCTGCTGGTCCAACCAGGAGGGCGGTGGCGGGGTGGTAGGTGATAGAGCAATCCTGTCTGGAATTGAGCTCAGGGCGATCTTTTTTAATATATTTTGCTGTTTAGTAGCGTGCAACTGCTGATCGAAATGAGCCCACTGGTCGTGCTGATTGATGTCAACCGGGGCTATTCAGTCCGCCAGTTGCGTTAAACACCAAGATCACAATCGCTGCCAGTAAAAGCCTGTTTGGCAGTGACAGCCCAGAGGATGGGTAATTTAGAGTAATAGCTCTCCCTTGCGGGTGTTGCGCTTCTGGCATGGTCTTGAAAATCTATTTTGTATTTAGAGGTAGAGGCGCCAGTATATGTGAATAATCACAGAATTCAACCTCCATGTTAATGGCGGGGCGGGGCTTGCTTTTGAGAGGGGGTGTTGTATCGTTGGCGCCCGTTGTTTTCTATAGAATTTATCAATTCGGAACGAACCCCATGAGCAGAGCGCTACTTGATGATCTTCGCGCCCGTGGTTTGATCTTTCAGGTCGCAGGAGAGGACGATCTTCCGCGCTGGCTTGAAGGGGGCGTCCGAACGTTATACTGCGGTTTTGATCCTACGGCGGACAGCCTGCATATCGGCACATTGGTGCCTTTGTTGATGCTGCGGCGCTTTCAGCTGGCCGGGCATAAGCCGTTGGCGTTGGTGGGTGGCGCCACGGGCTTGATAGGCGACCCTAGTTTCAAGGACCAGGAGCGACATTTGAATACGCCAGACGTGATTAACGGCTGGGTAGAGAAAATCAAGAAGCAGATTTCCCGATTCATCGATTTTGAAGCCGGTGCGGTCTCAGCTGAGGTGGTGAACAACTTGGACTGGACGGCGGGGCTGGATGTATTAACGTTCCTGCGCGATGTCGGCAAGCATTTCTCAGTCAATGCAATGATTCAGAAAGAGTCGGTAAAGCAGCGCATCGAGCGCGATGGCAGTGGCATCAGCTTTACCGAATTTGCGTACATGATTCTGCAATCCTATGACTTCGCGGAACTCAACAGGCGCTTTGGCTGCGGATTGCAACTGGGCGGCTCCGATCAGTGGGGTAATATCACCGGGGGCATCGACCTCACCCGCCGGCTGTACGGCAAGCAGGTATTCGGCTTGACTATGCCCTTAATCACAAAGGCCGACGGTACAAAATTTGGTAAGACCGAAGCCGGTACGGTCTGGCTGGATGCGCAGCGTACGTCCCCCTACGCGTTCTACCAGTTTTGGTTAGGGACGCCTGATGCAGATGTCTACAAGTTCTTGAAATACTTTACTTTTCTTGAAGTAGAAGAAATAGATACCATTCAGCGCTCCGATGCCGAGCGCAATGGCCGCCCTGCAGCACAGGCAGTGTTGGCACAAGAGGTTACACGTTTGGTGCATGGGCAGGATGGCCTGAGTGCAGCCGAGCGAATTACAGAGTCCTTGTTCACGGGTACTATCGCTGCGTTAGCGGAATCGGATGTTCTGCAATTGCGCCAGGATGGGTTGCCCGCCAGCACCATTGCGCGCACTCATTTTCCTGAGACGCTTACCCAGATGCTCACGGACGCGGGCATGGCGAGCTCCGGCAAGCAGGTGAAGGATGCTTTAGGCCGAAATGCGGTGACTATTAACGACCGGGTGTTGGGTCTGGAAGATAACGGGGCGGTAGCTGCCTGTTTTCCCTTGGTCGAAGCGGTCTTCGGACGTTTCTACCTGGTCAAGCTGGGCAAGAAAAAATTCCACTTGTTTGAGATAAATTAGACACGGCAGAAGTACGCATTGAATACTGCGAAATACGGATCCCCGCAGCTCTCCTGCGAATAATTCTTGCTCATCGATAGTGCTATGCGTATAGTCTCGCCTCCCTGCGATCAGTGGACCTGTAGGCCACACTTTGTCTTTACTCAAAATTCGAGAAGTTTCAAAAATTTAAGTAAGACCTTCTGGGCGAGGTCTCAGGGGAAAAGTCGACGTAGATTGGAATTTATGGTTGCCATGTTGATGGTGATCGGTATAATACGCCTCCCGGACGAGGCAGGCCCTGTCCGGTGATTCGAGCCCTGGCGGTATCGGATGTTGTTTAACAAGAAGATGAAGACAGATGTGTGGGCACTTGTTGGGATAGTTGTCACAACTATTCAGGTACAACAAGTGACTCATTAATTCATAGTAATTTTTGATTTTCGAATTGTATCTGAGCCGATGATTTGGAGGGTAAAGCGAGGTACTCGCGTAACCTTCCCCTCTTGTCCGTCCTGTAACAGGGAGAGGTAGCAGAGGTTAAAGATTAAACTGAAGAGTTTGATCATGGCTCAGATTGAACGCTGGCGGCAGGCCTAACACATGCAAGTCGAGCGCGAAAGGCTTTCGGGCTGAGTAGAGCGGCGGACGGGTGAGTAACGCGTAGGAATCTACCTGGTAGTGGGGGACAACTTGGGGAAACTCAAGCTAATACCGCATACGCCCTATGGGGGAAAGCGGGGGACCTTCGGGCCTCGCGCTATCAGATGAGCCTGCGTAGGATTAGCTAGTTGGTGAGGTAAAGGCTCACCAAGGCGACGATCCTTAGCTGGTCTGAGAGGATGATCAGCCACACTGGGACTGAGACACGGCCCAGACTCCTACGGGAGGCAGCAGTGGGGAATATTGCGCAATGGGGGCAACCCTGACGCAGCCATGCCGCGTGTGTGAAGAAGGCCTTCGGGTTGTAAAGCACTTTAAGTGGGGAGAAAAGGGTAGCGGTTAATAGCCGTTACCTGTGATGTTACCCACAGAATAAGCACCGGCTAACTCCGTGCCAGCAGCCGCGGTAATACGGAGGGTGCGAGCGTTAATCGGAATTACTGGGCGTAAAGCGCGCGTAGGCGGTTTGTTAAGTCAGCTGTGAAAGCCCCGGGCTCAACCTGGGAACTGCAGTTGATACTGGCCGACTAGAGTACGAGAGAGGGAGGTAGAATTCCATGTGTAGCGGTGAAATGCGTAGATATATGGAGGAATACCAGTGGCGAAGGCGGCCTCCTGGCTCGATACTGACGCTGAGGTGCGAAAGCGTGGGGATCAAACAGGATTAGATACCCTGGTAGTCCACGCCGTAAACGATGTCTACTAGCCGTTGGGAGACTTGATTTCTTAGTGGCGCAGCTAACGCAATAAGTAGACCGCCTGGGGAGTACGGCCGCAAGGTTAAAACTCAAATGAATTGACGGGGGCCCGCACAAGCGGTGGAGCATGTGGTTTAATTCGATGCAACGCGAAGAACCTTACCAGGTCTTGACATCCAGAGAACTTGGCAGAGATGCCTTGGTGCCTTCGGGAGCTCTGAGACAGGTGCTGCATGGCTGTCGTCAGCTCGTGTCGTGAGATGTTGGGTTAAGTCCCGTAACGAGCGCAACCCTTGTCCTTAGTTGCCAGCACGTAATGGTGGGAACTCTAAGGAGACTGCCGGTGACAAACCGGAGGAAGGTGGGGACGACGTCAAGTCATCATGGCCCTTACGACCTGGGCTACACACGTGCTACAATGGAACGCACAGAGGGCTGCAAAGGCGCGAGCTGGAGCCAATCCCACAAAACGTTTCGTAGTCCGGATCGGAGTCTGCAACTCGACTCCGTGAAGTCGGAATCGCTAGTAATCGTGGATCAGAATGCCACGGTGAATACGTTCCCGGGCCTTGTACACACCGCCCGTCACACCATGGGAGTGGGTTGCTCCAGAAGTGGTTAGCCTAACCTTCGGGGGGGCGATCACCACGGAGTGATTCATGACTGGGGTGAAGTCGTAACAAGGTAGCCCTAGGGGAACCTGGGGCTGGATCACCTCCTTAAACGATGTTGGCACGTTCTGATGAGTGCTCACACATTTGTCTTCATCTAATCGGTTGATGCGAAAGACATCACGAGTGTGCAGACCAGTTCAACAGGCCTGTAGCTCAGTTGGTTAGAGCGCACCCCTGATAAGGGTGAGGTCGGCAGTTCAAATCTGCCCAGGCCTACCAGATCGCGCTGTTGTGTCAGGAGCGATGTGGCTTACCTGGCAAGTTCGTGGTTGCTGACAGTACTTATTTGGGGCTATAGCTCAGCTGGGAGAGCGCCTGCCTTGCACGCAGGAGGTCTGCGGTTCGATCCCGCATAGCTCCACCATACCTTCATCGCATCACTGGAATCAGAACACAAGCGCACCGTGGAATGTGTTTTTGTCTGGTTTTAACAACCGGAATGTTCTTTAACAAGGTAAATCAAGCTGAGTCTTTGAGCTGACATGGAGCACTTCTGTAGAGGTGGGCCATGCGGTTCATAGATAAATTGTTCTTTGATGGCGGGTTTCAATTCCCCGCTGTCAACGAGTTGTAATAAACACTGTGACTTAAGCGTCACAACATCCGGCGGGTGTGCACTGTGATCGGTGTACATCTACTAAGTACCTGGCCTGTGTTAAGGGGGTCGGGGAACTGTCTTCTTGGACGTTTTTTTTGTGGTTTGAGAAATGCTGCGGATCCGCTGTTTGAGGATGGGAGGAACAGATAACTTCGGTTATATGGTCAAGTGACTAAGCGTATACGGTGGATGCCTTGGCAGTCAGAGGCGATGAAGGACGTTGTAGCCTGCGAAAAGCGTCGGGGAGTCGGCAAACAGACTTTGATCCGGCGATGTCCGAATGGGGAAACCCACCTGGTGTAAGCCAGGTACCTTGCACTGAATACATAGGTGTAAGGAGCGAACGAGGGGAACTGAAACATCTAAGTACCCTCAGGAAAAGAAATCAATTGAGATTCCCCCAGTAGCGGCGAGCGACCGGGGAGTAGCCTGCAAGTGATAGTCATTGGGTTAGTGGAACGGTCTGGAAAGTCCGGCGATAGAGGGTGATAGCCCCGTACACGAAAACCTGGTGGTGGTACTGAGCTTGCGACAAGTAGGTCGGGACACGTGTTATCCTGATTGAAGATGGGGGGACCATCCTCCAAGGCTAAATACTACTGACTGACCGATAGTGAACCAGTACCGTGAGGGAAAGGCGAAAAGAACCCCGGAGAGGGGAGTGAAATAGAACCTGAAACCGTATACGTACAAGCAGTGGGAGCACCTTCGTGGTGTGACTGCGTACCTTTTGTATAATGGGTCAGCGACTTATTGTCTGTAGCGAGCTTAACCGTTTAGGGGAGGCGTAGGGAAACCGAGTCTTAATAGGGCGACATAGTTGCAGGCAATAGACCCGAAACCGGGCGATCTAGCCATGGGCAGGTTGAAGGTTGAGTAACATCAACTGGAGGACCGAACTCACGTCTGTTGAAAAATACGGAGATGACCTGTGGCTCGGAGTGAAAGGCTAATCAAGCCCGGAGATAGCTGGTTCTCCTCGAAATCTATTTAGGTAGAGCCTCGCGTCTTACCCTGGGGGGTAGAGCACTGTTTGGGCTAGGGGGTCATCCCGACTTACCAACCCCATGCAAACTCCGAATACCCAGGAGTACAATCGCGGGAGACACACGGCGGGTGCTAACGTCCGTCGTGAAAAGGGAAACAACCCAGACCGCCAGCTAAGGTCCCTAATACCAGTTAAGTGGGAAACGATGTGGGAAGGCTTAGACAGCTAGGAGGTTGGCTTAGAAGCAGCCATCCTTTAAAGAAAGCGTAATAGCTCACTAGTCGAGTCGGCCTGCGCGGAAGATATAACGGGGCTAAATTGGTAACCGAAGCTGCGGATGCATGTACTTCACTTAAATTCATTCAGGATGATCGCTTGTCGTCAGCGCCGCAGGCAGATGACGACCAAGCGCCTCCCGAACGTTGAGTCGGGCTGCTGTCTCAAGAGAGAGCAGGATCTGAGTGAGTGAGTTTAAGGAAGCATGTGCATGGTAGAGGAGCGTTCTGTAAGCCGTTGAAGGTGAACCGGGAGGTTTGCTGGAGGTATCAGAAGTGCGAATGCTGACATGAGTAACGATAAAGGGGGTGAAAAACCCCCTCGCCGGAAGATCAAGGTTTCCTGTCCAACGCTAATCGGGACAGGGTGAGTCGGCCCCTAAGGCGAGGCAGAAATGCGTAGTCGATGGGAAGCGGGTTAATATTCCTGCACTTCTTGTTATTGCGATGGAGGGACGGAGTAGGCTAGGCCATCAGGGTGTTGGTTGTCCCTGTTTAAGGTTGTAGGCCAGTATCTTAGGTAAATCCGGGGTACTCCCTTTGGTGGGAAGGCTGAGAGCTGATGACGAGTTCTGGTGAGAGCCAGGATGAAGTGGTTGATGCCATGCTTCCAAGAAAAGCTTCTAAGCTTCAGATAACAAGGAACCGTACTGTAAACCGACACAGGTGATCAGGTAGAGAATACCAAGGCGCTTGAGAGAACTCGGGTGAAGGAACTAGGCAAAATGGTACCGTAACTTCGGGAGAAGGTACGCCGGTTTTGGTGATGGGACTTGCTCCCTGAGCTGAGGCTGGTCGAAGTAACCAGGCCGCTGCGACTGTTTATTAAAAACATAGCACTCTGCAAACACGTAAGTGGACGTATAGGGTGTGACGCCTGCCCGGTGCCGGAAGGTTAATTGATGGGGTTATCTTCGGAGAAGCTCTTGATCGAAGCCCCGGTAAACGGCGGCCGTAACTATAACGGTCCTAAGGTAGCGAAATTCCTTGTCGGGTAAGTTCCGACCTGCACGAATGGCGTAACGATGGCGGCACTGTCTCCACCCGAGACTCAGTGAAATTGAAATCGCTGTTAAGATGCAGTGTACCCGCGGCTAGACGGAAAGACCCCGTGAACCTTTACTATAGCTTCACACTGGACTTTGACCTTACTTGTGTAGGATAGCTGGGAGGCTTTGAAGCGGTGGCGCCAGCCATCGTGGAGCCGACCTTGAAATACCAGCCTGGTAATGTTGGGGTTCTAACCCAGGTCCCTTATCGGGACCGGGGACAGTGTGTGGTGGGTAGTTTGACTGGGGCGGTCTCCTCCCAAAGAGTAACGGAGGAGCACGAAGGTGCGCTAATCACGGTCGGAAATCGTGAGGTTAGTGTAAAGGCACAAGCGCGCTTGACTGCGAGTCTGACAAGACGAGCAGGTACGAAAGTAGGTCTTAGTGATCCGGTGGTTCTGTATGGAAGGGCCATCGCTCAACGGATAAAAGGTACTCCGGGGATAACAGGCTGATACCGCCCAAGAGTTCACATCGACGGCGGTGTTTGGCACCTCGATGTCGGCTCATCACATCCTGGGGCTGAAGCCGGTCCCAAGGGTATGGCTGTTCGCCATTTAAAGTGGTACGCGAGCTGGGTTTAGAACGTCGTGAGACAGTTCGGTCCCTATCTGCCGTGGGCGTTGGAGAATTGAGGGAAGCTGCTCCTAGTACGAGAGGACCGGAGTGGACGAACCCCTGGTGTTCGGGTTGTCACGCCAGTGGCATTGCCCGGTAGCTACGTTCGGACAGGATAAGCGCTGAAAGCATCTAAGCGCGAAGCCCCTCCCAAGACTAGTTCTCCCTGGGACTTTACGTCCCCTGAAGGGCCGTCCAAGACCAGGACGTTGATAGGCTGGGTGTGTAAGCGTTGTAAGGCGTTGAGCTAACCAGTACTAATTGCCCGTGAGGCTTGACCATATAATCCAAGTTATTTGGTCGGAATCGTTCCCCCGGTACGCCGGCCGGACGATTCTCGACACTTCCTCCATGCCCATAAAGAGGGGCAGACCCTCCATGGAGGTCGTGCACGGAAGTGCGCAAGTGAGAAGGCTGGATGTTGTGCCAGGTCATGGTGTTAACGACAAAGAAGAACAGACGGCTTGATTTACCGCCTTATTGGATGGACACCGGGCACTGCGCAGGCAGGTGAGACCCAGGACCATCGAGCCAGTTTGCCTGGCGACCATAGAGCATTGGAACCACCTGATCCCATCCCGAACTCAGCAGTGAAACGGTGCATCGCCGATGGTAGTGTGGGGTCTCCCCATGTGAGAGTAGGTCATCGCCAGGCTTTAATCCCCAATCCCGTAGTACAGCGTGCTACGGGATTTTTTATGGGACGAGCAGACCCCCCGTAACAAGCGGCACTAAATAACTCTATCACTACCGCCATCAATGGGTATCTGTGCTCCAGTTGTTGCAGCGAAAGTATCGCTTGCCATAACGGAGAGTAGTCGAGCGACATCCGCAGAGCGAATTTCTCTTTTTAGCAAATTTTTTGCTTTGTATTCCGCAATGCTCATGCCGTAACGGGCCGCTGAGCTGGCCAGGGCATCCTCAGTCCACAATGCCGTATCGAATACGGCATCAGGGTGTACCACATTGACTCGTACACCATCTGCAGCCAGTTCCAGTGCGGCTACCCTGGCGAGTTGGGTAATACCCGCTTTGCTTACGGAGTAAGCTGCAGCGCCAGGCCCTGGTGCGGTGAAGTTACGTGAGCCCACCACGAGAATTGATGGATTCACACCCAGCTTCAGGTAGGGAATCGTCGCTGTCATGAATCGTTGCGTCGCTGTGAGGTTGATGGCCAAGGTCTGGTCCCAGGTGTGTTCAGTGTGGTTTTCAATGCGCTCACCGGATTTAAAAATACCGGCATTGCAGACAACGATATCAAGTCCGCCGTACAGGGTGATTACCCGCTCTACTGCTGCGGTAATGGATGCGCTGTCGGTGAGGTCACACACCATCCCCGACATACCGCCATGGTTTAGTTGTTCAACCACGGCCGGGTCGATGTCCAATCCGATAACCGTGGCGCCGTCTGCTGCAAGAACTTCGCAAGTGGCTTTCCCTATACCGCTGTTGGCGCCTGTTACGAGTGCCACCTTGCCTTGGTGCGCCTTTTCTGGCCCGTTACCTTTACCCAGTTTGGCTTGCTCCAGTACCCAGTACTCCAGGTCGAATATGTCTCGCTCTGGGAGTGCCTGCCAGCCGCCTATCGATTCGCCGATCTGTACTGCGCATCGCGTATGCCGGGCAATGTCGGCGATAATATTGCACTCCTTGATGCTGCTGCCAAACGCTATAGAGCCGGCATTGCGCCAGATGCCAACGCGGGGTGCCGGGTCGAGGATCCGCAGTTGTGGACGGCCATTGGTCTCAAAATAAGCTTTATAGTCCGCGACATATTGATCGATCTCTGGTATTCCCATCGCCGGCTTGGCGTTGATAATGACCGGAATCCGCTTGGTGCGAATAACGTGGTCAGGAGTTATCGGGCCGCGGGTGGCAATGTCGCTGACATTGTCCAGACTGGCATAGCCTTGTGCATCAGGTGTTTGATCCAGCATGGCCAGTTGGGCGCTGCCGCGAGCTGACGATACCGCTTTACGAATCCGCGCCAGATCCAGTAGATCGACCTTACACCGCGCTGTTGCAAGTGTGGTTATACCTTTGGCCGCGATGTAAGCCTCAGCCCTGGAGACCAGCTCGATCATGTTTTCATAGGCAAATTTGGCATTGTCACTGTATGTAAAAACGCCATGGTGCATCAGGATAATTCCCTTGTACTGGCCAGGGTCGTCGTGTTTGATCGCCTCATTAACCTGTCTGGCGAGAATGAAGCCGGGCATGATGTACGGCAGTATCAGGCAATCCGGAAATATCTCAGCGAGGATTGGTGCACCACGCGGATTGTTGCTGAGGGTGACGATCGCGTCGGTGTGGGTATGGTCAATGAATTTTGCTGGCAGGATGGCATGCAGTATAGCTTCAACTGATGGAGATGGCGCTGATGGGTCCAGCATTAGCGCGCGCAATTGTCGAGTCATGTCAGGGTCAGAGAGTGTTTCCAGCTCGGCAAGCATACGGGTTTCCTGCAACTTGATGGCGGGAAACCCCGGTTTCTCGATGGTCTTGAGATCCCAGCCGCTGCCCTTTACGTACAACACTTCAAGTGCTTTGCCGAAAAAGTCGGTGGTCATCGCCTTGACTGAGGTGTTCCCTCCGCCGTGCATTACGAGGCCGTCATTCGAGCCTAATAGTCTTGATGTGTACACGCGCATGGCAAGGTCATCATTGGAAAATTCAGCGGCTATCCCGTCGCTCCATAGACTTCTCATTTTTCCTACTCCAGATTGAAAGCTGATTCGTTGGGTGGCCTTTAGAACTGCCTATTTCCTCATATAGAGACGGCAAGGTCCAATAAATATCATTGCGCTATCGCCAAGGAAGTGACTAAGAGATGGATGACTTCGACAAGGTGACACCTGCCAGTCCGTGGGTTGTGGGCTCAGATAGAAAGGGACCTGGCATATTCATATAGTTCTATATCAAAAACATTGTCGCTCGCAATGCGATTGCGAAATTCAGGCGATATGGCATCCACTTCTCCGACATGGCGACGAGGTATAGATTTTATTTCCCAGCCGTATCGATCAACGAGTTGCTGGAGAAAGCGATCGTAGTGTTCGGTGACGCCTACGACTTCGACTGTCGACAGGTTCTTCTTTGCGAGGGCTAACCTCGCATCATTGGCTTTGATTACGCCGGTGCTTGCGGAAAACATTTCAAGTGAGAAACGACCTGGAGCGCTGTCTCGCAGCGCCTTGATGTCGGAAGAGAGGCTTTGCCCGTCGCCCAACTCTCGCCTCGGTGGCAATTTTACCAACCCAGCCAAAAATCGATCTTCAGCCAGTGCCTCTTGTGCGGACATGGAAAAAAGTTTGGTCTGATAGTTACTGATGAAGGATGCGTGAAACCAGGCGTCCTCATATATCTGTTCCAGCGTCTGTGACATGTGCTCTATATGATATCGGCGGCAATGCTTGAGGTAGGAGATGGTGCGATCGACTGGATGGCGGAGCAGAGTCATGGCAACATAATCCTTGGTGAGTAATGAGCGCACCGCATAAGGGACATGCCCAAGCACGATCCGTAATACCCCTTCAAGTCTATTTACATCGGAAACAAGCTTCGGCACATGCATGTAAGCTTCGACGCCGTCAAAAAATCCCATGTCGGGTGTTATACATGCATCCGGATAACGTTGCTCGGAAGTAAAATTAGCGCGAAGATGTTCTGCAAACGAGGTCCCCCCGGTTTTCATCACGTGGATGAAGAAAAATCTGTCGTTTTCAGCAAGGGCCATGATGTTTTCTGATTTTTAGGAGAACAGGAATCTAGCTTGTACTCGTCCGGAAATACTAATGATCTGATATTAAAGGAAAAATATCCCAAAGGCATAAAAATCCCTCGATATTTTGGTAAGGTTCTAAGCGACGAAACCTAAATCAACCAACATAACAAAGGATTACGATGCGAGAAACCCGCAACGCACAAGCGAGTATATTCGATTGCTATGCAAAACACGAAATCGGTAAGCAGCTGGCCATGATGTCCGACATTCTGGATCACTGCGCCGAGATGATCGACTGGGTGGAAATTGAACTGACCAGCGAAGGCCCCGGTCGACTGGCCGAACTGGCCTTCCGGTAGAGAGAGTGCTGCCCTACGATACCGAACGCTACATGCCAATGCTCCAGCGGCAGCAATCCAATTACGGACAGGTTCCCGAAAGCATAGCGGGACACGGCGGTTATGCCAGTATCACCAACCTGGATCAGGCCAATGCAATGGGTGTGAGTGAAGTCGCCGTTCAGAAGAAGCAGGGGTTGGCGGTTGAGGCGATGACCAGCTCACAAAAAGGCTATAAGCAGCTGTGTGACTTCCGGGCCGGAATTGAATCCAGCATCTCGGAACTGAAACGTGCCTACGGTTTGCGACCTAGTCTGTGGCGAGGGTTGCAAGGATTTATGGCTGATCTTTGGTCTTCAATCGTCAGCTACAACTTGGTGCGGATCGCGCGCCTCAACTCCACATAGCGTTCCGCGGGAAGCCCGACTGTGGGAAACGGAATTATTGGCGAGCGCGGTTGCAGTAGCAGACAAAACCCTGGGAGAAGATAGACATATGGCTGTAAATGTATTGGACAGAATGAAGAAATCAGAAAATCGCCCGTTTCTGGACGGGCATTAGCTGTCCAAGGCGTGCCAGCTCATTTCAGGCTGCTGGAACTGTAAAGCAGGTGGGCAGAGCAGTCACCAATCAAATCTATGATCATTTCCCTGCTAGCGAACCGCCACTGAGTGTCGACCTGTCGAAAACTATCCTTGTACCTCCCGGAGATAATGGGTTGCAGTGGCAGGGAGTCAGCTGCCTGAATAACCGTGTAGTAGGAGCGCGCGCTGGCCGTTTTGCCATTCTTGTCCAGTTCGATGATCACGTTGGTTGTAAGGTGTTTTGTCAGTGGTGTGCCCGTTGCTTCATATATGCGGCAGGAAACCTTATACATGTGCAATACTTCATCGAATCCTTGGTGCCGTACGTTGTGAACCGTAGAAACGATTTGAGCGTCGCGAAACAGCTCTGCTACTCCTTCGAGATCGCCGTCGTCGATCAGTTCAGCGTAGCGGTAGATCAGGTTTTCAATCTGGCGACAGTCTTCCATAGGCTCTATACATCACCCAATCAAGTAACGGAATGAGATTATCAATACTGTAGTGACTTCAAACCTGGACAAATTGTTCCGGCGAGAAATGGTCAGTTGGTTGCGACTATGGGTATCATATTTGCAGCAAGCATTCCTTGCGGGTGACGATCACCGTATCTGAGCAATTCACCCAGGGCAATGTCGATTTCCTGACTGCCTGCAAGCAGCGATTGTCTCAATTTGTCCACTTCTTCCGCTGAGACCTCGCCACGGTTTAGTGCACGTAGTTCTTCAGTGAGCATATTAATAGGATCGTGGTTGCAGGTCTTGCAGACCGGCTCGCGGCTCACGACCATCGCCAACTTCTGTCGGGTAACCTGAAGGAAGCTATAATCGAATACAGAGCCCAGGCTGGCTTGCTTGCGCCAGTCCGAACAGCACAGGTAGTAGTTTCCGTCATATCCGATGAACAGAAAGCCCCACGGCGCGCCGCACAGCGGCTGCCTCCCACCCTCCGTCAACTCGTGACGCGCCTGGACCATCTCGGCATACTGCGCAAACTGCATGTGTTCGACGAAGAGGGCGCCACCGCGATTTATAACACTATAGTCATGGAAGTTCTTTAGTCCACGCTCGCGCCAGAACGCCTCCATGGCATTGAGGTGATCCCTGTCATTGCGGTGATCAACGAGGATGATTACCGGCGTGCATCGCCCTTGGGCTAATTCTGCAAATCGAGTGATGTTTGCGCAAGTGGGGCCAAAAGGTAAATTGTATATGCGCTCATACTCTTCATAGATGTCGGAGATATTGAGGTAGATTTCGTCCAGTCCTGCGTTCAGTAAGGCATGCGCTTTGTCTTCGGTAAGCAAAGCACCGTTGGATGACATGGAACATCTAAAGCCTGCGTTTTTGACCTTCTCCACAAAGGATACGGTATTTCTATTGATCAGTGGTTCGCCCAAACCACAAAGGCTAACTGTTAGCTCCAGCCCCGACACTTCTTTCACGACTTCGCGGTACTCGACAGCGCGCGCCAAGGCCTTGTCGAATGTGTCTACGTCCATGATGCCCTGGTGTGGCGTAGCGTCGCGTGGACAAAAATGGCAGGTCGCGTTACATCGATTGGTGATCTCGATGTCAATGGTCAGGAACATGTATCTCTCACTGCGGTGGAGTTAAAAAATAATGGCACCTAAGGCTCCAGACTGTCAAGAACAGACCCAAGAAATGCGGTATCCGCTAACAGTTTAATGTATATTCTGTAGTTTCGGTTGAGTTAAGCTTTTATTCACGGTTAACGACGGCTACGTGGGCTCAGCGTGTATCCTTAAGGACAGCAAGGCCATTGATGTATGAACCCGACGAGACAACATGATATCAGGGTGTTATCTATCTTGCCGTCGATAGACACTGCCGTTCGAATAGTGGCATCAGTTACAAAGCTCGGCATCCATCATTCTGACATCCGCCATGGATAGCTTTTTCTCCCTGTATAACGTGTTATATGTATCCAGGTACTGGGGCAATAATCTCGGTGAGTAACTATCCGCGAAAGAGCTGAGCATCATATTTGAAAACTTGGCCTTGCCATGAAAGTTAACAAAGGTGGGGGTGTGCAGCTTTTCGTCATCGGCCGGGCTATACGCTATATCGCTATTGGCGTCGCGCAAAAAACCGGCAGAATAAAGCTTTATCTGAGATTTGGGCTCACGTTTGGCGAGATGTCCCTTTGGCTCGAAGTAGCCGGTTAAAATGACGGCATTGCATTGTGAAGGTTCAAAGTTGGGATCCCTGAGAACCACGTTGCCCATGCGCCACTCTAGTCCGTGATTGGGTTTGAACTGTAGCTCCCAAACATCTTTCTGCCCGGCTAATACATAAAAGGGTCTGTCGGGTGATTGGATTAGCATGGAAGGAAGAGGGCCAAGTTCAAGGCCAATCGCAAAGCCATATCGATGAGGTGTGCGCATGGCATCGAATCCTCCATAAAGAGCTTGCGCCTCACTGCTTCCGGACTGTTCGCTCACAGCTAAAAGGCTTTTTTTCCAATGCTCTTGCCAAAACTCGGATGTGAGCGTGGTGGTGGCTCCCTGGTGCTGACTCGCCACATCTATCTCGCCCGCAGGATTGTCTGACAATTTGAATAAACTTGGAGGATGGCCCTGTACACTGGACAGCCGCCAGTCACCAGACTCGGAAAGAAAGCTATAGCTGAGCGCATTGACATTCGCGCTATATACTTCCCAGCTCCGGTTGCGCTTTGCTGTCGCATTATCGTTTAGAAATAGGGGCCACAGGTTTTTTCCATCCAGATCCGCTGGTGCCTGCCTATGAGCAGCTGCAAGCAGCGTGGGATAAAGATCAACATTCATAACTACGTCATCAATGGCTTTTCCCTGTGGTATGAATTCTGGCCAACTCACTATAAGGGGAGTGCGAAAAGCACCTTCGTACATATCGCCCTTTTTGCCAAAATACGGAAAATTATTGTTTCTCTCGTTGTTTGTCCCACCGTTGTCACTGACAAAGACTACCAGCGTGTTCTTTCTGTCGATGGCCTGCAGTATTTTGCCAATTGCATCGTCCAGTTGCGTGACCAGTGCTGTGTACCTGCCTTCCGGCGTATCCGGAAACTTTTCTGCATAGCGCTGTGCGGGTTGTATGGGATGGTGCGGTGCCAGAAAGGCGTGATATAGAAACCATGGCTTTCCTGATGCCTGTAACTGTTCCAGTTTTCGGAGGGTATGTTCGGTCAGGATATCGGTCAGGTGGCCACTATACCTCTTCTGTTTGCCGCCATCTTCTCGCAGCATTGGGTTGTGATAGGTTGGCTTCCTCAAGCCTCTTTTTGATGCAGTAACTTCTCCAGATAGCTCCCACTGATTCAGGAATCCAAACCAGTGATCAAACCCCTTGTTTTGTGGCCAGGCCTGGGGCCTTTCTTCGCCAGCGTGCCATTTGCCGGTAAGGTAGGTTGCATATCCGGCTTTCTTGAGTTCTTCCGCAATCGTTGAGAATTCTGCGGGAATCTCCGAACCCACAGGCCGAAATCCAGAGCGCTCCGGATATCGACCGGTTAACATCGCCACCCGGCTTGGGGTGCAGGTGGAGTCTGCGTAGTGTCGCCGAAAGGTCACCCCTTCCAGCGCGAGTTGCTTGATGTTGGGTGTGGGCAAGCCACCACTATTGATAGCTGTTGTATCGTTGTAACCCAGGTCGTCGACGACAATAAAAAGGATGTTGGGAGTCGATGTGGATTGCGACTGCATCGGCGCTGCGAGTCCAGTCCAGGACGAAGTTTTTAATACTCAGGAGCCAGGAAAAGAATAGTATCGCAAACAGTGCAATCGCGATTGAATTCTTATCATCAAGAACTGATGATCGAGATCGCTGGCATTATCTCGCTCTGGTCGACATAGGTGAGTCGATATACTACCATTGCCCGCCAAGGCAACAATAATGTTTGTCTCACTCTCTGAAAATATTATGAAAAGAATTTTTCCCAGTAGCTATGAGATGAAGAAAGCATTGTTGTGGCCACGCACCCTTTTTATGCGTTGGAAGTTCAGGAAGAGTAGCGGGCCCATGAGGGCGATGCTGGAGCTTCACTACTACCGTCCTGCCATGTTGCATTTTGTCGGTGCGACGATCAGCAACAAGCATATCCTGCACGATGCGAACATTAATTCTGATAGCGTTGTCGTTAGATGTTGGCGCGTTTACCGGAAGTTGGGCACAGCACATGGTAGACCGCTACGACCCTGTTATCTATGCATTCGAACCCAATCCCAGGTCGTTTGAGCTGCTGCAGCAAAAAGCCGTCAATAACCCCAAACTTCAACCCAAACCCTACGGCCTGGGTGATGAGGATATCAACCGTAGACTTTACGCTGAATGGGCTTGGGTCGTCCATGTGTGATGATCGTTCCACTAACGCAGATATACCGCGTATAAAGGTAGATATTGCTGCAATTGACAGAGTCTGGCATGACCTCAAGCTCGGACGCGTTGACCTCATGAAAATCAATATCGAGGGAGCTGAGTTTCCCCTACTGGATAAGATGATCAAAGCGGATTTATTAAAAAAAGTGGATTGCTTTATGATTCAGTTCCACGAGTGGCACCCCGGCGCATACGCAAAGCGCCGACGAATTCGTGAAGAGTTGTCGAAAACGCATCGATTGGAGTGGGATTACTATTTTGTCTGGGAGAAATGGGTGCGGATTTAAAAGCGGTTTGGGTGAGAAATTATTTTAATAGCCATTTTTCCCAGATAAAATGATAGTCCCAAACCAGCCTGTGGGTTTTGCTCAACTCCTTTCTGATCTTCCTTCGTCTGCCATAGGCGCCTGGATGCCATTCGTGGAACTGAATCATAAAGCAATCCACTTTTTTTAGAAGATCGGTTTCGATCATGCGTTCTAGAAGCGGAAACTCGGCTCCCTCGATATTGATTTTCATGAATTCAACGCGATCCAGTGACAGTGCTTGCCATGTTTCAGCGATATCCTTTATTTGAACTTCCGCCCACGGCACGCCCTTTTTGCCACTTGTATCGGAAAATATTGATGACCCCAGGTGTTCCAGCGCCATACGAACAGTTTCATTTTTATCGCCAAGGCCAAAGTTATATGGGATGAGGCGAGAATTGCCGTGCGTCTTTTTCTCAAGTTGTTTGTAGTTGCGGGGGTCTGGTTCGAAGGCGTGTATTGTGGGGTTGTACCGGTCCATAATTTCCTGCGCCCACTCGCCGGTATAGGCTCCGGCGTCGAGCACGATGCTGTTCGAATCGATGTCCACTTCGTGCAGTAAGAGTCGATTGGCGCTTATGGCCCCAAGCCATTTGTAGAAGGCAGGCCGATAGTAGTGCAACTCCATAGCGCTGCGCATAAACCCCGGCTCCAGGTTTTCCTTATGGCGCATGTACACCTTGCGGGGGTACATCAGGGCTTTTTTGAGCTGATAGACGCTCGGAAATATTGACGGCAAAGGCGCTCTGGCTCAGTTGCTGAGCGCGCTCCTCGTCGGGACAGGTTTATTCTGGACCTGATTTGCATCGTGCGTGCCAGGCACTGCTTCGCCAAAATTCATCGAGAACAAACGTCGTCGCTCACCGCCGTTGTAGCTGCCGTGGATGGTACGAAAGTTCCAGATGATGAGATCTCCGGGGACGCTTTCGACTGTAATGGAAGGTATATCTCCACCGGCTATTCCGAAAATCTCTTCTACCTTGGTGGCATCCTTGAAGTCCCTGCGCAAGGTCCGGGAGAAGGTGTCCAGGTGAAAATGGCTTCCCGGAATGATGCGGATAGCACCGTTCTCTCCAGTGAGGTCGTCGAGATAGAACGACAGCTTGACGTGGTAGTGGTGCAGGGGCGCCGCATAATCGTCCGGGTGCCAGTAGCTCTCGCAGTAGAAGAGGTTGCCGTCGCTGCTCGCCCAACTGTATTCGCGACCAAGGATGCTCTGAGCAATACCAACAACACGAGGATCGTGCTGCAGAGGCGCCAACCGGGGCGACTGTTCGATGAAGCCAGGGATGATTACGCGTCGCGCGTCGCCGTGCAGAGCCTCCTTGGTTTCCCACACAGGCTGGTCTTCGTTGCCGAAAAGATCCTCGAATCCGCCAATGATTTCATCGATGTCGTCGGCGAACAGTCCGGGAATCTTGAGGAAGCCAAACGTCTCAAAAAAATGAATCTGTTGTGGGGAGAGCAGATACTGGCTAGCGACCATCGCCGTATCGCCCGGTTGGCTGGTCATCGCTTGACTCATAAAAATCCTATATCGTTGTCGTTGCCTGGACAAATAACCTAACATTAATGGTGTCTTTAGTGAAGCGGGTTGCGCGTAGATGTGAGCTACCTAACAGAATGGAAGGATGTGCAACAGCGCCTTCGGTGAAGTATCGCGAACCGTTCTAAGCCATTGTTTTTAAGTACATTGTTTAATTTTTATGCATAGACAGATACCTTCCTTCGCGACAGTCATTGGGGAAAATCGTGCATGAAGGCAGCTGTTCCAAAAGCAACGTATGGGAGAGCCAGATTGTCAGCCGCCCGCACATCGTGGTTATTGGTGTGGATGACCACAGCCTGTATTTTGAGTGGTGCACAAATATCTGTGGCTCAGGAAACCAACGGTCAGACCCGCTTTCAGCGAATGGTACAGTATTTACAGGATGCTCCTGCTGAGTTGAGAGGTGACTTTGCTGCCATTGCGTTAACGAATTTGGCTGATGCGTATATGGCGGAAGCGCAACTGGCTCGCGAGGAAGCCAGAGCCACTGGCCATGATGCTAACCTTGGCGGTTGGTCGGCAATGGTTGATTATTATGCTCGCCAGATGCCCCTGTTACTGGCAGATATCGAGTTGGGATTGCCAGTGCACCTGACGTTCGGTGGGGAGCAATCCCTGCTTATCACGGTAGCCGACAGAACTGTCATTTTGAGCCCCCCTCGGCTTGAATCAGCAAAGCGCCTTCGAGCAGAAAATCCTGGTGGACTTTTGCACCCAACATAGCTGTGAGCAATTCTCGCCGGTGAGTGCTGGCGCCGGAGTCGTTACCTGCACCCACAGCGCAGATTAGGCCGAATTGGACATTCTCGGCACAGGGGTCGGTCTGTTCCTACCAGGGAATAAAAGTACGGTTTGAAAGCCAGAAGAATCTGGCGAACTCACGCCCCATTTGTGAACAGTTCTTGCGTGAGGTCATGACCCTGACCGACGAACTTGCCTGGCAGCAGCGGCATGGGGTTGCTATCGAATGGGAGGATCTGGATATACAGGCTACCCCCCACAGACCTGAGCACATGGTCGTACTGAATGCTATCGGAGACTCTGTACTGGTGGTCGTTCCCTTACTTTACCGCAGTCCTGACCTGCTCCAGCAGGTTCTCCCCTGGATACGGCAGAGGCTCAGTAATCAACAGGAGGTGAGTATTGAGCTTGATGCCGATCGTTATGGCTGGCAGAAGCCCTAGCGAGGGCTATGCTTCAGTTGTTGAATTTCATGACGGCGCTGAGTAACTGACGGCAGGTTATCTGCCCAATCAGTTTGCCATTCTCAACCACTGGCCGGCGGCGCTTGCTCTTCATGAGCATATCCTGGGCGACATTCACAATGTCTTCATTGGGGTGAGCGACAATCAGATTGTCGGCGGACATATGATCACGAACGACACCGATGTTACTTCGGTTATAAACCGCTCCCAGGACGGCCCGCAAACAATCCAGCTCCGAAAGGATGCCTACCAGGTTCGCGTCAGCATCAACCACGCAGACGCCGGAGATCTTGTTGTCGATGATAACCTTCATGGCATCCATTAGGTTGTCTTCGGCGCGAACCTTGACTGGGTTGAGTAACATATAGTCTCGCAGATTGACCGATTGCAGCATACGTACCTCCCTTACCTGATCTGTCCAGCTTCTCTTATAGTATAGTCTTTAAACGGCCCCACCTGTCCAAGCTTTAACTGCATTAACCCTGCCTAAATAGGGGCAGATTGATCGCTAACCGGGACTTGCCACAATGTTGCCCGGTGCTACAGTACAGTCCCTAACCCAGACCACCGGGCGCCCCAGAGTCATCAGACATCGGAGACCTGCCATGTCACGCTATGTTACCGCTATGCTATCCGGGCTGCTGTGCGCCAGTCCCATGACTTATGCGGGGACCACCCCGGCTGAACGCCTCGGTGAGGCGATTCAATTCCAGACTATTAGTTACCAGGACCGCGGCCAGATCAATCGCGAGGAATTTCGCCGTTTTCATGAATTTTTAAGGGCCGCCTATCCGCTGGTGTTTGCACAACTGGAAGTGCAAACGGTCAATGATTACAGCCTGTTGCTGCGCTGGCCTGGCAGCGATCCCGCATTGGCTCCAATCCTGTTTACCGCCCATATGGATGTGGTGCCAATTGAGCCAGGGACCGAAGGTGACTGGCAATACCCGCCCTTTGCCGGCGTAGTCGCTGACGGGCGGATCTATGGCCGCGGCTCGCTGGATGACAAGCAGGGTTTGCTGAGTATTCTGGAGGCAGCGGAATCGTTGCTGGCTGAGGGCTTCGTGCCGCCACGCACGCTGGTCTTCGCCTTTGGTCACGATGAGGAAATCAGCGGCAAGGAAGGGGCGGGTAAACTTGCCGAGCGCATGCGGGAACTGGGGTGGCATTTTGCGTGGATGGTGGATGAAGGGGGCATGCTGATTTCCGACAATCCCCTGTTGCCCGACAAAGCTATGGCTATCGTCAATGTCACAGAAAAAGCCTATCTCACGCTGACACTCACCGCGACCGGTGAGGGCGGGCACTCTTCCAGACCACCCAAAGTCAGCACCATCGGACGCCTGTCTGCGGCGCTGCAGCGCATCGAGAACAATCCCTCTCCGACCCGCCTGGTAGAGCCGGTTACCACCATGCTGGAAACGATAGCCCCTCACCTGGAACAGCCGGAGCAATTCATATTGAGCAATCTTTGGTTAACCGGGGGTGTGGTGGCAGACAGGATGAGCGAGGATCCAATGATGAATTCCTATGTGCGTACCACTACTGCGCTGACCATGTTCAATGCCGGCGTAAAGGAAAATGTCCTGCCGCAGCGCGCTGAGGCCAAGGTCAATTTCCGCCTGCTGCCGGGCGATACACCCGAGGCGGTGGTGAGCCGTATCACGGCCCTGATAGACGACCCACTGATCGAGATCAGTTACGACGAGTGGGCTGAGGTGCCCGGCGTATCGGATTACAAGGGTAGTGGTTACGCAGTGATCGCTGAAGCAGTAGCTGCAGTCTACCCGGAGGCTGTGGTGGCGCCGTCCCTGCTGGTTGCAACCACTGATACCCGCCACTACATTGACGTGTCGGATAACCAGTACCGGTTTCAGGGGATGATGGTCGAGACCAGCCAGGCGGCATCCATTCACGGGACCAATGAGTACATTGGCGTGCAAAGCTATGTGAACTCCATTGAGGTCGCTCGGCAGATGATGCAACTCGGCGCTCGCTAGGGCGGGGAGGGCAGGTTCTGCGTGCGCCGCGCGCACTGCAGTGTTAGGCTTTCGCTTGCTGATTTATTCGCACCAAACCTGGAGAATACAATGCGAAGTGTCTGCGCCATCGCGGTCATTATCCTGCTGTCTGCCTGTGCCGGCCAGCCTACAGCCAGCACCGCCTGCACCGAGCCACGGCCGCTGGTGTGTACCATGGAGTTTTTGCCGACCTGTGCGGTGCTCGCAGCCGGTGGGCGCAAGGAATTCGCCTCGCCCTGTACTGCCTGCGCGGATACTGGGGTGACGGGCTACGTGAATGGCCCCTGCGCCGATTGAGCCGCCGACAACTATGTCTATTCAATGTACCATCGTTCCAGTTACGCCCTACCAGCAGAACTGCTCCATCATCAAGTGTGAGGTCACCGGCAAGGCCGCGATCGTCGATCCCGGTGGTGATGTAGAACGCATACTGGCAGCGGTCGAACAGATGGATGCCAGCGTGGAAAAAATTATCCTGACGCACGCTCATCTGGACCACTGCGCCGCCTCGGATATATTGCGCAGGCAATTGCAGGTGCCGATTGAGGGACCGCATTGTGAGGATGAATTCTGGCTGCAGAATCTTCCCGAGGCGTGCCGGAGATCGGGTTTTCCCGCGACGGCTGCGTTTGTCCCTGATCGATGGCTGGTGCAGGGCGATCGGGTGAGAGTCGGCGAGCAGGAGCTGCAGGTCATTCACTGCCCGGGGCACACGCCTGGCCATGTCGTGTTTTTCTATGCGCCACAGCAGGTGGCCTGGGTCGGCGATGTGCTCTTCCAGGGCTCCATCGGGCGCACCGATTTTCCCAGGGGTAATTATGAGGAACTGATTGCGAGTATCCGCGAGAAATTATTTCCGCTGGGCGACGACATCACATTTATTCCCGGGCACGGCCCGACCTCGACCTTCGGACAGGAGCGCCAGACCAATCCTTTCGTTGCGGACTCCCGTTATGGCTGAGGTGACGACGGGACGTGAAAGTCTGCCGCACCAGGAGTACCGCAACCAGACCGCGCAGCACCGGGGTAGTATCACTCACGGTTGGTGCGCGCGATAGCTCGCGCTATCGATATTGTGTTTGAGTAGTTTCGCCCGCAGCGTACTCGGATTAAGGCCGAGCAAGCGGGCGGCGCCCTGGGGTCCGTCGATCCGGCCTCGTGTTGCAACCAGCGCCCGGGCGAGATGTGCCGCCACCACTTTGTGCAGTGGTTCTACAGACGTCGCCGCAGGATTGGCCTCCGTCGCCTGTTCACTGCCAGTCGGTTTTGATGGCTTTACCAGTTGCACTCCCAGTGCGGTATCGAGATCCAGTTCCCGGCCATATCCCAGGATTACGGCGCGCTCCAGCACGGATCCCAATTCCCTGACATTGCCCGGCCAGCGATATTCCATCAGGCGCTGGACCTGCGCTGGCCGTAGCGGCGGTTCCTGTACCCCGAGCTGCTGCGCCGCGCGCCGGATAAAATGCCTGGCCAGCAGTTCGATATCTGCCAGGCGTTCATGCAGCGGCGGCAGGATGATCGGGAACACCGCGATGCGGTACCACAGGTCCTCCCGAAATCCTCCTTCCTGCACCATGTACGGCAAATCCCGGTGGGTGGCAGCGATGACCCGTACATCAACATGGATGTCGGTCTCGCTGCCAATCCGTTGCAGAACCCCGTCCTGCAGGACGCGCAGCAGTCGGACCTGGGCCGCCAGCGGCAATTCACCCACCTCGTCGAGGAATAACGTGCCCCGGTCGGCACGTTCGAACCAGCCCCGCCTGATGGCCAGCGCGCCGGTAAAGCTGCCTTTTTCGTGCCCGAACAGTTCCGAATCAATCATTTCCGGCGGCAGGGCGCCACAGTTGACCCGGATGAACGGCCCCGCGTGGCGCAGGGAGCGCTCGTGAATGGCGCGCGCAATCACTTCCTTGCCGGACCCGGTTTCGCCCAGGATCAGGACACTGGCATCGGTTGGCGCCACCTGTGCGACCCGCTCCATCACCCCCCGCAACCCGGTGTCCGCGCCGACGATGGTTTCACTCAGGGTGTCCCGGCCGAGGCGCGCCAGCAGCGTGTGCCGGTCCGCCTCGGCGGTCGCACGCAGACGCTCCATCTCGCGCAGCCGGTAGTCGTTCTCGAACAGTGAGGTCAGCGGCGCCAGGACATCTTCCAGCAGGCTGCGCCCGAGTGCGCCGAAGGTGGCGCCACTGGGGAACACGATGCGAATCAGGCCAATCGGTTCCAGGTTTTGCGTGACCGGCGCCAGCAGGAAAGGTGCGTCAACGGGCAGGTCGGCCAGCTGCGGCACCAGCGCCGGCCACTTCTCGCCCGGCTCGAAGATCGCCGGGATCCCGGACCGGGCCCAGCGCAACAGGTCCCGTAAATCCCCACTGTTATAGCCGCTGGTCCGGTGGCTCCAGTCGAGGCCCCCGTGGGCGGTCCACTCCGCCAGTATCTGCAATTCACCTTCCACGCTCAGCACTTCATCGAAGCGAATACTTTCCAAAGGCAACATGTCGAGCAGCCTGAGCACGATGACCGGCAGGGATTCATGTAAATGGGTATGACGTCCAACCTCGGTCCACAACGGAAGCAGCAATGATTCCTTGATAGTTGACACGAAAATCCTCCAAATATAACGATTATTCTCTAAATATAACGTAATTAATCATCATATTTAATAGAAAATAATAGTGATTTTTCAGGGCTAAAAATATTTCTCCTTTTATATCATAGCGTTACAGATTTTTCGCACGTTGGCACGGGCATTGCGTTACAGGCCCGAGTGCATCAACACCACAGGATTCAACATGAGCAAATCACCCAAAGGTAGCCCGACGGTTGCCGACGTCACCGCCCACGATGTGAAGGCGGCGTTGACGGGGCTCGAGTTCGGGTCCGTGGTGGTCACCGTACATCACGGCCGCATCGTACAGATCGAGCGGCGGGAAAAGATGCGTCTCGACAATCACGGCAGGTCTCGACCTGCCCGATCTCACTAACACACACGCTGACTGACCGGTCAACCGGAGGACACGAAATCTAATGAAAGGGACACACAGTCATGCGCAAGTTACGCACAATCACCGCTGGCCTGATCGCCGGCACCCTGCTGAGCGGCACCGCCAGCGCCGCAACGAACGCCGAACTCGAACAACGCATCGCGGAACTGGAGCAGATGGTGCGCCTGTTGAGTCGTAAACAGGAAGTGTCCGAAGAGGTCTATGTCGCGGACAAGACCAGGGCCGCCACCAATGGCACCGTGAAAGCGGGCCCCGACGGCTTCGCGCTGGTCAGCCCCGATAAAAAGGCCGAGCTCAAATTCCGCGGCCTGATGCAGTTCGACGGCCGCTTCGGGCTCGATGACGACAAGGACAATGACACCTTCCTGTTCCGCCGCCTGCGGCCGACCATCGACGGCAAGATCGGCGACGTCTCCTGGCGCATAACGCCCGAGTTCGCCAACGATGATGCCGACCTCGTGGATGGCTACATCGACTACAAGACGCCGGCGCCCGTGGTAGCTGCGCGCCGGGCAGTACAAGGCACCGGTCGGCCTCGAGCGACTGCAGTCCGGCAGCGCGATCGTGTTCCTCGAGCGCGCGTTCCCGACCGAACTCGCGCCGAACCGCGACCGTGGCGTGGCGGTGTATTCGAGCCTGCTCGAGAATCGCCTGAGCCTGGAACTCTCCGGCTCCAACGGCACGGCCGACGGACGCGACGCCACCAACGTCGATTTTGACGGCGAGCCGGAAGTCGCCGCGCGCGTATTCTTCGAACCGGTTCCCGGCATCGGTTTCGGTATAGCCGGTACGCACGGCGAGAAGATCAGCGAGAACGACACGCGCTCGGCATCGAGCAGTAACGCCAGGCCTTCCTGCCGCGCTACCGCAGCCCGGCGCAGAACACGATATTCCAGTACAACACCGGCGCCATTGCCGACGGCGACCACACGCGCTTCACGCCGCAGGCCTACGCCTACGTGGGTCCCTTTGGTGTGATGGTCGAGTACATCGAGTCGACACAGGATGTCGGCTATTCGACCGAAGACGAAGATTTCGGCACCCACGATTTCACCAACAAGGCGGCGCAGATCACCGGCGTCTGGTCGATCACTGGTGAGGACCAAAGCTTCAAGGGCATCAAACCCAAGAACCCGGGCCTCAATGCCGGCGCCTGGGAGCTGGCGCTGCGCTACGCCACGCTGGAAGTCGACGACTCGGCTTTCGACCTGGGGTTCTCCGATCCGTCGAAAAACGTCCAGCAGGCGGATGAAGCGGCGATTGGCGTCAACTGGGTGATCACACAGAACGTGAAGCTGGCAGCCAACTACACCCACACGAGTTTCGACGGCGGGGCCGCGAACGGCGGCGACCGTGACGACGAAGAAGTGTTCTCTACACGCGTGCAACTCAACTATTGATCACACGACATTAACCTGGAGTATCTATCATGAAACGGACAATACAATTTCTTACCCTCGCGCTGGCGCTCGGCGTCGGCGACCGCGTCTGCGGAGGACGTGGAGCTGCTGAACGTCTCGTACGACCCGACGCGGGAACTCTATGCGGAGTACAACCCCGCGTTCGCGGCGCACTGGAAACAGAAAACCGGCGACACCGTCACCATCAACCAGTCGCACGGCGGCTCTGGCAAGCAGGCCCGCTCCGTGGTCGATGGTCTTGAGGCTGACGTGGTGACGCTGGCGCTGGCGGCCGATATCGACGCCGTCGCAGCCAAGGGCCTGCTGCCGGCAGACTGGCAGAAGCAGCGCGCGCACAACAGCTCGCCGTACACCTCGACCATCGTGTTCCTGGTGCGCAAGGGCAACCCGAAAGGCATCAAGGACTGGGACGACGTCGCGAAGCCGGGCGTCATCGTGGTGACGCCGAATCCCAAAACCTCGGGCGGCGCGCGCTGGAACTACCTGGCCGCGTGGGCGTATGCGAAGAAGAAAACCGGCACTGACGAGGGGGCGAAGGAGTTCGTGACCAACTGTTCCGCAATGCTCCGATACTCGATACCGCAGCGCGCGGCTCAACCATTACCTTCGTGCAGCGCGAGATCGGCGACGTGCTGCTGGCCTGGGAGAACGAGGCGTTCCTGTCCGTCAACGAATTGGGTCCGGACAAGTTCGAAATCGTTGTGCCTTCGCTGTCGATGCTGGCGGAACCGCCAGTCGCCACGGTGAACCAGATCGCGCGCAAGCACGGCACGCTGGAGGTCGCCAACGCCTACCTCGACTATCTGTACTCGCCCGAGGGCCAGCGCATCGCTGCGAAGCACTACTACCGCCCGGTATCGCCTGAACACGCCGATCCCGCCGATATCGCGCGCTTTCCCAAACTGGAACTGGTGTCGATTGAGGAGATTTGGCGGCTGGGCCAAGGTGCAGCAGGAACACTTCGCCGACGGCGGTATCTTCGACCAGATATTCAGCAACCGTTGACGGGAGAAACGCGTGACCTGAGCAACACCGTACCCGGGAGCGAGTTACGCATGACATCGATTGCAGCTACCACCGCGGCGCGCAGGATGCCGCGCTCGCCGATTCCGGGATTCCCGCTCGCGCTGGGGTTCACACTGTTCTGGCTTGGGCTGATCGTGCTGCTGCCGCTTGCCGGCGTGTTCTTCAAGACCGCGACGCTCGGGCCCGCCGAGATCTGGAATATCGTCAGTTCCGAGCGTGTACTCGCGGCGCTGCGGCTGTCTTTCGGTACCGCGCTGTTGGCCGCGGCGCTGAATGCCGTGTTCGGCCTGCTGGTCGCGTGGGTGTTCGTGCGCTACGAATTTCCCGGCAAACGCCTGTTCGATGCGGCGATCGACCTGCCGTTCGCGCTGCCCACGGCAGTGGCCGGCATCGCGCTGACTGCGCTCTACGCTGGTAACGGCTGGATCGGCAGCCTGCTGGAGCCGCTGGGACTCAAGGTCGCCTACACCCCGCTGGGTATCGTGGTGGCGCTGACCTTTATCGGCCTGCCCTTCGTGGTGCGCACGGTGGAGCCGGTGCTGCGCGACGCGGAAAAGGAATTCGAGGAGGCCGCGGCCTCGCTGGGCGCGACGCGCTTGCAGACCATCTGGCGGGTGATCCTGCCGAGTATTCTGCCATCGCTGCTCACGGGTTTCGCGCTCGCCTTTGCGCGCGGCGTCGGCGAGTACGGCTCGGTGATTTTTATCGCCGGCAACATCCCCTTCGTGTCCGAGATCGCGCCGCTGCTGATCGTGATCCGGCTGGAAGAGTTCAACTACGCCGCCGCCACAACCGTCGCCGCCACCATGCTCGTGGTTTCCTTTGCCATGCTGCTGGTGATCAACGTCCTGCAAGCCTGGTCCAATCGCCACCGCAGCCGCCACGCCGCAGCCGCGAACAAGGAGACTTGAAATGAGTACTGCCAACCCCGCTGCAATTGCGAGGACGCCGCTGCGCTCGGCCACCACGGAGCCGCCATGGGTCCGCTACCTGCTGACCGCGCTGGCGCTTGCCTTCCTCGCGGCCTTCCTGCTGCTGCCGCTGGTGTCGGTGTTCACCGAGGCGCTGCGTAACGGCCTCGGCACGTACATCAAGGCGATCACCGAGCCCGATGCGCTGTCCGCGATCAAGCTGACGCTGATCGCGGCGGCGATTGCGGTGCCCGCGAACCTGGTGTTTGGCGTCGCCGCGGCCTGGGCGATCGCCAAGTTCGAGTTTCGCGGCAAGACCTTCCTGACCACGTTGATCGATCTGCCGTTTTCCGTCTCGCCGGTGGTCGCGGGCCTGATCTATGTGCTGATGTTCGGCGCGCTCGGGCTGGGCGCGGCCGCTGCTGGACACCGCCGACATCCAGATCATCTTTGCGGTGCCCGGCATCGTGCTGGCCACGATCTTCGTGACCTTTCCCTTCATCGCGCGCGAACTGATTCCGCTGATGCAGCAGCAGGGCACGGATGACGAGCAGGCCGCCCTGAGCCTGGGCGCCAACGGCTGGCAGACGTTCTGGTATGTCACCCTGCCGAATGTGCGCTGGGCGCTGTTGTACGGCGTGCTGCTGTGCAACGCGCGGGCGATGGGCGAATTCGGCGCGGTGTCGGTGGTCTCCGGCCATATCCGCGGCAAAACCAACACCATGCCGCTGCACGTCGAGATTCTGTACAACGAATACAACTTTGCCGCCTCATTCGCCGTGGCCTCGCTACTGGCGGGCCTGGCGCTTATCACGCTTGCACTGAAATCCTTTCTGGAGGCGCGCCACGCCAGTGAACTGGCGCGCAGCCAGAAGCACTAGACAACTATCCATCTACACGGGCATTGCATATGGAAATTTCACTGAACAACATCAACAAGCACTTTGGCGCGTTTCGCGCCCTGCACAACGTCGATCTCACGATCGAGTCAGGGGAACTGATCGCGCTACTGGGGCCGTCCGGCTCAGGCAAAACTACGCTGTTGCGCATCATTGCCGGCCTGGACCACGCGGATACCGGCGCGGTGTCCTTCGGCGGTATGGACATGGCCGATACGCCGTTGCGCGAGCGCCAGATCGGCTTCGTATTCCAGCACTATGCGCTGTTCAAGCACATGACGGTGCGCGACAACATCAGCTTCGGCCTCTCCGTCCGGCCGCGCAACAAGCGCCCAGCAAAGCCCGAGATTCGGCGCCGCGCCAATGAATTGCTGGAACTGGTGCAACTCGCTGGCCTCGGCGATCGCTTTCCGCACCAGTTGTCCGGCGGCCAGCGCCAGCGCGTGGCCCTGGCGCGGGCGCTGGCGATCGAGCCGCGGGTATTGTTGCTGGACGAGCCGTTCGGCGCACTCGATGCCAAGGTGCGCAAGGAACTGCGCAGCTGGTTGCGGGAATTGCACTACAAGACCGGCGTAACCACGATTTTCGTGACCCACGATCAGGAGGAAGCGCTGGAGTTGGCGGACCGCGTCGTGATCATGAGCCAGGGCGCCATCGCCCAGGCGGGCACGGTCGATCAGGTCTACGAGCACCCGGCATCGCCACTGGTGTTCGATTTCCTCGGAAGCACCAATATCATTCCCGCGACAGCTGTCGGGGGGCGGCCTGCAGGTCGGCGGTGAGATCGTCGCGCGACTGACCGATACGACGCTCGCCGACGGTCCGGTGGACATCTACGTGCGTCCCGGCGACCTGCGCGCCACCGGACTCCACCAGGCGGAAGGGCTGGTGGTGCGGATACGGGAGGTCCACCGCACCGGCCCGGTGGTGCGGGTCACCGCAGCGGTGGCTGGAACCGAAACTGGAGCTCACGATCGAGTTGCCCCATCTCCATCACGACGTACCGCAATTCCAGGCTGGCGCGAATCTGCGCCTGCGCCTGCTGTTGTTCAGTGTGTTCCTGCGCGCGAAACGACCAGCACCTGCCGCCGCGGCGTGGTGACGGCCCCGGTACTGATTGGCCGTGAGCGGGCCAGGGCGTGATACAACGGTCTTGCGGGCGCATCCAGTGGTGCGTGCTTTGGGGGCCTTTCGAATCCCCCTTTTTTGTCTCGCGGTTTTCGCTTGCGAGTAAGGCTATACTGGTTTCGTTTCACACCAACACCTTTTGGTGCGACACGACACGCGAGGGTAGCCAAAGTATGAATCACACTATTGACGTCAGTGACTACCGGGTAAAACCGGGCAGCAAGGTCAGGCTCGAGAAGTGGCCGACGCGGAGTGCACCGCATTACGATTCGGATAGTGATTACAAAGAACTGCTGGCCGCGAGCACGCAGCGTCTGAGCGAACTGCAGCGCCTGCTCTACGCGCACGACCGCTATTCACTGCTGCTGATCTTCCAGGCCATGGATGCCGCAGGCAAGGATGGTGCGATCAAGAATGTCATGTCCGGTGTCAATCCGCAGGGTTGCCAGGTCTTCAGCTTCAAGCATCCCAGTGCGCAGGAACTCGACCACGACTTCCTCTGGCGCACGCACCTCGCACTGCCGGAGCGCGGCCGCATCGGCATTTTCAATCGCTCGTATTATGAGGAAGTGCTGATTGTCAAAGTACGTCCCCAGATCCTTGCGGCCCAGGGCCTGCCGGCAGCGGTCCTGGAGGAAAAGAAATTTTGGGAAGGCCGCTACCGCTCCATCGTCGACTCCGAAAACCACCTGCATCGCAATGGCACTCGCATCATCAAATTTTTTCTGCACCTGTCCCGCGAGGAACAACGCCGACGTTTTATCGAGCGCATTGATAATCCGGACAAGAACTGGAAATTCAGCACAGCCGACATGGAGCAGCGCGAGGCGTGGGACGACTACATGAAGGCCTATGCAGCAGTGCCTCGGGGCCACCAGTACGCGCACCGCACCCTGGTACGTTATTCCCGCCGATGATAAGAAAAACGCCCGGTTGATCATCTCCCAGACTATCCTCGATGCGCTCTCTGAATTGAAGCTGAGCTATCCACAGGTCAGCGCGAAACAGCGCAAAATCCTGAAATCAATCCGGCGCAAGCTGGAGGCGGAAGGGGAGGGTGATTAGTGCAGCAGCTCTGGCGCTGGGCTGGAGCGATGAACCTCACCCGGCACCATAGACCATCGCTGGCGCGGGCTTCGGGTCAGTCAAACGCGGCAGAAGTATGAAGCGGCTCGCCGATCAAGTGATTGAAATGTCATCCTGGTTGCGACATGGCGAGCTGTTCAGGAAATACTACACTATTAGCATCTCACTATTGCCATCATAGTGACGATTAACTGGGCTGCTGACAGCAAGGCGCCCACAATGTCTTTAGCGTTTCAGGCGATGAAGAAGTTTAGATCGTTTCAATTCCCGGCGTAAAACAGGAGATCAACATGGACAACTGCGACCCGGCTAGTGCAGGCAAATGTCCGGTAATGCATGGTGGTGTCACCTCGAGCGGTATGTCGAACATGAACTGGTGGCCCAAAGCCCTGAACCTCGACATCCTGCATCAGCACGACACCAAATCCAACCCGATGGGCGCGGCCTTCAACTATCGCGAGGAGGTCAAGCAAGCTCGATGTCGAAGCGCTGAAAAACGACCTCAAAGCCCTGATGACCGACAGCCAGGAATGGTGGCCTGCCGATTGGGGTCATTACGGCGGCCTGATGATCCGCATGGCCTGGCACTCGGCGGGCACCTATCGCATCGCTGATGGCCGCGGTGGTGGTGGCACGGGTAACCAGCGCTTCGCGCCGATCAGTTCCTGGCCTGACAACGCCAACCTCGACAAGGCTCGCCGCCTGCTGTGGCCGATCAAGAAGAAATACGGCAATAAGATCAGCTGGGCGGACCTGATCCTTCTCGCCGGCACTATGGCCTACGAGTCCATGGGTCTGAAAACATTTGGGTTCGGCTTTGGCCGCGAAGACATCTGGCACCCCGAAAAAGACACCTACTGGGGTTCGGAAAAGGAATGGCTTGCCCCCAGCGGCAGCGCGAACAGCCGTTACTCCGGCGAACGCGATCTGGAAAACCCGCTCGCCGCCGTGATGATGGGCCTGATCTACGTGAACCCGGAAGGTGTGGATGGCAAGCCCGACCCGCTCAAGACTGCCCACGATGTGCGCGTGACTTTCGCCCGCATGGCGATGAACGATGAGGAAACCGTGGCCTTGACGGCCGGTGGCCACACCGTCGGCAAGGCACATGGCAATGGCAATGCGGCCATCCTCGGCCCCGCACCGGAAGGCGCCGACCCCCAAGAGCAGGGCCTGGGCTGGATGAACCACACCAGCCGCGGCATTGGCCGCGACACGGTGACCAGCGGCATCGAAGGCGCCTGGACGACTCATCCCACCCGGTGGGACAACGGCTACTTCAAGCTGCTCCTCGGCTACGACTGGTGGCTGCAGAAATCCCCGGCAGGAGCCTGGCAGTGGGAGCCGGTCAATATCAGGGAGGAAGACATGCCGGTCGACGTCGAGGACCCCTCGATTCGCCGCAAGCCGATCATGACCGACGCCGATATGGCGATGAGATTTGATCCCGAATACCGCAAGATCGCGGAACGCTTCCACCAGGATCAGGCGTACTTCTCGGAAGTCTTCGCTCGCGCCTGGTTCAAGCTGACCCACCGCGACATGGGCCCGAAGTCGCCGCTACATCGGGCCGGATGTCCCGCAGGAAGACCTGATCTGGCAAGACCCGGTGCCCGCAGGCCGCAAGGACTATGATGTGGCCGCCGTGAAAGCAAAAATTACCGCCAGCGGTCTTGGCGTCAGTGACATGGTGTCGCACCGCCTGGGACAGCGCACGCACTTTCCGTGGTTCCGACAAGCGCGGCGGCGCCAACGGTGCGCGTATCCGGCTGGCTCCGCAAAAGGACTGGGAAGGCAATGAACCGGCACGCCTGGCCAGGGTGCTGGCGGTGTATCGAAAAAATCGCCGCGGAGACCGGTGCCAGCGTGGCCGATGTGATCGTGCTGGCCGGCAATGTCGGTATCGAGCAGGCGGCCAAGGCCGCGGGCGTCAAGGTGACGGTCGACTTTGCACCGGGCCGCGGCGATGCCACCCAGGAACAGACCGATGTCGAGTCGTTCGAGGTGCTGGAACCCCTGGCTGACGGCTTTCGCAACTGGTTGAAGAAGGACTACGTTGTCACCGCCGGAAGAACTGCTGCTCGATCGTGCGCAACTGCTGGGACTGACGGCTTGCGAGATGACGGCCCTGGTGGGCGGCATGCGCGTGCTGGGCACCAACCACGGCGGCACGAAGCACGGGGTGTTTACCGATCGGGTGGGCGCACTGACGAACGACTTCTTCGTGAACCTGACGGACATGGCTACACCTGGAAGCCGGCGGCAACAATCTGTACGAAATCCGCGACCGCAAGACCAGCGCAGTCAAGTGGACGGCGACGCGAGTGGACCTCGTGTTCGGTTCGAACTCGATTCTGCGCGCGTACGCGGAGGTGTATGCGCAGGACGACAACAAGGAAAAGTTCGTGAAGGACTTTGTCGCCGCCTGGACCAAGGTCATGAACGCGGATCGCTTCGATCTGGCCTGACGCGAAGAAGGTATCTTCGCGCAATCAATCATGGTTGCGCGGAGATGCTTCCTCAACGCAGGCAACGCCCGGTGATGACATCGCGTCCGGGCGTTATGCTACACTTTTTACGAAGTTCAAACATTTTCGACAATCACGAGGTGACACATGTCCAGCGTTGGCTACCATGAACCGATCAATGAACTCTCCGATGAAACTCGCGACATGCATCGCGCGATCGTCTCGTTGATGGAAGAACTCGAAGCGGTCGACTGGTACAACCAGCGCGCCGACGCCTGCAGTGATCCGGAACTGAAGGCGATCCTCGAACACAACCGCGACGAAGAAAAGGAACACGCCGCGATGGTGCTGGAATGGATTCGCCGCAAGGATCCCGCATTCTCGCACGAACTTAAGGACTATCTGTTTACGGACAAGCCGATTGCACACAAGTAATCAAACGGGCGCTCTTCAGTAAATCCGCGCGGTTTGGCTTACCGGATGACCTT